>JAWKXK010000011.1:0-165268 GCA_041397045.1 Paracoccaceae bacterium
GCAGGTTGTGCTGGCTGCCGGTGCCTTCCTCATCGAGGATATGGCCGGTCGCGAAACGGTTGAGCGTGAAGCGGGCGGCGACAGGGTGGGACTCTCCGGTCGCCATCAGATGGGCCATGCAGAAGCCCGAGGCGGGCACGGCCTTGAAGCCCCCGTAGTTCCAGCCGCAATCGAGGAAGAGGCCCTCGACATGCGTCCTGTCGATGATGGGCGATCCGTCGGGGGACATGTCCATGATCCCGCCCCAGGACCGCAGCACCTTGGCCCGGCCGATCATGGGCATCAGCGTCATGCCCGCCTCCATCACATGTTCCACCATCGGCAGGTTGCCGCGCGCGGCGTAGGAGGCGTAGAAATCCAGATCGCCGCCGAAGACGAGGCCGCCCTTGTCGGACTGGCTGATGTAGAAATGGCCCATGCCGAAGCTGACGACATGGTCGATCACGGGTTTCAGCCCTTCGGTGACGAAGGCCTGCAGGATATGGCTTTCGATGGGCAGGCGCATGCCGGCCATGGCCGCCACCTGCGACGACCGCCCCGCGACCACGATCCCCACCTTCCTTGCGCGGATCGCGCCGCGCGTCGTCTGCACGCCCGTCACCTTGCCATTCGCGATGTCGATGCCCGTCACCTCGCAGTTCTGGATCAGGTCCACGCCGCGCCTATCGGCCCCGCGCGCATAGCCCCAGGCCACGGCATCATGCCGCGCCGTGCCGCCGCGCGGGTGGTAGAGGCCGCCATAGATGGGAAAGCGGGTCTGTTCGAAATCGAGATAGGGCAGCATCTCGCGCACGCCGTCACGGTCCAGCAGGATCGCGTCATCGCCCTGATTGATCATCGAATTGCCGCGCCGGACAAAGGCATCGCGCTGGCCGTCGGAATGGAACAGGTTGATCAGGCCGCGCTGCGAATGCATCACGTTGTAGTTCAGGTCGGATTCCAGCCCTTCCCACAGTTTCATCGAATGGCTGTAGAATTCGGAATTCCCCGGCAGGAAATAGTTGGCGCGCACGATCGTCGTGTTGCGCCCGATATTGCCCGAGCCGAGATAGCCCTTTTCCAGCACGGCGATGTTCGTCATCCCGTGGTTCTTGGCCAGATAATAGGCGGTGGAAAGGCCATGCCCGCCGCCGCCGATGATGATGGCATCATATTCGGCCTTGGGGGCCGGATCGCGCCAGGCCGGTTTCCAGCCCTTGTTGCCAAAGAGCCCCTCTGTGATGACCCGCAGGCCGGAATAGCGCATGCCCGTCTCCAATCCTCGTGGGGCCAGTGAACCCGCAGCCAGCCCGGTTTACAAGTGGCAGGGAAAGGCCACCGCTCTGGTCGCGACAAAATCTGTCGCATCCGGTGCGGAAGGGGCTGCGTCGCCCTGCCACAGCGCAGGCGGATTGCGGGACGGGGGGCATTGTTACATATTCAATTAGTTGAATTCGAAAGGTGCGGCATGACACAGATCGCGATCCTCGGCTCTGGCTTTGCGGCCCTGACGGCCATCCGGACCCTGCGCAAGCGCGGCGTTCGGGCCGACATCACGGTGATCAGCCCGCGTGACACGCTGCATTACCTGCCCTCGTCGATCTGGATTCCGGCAGGGCTGCGCAAGGGCGGCGCGTTGCAGGTGCCGCTCGCGCCCTTCTTTGCGCGGCATGGCGTGCGCCATGTCATGGCCTCGGTGACCGGGTTCGACACGGCCAGCCGCAGCGTGCAGACGGATCGGGGGCCCGTCACCGCCGACCACATCCTCATCGCCACCGGCGGGCGCTTCCTGCGCAAGCTGCCGGGGATCGAGAATGCCATCATCCCCTGCGAGGGCATCGCCGCGGCCGAGGCCATCGCGGCCGGGCTGGAGCGGATGACGGAGGGGACCATCGCCATCGGCATGGCCACGAACCCCAACGAGCCCGGCGCGATCCGGGGCGGGCCGATGTTCGAATATGCCTTCATCCTTGATACGCTGCTGCGCGCGCAGGGGCGGCGCGAGAGGATCGAGATAGTGTTCTTCAGCCCCTCGGCCCGGCCCGGGCAGCGGCTGGGCGAAAAGGCGGTGGACGGGATCCTTGCGGAAATGGCGCGGCGGGGCATCCGCACCCATCTGGGCCACAAGATGCGGCGGATCGAGGCCGACCGCGTGGTGACGGAGGGCGGCGAGATCGCGGCCGACCTGATCCTGTTCCAGCCGGGGATGACGGGGCCTGCATGGCTGTCGGCCAGCGACCTGCCGCTGTCGCCGGGCGGCATGGTGCAGGCGGATGAGTATTGCCAGGTGCCGGGGGCGCCGGGGGTCTGGGTCGCCGGAGATGCGGGATCCTTTCCGGGGCCGGACTGGCTGCCCAAGCAGGCCCATCAGGCGGATCTGCAGGCCAAGGCCGCGGCGATCAACATCGCCGATGCGCTGGCCGGGCGCGCGCCGTCAACCCGATTCACGCCCGAGCTTATCTGCATCATGGATACGCTGAAGAACGGGATGCTGGTGTTCCGGCGCGGGCGCATCAATCTGGTGCTGCCCGCGCTGAAACCCCTGCATTGGCTGAAGCGCGCCTTCGAAGGCCACTATCTGCGCGCCTATCGCTGACGGCGGTCAGAGCCCCTTGCTGCGATAGGTCTGCGCCACCCGCCCGATCGACACGAGATAGGCCGCAACGCGCAGATCCTCGACATCGGCGCGGCTGTGCCAGACCTCGCGCATGGCCTGATAGGCCGTGCGCATCGTGTCATCGAGGCCCGAACGCACCAGCGCCAGCTCATCCGAGCCGGTCAGGAACTTTTCCTTGAAATCGGGCGAAAGCGTCCAGCCAAGGCCCTTGTCCGCGCTGAGACGCTCCAGTTCCTCGACCATCAGACGCGAGCGGGCCTCTTCGGCACGGCGCTGCATGCGGCCGAAGCGGATATGCGACAGGTTCTTGACCCATTCGAAATAGGACACCGTCACCCCGCCCGCATTGGCATACATGTCGGGGATGATGACCGTGCCCTTCTGTCGCAGGATTTCATCCGCGCCATAGGTGATCGGGCCATTGGCCGCCTCGATGATCAGGGGCGCGGCGATGCGGGCGGCGTTGCCCTTGTGGATCACGCCCTCCATCGCGGCGGGGATCAGGATGTCGCAGGCCTGTTCCAGCACGGCGGCGCCCGCCTCGGTGAACTGCGCCCCGGCAAAACCCTTCAACCCGCCGGTGGCCGAAAGGTGCTGGCGCACGGCTTCGACATCCAGCCCGGCCTCGGAAATCAGGGCCCCGTCGCGTTCGATGATGGCGGTGATCTTCACCCCGTCCTCTTCCGACAGGAATTTCGCGGCGTGATAGCCCACATTGCCAAGGCCCTGCACCACGGCGCGCTTGCCCTCAAGCCCGCCGGACAGACCGGCCTGCGCCACGTCTTCCGCGTGGCGGAAGAATTCGCGCAGGGCGAATTGCACGCCCCGCCCCGTCGCCTCCACCCGGCCCTGGATGCCGCCGGCATGGGGCGGCTTGCCGGTGACGCAGGCCTTGGCGTTGATGTCGGTGGTGTTCATCCGCGCATACTGATCGGCGATCCACGCCATTTCCCGCTCGCCCGTGCCCATGTCGGGGGCGGGCACGTTCTGCGCGGGATGGATCAGGTCGCGCTTGATCAGCTCATAGGCGAAGCGGCGGGTGATCTGTTCCAGCTCATGTTCATCCCACTGGCGCGGGTCGATGCAGAGACCGCCCTTCGATCCGCCGAAGGGCGTTTCCACCAGAGCGCATTTGTAGGTCATCAGCGCGGCCAGCGCCTCCACCTCGTCCTGGTTGACCGACAGCGCAAAGCGGATGCCGCCCTTGACCGGTTCCATATGTTCCGAATGGACCGAGCGATAGCCGGTGAAGGTTTCGATCTTGCCCCGCAGCCTGACCCCGAAGCGGACGGTATAGGTCGAGTTGCAGACGCGGATCTTCTGTTCCAACCCCGGCGACAGATCCATCAGACGGACCGCGCGGTTGAACATCAGATCGACGGATTCCCGAAAGCTCGGTTCCCCGGAATGGTGCATGTCATCCTCCCTTTCGCGCCGCAGAGGGGCGGCGCGTCCCCGGCCATGAGGGTAACATGACCTGAACCCTTGCAGGCAGGTCTAGAACGGCAGTGTTGCAAAGCCTTTAATCCGGCCCTGCCAAAGCGGCTCGCGTCCCCCCCGCCGGGCCGCGCATGATCATGAAAACTTTCTTAATCGCGCCGCAATGCTGCCCAGCATTCCGGGTAGAAACCCAGACTTATGGACGTGTGACGCGCCGCCAGAGGCATCCCTGAAAGGGCAGAAAATGACGATTTCACATCTGAAGCGCCGAACGGATGCCATTTTGGGCAGGTCGCTGCGGTGCGAATCATCTGCGCCGACGCTGCGAAGCCTGCGCAAAGCACTGTCTGCGACGTCGCCACAATCATGGCGGATTTCGGCCGACCGTTTCAGCCGCCCCGCCGAACGCCCCGCCCCCCTTACGCAACCCTTGCAGGACCCCGCCGCTTTCCGCACCTTCCCCGACCGGGGGCAAGAACATGCGGGATCGCCGGTGACCGGCCTGCCGTGCAATGATCATGGGAACGCCAGCCATGCGTAACTTCGCCCTGTCCGTCCTTGCCCGCCCGTTCCGGCGGTTCCGCCGCAACGAAGAGGGCTCGCTGCTCGTCTTCGGGCTTTTCCTTTTTGCCTGCTTCTTTCTGATGAGCGGGATGGCCGTCGATCTGATGCGGACAGAGAACCGCCGCACCGCGCTGGCCCAGACGCTGGACCGCTGCGCGCTGAATGCTGCCGCCCTGCGCCAGACGCTGGACCCCACGGCCGTGGTCAATGACTGCGTCGACCGCGAGGGGCTGCTCTCCTATCTGACCAAGGTCGCCGTCACCAACGGCACGGGCCAGCGCTCGGTCGAGGTGGAGGGGAAGATCCCGGTCGAGACGATGTTCATGCATGCCTCGGGCGTGGATGTGATTGATGTGAAGGGCCGCTCTGTCGCCGAACAGCGCGCCACGAATATCGAGGTCGTCCTCGTCCTGGACGTGTCCGGCTCCATGAAGGGAACAAAGCTGTCGTCGCTGAAAACGGCGGCGAAGAACTTCGTCAGCACGGTTCTGGCCAATGACAACAACAAGATCTCCATCGGGATCGTGCCCTATAACGGGCAGGTGAACCTGGGCGCATCGCTGCGGACGAAGTTCAACGTCACCCATGTGCCGGGGCTGACCGCGACGGCGAATGTCAACTGCGTGGACATGCCGACCGAGGTTTACGGCTATACCGGCATCTCGCGCACGCTGGAAATGCCCGCCACCGGCTGGGCCGATGCCTATAGCACGCTGTCGTCTTTCCCGACGAAGTATTCGACAACCGGCCAGAACCCGACCGCGGGCAACGTCTGGTGCCCGCCCTCGGCGGTGAACGTCGTGCGCCTGCCCGATGACGATATCGACGATCTGCACGACTACATCGACGATCTGGAGGCGGAAGGTGCCACATCGACCAATGCCGGGATGAAATGGGGCGGCGCGCTGCTGGATCCGCAGTTCCGTTCCGTGTTGAACGAATATGTCGATGCGGGCGTGGTGCCGGTCGCATTCCGCGACCGTCCCTTCGACTATTCCAAGCGGGACGCGCTGAAGATCGTCGTTCTGATGACGGATGGTAAAAACTTCGGCGATGTGCGGCTGAACGATGATTATCGCACGGGCCTTTCGCCGATCTACGTGGGCAGCGACGGCAACTTCTCGATCCGCCACCAGACCGGCCGCCCGTCGACCGCAGGCAGCAACGAATTCTGGGTGCCGCATCGCAACAGCAGCAACGGCGAATGGCGTGCCACGTCCTGGGGCGGCACCACCGGCACGCAGGGCACGCAGCTGACCTGGCAGCAGGTCTGGCAGGAGCTGAATGTCAGCTGGACGGCCTGGCATCTTTATGCCCGGGCGCTGGGCACGTCCAGCAGCACGCGGACCGCGCGCTACAACGAATGGTTCGGCAATTTCCGCAGCCAGCGCGGCACCAGCTCCTCGACCCCGAGATGGATGAGGAACTGCAGGATATCTGCAACGTGACCAAGCAGGAGGGCGTTCTGGTCTATGGCATCGCCTTCTCGGCACCGACACGCGGCATCAACGCGGTGAAGGGCTGCTCCTCGTCCGAAGGGCACTTCTTCCATTCGACCAGCACCGCCCAGTTGAACGCCGCCTTCCAGGCGATCGCCACCAACATCACCCAGCTGAGGCTTGTGAACTGATGCGCGCGTTTCCCCTTATCCGGCGCTTCCTCCGCCGCGAGGACGGCAATGCCACTGTCGAATTCACGATCCTTGTGCCGCTACTGTTCGCGATCTTCGTCGCCACGCTGGAAAGCGGGATGATGATGTCGCGCTGGGCCAGCATCGACCGCGCCGCCGACATGGTGATCCGGTCGCTGCGACTGGGCCAATATACCAACCCTGACGCGGAATTCCTGCGTCAGGAAATCTGCGACCGCGTGTTTCTGGTGGAAAACTGCTACGAGAATACCGCCGTCGACATCCGCCGGATCAGCCGAACCACCTTTCTTCTGCCCGATCAGAACGACCCTTGCGTGACCCGCGATGACGAGATCATCCAGCCGGTCACCACCGTCGTGCCGGGCCAGCAGAATGACCTGATGCTGATCCGCGTCTGCGTGACGGTGGACGCGATCTTCCCGACATCGGCCTATGCCATCCCGATCGAGCTTGACGCGCAGGGCGGCTATGCCCTGTCGGTGGCCTCGGTCTATGTGAACGAACCGAGTTGAGGGGGTGATGACCATGCGCTTGCTGTCTTCCCTGAAATCCGGCCTCGGCCGCGCGATCCGCCGCTTCGGATCGGATACCTCTGGCACCATGCTGGCCGAGGCGATGTTCATCGTTCCGGTCATGGCGATGGGCATGACGGGCTTTTTCGCCTTCTGGCATGTCTACCAGACCCAGAACCTGATCCAGAAAGGCACCTATGCGGTGGCCGACATGCTGTCGCGCGAGATGGTGCCCGCAACCCCGGCCTTCCTGACGGGGCTGGAACGCACGCTGGAATACCTGATCGAGGGCGAGGATGCCCGCGTCCGCATCACCAGCATCCGCCGCACCTCGGACGGGCCGCTGGGTTTGCAGGGGCTGGATGTGCTGTGGTCCTTCTCGCCGGGCAATGTCATGCTGCCGCTGACCGAAGGCACCCTGACCGAGGTCGAGGCAGAGATCCCGATGATGGCCGTCGGATCGAACATGATCGTGTTCGAGGTGGTCGTGCCCTATTCGCCGGTGACGGATATCCTCGACATCACCACGATCAACGAAACGATCGCGATGCGCCCGCGTTTCCTGCCCACGCTCTGCCTGACCGGGGTGCAGTGCTGATCTAATCCGCGCACCCGGCATGCCATTGTGCGCCGGGGCACAGCGATTTCGCGCGGGGCGGCGTTGTCCGCCCCGTCTGCACATCCTAGCTTGCTGTCAGGCTTCACAGGGAGTGCGCCCATGTCCATCCGCCCCGTCACCCAAGAAGATCGCGCCCAGCCGACCTATGAAGGCGCGGGCGTCCATCTGCACCGCGCCTTCGGCTTTGGCGACCCCGAGCGTATGGATCCCTTCCTGCTGTTCGACGATTTCCGCAACGAAGACCCGCGCGATTACATGCGCGGCTTCCCCTGGCATCCGCACCGCGGGATCGAGACGATCACCTATGTCCTTGCGGGTGCCGTGGAACATGGCGACAGCCTTGGCAACCACGGCCTCCTGAAGGGCGGCGACGTGCAATGGATGACGGCGGGTTCGGGCATCCTGCATCAGGAAATGCCGCGCGGTAACGCCAAGGGCCAGATGCACGGCTTTCAGCTTTGGGCGAACCTGCCCTCCAGCCTGAAGATGACCGCGCCGCGCTATCAGGACGTGAAGGGCAAGGATATCCCCGAGATCATGGATGACGACGGGACCATCGTGAAGGTGATCGTGGGGTCCTTCTGGGGCAAGACCGGCCCGGTGGACGGCATCGCCGCCGATCCGCAATACCTCGATATCTACGTCCCGCCGGGGCGGAAGAAGATCTTCAAGGTCGACACCTATCGCCGGGCCTTCGCCTATGTCTTCGAAGGCTGCGGCAGCTTTCGCGATGCCAGCCGCCCCCGCGGCGTGCTGCTGGAGAAAGAGGTGATGGGCGAAGAGGTGAACATCCGCGACATGTCGGGCGACAGGACGCTGGTGCAGTTCGGCACCGGCGACGAGGTGACGGTGCAGGCCGGCCCCGACGGCATCCGCTTCCTGCTGATCTCGGGCGCGCCGATCCAGGAGCCGGTGGCCTGGCATGGACCCATCGTGATGAACACGCAGGCCGAGATCCGGCAGGCCATGGCCGAGTTGAAGAACGGCACCTTCATTCGCCCCGCGCATTGATCTTTTCCCCGGCAGGGCGGACGTCTAACATGCTGCCACCCTGCCGGAGCCGCCCATGCGCCTGATCCCTGCCCTTCTCGCCCCCCTCGCGCTTGTCGCCTGCGCCCAGCCGGGCTTTCTGAAGGCGGACGCGCCTGCCGTGCCCCCACCCCTGCTGCCGATCGAGGATATCCTCGCCGCCGAGAGCCCGGCGCTGGATGCCGAGGCCGCCGCCGCCCTTGCCGCGCGCGGCGATGCGCTGCGCGGCCGGGCCGGAACGCCCGGCTGACGCGGGCGGCTGACAGCGCCGGATGACGGGGGACGGGGGCCGCGCGCGGCCCGCGTTGCAAGCCCTGCCGCGAACGGCTAACAGGGCGGGGTCTGATCCTTGATGGAGTCTCTCATGCCCACGCCCCTCCGCCTCGGTCTTGCCGGTCTGGGAACCGTTGGCATCGGTGTCGTGAAGATCGTGCAGAACCATGCCGACCTGATCGCCGCACGGGCGGGACGCCCCGTCACGATCACCGCCGTTTCGGCCCGCGACCGCGCGAAGAACCGCGATGCCGACCTGTCGGGATATGCCTGGGAAACCGACCCCGTGGCACTGGCCCGGCGCGCGGATGTGGATGTCTTTGTCGAGGTGATGGGCGGCCATGACGGCCCCGCGAAAGCCGCGACGGAGGCCGCGCTGGCCGCCGGTAAGGACATCGTCACGGCGAACAAGGCGCTGCTCGCCCATCACGGCCAGAGCCTTGCCGAAACCGCCGAAGCCGCGGGCCGCGCCATCCGCTTCGAAGCCGCCGTCGCAGGCGGCATCCCCGTCATCAAGGCGCTGACCGAGGGGCTTGCCGCCAACCAGATGCGCCGCGTGATGGGCGTGATGAACGGCACCTGCAACTATATCCTGACCCGGATGCAGAATGCGGGGCTGCCCTATGAGACGGTCTTCGAGGAAGCCCGCCAACTCGGCTATCTGGAGGCCGACCCCAACCTCGACGTGGGCGGCATCGACGCGGGCCACAAGCTTTCGCTTTTGGCCGCCATCGCCTTTGGCACGAAGGTCAGCTTCGACAAGGTGGAACTGGAAGGCATCGGCAATGTCTCCATCGAAGATATCCGCATGGCCGATGAGATGGGCTATCACATCAAACTGCTGGGTGTGGCGCAGATGACGGGCCGGGGGCTGGAACAGCGCATGACGCCCTGCCTTGTGCCGGCCGAAAGCCCCTTGGGCCAGTTGCAGGGCGGCACAAACATGGTGGTGCTGGAGGGCGACAGCGTGGGACAGATCGTGCTGCGCGGCCCCGGTGCGGGCGAAGGCCCCACCGCCAGCGCCGTGATGGCCGATGTGATCGACCTTGCGCGCGGCTTCCGCCTCTCGACCTTCGGTCGTCCTGCCGCCTCGCTGGTCGAGGCGGTGCCGGCCCGTTCGGCCACGCCAGCGCCCTATTACCTGCGGATGACGCTTCTGGACAAACCCGGCGCGCTGGCCAAGGTCGCCACCTGCATCGGCGAGGCGGGTATCTCCATCGACCAGATGCGCCAGATCAACCAACCGGGCGAGGCCGATGACAAGGCCATCGTCCTGATCGTCACCCACAAGGCCGCCCCCGCCGACATCGCCCATGCCCTTGCCACCTTCCCGGCCACGGGCGTTGTGGTGGGCAACCCGGTGGCGATCCGGATCGAGGAGGTCTGAGCGGGGACGAAAACTTTTCATCCGAAAAGTTTTCGAAGGCGCAAATTTTTCTACGAAAAATTTGCCACCCCGCCCTGCGGGCGGGGCGAGGAAAATTCTTCGGATGAAGAATTTTCGTCCCTCCGCCCCGGTCGCGCCGCAATCCTGCCTGCCGTTAGCGTCACCATGCTTGCCGCGCCCACTGCCGGGCGCTAAGCGGGCGAAAAGCCATCGGATGAGGGACATATGGCCGACAAGGAAGAATTTCAGGACCGCCTTCTGTCGCTGGGCCTTGCCCGCGTCTCCGAGGCGGCGGCGCTGGCCTCTGCGGCGCTGATCGGGCGCGGCGACGAGAAGGCCGCCGATCAGGCCGCCGTCAACGCCATGCGCGACCAGCTCAACCTGCTCGATATCGCCGGTGTCGTGGTGATCGGCGAGGGCGAGCGGGACGAGGCCCCGATGCTCTATATTGGCGAAGAGGTGGGCACCGGCAAAGGCCCCGCCGTGGACATCGCGCTGGATCCGCTGGAAGGCACGACCCTGACGGCGAAGGACATGCCGAATGCGCTGACCGTCATCGCCATGGCGCCGCGCGGCACGCTGCTGCATGCACCCGATGTCTATATGGAAAAGCTGGCCATCGGACCGGGCTACAAGACTGGCACCGTGACAATGACCATGTCCCCGTCCGAACGCGTCTCGGCCCTGGCTGCCGCCAAGGGGTGTTCGACCGAGAACATCACCGTCTGCGTGCTGGAACGGCCCCGGCACGAGGAGATGATCAAGGAGATTCGCTCCACCGGGGCGGCGATCCGGCTGATCACCGATGGCGATGTGGCCGGTGTCATGCACTGCGCCGAACCCGAGGTGACGGGGATCGACATGTATATGGGATCGGGCGGCGCACCCGAAGGGGTGCTGGCGGCGGCGGCACTGAAATGCATGGGCGGGCAGTTCTTCGGCAAGCTTCTGTTCCGCAACGATGACGAGCGCGCCCGCGCCCGCAAGGCCGGGATCACCAATTTCGACCGTGTCTACACGCGCGACGATCTGGTGCGCGGCGATGTGATCTTTGCGGCCACCGGCGTGACCAGCGGTTCGCTTCTGTCTGGGATCAAGCGCGAACCGGCCGCGGTGACGACCGAGACGATCCTGATGCGGTCCAAGACCGGGTCCGTGCGCCGGATGACCTATCGCAGCCCGCTGAAATAGCCCCGCCACACCGTCCCGCGCCCCCCGCGCCCGCCCGCAGATCGGGCCGCGCGGGGCGCCGGGATCCGGCATCGCCTCTTGCGCCCTTGCGGGCTTTGCGGCACTTCCTCGGGCATGATCGGACGCGCTTTCCTGAATGTCGAAGCCTCGCTCACCGGGCGGCGCTGGATCGGCCCCTCGGCCGAGGAGGACCGCCTGGCCGAGGCCATGGCGCAACAGACGCATCTGCCGCTGGCCCTGTGCCATACGCTGGTCAAGCGGGGCGTACCCCCCGACGAGGCCGCGGCCTATCTGCAGCCCGCGCTGCGCGATCTTCTGCCTGATCCGCTGACGCTGCGCGACATGGGCCCGGCCGCCGCGCGCTTTCTGCGGGCGTTGAAAACGCGCGAGGCGATTGCCGTCTTTGCCGATTACGATGTCGATGGCGGGTCTTCGGCGGCGCTGCTGCTGGTCTGGTTGCGGGCGATGGGGCATCGGGCCACGCTCTATATCCCTGACCGGATCGACGAAGGCTATGGCCCGAATGTGCCTGCGATGCAGGCCCTTGCCGAAGGGCACCGGCTGATCGTCTGCGTGGATTGCGGAACCCTGTCGCATGAGCCGATCGCCGCCGCGGTGGCCGCGGGGGCAGAGGTGATCGTGCTGGATCATCACCTTGGCGCGGACACGCTGCCCCAGGCGCTGGCCGTGGTGAACCCCAACCGGCAGGATGAGGATGGCAGCCTTGGCCATCTCTGCGCGGCGTCGGTCGTGTTCCTGATGCTGGTCGAGGCGAACCGCCAGTTGCGCGCCGAGGGCGTGCAGGGGCCGGATCTGATGGCGATGCTCGATCTGGTGGCGTTGGCCACGGTGGCCGATGTGGCCCCGCTGATCGGGGTCAATCGCGCCTTTGTGCGGCAGGGCCTGCGGATCATGGCGCAGCGCAGGCGCCCGGGACTGCGGGCGCTTGCGGATGTGGCGCGCATGGATCAGGCGCCCAATACATACAGCCTTGGCTTCCTTCTCGGCCCCCGGGTCAATGCGGGCGGGCGGATCGGCGCGGCCGATCTGGGCGCGCGGCTTCTGATCACCGAGGATGAGGCCGAGGCCCGCGCGCTGGCCGACAGGCTGGATGAGTTGAACACCGAACGGCGCGAGATCGAGATGCGCGTGCGCGAGGCCGCCATGGCACAGGCCGAGGCGCGCGGTCTGGACGCGCCGCTTGTCTGGGCGGCGGGCGAGGGGTGGCATCCCGGCGTGGTGGGGATCGTCGCAAGTCGCCTGAAGGAGGCGACCAACCGCCCTGCCGTGGTGATCGGGCTGGATGGCGGCATCGGCAAGGGATCGGGGCGGTCGATTTCGGGAGTCGATCTGGGGGCTTCGGTGCATCGGCTGGCGGATGAGGGGCTCTTGCTCAAGGGCGGCGGGCATCGCATGGCGGCGGGCCTGACGGTCGATGAGGCGCAGCTTGAGGCCGCCATGGCGCGTCTGTCGGATCTGCTGGCACGTCAGGGGGCGGGCAGCGCAGGGCCGGCCGATCTGCGGCTGGACGGGCTGTTGATGCCCGGCGCGGCGGATCGCGATCTGGTGGAACGGCTGGAAGAGGCGGGGCCTTTCGGTGCCTCATCCCCCGCCCCGCGCTTTGCCTTTGCCGCCATGGCGACCAGCGCCCGGCGCATCGGGGAGAACCATCTGCGTCTGACCTTTGGCGATGGGATGGGCCCGAAGCTTGAGGCGGTGGCCTTCGGGGCCTTTGAGGGCCCGCTCGGCCCGGCCTTGCTGGAGGGCGGCCACCAGCGCTTTCACCTGGCGGGCAGGCTGGAACTGAACCAGTGGAACGGCCGGACGCGGGTGCAATTGCGGCTGGAGGATGCGGCCCGCGCCTGACGCGCCGCAGGGATCGGTGGGGGATGCGGCGCATTTTCCCTCTTGCGAGTCGGCGGTCCCGGCTTTAGACACCGCCGCACTGATCGTGGCCCGTTCGTCTATCGGTTAGGACACCAGGTTTTCAACCTGGGAAGAGGGGTTCGACTCCCCTACGGGCTGCCACTTTCCCCTGCATCACCAATGCGATATCCGCCCCCCGGCGCGGGTTGCGCTTGGGCATGGGCGATGCCAGCATGGCCCTGTGCGCGGGGCCATGGGGGCGGATGCGGCACCGGGCAGAGAGGGAAGCGGGAAGATGTCGATCCGGGTCACCGTCTGGGGCGAGAATGTCCATGAACAGAAGAACAAGGTGGTGGCGCAGGTCTATCCCGACACCATGCATGGCACCATCGCCGCCGCGCTGAACCGTGCCGGGGGCATCACCGCCCGCACCGCCACCCTGCAGGAGCCCGAACACGGGCTGACGGCCGAAACCCTTGCCGCGACGGATGTGCTGGTCTGGTGGGGGCATGCCGCCCATGGCGAGGTGGCCGATGCCGTCGTCGACCGGGTCTGCGAGGCGGTCTGGGGCGGGATGGGCATGATCTTCCTGCATTCGGCCCATTTCGCGAAACCCTTCAAGCGCCTGATGGGCGCGCCCTGCAACCTGACATGGCGCGAGGCGGGCGAACGTGAACGGCTATGGGTGACCAGCCGCCAGCACCCGATCGCGGCGGGCCTGCCGGATCATTTCGAACTGGAACACGAAGAGATGTATGGCGAACCCTTTGGCGTGCCCGAACCGCTGGAGACGGTCTTCATCTCGTGGTTCGCGGGGGGCGAGGTGTTCCGCTCGGGGCTGACCTATCGGCGCGGGGCGGGCAATCTGTTCTATTTCCGGCCGGGGCATGAAACCTATCCCACCTATCACGATGCCAATGTGCAGCGCGTGATCGCAAATGCCGTGCGCTGGGCGCATAATCCGGCGGCGCGTATCGCCGATCCCGGGGCCGCGCCCAACCGCCCGGTCGATGCGGCGCTGGAGCCGATCACCGAACGCGGGCCGCGCCTGCATCACGACGGCGAGGAAGGGTATCGCTGAGATGGCGCAACCGATCCGCCTGCTGATCATCGGCACCGGCGGCATGGCCGCCAACCATGCGCAGAGCTTTGCCGCCATTCCCGGGGTAAAGATCGTGGCCGGGGTCGATCCCCGCCCCGCGGCGCTGGCCACCTTCCGGCAGGACCATGGCATCCCCCATGGTTTTGCCACCCTGGACGAGGCGTTGGATTGGGGCCAGTTCGATGCCGTGACCAATGTCACCCCCGATGCGGCCCATCACGCCACCACCCTGCCCGTCCTTGCCGCGGGCAAGCATGTCCTGTGCGAAAAGCCGCTGGCCACCACAGCCGCCCATGCCTCGGAAATGGCCGCGATGGCCGCCCGCGCCGGGGTGGTGAACATGGTCAACCTCACCTATCGCAACGTCCCCGCCCTGCAAGAGGCGGCGCGGATGGTGCGGGCCGGGCGCATCGGCACCATCCGGCATTTCGAGGCGAGCTATCTGCAAAGCTGGCTGGTGCAGGATGCCTGGGGCGCCTGGGACAAGGAGAGCCAGTGGCTCTGGCGGTTGTCTTCGGCGCATGGATCGAAGGGCGTGCTGGGCGATGTGGGGATCCATATCCTGGATTTCGCGACCTTCGCCGCCGGGCTGCCGGTGGCCGAGATGTCCTGCCGGCTGGCCACCTTCGACAAGGCCCCGGGCGGGCGGATCGGCGACTATGTCCTTGATGCCAATGACAGCGCGACCTTGCAGGTGGTGCTGGCCAATGGCGCGCTGGGCACGGTGGCCGCCACGCGCTTTGCCAGCGGGCATCTGAACGACCTGCGCCTGCGGCTGTATGGCGACAAAGGCGGCCTCGACCTGCGCTTCGAAGGTGGGGAAAGCCGGTTGTTCGCCTGTCTGGAGCCGGACCTGAAAACCGCGCTCTGGCAGGAACTGCCCTGCCCCACGCTGCCCACCGTTTATGAGCGATTCATCGCCGCGATCCGGGGGGAAGGCCCGCCCGAACCCGACTTCGCCCGCGGGGCGGAATTGCAGACCCTGCTGGATCTGGCCGAAGCCTCGGCCGCGCGGCGGGGGGAAAGCCTGCCCGTCTGACCCTGCGGGATTATCGTTACATCTTTGTTATCCCATGGGTTTTCGGCACGCAGATCCGTGTCCGCCTGTGGCGTTGCGGCGCAGATCGTTCAAGCTTGAAATTTCTGTTGACAGAATCCCGCGTCCGAGAAAACCTTAACCCAAGAGTTAAGAAATTCGCACCAACGCGAATCGCTCAACAGGGATGGTGGCGATGCTTCAGGAACGCATCGAAGGCAAATGGCTTGCCGCCTTTCGGCGTGTCCTCGCGCTGAACGGGATCGGCAAGGGAACGCAGGTGGCGATCCTGTCGGAAACCCAGTCGCGGCCGGTTCTGGTGCATCTGTGCGAACTGGCGGCCTATGATCTGGGCGCGGATTTCTGCATGATCCAGATGCCCACCCCGCCGCAATCGGCCCCGGTCCCGGTGAAATCCACCGGCACCAGCTGGGCCATCCAGGGCAACCGCGCGGTGATCGAGGCGCTGAAGCGCGTTGATGTGATCGTCGACTGCACGGTGGAAGGCCTGATCCACGCCCCCGAATGGCCGGAAATCGAAGAGGCGGGCCGCACGCGCCTGCTGGTCATCACCAACGAACATCCCGAAATCCTTGAACGCACCGAACCCAAGGCCGAGGACAACGTCAAACTGCAGATCGGCATCCAGATGCTGCGCGAGGCGTCCGAGATGCGCGTCACCTCTGCTGCGGGCACCGACCTGACGGTCGACCTGCGCGGCGCGCCTTGCGGCGGGACGGCGGGCTTTGGCACCACCCCCGGCGCGGTGGCGCATTGGCCCGGTGGCCTTTGCCTTGCCTTCCCCGGCAAGGATGCGGTGAACGGGCGCATCGTCATGGACGTGGGCGACATGAACCTGACGTTCAAAACCTATCTCACCAGCCGGATCGACTTTACCATCGAGAACGACTTCGTCACCGCGATCAAGGGCGACGGCATAGATGCCCTGCACCTGCGCGAATACATGGAAGCCTGGCAGGATCGGAACGCCTATGGCCTGAGCCATGTCGGCTGGGGGATGAACCATGGCGCGAAATGGGTGTCCGCCGCGATGTATGACAAGCGCGACATGCAGGCCGTGGAATTCCGCGCCATCGCCGGATCGTTCCTCTGGTCCACCGGCGCGAACCAATATGCAGGCCGCTATACGCTCGGCCATTTCGACCTTCCGATGAGGAATTGCACCATCGCCCTTGATGGGCGCGTCGTCGTGAAAGATGGCGTTTTGCAGGGAGAGCTTGCCTGATGACCGAACAGCGCCCCATCGCCGCCGCCATGCCCATGAGCAGCCCCGGCGATTACTATGACCTATCACGCATCCGCCCCGAGGTGCTGACCATGCTGGACCAGGTCAACGCCATGGGCGCGACCTTCGCCGCCCGCGCCAAGGCCGTGGATGACGAGGCATCGTTCCCCGTCGACAATTACCGCGATCTGGCCGAGGCGGGGTTCCTGACGCTCTGCATCCCAGAAGAATATGGCGGCATGGGCTTCACCATGTGGGAATATGCCATGGTGGGGGCGGAAATCGCCAAATATTGCGGGGCGACCGCGCTGACCTTCAACATGCACAATTCCTCCATGGCATGGTCGCGCTTCATGTTCGACATGCCCAACCTGACGGAGGCGGAACGGGCGGAATTCGCCCCCCTGCGCGAAAGGCAGTTCAAGCGGGCGATTGCCGAAAAGGCGATCTATTCGCAGCCCATCTCGGAAGGCGGGCAGAACTGGACGTCGAAACCGAACCAGACCCAGTGCCGCGCCGTCGAAGGCGGGTGGAAGATCAACGGCTTCAAGAAATTCGCCAGCCTCGCGGGCTATTGCGATTACTACACCATCGTCTGCACCGAAGTCTTCGAAGGCGTGGAGCCGCGCCACGAGGACACGATGCTCTTCGTCGTCCACAAGGACGCGCCGGGGCTGACGGTGAAGGGCGAGTGGGACCCGCTGGGGATGCGCGGCACGAACAGCCGCGACCTGATCCTGAAGGATGTGTTTGTCACCGCCGAAGACATGCTGATGCCGCGCGGCATCTTTGGCAAAACCCTGCCCAACTGGCCGCATATGATGGCGACGCTGTCGCCTACCTATATGGGCGTGGCGCAGGGGGCGTTTGATTTCACCGTGGCCTATCTCAAGGGGCAGGTCCCCGGCCAGCCCCCCATCGACCGCCGCATGTATGCGACCAAACGCATCGCCGTGGGCAAGATGTATGCCCGCCTTGCGAACATGCGCGCGCTGTGGTGGCAGGCTTTCTCCGAGGCGAAGGGCTTCCCCACCAAGGCCGAGGTGATGCGCATGTATGCCGCGCAGTACAACGTCATGGAGGGCGCGGCGGAAATGACCAGCATGGCCATCCGCACCTGCGGCGGGCAATCCATGCTGCGCTCCCTGCCATTGGAGCGGATGTATCGCGACAGCCGCTGCGGCGCGCTGATGCTGCCCTATACATCGGAAATCATGGAAGATTACCTGTCCATCCTGACGCTCTATGACATGGACGAGATCGACGATGCGCCCGGCGATGAGGGCGGGGCGCGCAACTCGCTCTGGCGTGGGGATGCCGGATCGCTCAAGGGGCTGCGCTAGGGCCATGGGGCGCGACCGGGTTCACGTCCAGGGCCATGTCGCCGCCGACTCGGCCGCCGTCTGGGCCGTGGCGCGCGATTTCGGCGGTGCCTGGCATCCATGGATCGCCACGATCCGAACCGAACGCGATGCGCGCGGCCACCTGATCCGCGCCTTCACCGTGGCGGGGGAGGAGACGCTCTACCGCGAACAGCGCACCTATCTGTCGGACAGCGACAGGGTGCTGGCCTATACCCATCTGGAAGGCATCGCCGGGGCGGAAAGCTATGACGCGAGGTTGACCGTCTCGCCCTCCGATGCGGGCGGGTCGGTGGTGACATGGACCGCCACCATCGCCGCGCCCGCCGCACGGCTGGCGCAGATCTGCGACGGCACCCGCGCGGTGTTTCAGGCCGGGATCGAGGCGCTGAGGGGGCCGGGGGTGCATGGCACCCCGCACCCCCGCGCCCTGCCCCATCACTGACACCACGATCGACGACCTGCCGCGCCTTGGCCTCTCGCTCACCCCCGACAGGGGCGATGGCAGGCTCTGCCTTTTCCTCCACGGCATCGGCGGCAACCGCGCCAATTGGCGCGCGCAACTGGGTGCCGCGGGCCATCACATCCGCGCTGCCGCGCTGGACCTGCGCGGCTATGGCGACAGCACGCTCGGGCCCCGTGGCTCCACCGTGGATGACTATTGCGCCGATATCCTGCGTGTGGCCGAAACCTTCGGCGCGCGCCGCCTTGTCCTTGTGGGCCTGTCCTACGGGTCGTGGATCGCCACCTCCTTCGCCATGCGCCACCCGGACATGCTGGATGGCCTCGTCCTGTCGGGCGGCTGCACCGGCATGTCAGAGGCAGGCCCCGAAGAGCGCGAGGCCTTCCGCCTGTCGCGCGAAGTGCCGCTGAACGCAGGTCAGGTGCCTGCCGATTTCGCCCCCGCCGTCGTCAAGGTGCTGGCCGGCCCCGACGCGACAGAGGCCGTCAAGGCAGACCTCCTCGCCTCCATGGCCGCCATTCCCGCCTCCACCTATCGCGACGCGCTTTTGTGCTTCACCAACCCGCTGGAACGCTTTGACTTTTCGCGCCTTTCCATGCCCGTCCTGATGATGACGGGCGAACATGACCGCCTCGCCCCGCCCGCCGAGATCCGGGGCATAGCGGGCCGCATCTGGGACAGCGCCCCGCGCCCCGATGTGCGCTTTGAGGTGATCCCCGGCGCGGGCCATGTCTGCAATGTCGAGGCGCCAGAATCCTATAACCACCACCTGACCGATTTCCTGCAGGGCCTGCCCGCATGACCGCCCTCTCGCGCCGCGCCCAGAACCGGATTGATCGTGAGCGGCGCATTCTGGAGGCCGCGCTGAAGGTTTTCGCCGAACAGGGCTATTCCGGCACCACCATGGATGCCGTGGCCGCCGAGGCGGGCCTGTCGAAACCCACGCTCTACCAGTATTTCGACAGCAAGGAGGCGCTGTTTCAGGCGATGATGCTGGGCAAGCGTGACGCGATGCTGACCGTGTTCGAACACCCCTCGCCCAAGGGGATGGTGGCCGATCTGATGGGCTTCGCCTGGACCTATGCCGATACCGTCATGCGGCCCGACATGCTGTCGCTTGCCCGCCTGATCATCGGCGAGGTGCAGCGTTTCCCCGAAATCGGCCGGGCCTATCAGGCGTCGGGCCCCGATCAACTGCTGCGCGGGATCATGGCCTACCTGACCGCCCAGCGCGCGGCGGGGCGGCTGACCTTCGACGATGCCGAACTTGCCGCGCAAGACCTGTGGGGTCTCATCCTTTCCGCCCCGCGCACGCAGGCGCTTTATCTGCCTGATGCGCCGCCATCACGCGCGCAACTGGGCCGCTACATCATGAACGGGCTGCGCGTCTTTCTGCGCGCCTATTCCACCGATCCGAACCACGATCTTGAACAGCTAGAGGCGCTTGAAAGCGCCCGTTTGACAGGGACAGGACCATGACACTCGACGACTTCCTCGCCGATCCATCCAGCCGCTTTGCCACCGTGGCCATGGCCGATACCAACGGCCTTCTGCGCGGGCAGATGGTTTCGGTGAACAGCCTGAAGGGCATCGCGAAAAACGGCATGGGCATGGCCCCGGCGCAACTGGCGCTGGACCCGACCGATGTGCTGCTGACGATCCCCGGCGTGAACGATGACACCGGTGATTTCCACGACGATCCGCTGCTCGTCGATCCCGCGACCGCCCGCCGCCTGCCATGGTCGAAGCCGGGGCATGATCTGCTGGTCCTGTCCAACTTCACCGGCGAAAGCGCCAAGCTCTGCCCCCGCTCCATCCTGAAATCCGTCCTCGACCGTGCGGCATCGGCGGGGTTCTTCCCGAAATACGGGATGGAACTGGAATACACCCTCTTCGACGAAACGCCCGAAAGCGCCCGCGCCAAGGGCTATCGCAACCTCAAACCCGCGACGCAGCACGCCAGCCACGACCTGACGATCTATCAGGCGCTGCAGACGGAATGGTATGAATCCATCGCCGCCATGTGCGAACCCCTGCGGATCGACCTTGCCAAGATGCATGAGGAAATCGGCGCGGGCTTCATGGAGGCCTGCATCGGCGCGGGCGAGGGGCTGGAACCGGCCGATCAACTGGTGCTTCTGAAGAACTTCATCCGCGCGCTGGCCTTGCGTCAGGGCCGCTCCGTCACCTTCATGCCGCGCTGGAACGAACAGGCCGACAGCCAGTCGATCCACCTGCATGTCAGCCTGAAGGACAAGGCAGGCAAGCCGCTGTTCCACGATCCGGCGGGGCGCAATAATGTGAGCCAGACCTTCCGGCACTTTCTGGGCGGATTGCAGAAATACGTGGGCGACATGACGCTGATCTTCCAGCCCACGGTGAACAGCTATCGCCGCTTTGCGACCGGCACCTTTGCGCCCCCCGGCCTGACCTGGGGATATGAGAACCGCACGACCTGCTTCCGCATCGTGGGCCATGACGCGGGCAGCCTGCGGGTGGAAAACCGCCTGCCGGGGGCGGATACCAACCCCTACCTGACGGCCGCCGCCACCATCGCCGCCGGCGTGGCGGGCATCATTGAGGCCGTGGAACCCGATCCCGAAACCATCGGCTCCGGCTATGCCCAGACCCCGCCCCGCGATTTCGCCCGGTCGATGCCCGAGGCGATCGACCGCCTGCGCGGGTCCGACTTCGCCAAGGATTGGCTGGGCCCCCGCTTCGTCGAGGCCTTCACCGCCACCCGCGAATGCCAGCATGACGAATTCCGCAGGCGGGTGCCGGATGTGGAACTCGAACGCTTCTTCGATCTGGGCTGACGGCGCATGGAAACCCTCCGCGCCCGCTTTCTGGAAGGCATGAGCCGCGCCGCCACCTTCGTTTCCGTCGCCACGACCGACGGGCCGGGGGGGCTGGCGGGGGTGACGATCTCTTCGCTCACCTCCGTCGCGGCGGATGGGGAACAGCCCTCGATCCTTGCCTGCATCCACCACCAAAGCCCCGCCGCCGCCGCCATCCTCGCCAACCGCGCCTTCTGCGCCAATCTTCTGGCCGAAGATCAGCAAGAGGTCGCGAACCTTTTCGCGGGCCGCGCGGGGGGCGACCATGCCCAGCGCTTTGCCAAGGCGGCATGGGCGCATGGCCCGCTCGGCCAGCCCCTGCTGGCCGGGGCCACCGCCACCTTTGAATGCCGCCTCGCCACGGCGCTCTTGTGGGAGACGCATCACATCATAGTAGGTCAGGTGCAGTCCGTGCATCTGTCCGACGCCCCCTCTGCCCTGCTTTACGGCCAGCGCGCCTATCGGCGGGCGGTGCATCTTCCCAAGGGGGAATGACGATCCCCGGCGCGGGGGCCAACCCGCGCCGGGGCAAACAGTACGGCAACCGGCACCAAGACCGGCCGCGCCACCCAACAAGGCGTGGACAATGACCGAGATTTCGCAGGGCGGGGCCAACCAGCTTCGCCGCAATTCGCTGGGGCTGCTGGCCGTCACCTTCATGGTGATTTCGGCGGCAGCCCCGCTGACGGGGGTGGCGGGGGCTGTGCCCATCGCCTTTCTCATCGGCAACGGGACGGGCGTTCCCGCGACCTTCCTCTTCATGACGCTGGTCATGCTGGCCTTTGCCGTGGGCTATGTCGCCATGTCGCGCTACGTCAAGAACGCGGGTGCCTTCTACGCCTATGCCGCGCGCGGGCTTGGCGGGCGCTGGGCGGGGGCCACGGCCTTCACCGCGCTGGCCGCCTATAACGCCATGCAATTCGGCCTGATCGGCCTGCTGGGCGGCATCGCCGCGGGTGTCTTTGGCAGTTTCGGCATCAACCTGCCCTGGTGGGGCTGGAGCCTGATCGCCATCCTGCTGGTGGGTATACTGGGCTATCGGCAGGTGGACCTGTCGGCCAAGGTGCTGATCGTGCTGGTGGCGCTGGAATACCTGATCGTGCTGATCGTCGATTTCGCCATCCTTGGCGCGGGCGGGGCGGCGGATGCGGGCGGGCTGTCGGTGAACATCTTCGACACGACCGCCATCTTCTCGGGCTCGCTCACCGCCGCCATCCTCTTCTGCCTCGGCTCCTTCATCGGGTTCGAGGCGACGACGATCTATGCCGAAGAGGCGCGCGATCCCGAAAAGACCATCCCGCGCGCGACCTATCTTTCGGTTCTGATGATCGGGCTGTTCTTTGTCTTTACCACCTGGCTGATGATCGCGGGTGTGGGGGCGGATAACCTGATCCCCACCATCGGCGGGCTGGCCGATCCGACCGAGTATTTCTTCATGCTGGCCGATATCTATGTGGGCGGCCCGGTGCCCCCGATCGCGGGCATCCTGCTGGTCTCCAGCCTCTTTGCCGCGCTGTAGGCCTTTCACAACTACATCGCCCGCTACAGCTATGTGGCCGGGCGCGAGGGGCTTTTGCCCGCCGCCTTTGGCCGCACGCATGACACCCATTCCAGCCCGCATGTCGGATCGGTGGTGCAGACCATCGGCGCGCTGGTGATCCTGGCCATCTTTGCCGGGCTGGGGCTGGACCCGATCCTGAACATGTTCACCTGGATCAGCCAGGTTGGCACGCTGGGCGTGCTGGGGATGATGACAGTGACCTCGCTTGCCGTGATCGCCTTCTTCCGTCGCAACGCGACTGGCGAAAGCGCTGTCGCCACCCTGATCCTGCCGGCGGTTTCCGGGCTGATCATGGCAGTGCTCTTCGTCTATATCGCGATGAACTTCGGCGACCTGACCGGCACCACCGGCGGCGCGCTGGGCTGGATCCTGCCCGCGATCATCCCGGCGGCGGCGCTGATCGGCTGGCTGGCCGCGATGCGGCTGGAAAAGGCCGACCCGGCCGGTTTCGCCCGGATGGGGCAGAACCGCGCCTGACCCTACCCGCGCGGGGGGCGGCGTCCCGCCCCCCGCACCCCCCACCCTTCCCCGACCCACCCGTTCCGCGAAGGCCCGCCATGCACAGCCTCTCCCTCGGCCCGTCAGGGCATGTCGACAGCTTCACCCGCGACAACCTGCCCCCGGCGGATCAATGGCCCGACCTGCTTCTGGACGGCTTTTCCTATCCCGAATGGCTGAATGCCGCCGTGGAACTGACCGACCGGATGGTGGAACGCGGCTTTGGCGACCATACCGCGCTGATCGGCAATGGCCGCGCCCGCACCTACAAGGAACTGACCGACTGGTCGAACCGCATCGCCCATGCTCTGGTCGAGGAATACGGCGTCAAACCCGGCAACCGCGTCCTGATCCGATCGGCCAACAACCCCGCCATGGTCGCCTGCTGGCTGACCGCCACCAAGGCGGGCGCGGTGGTCGTGAACACCATGCCCATGCTGCGGGCGGGCGAGCTGGCCAGGATCGTCGACAAGGCCGAAATCACCCATGCGCTGTGCGACACCCGCCTGATGGAGGACCTCGTCGCCTGCCAGAAGGACTCGCGCTTCCTGCATACGGTGATCGGCTTCGACGGCACCGCCAACCACGATGCGGAACTGGACCGCATCGCGCTGAAAAAACCCGTCCGCTTCACCCCGCCCCCCACGGGGCGCGACGACGTGGCGCTCTTGGGCTTCACCTCGGGCACGACGGGCGAACCCAAGGCCACGATGCATTTCCACCGCGATCTGCTGATCATTGCCGACGGCTATGCGAAGGAGGTGCTGGGTGTCACCCCCGACGACGTCTTCGTGGGTTCCCCACCCCTTGCCTTCACCTTCGGCCTTGGCGGCCTTGCCATCTTCCCCCTGCGCTTTGGTGCTGCGGCGGCGCTGCTGGAACAGGCAAGCCCGCCCAACATGATCGACATCATCACCGAACACCGCGCCACCATCTGCTTCACCGCCCCCACCGCCTATCGCGTCATGCTCAAGGCGATGGAGGAGGGGGCCGACCTGTCGTCGCTGCGCGCCGCCGTCAGCGCGGGCGAAACCCTCCCCGCCCCGGTCTATGAGGAATGGCAGGCCAAGACCGGCAAGCCCATGCTCGACGGCATCGGCGCGACCGAAATGCTGCACATCTTCCTGACCAACCGCTTCGACGACCACCGCCCCGGCTGCACCGGCCGCCCCGTCACGGGGTATCAGGCGCGCATCGTCGGCCCCGACATGGAGGAACTGCCGCGCGGCGAGGTGGGCCGTCTGGCGGTGCGCGGCCCCACCGGCTGCCGCTACATGGCCGATGCCCGCCAGACCGCCTATGTGAAGAACGGCTGGAACCTGACGGGCGACAGCTTCTGGCAGGATGACGAGGGCCGCTTCCACTTCGCCGCCCGCTCCGACGACATGATCATCTCCGCAGGCTACAACATCGCCGGGCCCGAGGTGGAGGCCGCCCTCCTCTCCCATCCCGCCGTCCTCGAATGCGCCGTGATCGGCGCCCCCGATGCCGAACGCGGCCAGATCGTCGAGGCCCATGTCGTGCTGGCCGCCGGCCATGCGGGCGATGCGCTGATGGTGAAACTGCTGCAGGACCACGCGAAGAAGGTCATCGCGCCCTACAAATACCCCCGCCGCGTGATCTTCACCGAAGCGCTGCCGAAAACCCAGACGGGCAAGATCCAGCGCTTCCGCCTGCGCGGCGCCTGACCCCGACCCCGGCCCTCAGGCCGGGATCACCGCCGTCGCCTCGATCTCCACCTTGGCGCGGTCCTCGACCAGCGCCACCACCTGCACCAAGGCCATGGCCGGGTAATGCCGCCCGATCACCGCCTTGTAGACGCGGCCCAACTCCTTCAGCGACCCGAGATATTCCTTCTTGTCGGTCACATACCATGTCAGCCGCACCAGATGCTCCGGCCCCGCCCCCGCACAGGCCAGCACCTCGACGATGGATTTCAGGGCCTGTTCCACCTGCCCCACGAAATCATCCGTCTCGAATTCCTGATCGGCGTTCCAGCCGATGATGCCCCCGGTGAACACCATCCGCCCGGTGGCGGCAACGCCATTGGAATAGCCGATGGCGGGTTTCCAATGCGACGGGTGCAGGAATTGCAGCGCGGTTTCGGTCATGTTGTCGTCTCCAGATGCGCGGTCAGCACCGCGCGAATACGATCCGGCCAGCGGGCAGGCCGATGCTCGGGCGACATCCACACCAGCACCAGCCGCGTGATCAGCCGCAATTCCGCGCCACAGCGCGCCTCAAGCCGGAAGGTGGCGGAGGATCCGCCCACCGCCTCCACCACCATCCCCCAATCCAGCACATCGCCAAGGCGCGAGGGCGCGCGGAAATCCGTCTCTACCCGCGCGGTCGGCACGCCGATCCCGTCATCCATCATGGCGTGATAGGAATAGCCCACCACCTCGCGGAAGAAGTTTTCCATCACCGAATTCGTCATCTCGAAATAGCGGGGATAGAAGACGATCCCCGCCGGATCGCAATGGTTGAACTCCACCCGGATCGTGCGCTGATACATGGGCCGATCAGTCATTCGCTTCGGGCGGCAGGAAATCCACGTCATGCGCCGCCGAGGCGGCCACGATGGCGGGGATATCCGTCATGTTGTGAAGCGTGTCGAACAGCGCCTCCAGCTTGCCCGCGGGCGATACCCAGAACAGAGCGCGGCAGGGCGCATCGGATTTGTTGAAATAGCCATGCGGCACGCCACGCGGCATCCGCACCAGATCGCCCGCGCGGGCCGTGTGCCAGACACCATCCAGCTTCAACTCCAACTGGCCTTCCTGCACCAGAATGAATTCATCCTGCGTGGGGTGGACATGCACAGGCACGAACTGCCCCGGCTCGCTGTTGGTTTCAAAGGTGAAACTCGCCTCGCAACTGGCCTTGGGGAAATAGCGCTGCCCCAGGATGTTCAACTCGCGCCCGTGATAGGCCGCGCCGTCCCGCGTGATGCCGCCGTCAAGTGCCTTGGTCATGTCCGGTTCCCCCTGTTCGCCCGTCAATTCAGGATGCTGCGGGCGATCACCACCCGCTGCACATCCGACGCCCCCTCATAGATCCGCAGCGCGCGGATTTCCCGGTAAAGGCTCTCCACCACCGACCCGTGCCGCACGCCATCGCCGCCATGCAATTGCACCGCCATGTCGATCACCTCCTGCGCCGCCTCGGTGGCGTAAAGCTTCGCCATCGCCGCCTCGCGCGTCACCCGCGCCGCGCCATTGTCCTTCGTCCAAGCCGCGCGATAAACCAGCAGCGCCGCCGCGTCGATCTTCAGGGCCATGTCGGCCAGATGCCCCTGCACCATCTGCAACTCGGCCAGCGCCTGCCCCTGTATCCGCCGCGCCTTCACGCGCGACAAGGCCTCGTCCAAAGCCCGCCGCGCAAAGCCCAGCGCCGCCGCCCCCACGGTGGAGCGGAACACATCCAGCACCGACATGGCGATCTTGAACCCCTCGCCCGGCTTGCCGATCAACGCCTCCTCCGGCAGGACCATGCCCTTCATCCGCAGGGTTGCCAAAGGATGCGGCGCGATCACCTCCAACCGCTCCGCCACCTCCAACCCCGCCACATCGGCAGGCATCAGAAAGGCCGACAACCCCTTCGCCCCCGGCGCCTCGCCCGTCCGCGCAAAGACCACGTAGACATCCGCAATCCCGCCATTGGAAATCCAGGTCTTCTCCCCCTCGATCAACCACCCGCCCTGCACCCGCGTCGCGGTCGTCGCCGTCGCCGCCACATCCGACCCCGACCCCGGCTCGGTCAGGGCAAAGGCCGAAATCGCCTCCCCGCTGCGCGTCCGCGCCAACCACTCCTGCTGCGCGGGCGTCCCGAACAGGCTTACCGCCCCCATCCCCAGCCCCTGCATGGCAAAGGCGAAATCCGCCAGCCCGTCATGCCGCGCCAAAGTCTCGCGGATCAGGCAGAGCGTGCGCACATCCAGCCGCTCCCCCTCGCCCGCCCCGGAATGCCGCAGCCAGCCCCCCGCGCCCAGCATCGCAACCAGCCCCCGACAGGCCGCATCCACATCGCCGTGATCCACCGGCAGATGCGCCGCGCACCACGCCTCCAGCGCCGCCGCCAAGTCGCGATGTCGTGCCTCGAAAAAGGGCCAGTCCAGAAAGGTTCTATCGCTCATGTCAACTTCATCTTGGCATAAATACCCTCAGGGCTGCAGATCGTCTTCGCCATTGGTTCTAGAAGGCGATCTGCAGGGAGCGTCAGCGCCGAGGGGGCGGAACGCCCCCTGATTTTTCGCATGAAAAATCGCCCTCCCCGCTCAATCCCCACGAAACACCGGCGTCTCCTTGGCGACGAAAGCATGATAGGCCCGCTCGAAATCCCGCGTCTGCATGCAGATCGCCTGCGCCTGCGCTTCCGCCTCGATCGCCTGCTCCAGCCCCATGTTCCATTCCTGGTTCAGTTGAGTCTTGGTGATCCCATGCGCGAAGGTCGGCCCCGCCGCCAACTGGCGCGCCAGCGCCATAGCCGCCCCTTCCAACGCCTCCGGGGCGTGCAGCGCGTTCCAGAACCCCCACCGCTCCCCCTCCTCGGCCCGCATCACGCGGCCGGTATAGAGCAATTCCGCCGCCCGCCCCTGCCCGATGATCCGGGGCAGCATGGCGCAAGCCCCCATGTCACACCCCGCCAGACCCACGCGCGTAAACAGGAAGGCGCATTTCGCCCCCGGCGTCGCCAGCCGCAGGTCGGACGCCATCGCCATGATCGCCCCCGCCCCCACGCAGACCCCGTCCACCGCCGCGATGATGGGCTTGCCGCAGCCGATCATCGCCTTGACCAGATCGCCCGTCATGCGGGTAAAGGCGAGAAGCTCCTTCATCTCCATACCGACCAGCGGCCCGATGATGTCATGCACATCCCCGCCGGAACAGAAATTCCCCCCGTTCGGCGCGATCACCACCACATCCACATCGGTCGCATAGACCAGCGCACGGAAGGTATCCCGCATCTCGGCATAGCTTTCAAACGTCAGCGGGTTCTTCCGCTCCGGCCGGTTCAGCCGCACCACGGCCACCCGGTCCACCACCTCCCACAGGAAATGCTCAGGCTTCAGCCCCGCCATCGCGCCCATCACGCCGCCCCCATCCGCTTCAGAATATCCGTCAGCGCATCCAGATCGGCCTCCGACAGGCCGCCGAACATCCGCGCCACTTCCGCCTCATGCCCCGCCGCCAGCACCTCGAACTGCGCCAGCCCCTCCGGCGTCAGCGCGACGAAGACCGTCCGCCGGTCCGTCTCGCTCGGCGTCCGCCGCACCAGACCATCCGCCTCCAGCCTGTCCACCACCGTCGTGGCATTGCCGTTCGATACCAGCAGCATCCGGGAAAGCTCGCTCATCGTCACGCCCTCCCGCCGCCGATAGAGCGCCGCCATCACGTCGAACCTTGGCAGGGTGGTGCCATGCTGCACCCGCAGGAATTCGCGCAACTCTCCCTCCGCCGCGCGGGTGACGCCCAGCAGGCGGATCCACATCTTCAACCGCCGTTTCGAAAGAGTGTCGGTCACACCTCGCCCCCCGAAATCACGATCCCCTGCCCGTTCACGCACGCCGCCCCGTCCGAACACAGCCACAGCGCCGCCGACGTCACCTCATCGGGCCGGTAAAGCCGCCCCTGCGGGCTCATCCCCTCCAGCGCCGCCCGTGCCTGCTCTGCCGTCTTGCCCGTCTTTTCCGAAATCACCCGGATCGAGGCTTCCGTCATCTCGGTATCCAGAAACCCCGGACAGATCGCATTCGCCGTCACCGGCCCCTTGGCAACCTCCAAGGCCACCGACCGCACCAACCCCATCACCCCATGCTTCGCCGCCGCATAGGGGGCCACCTTCGCATAGCCCTTCACGCCAGCGGTGGAGGCCACGGCAATCAACCGCCCCCAGCCATCGAACTGCCGGAGGCCTTCGCGAAAGGTCAGGAAGACCCCCGTCAGGTTCACCGCGATCATCGCGTTCCACTGCGCCAGCGTCGTCTTGGCCAGCACCGCCGAATCCGCCGCGCCCGCATTCGCCACCACCACATCAACGCGGCCCGCCTGCGCAAACAGCGCCTGAACCGACCCCTCATCCGTCACATCGCAGGGCAGCGCCCGGATCGCCCCGTGCTGCGCGGCGACCGAGGCCAAAGCCTCCACCCGCCGCCCGCAGATCACCACCTCGGCAGCGCCTGCACGGGCAAAGCCCAGCGCAAGGTCCGCCCCCGCGCCCGAACCGCCGCCCGTCACCAGAACCCGCCGCCCCTCGATGCTCATGCCCGGATCACCTCAACTGCCTTTTGCTGTAACCGCCGCGCCTGATCGCGCCCCGCCAGATAGGGAAGCGGCCATTCCGTCGCAGCATCCCCCATCGCCACCGCCGCATGCAATGTCCAGTAGGGATCGGCCAGATGCGGCCGCGCAAGGCAAACCAGATCCGCCCGACCCGCCAGCAGGATGGAATTCACATGATCGGGTTCGGTGATGTTGCCCACGGCCATCGTCGCCAGCCCCGCCTCGTTGCGGATACGGTCGGAAAACGGCGTCTGGAACATCCGCCCGTAAACCGGCTTCGCATCCACCGAAGTCTGCCCCGCCGACACGTCGATGATATCCGCCCCCGCGCCCGCAAACATCCGCGCGATCTCCACCGCCTCATCCGGCGTCACGCCCTCGTCGCCAACCCAATCCGTCGCGGAAATCCTGACCGACACAGGCTTCTCCTCGCCCCAGGCCGCCCGCATCGCGCGCAGCACCTCCAGCGGCCAGCGCATCCGGTTCTCCAGCGATCCGCCATACGCATCCGACCGCTTGTTCGATTTCGGAGAGATGAAGGACGAAACCAGATAGCCATGCGCCGCGTGAAGTTCGATCATGTCAAACCCAGCGCGCTTCGCCATTTCCACCGACGCCACGAATTCCGCCGTCACCGCCTCCATATCCGCCCGCGTCATCTCGCGCGGGACGGCATTCTTCGGCGACCAAGGCAAAGCCGAAGGCGCGATGATCTCCCAATTCCCCGTGGGCAGCGGAGCATCCCCCTCCTCCCACCCGACCTGCGTCGAAGCCTTCCGCCCCGCATGCCCGATCTGGCAGCAGATCTTCGCCGTCGTCTCGGCATGGACGAAATCCACGATCCGCTTCCACGCCGCCTCATGCTCGGGCGCATAGAGGCCCGGACAGCCGGGCGTGATCCGCCCCTGCGCGCTGGTGCAGGTCATTTCCGTATAGACCAGCCCCGCCCCGCCCTTCGCCCGTTCGGCGTAATGCACCAGATGCCAATCCGTCGGGCAGCCCTCCACCGCCTTGTACTGCGCCATGGGCGACACCACGACGCGGTTCTTCAACGCCATGTCGCGCAGGCGGAAGGGCGCGAACATGGGCTTCCGGCCCTTCATCCCGCCCGCCTGTTCCTGAAACCAGTCCTCCGCCCGGCCCAGCCATTCCGGATCGCGCAACCGCAGGTTTTCATGGCTGATCCGCTGGCTGCGGGTCAGGAGCGAATAGGCGAACTGCTCTGGCGGCAGGTCCAGATAGCGCTCCACCTGCTCGAACCACTCAAGGCTGTTCCGCGCCGCCGATTGCAGCCGCAACACCTCCACCCGCCGCTCCTCCTGATACCTCTGGAACGCACCCTCCAAGGTCGGCTCCGAATGCAGGAACTCGGCCAGCGCAATCGCGCTATCAAACGCCAACCGCGTGCCCGACCCGATGGAGAAATGCCCGGTCGCCGCCGCATCCCCCATCAGCACCACATTCTGATGATACCACGTCCCGCAGATCACACGCGGGAAGTTCATCCACACCGCCGACCCCCGCAGATGCGCCGCGTTGGAGATCAGCGCATGCCCGCCCAGATGCCGCTCGAATATCTTGCGGCAGGTCTCGACCGTTTCCTCCTTGGACATGTCGGCGAAACCCAGCCTGTCCCAGGTCTCCTGCGCGCATTCGACGATGAAGGTCGCGGTGTTGTCGTCGAACTGGTAGGCATGGGCCCAGACCCAGCCATGTTCGGTCTTCTCGAAGATGAAGGTGAAGGCGTCGTCGAATTTCTGATGCGTCCCCAGCCAGACGAACTTGCACAGCCGCATGTCGATATCAGGCTGGAACACCTCGGCATATTCCCGCCGCACCGCCGAGTTGATCCCGTCCGACGCGACGACCAGATCGTAATCGCGGCGATATTCCTCTGCCGTCTTGAACTCCGTCTCGAACCGCAGATCGACGCCCAGTTCGCGCGCCCGCGCCTGCAACAGGATCAGCATCTGCTTGCGCCCGATCCCGGCAAAGCCATGCCCGCCCGACACCGTCCGCACCCCGTCATGCACGACGGCGATATCGTCCCAATAGGCGAAATGATCGCGGATCGCCTGCGTCGACACCGGATCATTCTTCGCCATCCGCCCCAGCGCGTCATCCGAAAGCACCACCCCCCAACCGAAGGTGTCATTCGCGCGGTTGCGTTCCAGCACCGTCACCTGATGCGACGCATCCCGCAGCTTCATCGAAATCGCGAAGTAAAGGCCCGCAGGGCCGCCCCCAAGGCAGAGAATCTTCATCGCCCGAAATCCCGTCATCCGGCGCGGAATGCGCCCATCCTGGGAAAGGCTGACACCATCCCAAAACAATTTCAAGTTTGAAATTTTCGGGCTTGAAATTTTGTCGCAGCCCGCGAAGATGGCCGCATGGAACTCCTGACCGAACGCCATGACGGGTGGGCCACCCTCACCCTCAACCGCCCCGCGCAGAAGAACGCGCTGAACACCGCGCTTCTGGGCGCGCTGGCCGATGCGCTGACCGCGCTCGCCGCCGATCCCGCGATCCGCGCCGTCGTGCTGCGGGGGGCGGAAGGCAACTTCGCCGCCGGGGCCGATATCGGCGAGATCGAACACAAGTCCACCGCCGAAGGCGCGACCGACCCGCGCAAGGCGCACTGGTCCACCATTCGCGCCTTCCCCAAACCGCTCATCGCGCAGGTCGAAGGCTTCGCGCTGGGCGGCGGCTTCGAACTCGCCCTCATGGCCGACATCATGGTCCTTTCGCCCAGCGCCCGCCTCGGCCTGCCGGAAACCAATCTCGGCCTCATCCCCGGCGCGGGGGGCGGTCAACGCCTCATGGCGCTGGCCGGACGCGCCCGCGCCATGCGCATGGTGCTGACGGGCGAGATCATCGATGCGCAAACCGCCCATGACTGGGGCATCGCCGCCCATCTGGAAGACGACGCCGAAACCTTTACAGCCACGCTTGCCGGAAGACTCGCCACCCGCGCCCCCCTCGCCCTGATGGCAGCCAAACGCGCCCTGATCGCGGGCGAGGAAAACACCCTCGCCCTGACGGAAGAGCGCCAAGCCTTCGAATCCCTCCTCGACACCGCCGACAAGCGTGAGGGCATCCGCGCCTTCCGCGCCCGCGAAAAACCAAGGTTCCAAGGCAAATGACCACCCCCACCATCGGCATCATCGGCCTCGGCGCCATGGGCCTCGGCATCGCGCAGGTCTTTGCCGCCGCAGGCCACCCCGTCCGCGCCACCGATGCCAGCCCCGACAGCCGCGCCACGGCCCTGTCGCGTCTGTCGGCCAGCCTGCAACCCCGCATCGACAAGGGCGCAATGTCCGAGGCCGACCGCGCCGCCCTCCTCTCCCGCCTCACCGTCACCGACCGGGTGGAGGATATCGCCCCCGCCGACATGGTGGTCGAGGCGATCGTGGAACGCCTTCCCGCCAAGCAATCCGTCTTCTCCCTGCTGGAAGACCACCTCTCGCCGCAGGCGGTGCTGGCAACCAACACCTCCTCCCTCTCCGTCGCCGCCATCGCGCGCGGTCTTGCCCATCCAGAACGCCTGCTGGGCCTGCATTTCTTCAACCCCGCGCCCGTCATGCGCCTTGTGGAACTGATCCCCCACACCGCCACCACCGCACAGGCCCTGACCACCGCCCGCGCCCTGACCGAGGCCGCAGGCAAGACCGTCATCCAATGCGCCGACCGCCCCGGCTTCATCGTCAACCGCTGCGCCCGCCCCTATTACGGCGAGGCGCTGGCGATGCTGGAAGAAGGCCGCAGGCCGCAGGAAATCGACGCCGCCATGCGCGCCGCAGGCTACCGCCTCGGCCCCTTCGCGCTGATCGACCTGATCGGTGCCGACATCAACCTTGCCGCCACCGAAAGCCTCTCCGCCGCGATGGGCCACCACCCCCGCTACCACGTCTTCACAGCACTCAAGGCGCAGGTGGAAAAGGGCGCGCTTGGCCGCAAGACGGGCACGGGCTTCACCCTGCCCGCGACCGACACGCCCCCCCCGCCCGATGCCGCCGCCATCGCGCTGCGCATCGAAGCCACCCTCGCCAACGAAGGCGCATGGCTCCTCTCCAAAGGCGGCACCACGGCGGATGGCATCGACACCGCCCTGAAACTCGGCCTCAACTTCCCGCGCGGCCCGTTCGAGATCGCCCAAACCTACGGGCGCGATACGATCCGCGACACGCTCACGAAACTGGAAGCCGCAGCCCCCGCCCATCTGAAAACCCGCTACCTTCCCGCGCCCGGACTTGCCCCATGACCGAAGTCTTCCTCTGCGCCCACCGCCGCACCCCCATCGGCCGCCACGGCGGCGCGCTGGCCATGGTCCGCCCCGATGACATGGCCGCCCGTGTGATCGACGGCCTCCTCGACCTCCACCCCGACCTGACCGTCGACGAGGTGATCATGGGCTGCGCCAATCAGGCGGGCGAGGATAACCGCAACGTGGCCCGCATGGCCGTCCTCCTGTCGCGCCTGCCCGAATCCACCCCCGCGCTGACGGTGAACCGCCTCTGTGCCTCGGGCCTCGATGCCGTGATCGCGGGCGCCCGCGCCATCCGCGACGGGGCCGATGTCATCCTTGCGGGTGGCGTGGAAAGCATGACCCGCGCGCCTTTCGTCATGGCCAAGGCCGAAACCGCCTTCTCCCGCGCGGCGGAAATCCACGACACCACGATAGGTTGGCGCTTCGTCAATGATCGCATCGCGCGCGCCTATGGCACCGACTCCATGCCCGAAACGGCGGAAAACGTCGCCGCCGAACACGCCATCTCGCGCGCGGATCAGGACGCCTTCGCCCTGCGCTCGCAAGCCCGCTATGGCGCCGACTGGCACGCGCCCGACATCCTTCCCGTCACCCTCCGCACGCGCAAGGGCGACACCGTGGTCGCGCAGGACGAACACCCCCGCGCCACGACGATGGAGAAACTGGCCGCCCTCCCCGCCCCCTTCCGCGCGGGCGGCACGGTAACCGCAGGCAATGCCGCAGGCATCAATGACGGCGCTTGCGCCCTCATCCTCGCCTCTGCCGCCGGGGTGAAACGCCACCGCCTCACCCCCCTCGCCCGCGTCGGCGCGACGGCCTCTGCCGGTGTCGCCCCGCGCGTCATGGGCATCGGCCCCGTCGCCGCAGCCGAAAGGCTGGCCGCCCGCACCGGCAGGCAGCCCGGCGATTACAGCGTGATCGAGTTGAACGAGGCCTTCGCCGCCCAGACCCTCGCCTGCCTGCGCGCCTGGGGCATCCCCGACGATGCCGCGCATGTGAACGCCTATGGCGGCGGGATCAGCATGGGCCACCCCTTGGGCATGTCGGGCGCGCGCATCGCTGGCACCGCTGCCCGCCGCCTGCACGAAACGGGCGGCACATCCGCCCTTGTCACGCTTTGCGTGGGCGTGGGTCAGGGCGTCGCGCTGGAACTGCTGGCCGTGTGACCCGGGTCAGCCACCCCACCCCCAACCCCTCCCCGCCCGCGGGGAGGGGCGTCATCCCCCCGCCCGCAACGCATCGCGGGGGCAAAGCCCATAGCGCGCGCGATACATCTCGGAGAACCGCCCGAAATGGGTAAAGCCCCAGCGCAGCGCCACATCGGTAACCTTCGTTCCCGGTGACGCCGCCAGAAGATCCGCATGCGCCCGCGCCAGCCGCGCCTCGCGCCAGAAGCCCAAGGGCGTGGTCCCCCGATACTCGCGAAACGCCAGTTGCAGCCCGCGCGGCGAAATCCCCGCCGCCTGCGCCACATCCTCCAGCGTGATGGGCTGGTCCAGATGCGCCTCGATATACCCCTCTGCCAGCCGCAGATGCCGGGGCCGGGGTGCCGCCTTCTGCCGCGCGATCTGCGCCGCGTGGTCGTGCCGCGCCTCCAGAAGCCCCGACAGCACCGTCGCCTCGATCTGCCGCGCTATCAGCCCCGGACCGATGGGCGGGCTGCCCGCATCCGCCTCGGCCACCAGCCACATCACCAGCCGCCTGAGCGCCGCCCCCGGCCCGGCGGTCAGGTCCAATGGCCCGTCAAACGTCAGGGGCCGGTCCGATGCCCCGCCCAGCGCCCCCGCCAGATGCTCCTGCATCGCCTTGCGCGACACCTGCACCAGAACCTGCCGCGTCCCCTCTTCCCAGGTCATCCGCGTTGGCAGATGCGGGTTCAGGATCGCCGCCCTCTCTGGCGTCGACTGGTAACTGTCCCGCCCGTTGGCGATCTCGGCCCCGCCCTCCAGCGGGATCTGCAAAAGGTAGAACCCGCCCAACTCCCCCGGCGCGATCAGAGTCTTCGCCCCGTATTCGATGTAGTTCAACGACAGGCGCTGCCCCGGCAGGTGGTGGTGGCAGGCATCAAACAGACTGCGCCCGCCCAGCGTTTCCAGCCGGTGGGGGCAGAACACCGCCGCCACCCGTTCGCGCGCCTCGTCAAGGTCGCGGGACCGGAACAGGGCATGATCCTTCAGAAGGGGCCGCGCCATCGCCTTGCCTTTGCCTGTTGCAGGGCAAGCCTAGCACGGGCTGCGGCAATCCGACCCGGCGGAGTCACGTTTTTTTCGTTTTCCGGATAATCCCTGCGCCGGGCGGATAGCAACGCCTGCCCGTTCCGCCAGAATTCCTTTGTATTCAAAAGAAATCGGAGGGTCGCAGATGCGGGGACTGGCGGGAAAGGTGGCCATCGTGCCGGGGGGCTGCACGAAGATCGGGCGCGCGGTGGTCGATGCCTTTGTCGCGGCGGGGGCCAAGGTCATGGTGGCCGATATCGCCGAGGGCGGGGGATTCGCCGAAGGCGTGGGCTTTCAGACCTGCGACCTGCGCGAAGATGCAGACATCGCCGCACTCGTCGCAGCCACGAAACAGAAATTCGGCCGCATCGACTTTCTCGTGAACGTCGCCTGCTCATACCTCGATAACGGTGCGGCATCGACCCGGGCCGAATGGCTGGAAAGCCTGAACGTGAATGTCGTGGGATCGGTCATGCTGATGCAGGCGGCCGAAGAGGAACTGGCCCGCAACAAGGGGGCCATCGTCAATTTCGGCTCCATCTCTTCGCGCGTGGCGCAGACGGGGCGCTGGCTCTACCCGGTCAGCAAGGCCGCGATCCTTCAACTGACCCGCAATCAGGCGATGGACCTTGCGCCCAAGGGCATCCGCGTCAACGCCGTCAGCCCCGGCTGGACATGGTCGAACATCATGGATCAGCTGACGAACGGCAACCGCGCCAAGACCGATGCTGTCGCCGCCCCCTTCCACCTGCTGGGCCGCGTGGCGAACCCCGAGGAGGTGGCCTCTGCCGTCCTTTTCCTGTGTTCGGACGAGGCGTCCTTCATCACCGGCACCGATATCCGCGTCGATGGCGGCTATACCGCGATGGGGCCGGAACAGGCCGCGCCGGCCATCCCGCTTCTGATGTCCTGAACCGGCGAAGGGGCCGGTGAAACAAGGCCCCCGCCCCAACCCAACCAACGGGGAATCCATATGAAAGTCGCCATCATCGGGGCCGGTTTCGCCGGTCTCACCACCGCGCGCCATCTGCGCGACTTCGGCCATGACGTGACCGTCTTCGAAAAGGTGCATGACGTGGGCGGGGTCTGGTCCACGACCCGGCTTTATCCGGGCGTGTCCACCCAGAACGGCAAGGACACCTACTGCCTGTCCGATTTCCCGATGCCGAAACACTATCCCGAATGGCCCACGGGCCAGCAGGTGCAGGCCTATCTGAACGACTATGCCGAAACCTTCGGCCTTAAACCCCTGATCCGCCTCTCCACCCCTGTCACCCATGCCGCGCAAGGCGCGGATGGGCGCTGGACCGTCACCTTCCAGCCGCAGGGCGGGGCCGAACAGTCCGAAACCTTCGATTTCCTGACGATCTGCAACGGCATCTTCTCGGCCCCTGCCGTGCCCGATTTCCTCGGCGCGGCCGAATTCAAACAGGCAGGCGGCACGATCTGCCATTCCTCGGAATTCCTGAACGAAGCCGACGCGCGCGGCAAACATGTCGTCGTCATCGGCTATGGCAAATCCTCTTGCGACGTGGCCGTGGGCCTTGTCGATGCCGCCGCCTCCATCACCGTGGTCGCCCGCGAACTGATCTGGAAGATGCCCAAGAAACTGGCGGGGGTACTGAATTACAAATACCTCTTCCTCACCCGCATGGGCGAAGGGCTGTTTCCCTATATCCGCCTGCAGGGGGTGGAGAAATTCCTGCACGGCGCGGGCAGGCCCGTCCGCAACTCCATGCTCGGCTCCGTCCAGTCAGTCATCACGAAACAGCTCAGGCTGAAGAAGCTGAACGCCCTGCCACGCGGCTCCTTCGAACGCATCGCCCGCTCTACCGTCAGCCTTGTCACCGACGGCTTCTTCGGTCTGGTGGAGAAAGGCCGCATCGCTATCAAGCGCGACACGGCCATCGCCCAACTCCTCGTCGAAGGCGGCCGCCGCTACGCGCTCCTGAAATCGGGCGAAAAGATCCCCGCCGATATCGTCATCTGCGGCACCGGCTGGCGGCAAGAGGTGCCCTTCCTCGACCCTGCCCTGCAGGCCCGCATCATGGATGATCGCGGCAATTTCCGCCTCTATCGCTGCATCTTGCCCACGGGGGTGCCGAACCTCGCCTTCAACGGCTACAACTCTTCCTTCTTCTCGCCCCTCTCGGCGGAAATGGGCGCGCTCTGGATCGTCTCGCTCATGGCGGGCGCGCTGGACCTGCCGCCCGCGCGCGACCAGATCGCCGCCACCGATGCCCGGCTGCGCTGGATGGAGGCGCGCACCGAAGGCAAGCACGCGCGGGGCACGAACATCATCCCCTTCTCCATGCATCAGATCGACGAATTGCTGGGCGACATGGGCCTTGGCATCGGCGCGATGCAGCGTTTCATGGAATGGCAGATGCCGGTGAAGCCGGGCAGCTATGCCCGCGTGGCAAAGGAACTGCACGCGCGTCTGGAAAAGGCACCCGGACGTCTGGGCAAGGCCGCCTTGGCCTAGGCCCGCCCACAGAAACCCCGCCCCGGGCTTGACCCGGGGCCTCCGATCAGCGGCAGGAGGTCCTGGGTCAGGCCCGGGACGGGGCCGCCCTTATCCCCGCCGATGGGTCGCGGCGACGCGCGAAATTTCCTCGTAGATCCCCGAGAGCAGGTTCAGCGTCCGCGTGGCCTCTGCCAGACGATCGGAAAAGCCCGGCACATTGGCGATGGCCTGCAACAGCAACCGCCGCCGCACCGCGCCGTAATCATCCGTCACGCGGCGTCCTTCCTCGGTCACCTCATATGTCACCCCCGAACGACCGGCCCCCTTGCGCAAGATCAACCCCGCCCCGATCAGTTTGCGAAGCGAATACTGGATGTTCGGCACATCATCCCGGTTCGTCAGCCGCGCCAGATCCTTGATCGTCTTGGGCCGGTCATTCATCCGGATGATGTGCAACAGCGCATTCTCCGGCCCCGTCGCCGCCAGATCGCAGACCGAGGCCAGACATTCCGATTGCCACCGCCCGAATCCCTCGAACGTCCGCATCAGCGCGAATTCCAGTTCGGTCGTGTCCACCTCGACCGGACCTTCGGCCAGATGCCAGTGCCAATCCAGCCCCCGATGCGGCGCATCATTTTGAGTTTGAAGATTTTTTTCCGACATGGCTTTGACCCTTCCCTGTCTTGACCTTGGCCGCACGGGACCGTTGACGCAAATGGAATTTACGATAGACTTTCAAACATAAAATACTTTCAAAACTCCAACAGGGACTGCAACCATGCCTCAACACCCGATGCTTTCGGGCGATCGCTTTCGCCTTGGCACCTTTTCCACCAACTGCTCCTCGGGCATGACGCCCACCAAGGCCCCCGAACGCTGGAACAACAGCTGGGACAACAACCTCAAGCTGGCGAAGATGCTGGACGAGGCGGGGATCGACTTCATGCTCCCCATCGCCCGCTGGATCGGCTACGGCGGCGAGACGGATTTCCACGGCGGCGTGCTGGAAACCATGACCTGGGCCGCCGGATTGTTGGCCGCGACCAAGAACATCGCCGTCTTCGCCACCATCCACACCGCCGCCAACCACCCTGTCGTGGTCGCCAAACAGATGGCCACCATCGACCAGATCGGCCATGGCCGCGCGGGGCTGAACATCGTCGCGGGCTGGAACAAACCGGAATACGAGGCGCTGGGTCTGACCCTGCCCGACGATCACGAAACCCGCTACGCCTATGCGCAGGAATGGTTCGACCTGATCCGCAAGCTGTGGACGTCAAAGGAACATTTCGACTGGGACGGCAAGTACTTCAAGGCGAAGAAGGTCAAGGGCGACCCCGCCCCCATCCGCGGCTCCGTCCCCATCATCAACGCCGCAGGCAGCCCGCAGGGCCGCGAATTCGCCACCGACAACGCGAACTTCCTCTTCACCCCCGCCATCGACCTCGAACGGTCAAAGACGGAAATCGCCGAGTTGAAGGCGCAGGCCAAGGCCAAGAGGCGCGATGTCAACGTCCTGACCTTCAGCCACGTCATCTGCCGCCCGACCGAGGCCGAGGCGAAGGAATTCGCCGATTACACCGCCGTGCAGAATGCCGATACCGACGCGGTCGACAATCTGGTTCGCCTGCAATTCGCCCATGCCCACAGCTTCCCGCATGACCTGCTCGCGCAGATCAAGCACCTCTTCGCCCTGGGCCATGGCGGCTTCCCCCTGATCGGCACGCCCGATCAGGTGGCGGAAGGCATCCTGAAGCTGCATGCGACAGGATTTGCGGGAACAACGCTTTCCTTTGTCGATTATGTCGAAGAGTTCCCCTATTTCCGTGACCATGTGCTTCCGAAACTGGAAGCGGCAGGGATCAGATAGGAGCAGGGCAGATGGCCGAACCGGACGGCAAGGCGTTTCGCGACGCGATGCGCGCCTTTGTGGGCAATTGCAGCGTGATCACCGTGGGCGAGGGAGAAGAGGCGACGGGGCTTGTCGTCACCTCGGCCATCTCGCTTTCGGCCGATCCGCCGCTGCTTCTGGCCTGCGTGAACCGGTCGGCCTCCAGCCACCCGCTTTTCGCGCGCTATGGCCATTTCGGCTGGAACTCGCTCGGCGCGGCGCATCAGGCCGTGGCCGAGCGGTTTTCGGGCTTTGGCGGGGTCAAGGGTCCGGCGCGCTATGACGGGGCCGAATGGGAAACCGCCGTCACCGGCGCGCGGCTGCTGAAGGGCGCGCCCACCGCCTTTGACTGCACGCTGGAAGAGATGATCGACCGCGCCACCCATTCCATCCTGATCGGGCGCGTCCGCGCCATCCGCACCACGCCGGATGCGGGCGCGCTGATCTATTGGAACGGCGGCTACCGCGCGCTGAGTTGACAGAAGAAAGGGGGCGCTCGCGCCCCCTCTTGCCCGTGCCGGGCAATTCACCCCCTGAGGGTATTTTCGCCAAGATGAAGACGGCGGTCAGGCAAAGCTTTCCACCGTCTTGATCGCGCCCTCCAGCGCCTTGCCTTCCTCATCCTTCAGCGCGGCCTCGCGCAGGCGGCGGCACCAGTCGGCGGCATCGTCCCGCGCCGCGATGCGGGCGGTTGCCGCCAGCACGCGGTCGAACTTGGACAGCCCCCGCGCATGGGTATCTGAATAGCCCTTGATCAGACGGCGGCAGCGGATCAGCTCCACCGCCAGATCGTAATTCCGCCCCACCTCGGCCAGCGCGCCATTCAGCCAGCGGTCCAGATGCGCCAGTTCCTGCGCGTGGCGCAGCGTGCGGCGGCGCCAGAACTTCATGCCCCCCAGAAGATGCAGCATCAGGAAGGCGGGCAGCGTATCCGTCCGCAGCCTGCGCCCCTTGTTGAACCAGCGGTCCAGCCGAGCCATCCATTTCGGATCCGCCTCCACCCGCCCGCCCAGACGCGCGGGCAGCATGCCAACCACCTCTTCCGCCCGCGGATGGAAGAATTCCGTCAGATGCAGCAGGTTGCCGTCCTTTACCCGCATCTCCCTGCGGATCCGGTCAAAGCGCCGCGCGCTGGTCTTCAGATCGGCCACGCGGATGATATCGTCATAGGCCATGGCATTGGCGATGTATTTCGCCGCCTCGCGCGACAGCGCCCAGTCCTTCGCGGCCTGATCCCGCGCCATGACCTGCGCCAGACGGTCCAGATACTCTGCCCCATAGCGCAGGTCCTGAAACTCCACCACCTTGCGCAGCCCCGGCAGCGCCATCTCGGCCACCGGGCCGGGCAACGCCGCCACCCGCGCCGCCAGCCGCTCCCATTCCGCCACCAGCCGCGCCGGACCCTGAACCTTGGGCACAGGCTTCGTCACAGGGGCAGCAGGCTCTGCCGCAACCGGGTTCGCCGCCACCTCATAGGCCGCGCCGAATGCGCGCAGCGACCCTTCCACGCCCTTGCCGCCGCCCCGGATCGCGGCCTCGAACGCCTCGCGCCCAAAGGGCAGCGCGCCCGATCCTGCCAGCGCGCCAAAGAGAGAGGCCGAGATCACCGACCCGTTCCGGATCGCCAGCGCGTCGAAATCCGCCGCGATCACCCGCCGCGCCGCGACCTCTGCCGCCGCCATCACCTCATCCGACGAGGCGATGCCATCCCCCGGCACCATCTTTTCCGAAACCGCCAGCGCGCGGTGGGTCGATGTGATCAGCGTGGTCCGGTCCGGCGTGACGAAGCCGCGGATGATGGACCGCCCCGCCTCCATCATTTCCGCCGTGATCATGATGTCCACATCCCCCGCCGCAGGCATCAGCGAGAAGATGGGATAGGGCTCCCCCGCGCGATGCGGGGCCATCTCGATGTAATAGACCGTGGCCCCCGTGCGCTGCGCCACGCCCGCGACCGATGTCGCCTGCGCGGCATAGCCATTGGCCCGCGCCAGATCCTCGATCCACCCCGTCAGCACGCCGCCGCCCTGCCCACCCACCGCAAGGATCGCCAGCTTGATGATCCCCGACAGGCGGGGATCGGCGGTCCGGGCGCCCATCGCCTCGCCAATATTCTCGTGCAAGGTCATGCCGCCCCCTCGAAACTCAACCGCCGCGCCGCGCGCCGCGTCTGCAACCAGCCTATCACCCGATCCCTGATCCGCGCCCGCTTCACCTCGCCCGCGCCGGGGTTATGCACCACATCCGCACGATAGAAGGACGGGCACAGGACGGCGGCATCCGCCACCTCGCCGCAATTGCCGCAGCCCACGCAGCTTTGGTCTATGCTCGCCACCGGATCATCCCGCAGCGGATCATCCAACTTCTTGAGCGACAAAGACGGGCAGCCCGACAGGCGGATGCAGGCATGATCGCCCGTGCAGACATCCTCATCCACGCCGAAACGCGGGGCCTCCACCCGACGCCCCTCCTTGATCGCCTTCGCCGTCAGGGGCTTTTCCCGCCGCTGCTTGTTCAGCATGCATTCGGACGAGGCGACAATCACCTTCGGCCCCGGCGCATCCGTCGTCAAAGCCTCGCGCAGCACGTCGCGCATCCGGCCCACGTCATAGGTGCGGTCCACCTGCCGGACCCAGTCGATCCCGATGCCCTTAAGCGCCTTGGTGATGGGGTGCTTCGTGGCCTTCGTCGGGTTGTCCGCGCGGGAGGACATGATGTCCTGCCCCCCCGTCGCGGCGGAATAGTAGTTGTCCACGATCACCGCCACGCCGTCCGACTTGTTGAACGCCATGTTGGTGAAGGAGGACGACAGGCCATTATGCCAGAACCCGCCATCCCCGATCACCGCCACAGGCCGCCGCTCGCCCCCCCCGTCGAAGGCCGCATTGGCCGCAGGGCCAAGGCCATAGCCCATGGTCGCCCCGCCGATCTCGAACGGCGGTAGCGAGGCGAAGAGGTGGCAGCCGATATCGGCGCTGATCTGCAGCTTGCCGGTTTCCTTCTGCACCAGCTTCATCGCGGCAAAGATGGGGCGTTCCGGGCAGCCCGTGCAGAACCCCGGCGGGCGGATCGGCACGGTCTTCGTCAGGTCCGGGATCTGCGGCTTGTCCTCGTTCGGGGCGCGCACCAACGCGGGCAGCATCTGCGGCGCGGCTTCCTTCAGGAAGGCCGTGATCCCGTCCAGCATGACCTGCCCAGTATATTCCCCCGCCATCGGCAGGATGCCCTTGCCGCGCAGCTTCACCGATGATCCGGCGCGATAGAGGAAAGTGGACAACTGCTGTTCGATGAACTCGGGTTGCCCCTCTTCGATCACCAGCACCTGATCCTTGCCTTCGCAGAACTCAAGGAACTCCCCCGCCAGCAGGGGATAGGTCACGTTCAAAACGTAAAGCGGAACCTCGGTATTCCCCCAGATATCCGCCAGCCCCAGCCGCTGCAGCGCGCGGATGACACCGTTATACATGCCCCCCTGCAGGACCAGCCCGACAGGCGCGCTCTTCGGTCCGAACACCTCGTTCAGCCCCCGCTCGCGGATGAACTTTTCCGCATTCGGCCAGCGGTTCTTTATCTTGTCCTGCTCATGCGCGAATGACATGGGCGGCAGCACCACCCGCGCGAAATCCGATTGCGGGTTCGAAAGCGCCTCGCGCACCGTCAGCTTCGGGCGCTGGTTGTCGCGCGTCTGGAAAGACCCCGTCACATGGCAGGACCGGATGCGCACCATCAACATGACGGGCGTATTCGACGCCTCGGACAATTCGAACCCGTCCTGAACCGCCTTGGTGATGGAAGGAAGATTGGGGCGCGGGTCCAGCAGCCAGAATTGCGATTTCATCGCAAAGGCATGGCTGCGCTCCTGCATGATGGAGGAGCCTTCGCCGTAATCCTCGCCCACGATGATCAAAGCGCCGCCATTCACCCCCGACGAGGCCAGATTGGCCAGCGCATCCGACGCCACGTTCACCCCGACCGACCCTTTGAACGTCACCGCCCCCCGGATCGGATAATGCACCGACGCCGCCAGCATCGCCGCCGCCGCCGCCTCGTTCGCATTGGCCTCGAACCGGATGCCCAACTCGCCCAGCAATTCCTCGGCATCGGCAAGCACATCCATCAGGTGCGAAATCGGCGCGCCCTGATAGCCGCCCACATAACCCACCCCGTTTTCCAGCAGCGCCTTGGTGATCGCCAGGATGCCCTCGCCGGTGAAGGTATCCCCCTCCCCCTTGCGCAGATGCTCCACCTCAGCCTTGAAGGACCGTTCGGCCATGTCTCAGATCTCGTGCTTGCGGATATTGGTCAGCATCTTCTGCAACGTGCCGACAAAGGCCCGCCGCTCCTCATCCGGGATGCCCCGGAACATGCGCGCATGCGCCTCGGCCATGCGCGGCCAAAGCGTCTCGAACGCCGTGCGCCCGGCTTCGGTGATGAAGATCCGGGTTGCGCGGCTGTCGCTGGCATCCGCCTCGCGCCGGATCATCCCCTCGCCCGCCAACTGGTCCAGCGCGCGCGACAGCGTCGACTGCTCCACCACCGAATAGACCGCCAATTCCCGGATCAGCGGCCCTTCAATCACTGAAAGCACGGCCAGCGCCCGCATCTTCGGCGTGGTCAGGCCCAGCCCGCCCATTTCGTCCCGGAGGCTTGCATTGTAGCGCCCCATGATCCGGTTCATCAGATATGGCGCGTAATTCGTCAGCCCGATCTCGCCCAACCGGGGCAGGGAGGATGGCGGCTTTTCAGGCGGTGATTGATCCGTCATGCGCCCAGCCTCTTCGCCGCAAGGAACCCCGACCCACCACCCAAGCCCGGCCCCGGATGAGTAGACGCGCCGATATGCGTGAGACCCCGCACAAGGCCCGTGCCATTGGTCGAATGGGCATAGGGGCGGAAGATGAAGAACTGGTCGATGGTGCAAAGGCCCCCATAGGGATCGCCACCCACCAGATTGACGTTCATCGCCTCCAGATCAGCCGGGGAATAGGCCCGCCGCGCCAGCTTGATCGCGTCGAAATCGCGGATATGCCGCTTCAGGATCGCTTCGATCCGGTCCGCAAACGCCTCCCGCGTGGCCTCCGACCAAGCGCCATCCGTCGCAATCTCGCCTGCCGCATCCCCCTTCACCACGCGCGGCGCATCGGGGATTTGCAGCCACAGCACGGCCTTCCCTTCCGGCATCCGCGACGGGTCCAAACGATGCGGCTGCCCCACGCAGATCGTCGGCACCACGGGCAGCATCCCCCGCTCCGCCTCGTTCGACGCCTTCGACACAGAGTCGATCCCGTCCGCCAGATGGATCAGCGCCACGTCATCCAGCCCCGCCGTCAGCCATTCGGGATGCCCGTCCAGCGCATAATGCAGCTGGAAATTCCCTCGCCCGTGGCGGAACGCCTTCGCCCCCGCCTGATCCTCCGGCAGGTTCACATCGCGCAAGAGCCGCCCCTGCAACTGCCCCGGCGCGACGGATGCCAGCACCGACCCGCAGGCAATCTCTTCTCCGCTCGCCAGCGCAACCCCGCGCACCCGACCGTCCCGCACCATGATCCGGTCCACATCCGCGCCACAGCGGATTTCCCCGCCCTTCTCTTCGATCAGCGCGCGGAAGGCGGCGACGCCCGCCCCCGACCCGTCCTTCACGACAGGCGCCCCCGCCGCCTCCAGCGCGAAGGCGATCACCTTGCCCATCTGCCCCGAATAGGTGCTTTCCGGCGTCAACCCGCAATGCAGCACCCAGGGCGCATAAAGCGCCTGCACATCGGGCGAGGCATAGGTCGTCTCCAACCAGCCCCGCGCAGGAACCAACGCGCGCCCGAACCACGCCGCCAACCCGCGCAAACCGCGCTTCCTCACCTGCCCCCACAGCAGTTTCGCCGTGGGCCATGACCACAAGGAACCACCCAGCAGCGCAAACAGGAACGGCGCATCCGCCTCCACCCCGCCCACGTCGCGGGCATGGGCATCCCCATCCCCCGCCGCCCGCGCATTGAAGGCGGCGATGTTCTTCGCCCGATCCGTTGTCAATACCAGCGCCCGCCCGTCAGGCCGCAGCACGGCAGTCGGATGGGCCGTGTGGCAATAGTCGAAGCCATGCCGTGCAAGGTGGGGGCCAAGCGCGGCCCCCGCCGGGGATGTCATGAACAGAACCCATGTCGCCGCCATCACGTCATGCCGGAAACCGGGAAGCGTGATCTCCTCGGTCCGCAGGCAACCGCCCGGCACCGCCTCGCGCTCCAGCAAAAGCACGCGGTCGCCCTTCAGCGACAGCATCGCCCCCGCCACCAGCGCGTTGATGCCCGACCCGATGATGACGTGATCAAAGCTGCTCATGACGACCTTCCCGCACGAGATACCCCGCCCCGGGCTTGACCCGGGGCCTCCACCGCAGCCCGAGGCCCCGGGTCAGGCCCGGGGCGGGTGTTCCTGGGGCAACGGCTGCGCGCATCCCTCAGCCCTTCGGAACCAGCGCCAACGCGCGGATGGGCGAGCCCGTCCCGTGCTTGATCTTCAGGGGCGCGGCAATCAGGATCGCTCCCTTGGCAGGCAGCTTGTCGAGGTTCGCCAGCGACGCCAGACCGAAACAGTTGTTCTTGTGCAAAAGGTTATGCGCCGGGAAGGGCGGGTTCATCCCGCCCGCCTGCCCTGCATCCGTGCCGATGCACTGGCTGCCCCAACCCACGATCCCCTTCGACAGCAGGTATTCGATCACCTCCGCCGTCGGCCCCGGCGTATGCGGCCCGGTTTCGTTGGCGTTCAGGAACAGCCCCTCATCATGCGCGCGCTTGTCCCAGTCGGACCGCAGCACGACCCATTCCCCCGCATTGATCGCGCCATGCTTGGCCTCCCATGCCTTCACATGGTCGATCGTCAGCAGGAAATCGGGGTCCGCACCGCACTCGGCCGAGAAATCCAGCACGTTCACCGGCGCCACCAGCCGCTGGACATCCAACGTATCGGTATAGCCGTCCGCGTAATCCTTGCCGGTGATCCAGTGATGCGGCGCGTCGAAATGCGTCCCGCTGTGTTCGCCCAGTTCCAGCCAGTTCCAAGCCCAGAACGGACCGTCCTTGTCATATTCGCTGATGCGGTGAATCTTGATCGGCGGGGTATCCTTGGCGAAATCCGGCGGCAGTTTCAGCAGCGGCGTCTCCGGCCCCAGCACCCCGGAACAATCCACCACCTCGATCCCGCCCGAGGCGAGCATCCCCGCCAAGGATGAAAGCACGTTTGCAGAAGTCATCTCCGTCTCCCTGTTGGCCGGACCTGCCCGGCTGATATCGCGCGCCGGTTGACCCGGCCGTCATGGAATCATGCTAGACAGATTTAAATGCATTTGCAAATATCCCTGCGTCAATCTGGCGGGAAGAGAATGACCGAAACCTTCGACGCAGTCCTGATCGGGGCGGGCCACAATACCTTGGCCGCCGCGCTGCACCTGTCGGCCAAGGGCTGGCGCGTGGGCCTGTTCGAACAGGCCGCCACGGCGGGCGGCGCGGTCAAGACGGGCGAATACACCCTTCCCGGCTTCCGACACGACTGGGCCGCGATGAACCTGTCCCTCTTCGCGGGAAGCCCTTTTTTCAAGGCTTACGGCGCGGAACTGGCGAAACACGGCTGCGATTTTGTGCCCGTCAACCGCCCCTTCTCCTCCTCCTTCCCCGACGGCACATGGGCGGGCGTATCCACCGATATGGGCGAAACCCTGTCCGCCTTCCGCGCCCTGTCACGCCGCGATGCAGAAACATGGGAGGCGCTCGTCGGACGATTCGGGGAGGAGGCCCCGCACCTCTTCGGTCTCCTCGGATCCGAGATGAAATTCCGTGCGCTTGCATATTTCATATTCAAAACGCTCCGCGCCAAGGGCGTGGGCGGGACGCTGGACTTCACCCGCTTCCTGCTCTCCTCCCCTCGCGCATGGCTGGAGGAAACCTTCGAACACCCGCATATCCGCGCCCTGCTGGCGGCATGGGGGATGCATCTCGACTTCGCCCCCGATGTCGCGGGCGGCGCGATGTTCCCCTATCTGGAAGGGATGGCGGGCCAAGCCTTCGGCATGGTGATCGGCAAAGGGGGCGCGGATACCATCGTCCGCGCCCTGACCGCCGCCATCACCGCGCGCGGCGGGACGGTGGAAACCGGACCCCCCGTCGCCTGCATCCTGCGCGACGGCAGCCGCGCCACGGGCATCGAACTGGCCGATGGCCGCCGCATCACCGCCACCCGCGCGGTGATCGCAGGCACCTCGCCCAAGGGTCTGCGGAAACTGACCGGCGACACCGCCCCTGCCTTCGACCGCGCGATGGACAGCTTCCGCCACGCGCCGGGAACGATGATGATCCACCTTGCGATGGACGCCCTGCCCGACTGGCGCGCGGGGGAGGCGCTGCAGCGCTTCGCCTATGTCCACCTCGCCCCCAGCCTCGACCAGATGGCGCGCACCTACGCACAGGCGCAGGCGGGGCAACTGCCCGACGAACCGATCCTCGTCGTGGGCCAACCCACCGTCTTCGACCCCTCCCGCGCCCCCGAAGGCAAGCATGTCCTCTGGGTGCAGGTCCGCATGGCCCCCGGCACCATCACCGGCGACGCCAAGGGCGAGATCCATGCCACCGACTGGACTCACGCCGCCGAACCCTTCGCCGAGCGCGCGCTGTCGATCCTCGAAACCCACGCCCCCGGCACCCGCACGAAGATTCTCGTCCGCCGCATCGTCACGCCGGTGGAGCTGGAAACCGACAACCCCAACCTCGTCGGCGGCGATCAGGTCTGCGGCAGCCACCACCTGTCGCAGCACTTCCTCTTCCGCCCCGCGCGCGGCCATGCCGACGGCTCCACCCCATTGGCCAACCTCCACCTCACCGGCGCGGCCGTCTGGCCCGGCGGCGGGACGGGGGCCGGACCCGGATACCTTCTGGCGCGGAAACTCGCCGGAAACTGACCACAACCAAAAGACCAACAAAGAACCACCAACAGGGAAAACGACCATGAACCTCAACCGCCGGAGCCTCCTGAAGCTCTCTGCCGCCACGATGGCCGCAGGCACCCTTGGCCTGCCCTCCTTCGCGCAAGCCATCGACGAGCTTGTCATCGCCTATAACGTCAACCTGCCGTCATGGGACCCGACCGTCGGGCCATCGGCGGTGAACCCCACGATCCAGGGCCTCTATCAATCCGTCTTCGACCAATACATCCTGCAACAGCCCGACCTGTCGCCCGCCCCCGGCCTGCTGACGGAATGGGGCTGGAACGAGGACCGCACGCAGGTCTGGATGACAGTGCGCGAAGGCGTCACCTGGCATGACGGATCGCCCTTCACCGCGGAAGACGTGGCATGGAACCTTGCGCGCGTGGCGAACCCCGAAACCGGCAGCCCGATCCAGTTCGTCTGGGGCACGCTGACCAACCACCGCGTCGAAGGCAACAAGGTCATCGCCGATGTGGCCCAGTTCGACCCGACGATCTTCAAATGGATGTATTTCCTGACCGGCTACGTCCTGCCCAAGGCCTATTACGAAAAGGTCGGCGCCGAAGGGTTCGAGGCCGCACCCATCGGCACCGGCCCCTATATGGTGGAGAAGTTCGAAAGGAACGCCTTCGTCCGGCTGAAGGCCAACCCCAACTACTGGGGCGGCAAGCCCGATTTCGATACGGTGACGATCAAGTTCGTTCCCGATGCGGCGGCGCGCGTGGCGGAAGTGGAATCCGGCAACAGCCACGTCACCCTCGAAATGCCCTATGAGGAATATGATCGCCTGAAAGGCGGCGCTCTGGCAGGCGTTGCTGCCCCCATCTCGGATATCGGGATGATCTTCCTCAATGATATCGAGGTGATGACCGATCCCAATGTCCGCATGGCCGCTGCCCATGCCATCGACAAGCAGGCGATCATCGACCGCCTGCTGTCCGGCTATGGCGTGAAGATCGACACGCTGCAAACCCCGGAATATGACGCCTTCGACGCCTCGATCACCGTGGAATACAACCCCGAAAAGGCCATCGAACTGCTGGCGGCCTCCGGCTATTCCCCCGACAATCCGGTGAAATTCAAGATCCAGACGACCCGCGGCTTCAAGCCGAAGGATTACGAAATGGTGCAGGCCATCGTCGGCCTCTGGCGCCGCGTCGGGATCGAGGCGGAGATCGAGGTCTACGAAATCGCCAAGCATTACGAACTGCGCGCCGCCGACCAGCTCGCCCCTGCCGCCTTCTACAACTGGGGCAATTCGGTGGGCGATCCCACCACCTCCACGGGTTTCGCCATGTTCGGCCCCTCGCCCCATTCCGTCTGGGATGGCGAGGATCTGATCGGCATGATCGGCCCGCTCTGGGGCGAGGCGGACGAGGCGAAGCGGATCGAGGGCTGGAAGGCGGTGGACAAGTACATCGCCGAGAACGCGTTGGTGATCCCGCTTCTGCAATATGTGCAGCCGATCCTGCACGCCCCGGGCGTGGTGGTGACGCCGCATGCCTCGGGTTCGCTGCTGCCGCATCTGATGAAGCGCGCCTGATCCCGCGCAGGCCGGGGGGGCATCTGCCCCCCCGGACCCCCCGTTCGCGCATAGCCGGCCGGTCGCCCGGTGGTGAGGTCGCATGGGTATTTGGGCCAAGATGAAGTCAGGCGGTGCCGCAGGGATGGGCCACCGCGGGCAGGAAAGACAGGCATGGCAGTGATCAGACTACTGGCGATCCGGCTTCTGACGACGCTCGTCACCCTTGCGGGGGTGGCGGTGATCGTCTTTTTCGTGATCCGCGTCGTTCCCGGCAATCCCATCGCCATGATGCTGCCCCCCGGTGCGACGGAAGAGGATATTGCCCGGCTTTCCGCGCTTTATGGGTTGGACAAACCTATCGTGACGCAGTTCGGCATCTGGGTTTCGGGCGTGCTGCAGGGGGATTTCGGCACCTCGATCACCACGCGCCAGCCTGTGCTGGACCTTGTCCTCGGCCGCCTTCCTGCCACGCTGGAACTGGCGATCATGGCGCTGATCATGGCGGTGATCCTTGGCGGGGCCGCCGCCCTGACCGGCACCCGCTTTCGCGGCGGACGCACGGAAGGGGCCATCGACGTGGCCAATGGCATGGCGCTCTCCGTGCCCGATTTCCTCTGGGGGCTGGTGCTGATCCTGCTCTTCGGCGTGCTGATGCCGGTCTTCCATATCTCGGGCCGCGTCACCCCCTCGCTCGACCTGCCCTTCACCACCGGCTTCTACCTCTTCGAAAGCCTGTTCCGCCTGCGCTTCGACCTCTGGGCCGACATCGTGGCGCATATGGTCTTGCCCGCGCTGGCGCTGGCCATCCCGCTGGCTGCGATCATCGGGCAGTTGCTGAAGCAAAGCCTGAAGGAAACCATGAACCTCGATTATGTGACCCTCGCCCGGACCAAGGGCTATGGCGAGACGCGGGTCATCCTGCGCGAGGCCTTGCGCAACGCCGCCCTGCCCACGCTGACGCTGGTGGGGGTGCAGTTCACCTTCCTGATCGGTGGCACCGTCATCATCGAACGCCTCTTTTCCTATGAAGGGCTTGGCAACATGGCCATCGACGCGGTCATCAACCGCGACCTGCCGCTGATACAGGGGATCGTGCTGCTGTTTGCCGTGATCTTCACCGCCGTGAACCTGATCGTGGACCTGCTCTACGCCGTCCTGAACCCGAGGCTGCGCCATGCTTGACGCCAAGAACATGGACGGGCGCTCCATGATCCGCCGCCGCGCGGGGCTGCGGCTCTGGCTTTCTGCCGGATGGCTGACGCTCCTTGCCGCCGCCGCGATCCTCGCCCCGTGGATCGCGCCGAAGGACCCGCTGGCGCAGGACCTGTTCCTTGGCCGCCTGCCGCCCTTCTGGATGGCGGGCGCGGAACCGGGCTATTGGCTGGGCACCGACAGCCTTGGTCGCGATGTCCTCTCCCGCATCATCCATGGCGCGCGGGTCGCGCTGATGGTGGCCCTCATCGCCGGAACCATCACCTGCGTCATCGGCGCGACGCTCGGCCTGCTCGCAGGCTTCCTGCGCGGCTGGGTGGACATGGTCATCTCGCGCCTGATCGACATCTGGATGGCCTTCCCGCCCGTCCTCTTCTCCATCCTCCTCATCGCCGTCTTGGGCCCGGGCCTCACCTCCATCATCATCGCCATCGTCGTCATCGACTGGACCCGCTTCGCCCGCGTGGTCCGCGCCGAGGCCATGGCGCAGGGCGCGATGGATTACGTGGCCTCCGCCCGCGTGGCCGGACGCGGGCGCATTGGCACCATGGTCAGGGAAATCCTGCCCAACGTCCTGCCCACCATCGTGGTCCTCCTCACCCTCGAAATGGGCATCGCCGTGATCGTCGAGGCGATCCTCAGCTTCGTGAACCTCTCAATCTCCACCGACGATCCCACATGGGGCGGCATGATCGCCGAAGGCCGCACCTCCATCCATCAGGCATGGTGGGTGCTGGTCTTCCCCCTCATCACCCTCTTCCTCACCGTCCTCTCCTTCTCCCAGCTTGGCGAAGGCCTGAAGGACCGCTTCGATCCGGTGCTGAGATGAGCTTCCTTTCCATCCGCAACCTCTCCGTCCGGCTGAAGAAAGGCCCGCCCCTCCTGCGCCGCGTGTCGCTGGACGTGGCGGCGGGCGAGGTGCGGGGGCTGGTGGGCGAATCCGGCGCGGGCAAGTCGATGATCGGCAAGGCCGTTCTGGGCATCCTTCCCCCTTCTGTCGAAATCACCGGCGGTCAGATCCTTCTCGACGGCACCGACCTCCTCACCCTGCCGCCAAAGGACCGCCGCCGCCGCATCGGGGCCACCTGCGCGCTGATCCCGCAGGACCCGCTCACCGCGCTGAACCCGTCCCACCGCATCGGGCCGCAGATCACCGACCGGCTGGTCGACATCCTCGGCTGGTCGCGCAGCACCGCCGAGGCCCGCGCCCGCGACCTCTTGGCCGAGGTGCAGATCCCCGAACCCGACCGCGTCCTGCGCGCCTATCCGCACGAGCTTTCGGGCGGGATGCGCCAGCGCATCCTGATCGCCTCCGCCTTTGCCGCAGAACCCAAACTGATCGTCGCGGATGAACCCACCACCGCGCTGGATGTGACGGTGCAGAAGCAGATCCTGAAACTCATCGCCGGGATGCAGGCCCGCCACGGCACCGCGCTCCTCTTCGTCACCCATGACCTTGGCGTCGTCTCCAAGGTCTGTCAGGCGCTTTCCGTCCTCTATGCCGGGATGGTGGTCGAAGATGCCCGCACCGCCGATTTCTTCGCCGCCCCGCGCCACCCCTATTCCCGCGCCCTCCTTGCCGCGACGCCGAAATACACCGATCCCGCCGCGGGCCTGAACCCCGTCCCCGACGAGGTCATCGCCGCTGTCCGGGCCGAAGTCGCAGCCTTCGACGCAAGGGGCACCGCATGACCGATCTCTACGCCGTCCATGACCTGCGCCTGTCGCTGGCCGACATGACCGCGAAACCCCTCTTTGGCGCGGCCCCGAGGATCGAAATCCTCAAGGGCCTCAGCTTCACCATCCCGAAGGGCGCGGTGGTGGGCATCGTCGGCGGCTCCGGCTCGGGCAAGTCCACCCTTGGCCGCGCGCTGGTGCGCCTGCTGGAACCCTCGGGCGGCAGCATCCGCTTTGACGGAACCGACATCACCCATCTGGCCGAGGCGCAACTGCGCCCCATCCGCCGCCGCTTCCAGATGATCTTTCAGGACCCGATGTCCTCGCTGAACCCGCGCCACCGCGTCGGCACCATCATCGCCGAACCCATGCGCCTGCATGGCATGTCCGATATCCGCGACCGCACCGCCCGCGCGCTGGATCATGTCGGCCTGCCACGGCATTTCGCCACCCGCTTCCCCCACGAACTGTCGGGTGGGCAGCGTCAGCGCGTGGGCATCGCCCGCGCCATCGCGCTGGAACCCGATTTCATCCTTGCCGATGAAATCGTCTCCGGCCTCGACGTCTCATCCCAGGCGCAGGTGCTTAACCTGCTCGAACGGCTCGTGGCCGATCTCGGCCTGACGCTGGCCTTCATCAGCCATGACCTTTCGGTGATCCGCCGCCTCTGCCAAAGGACCATCGTCCTCTACCAAGGCCAGATCGTCGAAGACCGCCCCACCGCCGACCTCTTCGCCACGCCGAAGGCCGCCTATACCCGCGACCTGCTGGATGCGATCCCCCTGCCCGATCCGGCTCAGCTCTGGGCCTGAGGCCCGCCAACAGGCCGCCGCTCCGCCACCTCTGGCGACATCAGGCTTTCCAGCTTGGCCTTCACATCCTCGGGCCAGACCATGGATGTATGGCTGTCCAGCCAACTCGCCGCCAGCACCTGCTCCACCGACCAGCGGTGTTCCTCCCCGCAATGCACCGTATGCTTCAGGCGCAGCGAAGACTTGCCCACCTTCAGAACCGTCAGCCGGAAGGTCAGCTTGTCGCCAAAGAACGAAGGCTTGGAAAAATCGCAGGACAGATGCACCGTCGGCGTCCCCCAGCGTTCCTTCCAGATGATCTCGTGCCAAGGCCAGCCGATATGGGCCCAGAACTCCTCCACCACCCCGTTCAGGATGTTCATATAGGCCGGGTAATAGGCGGTGCCGGAAATGTCGCAATCGCCAAAGCGCAGCATCCGGTCTGTCGTGAAGCAAACGGTCATCCTGTCCTCCCCTTTCCCGCCAAGAGGCCGCAGTCAGGCCGCCCCGGTCAAGCAGGAATCCCCGCCCTCTGCGCCAGCGCCGCCGCCCGCACCACCTCGGCCACCTGCATCAGCGGCTTGGACAGGGGCGATGTCCGCCGCCACACCATCCCGATCCGCCGCGACGGCTGCGCCCCGTTGAACCGCGCAATCGCCACATGGGCCGACCGCGTCTCCACCGCCACCGCCATTTCCGGGATCAAGGTCACCCCGATCCCCGCCCCCACCATCTGCACCAGCGTGGAAAGGCTGCTCCCATCCAGCAATTCGCGCGGCGCGGCCTGCCCGGCATAGCAGAAATCCAGCGCCTGATCGCGGAAGCAATGCCCCTCTTCCAGCAGCAAAAGCCGCATCTCGCGCAGCTTTTCCGGGTTCGGCACCGGCTTTTCCGCATCCGCCCCGGGCCGCACCAGCACGAAATCCTCCGAAAACAACTCCACCTCGGCCAGAAACCCCTCCGACACAGGCAGCGCCACGATGGCCGTATCCAGCCGCCCCTCTTCCAATTCGCGGATCAGCTTGGGCGTCACCGTCTCGCGCAGATGGATGTCCAGCCCGGCATGCGCCTCGGTCAGGCGCGGGATGATGGCAGGCAGCAAATAGGGCGCGATCGTCGGGATCACCCCGATCCGCAACCGCCCCGTCAGCCCCCCCTGCGCCGCCCGCGCCATATCCGCCAATTCCTCCACCCCCCGCAGGATGCCCCGCGCCCGCTCCAGCACCTCCTCGCCGAACGCCGTCAGCCGCACCTGCCGCGCGCCGCGTTCAAACAGTTCCGATCCCAGCACCGCCTCCATCTCGCGGATCTGCATCGACAGGGCGGGTTGCGAAATCGCGCAGGCCTCTGCCGCGCGCCCGAAATGGCCATGCCGGGCCAGCGCGTCGAAATACCTCAACTGTTTCAAGGTCAGGTTGATCATAAGATCTACTTATCACGCCAATCAGAAAATCCAACTTAAACTAATCATCCAACCCTGTTAGAACGATTCCATTCTGGCAGGCCGCCCCCGGTTCGACACCCGATCCGGGCGGCGCGCGCCCGCCTTTCCCGCAGCCCTGAGGAGAGCGACATGGACGGTAACGACGCTGGCAAATGCCCGGTTGTGCATGGGGGTCTGACCACCTCCGGAAACTCGGTGATGGCCTGGTGGCCCAAGGCCCTCAACCTCGACATCCTGCATCAGCATGACACCAAGTCGAACCCGCTCAAGGGCTTCAACTCCCGCGAAGAGGTCAAGAAACTCGACTATCAGGCGCTGAAAGCCGATGTGCAGGCCCTGATGACCGACAGCCAGGACTGGTGGCCCGCCGATTGGGGCCATTACGGCGGTCTGATGATCCGCATGGCATGGCATGCCGCCGGGTCCTATCGCGTGGCAGATGGCCGCGGCGGCGGCGGCACCGGCAACCAGCGCTTCGCGCCGCTGAATTCCTGGCCGGACAACGCCAACCTCGACAAGGCCCGCCGCCTGCTCTGGCCGGTGAAAAAGAAATACGGCAACCGCATCTCCTGGGCCGATCTGATCATCCTTGCAGGCAACGTCGCCTATGAATCCATGGGTCTCAAGACCTTCGGCATGGCGCTTGGGCGCGAAGACATCTGGCATCCCGAAAAGGATGTCTACTGGGGTTCCGAGAAGGAATGGCTCGCCCCGTCCGACAGCCGGTATGGGGATCTTGCCAATCCATCGACGATGGAAAACCCGCTTGCCGCTGTGCAGATGGGCCTGATCTACGTGAATCCCGAAGGCGTGAACGGCCAGCCCGATCCGGCCAAGACCGCCCTTCAGGTGCGCGAAACCTTTGCCCGCATGGCGATGAACGACGAGGAAACCGTCGCCCTCACCGCCGGTGGCCACACCGTCGGCAAGTGCCATGGCAATGGCCGCGCCGAGAATCTCGGCCCCTCGCCAGAAGGCGCGGACATCGAGGAACAGGGTCTGGGCTGGATGAACCACACGTCGCGTGGCATCGGTCGAAACACCGTGACCTCGGGCATCGAGGGCGCATGGACCACCCACCCGACGAAGTGGGACAACGGCTATTTCGACCTGCTGCTGGGCTATGAGTGGGAACTCAAGAAATCCCCCGCTGGCGCATGGCAGTGGGAACCCGTCGGCATCAAGGAAGAGGACAAGCCGGTCGACGTCGAAGACCCGTCCATCCGCTACAACCCGATCATGACCGATGCCGACATGGCCATGAAGGTGGACCCGATCTATCGCGCCATTTCCGAACGCTTCGCCAAGGATCCGGCCTATTTCTCGGACGTCTTCGCGCGGGCCTGGTTCAAGCTGACCCATCGCGACATGGGGCCGAACACCCGCTACATCGGCCCCGACGCACCCAAGGAAGTGCTGATCTGGCAAGACCCTGTCCCCGCTGGCAACGCCTCCTATGACGTCGCCGCCGTCAAGGCCAAGATCGCGGCGGCGGACCTCTCGGTCGCCGACATGGTCGCCACCGCATGGGACAGCGCCCGCACCTTCCGCCAGTCCGACTATCGCGGCGGCGCGAATGGCGCGCGCATCCGCCTTGCCCCGCAGAAGGATTGGGAAGGCAACGAACCGGCCCGCCTCGCGCGTATCCTGTCGGTGCTGGAACCCATCGCCGCGTCCACCGGCGCCTCGGTCGCCGACGTGATCGTGCTTGCGGGCAATCTTGGCGTCGAACAGGCCGCCAAGGCGGCGGGCTTCGATGTCACCGTCCCCTTCGCCCCCGGTCGGGGCGATGCCACGGCGGAACAGACGGATGTCGACAGCTTCGCCGTGCTGGAACCGCTGGCCGATGGCTTCCGCAACTGGCTGAAGAAGACCTACACCGTCGAGGCCGAGGAACTCCTCCTCGACCGCGCGCAGCTCATGGGCCTCTCCGCCCCCGAAATGACCGTCCTTCTGGGGGGCATGCGGGCGATGGGCACCAACCATGGCGGCACCGCGCATGGCGTATTCACCGACCGTCCGGGTGCGCTGACGAATGATTTCTTCGTCAACCTCACCGACATGTCCTTCAAATGGGTGCCCAAGGGCCGCAACACCTATGACATCGTCGATCGTGCCTCGGGCGCGGTGAAATTCACCGCCACCCGCGTCGATCTGGTGTTCGGCTCCAACTCCATCCTGCGCGCCTATGCCGAGGTTTACGCCCAGGACGACAACCGCGAGAAGTTCGTCCACGATTTCATCGCCGCCTGGACCAAGGTGATGAACGCGGATCGCTACGACCTCGCCGCCTGATCTGACGGCCAAAGGAAAAAGGGGCGTCCCGGTTCATCCGGGGCGCCCCTTGCATTTTCCGGGGTCATCCCCGCGATCAGCTGGACAGATCCGCCCCGCCCCGGGCAAAGACGGACACCCACCCCTTCGGCGCGCGCGGGTCCTGCATCCTGAGGAAGACATAGCCCGTATCGGTCCACGGCAGGATGCGATCCGTCAGGTTGTCCAGAACGAAATCCCCCCTCCCGGTTCGCATCACCAGCACGGCATGGGGTTTGTTGTCCCGGTCCAGAACCGCCGCCAGCAAAAGCCGCTCAGGCGCGATCCCGGCCTCGACCAGCTTCATCTTCTTGAACAGGGCGAAATCCTCGCAATCGCCGCCGCGCGCGGTGGGCAGCGCCCAACGTTCGGCCACGGCATATTGGCGCTGATCGCTGATCGGGCGGATGGCCGCATTGGCCGCAACGTTCACCGCCCGGGCCAGGGCGATGGCATCCGCCGCCGCCAGTGCCCCCGCGTCGCCCGCCCGCGCGCAGGCCCAGTCATAGGTCTTGCAAAGGGCCGCCGCCCCCTCGGGCGCGGGGACCACCGCCTTGACCGGCAGGAAAGCGCCCTTCGGATCCGCATCCATCGCCATCGCCGCCCCGGAAAGACTGCTCAGCACGGCAAGAACCGGGGCAAGGGGGCGAAAAAAGCGGCGCATCGGACCTGATCCTTCCTGTGCACGGGCTCAACCGCGCCTGTCCCCTTCCCCCTAGCCTGCCATCCCGCAGGGGTTCAGCACCCCAACCGGCCAGGGCCATGATCCATTGGTCTGCATCGCCCCGAAACGGGGGTATCCTGCGGCTTGCCACCCATCCCTTCCGACAGGTCAGATCGCCGATCCGCCCCCCCGGCCGGGGTCAGCCCTCAGCTTGCCGCCACGTCACCCCGATTCCATCCATGGCTCCCACAACAGCGCCCTGCCCCGGCCCGCGCGCTTTGCCGCGTAAAGGGCGGCGTCGGCATGGGCGAACAGCACGGAAATGGCGGCCTCCGGGGCCTGCCGGGCCAGAACCAGCCCCGCGCTGCCGCCGATCCGGCAGGTGTCCGTGCCATAGGGGATGGGCTCGGACAGCCGCTCGATGATGCGGGCTATGCGCCGCAGCGCAGGATCCGCCTGCCGCATCCCCGGCAGCAGCAGCACGAATTCATCCCCCCCGATCCGGGCCGCCGTATCGCCCGCACGGCATTCCTCGGCCAGAATGCGCGCGACCTGCACCAGAACATGATCCCCCGCCGCATGGCCAAGGCCATCATTCACCTGCTTGAACCGGTCCAGATCCAGATGCACCAGCGCGAAATCGCTGGTGCCCAGCGCCTCGATCGCCAGATCCAGCCCCCGCCGGTTGCGCAGGCCCGTCAGGGCATCGGTCAGCGCCTGTTCCTCGGCCACCACCTTGTCGCCCTGCAGGCGGGCATTCATCGCCCGCAACTCTTCCAGCACGGCGGTCTTGGCCTCGTAAAGGTAAAGCAGTTCCACCGTCAGGTCGGTGGGCGCGAAATCGGCCTCGGTCAGGGCAAAGCGGCCAACAGCCTCAACCACGCCGATGCCGAAGGACAGGTTGATCAGCGCCCCCGCCCCCATCGGCACGGCAAGGCCGCGAAAGGCCATGTCCGGCCTGGCGCGCGATTGCAGATGCACCCGCCCCTCGCCCGCCAGCAGATCCCCGACCGCCCCCACCGCCGCGCCGTGGCGCAGCGCGAAAAGATCGCCCACCCGCGCCCCCTCATCCCCCAGTTCGGGGATCAGCCGCGCCAGCGTGCTGCCCGCCGACAGAACCCCGCCCCCCGCATCCAGCGCCAGATGCATGGGCATCAACCGGTCCAGCGCCGCACGCTCCAGATCGAACCGCCGCGTCATTCCCGCGCCCCCAGCGTGAAGCTGCGCCCTTCCGCATGGGCCGGGTCCAGCAGCCGGATCATCACCTCGGCCGCGCCACCCGCACCCTCCGGCCCCGCCTCCAGCAGGGCCAGCGCCCCGTAATCATCCGCCATCGCCCGCAACAGCCCCCGCGCCACCGCCCCGGCCCCGGGAAACCCCGCGCCGATCTGCAAGACAAAGCGCTGCTCGCCCAGCGCCATCACCCGCAGGGGGGGCAGCACCAGATCCGGCAGGGCAAGCCGCGCCCGCGCGGGCAGATCCTCAAGCGATTGCAGGAAATCGGGAAAATCCGTCCCGCCAAAGCGCAGCAGCCGCCGCACCGCCGCGCGTGACGGGTGGGATACGAGATACGTCCCCAGATCCTCAAGCAGGCAGTCGCGATCCCGCGTCAGCCGGTCCGCCGCCACCTGCAGCAGGCGCTCCGTCACCTCGGGCGGGTAGGTCAGCATCGGCTCGAACCCGCGCGCGGGCACGCCCGCCGCCCGCGCCGCATCCAGCCATGTCGCCGCGCCCCAGCCATCGCGCAGAAAGCACTGGATCGCCCTGTTGATCAGCCCGTTCATCGCCTGCGCGGCCTCCTGTCCTGCCCATCCGCAGCACTGGGTCGCGCAATCGCATCAACAAATCCTTACGGCAGCAGCAGGATCCCCCCCGCCACATCCAGCATGTTCACGGGGGCCGGGCGCAGCAGCGGCAGCCCATCCTGCAGATCCGCAATCAGCGCCGCCCCCGCCTCGCGATCCGCCAGAAGGCCCGTCATTGCCGCGACAGACCGGCGCTGCACCGCGCCGCCCTGCATCGCCAACCCCTCATAGCGCATAAACCCCTCGGGGCCGCGCAGCAGGACCAGCGCCTCCTCGCCCGGCAGATCGGGCAGGAAGTCCGCCAGCAGCATCACGCAGCCCGGTCGCTCTGCCAGCCCCGGCAGGGGCGTCCGGCAGGCATCGACCCAGGCCTGCAATTCCGCCGCCCCGATCCCCGCCAGCAGCCTGTCGCGCCCCGCCGTCGCCTCGGCGGGCCGCACCGGCAGGATATCGCGCAAGGTGGCCAGCATCGCCTCGGCCTCCTGCGCGGCGGTCTGCGGGTCGGCGCTGGCCGCACGCTCGCCCTGCCGCGCCATCAACCGCGCGGCAAGCTCCGCCTGCCCCTCCTCCTGCGCCAGCGCGGCCAGCCGCTCCAGCGCCACGCGCCCCGGCCGGCCCCAGCGCTCCAGCGCCGCCAGATCCAGATCGACCACCGCCACCCGGCCCGCCTCGAACCGCTCCACCTGCGACCGCGCCGAAATCGCCTCGGCGTTCAAAACCGGGCTCAGCCACAGCGCCGACGCCGCCATCGCCGCCACCGCCATCGCCATATTCGCCCCGCGCAGCCCGTGCCGCCACACGCCGGATCCCTGCCGCAGCCCCCGCAACAGCGCCACAAGATACAGCCCCGCATAGCCCGCAGCCAGAACCGCCAACCCCGCCACGAACAGCCGCCCCGGGGTCCAGCCATGCTGCCCCACCCGCAACCACAGCGACCACGCAGCCAGCGCCACCGGCAAGGGAAGGATCGCCGCCAGCCCCTGCCCGCCCCGCGCCAGCCAGCCGCCCGGCTCGGCCGCATCCGCCTCGTCCGTGCCAACCGTCAGCGTGGCCAGCAGAATCGCCGCCGCCGCAAGACCCAGCAGGATCACCGCCGCCGACAGGCCCGCCGGCAGGCCCGAAAGGCCCTGCACAGGCAGCGCCACAAAGAAGGCCAGCATCACTGCCAAAAGCGGCAGCACCAGCCAGCGCAGCGCCCGCAGCACCGGCTCGGGTGACAGCAGATCCTCATGCTCTGCCGCCAGCCTCACGCCCAGGCCCAGCGCCATGCCCGTCACCATCGCAGGAAGCGGCCCGCCCTGCGCCAGCAACTGCTTCATCACCCCCAGCCCGACAAGGCCCATCAGCGCATCCGCGATCCAGATCACTCCCAGATCAGCCCGGCCACGATCCAGGCCAGGCTCCCCGCATCACCAAAAGCCAGCTTTCCGCAAAGACCGCGCCATAATCCCGCCAACCCGGCCCCGCCCCGGCCATCACAAACGGCAAGGGCAGCACCGCCAGCACAAAGGCCGCGACAAAGGCGAGATCGGAAAACTGGAAAGCCGCCATCGTGTCATGCCGCATCGAGGCGGCCAGAAGCAGCAGCGCCACGACCAGAGCCAGCGGGGCCGCCGCCCCGACCGCGCGCCCGGGCCGGAGCGACCCCATCAGCGCCAGCACCATGCCGAAGAACAGAACCACGAGGCTGGCCAGAAAGAACTGCATCCGCTCCGTCAGGGCCGCCTGCAGCAGGGGCAGATCCACCGCCCAAAGCACGATCCCGGCCAGGGCCCCGGTCAGAACCGGCACCGCGCGCCCCTGTTTCGGGTTCTCCATCCGCTGCCCCCCTTCGTGGCCCGGCTGACGCGGACCTTGCCCCCGAAGGCTAGCCTGCCGGGATCGCCCCGGAAAGGGCAATCTCGCCCGGCCGGCCCCCCGCCGATATCAGAAATCGGTGGGTGCCCCGCCTTCCTGCTTGCGCCGGGCGACAAAGCGGCGCAGCTCCTCGGCATGGTCCCCGTTCATCTCGGGCGCTTCGAATTCCTCAAGGATCTGGCGATAGATCCGATGCGCCCGCTCCGGCGTCCAGACCGATCCATCCTGTTGCCAGGCCTCGTAATTGCGCCAGTCGCTGACGAAGGGCGCATAGAAGGCCGTGGAATAGCGTTCCTGCGTATGCTGGCAGCCAAAGTAATGCCCGCCCGCGCCCACCTCCTTGATCGCGTCGAAGGCAAGGTCATCCTCGCCCGTGGCAAAGGTCGCCTCCTCGAAATAGCGCTGGATCATCTGCAGCACTTCGCAATCCATCACGAATTTCTCGGGGCTCGCGATCAACCCGCCCTCCAGCCAGCCCGCCGCGTGATAGACCATGTTGGTCCCCGATTGCACCGCCGCCCAGAGGCTGTTCGATGTCTCCCACATCGCCTGCCCGTCCGGGATGTTCGCCGCGCAAACGCCCGAAGACCGCATCGGCAGCTTGTAGAACCGCACCAACTGCCCCGTCATCTGCGTGGCGCGCATGTATTCCGGCGTGCCAAAGGCGGGCGCGCCCGACTTCATGTCGACATTTGATGTGAATGTGCCGATCGCCACCGGGCAACCGGGGGCAATATATTGCAAAAGGGCAATCGCGGCCAAAGCCTCGGCCAGCGACAGCGCCACCGCCCCCGCCATGGTGACAGGCGCCATCGCCCCGGCCAGCGTGAAGGGCGTCACCACCACGGGCTGCCCCCGCCGGGCCAGCCGCATCGCCCCGTCCAGCATCGGGAAGTCATGCTTCAGCGGGCTGACCGAGTTGATGTTGGTATACATCCGCGGCTTGGCCCGGAACTCCTCTTCGCTCAGCCCCCCCGCGATGCGGGTCATCTCCATGACGTCTTCCACCCGCTCCGCCCCCAGCGAATAGGCGTGGACGACCTTGTCCGTCAGCGTCAGCTTTTCATACAGGCAATCCAGATGCCGCACCGAAGGGTGGATGTCGATCGGCTCCACCGGATAGCCGCCCGCGATATGGATGCAGTTGAAATACTGCGTCAGCTTCATGAATTCCTTGAACGTCTCGAAATCGCCCGACCGCTTGCCGCGCTCCAGATCCCAGGCGTTCGGCGGGGACGAGACGTTGACAAAGACCATGTGCTTGCCGCCGATCACCAGTTCCCGGTCGGGATTGCGCGGCGTGATCGTGAATTCCGACGGGGCCTTGGCCACCATCTCCATCACGAAATCCTCGTCGAACCTGACATTCGTGCCATCCACGCGGCACCCCGCGCGCCGCAGATGGTCCACCGCGTCGGGATTCAGGAACTCGATCCCGATCTCCTTCAGGATGCGCATTGCCGTCTTGTGAATCCGCAGCACGCCATCCGCGTCCAAAGGCTCCACCGGCGCATCGGGATTGACGGGGATGCGCCACGGCATCTGGTCGATCACCGCCGTGCCTGCGCGCTGCTTGTTCCCGGCCCGCCCCCCGGCACGGCGTTTGCGCGGTTCTTCGTTCATGGCACCCTCCGTCGGGCAGACCAGCCCGCTTTCGGCCACCATGGCGAAGCCGCGGGGCAAAGGACACTCCAGCCACGACGCGAATATGTCGTTTTTCGCAGCACCCCCACCCGATGCCCGGCCCATGGCGGCACCACGGAAGGCAAGGGCGCAACATCCGCCCCTTCATCTTGGCAAAAATACCCACTCCTCCGCCCCCACCCCGCGCAGGAGCCGCAAAAGGGGGGACGGGCTATCCCGACAGGCCGTCGATCCAGCCGCCCAGATGGCCGATATCGGGCAGAACGGCATCGGCATGGGGCGCCAGTTCCTCGGCCCCCGCAATTCCGGTCAGCACCGCGACCGTCCGCATCCCCGCCGCGCGCCCGGCCTCTAGATCATGGCGGCTGTCGCCCACCATCACCACCCGCGCCGGATCCAGCCCCAGTTGCCGCGCAAAGGCCGCGCACATGCCCGGCCCGGGCTTCGGCCCATGGCCGCTGTCATAACCCGCGACATAGTCGAACAGATCGGTCACCCCATGCGCCGCCAGATGGGCATGGGCCGTCACCTCCACATCGTTCGTGGCCAGCCCGATCTTCAAGCCGCGCCCCCGCAACCCGCCCAGCACCGCCGGCAGATCCACCGCAGGCAGCATCGGCGCGCCTTCGGCCATGCGATTCATCCGGTCCTCCAGATCGCGCGCATCCGCCCCCGGCACCAGCGCGGCCAGCGCCGCCGAAATCTCGCCCGAGGTGCCCGCGATCACCACGCTGTCGGGCGCAAAGCGCCGCGCCACCGGATCAAAGCCGATCGCCGCCCCCAGCACGCGCGCATCCAACCCGCTTTCCCGCGCCAGCAGATCCAGCAGATCGGCCGCCCATGCGCCCCAACTGGCCCGGAAATCGAACAGCGTCCCGTCCTTGTCGAAGATCACCCCGTCAATCATTGCGCGCGCTCCCGCCTGCCTGCCCTGCTCGCCGCCATACTTGGCCCCTGACCCGCGCATTTGCAATCAGGTCCAATGCATCGCCTGCCCGCCCGGCAGCGCCGCCCGCGCCTGCATCGGCATCTCGTAGCCGATCCCCGCCGCATCGCAAAAGGCGATGATCCAGCCATCCTCCATCAGCAGGAAATCCAGCACCGCCGCCAGAAAGCCCGCCTGTCCCGCCGCCACCGCCACATCCTGCGCCGTGGCCCCGCTATCGGCCAGAAACCGCGTGAACAGCGCCTCCTGCCCCGCCAGCCAGCCCAGCGCCTGCAAGGCCAGCGTCTCTGCCGCGTCCCGTGTCACCCTCGCACCCTTCCCTTCCTGCCCCGTTACCGCCGCGCCCCGAACAAAAGGGGCCGAAAAGATCAGATTGAACCCATACTGGTAACAAGTCGTTAACATGTTGGTAACGGTTGCTGAACCACACTCCTTTTCGAAAGAAGGGAAAGGTCGCCGGGTTTCGCGATGGCAGGCAGGATTCTGATCGTGGACGATGTCGCGACGAACCGCATCGTGATGAAGGTGCGTCTGGCGACCAGCCGCCATGCCACCCTGCTCGCCGCCGACGGGATCGAGGCGCTCCGCCTCACACGCGAATGCCACCCCGATCTCGTGTTGCTCGATCTCGACCTGCCCGAGATGGACGGTCTTTCCGTCCTGCAGGCCCTGCGCGCCGATCCGGCCAGCCGCGACATTCCGGTGATCGTCCATACCGCCACGCCGCTGGCCGAGGCCCGCCTTGCCGCGCTGCGGGCGGGGGCCGATGATGTCTTCGTCAAGCCCTCCGATGAACGGCTGCTCATGGCGCGCATCCGCAACCTGCTGCGCCGCCGTGATCCGGACGAAACCCTGCAATCCCCGCTCTTCGCCCTGCAGGAACAGGCCGATCCCTTCGATTGGCCCGGCCTTGTGGCGATGACGGGCTTCACCGCGCAAGGCTCGTCGCGTTTCGCGGGCCTTGTCGGCCCCCTTCTGCCGCATCGCCTGCAGCCTGCCGCGCCCCTCGGCCCGGCCGGCGATCCCCCCGATGCCTGGCTGATCGACGCGACCGCCGCCCCCCCCGGCCCGGCCTTCGCCCTGCTGTCTGAACTGCGCTCCGCCCCCGACAGCCGCCATACCGGCATCGCCGTGCTGACCGATGGCCCCGCCAGCGCCGCGATGGCCTATGATCTCGGCGCGGATGAGGCGATCTGCCCGCGCAGCCAGCCCGAAGAGATCGCCCTGCGCCTGAATGCCCTGATCGCCCGCAGCCGCGCCGCCGCCCGCCAGCGCGAACAGCTGCGCGACAATGTCCGCCTCGCGATGATCGACCCGCTGACCGGCCTTTTCAACCGCCGCTACGCCCTGCGCCGGATGGGGGAAATGTCGCTCGGGGCGGTGGGGGGCGGGGGCGGTGTCGGCACCGCCACGATGATCGTGGATATCGACCGCTTCAAGCAGATCAACGATCGCTTCGGTCATGCCACCGGCGACGCCGTTCTGGTCGAGGTGGCCCGCCGCCTTCAGGATCACCTCACCGATGAAGACATGATCGCCCGCATCGGCGGCGAGGAATTCCTGATCGCCCTGCCCCGCCGCGCCCTGGCCGAGGCGCGCCATCTGGCCGACGGGCTTCGCGCCGCCATCCATGACCGGCCGGTGCAGCTTGCCGATGGCGCGTCGGTGACACTGACCATCTCCATCGGCCTCTGCCTCGCCCCGCCCGGCACCCTGCCCGATGATGCGATCGACCGGGCCGACCGCGCCCTTCTGGCGGCCAAGCTGCAGGGGCGCAACCGCGTTATCGTCGGGCGCTCTGCCGCCTGAGGCCAGCCCTGCGCATCATGGCGCGCCTCAGGGCGCGGGCCGCGCCTCCCCCCCGCCGCCCTGCCCGCCCTCCTTGCCGCCACCACGGCGCAGCCGCCGTTCCAGCCGGTCGGCAAAGGCCAGTCGCTCCTCGCGCGTCATTTCGGAAAGCCGTTCCAGAAGCAGGTCCTGCCCCAGATCCACCCGCCGCGACAGCCGCTCGCGCTGGTTCGCCAGCACCCCGGCCAGCGCCTCGGCATCCAGCGGATCGCTGCGCAGGATCTGCAGGAAGGCCCCAAGATCCGCCCGCATCTGCCGGCGCACATCGCGCATCTCGGGCGCACGGGTCAGAAAGTCGCGGCGCAGCGCCTCGCGATCCCTTGGCGACAGCGCCTCGGTAAAGGGGCCGAAATCCAGATCCCGCACCATCCGCGCCCGCGGATCGCCATCCCGCAGCACGGCCCCCGCGACAAGCCCCGCCACCAAGAGGTTCAGCGCCACCGAAACGCCCAGCGCGATGCGCAGCCCCTTGCCCGCACGCGCCACCGGCGCGGCAGGTGGCGGCAGGGGCGGCGGGGGCGGAGGCGGCGGCGGGGCCCCGTTTCCGGGCGCAGTCGCGGGCGCAGTCCCGGGCAGTTCATCCTTGTGATCTGTCATCTCTCAATTCCCGGCAAAAAGCGTCTCGACGCTGGGGATCAGTTCCACCGTCTCAAGCGGGGTGCCCAGAACCGCCTCTTCCAGCACCCCAAGGCCAACCGGCTGCACAAACCCGATGAAAAGCCCGGCCACCGCCGCCGTGCCCATCCCCGCAAGCGCGCCCGCTCCGCCGAAAAGGCCCGCCAGCCGCCGCCACAGCCCCTGCCCCGCCTCCGCCGCGGCCCCTTGGCCGGGCTTCAGGGCAGGTTGCGGATCGGGGCGCGGCTGATGCGCCATCGCATCGGCCAGAACCCGCGCCATCAACGCATCCGAGGGCGGCACCCGTTCCTCGCGCATCGCGGCGAACAGATCCTCCAGCCCCTCGCGGCCCTGCATCTCGTCAGTTTTCCTCGCCATATCCCAGCTCCTCGCGCCGCCCCGCCAATATGGCGGTCAGCGCCCTCTTGGCACGGGCGGTCAGACTTTCCACCGCCTCGATGCCTATGTCCATCACCTCGGCGATCTCGGGATTGGTGAACCCCTCGATATGCCGCAGGATCACCGCCTGCCGCTGCCTGTCGGGCAGCGCATCCAGCGCGGCCTGCAGCGCGGCCATCCGGTCCGCCTCGATCAGCCCGGCCTCTGCCCCCCGCGCGCCATCGGCCACCTCCGGCGCCTCGTCCAGCGCGGCGGCAGGCCGCCGCTTGCGGTGGCGCAGTCGGTCGGTGCAGAGATTGGTCACCACCCGGTAAAGCCAGGTGGACACCTGCGCCTCGCCCGCGCGCCAGCCGGGGGCGGCCCGCCACAGGCGCAGCATCGCCTCCTGCACCACATCCTCGGCCTCGGCCCTGTCGCCCAGCATCCGCGCCGCATAACCCAGCGCGCGCGGCACCAGACGCAGCGTCAGCGCCCGCGCCGCCGCCGGATCCCCGGCGGCATAGCGGGCCAGAAGCGCCTCATCCGGGGCGGTGGCCGGATCCTCGGCCTGCATGTCGCGGGGCATGTCCATCCTGTATCGGGCTTACCGCTTCCGGAACCGTCCTGCAAATCCCGCGCACCCCCCCCTGCCGAGACACCCTGCCGGGGCAAGGGCGCGCGGGCCTTTGCCTTACTCGTTGAAGAAACCGCCGCCCTGCGACCCACGACCTTCGCCCTTGCCATGGCCACGCCCCTTGCCGCGGCCATCACGCATCTCGGCCATCTTGTCGCGCGCGGCGGCAATCTCGGCCTCGCTCAGGGCACCGTCCCCATCGCTGTCGGCCATCTCGAACAGCCGGTCCGGCGCGGGCCGGGTCAGCATCTCGGCCGCCGTCAGCAGGCCATCGCCATCGGCATCATGCCGCTCGATCATCCGCGCGGCCATCCGCTCGGCGCGGGCCTGCATCCGGTCCATATGCATGGCCGAAAGCTCCGCCGCCGAAATCTTGCCGTCCTTGTCGGCATCCGCCGCCGTCACCTGCGCGCTGCGATAGGCGTCCATCTCGGCCGCGGTGATCTTGCCGTCCTTGTCGGCATCCACCGCCGCGAAGTCGAGCCCCGCCATCGGCCCGCCCATGCCCATGCCGCCCATATCGCCCGCCCGCATCCGATCGGCCATCGCCGCCGTGGACAGGGCCGCCCCCGACAGGGCCAGAACGGCCACAAGGGCCAGGTTGTTGCGTGTCTTGCTCATCTTGCGTCTCTCCATCCTGATCCGGGCGGCGCTCTCTGCCCCGCTCATATCCGTCAAACGCCCCGGCCCCGGCTTTCCGTCGCCCGGCTTGCAACTTTCCCCGTCCCCCCGCAAAGATGCCGATGTGGCGATCTGTCCCCTCCCAAAGGGGCGCGCCGCGCGCTACCCATGCGCCTTCCGCTGCGAACCCACAGGACGATCCGATGCCCGACGGCCAAATCCCGCAAGACAGCCTGCGCGAGGATCTTCTCGAAGACCGCCCGCTCGGCCCTGCCATGCTGCGCGGCTGGCGGCGGCGCTGCCCCTGCTGCGGCTCGGGCCCGCTGCTGCGCGGCTATCTCAAGGTCCGCGAAAGCTGCCCCGTCTGTGGCGAGGCGCTGCATCACCAGCGCGCCGATGACGGCCCGGCCTATCTGACGATCCTGATCGTCGGGCACCTGATGGCCCCGATCATCCTCTGGGCCTTCGTCAAGTGGCGCCCCGATCCGCTGGTTCTCGCCTCGGTCTTTTCCGTCGGCACGGTGGCGCTGTCGCTCTATCTTCTGCCGCGCCTCAAGGGCGCGCTGGTGGCGGTGCAATGGGCCAAGCGGATGCATGGCTTCGGGGGCCAGTCGTGACAGCGCCGGGGTCCGATGCCGCCCGCGGCCCCCACCCTGATGCCCCCAAACCCGAAGCGATCCGCCCCGCGGCGACGACCGTCCTGTTGCGCCAAGGGGCAGATGGCCCGCAGGTCCTGATGGGCCAGCGCGGCGCGGGGGCGGTGTTCATGCCGTCGAAATACGTCTTCCCGGGCGGCGGGGTGGACCCCGCCGATCACCGCGCGCCGACCCCGGGCCTGCTGGGCGACGCCTGTCTTGCGCGCCTAGGCCAGCACCTGCCCAACCCGGCCCCCTCGCCCGCGGCACTTGCCGCCGCCGCCCTGCGCGAACTGACCGAAGAGACGGGCCTCACCCTCGCCCCCAGCGCCGCCCCGGCCCTGCGCTTCATCTTCCGCGCCATCACGCCGCCCGGCCGCCCGCGCCGCTTTGACGCGCGCTTCTTCCTGATCGACGCCCGCCACATCGCGGGCGATCCCGACGATTTCTCCGCCGCCTCGGATGAGTTGTCGCATCTGCACTGGATCGGCACAGGGGCGGCCCGCGCCCTCGACCTGCCCTTCATAACCGAGGTGGTGCTGGCCGAAGTCGCAGCCCTTTCCGCGGGCCACCCCGATGAGGGCGTCCCCTTCTTCGACAATTCCGGCCCCGTCCCCACCTTCCGCCGTCTGGCCTGAGGCGTCAGCCGCCCACCTCAGCCAACCGCGCGCCCCGGCATCTGCATCGGCCGCATCGGAATGATGTCCTGCACCCGCTCCGACGGTGTCCAGCCGAACGGGTTCACCGCGATCAGCGCCTCCAGATCAATCCGGATCGGACGGTCGTCAAAGGGAAAGGCCGCCAGCACCTCCTCCAGCGTCAGATCCTTCCGGCGGAAATCGAAGGCCGTCGGATGGCGGACCTTGTCGACGGAAATCAGATAATCCCAATACTTGAAGTTCAGCCCCCAGGGCGACCGGGAATCGAGCCAGGCATTGGGAATGCCATAGGCATCCGCAAGGATCAGCCCATGCAGGGACGAAGTCACGATGCGCTTGCAACTCAGCATCTCGTCCAGCGTTTCCTCGATCCGGTCCGTCTTCAGGTCGATGGTCTTGATGCCGCTCTGCGCCAGCGCATTGCGCCAGTCGCCTTCGGAATGCCGGATGACCACCCCCACCTCATGGCGCGGCGTGATGCTGGGCCGATGGAAATACGGCGTAAGCAGCGCGGGATCGCCATAGATCGCCGGGCATTCCGCCTTGAGGATCCGGATCCGGTTGCGCGTCAGCGGCCCCCGGACGGCGGTATATTGCGCGGCAAGGCTGACCTGCGCATCCGTCTCGATCCCGAAACTGCCCGTCCCCCAGACGATGGATCCGGATCGCACATGGCTCAGGATCTACCCGATCAGAACGTAATGCGGCTTCTTGCGCGCCTCGGCCTCCTTCACCAGATGCACCGGCCGCCCGGTCATCCTTTCCACCAGCCAGGGCGCCAGAAGATCGCCGAAATTCGGATGGATGTCCCAGTAATGGATCGGGATGGATGTGCCGCCGTCCATCATCTCGGCCACCCCGCCGCGGGGCCAGCCGCCCCGATCACCGATGCTGTGGCCAAAGCCGGGCGTCCTGGGCGGGCCGCCCGATCCGGGAAAGACTGATGGGTCATGAATGCACTCGTTACCTTGCTGCGGGCATGTAACTGCATCGCCCGCGGCAGTTCAAATCGTTTCTGGCCTGCCCTCCCGTCTCCACCGGGTCAGGGGGATCACTCCGCCCCCGCCGACGCCTCCAGCACCGCCGCGCCCCCCGCGCGCCGCAGCGTCCATGCCGCAGGCACCGCCCCCCGCGCCCGCTCCCGCGCCAGATGCCAGATCTCGCCGCGCTCCTCCAGCAGGGCCGAGGGCCGCGGCAGCGGATGCATGCGCCACCGGCTCTCCACCCCCGGCGCGCCCTCCTCGCCCCCCGTCAGCAACAGGCCCAGCGGCGCGCCCCCCTGCCCGGCGTGATGCGCCGCCGCCGCCCCCGCCTCGGCCGCCAGATGCAGCCGCCGCACCGGCGTCAGGCCCGGGGCGGCCGGCATCTCGGCCACCACCAGCGGCACCGCCCCCGATCGCAGCGCCTCTTCCATCGCCCACAGGATATCCTCCACCCGCCGCGCCCGCGCAGAGATCAGCCGCCCCGGATCGGCAAAGCGCGCCACCCCGTCGGGATACAACCGCTCGGCCTGCCAGCCCGGGGTGATCCACAACACCGGCCCCGCCCCCTCTCCCATCACCTGCACCGCCAGCGCCACCCGTGACGGGCCGCGGAATTCATGCACCCGTCCCCGCGCCAGCCCGATGCCCGCCGCCGCCCCGCCGGGCATCGGCAGCATCCCCCGCAAAGGCGCAACAGGACTGGAAAGGATCGGCGGACTCATGCATCACATCCTAGTTTGTTCCTCCTTTGTTCTCAACCCCACCCTTGCCCCCGCCCGCCACCCCGCTAGGCTTGGCGGCAACGAAAGGAATGCACGATGAAACAGATCCGCCTCGGCAACAGCGACCTGACGGTGTCCGAACTCTGCCTCGGCACCATGACATGGGGCAGCCAGAACAGCGAAGCCGAAGGTCACGCCCAGATGGACATGGCGCTCGATCACGGCTGCACCTTCTGGGACACGGCGGAAATGTATCCCGTCAACCCCGTCTCCGCCGAAACCGCCGGACGGACAGAGGAAATCATCGGCACATGGCTTGCCGCCCGCGGCAGGCGCGACCGGATCCAGCTTGCCACCAAGATCACCGGCGAAGGCCAGAAGGCCGTCCGCGACGGCGCGCCGATCACAGGGGCCACGCTGCGCGCCGCGGTGGAGGCCTCGCTGAGGCGCCTGCAGACCGATGTGATCGACCTCTACCAGATGCACTGGCCCAATCGCGGCAGCTACCACTTCCGCCAGATCTGGGCCTATGACCCGCGCCCCCTCGACCGCGCCGAGGTGACCGATCACATGCTCGATGTGCTGCGCGCCGCGCAGGACCTGATCGCACAAGGCAAGATCCGCCACCTCGCCCTCTCCAACGATTCCGTCTGGGGCACCGCCCGCTGGCTGCATCTGGCCGAAATCCACGGCCTGCCGCGCGTGGTGTCGGTCCAGAACGAATACTCCCTCCTCTGCCGCCAGTTCGACAGCGACTGGGCCGAGCTTTCAGTGGCCGAGAACCTCCCCCTCCTCGCCTTCTCGCCGCTGGCGACGGGGCTGCTCACGGGGAAATATGCAGGTGACGTGATCCCCGATGCCTCGCGCCGCAGCCTGAACCCCACGCTGGGCGGCCGCATCACCCCCCGCGTCTTCCCCGCCGTGGCCGCCTATATGGGCATTGCCACGCGCCACGGGCTCGATCCGGCGCAGATGGCCATCGCCTTCTGCCGCCAACGCCCCTTCCCCTGCATCCCGATCTTCGGGGCCACCACGCCCGACCAGTTGCAAATCGCCCTCGGCGCGGCCGATCTCACCCTGACGGACGAGGTTCTGGATGACATCGCAGAGGCCCATCGCGACCATCCCCAACCCTATTGATCCGCCGCACCACCCGGGGCCGGATGCCCATACAAAGACCGTCGGCTTCATCTTGGCAAAAATACCCCGGGGGTCCGGGGGCAGGCCCCCGGTCCGACGCTTCCAGTCCGACGCCGCAGATCGTGATCCGGCCATGGCTCAGCGGGCTTGCAACGGCGCGCGGCTTCTGTCCTTCTGCGGCCAATCCCGCAGGAAGACCGATGCGCCCCGCCCGCCTGATCCCCGCCCGCCTGATCCTTGTCCTCGCCCTCTCGCTTCTGGCGGCCTGCCAGTTGTCCCTGCCGGGCCGGCAGGCGGCTGCCACCAGCGCGCCGCCCGCCACCGCAGGCAGCATCACGACAACCACGCTCGATGCCCCTGCCCCGGCCAGACCGGCCCCGGTCACCCCGGCCCCGGCTGCGGATGCAGCTCCCGACACGCCCCCCACCCCGCCCGACAGCACCGCGACTCCCGCCACCACCGATGCCCCCACCACGACCCCGCCCCCCGCCCCGCCAAAATCAGCGGCGCAGATCGCCTGCGAAAAGGATCGCGGCACATGGGCCCGGGCGGGTGAAGGCGGCGGCATGGCCTGCATCCGGCAAACCCGCGATGGCGGCAAACGCTGTGACAGCAAATCCGATTGTCAGGGCGAATGTCTGGCCCGGTCGCGCAGTTGCGCGCCGATCCAGCCGCTCTTCGGCTGCAATGACGTTCTGATGGACAATGGTGCCGCGGTGACCCTGTGCATCGAGTGATCCCCGCCCTTCTCCTGCTGCTCCTCCTTCCGGCCTGCCTTGCCCAGCCTGCGCGGCTTTCGGGCTTTCGCACTGCCGGGCCGATCTATTCCAACGCGGTGCTGGACCCGACCACGATTGATGGCCGCTGGCAGCAGGTCGCCGCCTTCGCCGCGCCGGATGCGCCCGCCTGCGCGCCCGGTGGCGCCGATATCCGGCGCGATGCCGCGGGCCGCCTGACCGCCGCGCTGCGGCTTTGCCTGAACGGGCAGGTCCTGTCATGGTCCGGCCCCCTCGCCGTCACCGGCCCGGGACGGCTCACCCCCGCCACGCGCGCGCCGCGCCCGCTCGACCGGGAATGGTGGCTGCTCTGGGTGGATGGCGATCTGCGCACCATGGTCATCGGCACCCCGGATGGCAGCTTCGGCTTCGTCCTCAACCGCCGTGGCCCGATCCCGCCCGACAGGCAAAGTGCGGCGCGCGAAATCTTTGGCTGGAACGGCTACGATATCGGCCGTCTGACCGCCTACTGGTAGGCGAAACCGCCCCCGCGCCGGGGTGCCTCCGCGTATGCACAGCCGTCTGCACCAACCGTCTGCACCGGCTGTTGCATCGCCTAAAGGCCCAGTTTGGCCCGCAACTCCATCAGATGCCCCGGCACATCCCGCGCACTGAACGCGGCCTCTTTCACCAGCCAGTCGAAGTGCTGGCTGATCGATTCCACCCGCGCGGAATCACGAAAGGCCAGGTAGTGCCGCCCCAGATAGACCACCGCCAGAAGGGGGCCGAACACCGTGACAGGGGCCGAGAAAACACGTTTTGCATCAAAGAGATACAGCCGAAGCGACGGGTATAGCTGACCCGTCAGCGCGATCAGTCGGTCGATCTGTTCGATCCGCACGGCGCGCGGCAGACCCTCGTAATAGCCCGTCCCTGCGGCAAAGGCCGCAAGCTCATGCAGCGGCAGCGCAATCTCGTAATCCGACCGCGCCTGCCGCATCCATCCCAGCCGATCCTCGAACGCCCCCAGCGCCTGCTCCGCCGTCCGCCCCAATTGCGGCCGATACTCCCACTCCACCATCGCCCGAGTCTTCAACATATCGGGCAAAGTGGCCGGAACATGCCGTATCTTGTATCCCGCCGCCTCGCGATGCCAGCCGAAGATCGTCTCGTCGATCAGCGCGCGCGGCGCTTCCGTCACGGTAAGACTTGTGGCCAATAGATCGGCGATGGGTTCCGGCCGCCCGGTCAGGCCCAAAAGCCAATCCGCCGAAATGCCCAGCGCCTGCGCGCAATCCGCCGCAAGCTGGGCATTGGGCAGCCGCGTGCCCGGCGCCAGAAGCTGCGACAGGGTGGACCGGTCCACCCCCGCCGCCCGCGCCAGCGCCGCCCGGCTCAGGCCCTTGTCGGCCATCGCCTCTGCCAACCGTACCCGAAACAGCACCGCCCGGTCGCGCTTGTCCATTTTTGCCCCCAATGGTGCCATTAGTCACCATAATTGACTTTATGTTTCGCATCCTCCGAATTCAGCTTGCTTCGTGCAAGTGCTATTTTCCCCTTGTCTTTCAAAGGGAAATCCCATCTTGCGCAACGCCGCATCCGCCATCGAATGGCCCACGCTGCTGCTTCTTCTTGTCACCTATGCCGTCTGGGCCACTGGCACCACCGTTGCCTACAGCCTCTCCCCCCTCCTCGGCATCCTGCTGACGGGCCTTGCCATCGCTCAATTCTCCTCGCTCCAGCACGAAATCCTGCACGGCCATCCCTTCCGCTCGGCCGTTCTGAACGAGGCGCTGGGATTTCCCGCCCTGAATCTGACCATACCCTTTGGCCGCTTCCGCGACACGCACCTCGCCCATCACCATGACCCGATCCTGACCGATCCCTATGACGATCCGGAGTCGAACTACCTTGATCCGGCGGTATGGGCGCGCTTGCCGCGAATTCACAAGTCCCTGTTCCGCTTCAACAATACGCTCTTCGGGCGCATCACGCTCGGCCCCATCCTCGGCAATATCCTGTGGCTCTTGACCGAAGCGAAGGCCATCCGCCGCAACGATCCAGGCGTCCGCCGCGACTGGGTGCTGCATCTGGGCGGGCTGTCGCTGGTGGCAGGCTGGCTCTGGGCTGCCGCGATGCCGTGGTGGGGCTATCTGCTGGCAGCATGGTTCGGCCATGCCCTGCTGAAGATCCGCACCTATCTCGAACATCGCGCGCATGAGGCGGCCCGCGCCCGCACCGTCATCATCGAGGATCGCGGCCCCCTCGCCCTGCTTTTCCTCAACAATAACCTGCATGTCGTCCACCACATGCACCCCAATGTGCCGTGGTATCGCCTGCCCGCGCTCTATGCCGCCAACCGCGACCATTACCAGCGCCGCAACGAAGGCTATGTCTACCGCTCCTACCTCGACATCTTCCGCGCCTATCTGTTCCGCGCCAAGGATCCGGTGCCCCATCCCCTGATGCCGGGTCAGGATCGGCCCTAGCCCCGCCGGAATCTTGCCCCCAGGCGGCAAGCCTCTGGCCCTTGCCCCGCCCCCGCGCTAAACAGCGCGCGCATCGGGACGAAAGGCGCGACCATGGCACGGATTCTGATCACCTCGGCCATCCCCTACATCAACGGGATCAAGCATCTGGGCAACCTTGTCGGCAGCCAGCTGCCCGCCGACCTGTTCGCCCGCTACATGCGCGCCCGCGGGCATGAGGTGATGTTCATCTGCGCCACCGACGAACACGGCACCCCCGCCGAACTCGCCGCCGCCAAGGCCGGCAAGCCGGTGGAGGACTACTGCGCCGAGATGCACAAGGTGCAGGCCGATCTGGCCCGCGGCTTCCGCCTGTCCTTCGATCATTTCGGCCGGTCGTCCAGCCAGCGCAACCACCGCCTGACCCAGCATTTCGCGGGGCGTCTGGCCGAAAACGGCCTGATCGCGGAAGTGTCTGAAAAGCAGGTCTTTTCCATAGACGACAACCGCTTCCTGCCTGACCGTTACATCACCGGCACCTGCCCGAACTGCGGCTATGAGGCCGCCCGCGGCGACCAGTGCGAGAACTGCACCAAGCAGCTTGATCCGACCGACCTGATCAATCCGCGCTCTTCCATCTCCGGCTCCACCAATCTGGAAGTCCGCGAAACGAAACACCTCTACCTCAAGCAACGCGCGCTGCGCGACAAGCTGGAGGCCTGGATCGACTCAAAGACCGACTGGCCGATCCTGACCACCTCCATCGCCAAGAAATGGCTGAACGACGGCGACGGCTTGCAGGATCGCGGCATCACCCGCGACCTTTACTGGGGCATCCCGGTGAAAAAGGGCGATCAGCCTTGGCCCGGCATGGAAGGCAAGGTCTTCTACGTCTGGTTCGACGCCCCCATCGAATATATCGCAGGCACCGCCGAATGGGCCGATGCCAACGGCCTTGACGATGCCGCATGGGAACGCTGGTGGCGCACCGACAAGGGCGCCTCCGACGTCACCTATTACCAGTTCATGGGCAAGGACAACGTCCCCTTCCACACCCTCTCCTTCCCCGCCACGATCCTCGGGTCGGGCGAACCGTGGAAGCTTGTCGATTACCTCAAGTCCTTCAATTACCTGAATTATGACGGCGGCCAGTTCTCCACCAGCCAGGGGCGCGGCGTCTTCATGGATCAGGCGCTGTCGATCCTGCCCGCCGATTACTGGCGCTGGTGGCTGCTGTCCCATGCCCCCGAAAACTCCGACAGCGAATTCACCTGGGAGAATTTCCAGGCCTCGGTGAACAAGGATCTGGCCGATGTGCTGGGCAACTTCGTCAGCCGCGTCACCAAATTCGCCAAGTCCAAACTGGGCGAAACCGTCCCCGCAGGCGGTGACTTCGGCCCCGAGGAAACCACCCTCATCGCCGATCTGGGTGCCCGCATCCGCGAATACGAAGGTCTGATGGCGCAGATGGAGGTCCGCAAGGCCGCCGCCGAACTGCGGGCCATCTGGGTCATCGGCAACGAATACCTGCAGGCCGCCGCCCCCTGGTCTGCCGTCAAGTCAGATCCCGCCCGGGCCGAGGCGATCGTGCGTCTCTCGCTGAACCTGATCCGCATCTATGCGATCCTGTCGCGCCCCTTCATCCCCGATGCCAGCACAGCCATGATGGCGGCGATGGGATCGGACGATTGGACCTGGCCCGAAGACACATCGGCGGCCATGCGCGCCCTGCTGCCGGGACATGATTTCAGCGTTCCGGAAAACCTGTTCCGCAAGATCACGGATGAAGAGCGCGCCGATTGGCAGGCCCGCTTCTCGGGCATCCGCGCCTGACGCAATCGCGCCATTGCATCCCCGCGCCGCCCCCCGGCGCGGCCCAATTTCCATTTGCCAACCGCGCCCGACAAGCGCAGAGGAGGACCGCATGACCCTTTCCACCACCCCCTTCGGCCGCACCGGCCGCCCCGTTACCCGCATCGGCTTTGGCGCATGGGCCATTGGCGGCAGCTGGGGCGACGTGTCCGAGCTTGACGCCAAGGCCACGCTTCACGCCGCCCTTGATGCCGGCATGACCTTCATCGACACCGCCGATGTCTATGGCGATGGCCGCTCCGAACGCATCATCCGCGACGTGCTGCGCGATCGTGGCGGCGACCGCCCCTTCGTCGCCACCAAGGCCGGGCGTCGCCTGTCGCCCCATGTTGCTGCCGCATATACGATTGAAAACATTGAATCCTTCATTGACCGCAGCCTGACGAACCTTGGCATCGACCGCCTCGATCTGGTGCAACTCCACTGCCCGCCGACCGAAGTCTACTACACCCCCGCCCTGTTCGACGGGCTGGAAGGGCTGAAGACCAAGGGCAAGATCGCCGATTGGGGCGTGTCGGTCGAAAAGGTCGAAGAGGCGCTGAAGGCCATCGAATATCCGGGCTGCACCTCTGTGCAGATCATCTACAACATCTTCCGCCAGCGCCCCGCGAGCCTGTTCTTCCGCGAAGCCCGCGCCCGCAACGTGGCCACCATCATCCGCGTCCCCCTCGCCTCGGGCATGCTGACGGGCAAGATGACCAAGGACAGCACCTTCGCCGCCGACGACCACCGCGCCTTCAACCGCCATGGCGAGGCCTTTGATATGGGCGAAACCTTCTCTGGCGTGCCCTATGACGTGGCGCTGGCAGCGGTCGAGGAGTTGCGCCCCCTTGTCCCGCAGGGGGCAAGCATGGCGCAATTCGCGCTGCGCTGGATCCTGATGGAAGAGGCCGCAACCGTCGTGATCCCGGGGGCCAGAACGCCCGCCCAAAGCACGGCGAATGCCGGGGCAGACGCGCTTGCCCCCCTGCCGCGCGACACGATGGAAGCCTGCCGCGAAATCTATGCCCGCCTGATCGCGCCGCATGTCCACCACAGGTGGTAAAGACAGAAATCCCCCCCCGAAAGCAAAAGGGCGCCCGAACCGGCGCCCTTTTTCCTTGGTCCCTCAGCGGCGGATCAGTCCTGATGCGGCAGAACCCGAACCGCGCCCTTGTCGGCCGATGCCGCAAAGGCCGCATAGGCCTTCAATGCCGTGGAAACCTTGCGCGGCCGGTGCTTGGCGGGCTTCCAGCCCTTTTCATCCTGCTCGGCGCGGCGCTTGGCCAGTTCCGCCTCGGGAACGCGCAGATTGATCGTGCGGTTGGGGATGTCGATGTCGATCATGTCGCCCTCGCGGACAAGGCCGATCGCCCCACCCGACGCCGCCTCGGGCGAGGCATGGCCGATGGACAGGCCCGACGTCCCGCCAGAGAAGCGGCCATCGGTCAGCAGCGCGCAGGATTTGCCCAGACCCTTGGATTTCAGATAGCTTGTCGGATACAGCATCTCCTGCATCCCTGGGCCACCCTTCGGGCCTTCATAGCGGATCACCACCACGTCACCCGCCTTCACCTCGTTGTTCAGGATGGCCGCCACCGCGTCATTCTGCGATTCATAGACCTTGGCCGGACCCGAGAAGACGAAGATCGATTCATCCACCCCAGCCGTCTTCACGATGCAGCCATCCAGCGCGATATTTCCCTTCAGAACGGCCAGACCGCCCTCCTTGGTGAAGGCATGTTCGGCCGAGCGGATCACGCCCTTTTCGCGGTCAAGGTCCAGTTCCCGGTAACGCTTGTCCTGCGAAAAGGCCGTGGCAGAGCGCACATTGCCCGGCGCGGCCTTGAAGAAATGACGGACGTTTTCATGGTTCGTGCGGCTGATATCCCAATGGTCCAGCGCGGCCCCCATGCTGGGGGAATGGACGGTCACGCAATCACGGTTCAGCAGGCCCGCATTGTCCAGCTGGCCGAGGATCGCCATGATCCCGCCCGCGCGATGCACGTCCTCCATGTGAACATCCGATTTCGCCGGTGCCACCTTGCAAAGGCAGGGCACCTTCCGGCTGAGACGGTCGATATCATCCTGGTCGAAATCAATCTCGCCTTCATGCGCAGCGGCCAGAATGTGCAGGATCGTGTTGGTCGATCCGCCCATGGCGATATCCAGCGCCATCGCGTTTTCGAACGCGGCCTTGTTGGCCACATTGCGCGGCAGGATGCTGGCATCATCCTGTTCGTAATAGCGTTTTGCCAGATCGACGATCAGATGCCCCGCCTCGACGAACAGCCGCTTGCGATCCGCATGCGTGGCCAGCGTCGACCCGTTCCCCGGCAGCGACAGGCCAAGCGCCTCGGTCAGGCAGTTCATGGAATTCGCCGTGAACATCCCCGAGCACGATCCGCAGGTCGGACAGGCGGCCTTTTCGACCTCGGCCACTTCTTCGTCGGTATAAGATTCATCCGCCGCGACGACCATCGCGTCGATCAGATCCAGCGCCAGTTCCTTGCCCTTCACCACGGCCTTTCCGGCCTCCATCGGGCCGCCAGATACGAAAACCGCCGGAATGTTCAGCCGCATCGCCGCCATCAGCATGCCGGGGGTGATCTTGTCGCAGTTCGAGATGCAGACCATCGCATCGGCGCAATGGGCGTTGACCATGTATTCGACGCTGTCTGCAATGATCTCGCGCGAGGGCAGCGAATAAAGCATGCCGTCATGCCCCATGGCGATGCCGTCATCCACCGCAATGGTGTTGAATTCCTTGGCGACGCCGCCCGCCGCCTCGACCTCGCGCGCGACCATCTGACCAAGGTCTTTCAGATGCACATGGCCCGGAACGAACTGGGTGAAGCTGTTGACGATGGCGATGATCGGCTTGCCGAAATCGCCGTCCTTCATCCCGGTCGCGCGCCAGAGACCCCGGGCACCGGCCATGTTGCGGCCATGGGTGGTCGTGCGGGAACGATAGACAGGCATGCTGGTTTCCTCCGGCTGGTCACCCTAGCGACATGGCACCCGCGACCTGCGGGGTCAAGTCGAAGGCCAATCAAAGAAGGGATCTGGATGCAAGATTCCTCATCAATGCCGCCGTGCCGAAGGTCCATTCGGGAACCTCGGTCGCCAGTCGGACGGTGTTTCGCAGCGCGCCCAGTTCCGCAGCGGCGATGGTCACCACATCCCCGACGTGATGCGTGAACCCCTGCCCTTCGACATCGCGGTCCTGAACCGGCGCGAACATCGTCCCGCAATAAAGCGCGAAGCCGTCCGGATACTGGTGATGCCGGCCCCGTGTCTGCGCCACGAGATCGGCCGGATCGCGGCTGATCTCGGCCATGGAAGACCGGCCTTCCAGCACAAAGCCATCTTCGCCCTGCACTTCAAGCCTCAGCTCCATGCGCCGCACATGATCCAACGTGAAGCCATCGTCGAAAAGCCGGATGAACGGGCCCAGACTGGCCGAGGCGTTGTTATCCTTGGCCTTTCCCAGAAGCAGCGCCGAGCGCCCCTCGACATCGCGCAGGTTCACGTCGTTGCCAAGCGTGGCCCCAACGATGCGCCCCGCACTGTCAACAATCAGCGCGACTTCCGGCTCGGGGTTGTTCCACCGGCTGACAGGATGCAACCCGACACTCGACCCCCAGCCGACCGCGGCCATGGGCTGGGCCTTGGTGAACACTTCGGCATCCGGGCCGATCCCCACTTCAAGGTATTGCGACCAAAGCCCTTCGGCCAGCAGCAGGCGCTTCACCTCGGCCGCCTGATCCGATCCGGGAACCAGATCGCGCAGGCTGTCGCCGATCACCCCAGCCACCCTTTGGCGGATCTCCTGGGCGCGGGCAGGGTCGCCCGCCGCGCGTTCTTCGATCACGCGTTCCACCATGGACCGGGCGAAAGTCACCCCGCAGGCCTTCACCGCCTGAAGATCGACCGGGGCAATCAGCCGCGTCGTGCCACCCGACACTTCGATCGAACTCTGCACCAAGGCGGACAGCGGGCAGATCACCTCTCCCTCGATGGCCTGAACGAAGGACAGGATATCCGGCTGTTCCAGCAGATCGCGCATCGTCGGGGCCTCACGCGTGGTGATGTCCACCACATCCCCGTTCCGGACTGTCACAACCGCCGGACCGATGCCGCGGCGCCAGACACGCCCGACAAAAGCCCCCGACTCCGGCAGGTCTAGCATGTGTTCCCCCAGATTTCCCCTCTCTCCGGGCGCATGTTTGCAAGAGCTTGCAGCAAAGGGCAAGCAGGCCGCTGGGCACAGATCGAAACGCGGATCAATAGCCGGGCATCTGCCCCCGCGCATCCCAAAGGATGTAGGAAACTCCCACCCGTCAGATTGTTCCCAGCCGTTCAAATGATCATTCTGGCAATATTGGCAGGGAATCGCGCGCGCGGAACACCGCGGAACACGGGGGGAGGAATGCTGAAAAGACTGGCCGCATTCGCCCTGATCCTTGCCGCCTCCCCGCTCGGCGCGACGGAAACCCTGCCCCCGCCCGGTGGCAAGTCCATACCCGTGCCACAGGCCAGCACGATGGCCGCGACCTTCCATGATGTCGGCGATTGCAGCCCCTATGCCGCGGCCTATGCGGCCGCCGGATTGCCGCGCGGAAACGGGGTCGAAACGATCCGCCAGATCGACAGCCTTCTGCGAAAGCGCATGCTGCTGCGCGATGATCGCGGCCCGGATACATGGACACCGCTGCTTTCCGTTCTCATCTCTGGCAAACGCCCCACAGGCGATTGCGAGGATATGGCCATCACCACCGCTCAGATGGCCGTCTGCGCCGGCATTCCCGCCGATCGCCTGGGCCTGCTGATCACGACCAGCCCAAAGGGCGGCACGGCCGAAATGCATATGCTCGCCTTCTACAAGGATGCCGCAGACAAGACCTGGGTATTCGGGGATACCTTCGCCCGCCCACGCCCCCTGTCCAAGGTTCGTGAAAGGCTGGTCTTCATGACCTACATGACCGATGTCACCCGCTGGCACGGGTTGCTGGGTCTGCGCGACCTTCCCGCCGGAACCAGCCAGTTGCCGTCGACATCCGCCATCCCTGCGGCATCGGGCGAGGTGACCCCGCGCCAATGCCGTGCCGCAGCGCAACCTTTCGCGCAGTGATCGCCCGCGCCCAAGTGCCCAAAGGCTCCGCCCCACGCAGGGCCAAGGGCATCAGTCACCCAAGACACCACCACAGATACAGCCGGCGCGGGGCGATTTGCTGCCCCGCCTATCCGTTGGGAAGCCGGTAATCCTCCCCCCGGCTTTCCGCCATGACAAAGCGTCCGTTGGGCAGATCATTCCCGTCGAGTTTCCGTGCAATCTCGTCCGGCGTCAGGTCGTAATGCTTCCACCTTGCGGTCAACCGTTCCCGCAAGACAGGTTCCGGCACATCCACCAGAACCGCCACATCGAACAGCGGCCTCAGCCGCGACCATGGCTCCTGTCCCAATAACAGATAGTTCCCCTCGGCCACGATCACCGGCACATCGGCGGGGATCATCCGCGCCCCCGCGCGCGCGATCTCGATATCGCGATCAAAGACGGGGACGGCCACGAACTCCTCATCCCGCGCCCGCAGGCGCTTCAGCGTGTGGAACAGCCCGCCCACATCAAAGGTTTCCGGCGCGCCCTTGCGGGGCCGCAGGCCCGCAGGCACCAGATGCAAGTCGTCGTAATGATACCCATCCATCGGTAGCACCGCCGCCAGCCCCGCCACCTTGGCGTTAAGCGCGCCGCACAAACGCTCTGCCACGGTGGACTTGCCCGATCCCGGCGCACCGGCAAGGGCCGCGATCACGCGCCCCCCGCCCTTGGCCTTTTGCGCCAGCAGGTCCGCCAGCCCCGCAATGTCGATGGATGGTGCCGTCACGTCGCCCCTCAGATCAGCCGATACTGCTTGGCCTTATTGCGCAGGAAGGGCAGGCCCTTGTCCATCACCTCCTGGAAATTTTCCGCCACAGGCCGCCAGACCGCCAGCCCATAGCCCACTTCGGGCGGCATGTTGATGAAGCTTTCCATCGCCAGCCCGCCCTTGAAGCCGATGGCGGCCAGCGTGGCGTAAACCTCGTCCCAGTCGCAGGTCCCCTCGCCCGGCGTGCCCCGGTCGGATTCCGACAGGTGGATATACCGCAGATGCTCGCGCGCATCGAGGATGCCGTTCCCCGCGCCCTTCTCCTCGATATTCATGTGATAGGTGTCGAGGTGGATGAAGATGTTGTCCGCGCCCACCTTCTCGATCATCCACTTGGCCTGCCAGCCCGTGTTGATCAGGTGGTTCTCATAGCGGTTCACGGGTTCGATCCCGAAGGCGATGCCCTTCTTCTTCGCGTGCTTTGCCACCGCCGCCAAGGCGCGGGCTATGTTGTCATATTCCGCCATGGTCGGCGGCAGCCCCGTCCGCTGCCCGATCCCGCCATAGGTGACACCAGACAGCGCCTCGGCCCCCATCTCCGCCGCCTTGTCGATACTGTCGCACAGCTGTTCGATCGCCCCGTCAGGGTTCACCGATGCCCAGTTCTTTTCAGGCAGGCCCAGCGAACAGACCGCCCGCATGTTGTGCTTCTCCAGCAGCGCCCGCGTATGGCCTGCGTCCACGATCGTTGTGTTCAGCAGCGCAATCTCGATGAAATCCATCTTGTAGGCGGCGGCGGCGGGAATGGTCTTTTCCGCCCCTGCGCGATCCCAATGCATCGTCCACATGGACGTATGAACGCCGAATCCTTCCATCACACTCTCCCTCGTTTTCGTTCTTTCCATCGCCCCGCGCCCCAGCGCAGGATCATCACGCCGACCAGAAACAGCCCCCAGACGGCGGTCGAAAGGTGCTGGTTCGCACCCAGCAGGTTCAGCCCCGACGACAGCACCTGCAGCACGACCAGCGCGATCACCACGGGCACCACGCGACCAAAGCCCCCGAACGGGTCCACCCCGCCAAGGAAACAGGCCAGCACCGTGACCAGAAGCAGCGCCTCGCCATGCCCCACACGGACAGAGTTGAACCGCGACAGCATCAGGATGCCCGCAATCGCGCACATCACCCCGGACAGCGTGTAGATCAGGACCAGGTCCGCTTGGTATGCACACCCGAATAGGCCGTGGCTTTCAGGTTCGACCCCACCATCCGCGCGGCAAAGCCATGCCGCGTGCGGGTCAGCAGCACATGCCAGGCCAGCGCGCAGAGGCCAAACAGGATCAGCGGCACGGGAATGCCAAGGAACGACCCATGCCCCAGCACTGCCAGATATTGCGGAAAACCCGGAGATATCCCCGCCCTTGGTCAGGAACTCGCCCAAACCCCGCAAAAAGATCATCATCGCCAGCGAAACAAGGATCGGATGCGCCCCGATATAGGCGATGACCGCCCCCATCGCCGCGCCACTCAACGCGCCGACCGCCAGAGCCAGCACAGTGCCAAGGAGGAACGGCCCCACCCCCGCGTCGATACCCCCGAACTGCATCAGCACGAAGGCCAGCGTTAACCCCGCCATGTTCGCCGTATAGATGATCGCCAGATTGAACCCGCCCGAGATGATGGGGATCAGCATCGCCAGCGTCAGTATCCCCAACTCCGGCAGTTGGAACGCGATGGAGCCGAGGTTCGCCCCGGTCAGGAAATTCGGCGCGGTCAGGCCAAAAACCACCACGACCAGCGCAAGGAAGCCCAACAGCCCCGGCACCTCCGGCCCGAAGGCCTGCTTGATGCGCTCCATCACTCCCGGTCCCTCCGCTTCGGCGCCAGCATCGCGGCAAGGTCGATGTTCGAGGTGGAGATGGCCGCGAGGATGATGATCCCCACCACCATCTTGAAGGCATAGGGCGACACACCCAGCAGGTTCAGCCCGTTCTGCGCCACCGCCACCAGCGCCACGCCCAGCACGCAGCCCAGAACCGACCCGCGCCCGCCCCCCAGCCGCGCCCCGCCCAGAACCACGGCCGCAAGCACGTCCAATTCCCGCCCGATCAGCGCATTGGGCACCACTTCCTTGGTGATATGCGCCTGCATCAGCCCGGCGATGCCCGCCATCATCCCGCACCAGCCAAAGGCAATCGCCTGCATCAGCCAGATATTGATCCCCGCCCGCCGCGCGCCTTCGGGGTTGTCGCCGAACGCGTAAAGCTGCCGCCCCGTCGTCGTCCGCCGGATCAGGAACCATGTGGCGAACAGGCAAACCGCCATCACCGCCACGGGCAGGCGGATGTCGGCCCAGCCGATCGCCGTCTGCAATTCCCACAAGTAGATGGGCCGCGACAGCCAGTCGGGCAGGCTGTAGATGCTCTTGCCGCTCGTGAAGAACATCAGCAACCCGAAGAAGGCGTTGAAGGTCGAAATCGTCACGACGATGGAGATGATCCGAAACCCGTGGATCAGCGCCGCATTGATCAGCCCCAGCCCGATGCCAAGGGCCATGGCCAGCGCTATCCCAACCGCCCAGCCGCCGCCCCCCATCCCCATCAGGGCCATGACGGCAAGGTATTGCACCACCGACGCCCCCACCGCGAAGGATATGTCGATCCCCCCCGCGATCAGCACGACCAGCAACCCAACCGCCCAGATCAGGTTCACCGCATTGTTGTTCAGCAGCGATGTCAGGTTCACCAATGTCAGGAACTGCGGCGAGGCGAGGGACAGAAAGGCGCAAAGCAGCGCCAGCACCACCAGCAGTTTCGCCTCGGTCGGATAGGCGCGCAGGAAATCACGCATAGACCGCCGCCTCCAGCGCATCGAGCGTCGTGTCGCGCGGGTCATATTCCCCCACGATCCGCCCGCCCGCCATGTGCAGCACCCGGTCCGCGTTCACATGCACCTCCGACACCTCGTCCGATATCAGCAAGATCGCCAGACCCTTCGCCGCCAATTCCCGCACGATGCGGAAGATGCCCGCCCGCGCGCCCACATCCACGCCCACGGTTGGGCAGTCGAGGATCAGCACCCTCGGCTCCGTCGCCAGCCATTTCGCCAGAACCACCCGCTGCTGGTTGCCGCCCGAAAGGGTGGAAACCGCATCCCCCGGCTTGCCGATCTTCACCGCCAACTCACGCACCCAATGCGCCACCAGATCCTCCTGCCGCTTTGGCGACATCAGGCCCGAAGCCCCCGTGATCCGCCGCAGCACCGACAGGACCGCATTGTCAGAAATGCTCTGCGGCTGGATCAGGCCCAGCGCCAAACGGTCCTCGGACACATAGGCCACCCCCGCCGCCACCGCGTCGCGGTTCGACGCGAAATGCACCTCGCGCCCTTCCAGCACTACGCGCCCCGCATCGGGCGCGGCCATGCCGAACAGCACATGCGCCAACTCCGTCCGCCCCGCGCCGATAAGCCCGGTCAGGCCCAGCACCTCACCACGCCGCAAGGCGAAGGACACATCACGAAACTCCCCCCGCCGCGACAGGCCCGACACCTCCAGCACCACCGGATCGGCGGACGTATCCCGCGCCATCACCTGATGGTCAAAGGTCTTGCCCGTCATCAACTCCGTCAGGCGGCCTTGCGTCATGCCTTCGGTCGGATAGACCCCGACCAGCCGCCCGTCACGCACCACCGTCACGCGGGAGGCAATCTCCAGCACCTCGGCCAGACGGTGACTGACGAAGACCACCGCCACCCCGCGCGCCGACAGCGTCTGCACCACCGCGAGCAGCGCATCCGTCTCGGCCTGCGTCAGCGAGGCCGTCGGTTCATCCATGAAGATCAGCCGCGCATCGCTGACCAAGGCCCGCGCAATCGCCACCACCTGCCGCTGCGCGATGGGCAAAGTCCCCAGCCGCGCGTCCAGATCCAGCGTCACCTCCAGCCGCGCCAGTGCCGCCTCGGCCCGCGCCCTGAGCGCGCGGTAATCCACGAAACGGGGGCGATTGCCCAGCATCGTCTCAAACGCGATGTTCTCGGCCACCGTCATCTCGGGGAACAGCGCCAGATCCTGCCAGATCACCGCGATCCCCATCTGCCGCGCCACGTTGGGGGTGATGGCCGACAACCGTTCCCCGAACAGTTCCATCTCCGCACCCGGCTCGGGCTGGTAGACCCCGGTGATGATCTTGATCAGCGTGGACTTGCCGCAGCCGTTTTCCCCGGCAAGGCAATGCACCTCGCCCTGCCCCACCTCAAAAGAAACATCCTGCAACGCCCTCACACCCCCAAACACCTTGGAGACGTTAGAAAAGCGTATGGCGGAGGGAGAATCGGTCACGGCGCGCATATCCTGAAAGCCCGCTTACCTTGCGGGAAAAGGTGTCCGGGACGGCGGGAGCGGGCCGCCCCGGACTGACATCACCCAGTGATCAGAGGCCGAGGTCGGCCAGACCGTCAACGGTTTCCGCGTTGATGGCGATCAGGTTGTTGGTGATGATGTCCTTGTTCGCGGCATCGGGCGACACCACGCCCAGACCCGGAATGTCGGTGCCTTCCGCGATCTCCGTCCCGTCCACCAGCATCTTGCCCATGGTCACGAAGACGCGGCCCGCCTCTGCCGGGTTCCACATGAACCCGCCCGAAATCGCGCCCGATTTCACCAGATCACGCCCCTGCCCCGGCGAGAACGGCCCGATCACATGGACAGACCCGGTCTTGCGCTGCTCTTCGATGGCGCGGCCCGCGCCGATGGGGCCTTGCGAACCGAAGGCAAGGAAGCCGCCGAGGTTCGGGTTCGCCGCCATCAGATCCAGCGCCGTCTTGCGGCTGTCATCCACGTTCTCGGCCACGCCATAGCGTTCGCCCACGGGTTTCATGTCCGGGTACTTCTCGGCCAGATAGGCAATGGCCGCATCGGCCCATGCATTGTGCAGCGGCACGGTCAGCGATCCCACGAAGACGCCATATTCGCCCTTGCCGCCCATCTTTTGCGCCAGCAACTCGGCATGGGTTTCGCCAAAGCCCTGCGCCGAGGCCATCTCGAAGTTCCAGTCGACATTGTTGATCCCCGGCCCTTCATGGCTGACGACCTTGATCCCCGCCGCCCGCGCCTTTTCCAGCACCGGCTCCAGCGCGGCCTCGTCATTCGGCACCACGCCGATCACGTCCACGCCTTTGGCGATCAGATCCTCAATCGCCCGCACCTGCAACGCGGGGTCGGCACTGGTCGGCCCGATCATCGTGGCATCGACACCAAGTTCCGCGCCCTTTTCGGTGATCCCCGTTTCCATGGCGTTGAACCACGGAATCCCGCCGATTTTCACCACGACGCCCATCGTGGGCTTGTCCTGCGCGAAGGCCGCTCCCGAAAGGGTGGCAGCAAAGGCAACACCCGCCATCAAGGCGGTCAGAGTACGTCTTTTCATTTTCTTCCTCCCATGTCGGCACCGTGCAGGCACCAGATGCAGCGCCATCGATTGTGCATCAGCCCTGAAATCAACGCCTCTCCTCAAGACCCTGATTCTCAGCGGAAGTCGCGCAGGTTACTGCGCCGCAGTCTTTGCACAATCGATGTTGCACATGAAGCCAACAAACCTCTAGACTCGTCAAGAAGATTCTTGGACGCTCCGCTCCAGCAGGATCCGCCATGACAACCCAAGGCCGCAAGGCGACAATTTTCGATATCGCAAAGCTCGCCGATTCCTCTCCGTCGACGGTCAGCGCGGCGCTTTCGGGCGCGTGGAAAAAGCGCCGGATCAGCCAGTCGAAAGTGGATCTGATCCGACGCATCGCCGAGGAGCAGGGCTATTCCACGAACATGCAGGCGCGCGGTCTGCGGCAGGCGCGCTCGGGCCTTGTGGGCATGATCATCCCGGTTCACGACAACCGCTATTTCAGTTCGATGTCGCAAAGCTTCGAAGCCTTCGCCCGCGACCGTGGGCTTGTTCCCGTCATCGCCTCCTCGATGCGCGACGGCGAGGAAGAACGCCGCATCGTCCAGACGCTGATCTCCTACGCGGTGGATTACATCTTCATCGCGGGCGCGACGGATCCCGTCGCGATATCAGAGCTTTGCCGCGCGGCAAACCTCCGGCATGTCTTTGTCGACCTGCCCGGTCCCGGCGCGCCTTCGGTGATTTCGGACAACTATCACGGTGCCGCCATGCTGACACGCACCCTGCTGTCGCGCGTGCGCCCCGATCCGGAAGCTTCGGCGCGCGACCGGATCTATTTCATCGGCGGTGTCGCCACGGACTATGCCACCGCCCGGCGCATCGAAGGCTTCCGCCATGTCCTGACAGAGGTCGGCTGCCCCCCCCTACCCGAACAGATCATCGCCTGCGGCTATCCTCCCCGCCGCGCCATGAAGGAAATCGCCGCCCTCTGCGACCGCCTCGGCGGTTTGCCAGCCGGTCTTTTCGTGAACTCCCTCACCTCATTCGAAGGGGTTCTGGGACATTTCGTCCACCTGCCCCTGGGAAGTTTCGATGACACGGTCCTCGGGTGCTATGACTATGATCCCTTCGCCGCCTATCTGCATTTTCCCGTCCACATGGTCCGCCAGGACAGCCATCGCCTGATCGAAGAGGCGTATCGGCTGATTGATGCGCCCCCCGCGGGCGCGCTGATCAAGGAGGTGGCGCCCCGCCCTGATCCCGCCCCGTACGATCTATGCCGGTCCCTTCGGCGAACATGGCTGAGGGGCAGGTCGCAACCCGCCCCTCGCGGCCTATCCGGCCGGCCTTAGTCTTCCAGATGCTGCCGCAGGATGGTTCCCGTCGGGACATCGACATACATTTCAAGGCGCTGCCCCGTCGGATCGACCACGTCCATCTCGACGACGCTTCCATCCTCGCGCGAAATGTCGAGGACGCGGTATCCCTTGCCCTCCCAATCGGCCACGACATCGGACAGGTTGGCGATGATCACGCCCGGCATGGTGCCCGCGCTGCCCGGAGTCATCATCCCGTCATCGGCCCCATGCCCGCCATGCCGACGGCCATGATCATCAAAGCCGACATCGTCCGCGCCATGCCCGCCATGGCGGCGGCCGTTATCATCGGAACCGCGGTCATCGCTGCTGCGGCCCCGGCTGTCATCGCCGCCGCGATCATCGCCGCCGCGGCTGTCGCTGCCGCGATCATCGCCACCACGGTCGTCGCTGCCGCCATAGGCCATGCTTCCGACCGACATCAGCGACAGCGAAGCCACAACGGCCGCAACCAGAGCAAGACCCAGGGAGATGTCTCCAGCGCGGCGGAATTGATTGGTGTTCATCGTCTCATCCTCTTGTTTTTCGGTTGCCCGGCATTCCGGGATGACACAGCCTTGGCATGAGTCGCCTGACAGCGATCTGACCGATCCTGTCAGTCATTTGTCAGCTTCTCTGTGGTAGTCCGTCCTGCATGACACGCACGATCCTTGCCTGCCTGATTGCCCTGACGCTGCTCTCCACGCCTGCCGTGGCCAAGGATGGCGGCGACAGCGGCAATAGCGGCCATGGCGGCGGCGGGGACGATGGCGGTAATGGTGCCGACAGCGTCGATGATCGCGGTGATGATGACGACGAAAGCGATCGTGCCAGATCAGGCGTGAAAGCCGGCGAGATCCTTCCGCTCTCCACCATTCTCGCCCGTGTCAGGACGCGCCTCGATGCCCGCATGATTGATGCCGACCTGCATAGAAAACGCGGCCGGATGATCTATGAGCTTGAGATGCTGGCACCGGATGGCAGGGTGCTGGATCTGGAGGTCGAGGCCGCGACAGGCCGGATCCTGAACCTGCAGGCAGATGACTGATGCGCGCACGTGTCGTCGAGGATGACCAGCGCATCGCCGATCTGGTATCTGCCGCCCTGCGGGCCGCAGGGTTTCTTACCGACATGATTGGCGACGGGGAAACTGCGTGGTTCCACGGCGGAACCGAGGATTATGATCTGGTGATCCTCGATCTGGGCATCCCGCGCCTTGATGGCCTGACCCTGCTCAAGCGTTGGCGCGCCGAAGGGCGGGGTTTTCCCATCCTTATCCTGTCAGCGCGAGGCACCTGGTCCGAACGCGTCGAAGGGATCGAGGCGGGGGCAGACGACTACCTTCCGAAACCCTTCATGGTCGAGGAACTCACCGCCCGCGCACGCGCCCTGATCCGCCGCGCCGCCGGGCAATCGCAGGCCCTGCATCAGCTCGGCGCGATCAGTGTCGATCTCAACCGCATGGTGGTTCATCGCGATGGCCTTCCTGTTGCCGTCACGCCGCTTGAATTCCGGCTGCTGGCCTATCTTCTTCTGAACCGGGACCGGACCGTTGCCCCGCCGGAGCTGCTCGACCACCTTTACGGCACAGAAGACGGCCGCGAAGCGAACGCGATCGAGGCGATCATCACCCGCCTGCGCCGAAAACTCGGTCCTTCGGTGATCCAGACACGCCGTGGTTTCGGCTACACCCTCGGGGCCGATCCGTGAGGCGCGTCTCCCTCAGGGCCCGCCTTGCCATCGCCGGGGGCATCGCGCTGATCATCACCCTCTTTGCGGCCCAGCTGGGCCTGTCCACCCTGTTCAGCCGCCACGCCGAGCGCGCCATCGCCGCCGATCTGGCTGATCTGTCCGACTATCTCGTCGCCGCGCTGGAGCCGGGGCCGGATGGCCGACTGACACTTGCCACCCCGCCGCCCGACCCGGCCTATCACCGCCCCTATTCCGGCCGCTACTGGCAGGTATCCTCTGCCAATCAGGACTGGGCGTCGCGCTCTTTGTGGGACTATGCGCTGCCTTTGCCCGATGCCCCGCCTCCGGGCGAAGGCGTCTTGCTCACCCTTCCCGGGCCCGAAGACAGCGCCTTGCTGGCCCTGGATCGCACGATCATCCGCCCCGATCCCGCCGGCGACCGCACCCTGCGCATCACGACGGCCCTCGACCGCGCGCGCATCGACAATGCACGCGATGCCTTCGCGGGCGAAATGCGGCCATGGATCGTGGCCTTGGGCCTTCTGATCCTGGCCTCGGGGGCCTTGCAGATCGGGATCGGCCTCGCGCCTCTATCCACCCTCAGACAGCGCCTCGCCGCCATCGGCAGGGGCGATCAGGACCGGATCGGCGATGATGTCCCTGCCGAACTCTCGCCCCTTGCCCGACAGATCGACCATCTTCTCGACGCGCGCGCCAAGGAAATTCAGCGCTCGCGCCGCCGCGCCGCCGATCTGGCCCATGGGCTGAAGACACCGCTTCAGGCGCTCTTGGGCGATGCCGCGCGCCTTCGCGCAGGCGGCCACAGCGCCGAAGCCGATGGAATCGAAACCGTCGCACAGGCCATCCGCCTGCAGGTCGACCGGGAACTTGCGCGCGCAACCATGGCCGGCGGCCTGCCCGGGGCGACTGCCGACATAACCCGCGCCATACAGGGCGTGGTGGCCGTCCTGCAACGCACGCCCGCTGGCGCGCGGCTTCGCTGGGAAATGACAGGCGACCCGAACCTCGTGGCAAGGATCGACACCGCCGACCTGATCGAAGCCCTCGGCGCCTTGATCGAAAACGCCGCCACGCATGCGCGCTCCGTGGTGACGCTGCACTGCGAAAGCCGCGCCGGACAGGTGTCCATCCTGATCAAGGATGATGGCCCCGGCCTTCCGCCAGATCAGATCGCCCGCCTGATGCAGCGCGGCCAGCGGCTGGACACGACGGTCGGGGGCAATGGGCTGGGCCTGTCCATCGCGAAAGAGATCGCCGATCGCTCGGGCGGAGAACTCAGGATAGACCCTTCGCCCGATGGCCTGCGCGTCTTCCTCATACTGCCTGCGGCCAACGACCGATCCGATCAACCCCCGCCGCCTTGAGCGGTCCCGGTCCCGGGCCGGGCTGCCTACTGGATCGCCTCGCCCAACCGGCATTCCAGCAGCGCAAGGAACTTCTCCCGAAACTCCGGCTGGCCCGAAAGTATCGTCATAATCTCGTTCGCGCTCCAGTTGCCGACATCAATCTTCCCGGTCCTTGACCATTCGCCGATCAGCGACTGGAGGTCCGTCAGTTCGCGTTCATACATTCCGGGTTTGCCCTTCTCTTGCCTGCCTGCCGCCGATCATCGCGCCGGGTTCGGCCACCCTTCCTAGATCGAACGAAGGGTCGTTCGGGGCAACGGGCAAGAGTCTGAAAACATGTTGAATTGGGTCGTGTTTTCATTCGACCAAAGTCCGGCTCAGGCGGCATCGTCGTCCCAGGGCGCGGTGGGAAGGCCCAAGCGCCTTGCCTGCAACAGGCGTGGCGGCGGCGAAACAAAAGCGCCGTGACCTCGCGCCAAACCGCCCTCAAGCAGGGCACAGAACCCCTCGACAGCCGCCTTCCGCCCCGGGACCGAGAAAAAATCCCCCCGGACATGGATCGCCGCCGCCATCAACCGAACAAGGGCCGAAACCCCCTCCGGATCCGGCCTCTCCGGCGCAGACCAGAAAGACGCAAGGTCGCCCTGATGCGTCAGCCCGAGCATGTCGTAACTTGCGATGCCAAGGCATTTGACCGGGCATCCCGCCTGCAAGGCATGCAGCCCGACCGTGCTGTTCACCACCACACAGCCCGACGCCTGCCGCAACAGGGCAGACAGATCGCCCCCATCCAGAAAGACCAGCCGCGCCCCCAGACCGTGCTCCGCCGCCAGTTGCCGGGCCAACCGGCCCCAACGGATACGGCCATTGTCCATCGGATGCAGCTTGACGACGATCCGCCCCGTTCGGGGGCCATGTTCCGCAAAGGATCGGATGACGTCACGCAGGAAATCCCGCAAATCGACAAAGGGCGAATTGGCCCGGATCTGATAATCCCCAGCCATCTGCAGGGCGATCAGGTGAAACGGGTCAGGCCCACCGATCAACCCGGCCACCAGACTTTCAGCCCGTCCCGCCGCGCGCCAGCGCGCAAGATTTCGCGGCAGATAGCACAGGTATTCGATCAGCGGATGGTCCACCCGGTCCGACCGGAAATGCGGGAAAAGCGGGGCAAGCAGCGCATTGCCCAGATGATAGGCCGTCTCCTGCACCGCCTCTTGCCAGAAGGCATGGCGAAAGCGGGGCGTCATGTCGGGTTCGGGCAGCCCCTCGGCCAGTCGCTTCACCGCGTCCAACCTGTCGGGAAAATGCGAAAAGGCCGATTGCCCGCCTTCCTCTACAAGGATCCAGTCGGGGCGCAGATAGCCGAACTCATGCGAGATGCAGGTCACGCCCAGCCGCCGCGCCGCGCGCTGCGCGAGAACATGATAAGGGTGGCGATCCGCGAAATAGATCAGATGGGTGATGCCCTCGGCCCGCATCTTCGCCTCGATCCACGCCTCCCATCCCTCCAGCGTGCCGCGATAGGAAATGCAGCCATCACCGCGCCAGAAAAGCCAATCGCCGAAACACAGGTTGATCCGCTGCACCTGATGGCCCCGCGCAACCAGCGCGGCCCCCAGATCCCGCGCAAAGGCCGAGGGATGCCCCTGAAGGAACAGAACTCTCATGCCCGCCCCGCCATGCACCATTGCATCCCGCATGGGCCTGTGGTCTTGCCTTTGGGGAATGTTGTCTTGCCAGTGCCCTTGAGTGAACCTTCATGCCCGATCTTGTCCGAATTCGGCAGTCTACCGCCCCTGCCCCCGTCAGGCTTGCCCTGCACCTCTTCGATCTTGCGGCTTACGAGGTGCTCTATCGTTTCTCGCCGGTCAGCCGGAAACGCTTCTTCAACGGCGGCTATCTTCCCCTTGCGCCGGATCTGATGGAACTGCCCGATCTGGCCGGGGAAGAACCGGCGGTGATGATGTATCACCTTCTGCTGCGCTCCATGGTGACAGACCTCGCGCCGCAACCCGAGACGATCCTCGATGTCGGATGTGGCCAAGGCGGCGGGCTGCTCTATGCCCATGCGCTTTTCCCGCAGGCCCGCCTCATGGGAACCGATCGCAACGGCACCGCCACTCGAATGACGCAGCGCTGCCTTGCCGGAACCGGTCAGGCCGTCATCCGCAAGGGCGGGGGCGACCGGATCGCATTTCCCGACGCCTGCGCCGATTTCGTGATCAGTGTCGGGGCACCCACCTATTTCGGCCTCACCCGCTATGTTGCCGAGGCCAGCCGAACCTGCCGGACGGGGGGCGTGATCGCCTTCTCCGGCGGCTACAGGCAAGGCAACCATGCCGAGATCGAAGCCGAGTTGCGCGCCGCCGCGCGCGCATGCGGTCTCCGGTTTCATGCCTATGCGAACATCACCCCCAACACCTTCGCCGCGCTGCAGGACGATATCCCCCGCCGCGCCGCCGAACTGGCCCGTGTGCCATGGCCCTTTCGGGCCTATGGCTGGAAATGGGCCGACATGCCCGGAAGCGCGGAATATGACGAATATGCCACCGGCCGCAGGGCCGATTTCGCCTGTGTGCTGTGCAAACCCTGATCCTGTCACCTAATCCCGCCCCTGTGCGAATTCCCGCCTCCAGCGGGCGCGGCTGCGCAGGAAGGGCAGGCTCTTGCGCCAACCTTCGGCGGCTCGTCGCCGTGTGACGGCATAGCAGGCCGAAACCCAAAGCGCGCGCAGCATCAGTTTCAGAAACAGAATCCGGCGTGGCCGCATCACAAGGCTGTCACGTCCTTCTGGATCCAGCGCCAGCAGATAAGGCGCGCCCCCGATCAACCGGGGATCGGGCGAACCGATCTGCAGCGTTCCGATCCGCTGCGAGGCATCGCCAAGCAGGATGCGCAGCACTAGCCCGACAGCACTCAGAACCGTCAGCGGGGTCGAACGCACCGCATCGAAAGGGGGCGGGCGGCGCAGATCCGACAGGTCTTCACCCGGCTTGACCCTGTCGGGCATCGGCAACCGCTCCAACTCGGCAGAAAGGGCGCGATGCCGCACAGAGGCGGCCAGTTTCAGCGCGAAATCCGGCCCCGCCCGAAAATCGGCAACCGCCCGCAAACTGGCGGCCGCAGCGCGATAGCGATGCACCAGAAGATGATGCATGACCCAGCCCAGCACATGCAGCGGCCCCGGCAGCTCGCCCCGCGATGGGTTGGATGCGGCGGTGATCAAGGAGTTGCGCAGATCATAGAACTGCACCAGCCCGACATGCTTGTAGCGCACAGAGGCGTGCCAGACTCCAAGACCCGGCAGGGGGACAACCGGCACCTCGGCCGCGCGCAGGCGCAGGCCATAGTCGATGTCATCCCCCCGGATGAAGACCGGGGTCGGCAAGCCGCAATTGAGCAGCGCCCGCATCGGGATCATGCAGAACCACCACCCATTGTAATGGACATCCGGGCAATCCCGCCACAGATCCAGCGCCGCTTTTCCGGTCAGATCCAGATTTGCGCCCACCATGCGCGGCAGCCAGTTCGGCCCCAGCATCCCCCAGGCCTCCTGCAGGATGGTCGGCCGTTCCAACTCGATCGCCTGCCCCCCGATGGCGACATCGGTCATCGCATGCGCGGCAAAGGCCGCCGCGCGCGCCAGAAGGCGCGGATCAAGCACAATGTCGTCATCCATCAACAGCAGATGCGTCGGCCTTGTATCAGCCTCCATCGCTTCGACCATGGTCCGGGCAAAGCCCCCGCATCCGCCCAGATTTGCCTGTTCGACAACCTGAAACAGCGGCGCATCCAGCAACGCCCGCAAGCTTTCCCTTCGGAAGGCCCCGCCCTGGTTGATGACATGCACCCGGACCAGGTCACCCGTTTCCGGCACCAACCCGACCAAGGCCGCGACCGTCCGCTCAAGATGGGATTCGCGTTCATGGGTAACGATGCCGACCGAAATCCGCACCGGACGAGACGGCGGGCGATCCGTGACAAAGGCGGCATCCTGCACCGTCAGTTCCGCCAGCGCCCTTATCCGCAGGCTCAGACGCAAGGGCATGTCCGATTGCGGCAATGCGATCCAGAGGGGGCGGTTCTCCTCCTCTGCCCCGGCTACGAACTCTGACAGCAGGCGGGTCCCCCCGTCGCCGAAATGCCCCCGCACCTCCACCGCGCAGGCCCCCGATACCCGGCACGTCACCCCGATGCGCCCGATCCGTGCCCAACGCTCCCAGAAATTCAGGAAGAACGCGTTGAAATAGGCATCCGTCTCCAACACCTGCCCGGCAGCGATCCGCAGGTTGCATGCACTTCCACCGGGCGCATATGGCTGTAAAAGGGCCGATCATCGCAAACCTGCCGGAACGTGCCGATCACTTCATCCGATACAGGATCAAGCCAGCGGCGCACCGACTCCGATCCCGTCTTGGGAATGGAATAGAAGACGAACCGCCCGGCATGGCTGATCCGCATGCTATCCGTCCCGGCCCTCATCCGCGCTGCGCTGCGCCTCCAGAAGGGACAAAAGCCGCTGCATCCCCATCTGCTGGAACTTTGCCCGCATGTTCTCGGCCGGATACATGCTGAAATCCTCGGAAAACATCTGATCCTCCACCCCAAGGCGGCGGAACAGGGCAAGGTTGCCCTGCCGATAGGTCCCATAGAACTGCCGCGCCTGCTGCTCGCTCGGGATCTGTCCAAGGCTGCGGTCGTTCATCGGGGCCAGCCGCTCCATCAGCCAGTGAAGCCCCTTCGCATCATACCCGCCGCGCAACTGGTTGTAGCCCTGCATCAGGATCTGGTTGACGGCATCGAAACTCACATGCTGTTCCTGCACATCGCTGTATTGGCCCTCGCCGATCCCGATCAGGCCACGAAAGGCTGCAACGGAATTGAACCCCTCCCGCTTCGGCATTTCGGGGAAACGCTGCAGGATCACCCGCGCCTCCCCCACGGCATCGGCCCACAGGCCGATATTGGTGCGATAGTCGTAATAGGGCTGCCCCTCTCCCGGCTGCGGCATGACCTGCGGATCGGTACTCCCACCACGAACAAGACTGTAATAGCGGCTGGCGGCCAGCAGATCCTGCCGCCGGACAAAGACGATCACCCGCAGGTCTTCGGCAATCTCGCCCAGAAGATCGACCACGCGCCGCACTTCCTGCGCCTTGTGCAGGCGCGAAAGATCTTCGGAACTGATCACGCCGATCCCGCCCGCGCCCCGCGCCGCATCCTTGATCAGCTTGTCACGAAGGCCCGCGCGGAACTCTGCCACCGCCTCGGGCGAAGATCCGATCCCCGCCCCAGTCACCGCAATATCGCGCGATCCCGCCTCATGCCCGTAGGCCGCCAAGAGCTTGGGGTTCTTGTGCCCAAGGCAGCCGGGAAGCCAGATCCCCGCGCCCGCAAGGGCCGCCCGGTTGATCTGCAGGAATTCCTGGATCGAGGTGGTCCCGGTCTTTTCCAGACCGACATGCACGTAAAGGCACTTCAACATCTTGCACCGGCACTCTGAACTGCACACCTAGCGGACGGCTTGCCGCCGCCCCTCCACCACTCAGGAAGGGACGCGGGACACAGCCGCCAGCCACGCCCTTCTATCATGTGTCAGGGTTGAGGTAAGCCTCTCATTTGCCCTCGAACTCGAAGCCGAACCGCGTTCTCGCCCCTTCGGGTGGCGGCGGAAAGGGGCGGCGCGGCGAATATGGTCCACCGCCATCTGATCCAGCGCCGCCGATCCCGAAGACCCGACGATCGCCACCTGCAGCAACCCGCCATCCGGCGCAATCTCGAAGCCCACGGTCACCACGCCGCGATCCGGCGCCTTCCTCCGGGGCGACCGCGCGATCTGGCGCATCACCACATCGCCATAGCGGGCGGCCTCGCGCACCCGGCCTCGCGCCGCTTCTGCGCGGGCTGCGCGGCCTGTTGCGCCCCTGCCGCCTGCGGGGCGGCGTCCTCCGCCTCGGCCTTCGCGCGCGGCTTCTTCTCCTCCGGCGTCGGCTCGGCCTCGGCCTGCGCAACGGGCGCGCGCTCTTCCCGCTTCGGCATCTCCACCGGCTTCGGATCCGGCCGCATCGGCGGGCGCGGACTTGCCGCCAGATCAAGCGGCGCGTCCTCCGCGTCCGGCGGGGCGGCGGCGGCGGGGCGCCACCGGCGGGACCTCGGCGACCGGCAGCGTCAGTGACGGCTCCGGGGCGATCTGCGGCACGGCCACCGACTCCACCACCGTCTCCACCACTGGCGCGGGTCCGGCGGCGGCAGGCGCGGGGCCTCGTCAATCACGGGATCCGGCTGCGTTCTGGTATGCACAGTCTGCTGCACCAGCGGCTGCACCGACGGTTGCACCTCATTTAGGGCCACCACACCCACCGACAGGTCCAACGCGACCGCGTTTTCCGGCAAGGCACCCTGCCCCGCATCGGGCATCCGCATCGCCGCCGCAGCCACCCCGCCGAACAGCCCCGCCGCCGCCAGCCCGGCCCCGATCCACCCCGCCAGATCCCGGCCCCCGCTCATCCGCCACGGACCTCCCTGCCCACCAGCGCCACCTTCATCCAGCCCGCCGCCCGCAACGCATCCAGCACCGACATCACGTCGCCATAGGGCAGCGCCGCGTCGCCCCGGATCAGAACCGTCCGGTTCCTGTCGCCCCCGCTCAGCCCGGCAAGGGCCGCGGAAAGCCCCTCAGGCTCCACCCGTGTTTCGCCTAAAATCCAATCACCATCGACAGTTACGGTCAGCCAGATCGGCTCTTCGGGCCGTTCCTGCGGCTGGGCGGCGCTTGTGGGAAGGTTCACCGGCACATCCACCGTCGACAGCGGGGCCGCCACCATGAAGACGATCAGCAGCACCAGCATCACGTCGATGAAGGGCGTGACGTTGATCTCGGCGGCGACATCCTCATCCTCTCCGTCGCGCAGCAGGCCTCCGCTCATGCGCTGGCCTCCCGGTCCAGATCACGGCCCAGCAACACCTCGATCGCCACGGCCAGATCGGCCATCCCCTGCCGCAACCCCGCAATCCGGCGCTGCACCATGTTGTAGACAACCACCGCCGGGATCGCCGCCACCAACCCGAACCCCGTCACCAACAGCGCCTCGGCAATCCCCGGCGCAACCACGGCAAGGTTCGTCGTCCCTTGCGCGCTAATCGCAAGAAATGACGACATAATTCCCCAGACGGTCCCGAAAAGACCTACGAAAGGCGCAACGGCGGCCACGGTGGCCAGAACGCCGGTTCCCCGCCGCAATCTCGCGGCACCCTGCCCGCCGATACGGTCGATCCGGGCCCGCGCGCGTTCCTTCACCCCCGCCGACCCGGCCCTTGCCAGAACCGGGGCAGCCAACCCGTATTCCTCTTGCGCCGCACGCGCCATGGCGGCCCCCACACAACGCCGCCCGCCCAGCATCCGCGCGGCCTCCTCCAGCGTCCCGGCCCGCGCCACCGATACCAGACTTTGCCGCAGCCGATGCCCGACAAGCCAAAGCTCCCCGGCCTTGAAGATCAGCACCGTCACCACTGCAAACAGGCCCAGTCCCAAGGCAAGGCTCACCCCCTGCACCACCCAATGGGCAGAGCCGATCATTTCAACCACCGGCACGGGCGCATGCAGCGATGCCGCCGGCATGTCAGCGGGAACCACCGCCGGAATGGCAGGCGGGGGGGTCAGGGGGGCGGAATCGCCCCCCTGCTCAGCAAGGGCAAGCCCGGGCCACCCGGCCAGAACCGGCACCCCGCGCATCAGAACGCGATCCGCTTCGCGACGGACAGCTTCGCCGTCCGCCCCGCCGCGTTGTCCAGCGACAGGTTGTTGCGGTAGGTCCGGTCGAACACATTCTCGACCGACAGGTTCACGTCCAGTCCGGCCAGCGGCCCCTCTTCCGGCGACCACGTCAGGAACAGGTCATGCGTATCGTAGGAAGCGCCCGTCGTCGTGGCGTTCGACGTGCGGATCTTGTCGAAATAGCTCGCCCGCCAGCCAAGGGTCAGCCCCTGCTCCGGCATCTTGGCCCCTACGGTCAAAACCACATTCTCTGCCGGGGTATCCGGCAGCGTCAGGCCCGTGGCCTTGTTCTTCGAACGGACATGGCCATAGGCCAATTGCGCGAACCACCGCTCGGCATCATAGGCGGCCTCGACCTCGGCCCCCCACAGTTCCGCCGCCGCGATGTTCGAGAAGTAGGGAACCGCGGGCCCACCTGCCACACGCGGTGTCGTGGCGATCATGTTCGTCAGATCGTTGTGAAAGGCCGTCACCTTCATCTGGAAGCTGTCACCCTCGGCCAGCACCCCGTCGCGCTGCCAGGTGAAGCCCAGTTCCACGGTGTCCGCTTCTTCCTTCTGCAGATTCAGGCTGGGCGTGCGGGCAGGCAGCACCCCTGCCGCCTCGCTTGAATACAGCTCGTCCAGCGTCGGCATCCGCTCTGTCCGGGCCAGCGATCCGAAAAGGGCAAAGCTGTCGGTGATCTCGTACATGGCCGCGATCTTGGGCGACACGGCCATATCCTCCTGCGCAAGCGCGCCCGCCGCCGCGGCCGATGCGCCCGGGGTCTGCTCGCCGAAATCCACGCGCAAACCCGGGATGATCGTCAGCCGCTCGCCATAGGTGAACTCTCCCTGCGCATAAAGGCCGATCCGGCGATCCGTCCCTTCCGGATGAAAGCCCAGCGCACCCAGACTCGATGTGGCGCTGCGTTCCTGCCGCGACATCTGCACCCCGACCGTCAGGTAATTCTCCCATCCGCCCGCACTCAGATCGGCGGTGTTCTCCACCTTCAGGGACGTCGTCGCATAGCCATAGGAACTGTCGCACAGCACTTGGAACGTCCCCGGCGCACAAAGCGCGCCCAGCGTGAAGCGGGATTTCTCGACGCTGGTATCCGTGTGGGAAAGCTGCACGGTCAGATCCAGAAGCGGGTTGTCCCGGAACGTGTTCCGCCAGGCAAGCGTCAGGGTATCATCCACCGCATGCATGTCATGCAAACCGAACGCGCCCACCGTCGCCCCGCCGGTCTGGGCAACAGGCGTTCCGTCCAGATCACTGTCCGTTCGCGACAGGCTCAGCGTCAGGCTCTGCTCCTCCTCGGCCCCGAAATGCCAGGTTCCCTTCAAAAGGCCCGACCAGCCTTCGTAGGCCGTCCCGGTCAGCCGGTTCCCCGCCCCATCGGCCTTGTCATTGCTGCGGCTGACGTTGAACCCCGCAAGATACTCCGCGTTGCCCGCCCGCGTGGCGGAAATGATGCCCAGTTTCAGCCCGTCGCCATTGCTGTCATAGGTGGACGAAAACCTGAGCGCCTGCGTCTCGCTCTCTTCCAGAAAATCGCTTGCCTCCTTGGTGGTGAAGTTCACTGCCCCACCAATCGCCCCCGATCCATAGAGGGTGGATGAGGCCGGGCCCTTGAGCACTTCGACCCGCTTGTAAAGGTCGAGATCGCCAAAGAACGATCCCATGCGATAGCTTTCAAAGAATTTCGGCGCGCCATCCACCGTCACGATGATCCTCGCCTCCGAAGCTGTCTGCTCGCTGTTCCCGATACCCCGGATGTTGAACGCCTGGCCCAAAGGCCGGGCCGATGCCCCCGCACCCTGCACACCCGGCACCGCCCGGAACAGATCCCCGATGGTCGCGGGCTGATCCCGCTCCAGTTCCTCGGCTTCGATGGTGCTCACGGCCTGCGGCGTGTCGATGGCGACCTTGGCCGTTCCGGTGCCGAGGATGATCCGCCCCAGAACCTGAAAGAAGCCCTCGCCATCCTGCGCGGCAACGGGGCCGGCACAGATAAGGATCAAGGGAACGGAACAAAGCAGATGTGCCCGACGGGCCCGCGTTCGGATCGGCATGGGTAACCCCTTTTCATGTTTTTATCTGGGGCTGGCCGGGCGGATCGCGTGGCTGGCGACAAGACGGATATTCCGACTTGATCTGTCAGGAATTAGCTTCTAGAAAAGATGACTATAGCTGTCAAGTATCCCGGATGCCTGACCGTCGCGCACCAGCCCGGGCCCAGCAGGCCGCCAGACGCGCCCCATTCCCGAACTGGAGCATTGCCATGGCCGACGGCCAATCCCCTGCGCTTTCCCCTGCCGACATTCGCACCTTGCGCGCCGAAAACTCCAAGTCCCGCGCGCGCGACTTCGCACATGCCAACGGCCTGACAGAGGCAACCCTCATCGCCGCCCATGTCGGCCACGGCGCCACGGCCATCGACGCCACGCCCGACCGGCTGTTTCCGCTGATCCGCGATCTGGGCGATGTCATGGCCCTTACCCGCAACGAATCCTGTGTGCATGAAAGGCGGGGCGTCTATTCCGATTATCGGTCAGGCCCGCACGCGGCGATGGTCCTCGACCCCGAGATTGATTTGCGTATCTTTCCCGCCCACTGGAAACATGCCTTTGCCGTGGTGGATCAGGCCGAGGATGGCCCTCGCCGCAGCCTGCAGATTTTCGATGCCGCGGGCGATGCCATCCACAAGGTCCATCTGAAGCCCGAAGCGAGCGCCGAGGCCTTCGACACCCTGACCTCAACGCTTCGTCTGCCCGATCAGCCGCAGACCCTGGCCCTATCCCCCCGCACTTCCGCCGAAGGCCCCAAGGGCAATGCCGCCCGAACAGATGACCTGCGGCGGGAATGGGACGCCATGACCGACACGCATCAGTTCAACACCATGACCCGGCGGCTGAAGATGAACCGGCTTGGCGCCTACCAACTGGCAGGCGCGCCGCGCGCCGAACGCATCGACAATGGCAGCGTCGCCACGGCCCTTCACGCCGCCGCCGATGGCAGGATCCCCCTGATGATCTTTGTCGGCAACGCGGGCTGCATCCAGATCCACGGCGGCCCCATCGAAAAGATCGTCCCCATGGGCCCCTGGATCAACGTCATGGATCCGCGCTTCAACCTGCACCTGCGGACAGATCACATCGCGCAGGTCTGGCGCGTCTGGAAACCCACCCGCACCGGGGATGCCAACAGCATCGAGGCGTTCGACAAGGATGGCGGCCTGATCCTGCAGATCTTCGGCTACCGCAAGGACGCCGCCCCCACCGCATGGAACGCCTTCATCGCCGCGCTGCCCGCGCTGGAAGAGATGCCCGCATGACCGCCCATTTTCCCCGCGGCTACTGCCTTGCCCTTGCGCTGGCCGTCGCCTCTCCCGCCCTTGCCGATCCGGCCGAGCGTGTCCTTACTCTTGGTGGTTCCGTAACGGAAATCGCCGTCGCCCTTGGCGCGCAGGATCGGCTGATCGCCCGCGACACCACCTCGACCTTTCCGCCCTCGGTCACCGCGCTGCCCGATGTCGGCTATTTCCGCGCCCTCTCGCCCGAAGGCGTGCTTGCCCTGAACCCCGACCTGATCCTGTCGGAATCCGGCGCGGGCCCGCAGGAGGCCCTTGATGTCCTGCAGGCTGCGGGCATCCCCTTCCTGATGGCGGGTCCCGATACCACCCCCGATGGTCTGATCGCCAAGATCGAAACCGTCGCCAACGCGCTGGACCTGCCTGAAAAGGGCAAGGATCTGTCAGCCCAGGTCGCAAAGGGGCTGCAAAAGGCCCGCGACCGCGCCGCGAAAGTACAAGATCCCCGCCGCGTCCTCTTCATCCTGTCGCTGCAGGGCGGGCGCGTCATGGCGGGCGGTGAAGGCTCCTCTGCCGAAAGCATCATCACGCTTGCAGGCGGGGTCAATGTCGGCACCGGCTTTCAGGGCTACAAGCAGATCACCGATGAGGTGGTCCTGACCGCCGCGCCCGACGTGATCCTGATGATGGATCGCGAAGGCGATCTGGAGATCGCCAATACCGATGTCCTTGCCCATCCCGCCCTGGCGCAGACCCCTGCGGCAAAGTCCGGGGCAATCATCAGAATGGATGGCCTGCTTCTTCTGGGCTTCGGTCCGCGCACGCCAGAGGCGGCGCTTGCCCTGCACGACCTCCTTTATCCCGCAAAGGACTGAACCATGACCGCCCTGCCCATGGCGCATCGCCTCTCCGGTCGCCCGCAGCAAGGTTCCGTCACGGCCTTCCTTCTCGTTTTGCTCGTGACTGTTTCAATCCTGTCCTTGGGGACAGGCGCGGCAGGGCTGTCCCCCGTACGCCTCATTGCGGCCTTCGCGGGGGGCGTCCCCCTCTCGCCGGCGGAAACACTGGTGCTCCATGACATCCGCCTTCCCCGGCTTGCCATGGGTTTGATGGTCGGCGCGGCGCTGGCCGTCGCGGGGGCGCTGATGCAGGGCCTGTTCCGCAACCCCCTTGCTGATCCAGGGATTGTGGGCGTGGGCGCGGGTGCCGGTCTGGGGGCCGTCTCTGCCATCGTGCTGGGTGGCCTGCTGCCGCCGGCCCTTGGTGCGCTGGCAGGTGCGCATCTCATTCCGTTTGCAGCCTTCCTCGGCGGTTGGATCGCCACCCTGATCCTTACCCGTGTCGCCGCCTCGGGCGGACAGACCGCCATCGCCACCCTGCTGCTTGCAGGGATCGCGCTGGGGGCCATCGCGGGCGCTGCCACGGGGATCCTCACCTACATCGCGGATGATCAGCAATTGCGCGATCTCACCTTCTGGTCCATGGGCTCGGTCGCCGGGGCCAGCTGGGCCAAGATTGCCACCGCTCTGCCCTTGATCCTGCCTGTGCTCGTCCTTTCCCCCCTGCTTGCCCGCGCGCTGAACGCACTTGCCCTGGGCGAGCCGCAGGCCGCCCATCTGGGCATCCATGTAGAACGCACCAAACGGCTGACCATCCTCGCCACCGCCGCCGCGGCGGGCGCGGCCACCGCAATCGCGGGCGGTATCGGCTTCATCGGCATTGTCGTGCCGCACCTGCTGCGCCTTGCCACCGGGCCCGACCACCGTGCCCTGCTGCCCCATGCGGCGTTGCTTGGCGGCACGCTGCTGATCGGGGCCGACATGATTGCCCGCACCATCACCGCCCCGGCCGAATTGCCCATCGGCATCGTGACGGCCACCCTTGGCGCGCCGGTCTTCCTTTGGATCCTTCTGCGCCGCCGCGGTCTTGCAAGGTTCTGACCGATGCTCACCGCCACCAACTTGACCCTCGCCCGCGATGACAGAGCCATTCTTTCGGGCATCTCGCTCACTGCCCGGCCGGGCGAGGTCACCGCCATCATCGGCCCGAACGGTTCGGGCAAATCCACGCTGATTGCCGCGCTGGCGGGCGATCTGCCGCCTGTCACGGGTGAGATCCGCCTGAACGGTGACGACATAGCCCGCCTCTCCCCCCGGAAACTTGCCGCACGCCGCGCCGTTCTCGCACAGGACACGCAGGTCGCCTTTCCCTTCAATGTCTCGGAAATCCTGCAATTGGGCATCGAGGCCGGAACAGGCCCGGCCGATCCCCGTCTGATCGACCGCCTGCTGGACGAGGTCGACCTGCCCGGCACGGCCCACCGCCCGATCCACGCCCTCTCGGGCGGGGAACGCCAACGCATCCATCTGGCCCGTGTTCTGGCCCAGGCGCGCCAACCCCGCAACGATCAGGGGCCGATGTGGCTGTTTCTTGATGAACCCGTTTCCAGCCTCGATATCGCGCATCAGATTCTCGTCATGCGGCGTGCCGCCCGTTTCGCGCAAGAGGGCGGCGGGGTGATCGCGGTGCTGCACGATCTGAATCTTGCGGCGATGGCCGCAGACCACGTGATCCTGCTTGGCGATGGCCGGCTGCTGGCTGCCGGCCCGCCGCAAGAGGTGCTGACCGATGCGCTGCTCTCCACGGCTTACCACTGCCGCATTCGTGTCAATCTGACCCCGGACACAGGGCCGTTCCTGCTGCCCCAGATGGCCGGAACCTGATCCCGCCTTGCCCGACTGGGCGGAAAAGTAATCCCGGGAATGCATCTTTGATGCAAATCAATCACATTCGGCATCCGGCATGTCATGGATGTGCCCATGAAAGTCCTTCCACGCCCCCCGGCCGCAGCCTGCCGCCCGACTGCCCAATCTGGACGCCGATCCGCCGAGGGGGGCCAATCATGACCGACCCCGACACAAAAGATCTTCCACTCGCGCTTGATCCTGTGCCACCGGGGCCGACGACCATGCCCAGACGAATCCGAAAGCGCTGGTTCCTGCCGCTTCTGGTGCCGCTCCTCATGTTCACCGGCGCCGTCATCGGCATGTATTTCCAACCCCCTGCCCTGCGCGCCTTCTATGCACTGAGCGGCCTAGTCCCCGGCGCAGGATCATCCCAACCCATCGCCCTTCCACCCGAAATCGCCCTGCCGCGCGACATGGCCGAAACCCTGCGCCCCAGCGATGTTGTCGGCCTTGCCCGGCTGATGCCGCGCGGCGATGTCTCCACCATTGCGGCACCCTATGGGGCTGGCGATGCGAGGGTTCTTGAACTTCTGGTCTCCGAAGGTGACCGGGTCGAGAAAGGGCAGGTTGTCGCCCGTCTCGACAATCTTAACGTCCTCGAAGGCGCGGTGCTTCTTGCCGAGGCGAATCTCGCCATTCGGGAAGCCAGCCTCATGCAGACGCGCACTGCCGTGATGAACAGCCGGGACGAGGCGCAGGCCACCCTGGAACAGGCCCGGTCCATCGCCGCCGAAGCCGCGTCCGAAACCCTTCGCAGCGAGGAACTCTTCAGCCGCAACGTCATCAGCCGATCCATGCTGGATGCCGTGCGCGCAGCCGAACAGCAGGCCACCGCCGCCGTTGCCAAGGCCGAGGCGACCCTCGCCCGGTTCACGGCCGTCGGCCTTGACGACCAACCCGATGTCGTGGTGGCCACCCGCAACCTTGCCGCTGCCGGGGCCGAACTGGAACGCGCCCGCCGCGACCTGCTGCGATCCGACGTCATGGCCCCCATTTCAGGAACCATCCTCGATATCCTCGCGACGCCCGGACAGCGCCCCCCCGTCGAAGGCATCATGACCATGGGCGACACATCCCGTATGATGGCCGAGGTCGAAGTCTGGCAGGATCGCATCTCGCAGGTCAGGATCGGGCAGCCGGTCGATCTGGCCGCCACGGCGCTGGACACCGCCCTTCAGGGCCGGGTATCGGCCATCGGCCTCACCGTCGGGCGGCAGGGATTGCTGTCGGACGACACGGCCGCCAACACAGATGCCCGCGTGATCCGGGTCATGGTGATCCTTGACGAAACCTCGTCGCAACGGGCCGCCCGCTTTGTCAACCTCGAGGTGATCGCCCGCATAGATACCGATGGGTCGGCTCAATGAGCCGCCTTCTCGCCTGGATTTTCGGGCGCTTGCCGATTGGCTGGCTGCAACTGACGCATAACCGCACGCGCTTTGCCGCAGCGCTGGCCGGTGTGGCCTTCGCGAATGTCCTTGTCTTCGTCCAGCTTGGCATCATGCAGTCCATGGCCACGGCCACGCTGAAGCCATACGGCTTTTTCCAGGCCGACATCATGATCTCGGCCACGGATGCGAATTCCATGACCGAAGGCGGCAATGTCGCACGCCAGTGGCTTCTGCAGGCGCTGGCCGATCCCGATGTCGTTTCGGGCACAGGTCTCTTTCTCAGCAACCTGTCCTGGCAACGCAGCGACAAGACGCTCTCCCTTACCGCCTTCGGCATTGATCCGGCGCAGCCGGATTATCTTTCGCCCGACATCGCGAACCGCATCGCCATTCTCGAGGTTCAGCATGCGGCCCTTCTCGATCGGCTGACGCGTGGCCTGCCCAAGGACGAAGCCGCCGCCATCCGCCCGCAGACCCCGCGCAGTTTTGAAACCTCGCGCACCACGCTCACGTTCTACGATACATTCGCAGGCGGTGGCGGTTTCGGCGGGGACGGCTACATGTTCGTCTCTGACCAGACATTCCTTTCGCTCTTTCCGGCCCGTCGCTCTGCGGCCCCGGATCATATCCTGCTCAAACTGCGGCAAGGCGCCGATCCGGTGGTGGTGTCGAAGCGCCTCGGCGATCTCATCTCGGACAAGTCGCTGCGGATACGCAGCTTCGCGCAGGCTGCGCAGCAGGACCTGCTCTACCAGCAGACCAAGCGCCCCACCGGAATCATCTTCGGCTTCGGGGTCATCATCGGTCTTCTGGTCGGCGTGGTGATCGTCTATCAGGTGCTGTCATCCGACGTCGCCGATCATTTGCGCGAATACGCGACGTTCAAGGCCATGGGCTACCCGTCCCGCTTCTTCCTCGGCATCGTGCTGGAAGAGGCATTTGTACTTGGCGTGCTGGGCTTTCTTCCCGGTGCCACCGTCGCAACGATCATTCTCGCGCTCATGGGCCGCATGACGACCCTGCCCCTTCAGATGCAACCTTCCAGCGCGGCGATGGTCTTCGTCGGGACAATCCTCGCATGCACTCTCTCCGGCTTCATCGCCACCCGCAAACTGGCCGCGGCCGATCCCGCAGATCTGTTCTAGGGGCGTTGGACATGGATGACCAACCGATCCTGATCCACCGCCTAAACCACTGGTTCGGCAAGGGAGAAGCCCGCAAGCAGGCCCTGTTCGACATTGACCTCGGATTCGAACGTGGCAGCTTCACAGTGCTTGCTGGGCCGTCCGGTTCGGGCAAGACCACGCTTCTAACCCTTGTGGGGTGCCTGCGCGCTGTTCAGGACGGCTCCATCCGCCTTCTGGGAACGGAACTCGCCACCGCCTCGGATGACATCAACATCGCGATGCGCCAAAGACTGGGCTTCATCTTTCAGGCCCATAACCTGCATGAAAGCCTGACAGCCACGCAGAATGTGCTGATGTCCATCCAGCTCAGACGCAGGATCCCCCCCGATCAGGCCCGCCGAGCAGCCACTCATGCGCTGGGCCTCGTCGGGCTGGGCGACAGGCTGGACTATCTTCCCGCAAATCTGTCCGGCGGACAGAAGCAGCGCGTGGCCATCGCCCGTGCGCTTGCGGGAAATCCCGAAATCGTCCTTGCCGATGAACCGACCGCCGCGCTGGACCGCACCAGTGGCGCGCGGGTCGTCGATATCCTGCGCAGGCTTGGGCAGGATCGCGGGACCACCACCCTGATGGTCACGCATGACAGCCGCATCCTCGACCGTGCCGACCGCATCATCACACTGGAAGACGGCCGGATCGTCGATGACACGCGCCCGGTGGCCCTCTCCGCCACTGATCCGCAACCCCGGGATCATACCCCGACTGCATCTTGATCTTGCAGAACAACAGGATCAAACGGGGGCCAATCGGCGGGACGGGACATTCCCGCCCACCGGGGCAAGCCGGGGCATGAGGGAAGGTGCAACCATGACAGATGACAGGTCCCCCAATCGCAGCCTTCCTTCGACGGCTGCGCCCGAAACGCTCGCCCTTGATGCGGGGCTGGTGATCGACCCCCTCACCGCCGCGATCCAGCCCGGCATCACGATGTCGGTGAACAACCTCGTCACTCCCGGCGAAGGTGCATTTTCGGCAGCAGGCATCAGCGATATCGCGAGCGAGCCCTTAACCTATGCCCGCTGGCTCAACCCCACTGTCCGCGCCCTTGAAAACCGTCTCGCCGCGCTGGAAGGCGCGGAAGACGCCCTCGCCTTCGCCACCGGTGTGGCGGCCATCGCCGGAATTTTTCTCTCTGTCCTGAAGCAGGGCGATCACCTGATCATCAGCGACGTCACCTATGCCGGTGCCGCCGAACTTGCCCGTGGCATCCTGCCGGATTTCGGAATCGAGGTTACCTCCGTCAACCTGTCCCGCCCCGGGGCCCTGCAGGCCGCCCTGCGCCCCAATACACGCCTCGTGCATTGCGAAAGCCCCTGCAACCCCATCCTCCGCCTGACGGATCTGGCCGAAGTCGCCCGCATCGCACATGCCAACGGCGCGCTGGTTTCCGTGGACAGCACCCTTGCCACACCCGTCTCCACGCGCCCGCTCTCGCTCGGGGTCGATCTGGTGGTGCATTCCCTGACCAAGTTCATCAACGGCCATGGCGATGCTCTGGGTGGCATCGTCGCCGGACGACGCGATCTCATCGCCGCCATGCGCGCGAGGGCCGGTGTCTATCTGGGGGCGTCCCTGCCTGCAATGAACGCATGGCTGATCCTGCGCGGGATCGACACGCTCTTTCCCCGAATGCGCCAGATCAACGACACAGCCCTCCGCGTCGCCCGTTTCCTTGAGGATCATCCGCGCGTGACGCGCGTCATTTACCCCGGCCTTGCTTCGCACCCGCAGCACGATCTTGCCACCCGCCAGATGGATCTGCCCGGCGGGATGATCTTCTTCCAGACCGCGGACACACCCGCCATGGCCCGCCAACTCTCGGCCCGGTTGCAGGTCGCCCACTACGCCTTCTCGCTGGGCCATCAGCGCAGCATCATCGTCCTTCTCGAAACAGAGGGGCTGACCAAGGGCACCTACGCCCTGGATACAGAGCAACTGGAGAACTACCGCAGCTATGCTGGTGATGGCGGCTTCCGCCTGTCCATCGGGCTTGAGTCCGCCACTGATCTCATCCGCGATCTCGATCAGGCCCTGTCGGCCTGATCCGCAGCGAGGCCTCGCTCTTGCGTGTGCATCACTGCATCGCAGGCGCGCAGAATTGCAGCACCCAAATGGAAGAAGCGGCCATTGCGGCACCGCTCTTGGAGGCGGAAGAAGTAATTAACCACTATATATCATAGCCTTGCCTACCAGCGCCGCACGTTGGCACGCCACATGCTTGTAGATCTTTGTCTGCACCCAGCTCCGGAGCAAGCAATGACCGATGCGGCCCTTGAAGATGCGTCCTATCTCGATGTGTCCGACCCGAACTTCTCGATCCGCTCCAAGGCCGTCGCCGAAGCCCGAACAAGAAACTGGTATGCCCGCACCCCCTATGGCCTAGCCGTGCTGCGCTATGACGAGGTGCAGAAGATGCTGCGCCACCCCAAGCTTCGGCAGGGCAGCCATCTGTGGCCTCAGCACAATGGCGTGACGACAGGCAAGTTTGCCCAATGGTGGTGCAACATGCTGCTCTGCGTCGAAGGCGACACGCACGGCCGCCTGCGCCGCATGGCCAACCCCGCCTTCAGCCCGCGCCTCATCGCCGATCTCCAGCCAAAATTCCAAAGCCTTGCCAACCGCCTGATCGACAGCTTCATCGACCGTGGCACCTGCGATTTCATCGCCGAATTCAGCGAACCCTACGCCACCGGCGTCATTTGCGATCTGCTTGGCCTGCCGGCCGAGAAATGGCGCGAACTGGTGCAGATCGCGGCCGATATGGGCCTCGCCCTTGGCGTGACCTTCAAGGAAGACCTCGACCGGATCGAAGCCGCCATCGCACGCCTCTTCGACTATGCCGAAGAACTGGTGACCGACCGGACGGCACATCCGTCCGACGATTTCATCGGCCTGCTCGTCAAGGCCAATCAGGAAAACCCAGATCAGCTTTCGCGTCAGGAAATGCTCGACATGATCGTTCTGGCGATCTTCGGCGGCATCGACACGACCCGTAACCAGATCGGTCTGGCAATGGACATGTTCATCCAGCACCCCGACCAGTGGAAACTGCTGGGAGAACGCCCCGAACTCGCCAAGGCCGCCGTGGAAGAAGTGATGCGCACGCGCCCGACCACAACCTGGGTTACCCGCGCCGCGACCGCAGATTTCGAATTTCAGGGGCTGCACATCAGCGAAGGAACAACCCTGCACCTTTGGGGACAGGCCGCTTGCACCGATCCGGCCGCCATGGAAGACGCCGAAAGCTTCGACATCACCGCAGCGCGCAAACCCCATTTCGGGTTCGGAGGCGGAACGCATCATTGCCTTGGCCATTTCATCGCCCGCGGCGACATGACGGCGGCCCTCGCCCTTCTGGCCAGCCGCCTGAAGAACCCCCGCTTTGCCGGAACGGTCGTCTGGCTGCCCGACAGCGGCAATACCGGCGCGGTCTCCATGCCCATCGCCTTCGACAAGGCATGATCAGCACACCACCCGCCTTGACGCCCCCAACACCGAAAGGCCGCAATGAAGATTGACGTCGACACCTCACTCTGCCTGCTGCACGGCCAATGCGTGATCGCCGCCCCGACCATCTTTTCCTTCGACGATCAGGGCCAGTTGCACTGGATCGTCGCGGCGGATGAGAGCCTGCGCGCGGATGCCGAAGCCGCCGCCGATGCCTGCCCCGAGCAGGCCATAACCATCGGGGCCTGAAGGATGGGCCCGCGCGTCACCATCATCGGGGCGTCGCTGGCCGGATTGCGCAGCGCCGAGGCCGTGCTTGCGGCCTTGCCGCAGGCACGGATAACCCTGATCGGCGCGGAACCGCACCTTCCCTATAACCGCCCGCCCCTGTCGAAGGACGGGCTTTCCGCCCTTGTTGCCGCGGGCGGTGATCCGACGGATATGAAAGCGGTCTTTTGCGGCCTGACGCTGCGCCACCGCCTGCCCGAAGGCGCGGTCGACTGGCGGCTTGGGCTGCGTGCCACCGCAGTGGATGCCGCCCGGCAGCATGTCCTCCTGTCCGATGGCACCACGCTTGGCCATGACTGGCTGATCGCGGCAACGGGCCTGCGCCCCCGTCGTTTGCCGTTCGAGGGCGCGGATGATCGCCGTCACGTCCTGCGCAGCTTCGACGATGCGACACGGCTGGCAGCGGCCCTGCGTCCCGGCGTGAAACTGGCCATCATCGGCGCGGGCCTCATCGGCTGCGAAATGGCCGGCACCACGGCCGCGCTTGGTTGCAAGGTCACCCTGATCGAACCGCAATGCCAGCCTATGCTTGCCGTGCTTGGCCCCCGCGTCGCCGCTGCCATGGCGCAACTGCACCGCGCCCGCGGAGTAGACCTGCGCTGCGGCTTGTCTGTCGCGGGCCTGCTGCCAGATGGGTTGCGCCTGTCCGATGACAGCCGGGTCGAGGCTGACGTCATTCTCGAATCCGCTGGCTCACTTCCCAATGTCGATTGGCTGTCCGGCACCGGGATCGACCTGTCCGATGGCATACTCTGCGACAACACCCTCTCGGCCATCGGCAATGACCGCATCCTTGCCGTGGGGGATGTGGCGCGCTTCCCCAATCCCCTCTTCGGTGGCAGCCCCCGCCGGGTGGAACATTGGGGCATGGCGGGCCTCACCGCCCGACGCGCCGCCGAAACGATTGCTGCCCGCGAAGCCGGGCGCGCCCCCGGCACCACCTTCGCGCCCCTTCCCGGCTTCTGGAGCGATCAGCACGGCCTGCGCCTGCAGGGCTTCGGGATCCCCACCATCGCCGACGAGACCCGGCTGATCGAGGGCGATCTCGCCATGCCCGGAACCACGCCCTGCATCGTCGAATACCGAAGGGACGGCCGCGCCGTGGCGGTGCTCGGCATCGCGGCACCGCCCGCAGCCATGGCCGCGCACCGCGCGCGTCTGGAACGGGCCTTGTCAGAAACAGTGCCGGCCTGAACCGGCGCACAAAGGGAGAGAATGATGAAAGATCTGAAAGCCCTGCTGGAACAGCACAAGGCCGAAGTCATCCATGTCGGCCAGTTCGATCTGGCCTCCGTCTTCCGCGAACGCAGGCTTCGGCGTGACCAGTTTCTGCAATGGGCACAGGACCCGCGCTTTGCCAGCGTCACTGCCCATTGGGATATCGCCAGAACTCGCTCTTTGGTGGCACGCGCTTCTATACCGGAAGCGGTCGAGATCGACCCAGCCTCGATCCTGCAACCCCTGCAGACAGCAGCCGTGACCCTGATCGCGGAACTTTCCGGCGATGCACGCGACCTCATGCCCCGGCAGGTCCTGCTACCAGATCGAACGCGGCGGCGATGGGTTTCAAGGTCGACGCCGCCTTCGAATTCGAAGTGATCATTCTGGATGAGGATGCCACCACGACCCGGGCCAAAGGCTTCAGCGGCCTTCAGAAATTCGCCCCCGACAACAAATGCTGGTCCGGCACGACGGCCAATGCCGAAGCCGCCTACATCGCCGGCTTCGAGGCCGAGGTGCTGGGTCATGACATCTCGCGCAGGTTGGGCGTCGAACTGGGGCCAGGCTGCCTTGAAGGCACCCTCGCCGCGACCGAGGGGCTGCGCGCCGCCGATGACGCCGCCTTTTTCCGCCTTGCGGCCCGTGCCTATGCCCGAAAGCAAGGCAAGACCGCCAGCTTCATGCCCTATCTCGGCGCGGAATATCCCGGGATTGGCGGCCATTGCTGCATGTCGCTGCGCGACGCGAAGACCGGGCAGAACCTGTTCAGTTCCCCGGATGGCCGCACCAATGCCTTGGCGGGCCAGTTCATCGCGGGGATGATGGATGTCGTGCCGCAGGCCGCCATGTGCACCAGCACCGTGAATGCCTATCGCCGCCTCGCGCCCGGAAGTTGGGCACCAAAGTCTCTGACATGGGCCGAACATCCCTTCACCGTCGCCGTGCGCTCCGCGCCCCATGCCGGACCTTCGGCCCGGCTGGAATTCCGCGTTCCCCCGGCCGACTGCAATACCTACCTCACCATGGCCCTGATGCTTGGCGCCCAAGGCTTGACGGGATCGAGCGGAACCTGCCGCCCCCTCCCACCGTGTCGGGCGGCTGACACCGTTCCCGAAGGGAGCCCAACGCTTCCCGCGCGATCTTGCCGATGCGGCTGACCGCATGGCCGCCAGCAGTGCCGCGCGCCGCCTCTTTGGCGATGCATTCATCGACAATTTCGTTGCGGCCTGCCGCGCCGAATACGCCAGCCTCGCCAAGGCGGTCAGCGCCGAAGAGCGCGCCCGCTACCTCGAGGCCTGAGGGACAACAGGGAGAACCGACGTGAACACCGATACCGATTACCACCACGATCTCGAACTGCCCGGCCGCGCTGATCTTGTCCGCCGCGTTCGCCAGAAGATCGACGCCCTTGGCGTGGAATACATCTATTACCAGTACATCTCGATCACCGGCCGCGTGATGGGCAAGGCCGCCCCGGCGCGGCACTGGGAAACCCAGGCACGCAAGGGTGTCCAGACATGGATGGGCGGCGTGACGAACGTCCTGCCCGATTTCCGGGGGAACCTCATCGGCTTTGACTCCAATGCCATGGAATGCATCGCCCTGCCCGATCCCGAAACCTTCTGTCAGCTTCCCTGGGACAAGCGCGTCGCCCGCGTCTTCTGTACGCTCTACTACAGCCTCGAAGATCCCAACTTCCCCGGCCAGCACTACGAATACGACACGCGCGGCAATCTCAAGCGGTTCGACCAGCAGTTCCGCAAGGATCACGATGGCCTGCACCTGCGCGTCGGGCTGGAACCCGAAATGCTCTGGCTCAAGCCCAAGGCAGGCGAGGTTCGGCCCTATGAGGGCATCACCGAACCTCTGGCCTATCACATCGGCCAGTTCGAAAGCGCCCGCGAAGTCTGGATGCAGGTCAGCGATTATGCCCGCGCCATGGGGCTCGACATGATCCAGGGCGATTGCGAGGATGCGCCGGGGCAGATCGAATTGAACTATCAGTTCGACGACGCCCTTCCCACCTGCGACCGGATGACGACCTATCGCCAGATCTGCGCCGAAGTCGCGCGCCAGCGCGGGTTGATCGCCTGCTTCATGGCCAAGCCCTTCATGGGCTATGCCGCGAACGGATGTCACCACAACTGCTCGGTCTGGACCGGGGGCAGCCGCGAATTGCAGGCCCTGCTGCCCGGCGAACTGCCGGGGATGGAGGAACTCTTCCACTACTCCAAGGGCGGCACCAACGAATTCGAGAATACCGATGGCGGCTGGATACCCACCGAATTGGGCCATTGGGTGCTGGGGGGCAGTCTCAAGCATATCGACGCGCTCACATGTCTGGGGGCTTCGACCGTTAACAGCTATCGCCGCTTCAACGATTACGGCCTCTGGGCCCCGATCGGCGCGAACTGGGGCCTGCAGAACCGCAGTTGCACCATCCGCATCTCATCGCCGGACCGGTTCGAATTCCGCGCCGTGGACAGCATGGTGAACCCGCATCTGTTCTGCGGTGCCCTTCTCAAGGCGATGGATGACGGAATCAGGAACAAGATCGACCCCGGCGCCCCGGAATCCCGCAATGTCACGACTGTCTGGCAATCGGGCGAACCGGTGAAACTGATCCCGCTGAACCTGCACGATGCGCTTGAAGCCCTGAAAAAGGACGACGTGGTGAAATCCGCGCTTCCCGGACGGCTTTATCAGGTATTCGATGAATACAAGCGCGATGAATGGACCCGCTTCCTTCGGGAAGTGACGAACTGGGACGTGGAGCGTTACCTGCACTGCGTCCCATGATCCCTGGTTGAACGACGGGAAAGCGAAGACTGTGATGCATTCAGGCAAAGAGATACGACTTTCGGCAGGCCGCATGGTCGACCTGCTTTCCGTCGACGGGCATGTCGTGTCCATGGACGAGGTGCAGGCCGCGCGTCTGGGCCTGTCCGACCCGCTCTCGCTGCCTTGGGCACGCCTCTATACGCTCGAGGCACGCGAACGTATCACCGCGCAATTCGCCTCCCTGTCGCCGCTTCCCCGGGTTCTGCCCCTGACATTGCGCGCCGGCGACGGCGCGCTTGTCCCCACCACGGCGGTGGCCGAACTTTTCGACGACCCGGCCCATGGCCTCTGCCTGCGTCTCAGCAAGTGGCCGCTTGGCGGCGAACTCGATGCCGTGGCCACACTGGCAGAGGCGAACGAGGTCCTTTCGGGCATCGTCGCCGCCTCTGCCGATGCGGGATGGTGCATGGAATGGGCCGATCCCGTCGACCTGTCCGCCCCGGAACACGAGATCGTCCGTCAGGTCTTTGAGAACGGGCCGCGCTGGCGTTTCTGCAACGATGCGATGGCCCGCCTCTACCGCACCCCGCCCGGCGCGGATTTCAACGACAGGCCCGTGGCCGAAACCTTCCCCCGCACCCCCGAGAACGAGGATTTCATCCGCCGCCTGATCCGCGCGGATTTCGATGTGAACGGCTCGCCCTCGCGCGACCTGCGCTATGACGGGCTTTTCATCGACGTTGAAAACGATGTCCGCGGCCATATCCGGGGCAATCGGCTTTACCGCATGTGGGGCACCGTGCGCGATGTATCAAAGCACGTCCGCCGCGAAAACGAACTGCGGGGCGAGATCGCCTTCCTGCAGGCCGTTCTCGCCGCCCTCCCCGATCCCATGCTGGTGATCGACCGGTCGGGTGCCATCGTCTTCGTCAACATGGCCGCCGAAGCCCTGCTGGAGGCCCCTTCGGAACGGCTCTGCCTGCAACATTTCGACGATCTCTTCGACAGCCGCCAACCGCTCGATCGGCTGTTCTCCGACGCCCGCATCTCCGTCGCCTCCACCGCGCGGGATCCATTTATCCTTCACGTCCGACTGCCCGGCGGCCAGGTCAAGGTGGAAGGCACCGCCCAGACCTTCGATCTTCGCGGCGACGGTCTGCTTGCCGTCAGCCTGCGCCATGTGCCCCGGGCAGTCGAGCGTGGGGCAAGGCTGACAGCAGAGGCCGGGGGAAGATGACCATGTCCCGCCCGCCCCAGCCGACACCCGCCGCCTCCGGGCCGGAACGCGAAAGGGCGCGCCTGCTTCTGGCGGCCTTCAACGCCTCGCCCGACGGGATGATGGTGCTTGATCCCGGCGGCCTGCTTGTCCAGATCAACCGCGAGGCCGCCGCCATCGCGGGTCTTACGGAAACCTCGGGCCTCGGGCGCCCCCTATCGGCCGTCGTCGGGGAAAGCCCCCTCAACTGGGCCCCGGTGATCGAGATGCTGGCCGAGGGCCGCACCGGCGACGTTGTGATCCGGTCGGAAAACATCGGCTCGGTCTTCGTCACCCTGCGCCGCATCGCTGATCTGCCGGGTGCCGTGATCATCACCCTGCGCGATCTCGCGGTGTTCGATCACGCGCGCCGCATGGCCTCGGGGCAACGCGATCCTGCCAGCTTCACCTCGACCGTCGAACGCCGCCTTCGGCCCGATTTCGCCCGCCAGCGGCAGCTTTCCCCCTATCTGGATCGCATGATCGCCCGCGGAGAACGCGCCCTTCTGCAAGGCGCGCGTGTCATCATCACCGGCGAAAGCGGCGTGGGCAAAACCGAAATCGCGCGTCACCTGCACAGTTTCGTCGCCAATGCCACCGATCCCTTCGTGGCCGTCAACTGCGCCGCCATTCCCGAAGGGCTCTTTGAATCCGAACTTTTCGGCTATGAAAAGGGCGCCTTCACCGGGGCGTCGCATGACGGAAAGAAGGGCCTGATCGAAGCCGCCGATGGCGGCACCCTGTTTCTTGACGAAATCGGCGAGATCCCCCTGACCCTTCAGGCAAAGCTGCTCAGCTTTCTGGAAGATGGCCTGTTCCTGCGCGTCGGGGCGACAAAGCCTCGCCGCGTCAATGTGCGCTTCATCTCGGCCACCAACCGCGACCTGCTCCAGATGTCCGAAGACCGCGCCTTCCGTGCCGATCTCTACTATCGGTTGGCCGTGGTCAACATGCCCATCAAACCGCTGCGCGAAATGCCAGAGCTTCTGGATCACCTGATCGAACGCTTCCTCTCTGCCATCAATCAGCGCCGCACCATCCCGCTGAAACTGTCGGATGACATCATGGCCCGCCTGCGCGCCTACCACTATCCGGGAAACATCCGGGAACTGTCCAATCTGTTGCAGCAGATCTCGGTCATCGGGGACGAACCCGATGACCTGCCCCGTCGGCTTCGGGATACCGCACCGGACGGGGGGCTTCCCGCCTCGGGCCACCTGCGCGACCGCGTGGCCGCGTTCGAGGCAGAAATCATTGCCGCCGCCATCCGCGAACATGGCAGCAAACGCAAGGCCGCCGCCGCGCTTGGCGTGGATGTCGGAACGATCGTTCGCAAAACCACACGAAAAGAGCCCTGAACGGGCCAAGATCATCCAACAGTGGAGACAGCCAGATGAAAAAGACGCTCTCGACAACTCTCGCCCTGACACTGGCCGCAGGCCCGGCCCTCGCCGAAGGCACGGTCAACATCCTGACATGGGAAGGCTACGCCGACCCTTCCTTCATCACCCAGTTCGAAACGGAAAGTGGTTGCAAGGTCAGCGCAACCTATGTCGGCTCGAACGATGATTTCGCGCCCAAACTGATGGCGGGCGGCGGGGTCTATGACCTGATCACCCCGTCCATCGACACGACCGCGCTGATGATCGACCTCGGCGTCGTCGAACCGCTCGACACGGCCGCCATCACGGGATGGAACGACATCTACCCCAAGTTCCTCGCCCTCGAAGGCATCCAGCGTGATGGCGCACATTACGGCATGCCCTACAGCTGGGGCGCCATCGCCTTCATGTATCGCAAGGACGCCTTCACCACGCCGCCGACCTCCATCGCCGATCTGTGGAACCCCGAGCTGGCCGGAAAGATCTCGCTCTGGGATGACAAGAGCGCGATCTACGTGGCCGCCCGCAAGAACGGCGACATGGACATTTACAACCTGTCCGACGAACAGATCGAAAAGGCCAAGGCCGCGCTGATCGAACAGAAACCGCTGGTCCGCAAATACTGGGCAACCGCCGGCGAACTGGTCGATCTCTACAAGGCGGGCGAGGTGGTCATTTCCAACACCTGGGCCGGCTATCAATCCAGCCTGCTTGCCGCCGAGGGGATCGAGGTGGTGGAATTCATCCCCAAGGAAGGGGCGGAAGGATGGATGGATGCCTGGATGGTCGTCAAGGACACGCCCAATCGCGAATGCGCCTACAAGTTCCTGAACATGCAGATTTCCGAACTCGGCCAATGCGGGGTGGCCAATGTGAACGGCTATTCCGCGGCCAATGCCGCAGCGGCCAAGAACTGCATGTCGCCGGAACAATTCACCGCCCTGCATCAGGACGACCCCGACTACCTCGACAGCCTCTACATCTGGACACCGCTTGGCGACCGCTTCGAAACCTACACGAACGCCTGGAACGCCGTGAAGGCACAGTAGGCCCAAAGCCAGCGATGCGGGCGCTCCGGTTCCGGGGCGCCCGCATCCGTGCATTGACCAGATGGGATGTCAGATATGGCAGCAATCATCGCGCTAGAGCGGATCTCGAAGCATTACTCGAAAACGATCATCGGGGTGGACGATGTCACCCTCTCGGTCGAGGATGGCGAATTCGTCACCCTGCTCGGCCCTTCGGGCTGTGGGAAATCCACGCTCCTTCGCATGATCGGCGGCTTCGAAGCCCCAACCCATGGCAGGATCCACCTTGCCGGGCGCGACGTGACCTGGGAACCGCCCTATCGGCGCGAAGTGAACATGGTGTTTCAGGACTATGCGCTGTTCCCGCATATGACCGTGGGCGAAAACATCGCCTACGGGCTCAAGATGGGGGGGGCCGATCGCGCCACCGCCCGCAGAAAGGCTGCAGAAGCGCTGGACCTCGTCGGCCTGCCCGAAAAGATCGACCAGAAACCCCATCAGCTGTCGGGTGGTCAACGCCAGCGCATCGCCCTTGCCCGCGCCATCGTTCGGCGCCCGAAGGTGCTGCTGCTGGATGAACCGCTCTCGGCCCTCGATGCCCGGATGCGAGACCAGATGCGCATGGAACTCAAGCATCTGCATGAAAAGGTCGGCATCACCTTCATCATGGTCACCCATGATCAGGAAGAGGCCCTCACCATGTCCGACAGGATCGTGGTGATGGAACAGGGCCGGGTCGCGCAGGATGGCCGCCCGCAGGATATCTACGACAACCCCGCCTCGCCCTATGTCGCGAATTTCATCGGCACTACCAATTTCCTTTCCGCCACCGTGCAATCGCTCGCCGATGGGCTGGCCGGATTTGCCGCCGCAGGCACCCGGATCGACGCGCCGACGGACCGCGCCCTGCGCGTGGGCGACACTGTCACCCTTGGCTTTCGCCCGGAAAAGGCGCGCCTCCTTGCGCCGGGACAGGATGCCTCCACCTGCCTCGAAGGCCCGATCACCGAGGTGATCTACTATGGCCTTGGCCTGCGCATTGCAGTCGATCTTGGCGCGGGGCAGACGGTCTTTGTCGATACGCTCCTGCCAGACACGCTGATCCGCAGCGATATTCCCAAACCCGGCTCATCGGCCCGCATCGCCATCGAACCCCATAACATCTTCGTCTTTCCCGAAGGGGTGCACCCATGAACCGCATCCGCAACAACCTGGCCGGCGCGATGGTCCTCGGCATTCCGCTGGTCTGGATCCTGCTGTTCATGCTGCTGCCCTATGGCATCCTTGCCACCTACAGCTTCTGGGTGAAGTCCTATCCCACATTCAAGCCAGCCTTCCAGTTCGGCAACTACGCGACCCTCTTCACCGATCCGCAATACTTTCAGGTCCTGCTACGCACCCTCAAGATCAGCGCGCTGGTCTCGGCCAGCTCGCTGCTGCTCGCCTATCCATTCGCCTACTGGCTCGTTTTCCGCTGCCGCTCTCAGGGAGTGCGCACCTGGCTCTATCTCGCCGTCATCGCACCGCTCTGGGTCAGCTACCTGTTGCGCGCCTATATCTGGAAGACGATCCTCGGCACCGAAGGCATCCTGAACTCCTTCCTGATCTGGTCAGGCATCACCGACGCCCCCTCCGACATCTTTCTCTACAACCAGTTCGCCATGGTCCTGACGCTGACCTACATCTTCATCCCCTTCATGGTGATGCCGATCTATTCCGCGATGGAACGCATCCCCCGCAACCTGACCGAAGCCTCCGCCGATCTGGGCATGAACCCGTGGCAGACCTTCGCCCGGATCACCGTGCCCCTTTCGATGCCCGGCATCGCAGCCGGCTTCACACTGACCTTCTGCCTGTCCTTCGGCGATTTCATCGCCCCCTTCCTTGTCGGCGGCCCGGACGGCAACCTGATCGCCAGCGTGATCCAGACCCAGTTCGGCTCGGCCCTGAACTGGCCACTCGGCTCGGCCCTGTCGATCGTGATGCTGATCATCGTGCTCTCCATCGTCTCGCTTTCAGACGGCATGGAACGCCGCGGCGCGGTGGGGGTGTAGCATGGCGCAGGCAAATCGCCCCGGCTCACTTTCGCGCTTTGGCGCTGACACCGCCTTCATGACCTTCATCGCCGTTCTAATGGCCTTCCTCTATATCCCGATCTGGGTGCTGATCGCCTTCAGCTTCTCATCCTCGCGCTCGCTCACCTGGCCGATCCCCGGCCTCACGCTCGACTGGTATCGCAAGCTGTTTGCCAATACCGATCTTCAGGCCGCCGTCTGGAACAGCCTTTACGTCGCAACCTTCGCCACTCTCCTTGCGCTGGTGGTTGGGGTGGCGGCGGCACTGGCCCTGCACCGCTTCGATTTTCCGGGCAAGACGCTGTTCCGCCGCCTGATCCTGCTGCCCATCACCCTGCCCGGCATCGTCACCGGCATCTCGATGCTCAACATGTTCAAGCTTCTGGGTTTCCCTCTTTCGCTTGAAACGGTGATCTTCGGTCATGCCACCGCGCTGCTTGGCGTGGTCGTCACACAGGTCTATGCCCGCCTACAGCGTCTTCCCCGCTCGCTTGAGGAAGCGTCGGGCGATCTTGGCGCAACCCCGCTCCGGACCTTCCTCTACATTACCCTGCCTAACCTCCGCTCGGCCATCCTTGGGGCGGGCCTGCTCTCCTTCGTCCTCTCCTTCGACGAAATCCCTGTCACCTTCTTCCTGACCGGCCGCGACAATACCCTGCCCATGTACATCTATTCCACCATGCGGCGCGGCGTGACGCCCGAAATCAACGCGGTCGGCACGCTGATCGTTCTCGCCTCGCTGATCCTGATCGTTCTGTCGGTGATCGCGACGCGGGACCGAGGCGGCGAAAGATAGGCCCCCGCCATGCATCTGTGCATCTACGAGGCCGACCGCCCCACCCCCGAACATCAGGCCCGCTTCGGCACCTATGCCGACATGTTCGAGGCATGGCTCGCCCCCGCCCTGCCGGAGGCACGCTTCTCCCGCGTCCATGTGGCGGGCGGCGACGCGCCCCCCTCCCCCGGATCGGTGGATGCCGTGCTGATCACCGGATCCCGCGCTGGCGTGCATGATGCGGAAGACTGGATCTCCCCCCTGAAGGCCCATCTGCGCGCACTGCAGGCCGCGCGCATTCCGATGGCCGGCATCTGTTTCGGGCATCAACTCATGGCCGAAACCTTTGGCGGCCGCGTCGCCCGGGCCCCGGCGGGCTGGACCATAGGCCAGCACCTTCACCGGGCCAGCCCGCTTGGCGCGGGCCTCTTCGGCAAGGCCGCGCTTTCAGCGCTTTCCTTCCATCAGGATCAGGTGGTCGATGCCCCACCCGGAACCGAACTCCTGCTGTCCTCAGCCAACTCTCCCCATGGCGGCTTTCGCTATGATTTTCCGGCCATGTCGGTGCAGGTCCACCCCGAACTCTCTCCCGGCTACATTCAGGGCCTGCTGGCGGGAAACGCTGTCGCGTCCTTCCCCCCCGATCTGGTGACCCGGGCCTTGGCTACCCTCGGCCCCCCGCTTGACGCGGCCGAGATGGCCCGCGGCTTTGCCCGGTTCTTCCGCGAAAGCGGCCAATCCGGCCCGGCATGACCCGCCGTGACGGGCATTCGCCTGACCCTTGGCCCGTTCAGCCTGCCATTGCCCCCGGCAGGAACCGCGCTTCCATCGCCGCCGCATGGGCGGCAAGCGCAGGCTCCGCTGCCCATTGACGCAGCAGATCCGCCCATCGCAGCGCCACAAAGACCACCCCGTCGCCCCGGATCGCCTCGGCATAGGCCGCTATCTCTGCCTCATGCGCGCGGATCTGGGCGGGATCGACAGGCTTGCCATTGGCCCAGTGCGCCGGGGCCGCATGCAGATAGACAAGCACCGCCCCCAAACCCCGGCGGCTGGATTGCGTGCGCAGCCCATAGGCATGCTTTACCAACTGCACCGCATCCAGATGCCGGAACCGCCGCTCGCCGGACATCAAGGCCTGTCGCATGGCGTCGTGCCGGACCATACTCTCGCCCCAGTCCCGGCTGTCATAGGCTTCAGAAAAGAGCGTGGTCTTGCCCGGACGAAACGGCTCATAGCGCTTTGATTCCACCCCCACCAGCGTCGTCCCCGTCGTGATGGCGGCATCCATCCAGGGATGTCGCCCCCCACGCCATGGAAAGCGCATCTCGGCCTCGATCTCTACCTGCAGCGGTTGCCCCATCGGCACAGCCGGCAGCGGCGGCAGCAGATCGGGCGCGTCAAGAAAACGACCAAAGCCGTTGGCCACCAGCGCGGCCGAGGACTCCGGGCTATCGAACTTGCCCGAACTCAACTCCCCGCCCGGGGCGCGGGACAGGGCGGCCATCACGGCCTCGGCGGGAACATCGGGCAGGAAGTCAGGCACGCGGCACCCCCAGGACTGGATCATCCTGCCAGCCTTAAGGCCGACGATCCGAAAGGAAAAGACAGGATGCCGCAGATGCGGACAGCCAGGCTTGCCCGCGGCATCGGAAGAATGGCCCGCCAACACGCCGGAAAAGTGAAACGCGCTGGCGGGCCGCCGTGGCCCGCATCCGATTTTTCGCAGAAAAATCGCAACCCCCGCCCCGTCACGCGGATTTGCGCCCCTTTGCACCCTCCGGGCTTTCGCTGCCCCCTGCCTGTCTTTATATGGGGGCGCCTGCATCGGCATTGGCTGAGTCGCGGGCTTATATTCCTTACTGTGGCACAGGATCACCCCAGCATGTCGGTACTCTCGGGCATCTTCTCGTCGGACATGGCGATCGACCTCGGCACGGCGAACACGCTCGTATACATCCGCGGCAAGGGGATCGTGCTGAACGAACCGTCCGTCGTGGCCTATCACGTCAAGGATGGCAAAAAGCAGGTGCTCGCCGTGGGCGAGGATGCCAAGCTCATGCTCGGCCGCACCCCCGGCACGATCGAAGCGATCCGCCCCATGCGCGGCGGCGTCATCGCCGATTTCGACAGCGCCGAAGAGATGATCAAGCACTTCATCCGCAAGGTGCACAAGCGGACGACGTTCAGCAAACCCAAGATCATCGTCTGCGTCCCCCATGGCGCGACGCCGGTCGAAAAGCGCGCCATCCGCCAGTCCGTGCTGTCGGCAGGCGCCCGCCGCGCCGGGCTGATCGCCGAACCCATCGCGGCGGCCATCGGCGCGGGGATGCCCATCACCGACCCCACGGGGAACATGGTCGTCGATATCGGCGGCGGCACGACTGAGGTCGCGGTCCTCTCGCTGGGCGACATCGTCTATGCCCGCTCCGTCCGCGTGGGCGGCGACCGGATGGATGAGGCGATCATCTCCTACCTCCGCCGCCACCAGAACCTGCTGATCGGCGAATCCACCGCCGAACGCATCAAGACCTCCATCGGAACCGCCCGCATGCCCGATGACGGGCGCGGCGCATCCATGCAGATCCGTGGCCGCGATCTCTTGAACGGTGTGCCGAAAGAGACAGAGATCAATCAGGCGCAGGTCGCCGAAGCCCTCGCCGAACCCGTGCAGCAGATCTGCGACGCGGTCATGCAGGCGCTGGAAGCCACGCCCCCGGACCTCGCCGCCGATATCGTGGACCGTGGGGTTATGCTGACCGGCGGCGGCGCGCTGCTGGGGGATCTGGACCTGTCCCTGCGGGAACAGACCGGCCTTTCCATCTCGGTCGCCAATGAGTCACTCAATTGTGTGGCGCTCGGCACTGGCAAGGCGCTGGAATACGAAAAGCAGTTGCGGCATGTGATCGACTACGACAGCTGATCCCGCACGGGATCGGGCCATCGGAAGAGGGAACGCCGTGGCAAAGTCGCGCAATACTGGACCAGAAGATTACGCCCGCCCCCTGCGACGCCTGTTCGTGGGGCTGTTCGTGCTTGTCCTGCTTGGCCTGTTCCTTTTGTGGCGGATCGATTCCCCACGTGTCGAACGCTTCCGCGCGGCCCTTGTGGACAGGGTCGTTCCCTCCTTCGACTGGGCCCTCCGTCCCGTCACCCGCGCTGCCGGCATGTTCGAGGAATTCCAGAGCTATGCCAGCCTCTACGAACAGAACCAGGAACTTCGCCGCGAGCTTCAGCAGATGAAGGCCTGGCGCGAGGCCGCGCTGCAGCTTGAGCAAAAGAACGCCCGCCTTCTCGATCTCAATCAGGTGCGGCTGGATCCGAAACTGACCCATGTCACCGGCGTGGTGCTGGCCGACTCGGGCTCGCCCTTCCGGCAATCCGTCCTGCTGAATGTCGGCGCGCGCGACGGGATCCGCGATGGCTGGGCCACGATGGATGGCATCGGCCTTGTCGGCCGAATCTCGGGCGTGGGCGAAAGAACCAGCCGCGTGATCCTTTTGACCGACAGCAACAGCCGCGTGCCCGTCACCGTGCAGCCGTCTGGCCAAAAGGCCCTTCTGTCGGGCGACAACACTGCCCTTCCGCCACTGGAATTCCTCGAGGATTCCGATCTTGTCCGTCCGGGTGACCGGGTGGTCACTTCGGGGGATGGCTCCATCCTTCCGGCGGGCCTGCTGGTAGGCCAGGTCGCAATGGGCACCGATCGCCGACTGCGTGTCGTGCTCAGCGCCGATTACGAACGGCTGGAATTCCTGCGCGTGCTGCGCAGCCATGACCTGACGCCGATCACCGATCCGGGCGCCCTGATTGCCCCGCCGCCCATCCCCTCGGAACCCGATGCCGAAACTGGCGAGGGAAGCACCGTTCAGGTCGATCCCGCCTCTGCAGGTGGCACGGCGGATGTGACAGAGGGCTCACCCGAAGCGACGGCGGGCACCGATGGTTGAGGCACTGCGTTCCTCCACGTGGCTTTATCGGGCGGTCTTCGTCGGGCTGGCTGGGGCGCTTCTGTTTATAAAACTACTCCCCCTCGGATCGGTTGCGGGGGATTGGCCCGGCCCGGATATCCTTCTCTGCCTTGTCTTCGCCTGGGTCACGCGGCGGCCCGATTTTCTGCCCGTGTTCCTGATCGGCATCGTCGTGCTGATGGAAGACCTTATCCTGCTGCGCCCCCCCGGGCTTTGGGCGGCGCTCGTGATCCTTGCCAGCGAATTCCTGCGCGCCCGCGTCGCCCTGACGCGCGAGTTGCAGTTCCTGACAGAATGGCTGTTGATCGCGGGGCTGATGCTGGGCTTGATGATCGCCAACCGTCTGGCGCTGGCGATCGCTTTCGTGCCGCAACCCAGTCTCGGCTTCGCACTGTTGCAGACAGTGTGGACGATCCTGTGCTATCCGCTTGTCGTGGCCGTGTCGCGGTTCGCCTTCGACCTGCGCAAACCGGCCACCGGCGAAGTGGATGCCTACGGACGGAGGCTCTGACCAGACATGCGACGCACCGCCCGCGACACCGAGGAAAGCGCCCGCCGGATCAGCCGACGTGGCCTTCTGATGGGCGGGGCCATGACGGCCATGTTCGCCGTTCTGGGCGCGCGCATGCGCTTTCTCTCTGTCGAGCAAGCCGACGAGTTCCGCCTGCTGGCCGAAGAGAACCGCATCAACATGCGGCTGATCCCGCCGGAACGGGGGTTGATCTTCGATCGCAATGGCAAGCTGATCGCTGGCAATGAACAGAATTACCGCGTCACCATCACGCGCGAGGATGCGGGCGATGTCGACTCCGTCCTCGCCCGGCTGACCCATGTCATCCCGATCACCGCAGAAGAGATGGACCGCGTCACCCGCGATATCGGACGCAACTCCCCCTTCGTCCCGATCATCGTGGCCGACCGTCTGCCATGGGACGATTTCTCGAAGGTTGCGGTCAATGCCCCCACCCTGCCCGGCGTCACCCCCGAGGTGGGCCTGTCGCGCCACTATCCCCTGATCGAGGATTTCAGTCATGTCGTGGGCTATGTCGGCCCCGTCAGCGAAAAGGATCTGGAAGAGCGGCCCAATCCCGACCCTGTCCTGCGGATCCCCGAATTCCAGATCGGCAAGATCGGTGTCGAACGCTGGATGGAGGAAACCCTGCGGGGCACCGCCGGCAACAAGCGGATCGAGGTCAACCATGTCGGCCGTGTGATGCGGGAACTGGAACGCACCGATGGCACGCCGGGGCAGGATGTCCAGCTCACGCTCGATGCCGATGTGCAGAATTTCGTGCAGGCCCGTCTGGGCGAGGAAAGCGCCGCCTGCGTGGTCATGGATGTGAACACGGGCGAGTTGATCGCCTGCGCCTCGGCCCCCGGCTTTGATCCGAACCTCTTCGTGCGGGGCATCACCCAGCGCGACTATTCCGCCCTGATGGAGGATGACCACCGTCCCCTGGCCAACAAGACGGTGCAAGGGGCCTATCCCCCGGGATCGACCTTCAAGATGGTCACCGCCCTTGCCGCACTTGAGGCTGGCGTGATCACGCCCGAAACCACCCATTCCTGCCCCGGCTATATCGAATTCGGCGATCGCCGCTTCCACTGCTGGAAACGCGGCGGCCATGGGCGGGTGGATCTCGCCCGGTCTCTCGCCGAAAGCTGCGATGTCTATTACTACGAGATCGCGCAGAAGGTCGGCATCGACAAGATCGCCGAAATGGGCAAGCGGCTGGGCCTCGGCATCCGCCACGACCTGCCCATGTCCGCCATCACCGAAGGCATCATGCCCAACCGCGCCTGGAAACAGGAACGTTGGGGGCAGGATTGGCGGATCGGCGACACGATCAACGCCTCCATCGGGCAGGGCTATGTGCTTGCCTCGCCCCTGCAATTGACCGTGATGACCGCCCGGATAGCAACCGGCCGGGCCATCGCGCCGCGCCTTGTTCGCGCCATTGGCGGCAAGCCGGTCGCGCTGCCGGATGCCCCCTCGCTCGACCTCGATCCTGCCGGGCTCCGCTCCATTCGGGATGGCATGTTCGAGGTTATGAACACCCAGCGCGGCACGGCCTTCAGTTCCCGCATCGCGGAAGAGACGATGGTCTTCGCCGGAAAGACGGGCACCAGTCAGGTCCGCAACATCACCGCCGCTGAACGCGCGCGTGGCGTTGTCTCGAACGATCAGTTGCCGTGGAACCGGCGCGACCACGCGCTTTTCGTTGGCTATGCCCCTTATGACAATCCGCGCTACGCGGTGACGGTGGTGGTCGAACATGGCGGCGGCGGCTCTGCCGTGGCCGCACCCATCGCGCGCGATGCCATCCTGCGCGCCCTGCATGGCGACATCCCGCCCCTCGCCGCCTATCCGGCAAGCCAGCGTGGCCGCATCGAAACCGATCTCGAGGCACTTAGGCAGCGGCTGCGCGATACCGGCCCTTCGGGCAGTTCAAGGGCCTGAGGCAGGGGGAGGCACGCGATGAGCTTTCTGGAATATCAGGTCAAGACAGTTCCGGGCGGGCTGCGCAAGGTGTTCTACCTGAACTGGCCGCTGGTCGTGCTGGTGGCGGCCGTCTCGTCGGTGGGGTTCCTGATCCTTTATTCCATCGCGGGCGGCAATCTGTCCGTCTGGGCCGAACCGCAGATGAAACGCTTCGGTGTCGGCATGGTGCTGATGTTCGCCATCGCCTTCGTGCCCATCTGGTTCTGGCGCAACATGGCGGGGCTGGCCTATGGCATCACCATCCTCTTGCTGCTGGCCGTCGAATTCTTCGGGGTCGTCGGCATGGGGGCGCAACGCTGGCTGGATATCGGCCCGCTGCGCCTGCAACCTTCGGAACTGATGAAGGTGACGATGGTCATGATGCTGGCCGCCTATTACGACTGGCTGGATCTGAAAAAGACCTCGCGCCCGCTCTGGGTGCTGATCCCTGTTCTGATCATCATCATTCCCACCTTCCTTGTGGTGATCCAGCCCAACCTCGGCACCTCGCTCATGCTTCTGATGGGTGGGGCGGCGGTGATGTTTGCGGCAGGTGTCAGCATCTGGTATTTCGCCGTCGTGGCGGCGCTTGTAGGGGGGCTGGTCGTGGCCGTCTTCACCACGCGCGGCACGCCCTGGCAATTCCTGCATGACTACCAATATCGCCGCATCGACACTTTCCTCGACCCCTCCGCCGATCCGCTGGGTGCTGGCTACAACATCATGCAGGCCAAGATCGCGCTAGGCTCGGGCGGCTGGGGCGGCAAGGGCTTCATGCAGGGCACCCAGTCCCGGCTGAACTTCCTGCCCGAAAAGCACACCGATTTCATCTTTACCACCTTGGGCGAGGAATTCGGCTTTGTCGGTGCCTTCTCGCTTCTCATCCTATACGGCCTGATCCTGTTCTTCTGCTTTACCTCTGCCCTGCAGAACAAGGATCGTTTCAGCCAGTTGCTGATCATCGGGCTGGCCTCGAACTTCTTCCTTTATCTCGCCGTGAACCTGTCGATGGTCATGGGCATGGCACCCGTCGTTGGGGTGCCCCTGCCCTTCCTCTCCTATGGCGGATCGGTGATGCTGGTGCTTCTCATCGCCTTTGGCCTGATCCAGAGCGCCCATGTCCACCGACCAAGGTAGCCCATGTCCCTGACCGTCCTCTTCGCCGCCTCCGATGCCAACTGGGCAGAATATGCCGCACCCCTTCAGGCGGCACTGTCCGAAACGGGCCTTGCGGCCCGGCTGACGCGCGATGCCGATCCGTCCGATGTCGATTTCATCGTCTATACCCCCTCGTCGCCGGTTCAGGATTTTGCCCCCTTCACGCGCTGCAAGGCGGTGCTGTCGCTCTGGGCGGGGGTGGAACGGATCGTGGGCAATCCGACCCTGACCCAACCGCTTTGCCGCATGGTCGATCCCGGCCTGACCGAGGGATGGTCGAATGGGTGGTCGGGCATGCCCTGCGCCATCATCTGGGGATGGACCGCCATATCGTGAACCCGGGCCGGCTGTGGGATCCGGTCTGCCCTCCCCTTGCCCGTGAAAGACCCATCGCCATGCTGGGGATGGGCGAGCTTGGCACCGCCTGCGCGCGCGCGCTTGCCGCGCTCAACTTCCCCGTCACGGGGTGGAGCCGGTCGCCCAAGACCGTGGACGGCATCCCCTGCCTGCATGGCAGCGCGGGCCTTGATCAGGCGCTTTCGGAAGCGCAGATCGTGGTCACCCTTCTGCCGAAAACGCCCGAGACAGAGAACACGCTGAACGCCCGGACCCTGTCGCTTCTGCCCGAGGGGGCGGTGATCCTGAACCCCGGTCGTGGCGCGCTGATCGACGATGACGCCCTGCTTGCCGCGCTGGATGCAGGCAAGGTCGGGCATGCCACGCTTGATGTCTTCCGGATGGAACCCCTGCCGCAGGATCACCCTTTCTGGGCGCATCCCAGCGTCACCGTGACCCCGCATATTGCAGCCGATACAAGGGCTTCGTCCGCCAGCAGGGTGATCGCCGAGAATATCCGCCGCGCCATGGCGGGCGAGGCGCTGCTGCATCTGGTGGATCGCGGGCGGGGATACTGACCCCGCTCAGAACCGGCCCGGCAGATAGGGCGAGATGTCCATCGAAGGCTCCCGCCCGGCGATCAGGTCCGCCACGATGCGCGCGGTGACCGGGGCCATCGACACGCCCAGATGCCCGTGACCATAGGCGTGGATCACCTCGGGCCCGGCGCGACCGGGGCCGATGACGGGCAGGCTGTCGGGCATCGACGGGCGGAACCCCATCCATTCCCGATCCGGCGCGGGCAGGTCGGGAAAGATTTCCCGTGCGCCTTCAACGAGTTTCGCGATCCGGTGGGGTGAGGGTGGCGCGGTGAGGCCGCCCAGTTCCACGGTGCCCGCAACGCGGAGGCGGCCCTTCATCGGGCAGAGGTAGAAGCCCCGCGTCGTCGGGCAGGTGGGGCGGGTGACGGGGGGTGTGGGCATGTCCCATTCGACATGGTAGCCGCGTTCGGTATCAAGCGGCACCCGGTCGCCCGCCATGGCGGCGAGCTTTCGGGAATGCGCGCCCGCCGCGATGACCACGCGGCGCGCCTTCAGGCGCAGGTCGGGGGCGCTGATCAGCAGGCCATCCCCTTGTCTTTCAAGGCTTTCCGCCCGCGCCTGCAGCCGTTCGGCGCGGGTGGCGACCTCGGCGGCCAGAAGGCCCACCATCCGGCCCGGATCATTGAGGAAAACAGCCTTGGGAAAATAGGCCGCGCCCCCTTCGACCTCGGGCAGGGCGGGTTCCATCTGGCGCAGGGTGGCGGGGTCGATCAGATCGACCGACACCCCCAAAGATCGCCGGAAGGCCATGTCGCGCCCGGCCGCACGGAAACCCTTCGCCGTCTCGTAAACATAGAGACAGCCACGCTTTTTCAGGATTTCACCACCGCCCAATCTGGCCCCCAGATCAAGCCAGTCGGGGCAGGCGTCGGCCATCAGGCGGGCGATGTTGCGGGCGTTCCTTTCGGCCTGTTTCGGCAGGGATTGCCAGGCGAAGCGGGCGAGCCAGGGCATCAGCGCGGGCAGGGCGGCGCGGCGGATGGCGAGGGGGGAATTGCGGTCAAAGAGCAGCGAGGGCAGGTTGCGCAGCACGTCGGGCGTGCCGACGGGCAGCACCGCGTAATCGGCGATTGTCCCGGCATTTCCGTAGCTTGCCGCGTTCTGTGAGATCACGTCGCCCGGCGGGTTCGGGTCGATCAGCACCACCTCGCGGCCTTCGGCCGTCAGCCGTTCGGCGATGGCCAGACCGATGACCCCGCCGCCGATCACGGCGATATCGGTGCTGAGATGGCGGGGCATCGCGGGCGGTTCCTTGGGCGTTAACGATGGCGGAAAGGGTGGTTCGACAAGGGGTTAGGGGGATTTGGAGCGTGCAACAGTCGGTGCAGACTGGCGGTGCATACAAGATCCGGCAGAAAGACCCGGTGCAACATGGTTAACCGTGCGCTGTTGCATAGAAGGCGCTCCCCCTCCCTGACCCTCCCCCGCCGGGCGGGGGAGGGGAGAAGGCGCAAGCGCCTTACATGCAGGCCTGATAGAGCGCGCGGGTATTCTCGCGCGTCATCGGGGTGGGGTTGCCGCCGCAGGACGGATCTTCCAGCGCCATTTCGGTGAGTTCGTCCAGACGCGCGGCCTCAACCCCCATAGCCGAAAGATTGGCCGGGATGTTGAGCGTGGCCCGCAGGTCCATCACCGCCTTGCGGAAGCCGTCAAAGCCGCCCGCGATGCCGATATAGGCGGCGGCCTTGTCCAGACGCGCCTCGATCAGGGGGCGGTTGAAATCCAGCACCATGGGCATCACGACGGCATTCGTGGTGCCGTGATGGGTGTTGTAGACCGCGCCCACGGGATGCGAGAGCGAGTGGATCGCGCCCAGCCCCTTTTGGAAGGCCACCGCGCCCATGGCGGCGGCGGACATCATATGCGCCCGCGCCTCAAGGTTCGTCGGATCGCTATAGGCGGTGGGGAGGTTTTCGAAGACCAGACGCATCCCTTCCAGCGCGATGCCCTGCGACATCGGGTGGTAGAAGGGGGAACAGAAGGCCTCAAGGCAGTGCGCCAGCGCATCCATCCCGGTGCCTGCGGTGATGAATTTCGGCATCCCCACGGTGAGGGCCGGATCGCAGATCGTGACCACGGGCATCAGTTTGGGGTGGAAGATGATCTTTTTCTTGTGGGTGACGGAGTTCGTCAGAACGCCCGCACGGCCCACTTCGGAGCCGGTGCCTGCGGTGGTGGGAACGGCGACGATCGGGGCGATCTTGTCGCCATCGGCGCGGGTGAACCAGTCGTCGATATCCTCCAGATCCCAGACCGAGAGGTCGGCGCGCTGATGCGCCATGAGGGCGATCATCTTGCCAAGGTCGAGCGCCGAGCCGCCGCCGAAGCAGATCACGCCATCATGGCCGCCCGCCTTGTAGACCTTGATGCCGGCTTCCATGTTGCCTTCATTGGGGTTGGGGTCGACTTCGGAGAAGACCGCCGTTCCAAGGCCCGCCTTTTCCAGCACCGCCACGGCATCGGCCGTGATGGGGAGCGCGGCCAGCGCCTTGTCGGTGACGAAGAGGGGCTTGGTGATCCCCGCCGCCCTGCAATGGTCGGCGAGTTCGGCGATGCGGCCCACGCCGAATTTGATGGCGGTGGGGTAGGACCAGTTCCGGTTGGGAACGTTATGGGTCATGGCGTTCAGACCTTCTTGAGGTGATAGGATTTCGGACGGGTCACCGAATGGAACCCGAGATAGGAGAGGCTGCCGCCGCGCCCGGTGTCCTTGCACCCGGTCCAGCACAGGGCCGGGTCAAGGTAATCGGCGCGGTTCATGAAGACGGTGCCGGTTTCGATGCGCTGGCCGATGGCCTGGGCGGTGTCGTAATCCTGCGTCCAGACCGAGGCGGTGAGGCCATAGGGGCTGTCGTTCATCAGGGCGATGGCCTCTTCATCGTCTTTCACCTTCATGATGCCGACGACGGGGCCGAAGGATTCCTCGGTCATCACGCGCATGGAATGGTTGACGTTGACCAGGATTTGCGGGGCCAGATAGGCGCCGCCGTCATCGGCGGGGAAAAGCGCGGGGTCGATCAGGGGTTTGGCGCCTTGGGCCACGGCATCGGCGATCTGGTCGCGGACGACCTTGGCAAAGCGCTTGTTGGCCATGGGGCCGAGGGTGCTGTCGGCATCGAACGGGTTGCCGAGTTTCAGCGTCTTGACCCATGCCACGGCCTTTTCGACGAAGGCATCGTAGAGGGATTCATGCACATAGATACGCTCGATCCCGCAGCAGCATTGCCCCGCGTTATACATCGCGCCGTCCATCAGCGTGTCGACGGCGGCGTCGAGGTTGGCGTCGTGGCGGACATAGCCGGGATCCTTGCCGCCAAGTTCAAGGCCGAGGGGGGTGAAAGTGCCTGCGGCGGCCTTTTCCATGGCGATGCCGCCACCTACCGATCCGGTGAAATTGACAAAGCCGAAGGAGCGGGCGGCGATGAGGGATTCCGTCGTGGCGTGGTCGAGAACGACGTTCTGGAAGACATCTTCGGGGATGCCCGCGGCGTGGAACGCCTCGGCCAGACGTTCGCCGACCTTCATGGTCTGGGAGGCGTGTTTCAGGATCACGGTGTTCCCGGCGATGAGGGCGGGGACGAGGGTGTTGATCGTGGTGAGGTAGGGGTAGTTCCACGGGGCCACGATGAAGACGACGCCGACCGGATCACGGGCGAGGTAGCGGCGGAATTTGTCACTGTCTTCGATCATCTCCGGGGCCAGCGTTTTGGCGGCGATGTCGGACATGTATTCCGTGCGGGCGTTGACGCCGCCGAATTCGCCGCCAAAGCGCGTGGGGCGGCCCATCTGCCAGGCCAGTTCCTCGACAATCACCGCCGACATGTCGTTCAGCCTGGCGACGCCTGCCTTGACCAGCGCGATGCGATCCTCAAGCGGTTTGGCGGCCCAGGCCTTTTGCGCGGATTTGGCGCGGGCGACGGCGGCTTTTGCCTCCTCTGGCGAGAGAGGCATGCGTTCGAGATAGACCGATCCATCGACCGGCGAGATGAGTTGGATGGGTTTCATGTTCGACGTCCTTGTAGGGCGGGGGTCTCCCCGCCATCCGTTGCAAGGTGCGGGGGTGGCCCCGCGCCAGAAATTACGCGCGTTCCAGAAGGCGCTGAAGTTCGAAATCGGTCACCACGCGATCGGTTTCCGAAATCTCCCATTGCGCGGCGTGGTGGTAATGGTCGACCACGTCATCCCCGAAGGCCGCGCGCAGCATGGCAGAGCCGTGCAGACGATCGGCGGCTTCGCGCAGGGTTTTCGGGATTTCGCGGGCGTTGCGGGCGGCATACATGTCGCCCTTCAGTTCGGGTTCCAGTTCCATCTTGCCCTCGATCCCGGCAAGGCCCGCGGCCAGAAGGGCGGCGCAGCAGAGGTAGGGGTTCACGTCGGAACCCGGGATGCGGCATTCGACGCGGACGGCCTTGGTGTGTTCGCCGCAGACGCGGAAGCCCGCGGTGCGGTTGTCCGCGCTCCAGACTGCCTTGGTGGGGGCGAACATGCCGATGGTGAACCGTTTGTAGCTGTTCACATAGGGGGCGAGAAAGGCGGTGATTTCCTGCGCATGCGCCAGTTGGCCCGCGACGAAGTGCTTCATCGTGGCGGACATGCCATGCGCATCGTCATGGTCGTAGAAGGCGGGTTTGCCGTCCAGCGTCCAGAGCGATTGGTGGACATGGGAGGAGGAGCCCGCCTTGCGGTGGTCATACTTGGCCATGAAGGTGACGGACTTGCCCTTCAGATGCGCGATTTCCTTGACGCCCTGCTTGATGATCACGTGGTTGTCGGCGGTATCCAGCGCGTCGGAATATTTGTAGTTCACCTCATGCTGGCCGGCATCGGCCTCGCCCTTGGTGTTCTCGATGGGGATGCCCGCGCCGTAAAGGTGGTTGCGGACATCGCGCATCAGGCTCTCTTCCTTGGTGGTCTGGAAGAGGTGGTAATCCTCGTTATAGGCGCTGATCGGCTTGAGGCCCGCGAAGCCCTGATCGCGCAGCGATTCATAGGCGTTCTCGAAGATGTAGAATTCCAGTTCGGTGGCCATCATGGGTTCGAACCCCATGGCGCGGGCGCGGGCGACCTGTTTCTTCAGGATCGCGCGGGGGGAGACGGGCACTTCCTCATGCGTGTGGTGATCCAGCAGGTCGGCCAGGCAGAGCGCGGTGCCGGGCAGCCAGGGCAGCGGGCGCAGGGTGGCAAGGTCGGGCTTCATCACATAGTCGCCATAGCCCTGTTCCCAGCCTGCGGATTTGTAGCCGGGGACGGTGTTCATCTCCATGTCCACGGCCAGCAGGTAGTTGCAGCAATGGGTTTCCTTCCAGCCGCCATTCACGAAGAAGGCGGCGTGAAAGCGCTTGCCCATCAGGCGGCCCTGCATATCGACCGAGGCCACCAGAACGGTGTCGATCTCGCCTTGGGCGACGGCTTCTTTCAGGGTGTCGAAAGTCATGGTTCCGGGCATCTTGTGGCCTCATGTCTTGGGTAACGGTGGCCCCCTTGGGGGCGAAATGGGGTGTCGACCGTCAGGTGGTCAGCCGCGCGGGGCGCCGGGGGCGGGGCAGGCACCGCCGAATTCCGGCTTGCGCGGCCAGCAATCGCTGCGGGCGTCAGATCGGACAGGGGTTGCGATCCGCATGGGGCCTCCGGGGCGGCGGCAGGGGGCCGGATGCCTGTGCCGCAGAATTTGATCATATCTTCGCCCAGCCTCCCGCGCAATCGGCAGGATCGGGGGAAAAAGGGGGGTGCGGGGGGCGGTTGCCGCCCCCCGCGCGCGGATCAGAAGCGGTAGGGACGCCCGGCTTTCACCATGACGTCGTTATACTGCTTGAAGATTTCCACGACCTTGGCCTTCACTTCGCTTTCAGCCGCGATTTCATCCCAGAAGGTCATCGCGGCGGCCTCGACCGTTTTCCATTCCTCGTCCGGGATGGTGGTCAGTTGCAGCTTGCCGCCGTTGATCCGCAGATCGGCCTCGCCCGCCCAGTACCAGTGCTGGCGATAGTAGTGGGACTGCTCGAAACAGGTCGCCAGCAGTTCCTGCAGATGCGGGGGCAGTTCGTTCCAGCGGTCCATATTGGCGAAGAAATGGCCGATCCACGCACCCGAGATGTTGTTGGTGAGGAAGTAGTTGGTCACGTTGGACCAGCCCACGGTGTAAACCTCGGTGATGCCCGACCATGCGATGCCATCGAGTTCGCCGGTCTGCATGGCGACCTCGATATCCTCCCACGGCAGGGTGACGGGGACGACGCCGAATTGCGTGAGGAAGCGGCCCGCCGTCGGGAAGGTGAAGACGCGCTTGCCCTGCAGATCGGCGAGGGAGTTGATCGGATCCTTGGTCGCGAAATGGCAGGGATCCCATGCGCCCGCCGAGATGTGCTTCACCCCCACGGCGGCGTATTCGTCTTCCCAGATTTGCTTCAGCCCGTATTTGTTGAAGAGTGCCGGCACGTCGAGCGAGTAGCGCAGGCCCAGCGGGAAGTAGCCGCCGAAGACCGTCACCTCGGTGGGCGAGGCCATCGAGTCATCGTCGGACTGCACGCAGTCGATGGTGCCCGATTGCATGGCCTGGAAGAGTTCGCCGGTGGGGACAAGCTGATCGGCGTAGAAGAGTTCAATCTCCATCTGGCCTGCCGCGATGCGGTTGAAGGCGTCGACGGCGGGTTTCACCACCTGTTCGCCCAGCGCGGCGCCGGCATAGGTCTGCATCTTCCACTTGATCGGGGCCTGCGCGGTGGCCACCGCCGGCGCGGCCAGCGTCGCGGCCCCGGCCAGCGCGCCCTTGGTCGGAAGGAACGTCTCGAAGTCGTCATGGTCTAGCCTCCTTGTTGGGTGCGGGGATCCTTGGCCCCCGCCTCTGGGTGGGTCAGTCTGGATAGATCATATTCGGCAGCCAGAGCGCGATTTCCGGAAAGGCCATCAACAGGCCCAGCGCAACGGCCATCACCAGCACAAAGGGGATCACGGAACGGTAGATGTCGCCCATGGTGATTTCCGGGGGCGCGAAGGCGCGCATCAGGAAGAGGTTATAGCCGAAGGGCGGCGTCAGATAGGCGATCTGGCAGGTGATGGTGTAAAGCACGCCATACCAGATCAGCACATCCTGCGGCGGGATGCCGAGATCGAGCGTTGCCACAAGCGGCACGTAAAGCGGGGCCACGATCACCAGCATGGCGGTATCGTCAAGGAACATGCCCATCAGCAGGAAGGAAAGCTGCATCAGTATCAGGATCGTCCACGGGCCGAAGCCCAGCTTTTCGACGAAGAGGCTTTCGATCGCCTTCACCGCGCCGAGCCCGTCGAAGACCGCGCCAAAGGCCAGCGCGGCCTGGATCACCCACATGAACATGCAGGTGATGAAAAGCGTGTTGCGGGTGGCGGATTCAAAGACCATCCGCGACATGCGGCCCTTGATCACCGCCGCCGTGACCGTGGCCGCGACCCCGATGACCGAGCTTTCGACAAGCGAGGTCCAGCCATAGATGAAGGGGAACATCATCGCGAAGAAGATGATGAAGGGCAGCGCGCCCGCACGCAGGGCGTGCAGCCTGTCGGCGCGGGTGATGGTGGCGCGTTCCTCGGCCCCCATGGCTGGGCCGAGACGGGGTTGCAGGCGGCAGCGGATCGCCACATAGGCGATGAAGAGCGCGGCCATCATCAGGCCGGGGATGACACCCGCCAGCCAAAGTTCGGACACCGGGGCGCGGGCGATCATGGCGTAAAGCACCAGCACCACGGAAGGCGGGATCAGGATGCCAAGCGAGGAGCCCGCCTGAATGACACCCGTGACCATTTCCTTCTGATAGCCCCGGCGGAGGAGTTCGGGCAGCGCGATGGTCGATCCGATGGCCATGCCCGCGACCGAGAGGCCGTTCATGGCCGAGATGAGGACCATCAAGAGGATCGTCCCGATGGCAAGGCCGCCCGGAATGGGGCCGAACCAGACATGGAACATGCGGTAAAGGTCATCGGCCAGGCGGCTTTCCGACATGATGTAGCCCATGAAGACGAACATGGGCAGCGACAGCAGCGGATACCATTTCATCAGCTTCATCGAGGCCGAGAAGCCCATGTTGTGGCCCCCCGTCCCCCAGAGCGACAGCGCCGCCAGCACCGCGACAAAGCCGATGATGCCAAAGACGCGCTGCCCCGTCATCATCATCAGGAGCATCGTCGAGAACATCAGGGCGGCGATCATCTCGTAGGACATCAGATCGTTTCCCCGCGAAGGGTGGCGATGTCCTTGGCCAGGGCCGAGAGCGCCTGCAGAAGCATGAGAACAAAGCCCGTCAGCATGATCAGCTTGATGGGCCAGAGATAGGGCCGCCAGGCGGTGGGGCTGCGCTCCAGCCGGCCGATCTGCGGCCATGACAGGCCGAGGGCGGAGGTTTCCGGATCGGTCCAGCGAAGGCCCAGCGAATAGCCGAAGCTTTCGGCCGCGCCCCAGATCATGATGACGAGGTAGAAGATCAGGGCAAAGACGGTGAAGCCGTCCCACCAGGCGCGGCGGACGGGGGTCTGCTTGGCATAGAACAGGTCCATCCGCACATGCGCCTCGTTCTGCATCGCGTAGGGGCCGCCGAGGATGAAATAGGCCACCATCACGAACTGCGCCATTTCCAGCGTCCAGAGCGAGGGGTTGAAGAATGCCTTCGAGATCGAGGACCACATCAGCACGGCCATCAGGACGAAGAGCAGATACATGGCGAAACGCCCGACGCCGTGGTTCAGGCGATCCACCAGTCTGACGAAACCGATCACGAAACGGGGCATCTGCGGCTCATGCGGGTTCGGGGGTGAGGGCGGCCATGGCGGCGGCGAGGACGGGGGCGAGGGTGGCGGCCATGCGCGCCTCGGCCTCGGGGGTGGCGATCAGGTCGTTGCGAAGTTCCAGCATGGCATTGGGCAGGCCATAGGGGGTGGCGTGCAGGCGCAGGGTGTGGGTCACGTCATCCTTGGCGGAATAGGGTTCGTTCAGTTCCGCGCGCAGGGGGGTGCGGGCCAGCGCCTCGGCCAGGATGGCGCGGGGGAGGGCCTCGTCGGCATCGTGGATGACGCCGAATTCCACCGCGCGGGGGGTGCCGAAATAGACCGGGGTGAAGCTGTGGATGGTGATCAGCGCCGGGTGCAGGCCGCGGGCGATGCGATCCATCAGCACGGCGTGGAGGCCGTCATGGAAGGGGACATAGATGGCGGCGGTGCGGGCGGCGCGTTCTTCGGGCGTGATGGCAGCGTTGCCGGGAATGTCATGGATTTCCGACCGGGCGGGCATGGCGCCGCCCATGTCGGGCGCGCGGTTGCAGTCATAGACAAGGCGCGAGACGGGGGCATGGACGAGGACGGCATCAAGGCGCTGCGCCAGCCCGCGCGCCAGGCCAAGCGCGCCGGGATCCCATGCGATATGGGCGCGGCGCTGGTCGGGGGTGAGGCCAAGATCGCCCCAGCGGGCGGGGATGTGGTTTGAGGCATGTTCGCAGACAATGACCGCCCGCCCCCGGGCCGAGGCATTCTCGACCACGGGCGGAAAGGCCGCCGCTTCCTTGTTGCCGCCCGCGATCATGGCGCGAGTCATCCCCCTGCTTTTTTCAAAGGCTGGTCTGTCGCGCGGCGGTCTGTCAAGAATTTTCCGGAGTTGAAATTTCTGTTACAAAGTTTTCTGTTTCGGAATGCGCGGGAATTCGGCAAGCTTGCCGGGGGCTGCCTGCCGGGGTCGTGCAGAAGGGGTTTGGGTATGGATGCCACTGCCACGATCGAGGATCGCATGCGCGCCGCGATGGGCGATCTGACGCGGGCCGAGCGGCAATTGGCCAGCCATATCCTGACGCATTATCCGGTGGCGGCGCTGGGATCCATCACGGAACTGGCGAAGGCGTCTGGCGTGTCCAATCCAACGGTGGTGCGGCTGTGCCAGAAGCTGGGCTTCAGGGGATATCCGGATTACCAGCAGGCCCTGCGCGGCGAGGTGGAGGCGATGCTGGTGTCGCCGCTTGCCAAGCATGACCGCTGGGCGGGGGGCGTGCCGGATACCCATATCCTGAACCGTTTCGCCGATGCGGTGGTGGCGAATCTGCAGGCGACGCTGGGCCAGATCGACCATGCCGAATTCGATGCCACGGCGGCACTTCTGGCCAATCCCGACCGGCGGGTCTTTGCCATGGGCGGACGGATCACCCATGCCATGGCGGATTACTTTGTCACGCTGATGAAGAATGTCCGCCCCAATGTGACGCTGCTTTCGGGCATGTCGAACACATGGCCGCCCGCGCTGCTCGATATGGCGGCGGGGGATGTGCTGGTGGTCTTTGACATCCGCAGATACGAGAATTCGGTCCTGCAACTGACGGAACTTGCCGTGGAACAGGGGGCCGAGGTGGTGCTGATCACCGATCGCTGGCTTTCGCCTGCCGCCGCCCATGCCCGCCATGTGATGACCTGCCATATCGAAGCGCCGAGCGCCTGGGATTCGACGGTGTCGCTTCTGGTGCTGGTGGAGACGCTGCTGGCCTCGGTGCAGGACAGGACTTGGGAGGTGACCGAGGGGCGGCTGAAACGGCTGGAAGAGCTTTACGCCCGGTCGCGCTTTTTCCGGCGGCATCGCTGAGGGCCGAAAGGCCAGCGCTAGGGCCAGTTGCGGGCGCTGTGCAGCAGGCGCAGGATGGTGACCGCGCCCGCGTTGACCGCATAGACGAGGATGTAGTTGGAGTGGATCAACATCTCGCGCGTGCCGGGAAGGCGACCGCGGCGGAAGGCGTGGGGGTTGTCGGTAAGTGTGTTTGATCTTTCGATGATCCGGTCAAGGAAGGCATCAGCGACGGCGGGATTGTCTGAGGCGATATAGTCGATGATGGCGGCAAGATCCTGCCGGGCTTCATCCGTCCAGTTTGGTCTTGCGCTTTGCATCAATCAGGGCACGCATCTCACTCATCACCTGTTCATGAGGGATCAGCGGCCCCGGATCGTCAAGCGCCTCTTGCACCTTGCGGCGGAACCACTGGTCATGGGTTTCCTCGGTCACCGTAAGGCCGGGGGGAAGGCCGCCTTCCTTGGCCACGCGGGTCAGCAGGATGCGGACGGCATCGGACAGGGTCAGACCCACGCCTTCCAGCGCGGCGGCGGCGCGGGTCTTCACCTCTTCGTCGATGCGGATGTGCAGCATGGTCGTGTTGGCGGGCACGGCGGACCTCCCCTTTTCGGTGTGGGGATGGTGTCTCTCAATTGAGAGACGGTCAAGAGGGAGAGTTGGGGGCTGATCAGGCCGCGACCGCGCGCCGCGCCCCGGACAGCCCGTTCATGGTGACCGCGACCAGAAGGATCGCCCCGCCCATGAAGGTGGCGGCGCTGGCGGTTTCATTCAGGAAAAGCCAGACCCAGAGCGGGGCGAGCATCACCTCGATATTCGACAGAAGCGCCAGTTCGGCGGCCGGGACGACGCGGCTTCCCAGCGTGTAAAGCACCATCCCCCCCGACAGCGTGCCCGCCCCCATCGCCATGGACCAGAGCGCATCGGGCAGCGGCACGGCCAGCGGTTGGCCCAGTTGCCCCGCCACCAGCGCCCCCACCGCGATGGAGAAGATGCCCCCGAGCAGGACCGAGGGCAGCGTGTCGGCCAGCCCGCGCCAGCGCAGCGACACGGTGAAGACGGCAAATCCCAGCGCCGAAAGCAGCGCCGCGACATTGCCCGCCAGCGCCCCGCCTTCCAGCCCGTCGCGCACCATGACGAAGATGCCGGTCATCGCCACGCCCATGGCGGCCCATGTCTCGGGCCGCACCCTTTCGCCCAGCACGGCCCAGCCGATCAGCGCCGTCAGGAAGGGCGAGGCCGCGAAGAGGAAGACGGCATTGGCGATGGTGGTGGCCTGGATGGAATAGATCGCCCCGCCGAAGGCCCCGACAAGGCCGATCCCGCCCAGCACCCCGGCAAGGCCCACGGCCCGGATCGCGGGCAGCGGAGAGCCGCCCGCGCGCCAGATCAGGAAGGCCAGAAGCACCGGCACCATGCCGATGGAACGCCAGAACAGCACGGCCCAGGTGCCCGCGCTGTCGATCTGGCGGAAGATCAGCCCCTGCGCCGACCACAGGATGCCCGCCAGAACGACCAGAACCATCCCCGAACCGTAGCGCATGTCATCCTCCCGCCGTGCGGGGCCAGCAGGCCATGCCCCCGGCCCGCCGGTCTGTTCCAATCCCGACCTTGCCACCGCGCAAACGGGCAATCGTCCGGGCGCGGGCAGCGAGCGATTTCCGCGCCGATCCGCGCACCTTGGGGCGGGTTGCGTGCAGGTGCAGGGGGTATACGGGATGGAACGGCGGGCATTGGTCACCGGATCGGCGGGGTTCATCGGCTTTCACCTCTGCCGCCGCCTGCTGGCCGAGGGCTGGCAGGTGACGGGGCTGGACGGGATGACGCCCTATTACGACGTCACCCTGAAGGAACGCCGCCACGCGCTTTTGCGCCAGTCGCCGGGGTTTCGGGCGGTGGAAGGGCTGGTCGAGACGCCGGGCCTTGTGGCCGGTCTGGCACAGGGGGCGGGGGTGATCGTCCATCTCGCCGCGCAGGCCGGGGTGCGCTATTCGATCGAGGTCCCGCGCAGCTATGTCGAGGCCAATCTCATCGGCAGCTACGAGGTGCTGGAGGCCGCCCGCCATGCCCGGCCCGGGCATCTGCTGATGGCCTCCACCTCATCCGTCTATGGGGCGAATGCCCAGATGCCCTATGCCGAGCGTCACAAGGCCGATCATCCCATGTCCTTCTACGCCGCGACCAAGAAGGCGGGCGAGGCGATGGCCCATTCCTATGCCCATCTCTATGGCATCCCGACGACGCTGTTCCGCTTCTTTACCGTCTATGGCCCCTGGGGCCGGCCCGACATGGCGCTGTTCAAGTTCGTGAAGGCGATCCTGCGGGGCGAGGCGATCGAGATCTACAACCACGGCGAGATGCGGCGCGATTTCACCTATGTCGATGATCTGGTCGAAGGCATCGTTCGGCTGATCGGCCTGCCGCCGGGCGCATCGGCCGGGGCGTGCGACAGCCTTTCGCCCGTCGCGCCCTGCCGGATCGTGAATATCGGCAATGGCGCGCCGGTCGGGCTGATGGACTTCGTGCAGGCGGTGGAGGCGGCGTTGGGGATGGAGGCGCGCAAGACCTTCCTGCCGATGCAGCCGGGCGATGTGCCCGCGACCTGGGCCGATGCCACGCTGATCGAGGCGCTGACCGGCCCCCTGCCCCGCACCGATATCCGCGAAGGCGTGCAGCGTTTCGTCGACTGGTATCGCGCGCATTACGGCTGAGCGCGGCGCGCGATCCCCGCCGGGGGTTACAGCATCCCCGGCACCACCTGATCGGGCGGGCGGTGGCCATCGGCGAAGGTCTTGATGTTGATGATCACCTTCTCGCCCATCTCGATCCGGCCTTCCAGCGTGGCCGATCCCATATGCGGCAGCAAGACGACATTGGGCAATTCGCGCAGGCGAGGGTTGATCTCCACCCCGCGTTCATAGACGTCGAGGCCCGCCCCCGCGATCTCGCCCGCGCGGAGCATCCGGGTCAGGGCGTTTTCGTCGATCACCTCGCCGCGCGAGGTGTTCACCACCACGGCCGAGGGTTTGAGCAGTTTCAGACGCCGCGCATTCATCAGGTGATAGGTCGAGGGCGTGTGCGGGCAGTTGATCGAGATGACATCCATCCGCGCGATCATCTGATCGAGGCTTTCCCAGAAGGTGGCCTCATGCTCGGTCTCGACCTCGGGGCGCAGGCGGCGGCGGTTGTGATAGTGGATCTGCATGCCGAAGGCGCGCGCGCGGCGTGCCACGGCCTGCCCGATGCGCCCCATGCCGAGAATGCCCAGACGCTTGCCGCCGATCCGCCCGCCCAGAAGCGCCATGGGCGACCAGCCCGGCCATTCGCCCGATTGCATCAGCGCGAGCCCCTCGGGGATGCGCCGTGTCACGCCAAGGATCAGCGCCATGGTCATGTCGGCGGTATCCTCGGTCACCACGCCGGGGGTATTGGAGACGAGGATGCCGCGCTGGCGGGCGGTGGCCACGTCGATGTGATCGACGCCCGAGCCGTAATTGGCGATCAGTTTCAGCTTGTCGCCCGCCTGCCCCAGAAGGCCCGCGTCGATCTGGTCGGTGATCGTGGGCACCAGCACATCGGCCCGGCGCATGGCGGCGGCGAGTTCGTCGCGCGACATCGGCGTGTCGGGATCGCGCAGGTCGACATCGAAGAGTTCCTTCATCCGGGTTTCCACCGGCTCGGGCAACCGTCGCGTCACGACAACACTCAAGCGTCCTGCGGGCATCGGTCGCCTCCCTGCACTTCCAAATCCGTTCCCTGAATGGCAAAGTGGCGGGAAGCGGGGCGAGGCACAAGCCCCCGAAGCGAGAGGCCGCGCAGAGACGCGGCGAGACGGGCAGCAAGAACGGGGATGGGCGGCCTGCCGGGCAGGGCGGGCGCATCGCCGGATAGGGCAAGGAACAGGCGGTCGTGATGGGATACCGGGCAATGATGGCGCTGATGGGCGCGGGGTTGTGGGCAGGGCTGCTGGCCGCAGGGCCCGGCCTTGCGCAAGAGGGCAAACGCCCGATGCCGCGCCCCGAGGGGCTGGTTCCCGCCGCCGCCGCCACCACCGCGCCGCCCGCTTCTCCCGATGCCACAGCGACCCCCGCGCTTGCCGCGCCCAGCGCGCCGCCTGCGCGCCCTTCTGCCACCGCACCGGCGGAAACCGCCGCCGCCGCCCCGGCCCGCGATCCAAGCCGGGGCAGCGTGACCAACCTGCCCCTGCCGCGTTTCGTCAGCCTGAAGGGGAACGAGGGCAATGCCCGCCGTGGCCCCGGCCTGACACATCGCATCGACTGGGTCTTCACCCGGTCGGGGATGCCGCTGCGCATCACTGCGGAATACGAGAACTGGCGCCGGGTCGAGGATGCCGAAGGCGTGGGGGGCTGGGTGCATTATTCGCTGCTGTCGGGGGTCCGCTCGGTTCTGGTGGCGGCCGATCTGGCGGAATTCCACAGCCGCCCGCAGGACGAAGCCGAAGTCATCCTGAAGGCGGAACGCAATGTCGTGGGTTGGGTGCAGGAATGCCTGCCCGACTGGTGCCGCGTCTCGGTCGATGGGGATCGCGGCTGGGTGCGCAAGACGGCGCTTTGGGGCGTGGTGCCCGGGGAAGTGATCGAATAGCGCTGTTGCGAGTCGCTCTCGCTTGATCGCGGACCGCGGGCTTTGATAGCGAGCGGGCATCCCAACGGCCATCCCAACGGACACGAGCCTGCCATGCCCCTGTCGCCCTTTATCCGCATGAACCTGTCGGCGGGGTTGTCCTCTGTTCTTGTGGCGGGGGTGCTGGTCGGGCTGAAGCTTTGGGCGCTGGGGCAGACCGGGGCGCTGTCGGTGGCCGCTTCGCTGGCCGACAGCGCGATGGATCTGATGGTGAGCCTTGGCGCGCTGGCCGCGCTGATCTATGCCGCCAAGCCCGCGGATGAGGATCACGCCTTCGGCCATTCCTCGGCCGAGGATCTGGCCGCGCTGGGACAGGCGATCTTCATCATGATCGCCGCCGGGGCCATTGCCGTGGGCGCGGTGGAGCGATTGCTGGATCCCGCGCCCGCACCGCTGCAGGCCGAGGGGCTGGGCATGGCGATCATGGGGGTGTCCATCCTGCTGACGCTGGGCCTTGTCTGGTGGCAGGGCCGGGTCGCGGCGCGCACGGGAAGCCGCGTGGTGGCGGCGGACCGGCTGCATTATCTGGGTGATCTCTTGCCCAATCTCGGGGCCATCGCCTCGCTCTGGGCGTCGAGCCGGTTCGGGCTGGGGGCGGTGGATTCCATCGTGGCGCTGGGGGCGGCGGCGATGCTGGCGCTGGGGGCGCTGCGCATCGGCAAGGGGGCCTGGGACGCGCTGATGGATCGCCGCGCCGACCCCGAGATCGTGGACGGGATCGGCAAGCTCGCCGCGGGCTGGCCCGGGGTGCGGGGGTTTCACGACCTGAAGACGCGAACGGCGGGGAGCCGGGTCTTCGTGAACATCCATATCGAACTGGATGGCGACCAGACCCTGCGCGAGGCCCATGCCATCGGGGCCGCGCTGCGCCGGGCGATCCTTGCCGCCTATCCGCAGGCCGATGTCATCGTGCACAAGGATGTGGCCGATCCCCCCGCCCGCCGCGCGCCCCCGCAGCCGCCGCTGCATTGATCCCCATACAATCCGCGCATCGCCTTTTGCATGGCCCTGTGGCAGCATCATGCGGGCCCCGAACCGGCCTTGAACGGGGCCGCACCCTGAGTTATTATTCACCTGTATAATTGATGGTCTCCGCAATGCCCGAACCTGCCATCCGCCGTCCCTATCGCCGCGAAGGCGAGGAGAAGCGCCGCGACGCCCTGATCGCCGCGGCCATGGCGCTTGTGGCCGAGGGCGGGCCGGAAGCCGCCACCGTGCGCGCCATCGCGGCCCGGGCGGGCGTGACGCCGGGCCTGATCCGGCACTATTTCCAATCCAAGGAAGAGCTGACCCATGCCGCCTATCGGCAGGTGATGGAGGCCATGACGCATGAGGCGATGCGCGCCGCCGCCACCATCCCCGAGGCGGATCCGGCCGGGCGTCTTGCCGCCTTTGTCGCCGCGAATTTCCGCCCGCCCGTGATGACGACGCTGCTCGTCGGGGTCTGGGCGGGCTATATGCATCTGGGCCGCAACGACCCGGTCATGCATGCCATCCACGAGGCCACCTATCTGGGCTATCGCGACCGCCTGCAGGAACTGATCGCCGCCCTGCCCCGCCCCGCCGACCCCGCCCGCGACCGGCGCGAGGCCATCGCCTGCAACGCGCTGATCGACGGGCTGTGGATCGAGGGCGGTTCCCTGCCCGAGAATTTCGACAGCGGCGAGGTGCTGCGCATCGCGCTGGATGGCATCGCGGCCATGCTGGGCATCCGCTTCCCCGACAGCGCCTATCACCCCTTCCCCGAAAGCGAGACCCCCGCATGAGATACGCCCCCGTCACCGATCGCCTCGCCGGGCTTGGCGGCGCCAAATGGGAAATCCACGCCCTCGCCCGCCGGATGCAGGCCGCGGGCGAGCCGGTGATTGAACTGACCATCGGCGAGCCCGACGTGCCCACCCCGGCGGCCCTGATGGATACGGCCGCCCGGGCGATGCGCGCGGGGCGGACCGGCTATTCCAACGGGCAAGGGGAGCCTGCGCTGGTCGCGGCCCTTGCCGCGCGCTACAGCGCCCGCCGTGGCCGACCCATCGGACAGGATCAGGTGATGTGCCTGCCCGGCACGCAGACCACGCTTTATGCCGTGCTGCAGACGCTGGTGACGGAAGGGGACGAGGTGCTGGTCGGCGATCCGATGTATGCCACCTATGAGGGGCTGATCCGCGCCACCGGGGCCGCCGTGATCCCCGTGCCGCTGCGCCCCGAGGCAGGCTTTCGCATCCAGCCCGCCGATATCGCCGCCCGGATCACCCCCCGCTCGCGCGTGCTGTTCCTCAACAGCCCGCACAACCCGACCGGGGCCGTGCTTTCGCGCGAAGATCTTGTCGCGCTGTGCGGGCTGGCCGCGGCGCATGACCTCTGGGTGATCTGCGACGAGGTCTATGAGGATCTCTGCTTTCCCGGCGTGACCTTCGCCTCGCCGCTGGACCTGCCCGAATTCGCGGAACGGGTCATCGTGGCCTCCTCCATCTCCAAATCCCATGCCGCGCCGGGATTCCGGTCCGGCTGGTGCGTGGGCCCGGCGGAATTCGCCGCCCGCCTGCTGCCTTTGTCGGAAACCATGCTTTTCGGCAGCCAGCCCTTCATCGCCGACATGACGGCCGAGGCGGTCTCTGCCCCCTCGCCCATCGCGGCCGAGATGATGGCGCGCTTCCAGCGCCGTGCCGCGCTGATCCGCGACCGGCTGGATGGGGTGGCGGGGCTGAAGGTGCATATGCCGCAGGCAGGGATGTTCGCGCTGCTTGATATCCGCGCCAGCGGCATGACGGGCGATGCCTTCGCCCGCGCCCTGCTGGCCGAGGCGAAGGTCGCCACCATGCCCGGCGAAAGCTTTGGCACGGCGCTGGCGGGCTGGCTGCGCCTGTCGCTGACCCAGCCCGATGACCGGATCGCCGAGGCCTGCGACCGCATCGCCACCTTCGCCGCCGGGCGGAGGATCGCGGCATGAGGACGGTGGGACAGGCCCTTGTCGAGGGGCTGAAGGCGCGCGGGGTCGAGGTGGTCTTCGGCATCCCCGGCGTGCATACGATCGAACTTTACCGCGGCCTTGCGGGCGGCGGCATCCGCCATGTCACCCCCCGCCACGAACAGGGCGCGGCCTTCATGGCCGATGGCTATGCCCGTGCCAGCGGCAAGCCCGGCGTGGCCTTCGTCATCACCGGGCCGGGCCTTCTGAACGCGCTCACCGCCATGGGGCAGGCCAAGGCGGATTCGGTGCCTATCCTTGTCATCTCGGGGGTGAACCGCCGCAACAGCCTTGGCAAGGGCCTTGGCCTTCTGCACGAACTGCCCGATCAGGCGGCCATGGTGCGCCCGCTTTGCCCCACGGAACGGCTGGAGGATCCGGCCGATCTGGAACCGCTGCTCGATCGCGCCTTCGCCCATCTGCTGACGGGCCGCCCCGGCCCCGTGCATCTCGAGATCCCGACGGATGTGATGCCACTGGCCGCGCCCGATGGCCCGCGCGCGCCCCTGCCCACACGCCCCGCCCCCGATCCGGGACAGATCGCGCAGGCCGCCCGCCTGCTGAACGCGGCACAGCGCCCGGTGATCCTTGCCGGTGGCGGCGCGCGGGGCTGTGATGCCGCCCTCCGTCAGCTTGCCGAAAGGCTGGATGCCCCCGTGATCCTGACGGTGAACGCGCGCGGGATGCTGCATGACCACCCGCTTTGCGTGCCAGCCTCCCCCTCGCTCGATGCGCCGCGCGACCTGATCGGGCAGGCCGACCGGATCCTCGCCTTGGGCACCGAACTCGGCCCCACGGATTACGACATGTATGTTCGCGGCGGATTTCCCGATCTTTCGGGGATGATCCGCGTCGATGTCTGCGCCGATCAGCTCGCCCGCCATCCGGCGGCGCTGCCGATCCGGGCCGAAACCGCCCCCACGCTGGCCGCCCTGCTGCCGCAACTGGCGCAGAAACAGACGGGCGGCCCCGCCCGCGCCGCCGACACGCGCGCCCGCGCCCGCGCCGAACTCGGCGCGCTCCACCCCTCCATGCCCGCGCAACTGGCCATGGTCGAGGCGATCCGCGACGCCCTGCCGGGCGCGCAGATCGTGGGCGACAGCACCCAGCCGGTCTATGCGGCGAACCTCTGCTACGACCATGATCGCCCCGGCGGCTGGTTCAACGCCGCCACCGGCTTTGGCGCGCTGGGCTTTGGCCCCGGTGCGGCCATCGGCGCGGCCATCGCCCATCCCGGCATTCCCACGGTCTGCCTCATCGGCGACGGCGGCCTGCAATTCGACCCGGCCGAACTGCGCGTGGCGGTGGACGAATCCCTTCCCCTCACCTTCCTCGTCTGGAACAACGCAAGCTATCGCGAAATCGCCGAAGCCATGCGCGACGCCCAGACCGAGATCATCGGCTGCAGGCCCAGCCCGCTGAACCTCGCGCCCTTCGCCGCCGCCTGCGACCTTGCCTTCACCTCTGTCGCCGAAGACCCCGCCGCCCTGCGCGCCGCACTGGCCACACCGCAGACCGGCCCGCGCCTGATCGAGATCCGCGTCACCTCCTGACGCCCCGCCCTTCATCTTGGCCCAAATACCCCGGGGGTTTGGGGGCAGGGCCCCCATCACCGAGCCGAAGCGCGGCACGCGCGCAGGCGAGACAAAAGGCTTGCGCCGCGCCCTTCGCGCGGCGCTCCGATTGGCAGCATTTGCATTTGATCAAATTCCGCGCCATAAGCGGGCCAAGGCAGCAGGGAGGCGCGTCCCATGGCAGGATCGGCACGGATCATCGCAGGCATTCCGCAAGAGCGGCTGGAACGCATCGCCGCGCGCGAGGCGCGGCGTTTTGCGCAAAGCCGCCCGCGCGCGGCGGCGGCGCTGGCGCAGGGGGCGGGGGCTTTCCTGAACGGCGTGCCGATGCACTGGATGGCCGATTGGCCCATGCCCCATCTGCCGCTGGTGGCCGAGGCCGTGGGTGCGCGGCTGACCGATATCGACGGCTACGGGATCGACGATTTCTGCCTTGGCGATACCGGCTCGATGTTCGGCCATTCGCCCGCACCCGTGGCCCGCGCCATCCGCAAGCAGGCCCGCCGGGGCCTGACCTACATGCTGCCCACCGAAGCCGCGCTGGAAGCGGGCCGCCTGCTGTGCGAGACCTTCGGTCCCTTCCGCTGGCAGATCGCCACCACCGCGACCGATGCCAACCGCTTTGCCCTGCGCGTCGCCCGCGCGGTGACCGGGCGGCCGAAGGTGCTGGTCTTCAACGGCTGCTATCACGGCACGGTGGATGACACGATGGTGGAACTGGTGCAGGGCCGCACGGTGAACCGTGCGGGGCTTGTCGGCCAGGTGCAGGACCTGACCAAGGGCGCGGTGGTCTGCGAGTTCAACGATCTGGCCGGGGTGGAAAAGGCCTTGGCCAAGGGCGATGTCGCGGCCATCCTGACCGAACCCGTGATGACGAATTCCTGCATGGTCCTGCCCGCGCCGGATTTCCATGCCGGCCTGCGGGCGCTGGCCACGAAACACGGCGCGCTCTTGATCATCGACGAGACGCATACCATCTCGTCCGGCCATGGCGGCTATAGCCGCGTGCATGGCCTGCAGCCCGATATGTTCGTCGTGGGAAAATGCGTGGCGGGGGGGATGCCCACCGCCGTCTGGGGCATGACCGAGGCGGTGGCCGAGCGTTTCAACGCCTATGATGCCACGCGCGCGCCGGGCCATTCGGGCATGGGCACCACGCTTTCGGCCAATCCGATGCAATTCGCCTGCCTTGCCGCCACCCTGGCCGAGGTGATGACGCCCGAGAACCATGCCCGGATGGAGGCCGGGGCGGAACGGCTGGCCAAGGGGCTTGCCGCCGCGATCGACCGGCATGGCGCGCCCTGGCATGTCGTGCGCGTCGGCGCGCGGGTGGAATTCATATGCGCCCCCGGCCCCTTGCGGAACGGAACCGAGGCCCATGCCGCCCACCAACCCGCGGTGGAGGCCGCGATCCATACCGCGCTTTTGAACCGCGGCTGCCTGATCGCGCCTTTCCACAACATGATGCTGGTCAGCCCCGCCACGCGAAAACGCCAGATCGACCGGCTGATCGCCGCCTTTGACGAAATCCTGACCGAACTCTTCCCCCGAGAGACAGAATGACCGACATGACCAGCCCCTCCGGTTCCACCCTGACCGAGGCCGAAGCCTTTCTTGCCGCCCATCCCGAGATCGAGGCTTTCGACATCGTCCTGCACGATTCGAACGGAATCGGCCGCGGCAAGATCATCCGGCGGCATGAACTGCTGTCGCTTTACAGGAATGGCCGCCATCTGCCGATCTCGATCCTGGGTCTCGATATCTGCGGCGAGGATGTGCATGAGACGGGGCTGATCTGGGATCAGGGCGATGGCGACCTGCGCGCCTGGCCGATCCCCGGCACGCTGGTGCCGCTGCATGCCACGCAGCCCCCGCGCGGCGAGGTGCTGATGTCGATGTATGATCTGGAGGGCAATCCGATGACATCGGATCCCCGCCATGCCCTGCAGCGGCAGGTCGATGCCATGGCCGCCGAGGGGCTGCATCCGGCCGGCGCGTTCGAGCTGGAATTCTTCCTGCTGGCCAATGACCGCGGCCCCGATGGCAAGGTGCAGCCCGCCCGCGACGTGCTGGACGGGCGCGGATCGCACAAGACCGAGGTCTATTCGGTGGACCATCTGCATGGCATGCTGCCCCTGTTCAGCGACATCTATGCCGGGGCGGAGAAGGCCGGGATCAAGGCCGAAACGATGATTTCGGAATATGCGCCGGGCCAGTATGAACTGACGCTGCATTACCGCACCGATGTGATGCAGGCCGCCGACGATCTGATGCGGTTGAAGCGGATCGTCCGGCTGCAGGCCCGCCAGCATGGTGTCACCGCCTGTTTCATGGCCAAGCCGGTGGAGAAATACGCAGGCTCCGGCATGCATTTCCACGTCTCGCTTTGTGATGAGGCGGGGCGGAATGTCTTTGTCGAGGAAGAGGAAGGCCGCTGGAACCCCGCCATCCTGCATGCGCTGGGTGGCTTGCGGGCGACGATGGGGGAATCCATGCTCGTCTTTGCCCCGCATGCGAATTCCTGGCGGCGCTTTGCCGCGCAAAGCTATGCCCCGGTCAGCCCGACATGGGGGGTGAACAACCGCTCGGTCGCGCTGCGCATCCCGGCGGGCGACATCAAGGCCCGCCGCATCGAACATCGCCCGGCGGGCGTGGATGCCAACCCCTATCTGGTGGCGGCCACGGTTCTGGCGGGCATCCGCCACGGGCTGAAGCACAAGATCGACCCCGGCCCGGAAACCACCGGCAACGGCTATACCGAGGCGCAGGATGCGCCGCCCATCCCGGTGGACTGGCGGCAGGCGATCGAGGCGGCGACCGCCTCAAGCTTCCTGAAAGAGGCGCTGGGCGCGGAAATGCACCGCACCTTCACCGCCATCAAGGCCGCCGAACATGCCCGCGTCGCCCGCACGGTGAGCGAGGTGGATTACGACCTGTATCTGCACACGGTCTAAGGTCGGGGCCCGCCTGTGGCGGGCCGCGAATTTTCTGCGAAAATTCAGGCGCTTGCGCGCCTTTGCGCGGGTTTCTGTGTCAGGGCGGCCCGGCCGACCCGAGCGGTCAGGTCAGCCCAGGATCCCGCGCGATCATCGCGGCATGGGTGCGGTTCTTCGCGCCCAGCTTGCGGCTGAGCGTCTTGACATGGAGCTTTACCGTCACCTCCTGCAGATCGAGGTCGCGGGCGATTTCCTTGTTCGACTTGCCCTCGCAGATGCCGCGCAGGACATCCGTTTCGCGCCGGGTCAGGCTTTGCAGGACATCGGCCATGTCGGGTTCGCGCATCAGAAGCGAGATCGGCGCGAAGACATCGCCCGAGGCCATCAGATGCACCGCCGCGATCATCGCGCGCGAGGCCAGCGTCTTGGGCACGAAGCCCGCCGCCCCGGCCTGAAGCGAGGCTTCGGCAAGTTCGCGCTGCGTGGTGCCCGAGATGATGGCCACCGGCACCCCCGGCGCGGCGGCGCGGGCGCGGGCCAGACCTTCCAGCCCGTTCATCCCGGGCATGTTGTAATCAAGCAGCACCAGATCGAAGCGCGCGCCTTCGGCCAGAACCTCCAGCGCGGCAGGCAGCGTGGCCACGCAGCGCACGGTTTCAAAGCCTTCGGCCAGAAGGAAGGCCGCCAGCGTTTCGCGCACCAGATCGTGGTCGTCGGCCAGCAAGAGCCGCATCTGAGCCTCCTGTCGGGCAGGGCCCCCGCGCGGGCGGGGCAGCCGTGCCGCATTGTCCCTGTCATGGTGTCAACGTGAAACGCCTTGGAAGGCAAGCCTCATCTGCCATAGGTTGCGACAGGGCGCCCGGCCTGTTGCGGGGTTGCAGAGGGCAAGGGGGGCGTGCAGGGTGGCGGCTTGGCTGAGGATGGGGCAATACCGGCTGGGTGCTGCGGCGCTGGTGGCCGGGCTGTGCCTTGTCGCCATCGCCTTTCTGGCCCATGAGGTGCGGGCCCGGCTGGCGGTGCTGGAGCGGGCCAATTCCGACAATACCCAATGGGTGATGCTGCAGACCGAGGTGGAGGTGCTGCGCCTGCAGGGCGCGCTGTCCGAGGCGCAGGACCGCCCCACCCCCGACCGGCTGGACGAGGTGCGCCGCTGGTTCAACGTGTTTTACAGCCGGATGGCCATGCTGGACCGCAGCACGCTTTACGCGCCGCTGATGGAAAGGCCGGATTATGCCGCGGGCTACCGGCAGGTCATGGCCTATCTGGAAGAGATGGTCCCCCTGATCGACGCGCCCGACCGGACGCTGGCGCGCGCGCTGCCGCGCATTGCCGCGCCCCTGCCCGCGGTGCGGGCCGCGACCCGGGCGATGACGCTGGACGCGGTATCGGATTTCGCGGCGCAGGCCGATCTGAACCGCGACTCCATCTCGCTGACGCTGTTGCGGCTTGCGGTAGTGACGGCGGCGCTGATGCTGATCCTGGCCGGGGTGGCGGCGATACTGGCGCTGCAATTCCGCCGGTCAGAGATCCAGAAGCGGATCCTGTCGGATACCGGCGCGCGGCTGTCGACCATCGTCGCCACTTCGGCGGATGGGATCGTGGTGACGGATCGCAACGGCATCATCCTTGATTTCAACCCCGCCGCCGAGGCGATCTTCGGCCTGCCTGCGGCCCGCGCCATCGGACGGAACGCGCTGGAGGATCTGTTTGCCGAAGGCATGGACGGACCCCAGCAGCGCGCGCTGATCGCGGCGCTGTCCGAACCCCGGGGCGAGGGGCAGGATGCCCTGCGCATCGAGGTGGATGCCCGCCGCGTCGATGGCAGCGTCTTTCCGGCGGAGGTTTCCATCGCGCGGGCGGCGGGACAGGAGGCGGGCATCGTGGTGGCCTTCCTGCGCGACATCTCGGCCCGCAGGGAGGCGGAGGCTACGCTGACGCTGGCGCTGGATCGGGCGCAGGCGGGCGAAAGGGCCAAGGCCGAGTTTCTGGCGGTGATGAGCCATGAGATGCGCACCCCGCTGAACGGGCTGATCGGGTCGATGGATCTGCTGCGCCGCGCCGCCACCAATGACGACCAGCGCGCCCTGCTGTCGGTGATGGAATCGTCAGGCGAGATCCTGCTGGGCCATGTGAACTCGGTTCTGGACGTGTCGCGGGCCGAGGGCACCGCCCCAAGGGCCGAGGCGGCGGCCTTCGATCTGGACCGGCTGCTGGAGGAAACCGCCGCCAATCAGGCGGGGCTGGCCGAGGCCGCGGGCAACAGCATGGCCGTGTCGCAGCCCGACGGCCCGCTGGGCCGGGTGATCGGCGACCGGGGCAAGCTCAGGCAGATCCTTCTCAACCTTGTGGGCAATGCGGTGAAGTTCACCCGCGACGGCCATATCTCGATCGAGGCGGAGCGCCTGCCCGATCAGCCCGGGCTGGTGGAGATCCGCGTGGGCGATACCGGCATCGGCATCGCCGAGGCGGATCAGGAGCGGATCTTTCAGGATTTCGTCACGCTGGATGCCAGCTATGGGCGCAGCACCGGCGGCACCGGGCTGGGCCTTGGCATCGCGCGGCGGCTGGCCCGGGCCATGGGGGGCGAGATCGGGCTGGAAAGCCTGGAAGGCGAAGGCAGCCTGTTCTGGCTGCGCCTGCCCCTGCCGCCCGCGCCGCCCCCGGCGGCGGCAGCGCCCGCCCCCTTGGGCGCAGGCCGTGCCGATGTGGGGGACGAGGTCGATCCCGGCCCGCCCCTACGGGTGCTGCTGGTGGAAGACAACGCGATCAACCGCTTCCTGCTGCGGCGCTTTCTGGAAAGCGGCGGGCATCAGGTGACCGAGGCCGCAGATGGCATAGAGGGCGTCGAGAAAGCCAGCAAGACGGCCTTTGACGCGATCCTGATGGATATTTCCATGCCGCGGATGGACGGCATCGCCGCGACGCGGGCGATCCGTGTGGGGGGCGGGCCTTCGGCGCAGTCGCGGATCCTTGCGCTGACCGCCCATGCGCTGCCGCAGGAGCAGGCGCGGTTCCGCGCCGCCGGGATGGAGGCCACGCTGACCAAGCCCATCGGGCGCGATGCCCTGTTGCAGGCGCTGGCCGGCGAGGCGGCGACGACCGCGCCCGACGCCCCCTCGGCCCGGACGGGGACGGAACCTGCGGGCACGACGGCCCCCCCCGCCCTTCCGGTGATCGACGGCGACCGGCTGGCCGATCTGATCCGCTATGTCGGGCAGGATACCGCGCAGACGCTGATCCAGCGGCTGATCGACGAGGCGGATGCCAACCTCGCCCGGCTTCGCGCCCTGCACCCGGTCAGGGACCGGGACGAGATGGACAGGCTCTGCCATCGGCTGTCGGGCAGTTCGGGCACCTTTGGCACCATCGCCCTGCGGGCGGCCCTGCTGGCCACGCAAGAGGCGCTGGGGGCACCGGCGCCGCTGCCCGAGGCGGGGGACGCGCCCGCGCCCGCCGCCGATGCGACGGCCATCGCGCGGGCGCTGGATCGGGTGGACGAGGTCTGGCGCGACACCCGGGCGGAGCTTCTGCGCCGCGCGGGCGCGATCCCGCCCGCCGCCCCGCCCGCGACGATGCCGGTGGAACCTGTAAACCCGTGATCAGCGCATGGCCCCGCGCAGTGCGGCACGGATCAGCCCCGGCACCCGGGGATCGAGCCCGACCGGCGGCAGCACCTGCCCGGAAAACCCCGCCGCCTGCAGCGCCTGCGGCAGATCATCGGTGACATGGCCACCGCGCGCGGCAAAAAAGGGCAGCACCAGCGCGCCGGGGGGAAAGCCCGCGGCCACCTCGGCGATGCGGGGGGATTGGTCGATGAAGGCGGCCTCGGCGCGGGCGAACCCCGCCTCGGCGCGCAGGCGCGCGACCATGGCCTGGGCCAACTCGGCCGGGGCGGGGCTGCGGAAACTGCCATGCGCGGCCAGAAGAAGCGGCAGGTCGGCTGGCGCGTGACCGCGCCGCGCTGCCGCTTCGCGCGCCATGGTCAGCGTCAGCGCCTGCACCCCGGGATCCAGCCCGAAGGGCGGCAGGATGCGCCAGCCCTGCCCGCCCGCCGCAGCCAGACGCGCGGGCAGATGGGTGGCGGTGAACCATCCCCCCGCCATGAAGAGCGGATAGATCAGCCCGGGCCTGCCCGCCGCCGCCACTTCACGCGCGAGGGCGCCCTCTTCGGCCAGCGTGGCCGAGCGGATCCGCCATCCCGGCATCAGCGCCTGCACCTTGGCGGCGAGAAAGGCGATCTCGGCCGCGGCGGGGAGCGGATCCGAAGGCTGGCCATGCGCCACGATCAGCGCGGCCGGAGGGTGTGGGAGGAAAAGGCGGGTCATGCGCGCGATCTAGCCATGCCGGGGCCTTCGTCAACCGTCGGGGGCAGAGAGGCCGGGCAGCACCGCATCGGTCAGCGCATCGCGGCAGTGATCGGCAAAGGCCGCCACCGCCCGGCGCAGCGGGGCGGAGCCGGGCAGGATCAGCCCCAACCGCATGGGCGGGCGCGCGGTGCGCAGCGGCACGAAGACCAGCCGCCGCCCATCCGGCGCGCGATCCGATCCCAGCCGTATATTGGCGATGGAATAGCCAAAGCCATTGGCCACCATGGCCCGCATCACCCCCATGTCGCGGGTGCGTTCGGCGATCAGCGGGCGCAGCGCTTCGGCCGTGAAGAAGGACAGGAAGTAATCGGCGCTATAGGGCAGATCCAGCAGCACCATCGGATGCGGCGCCAGATCCGCCGCCGTCACCGCCGCGCGCCCGGCCAGCGGGTGATCCTCGGGCAAAAGCGCATAGGGTGACAGGGGCAGCAGGGGACGGAATTCCAGATCGCCCGGAATTTCCAGATCATAGGACAGCGCCACATCCAGCGTCGCCCGGCGCAGCGCTTCGATCAGGGCGGCGTGATCATGCTCGGACTGGCGGAATTCCACCTGCGGATGCGCCTCGGCAAAGCTGCGGCGCAGGCGCGGCAGCACGACCTGCGCAAAGGTCAGCAGGCAGCCCACGGCCAGCGGGCCGCGCACCTGCCCCGTCAGTTCCGCCGCGCGGTCGTTCAGCGCGCCCCCGGCCAGCAGCACCGCCCGCGCGGCTTCGGTGAACTGACGCCCGCCCTCGGTCAGCGACAGGCCCTGCGCGTGCCGCCGGATGAAAAGCTGCAGGCCGAATTCCTGTTCAAGCTGCGCGATGGCCGCCGAAATGGACGGGGAGGAGACATGGCAACGCTCTGCCGCCAGCGCGACCGAGCCGCATTCCGCGACGGCGACAAGGTATTCAAGCTGGCGCAGGGTAAAGCGAAGCGGCATGTGGCAAGGCTAGCCCGCCGCCGCCCGCGACGGAAGCCCCTCGCTCATCGCCCCTTATTCATCACCCGGCACGCCATAGGACGGGGCCTGCCGCGGATCGCGCGCGCGTTGCACATAGGCCGCCATCTGCGGGGCATAGACCTGCCAGGCCCGGGCCACCGCCTCGATCGGACGCGCCTCATCGGACCAGTCGCAGCGCAGCTCGGCCACGGGCCAGCTTTCGCGATCCACCATCAAAAGCCCCGCCGAATGCACCGGCCCCGCCTCGCCGCCCGCATCGCGCCCGGCGATCAGCGCGGCCACCAGCCGGTCGCCCAACGCGCCGGGGGCGGCAAGGAACCCGGCCACCATCGCCGCGGGCACGCCGTCATGGGCCAGAAGATTGCCCCCCGCGATCACGCCCGGGCCTTCCGCCACGCCCCAGAGCCCCAGCACATGCCCGCCGGAATGCGCGGCCACCCGCCCTTCGGCATCGACACACATCAACTGCCGATAGTCGGCATGGGGCGCCTTGGCCACCACCTCGGCCATGGCCTGATCCGCGCGGCGCCCGGCAGCAAGCCGGTCCAGCATCGCCGGGCCGAGGGCGGGGTCGGTGATGTTCTGCGTCGCCGCCACCCCCACCCCCGCCCGCGCATGGGCGCAGCGCGCGGCAACGGCGGGGGAAGAGGAAGAGATCACCATCCCGAACGCGCCGGAATCCGGGCAGCGGGCCAGCAGGGAAAAGGTCATGCGTCACCTCGGGATTGCGGGCGTCGATGGGTATTTGGGCCAAGGTGAAACGGCATCTTCATCTTGGCAATAAATACCCATGCAACGCGGATGCGGGGCGGTTCGGGAGGGAATCAGTCGGGGATCACGGCGGTTGCGTCGATCTCCACCAGCCAGTCGGGACGGGCCAGCGCCACGACGACCAGCCCCGTGCAGACGGGATGCACGCCGCGGATATATTCGCCCATGGTGCGATAGACGGCCTCACGGTGGCGGACATCGGTGAGATAGACCACCAGCTTGGTCACATGCTCCATCCTGCCGCCGCATTCCTCCACCAGCTGGCGGATGTTCTGCATGACCTTGTGGGTCTGTTCCACCGGATCGTGGCTTTCGATGTTCCTTGCGGTGTCCAGATCCTGCGGGCACTGGCCGCGCAGAAAGATCACCGTGCCGCGCGCGACCACGGCCTGGGCAAGGTCATTGTCCAGCTTCTGTTCGGGATAGGTGTCCTTGGTGTTGAACTTGCGGTGGCGGATATGGGCCATGATGTCTTTCCGGTTGGTTTCTCGGGCGGAGGGGGGGTCCGGGGGGCAGCATTGCCCCCCGGCCTTGGCAAAGGGTCATGCCCTGCGATCATCCCGGGGGCATCATCCGGGCGATGTATTGGGCGAATTCGAAATTGGGGCGTTCGAGATGCGACAGCGGCCCCGGCGCGGACAGGGCGGAGAGCAGGCCGCGATAGACCTTTTCGGTGCATCCCTTGTCTTCCACCTGCACGTCGTCCAGCAATTCCTTCACTTTTTCAAGATGGGCGGGGGCGTCGGGGTCTGCCATCCAGTCGGCGCTCATCCCGCCGCCGAACAGCACCTTCACATGGCCAGGGCCATCGGGCGTGAGGGAGAGATACCAGAAATACCCCGGCGTCAGGGTGATCAGCAGCGCGGGGTAGATCGCCAGCAGCCATGTGATGCGGCGTTCGTCGCCCTTGAGCGTGGTGTTCGACGGATGGGCGAGGGCGAGCGGGACGAGGTCGTTCTTGACGATCCAGTGGTAGTTGAAGGCCTCGGTCCCTTCGGGGCATTCCATCAGCGCCAGATCGCAGGTGCCGCCGATGGTGCCGGCATGACAGGCGGGGAGGTGGTAGCTCTCCATGAAATTCTCGGCCAGCACCTTCCAGTTGGTGTGCCAGCGGAATTCCTCGCGGAAGGTCTCGGTGTAGGAGGCCATGTCGAGGTGGCCCACCAGCGCCTCGACATCGCGAAGGCGGTCGTGGATGGGGGCGGCATCGGGGTTGAGGGTGACCATGATCCAGCCGTGCCAGTCGGTCACGCGGATTTTCGGCAGGTGGACCTGATCCTTGCAGAAGGTTTCGTTCAGCGTCATCGCGGGCGCGCCACGGAGCGAGCCGTCGAGATTGTAGGTCCAGGCGTGGTAGGGGCAGACGATGGCGCGCACCCGGCCCCGGCCTTCGAGCAGCGTCGACATGCGATGGCGGCAGACGTTGGAAAGGCCGCGCAGTTGCCCGTCGCGGTCGCGCAGGATGATGACGGGCTCGCCCGCGATCTCCATCGTCAGGTAATCGCCCGGTTCCTTCAGCGCGTCGGCGCGGCCCGCACAAAGCCAGTCCTGCGCGAAGATGTGGCGCTGTTCGGCCTCGGCGAAGTCGGGCGAGGTATAGACCGATTTCGGCATGGCCTGCGCGCGTTCGAAAGGCACGGCGACGTTGGCGCGCAATTCCTTTATGGCGCGCAGGGCGGGGTCTATGGCGGTCATGTCGGCATCCCTGGATCGGCGGCGCGACGGCGTCGCCCGCAAAGATGAGTTTCCGCCATGGGCTTGCACAAGGAAAGCAGGATGTTCCCATGCGCGGCTTAGGCGCAGCCTAATCAGCCCTGCCGATCCCCTGCCCCATCGGCCACCGCCGGCTCGCCGCCCTGCGCGACGACCATGCCCGCCAGCCGCGCGGCGACCGGGGTGAGGATGGCACCTGCCCGGGTCAGCAGGCCGAAGGGTTCCACCACGATCCCCAGATCGACGGGCAGGATGACATAGGGCGACTCCGGCCTCGCGAAACGGTCGCAGACCGCCCGCGCCAGGGGGGCGATGGCGTTGGATTGCTGGATCAGCGCCAGCGTCAGCAGGAATGAGGCCGTGGCCAGACGCTGCGGCGGCTGCGGCAGGCCGAGGGCGCGCAGCCGATCCGTCACCGCCCGGTTCAAAAGCGCGCCGGGCCCCGGCATGACCCAGTCGAACCCCATCAGATCGCCCGGCGCGACATCGGGCATCATCGCCAGACGGTGCCCGCGCCGCACCATCAGGGCGACGGGTTCCACCCCGATGGGATCGGAGAGGTGCAACTGCCCCTCCATCCCTTCGGGCATCCGACCGATGGCGAAATCCAGCCGTCCCGCCAGCAATTGCTGCGCCAGCAGGTCCGAAGGGGCCACGACGACCTCGGCCGTCACCTGCGGCAGGGCCAGACGCGCCGTGCGCAGCGCGGGCAGCACCCGGTCGAGCGCGGGCCCCGTCACCGAACCGATGCGCACATGGCCCGATCCGCCGCTGGCGATCTCGGCAATCTCGCGTCCGGCATCGCGCAACTCCATCACCACGCGTTCGGCCCGCCGGGCCAGCGCATGGCCCATCGGCGTCAGCGTGATGCCGCGGCCGGTGCGCTGATGCACGGGTTGGCCCGCGATCCGCTCCACCTCGGCCAGCAGGCGCGAGGCGGCGGGTTGCGCCACGCCCAGAAGATCCGCCGCCGCGCCCAGTTGCCCGGTTTCGGCCAGCGCCGCCATCAGGCGCAGATGCGCCAGCTTGACCCCGCGGCGCAGCAGATTGTCAGATTCTGACATAACTTTATCGCCATCCATTCATCACAAATCATTCTTTGACGGATATGGAACGGCGTTGCAACTCTCCGCCCCACGGCGTTGGCGGGACGGGAGCCCGGCAACGGGGCCGCAACATGCCGTGGCGCATCACGGCGAGGGAGGACAGCATGAAACTTTCCAGAAGGGCGCTTCTTGCGCTTGCCACTGCCGCATCTTTTGCCGGCGCGCCCAGCTTCGCGCAGGACAAGGGGACCGTGGGCATCGCGATGCCGACGCAATCCTCGGCGCGCTGGATTTCCGATGGGAATTCGATGGTGGAGCAGTTCACCGCCGCCGGTTACGCCACTGATCTGCAATATGCCGAAGACGACATTCCCACCCAGCTGGCGCAGGTGGAGAACATG
>JAWKXK010000012.1:0-159348 GCA_041397045.1 Paracoccaceae bacterium
GGCGAGGGGCGGGTGGCGGTGCTGGCCATGTGGCGCGCACCGGCGAAGTGGGACGGGTGGAAATCGGCAAGATCGAGAAGAAGGGCCGCCAGAACCGGCGGGTGACGATCACTCTGATGGATTGACGCGCAGACCCCTTGCGCCCCCTGTCCCGCTCGCTTATGCAGTGCCGCACGGACAGTTGGCCGAGTGGTCGAAGGCGCACGCCTGGAAAGTGTGTAGGCGGGGAACCGTCTCGAGGGTTCGAATCCCTCACTGTCCGCCACCAACCCCATGAATTTCCTTCTCCTTCCGTTCCAGCAGGAAATTCCCACCTGTTTCCTCGACTTAGGTCGGTTTTCCTACCGTAGAGACGCGACTGGCCCTCCCCTATCTCTTGATTTCCGGCGCACGTCTCTGCGCGACCCGCGGCCCGTTCGGTTTGCCCATACGCCAGATACAGGGAATTAACAGGGAATATCCGTTCCAGGTGGCCATTTCAGAGGCTTTCCGCCCTGAATCCTCGCGCATTTTCCGTGGGTTACGGCCAGATTCCCTGTTCGCTAGGAACAGGGAATTTAAATCGGCCTATCAGGGAACAAAATCCGCCTGAACAGGGAAGCTGTCGGGAAGAACAGGGAAGGCCTGAATCCTGGATCAGGCAATGCCGAAGAGCCGGGCCTGCTCGGTCCAGTCCATCGGAATGCCGTCGCGGATGAGCCGTGCGACGGAGAGGTCCGGGCGGTGCCGTCCGTCGAGGATCGCTGCCTGAACCTTCGGCGCGAGGAAGGCCAGCGGAATGCGGGTGCGAATATAGGGCTCGGAATGTCCAGTCTCGCGCGCGATCTCAGTGAGGGACCTGCCGGAACGGAGCGCCCGCGCCCAGCGATGGGCCTCGGCCAGGCTGCGCTGCAGGACCTCGTCCGGTGCAGGGCAGGTCTCGCCGACGATGATCCGGGTCTCCACGCCCCGCCGCCGCAGGGCAAAGGGGCAGCTGAACTGGAGGACCTCGCGAGAGAGCGCGGTGACCGGCACCGAGAGCGCTGCGGCGATCACGCCCGGATCAAGTTCAAGCTGCAGCCTGCCCCGTTCCAAGGTTCCAGATGAGAGGATGGTGCGAAGAAGGGCCGCCTCACTTTCCACGCGATCCACCAGCGCAGTTGCCCGGCGATTGAGGTCTGCCGCCCCGCTGGCCTCGGGTCGGGTCAGAAGCGCGTGGGTCGCACCGGCCTTGCGGAGGTGCGCGATGATGATCTGGCGGATGCTGGCCTCCAGCGCCTCCGCGGGCAAACGCCAGCCTGAGGGATCGGTGCCGCCCGTGATCAGCCGGTTGGAGACGTAATAGGCGAAGCGCCGACCGCGACGTTTGGTATGCGTCGGCGTCAGATGATCGCCGGTCTCGTCACGCAGCTTGCCGATGAGGATTCTGGGGTCGATCGCCACGGCACGCCGACCGCGAGGCCGAGCCCCAGCCTCTCTCAGCTTGGCCTGCACGCGCTCCCAAAGATCCGCGCCGATGATCGCCGGATGCAGGCCAGGATAGCTCTGCTCCTTGTGCCGGATACGACCGAGATAGACAGGGTTGGTCAGCAGGTAGTGCAACTGTCCACGGGTGAAGGGGAACCCGCCAGTGCGGCGACCGGATGGAGACACAAGTGATTTCGACCGCAGACCGAGACGCGTGGCTTCAAGTTCGACCAGCCGCAAGTTGCCGAACCTGTCGTAGAGGGTGAACAGCTGCCTGACAGCTTCGGCTTCGATCGGGTTGAGCACGAGTTCGCGGCGCTGCGGATCGGGATGGCGGTCATAGCCCAGGGGCAAGGTACCGCCCATCCAGAGCCCCTTCTGTTGATTTCCATCCTGAACTGAGCCGGGATTTCCATCGAGAAGTGAGCCACCTCTGAGTATGGAAGTCGGCGCAAGCTAGGGTCAAGGCACGGTATGTCTCCTTTACTGCTTGCGTTGCGGTGGCGGAGCTCATTCCGTTGCCCCCATTGCTCAGCGCTCTGGGCGAGTTCACATGGCTCAATTCTCTGTGGAAATTACTTAGCCAAACGGCTTAGTTACTGGCAAATCTTTAAAGTCTTCAGAAGTTCGCAACTAATCCCCACGCCTCTGTCTGCAACCACTTCAACCTGGAGAGAACGCTCACCTCACGAGACCACTACAAGGCCAACCGCGCCGCCGCTCTTGCCGAGTGGCGCGGCCTCCTCGTTGCTTGACAGAAACTATGGGTAGGGCGAACGGAGACGGGTTCGCATTAGTCTGACAGCACCGCCATCCTTTTCCCTCAATGCGCCCGACGGTTTCGGGGGGCATTCCTGAACCGCCCTAATGGTGCGGACGGCGGTGGTTTTCGGCGGGTTTGGCGCACGAACGGGTTGGGGTTAATTCTCGACACGTAAATTAAAGTTAAGCATACTTTCGGCATGAGGTTCCCTGCTGCCGTCGCCTTTGCCCTGTCTGCCTTGCTTGCCTTTCCCGGGGCAGAGGGTGCCATGGGGCAGCAGGTTGTCGATTTCGACGTGAATTACGAGGAATGGGATCCTGTCTGGCCGGTGTCGGGGCAGGTTGTCGTCGGGTTGAATGTGGCGGGGGCGGCGGTGCGGGATCCGGTGGTGTCGGTGCTGACGGGCGACCTTGCTCCGGCATCGGTCTGTATCGAGATCGCCAGCCGCATCCGCAACTATCGGATGCAGGCGGAGTCACGGGAACCGTCGGGGGATCCGATCACGGTCTTCGACATCTCGTCCTCGACCACGCGCGCGGCGGAGTTGCGGAAGTTCGCCTCCGAGGATCTGGCCATTCGCGGATTTGCCGGAGGTTGCGATGCTGCAGCGGCGGGGGAGGCGGTCTATCTGTTGTCGACATGGGGAGAGCCGCGCCCTGGGGAGATCCAAGCGTTCACGGTTCTGCTGAATGCGCGCAGCGACGAGGCCTATCTGATGATCGGATCGGCGAAGCCGCAGCCCTGCATCCGGCAGCCTGATCCGCGCCAGACCGGGTTCGATTTCCGCTGCGATGTCAGCGCTGCGGCCTCTGGCGTGCTGACGGCGACGGTGTTCCGGCGCCAGTCCGGTGTTGCGCTGGAAAGGACGACCTTCAAGATCGTGCTGCCATGATGGGACCTGCGGGCAAGGCCGGGCAAGGCGGTGCCAAGGGCGGTGGGGCCGGATCGGCACGGGGCGGGCGGCGCGAGATGGCGAGGGGCTGGTCCCAAACGGGGGATGCGGACTCGCCATCCGGCATGCAGAAGGTCCTTCGCCGGATCGGGGCGGGGGTGAGGGTGATGGCAGGCCATCTGCGCCAGTATCGCTGGCCCCTTGCCGGGCTGGCTTTCATCCTGATGATGGTGGGGACTGTCGCCCTTTACAGCCTGCATCAGAGCGGTTTCGTCATCCATGCCCGGACCGAGGTTGTGCGCGTGCTTGCGATCCGGTCCAATCCCAATGATGGCTGGCGTGTCGATGGGGCGCGGGTCTGCGAGGATCCGCCCTTCACGGCGACGGAACCGCAACCCGTGGCGGATTGCGTGGCGGTGCTGCCGACCGAGCCCTTCTTCACGCCCGCCGATGGCAGTGCCGTCACGATCAGGAGCCTGACCCCCTCCCGTCTGGAAGCAGTGATCACGCCGTCCCCTTCGGCCATGGGCGGAGCGTCGAGGTTGCGGTCCTATGCCGATGGCAGCGGCGAGCGGGCCTTTGACGGCACGGTCCGTATCACCTGGGACAACAGCGCGCTGCAGGCGCCGCTGGTTTTTCTGGGTGAGGCCTATATCGGATTTGCCCCGGAAAGCGGCAATCCGGGGATGACGCTGGGCGGCACGGCGGCGGGCTACATGGCCGCGCGGGGCGGCGCGCCACGGTTCGAGGTGTCGCGGGCCGAGATCGTGCCGGGCGATGTGATGTCGCCCGAAATGCCGGGGCGGCGGTCCATCGCGGGGCAGGCGCTGTGCCGAAGCCTTGTGCTGCTGCGGTTCGTCGCGAGCGAGAATTGCGAGGCGCCGGGGCCGATGCATGGGGTGATCCTGTGGCCCGCGGAGGATGGCGCGCGCGGGTTCGAGGTCGTCTATGCGGGGCCTGCGCAGCGGATCAGGGTGGACAGGTTGGGCACGCGCTTCGAACTGGCTCCCGATTGGACAAGCCGCCTGCGGAACGATCCGCTGCTTCTGATCCTGTCCGGGACGATCACCCTGACGCTGGGGATTGCCGGTCTGGTGCTGGCCCTGAGGAAGGAAGGTGGCGGATGAGGCGGGTGTGGTTCGCGGTGGTGGGGAGTTTCGCGATGTCTGCGCTTGCATCGGCGGTGGTGGCGGATCAGGCGCATGTGACGGCGGGGGTTGAGGTCGGGCAGGCGGTGCTGTTCAACGATGGGGGAACCTGTTTTGCCCTGACGCCGCAGCATGTGATTGACGCGGGCAACGGCTTTGGCAGCCTGTTCCTGCGCGAGGGGGTGCTTCTGGATGGCTGGGCGCAGCGGACGCTGGACCTTGGGCATGACCTTTCGCTGCTGACCGTGGATGGGGCGGTGACGCAGGCCTGCGGCATGGCGCTTGCCCCGCATGGAGAGGCGATGGCTGCAGTGCAGGCCGCGGGCGGCAGGATGAAGATGCGGGTGATCCTTGCGAATGGCGAGACGCTTTTCCGCGATGTGGAACTGGCCTTTCAGAGCAGTGACAGGATCACCTTCCGCGAGGTGCAGGATGCGCGGCAACCGCCATGGTCGGTTCAGCCGGGCGATAGCGGATCGTTGCTGATGTTCGGGGATGTGCCGGTGGGCATTGTGCAGACGCAAGGATCGGCCGACAGCCTGCCCACGGCGCTTCCGTGGCCCTATGCCGTCTATCTGGCGGATTGGCGGCGGAAGGGCGCGGTGGACAAGTCCGCGCCCCCGGCACCCCCGCCCGCGGCGGCGGGCAATGCGCGGGTGGAGCGCAGCACAGCCCGCCCGTTGGCCCCGGATCTGGTGGCCGATAACCTGACCCTGCCGCGCGAGGCCGGGGGAGAGTGGTATGCCATGCCGGTGGAATGGCCGGTGGAGATCGTGCTGGCGCTGCAGGGCGAGGGCGTGGGGCGGGTTTCGGCGGTGACCTTCCTCAGGTCGAAGGGGGCGCCGGAGGCGCATCCGCGCGAGGTGGAGGTGTTCCTGAGCCGGGACGCCGAGGGCGAGAGATCGTGGCAATCCTTCGGGAACGCCGTGCTGAGCAAGGAGATCGAGGCGCAGACGATCGACCTTGGCTTGCCGCGGCGGGCACGGCGGGTGCGGCTGCTGATCCACAGCGGATGGGCCGCGGATGGCAGCATCAGCCTTGGCCGGATCGAGATCAGCGGCGAATGAGGGCGGCGGCCCGGACCCGGGCCATCGTCCGGGCCATCACATCCCGCGCAGATCGACCTGAATCGGGATGCGCTGTTCGGCGCAGATCTGTTCGCCGACCAGCATGTCATCGTCGTTCAGATTGAGTTCCAGCATGCAGCGGTTGTATTCGATCATGACCTGCAGGCCTTGCACGCGGCCCGGCCTTGTGTTGCCGGAGCGGGCGACGAATTCGCCGGTGCTGTAGTTCCGTTCCACAAGGCGATAGGCGTCCGGCGGTTGGCCGGTGCCGGGAAACTGCACCACGATGCTTTCGCGGTCGAACAGGCTATAGCGCAGGGCGAGGGCGCGCAGGGTGGCATCGGAGGCGGAGAAGGCTTCGTCATAGGCCATCTGGCGGATCAGCGGATCATCCACGACGGCCAGTTGGATGAAGGCCGAATGGCGGATGTCGGCATCGGGATTGCGCAGGATTTCGCGATACTTGTTCATCAGTGCGCCCTGTTCGCTGGCCCCGGCGAGCAGGCTTTCGGGGCTGGGCAGATCCTGGGCGGTGGTGGGAGCCGAGAGGGCGAGGAAGGCTGCGATGGCAAGGGATGCAAGGCGTTTCGGGTGCAATGGTCTTCTCCGGGATCGCGCTTCGGTGGTGTGGTCGTTTGGGGACGTGGTGTCGGGGATCGTGCCGGTACGACGTAGCGTGAGGCGCGGGTGCAGTGGGGTGGGAAGTGGTGTCGTTTATGCAAGTTAACCAACTATGGACGCCGCTTGCCGTGCCGGTCAAGCGATGAGGGAGCCGGCGCGGCGCGCGCTGTGCCGGACCATCGCGGTGCTGGACAGGGGCGCAGGGGCGGGACACTGTGGAAGGCGTCCATCGGGCGGTTGCCTGCCGTGACCAGTCTGACCGAGGAGAAAGGGGGTGACATGATGGATCCAGAGCCGCAGCCGCGGCCCGATCTTTTCACCAACATGGATGCAGAGGCCTGGGAAGAGCAGTTCCATTTCCTGGCCTATGTGCTGCGCATGTCGCCCGATCAGATCGCCCAGATCGACTATGGCTTTGATCCGGATCATCCGGATCGCTGGATGGTGTTTTCCTGGGCGCATGAGATCCGCAAGAATTTTCCGGTTCTGGATGTCCGCGCGATGATCGGGCAGGCGCGGCGCTGATCCCCCGGGCGGGACGCGCTGGCAGTTGCGCCCGGCCCGCATCCCCGGCATCGTCGCGCGGCCGGGGCAGTGCCGGCGGATGGCGAGGAGCAAGGTGATGTCGCAGGGGCCCGTGGTTCTGCCGGTGGTTCTGCCCGTGGTTCTGGTTGTCGGTTCGCTGCACCATGACATCATGGTGGAAGCGGAACATCTGCCGCGGGTCGATGAAACCGCGGTCGGGCAACGCTGGTATCCGAAATTCGGCGGCAAGGGCGGCAATCAGGCCGTGGCGGCGCGGTCGGCGGGGGCCGGGGCGCGGATCTACGGCGCGGTTGGCGAGGATGGCTTTGGCCGATTTCTGCTGGAGGCGCTGGATCGCGGCGGGGTGGATCGCCGGTTCGTTGCGGTGCTGCGGGATGTGGGATCGGGCATGAGCGTGGCTGTTCAGGATCGCGCGGGCGATTATGCCGCCACCATCGTTTCGGGGGCGAACCTGTCGCTGGATCCGGCGGGGATCGAGGATCGCGCGCTGTGGGAGGATGTGCGCGCGCTGGTCCTGCAGAACGAAATCCGCGAGGAAATGAACTTAGCCGCGGCCCGGGCCGCGCGGGCGCGGGGCGTGACGGTGGTCCTGAACGCCGCCCCGGCGCGTGCGATTCCGCCAGCGCTGGAGGCGGTGGTGGATGTGCTGGTGGTGAACGCCGTGGAGGCCGAGATGTTCGGGGCCGGGGCGGTGCGCGATCTGGAAACGGCCCTAGATGCGGCGCGGCATCTGGCGGCGCGGTTCGGCAGCGTGGTGGTGACGGCGGGCGGCGCGGGGCTTGCTGGCGTGACATCAGGGGCGGGGGCGTTCGTGGTGCCTGCGCGCAAGGTGCGGGTGGCCAGCACCCATGGCGCGGGCGATTGTCTGACCGGCACGCTGGCCGCGGCCCTTGCTGGGGGAAAGACGCTGGAGCAAGCTTGCCGCATCGCCTCGGAGGCAGCGGCGCGGCATGTGGAGGGGCGGGCCGGGTGATCGGTGCCGCTGCGCGCGGCCCGCGGGTCAGGTCTGCCGCGCCTCGGCGCAGTTGCGCTGCAGGCTGTCCGGCACGGCAAGCAGTGCGGCAAGGCCGCAGTTCCCCTTGGTCAGGTCGGACAGGGTGACCATGTCCATTTCATGATAGAACGCCTCGAGCGCGCGGGCGACATAGCTGCGCAGGCGGCAGGTGGCGGGAAGGGGGCAGGTGTTGGTTTCCGGCGCGAAGCATTCGGCGAAGGGGACGCCTGCCTCGAACGTCCGGAAGACCGCGCCCATGGAGATCTGGGAGGCCGGGCGCGCAAGGCGCAACCCGCCGCTGCGCCCGCGGATGGTTTCCACGAAGCCATGGGCATGCAGGCCGTTCACCACCTGCAGCAGATGATTGAGGGACGCGTTGCAGGTCTGGGCGATTTCGGCGGTGCGCAGGGTGATGCCGTCGTTCACGGCGCAGGCCATCAGGACGCGTGCGGCGAGGTTGGTCTTTGTTGTCAGGCGCATGAAAGTCACTCTCCCGGGGCGTCTTTCACGGATACCCGCAGGAAAGCCCGGAGACTTTGACATGGATCACGTTGCCCGGAGTGAAACCGCGATAACTGGCATCTGACATTCGGGTTTGCGAGGTATCATGGAGAGCGCCGCAGAAAGGACCGCTGCCAAGGCGACGGGAGCATGGGCGCTGCTGGATCCGGCCAGCCGGGGCAGCCGGCGGGCGGCGATGCTTTCGGTGTTGGCGGGGCTGGTCTGGCCGCTTCAGGCGGCGGTGGTGGCCTGGGCGATCGGGGCGCTGCTGGAGGGGCAGAGCCCGTCGTCTTTGGGGGTGGCTTTGGCCTTTGCTGGGCTGGGCGTCATCCGGGCGGTGCTGGGGATGATGGCCGAAGGCGCGGCGCAGGCAGCGGCAGAGGCCGTGGTCGCGCAGGCCCGGGCCGGGATGGTGGCGGAAGAGGCGCAGCGCATGGAGGATAGCGCCCTCGGCGGTGCGGGTGCCCTGTCGGCGCTGGCGGGGGAGAAGCTCGATCTTCTGGCCCCGCATCTGGTGCGCTTTGCCCCGGCGCGGGCGCGGGCGATGATGCTGCCGCCGGTCCTGCTGATGCTGGCCTTCTGGCACTCATGGGCGGTGGGGGTGATCCTGTTGGTGGCGGGGCCGCTGATCCCGGTTTTCATGGCGCTGGTCGGGATGGCCGCCAAAGAGGCCAGTGCCCGGCAGATGGCCGAGATCGGCACGTTGAACGACTTTTTGGTGGAGCGGCTTTCGGCGCTGGTGGATATCCGGCTTCTGGGGGCGGGCCCGGTGGTGCAGGCGGGGTTTTCGCAACAGGCGGCCGATCTGCGCAGGCGGACCATGGCAGTGCTGGGCGTGGCCTTTCTGTCATCCACGGTGCTGGAGCTATTCGCGGCCATCGGGGTGGCGATGGTGGCGGTCTATGTCGGGTTCGCTTTGCTTGGGGCGCTGGACTTTGGCAGTTGGGGGGCTGCGCTTTCGCCGGGGGCGGGGATCTTCCTGCTGCTGCTTGCCCCCGAATTCTTTCAGCCGCTGCGGGATCTTTCGGCCGCATGGCATGACAAGGCCGCGGCCCTTGCCGTGATGGAAGAACATGCCGCATGGGCGGCGGTGGGCGGGGTGCGTTTGCCCGGGACGGGCGGGCCGGCCATGCCCCTGCCGGGCCCGGCGGGCCTGTCGCTGCTGGGATGCGTGACGCCGTCAGGGCGGGCGATCCCGGATATCGTCGTGCAACCGGGCGAGCGGGTGGCGCTGGTCGGGCCAAGCGGAAGCGGCAAGACCAGCGCGCTGCGCCTGATGGCGGGGCTGGCGCTGCCTGTGCAGGGGCGGATCACGGTGGCGGGGCAGGCGCTGAGCGCCGAGACGGCCGACGGCTGGCGGGCGCGGCTGGGCTGGATGCCGCAGAGCCCGCATTTCCTGACGGGCAGCCTGCGGGCGAACCTGACGCTTGGGCGGCCGGGCGATCCGGCGGCGGCGCTGCGTGCTGCGGCGGTGGACGAGGTCGTGTCGGCGCTGCCGCGGGGGCTGGACACGCGGCTGGGCGAAACGGGGGCGGGGCTTTCGGGGGGTGAGGCGCGACGGATTACCCTGGCTCGGGCGGTGCTGGCCGGGCCGGATATCCTGCTGGCGGATGAGCCAACGGCGGATCTGGATGCCGAGACAGCGCGCGCCGTGACCGAGGGGCTGCTGGCACAGGCCGCGCGGGGGGCCACGCTGATCGTGGCGACGCATGATCCGGCGCTGGCGGCCCGGATGGACCGGATCATCCATCTGGACGGGGGCGCGGCATGAGGGCGCTCTTGGGCGTGTTCCGGCTGATCCTGCGCGACCAGCGGTCGGCCATGCTGCGCGGCGCGCTGCTGGGGTTGATCGTGCTTGTGATGGGGGCGGCGCTGCTGGGGCTCTCGGGATGGTTCATCACGGCGGCGGCGGCGGCGGGGCTGGCGGGAAGCGGGGCGGTTTTTGATGTGTTCCGGCCTTCGGCAATGGTGCGGTTTCTGGCCTTAGGCCGGGCGGCCGCCCGCTATGGCGAACGGATGCTGACCCATGAGGCAACCCTGCGCGCGTTGGAAAGCCTGCGGCTGCAGGTGCTGGCGGCCCATCTGGGGGCATCCTATCCGCGCATGATCCGGGTCAGGGGGGCGCAGGCCCTTAACCGGTTGACGGCGGATATAGATACGCTGGACGGGGTTCCCCTGCGGCTTGTCCTGCCGGTGATCGCGGGGGTGGTGACGCAGGTCATCGCGCTTTGCGTGCTGTGGGTTCTGGTGGCGCCGGCTGTCGCGCTTTGGGTGACGGGGGGATATCTGGCGGGGGCGGGGCTTATCCTGTGGGCCATGGCGCGGCGCACGGTGCCCCTGTCGCGCCGGGCCGAGATGGCGGGGCAGGCCTTCCGCAGCCGGTTCATCGACCTGATCGGGGCGCGGCGGGATCTTGCCGTCCATGGCCGCCTTGTTGCGCAGACCGGGGCGGTTCTGGCGGCAGAGGCGCGGTGGCGCGCGTTGCGGCGGCAGTTGGATCGGGCGGAGCGGCGGGCCGGGGCGGCCCTGTCGGCGCTGGGTGCGGGGGTGGCTGCGGGGGCATTGGGGATCGGCATCGCGCTGGCCGAGGCCGGGCGAATCGAGCCCGCCTTCGCGGCGCTGGGCTTCTTTGCGGCGCTGGCCTTGGCCGAGACATTGGCCCCGCTTCGGCGTGCGATGGCGGATCTGGGGCGGATGGCGGATGCGGCCCGCCGCGTGGCGGCTGCCGAGGCCGAGCCAGTGCCCGGGCCCGTGCCCGGGGTGGTGCAGGAAGATCGGGCGCAGGGCGAAAGCGGCGCGGGGCTGCGGATCGAAGGCGCGGTGTTGCTGCGCCCTGGGGGGGGGCGGGCGCTGGTCTCGGGGCTGACCCTGTCCGTCGGGGCGGGGGAGACGGTGGCGATCACCGGGCCGAGTGGAAGCGGCAAGTCGACGCTGCTGCTGGCGCTGGCGGGGTTGCATCCGCTGGCTGAGGGGCGGGTCTGGCTTGCGGGGCGCGATCTGGCGGGTTTTTCCGAGGCGCAACTGCGCGCGCGGGTGATGCTGGTGCCCCAGCGCAGCGCGCTGATGGCGGGCAGCGTGGCCGAGGCGCTGCGGATTGCCGCCAATGTAGATGAGGCGCTGCTGTGGCAGGTGCTGGAGGCCGTGCAGATGGCCGGTGTGATCCGGGCGCGGGGCGGGCTTTCCAGCCGGATCGGACCAAGGGGCGAGGGATTTTCAGGCGGCGAGGGGCGGCGTCTTGCCCTTGCGCGGGCGCTGCTTCGCCGGCCTGCGCTGCTTTTGCTGGATGAGCCGACCGAAGGGCTGGACGAGAACACGGCTGCGGCGGTTCTGGCGGGGATCCGTGCTTTTCTGCCCGATGCGGCGATCCTGATCGCGGCGCATCGGCGGGTGGAGATCGAGCATGCGGACCGGGTGGTCGCGCTGAAATAAGTCGCCTTGAAGATGCCAGTTATTGATTTGGGTCAAGGTCCGGCCTGCCAGTACCCTTGTAACATTCTTAATTGAGAATGTGTTTTCCGGGGGGGCTCCCCCGATATCTGGAGCGAGGATTATGGATTTCGGGATCGTCGAGCTGTCACGGCTGCAGTTTGCCATGACGGCCATGTATCACTTCCTCTTCGTGCCGCTGACGCTGGGCCTTTCGATCATCGTCGCGATCATGGAGACGGTCTATGTCATGACCAACCGCCCGATCTGGCGGCAGATGACCAAGTTCTGGGGCACGCTGTTCGGGATCAACTTCGTTCTGGGCGTGGCCACAGGGATCACGATGGAATTCCAGTTCGGCATGAACTGGAGCTATTACAGCCACTACGTTGGCGACATCTTCGGCGCGCCGCTGGCCATCGAGGGGCTGATGGCCTTTTTCCTTGAGGCCACCTTCGTGGGCCTTTTCTTCTTTGGCTGGGACAAGCTGAGCAAGGTCGCGCATCTGACGGTGGCCTGGCTGGTGGCGATCGGATCCAACTTTTCGGCGCTGTGGATCCTGATCGCCAATGGCTGGATGCAGAACCCGGTAGGGGCGGCGTTCAACCCGCAGACCATGCGGATGGAGATGACGGATTTCTTCGCGGTGCTGTTCAACGAGGTGGCGCAGGCGAAATTCGTTCATACCGTTTCGGCGGGCTATGTGACGGCAGCGGTCTTCGTCATCGGCGTGTCGGCCTGGTATCTGCTGCGGGATCGCCATGTCGAACTGGCGCGACGGTCGATCACGGTGGCGGCAGCCTTTGGCCTTGCCTCGGCCTTTTCGGTGGTGCTGCTGGGCGATGAGAGCGGCTATTCCGCCACGCATAGCCAGAAGATGAAACTGGCCGCCATCGAGGCGATGTGGGACACGCATGAAGCGCCCGCGCCATTCAATCTGATCGGCTTTCCGGATCAGGAAACCCGCGAGACGCATTATGCCATCGAAATTCCCTGGGCGATGGGCCTGATCGGGACGCGGTCGCTGACGACCGAGATACCGGGCATCAACGATCTGGTGGCGCAGGCCGAGGAGCGGATCCGCAGCGGGATCATCGCCTATGACGCGCTGATCCACATCCGCCAGGCGCGCGATGCGGCGGACCCCGCCATCGCCGCGCAGTTCGAGGCGCATTCCGCCGATCTGGGCTTTGCCTTCCTGTTGAAGAAATACGTGGATGACCCGCGTCAGGCGACCGAGGCGCAGATCATCGCGGCATCGAACGATACTGTTCCGCAGGTGGCGCCGCTGTTCTGGGCCTTTCGGATCATGGTGGGGCTTGGCTTCGGGTTCATCGCGACGATGGCCTATTTCTTCTGGCGGGCGTCGTTCCGGCAGATGCGCTATCCGCGCTGGGCGTTGCGCTTGGCGGTCGTAATGATCCCTGCGCCCTGGATCGCGGCCGAGATGGGCTGGTTCGTGGCCGAATTCGGCCGCCAGCCTGGACGGTGGATGGGGTGCTGCCTACGGCCATGTCGGTGTCGGCCCTGTCGATCACCGAGGTGGCGCTGACGCTGGCGGGGTTCATCACCTTCTACTCTGTCCTTTTCGTCATCGAGATGGGCTTGATGCTGAAATACATCCGCAAGGGCCCCTTCCAGGATGTTTCGGAAACCGAAGCCTGGGTGCGACGCCACAATGACCGGCTGGCCGGGCGGCGCAATGCCGATGCCATCGCCCAACCCGACCTTCAGCCGGCGGAGTAAGAACCATGATCCTGCATGAACTTCTGAACTATGAATTCCTTCGCGTGACCTGGTGGCTCCTGCTGGGTGTCCTGCTGATCGGCTTTGCCCTGACCGACGGGTTCGACATGGGGGTGGGCGCGCTGATCCCCTTCGTGGGGCGGACCGATGTTGAGCGGCGGGTGGCGATCAACACCGTGGGCCCGGTCTGGGAGGGGAACCAGGTATGGTTCATCCTGGGTGGCGGGGCGATCTTTGCCGCCTGGCCGCCGCTTTATGCGGTGTCCTTCTCCGGCTTCTACCTTGCGATGTTCGTCGTTCTTTCGGCCTTCATCGTGCGGCCTGTGGCGTTCAAGTATCGCTCCAAGCGCGACAGCGCGACATGGCGGTCGGCCTGGGACTGGGCGCTGTTCGCCTCGGGCGTGGTGCCTGCGCTGCTGTTCGGTGTGGCGGTGGGCAATGTGATCCAGGGTGTGCCCTTCCATTTCACCGAGGATCTGCACACGATCTATGAGGGGGTCTGGTATGTAAAGTTCATCGGGCTTCTCGATCCTTTCTCGGTTCTGGCGGGTGTTGTCTCGCTGGCGATGCTGGTGATGCATGGCGGAGCATGGCTCACGCTGAAGGCGGAAGGCGCGGTCCGGGCGCGGGCGCGGGCCATCGGATCGGTGGCGGCGCTGGTGGCGGTTGCGGCCTATGCGCTGGCCGGTGTCTGGATGGCCTATGGCATCGAGGGGTTCCGGATCGTGGGCGATTACGTGACGGGCGGGCCGTCGAACCCGTTGCATTTCGAGGTGGAGCGCACGGCGACATGGCTGACCGCTTATGCCGAGCGGCCGTGGATCGTGTTTGCGCCGGTGATGGGGATTGTCGGGGGGATGTTGACCTTTCTTGGCCTGCGCGCCGGGCGCGAGGTTTCGACGCTGCTCTTTTCCAAGATGGCGATCCTTGGGGTGATCTCGTCGGTAGGGCTGACGATGTTTCCCTTCATCATGCCGTCGAGCAGCGATCCGCAATCTTCGCTGACGGTGTGGAACAGTTCCTCTTCGCATCTGACGCTGTTCATTATGCTGGTGGTGACGCTGATCTTCATGCCGCTGATCCTGCTCTACACGGCCTGGGTCTACAAAGTGCTGTGGGGCAAGGTCACCGAAGCGGATGTCACCGAAAACACGCATTCGGTCTATTGATCGGAAGGGATGGAAAGATGTGGTATTTTGCCTGGCTTCTCGGACTGCCGCTGGCGGCGATCTTCGCGGTGATGAACGCGATGTGGCTGGAACTGAAGGAAGACGAGAAACTTCTTAATCGCGACGGCCCCACACCGGCGCGTCCCGCGCGGGACTGATCCCGCGTTTCGGTGTCGGCGGGGGGGCGGAAGGCTGCCCCGCCGATACGGTTGCCCTGTGCGCGAAAGCCGCTTTGTCGCGACGTGATGGCCAAGCCAGCCTGTCGCGACTGGCAAGGTGATTTGCCGTGCAGCCCGTTGAATTCAAGTTTTGGAATTCGTTTGATCCAGATCAAGGGTCCCCGGGAAAACTTGTGGCAGGGATGTCAGATAATTCTGGAGGAGAAGCCAATGACCCTGATCGGTCCATCGACATCGCGCCGCGCGTTTCTGGGGTTCGGCGCAGCCGGGCTTGTGGCGGCCAGTCTTGGCCGGCCGGCCCGCGCGGCCCGTGTCGCGACGAAGGCCCGCATCGTGATCATTGGGGCGGGGGCGGCGGGGACGGCGCTGGTCAATCGTCTGGTCGAGCGGCTAGAGGGCGCGCAGATCACCATCGTGGATGCGCGGGCCGAACACCTGTATCAGCCCGGCCTGTCGCTGGTGGCGGCCGGGTTGAAGCCGGCTTCCTACACGCAGTCGAAGACGACCGACTGGCTGCCGGAGGGGATCACGCTGGTGGCCGAGAATGCCGCCGCGATCGACCCGGTCAGCCGCAAGGTGGCGACGACCGGTGGGCAGAACCTGGATTATGATTTCCTGATCGTCGCGCCCGGGCTGGTGCTGGATCACGACGCCATCGAGGGGTTTTCGCTGGATCTGGTCGGCAAGAACGGGATCGGCGCGCTTTATGCCGGGCCGGAACATGCGGCGCGGACATGGGAGGCGGCGCGGGCCTTTTCGGAAACGGGGGGCGTGGGTCTGTTCACGCGCCCCGCGACCGAGATGAAATGCGCAGGCGCGCCGCTGAAGCATACCTTCCTGATCGACGACATCACCAACCGCAACCTTGGCGCGGGCCGACACGAGATCCACTATGCCGCGCCGCAACAGACGCTTTTCTCGGTGCCGATCGTTGCCGAGAAGCTTCGCATGCTGTTCGAGGAGCGGGGATTTCAGGGCCATTACGGGCATGTGCTGAAATCCATCGACCCGGGCGCGAAGCGGGCGACCTTTGTCGAGACGACGCTGGATCCGGTGACCGCGGCCGAGGTGAAGCGGGATGTCGAGCTGCCCTATGACTATCTTCACGTCATTCCGCCGCAGCGCGCGCCCGATGTGATCCGCCAATCGGGCCTGTCCTGGGGCGACAAATGGACGGATCAGGGCTGGGTCGAGGTGGACATGAAGACCCTGCGCCATCTGCGTTATCCCGAGATCTTTGCGCTGGGAGATGTGGCGGGCGTGCCCAAGGGCAAGACGGCGGCATCGGTGAAGTGGATGGTGCCGGTGGTGGAGGATCATCTGATCGCCGCCATCGAAGGTGGAGAGGGGACGGCGGTCTATGACGGTTATACCTCGTGCCCGATGATCACCCGCGTGGGGCGGGCGATGCTTGTCGAATTCGACTATCACAACAATCTGGTGCCATCCTTCCCCGGCGTGATCGCCCCGCTGGAGGAGTTGTGGATCAGCTGGCTGATGAAGGAGGTGGCGCTGAAGGCCACCTACAATGCGATGCTGCGTGGCAAGGCCTGAGGAGGGAACGATGAAGGAACTGACATTCGGAACGCTGATCGCGGTCTTTGAAGAGATCTTCGGGCGCGGCCTGTTCTGGGCCATGGTCATCGCGGCCGCGCTTGTCACGGGGGCCTATCTTTACGTGCTGGTGCGCGACCGGTCGATGTCGATGCGGAAGTTCCTGCTGGCACAGCTGTCCATGCCCTTTGGCGCGGTTGCGGCGGTGGTCTTCGTGCAGGCGATGACGCATTCGCATCTGCACGATATCGGCGGGCCGGTGGATGTGATCGTGCTTCTGGGCGTGGCCGGGTTGGGCGCCGTCGGCGCGGCGATCCTTGTCTATACGGCGCAATCGCTGTTCTTTCGGGGAAAGGCGGCCTGAGGGCCGCGGCAGGCGAAAGGTGATCCCGCTATGACGCGCCCCGATCTAGCCCGATGGAACGCGCGGTTCGACAGCGAAGGCTATCTTTTCGGCGAGGCTCCCAATGCCTTTCTGCGACGGCAGACCGAGGGGCTTTTGCCGGGCAGGGCGCTGTGCGTTGCCGATGGCGAGGGGCGCAATGGCGTCTGGCTGGCAGAGCAGGGCTGGGAGGTGCTGTCGCTGGATTTCTCTGATGTGGCGCAGCGGAAGGCGGCGGCCCTTGCGGCGCGGCGCGGGGTTGCGCTGGAACTGGTCGAGGCGGATGTCCATGACTGGGCCTATCCGGAGGCGGGTTTCGATCTGGTGGTCGATATCTTCAGCCAGTTCAGCGGGCCTGCGGATCGTGCGCGCAAATGGGCCGGGATGTGCCATGCGTTGCGGCCGGGTGGTCTGCTGGTTCTGCAGGGCTATACGCCCGCGCAGTTGCGCCATGGCACGGGCGGGCCGTCGCAGCCCGACCAGCTTTACACCGCGCCGATGCTGCGCGAGGCCTTTGCCGGTTTCGAGATCCTGCATCTGGCCGAAGAGGAAACCGTCCTGTCGGAAGGGGCGGGGCATGACGGGATGTCTGCGGTGATCGGGCTGGTGGCCCGCAAGGGCGCGGGCCGCGCGGGTTCTGCGCGGCCCGGGCCATAATCGGTGCCTGTCACATCCCCAGAAGGCGCGGCAGGAAGAGCGTGATCTCGGGGATATATGTGATCAGCATCAGGAAGGTCAGCATCGTCAGCAGCCAGGGCCAGGTGGCGCGGGTCACCTCGGTCAGGCCAAGGCGGGACAGGGACGAGGCCACATAGAGGTTCAGCCCGACCGGTGGCGTGCAGAGCCCGATTTCCATGTTCACCACCAGCATGATGCCGAAATGGACCGGATCCACCCCCAGCGCCATGGCGACGGGATAGAGGATCGGGGCCATGATCAGAACGATGGCCGAAGGTTCCATCACCATGCCGATCATCAGGAGCAGCACATTGACGACCAGAAGGAAGCCCACCTTCCCGAGGCCCAGCGACACGATCCATTCCGACAGGGTCTGCGGGATCTGTTCCGAGGTCAGGATGAAGGCGAACATCACGGCATTGGTGATGATATAGAGCAGCATCGCCGACATCGCAGCCGAAGAAAGCAGCACCTTCGGCACCTCGGACAGCTTGATGTCCTTGTAGACCCAGACCGCGACAATGAAGGCATAGACGGCGGAAACGGCGGCGGCCTCGGTCGGGGTGAAGATGCCGCCATAGATGCCGCCCATGATGATCACGATCAGCATCAATCCCCAGACGCTTTCGCGGAAGGCTTGCCAGCGCGCGCCAAAGGAGGCGCGGGGCTGGCGGGGATAGTCGTTGCGCCAGGCGCGGAAAGTGGTGGTTCCGGCCAGCATCATGGCCAGGATCAGCCCCGGCACGACGCCCGCGATGAACAGGTCGCCGATGGAGGCGGACATGACGGGATCGCCGTTCGGCCCCTGAACGACCATGCCGCTGGTCGCCACCGCATACATCACCATCACGATGGAAGGCGGGATGAGGATGCCGAGGCCGCCGGAACTGGTGATGGTGCCCACGCCGAACTGGGCCGGGTAGCCCTGCCTCACCATGGCGGGCAGCAGGATGGAGCCCACCGCCATCACCGTCGCCGGGCTGGAGCCCGAGATCGCGGCGAACAGCGCACAGGACAGGACCGAGGCCAGACCCAGCCCGCCATACCAATGCCCGACCATGGACGACGCAAAGCGGATCATCCGTCGCGCCACGCCGCCATGGGTGAGGAAGTTTCCGGCGAGGATGAAGAAGGGGATCGCCATGATCTCGAATTTCTCGATCCCGGTGAAAAGCTTCAGCGCGATGGCATCCATCGGCACGTCGGAGAGGGTGAAGAGAAAGGTGAAGACCGTCAGCCCCAGCGCGATGGAGACGGGCATGCCGGTGATCAGCAGCAGGGCGAGGATCAGGAAGATGATGACGGCGGTCATGCGTGGCCCCCCTTTGCAAGATCCTCGGCCTCGTCATCAAGGCCGTCGACGGCACCGTGATCGTGATGGGCGATCTCGCCCGTGGTCAGATAGCGATAGAGCGCCTGGATGAAGCGGAAGCACATCAGCGCGGATCCCAGCGGCACGGCGAGGTAGATGATCCACATTGGCATCTCGAGATCGGGCGAGGTCTGGCCGCCGTGGCGGACATGCCAGACAAAATCGGTGCCGATCCAGGTGATGATCGCGGTGAAGACGATGCCGCCCGACATGGCGATGGTGGTGATCGTCTTGCGGGCGCGGCCCTGCAGGCGTTCGGCGAGGATGTCGACACCCACGTGAATGCCGGTGCGCACGCCATAGGCTGCGCCGAATTTCGCCATCCAGACAAAGAGATAGATGCAGGCTTCCTGTGCCCAGGTCATCTTGAGCGCGTTGATCGACTTGAAGAGAGACCGCGCGAAGGCTGTCAGCGCCTCCATCTCGGCGCCGCGCCCGAAGGCGACCAGATCCGCGGCGAAGCCGATGGCGAAGCGATGGGTGACGGAGAGGAAGATCAGGAGCGTCGCCACGGCAATCAGCGCGGCGATCAGGATCTCTTCCAGCCGGTCGAGAAGGCGCAGCATGGCACACCTCGCTGGGTTCGGATGGGAATGGTTTCGGAACAGGTGGGCAGGGGGGGCGCGGCGCGCGGGCCGCGCCCCCCCTTGACCCCGTGTCGGGCTTACATGCCGAGCGCGCCCTTGACGGCGGCGATGGTGTCGGCGCCGATGCGATCGGCCATTTCGTCATGCACCGGGGCGAGGGCCTCGATCCAGACGGCGCGTTCTTCGGGGGTGAGGTCGTAGAATTCCGTCGTGCCGGCGGCCTTCATCGCGGCGAGCGCCTGATCGTTGTCGTCCTTGGCGATGGAATTGGCAAAGTCGGTGGCCTCGGCCATCGCCTTTTCCAGACCGGCGCGGACGTCTTCGGGCAGGCCGTCCCAGAACTGCTTGTTCACGATGACCGCATAGCCCAGATAGCCGTGGTTCGACACGGTGGCATGGGTCTGCACCTCGTTCATCTTCTGGGTGTACATGTTCGAGGGCGGGTTTTCCGTGCCGTCCACGACGCCTGTCTGCAGCGCCTGATACACCTCGGAGAAGGCCATGACCTGCGGCACCGCGCCAAGCGCGTTCATATAGGCCTCGATCACCTTGGAGGACTGGATGCGCATCTTCAGGCCGAGGAAATCATCGGGCGATTTCAAGGGGCTATTGGCCGACATGATCTTGAAACCGTTGTCCCAGTAGGCCAGCCCGGTAATGCCCTTGTCTTCCAGCTTGGCCAGCAGCATCCGGCCGACTTCGCCCTGCGTCACCTTCCGCAGCGCGTCATAATCGGCAAAGATGAAGGGCAGGTCGAAAACCTCGAAGTCCTGCACGCCGAGGGGGCCGAACTTGGCCAGCGACGGGGCCAGCATCTGGACCGCGCCGAGTTGCAGCGCCTCCATCTCTTCCTTGTCCTTGTAGAGCTGGCTGTTGGGATAGACTTCCACATCCACGGCGCCGTTGGTGTAAAGCTCGGCCAGTTCCTCGAACTTGGCGGCACCCTTGCCCTTGGGCGTGTCGGGCGCGACGACGTGGCTGAACTTGATGATGATCTTGTCCTGCGCGGCGGCAGGAACGGCCAGCGACAGGGCCAGCGTGGTGGCGCCCAGCAGGGCGCCGAGGGTGCGACGGGTCAGCATTCTTCTTCTCCTCCTCAAGTCCGCCCTCCCCGGCGGAATGTGCCCTTGGTGACGCAAAAGTGCCAGTCGCGCTATTGTGGCTTTCCACAATGGACAGGCCGGGGGCAGGGTGCCACAACGGGGCGAGTGTCCAGCCATGGGAGGAACGGGCACGTCGAGGATCGCCACACCGGACCCCGCCCCGGGGTATGGCCCGGATATCCGGGTGACCGAGAGCCTCATGCGCTCGCGGCGCTGGGACATGCTGTCTCTGATCCCGCTGGTGGCGATCGTGGCGCTGGTGGCGCTGGTGGGGGCGCTGGTCTGGGTGCTGGCGCGGGCCGATGCGGAGCGCGCGCAGACGACGCTGGCCACGGATGCGCTGTGGGTGGAGCAGAGCCTGCGTTTCCAGATGGCGGTGGATGAGGACATGCTGGTGCGCCTTGCGCTGGATGCCGCCAGCGGCACGGCGGCGGGCACGCTGCAGGCGCGGGCAAGGGTGCATGTGGCCAGCAACCCCGAAGTGCTGAGCGTGCAGTGGTTCGACCGCGAGGGGCGGGCCGTGGCCTCGGTTCCGGCGGGGGTTGCGCCGGTGGGGCAGGCGCTTGTCGATACGCTGTTGCGTGGGGCGGGCAGCACGGCGCGCCCGGTCTATGGCCCCGTGGTTGAGGGGGTGGTGCCGATGGCGCTGCGCCAGTCGGGCGCGGATGGCGGGGTGGTGGTGGCCGCGATTTCCCTGCCCTTGATGCTGGAGCGGCATGTGCCGTGGTGGATCGCCGAGCAATATGCCGTGCGGATAAGTGATCCTTCCCAGACACTTGCACAGCGCAGCCGCCGCCCGCTGGCCGAGGCGGCCCCCGCGCATAGCATCAGCTTTGATCCGCCGCTGGCCGGAACGCATCTGACGATCACCGCCTATGACAGCCCGCCCGCCTTTGGCAATTCGGCCCTGCTGATCGCCAGTGTGGGCCTCGCGACCTTTTCTATCCTTGCCTTGCTGGTGGTGCAGCGCAATGCCGCGCATCGCCGCCGGGCCGAGGCGCGGTTGAGTGCGGAGATGGCCTTTCGCCGGTCGATGGAGGAAAGCCTGACCGTGGGCCTGCGGGCCAAGGATCATGCGGGGCGCATCCTTTATGTCAACGCGGCCTTTGCCAAGCTGGTGGGGTTGCCGGCGGAGGCGCTGATCGGGCATGCGCCGCCCATGCCCTATTGGGCGCCGGACCGGATCGAGGAAACGCTGGACCGGCAGCGCCAACTGGCGGAAGGGGCGCTGGTGCCGCAAAGCTTTGAGACGCGGTTCCGGCGGGCGGATGGCACGGAAATCGACGTGCAGGTCTATGAAGCGCCGCTGATCGACCCGGCGGGGCGGCATCAGGGGTGGATGGGGTCGATCATCGACATCACCGAGGCCAAGGCCGCGGCGCGCCTCGCCCGGGCGCAGGATGAGAGCATGGCGCGCACCGGGCGGTTGGTGACGCTTGGGGAGATGGCCTCGACCCTCGCGCATGAGTTGAACCAGCCGCTGGGGGCGATCGCATCCTATGCGGCGGGGGGGATGAACCTTATCGAGGCGGGGCAGCAGGGTTCGCCGCAGGTGAGGCTGGCCTTTGAAAAGCTGTCCGTGCAGGCCCGGCGGGCGGGGCTTATCATACGGAGAATACAGGATTTTGTGAAAAAGCGCGAGCCGCGGCTGGTGCCGCTGGATCTGGGCGAGGTGGCGGCGGATGCCATCGAATTGATGGCGGCGGAGGCGCGTGAGATGCGGGCGCGGCTGGTGCTGGACCTGCCCCCGCAGGGTGTGGAGGCGGTGATGGCCGACCGGATCCTGATCGAGCAGGTGATGGTGAACCTGATCCGCAACGGGCTTGAGGCCATGGCGCAGGGGCCGCGGGCGGGGGACCGGCTGGAGGTGCGGCTGCGATCCGAGGGGGGGATGGTGCGGCTGGATGTGGCGGATCAGGGGCCGGGCATCGCGGAAGAGATCGTGACGCAGCTTTACGACCCTTTCACCAGCACCAAGAGCCAGGGCATGGGGATGGGGTTGAAGATCTGCCGGTCGATCATGGAAATGCTGAAAGGCAGCCTGTCGCATCAGCCAAATCCGGGGGGCGGGACGATCTTTACCGTCCGCTTGCCGATCCTGCGGGAGGTGCCGGAGGAGCCGGTTGCGAGGGCCGCGGAGGGGGAGAGGGCATGAGCGAAGAACCACTCAGCTTTGCCGTGCATGTTGTTGATGATGAAGAGGTTTTGCGCGACAGCCTGGCCTTTCTCTTTGCCTCGCGCGGGATCGAAACGCGGCTTTGGCCATCGGGGGAGGCCTTTCTGGCGGCTTGGCCGCAGGCGGATTGCGGCTGCCTGATCCTGGATGTGCGGATGGAGGGGATGACGGGGCCGCAACTGGTGGATGCGCTGGCGCAGGCCGAGGGTGGGGGGGCCGCGCTGCCGCCGGTGATCTTTCTGACGGGGCATGCGGATGTGCCCCTTGCGGTGCAAACCTTGAAGGGCGGGGCCTTTGATTTTCTGGAAAAACCCTTCAATGACAATCAGATCGTCGAACTTGCCCTGCGCGCGATGGACCTGCATCAGAGCCGCGCCACGGAAAGCACCAGCCGGGCCGATCTGGCGGCGCGGTTCGCGTCGCTTTCGGGGCGGGAGGTGGATGTAATGCGGCTGATCCTTGAGGGGCAGTTGAACAAGCAGATCGCGGACCAGCTTGGCATTTCGATCCGGACGGTGGAGGTGCATCGGGCGCGGGTTCTGCAGAAGACCGGGGCGCGGAATTCGGTGGAACTGGCCCGGTTGCAGGCGCGGCTGGAGTGAGGCGCAGGGCAGGGTTAACCGGGGGTGGCGCCCGGTTGCACCGTGCCGGGCAAGCGGTTGAAATCCTGCGATAATGCCAAAAGGGGCGTGCCACAGCCGGTGCAGGCGCGCGGTGCAGACGGCTGTGCATACGCGCGGCCCCTTTTTCCCGGGCGACGCGGTAAATCCTAACGCATGATGAAGGGGTCGGGGATCGGATCGTCGGAGGTGCGGAGCCAGACGGTTTTCGTCGTGGTATAGTCGAGCGCCGCCGCAAGGCCCCCTTCGCGGCCATGGCCGGACAGGCCATGCCCCCCGAAGGGCGCGATGGGCGAAACGGCGCGGTAGGTGTTGACCCAGACGACGCCCGCCCGGATGCCCCGGATCATGCGATGCGCGCGGGTCAGAGATTTTGTGAATACCCCGGAGGCGAGGCCATAGGCCGTGTCATTGGCCTTGGCCAGCGCCTCATCCTCGGTTTCGAAGGTGGTAACGGCGAGGACGGGGCCGAAGAATTCGTCGGCCAGCGCGGGGGCATCGGGCGCGGCGGAGCAATCGAGGATGGTGGGCGCGAAGTAGAAGCCGGGGCCGGGCAGGGCGGTGCCGCCGGTGACGAGTTTCGCGCCGCGGGCGAGGGAGGCGGCGATGGTGGCCGCAATATGATCGCGCTGGCGGGCGGTGCAGAGGGGGCCTACCTCGGTTGTCATGTCATCGGGGGCACTGATGCGGATCGCCTCGGCCTTGGCCTTCAGCCGGGCGAGGAAGGCGTCCTTGACGCCCGCCTGCACCAGAAGGCGCGAGCCTGCGACGCAGGATTGGCCGGTGGCGGCGAAGATGCCCGAGACCTGCGCATTGGCGGCAGAGTCGAGATCGGCATCGTCAAAGACGATGAAGGGGGATTTGCCGCCGAGTTCCAGCGAGGTGGAGGCGAGGTTTTCGGCGGAGTTGCGCACCACGGCGCGGGCCGTGCCGGGGCCTCCTGTGAAGGCGATATGGGCGACCTTGGGGTGGGTGGTGAGGATATGGCCGCAGGTGGGGCCGAAGCCCGTGAGGATGTTCACCACGCCGGGGGGGAAGCCCGCGGCATGGATGAGGCGGGCGAAGTGGAGGAGGGGGGCGGGGCCATCCTCGGACGCCTTCAGCACCACGGTGCAGCCTGCGGCGAGGGCTGGCCCCAGTTTCACGGCAGAGAGGAAGAGTTGCGAGTTCCACGGCACGATGGCCGCCACCACGCCGACGGGTTCGCGGCGTGTCCAGACCTCCATATCCGGTTTGTCGATGGGGAGGTGCGCGCCTTCGATCTTGTCGGCCAACCCTGCGTAATAGCGGTAGTATTCCGCGACATAGGCGATCTGGGCGGTGGTTTCGCGGATGATCTTGCCCGTGTCGCGGGTTTCGAGGCGGGCGAGATCGGAGGAGGCTTCGGCCACGAGATCGGCCAGTTTAAGCAGAAGTTTGCCGCGCTGGCCTGCGGTCATCCCTGCCCAAGGGCCGGAGGTGAAGGCGCGGTGGGCGGCCTGCACGGCGGCATCCACCTCGGCCGCCCGCGCCTCGGGCATGTCGGCCCATGGGGTGCCGGTGGCGGGGTCAAGGCTGGGGAAGCGGGCGGCGCCATCGTGGAAGGCGCCGTCGATATAAAGCTGGAAGCGGTCCATCGCCGGGTTCCCCTTTGGTCTTACTGGAAGGCGGGCATCACGTCTTCGATGAAGCGTTTCAGGCTGGCGCGCTTGCGTTCGAAGGACTGGCCGCTGTCGATCCAGAGCGAGAATTCGTCATAGCCCAATGCCTTGATGCGGTGAAGTTTGTCTATGATTTCGGGCGCGTCGCCGATGAGAAGATTGTCGCGCATGACCTGCGGGGAATAGAAGGGGTGGGCGGCGATTTCGGCGTCGGTCAGGGGTTCGATGAGGCCCTGCTTGATGGGGCGTTTGTTCAGGAACCATGCGCCGAAATAGGCGTAGAAGCGGTTGAGTTCCTGCGCCGCAAGATCGGCATCGGCGCGGTCGGTGGCGACATAGCCGTGTTGCAGGACCATGATCTTGGGGCGCGGGGTTTCGGGGGATTTGGCGCAGGCATCGTTGAAGCGCTGCATCAGGCTTTCGATTTCCGAAAACGGGTTGTGCAGCGGCGTGCATTGCACGTTGCACCCTTGCGAGACGGCGAATTCATGGCTGTTCGGATCGCGCGCCGCCACCCAGATCGGCGGGTGGGGCTGTTGCAGGGGCTTCGGGGCCGAGGTGGTGGCGGGGAATTGCCAGTATTGGCCATCGAGCGCGTGATCGCCCTGCCAGAGGCCCTTGATCGCGGGGATCAGTTCGCGCATCCGCCCGCCCGCGTTCCAGGCATCGAGGCCCGGAACCATGCGTTCATATTCAAAGCTGTAGGCCCCGCGCGCGATGCCAAGTTCAAGGCGCCCGCCGGTGATGATGTCGGTCATCGCGGCCTCGCCCGCCAGGCGGATCGGGTGCCAGAAGGGGGCGATGACGGTGCCGGTGCCGAGGCGGACATGTTTGGTGCGGCGCGCGATGTCGATCAGGTTGAGGAAGGGGTTGGGGGCGATGGTGAAGGACATGCCGTGATGTTCGCCTGTCCAGATCGTGGACATGCCGCCTTCATCGGCCATGTGGCACAGCTCCAGCATCTCGTCATAGAGGCGGAGTTCGCTGTCGTCGGGGCTGACACGCTCCATATGGAGGAAGAGCGAGAATTTCATTTGGACTTCTCCTGCGCGACGGGGGTGACGCGGCCTGCGTTCTGGTTGCCGAAATAGATGCCGTAATTGCCCATGCGGGATTCATCGGCGAGACGGTCGAGCATGGTGCGTAGCGCCTGATCGGTGACTTCGGTGAAGGAGGCGGGGGCAAGGTCGACAAAGGCACCGCGGCGGGGCGGGGCGGTGGGGGTGGCGGGGCAGCGGAAGGCGATGTGCTGCTGGCCGCGGGCCACGTCTTCGTAGACGGAGTAGAGCGGGCCTGCGGCGGCCTCGATGCCGCTGTCGGCGATGAGGGCGGCGAGGGTGGCGAAGGTGCCGTCGCGGCCGACGCGGGCGGTGGGGAGCGTCAGGCCGCCGAAGCCATCGTCGATGAGGAGGACCTGCCCCTGCCGTTCGATGATGGCGGAGACGATGATATCGGGGCCGGTGGGAACGGCGGTCTGGGTGGCGACGGGGGTGAAATAGGTGCCGCGATAATAGCCGAGGCCCGGCGCGGCCGAGGCGTGGAAGGCCGCGACGCGGCCGATGAGGATGGTGTGATCGCCGGCCTCGACGATCTGGTGGGGGGTGCAGTCGAACCATGCGGCGACATCGGGCAGGATCGGGCTGCCTTGGGGGCCGGGCTGCCAGTCGATCCCGGCGAAGCGGTCGGGGACGGGGCGGGCGAAGGTGTTGGAGATGTGTTTCTGCCCTTCGGACAGGATGTTGACGGCGAAGCCGGGGGCGGTGGTGAAGGCCGCGTGATTGGCCGAGTTGCGGGCGATTTGCACCAAGAGCAGCGGTGGGTCGAGCGAGACGGAGGAAAAGCTGTTTGCCGTGAAGCCCAAGGGGTTTCCGGCGGCGTCGCGGGTGGTGACGACGGTGACGCCCGTCATGAAGGTGCCGAAGGCATCGCGGAGCGCGCGGCGGGGATCGGGGCTGTCGGTCATGCGTGCAATCCTTCGCTGGTGGCCATGAGGGGCGTGCCGAGCCAGTCGCGCAGCGCCTGTGTCACGCGGTCGGGGGCGGTGAGGTTGACCATGTGGCGGTGGCCTTCGATCACCACGGCGCGGCCTCGGGGCGCGGTGGCGGCCATGAGGCGGGTCATTTCCGGGGTGGAGTTGGGGTCGCCGTCGCCGGTGAGGACGAGGGCGGGGCAGGTGATGGCCTGCCAGCGGTCGGCATAGACATCGTCGCCGGTGGCGAAGGCACGGTAGGCGGCGGCATAGCCTGCCGGATCCACCTCGTGCAGCCAGCGGGCAACCTGCGCGCGGGGGGCGGCATCGGCGGGGCCGCGGGTGAACCAGCGGTCAAGCGGGGCCTCGGCGTCGAAGGTGCCTTGGGCCATCGCCTCGGCCCGGGCGGTGACGGCGGCGCGGGCCTCGGGTGTGCGGCGATGGACGGCGTTCAGCACGGCGACGCGGCGGATGAGTTCGGGGTAATCGGCGGCAAGGCCCGTGGCGATGAGCGCGCCCATGGAATGGCCCGCGACATTCACCGCGCCTGCGTTGAGCGCGACGATCACGCGGGCGGCCCATGCGACGTAATCGGGCAGGGCCGCGCCGGGGGGGAGGGGGGTGGACGTGCCATGCCCCGGCATGTCGACGGCGAAGACGCGGTGGGTGGCGGCCAGCGCGGCGATCTGGGGGGCCCAGGCGCGGGCATTGAGGCCCACGCCGTGGATCAGGAGGAGCGGTTCGCCCGCGCGGTCCTTCGGGCCCACCTCGATGAGGCCCGCGGTTTGCCCGTCAGACAGCCGCAGGGTTTTCGACATCATGGCCCAGATCCTTCAGATCCTGATAGCGGTCGCCGATGCGATGATGCGGGCGGCCACCGATGGAGGCACCGAGGGCGACCACGATCTCATCCGCGGCAGGGGCGTCGGGGATGGCGAAATGGACGGTCAGGTAATGCGAGCGGCGGCCTTCGTCGTTCTTGTCCATCAGGGGGATCATGATGGGCGTGTTGGCCCCGCCGCGGATATTGGTGAAGGCGAGATAGGTCTTGGCCCCCACGGCCTGCCGGTAATGGTTGCCGAAGCGCAGGGTGTGGATCAGGGCGGAGGCGTGTTCCACCTCGCCCTCCAGCCCCACGATCGCGGCCTTGCCATAGCCTTCGACCATGTCCCCGCCGCCTGCGGCATCGAGGATCATGCCGGTGAGCAGGGCGCCCAGTTCGGGGGCGACGTCGTGGATGGCGGGTTTCAGATCCTCGACAAAGCCCATCCCGGCCCATGGGTTTTTCACCACCGCCGCCGCGCCGATCAGTTTCAGCGGGCGGCGGGCGCTGCGGCCGCCCTCGATCAGCGTGGTTTCGACATGAAGCAGCGTCTTGCGGATCTGGGCGGGCATCGGGGACCTCTGGGCTTTGGATGATTGTATGTTGGTATACCAGAATACGGAATGTCAATGAGTCGTTGCCGGGACGGGGCGGATTGGCTAGTCTGCGCGGATGGACAGGCCCCCGCCCGACGATTTGCGCATCGACCGCCCGCCGCAGACCCTGCGGGGGATGGCGCTTGAGCGGATGCGCGGGGCGATCATCGCGGGGCGCTTTCCCGGCGGGGCGCGGTTGGTGGAGCGGACGCTTTGCGATCAGTTGGGGGTGAGCCGGTCGGTGGTGCGCGAGGTGATCCGCGTGCTGGAGGCGGAGGGGCTGGTGGAGAGCCTGCCCAACCGGGGGCCGGTGGTGGCGCGGATGGATTGGGCGCTGGCGCGGCAGGTCTATGACATCAGACGGCAGCTTGAGGGCAGCGCGGCGGAGGCCTGTGCGGGCGTGGCCGATGCGGGGGTGGATGCGGCGCTGGCCGCCGCGCTGGAGGAGATCCGGGCAGGGGGCGAGGCGCGGCTTTTCGCGGCGACGACGCGGTTTTACGAGGTGATCTTCCGCGCGGCGGGGCACGAGGTCGCTTGGGAGATCGTGCAGCGCCTGAACGGGCGGATCAGCCGGTTGCGGGCGCTGACGCTGGCGGCGGCGGATCGGGAGGTGCCGGGGCCGGAGCGGATGGCGCGGATCGCGGCGGCGATTGCGGCGCGGGATGGCGCGGCGGCGCGGCGGGCGGTGGAGGCGCATCTGGACGAGGCGGCGCGGCTGGCGCAGCGGGCGCTGGAGGGGGGATGATGGCGGCCTATTGGATTGCCCATGTCACGGTGACGGATGCGGAACGCTATGCGGGGTATCAGGCGCTGGCGCCTGCGGCCTTTGCGCGGTTCGGGGCGCGGTTCCTTGCGCGGGGGGGCGAGGCGGAGGTTCTTGAAGGGCCTGCCCATGCGCGGCATGTGGTGATCGAGTTTCCCGATCTGGCGGCGGCGCGGGCCTGTTATGACAGCGCGGAATACCGCGCCGCGCGGGCGGCGCGGGCGGGGGCCGCCGATGTGGCGGTGGTGATCGTCGCGGGGCTGTGACGGGGGCCTACGAATTTTCTGCGAAAATTCTGTTGGGGTGGGGGGCGAATTTTCTGCGAAAATTCGGGCACCTGCGGTGCGGTGGGGGGGCGCAGCGGGGGAATTTTCGCAGAAAATTCGTACCCGCTGCGGGTGGGATCAGTGGCTGGCGACCGGGTCTTCGACCGGTTTCGCAAGCTCCTTGCGCGAGATCAGCGTATAGAAGGCGGGCACGACGAAGAGGGTGAAGATCGTCCCCACCACGATGCCCGAGAAGATCACGAGGCCCACCGAATAGCGCGCGGCGGCCCCCGCGCCATCGGCGGTGATCAGCGGGATCACCCCCAGCGCCATGGCGGCGGTGGTCATCAGGATGGGCCGCAGGCGGACCTTGGCGGAGGCCACGATCCCTTCGCGCGCGGAAAGGCCGCGTTCGCGCCGGAGCTGGTTGGCGAATTCCACCAGAAGGATGCCGTGTTTCGTGATCAGCCCGATCAGGGTGATCAGCCCCACCTGCGTGTAGATGTTCAGCGTGCCAAGGCCGAGGTTCAGCGGCACGATGGCCCCGAAGATCGACAGCGGCACCGACATCATGATGATCAGCGGATCGCGGAAGCTTTCGAATTGCGCGGCGAGGACGAGGTAGATCACCACCACGGCCAGACCGAAGGCGAGGAGGATGGTGTTGCCCTCGGTCACTTCCAGCCGGGACTGGCCGGAATAGTCGATGAAGAAGCCGTCGGGCATGGCCTTTTCCGCCTCGTCCACCAGAACCTGCAGGGCGTCGCCGGTGCTGACGCCGGGGATGGGCAGGGCGGCAAGGGTGGTGGAGTTCAACTGGTTGAACTGTTCGATGGCGGCGGGGGCGACGCGGGTTTCCACGGTGACCACGGCGGAGAGGGGGACCATCTGGCCGGTGGCGGAGCGGATGTAGAAATCCGTCAGCCGTTCGGGGTTGTTCCGGTATTCCTCGGGCACCTGCATGATCACGTCATAGCTGTTGCTGTCGCGGTCGAATTGCGCGACGGCCCCGCCGCCCACCAGCAGGCCCAGCGTGGTGCCGATGTCGCGGGCGGGCAGGTTGAGGGCGGCGGCGCGGTCACGGTCGATGCGCAGGACGACCTGCGAGGAATTGTAGGAGAGCGAGTTCTGCACCACGATGAAGCGGCCGGAGGCCATGGCGGCGGCGCGCACTTCCTCGGCCACTTCGAAGATGCGGTCGGAGGGGCCTGTGGATTGCAGCACGAGGCTGACCGGCAGGCCGCCGCCCGCGCCGGGCAGGGAGGGGGGCGCGAAGACGAAGGCCTGCACGCCCGCGATGGCGCCGAGGCGGCCCTGCAGATCGGCCTGGATTTCGGCCTGGCTGCGGTCACGTTCGGCCCAGTCCTTGAAGGCCCAGAGGGCGATGCCGGAATTGGTGGCCCCGCCAAAGCCCACGACCGAGAAATTGGCCGAAAGCTCGGGCAGGTCCTTGGTCAGGTCGCGCATCTGGTCGACATAGGTGCGGGTATAGGCCGAGGTGGCGTAGGGGGGGGCGTTGACGAAGGAGAAGAGCGCGCCGCTGTCTTCTTCCGGGGCGAGTTCGGTGGAGGTCTTGGAGAAGAGATAGCCGGTCAGGCCCATCAGCACGACGACCAGCAGGATGGTGACGGGGCGGTAATCGAGCGAGGAGGAGACGCGGCGTTCATACCAGCCGGCGAGGCGGTCGAAGCCGCGATCGACCGCGATCTGGAAGCGGGAATGGCCGCCCTTCTGCAAAAGGCGGGCGGACATCATGGGGGTGATGGTCACGGCGACAAGGCCCGAGATGATCACCGCGCCCGCCAGCGTGACGGCGAATTCGCGGAAAAGCGCGCCGGTCAGGCCGCCGGTGAAGGCCAGCGGCGCGAAGACGGCGGCGAGGGTGATCGTCATGGCGACGACGGGGCCGAAGATTTCCTTCATGCCGATGAAGGCGGCCTGAATCGGGCGGAAGCCTTCCTCGATATGGCGGTGGATGTTTTCCACCACGACGATGGCGTCATCCACCACGAGGCCGATGGCAAGGACCATGGCCAGCAGCGACAGCAGGTTGATGGAGTAACCGGCCAGATAGAGGATGAAGAGCACCCCCAGAAGCGAGAGCGGGATCGTCACCACCGGCATCAGGACCGAGCGGAAGGAGCCGAGGAAGAGCAGGATGATCAGGATGACGATGGCCACGGCCTCGGCGATGGTCTTGAACACCTCGTCGATGGAGGCGCTGATCTGTTCGGTGGCGTCATACATCAGCGTCAGCTTCATGCCCTGCGGCAGGCTGTTCTGGATCAGCGGCAGTTCGGCCAGCACGGCGGCGGACATGTCGAGGGGGTTGGCCCCCGGCGTGGGGAAGACGCCGATGAAGGTGCCGGGTTCGCCGTTGAAGTTCACGATCGTGTCGGTGGAGGCGGCGGCGAGTTCCACGCGGGCCACATCGGCAAGACGCACCACATCATCGCCCGTGCCGGAAATCGGCAGGGCGGCAAAGGCTTCGGGCGTTTGCAGGGTGGTTTCCATGGTGATGGAATAGGCGGTGTATTCGCCCTTGGTGCTGCCCGGTGCGGCGAGGAAGTTGGCGCTGTTCACAGCGCCCAGCACCTCGGCCGCGGTCAGGCCGCGACCGGCAAGGCGGATCGGGTCGATCCAGATGCGCATGGCGTAGGTCTGGCCGCCCAGCACCTGAATTTCGGCCACGCCGGGGATGGTGGACATGCGGGGGCGGATCACGCGTTCGATGTATTCGGTGATCTGTTCCGAGGTCATGTTGGGGTTCTGCATCGCCAGATACATGGTGGCGAAGGTCATCCCCGTGCCCTTGACGATGGTGGGATCCTCGGCCTCGGACGGCAGGCGCGAGCGGACCTGCTGGACCTTGGACATCACTTCCGTGAGCGCGATGTCGGGATTGGCGCCCAGTCGCATGTTCACCGTGACGGTGGAGGCCGAGGGGCGCGAGGTGGAGGTGATGTAATCGACATTCTCGGTCGTCGCCACGGCGGCGGCGATGGGCGAGGTGATGAAGCCCTGAATCAGGTCGGCCGAGGCACCGGGATAGACGGTGGTGATGGTGACGACGGTTTCCTCGACCTCGGGGTATTCGCGGATCTGCAGGTTGAAGAAGCCCTGAAGGCCAAGGAGCAGGATCAGGAAGCCCAGAACGGTGGAGAGGACCGGGCGCTTGATGAAGATGTCTGACGGGCTCATTGATCGGTGCCTTCCGACAGGGCGGCGCCGGTGGCGGTGGCGGCGGGGTTCACGCTGTTGTCGATGATGGCGGGCTGGCCGGAGGAGAGCCGGTTCTGCCCGGCGGAGACGACCTGATCGCCGGGCGAGACGCCTTCGGCGATTTCCACCACGCCGCCCGAGCGGCGGCCCGGCTTGACGAAGACCTGCCGCAGTTCAAGCTTTTCGGGATCGGCCTCGGTCGGGCGGACGATATAGACGTAATCGCCGTAAAGGCTGGTCGAAAGGGCGGTCTGCGGCAGGGCGATCACGCCGTCCTCGGCCGGAAGGATGACGCGGATGCGGACGAACTGGCCGGGGGTGAGCTTGCCCTGCGCATTGGTGATCGCGCCACGCAGCGCGACAAGGCGGGTGGCGGGATCGACGCGGGGGTCGATCCCCGTCAGGGTGCCGGGGAAGGTTTCGTCCAGCCCTTCGATGCGGATCTCGATCCGCTGCCCGACGGTGAGGTTGGGCAGTTCCTGTTCCGGCAGGCTGAAATCCACCCGCATGGTGGAGAGATCCTGCAGCGTGGCGACAAGGGTGCCGGGGGCGACATATTGGCCCAGATCGACGCGGGGCAGGCCGATTTCGCCCGCGAAGGGGGCGGAAAGCTGGCGCTGTTCCAGCACGGCGATGGCGCGGGCGAGCTGCGCCTCGGCGGCCTGGGCGCTGGCCTGGGCCTGATCGAGCGAGACATTGGTGGTGACGCCGCGGCGGGTGAGATCCTGCGCGCGGACGAGGTTGGAGCGTTCCAGTTCCGCCTGGGTGCGGGCGGCCTCGACATCGGCGGCCTGCACCACGTCATCGAGCCGCAGCAGGAGCGCGCCGGCAGCGACCTGGGTGTTGGGCTGGAAGAGGATCTCTTTCACCACGCCCGCGGATTCGACCGTTAGGTCGACGCCCTGCGCGGCATTGACGGTGCCGATCGCCTCGATCGCGGGGGTCCAGGTGGCGGGCTGCGCCTCGACCGTGGTGACGGTGGCGGGCTGCTGGGGCATGTTGGCGAAGATCTGCGCGATCATGTTGTCGCGGAAGAGGTTGAAGCCGACGAGACCGCCGCCGACGAGGCCGAGAAGAAGAATGGCGATGATGAAGCGTTTGACCATGAGAAGGCTCTTCCTCGAATGAACGGACGGGCTGGCTGAAATGCTGTGTCCTGAATTCACCTCTGTTGAGACAAAGTCAAGGAAGGGGGCTGCACATAGAGCTGTGCGGGGCCCGTACGGGGCCCTTGCGGGGGCTGTGCGGGGGTGGGATGGCGCGGAAAGTGGCGGGCGGGCCGGGGGTGGGCCTTTTGCCGGGTTGATCGCGGGGCGGGCTTCTGCCACAGCCTGTGGCAGGACGGGTAACGAGGGAACGGGCGCGCATCATGGCCACAGCGACAGGGATCGTGCCGGAACTGGCCGTGACCGACCGGGCGGCGGCGGCGGCGATGCTGCGGGAGGTGTTCGGGTTCCAGCCCGAGGGCGATCTGATGCATCTGGGCGATCAGGCGGTCGCGCTCGTGCAGGCGGAGCGGCCGGCGGGGCATGGCAAGATCGACCATCTGGCGCTGGCGGTGGCGGATGTGGACGCGGCGCTGGCCGGGTTTCTGGCGCGCGGGGCGCGGCTGGAGGCGACGACGCCCGGGGGCCCGCGCGAGATCGCCGAATTCTGGGAGGGGGGCGTGCGTTATGTCTTTCTCGAGGGGCCGGAAGGGGCGCGGATCGAACTTTGCGCGCGGCGCGCGGGGCCGGTTCGGGCGGGCGGGCCGGGGCATGACCATATCGGCATTCCCTGCAGCAACATCTCGGCCACCGAGGATTATCTGCGCGGATTCGGGCTGCAGCCGCTGGCGGCGGTGGATCTGCAGCGCCCGGAGGGGATGACGCTGGTGCGGTTCCTGCGGGCGGGCGAGAGCGTGGTGGAGCTTTACGAGCCGCCCGAGTTGCGCGGGCGCGCAGCGCCCTTTGCGGGCGACGGGCTGTGGCGCGGGTTGCGGCTGCAGGGCAGCGGGCTGGAGGCCGGGCTGCGCAGCGGGCCGGACGGGCTGCGCGTGACGGTGGTCTAGGACGATTTTTCTGCGAAAAATCTGGGCAGGTCCCGGGGGGACCTGAGGGCGGGTCCTTCCTTGCCGGTCAGGCGGGGGTTTCCCCGTCGCGGCAGCGGCGGATGAGGGCGGGCAGGTCGTCCCAGTGATCGAAGGCCGCGAGATGGGGCAGGTCTGCCAGCGCGGTCTTGCGGTAGCCTTGGGTGTAGAGCAGGAGCGGCTGCCCGGCGCGGGCGGCGGTTTCGGCATCCACCTCGCTGTCGCCCACGAAGAGGGCCGGGCCGCCGCCCATGGCGGCGATGGCGTGGTGCAGCATGGCGGGATCGGGTTTGCGGCTGGGCAGGCTATCGCCGCAGACGAGGACGGGGAAGCGGTGGACCCAGCCGAGCCGGGCGATGAGGGCGCGGGTCGGGCCTTCGGGTTTGTTCGTGCAGAGCGCAAGCGGCAGGTCGAGTGCATCGAGTGCCGCTTCGACCCCGGGATAGGGGCGGGTGAGATCCTCGGGGCTGTCCTCATACCGGCGTTCGAAGCGGGCGCAGAGCGCGCGGTGGCGGGCGGGATCCTCGGGCAGGGCGAGGGCGCGCATGACGCGGGTGATCAGCGTGGGGACGCCGCCACCGATGAAGCCGCGCACGGTATCGAAGGAGAGGGGGGGGAGGCCCTCTTCCGCCAGCAGGTCAAGGACGCCCGCGTGGATTTCGGGGGCGCTGTCGACCAGCGTGCCGTCCAGATCGAAGATGAGTGAGGTAACCATCAGCGCCCCGTGAGCCAGTTGCCGAATTTCGCCAGCCGCGAGGGCGGGCCGCGACGGGCGCTTTCGCGCCGGTCGGCCATGCCGTAGAGGCCATACATGCCATGCACGCCCAGCCAGCGCAGGGGTTCGGGTTCCCATTTGCGCACCCGGCGGTTGACCCAGGGCAGGCCGGTCAGATCGGTCTGGCGGCCCAGCGTCAGGTCGGCCAGCGTGCGGCCCGAGAGGTTGGAGGTGGAGACGCCGACGCCGACATAGCCGCCCGCCCAACCGATGCGGGTGACGGGATCGAGCCCCGCCGTGGCGCACCAGTCGCGCGGCACGCCGATGACGCCGCACCAGGCATGGTCGATGCGGAAGGGCTTCGCGGCGGGAAAATGGGTGTGCAGGATGGCGGTCAGGCGGCGGATGGTTTCGGGATCGGGGATGCCCGATCTGTCGATGGCCGAGCCGAAGCGGTAGGGCACCCCGCGCGCGCCCACGGTGATGCGGCCTTCGCGCGTGCGTTGGCAGTAGCAATAGGCATTGGCGAAATCGCCAAGGATTTCATGACCCTGCCAGCCGATCTGCGCCCAGATTTCGGGCGGGAGGGGTTCGGTCGCGATCTGGGCGGAGTTGAGGGGGAGCCATTCGCGCCTCAAGCCCGGCAGGGTGGCGGTGAAGCCTTCGGTGCAGCGCAGGATGGTATGAGCGGTGACGGTGCCGCGGGCCGTGGTGACGCGGCCGGGGGCGAGGGCGGTGACCTCGGTCTCTTCATGGATCGTGACGCCCATCTCCTCGACCACCTGCGCGAGGCCGCGGACGAGTTTGGCGGGCTGGATGCGGGGCGACGCCTTCGACCACCATGGCGCCGAGGACGCCGGGTATGTTGACGCGGGAGGCGGTCTGGCCCGCGCCGATCATGTGGACGCGATGCTCGCCCCAGTGGCGGCGATGGGCGGTTTCGGCCTCGCACCTTGCAAGCTGGGCGGGGGTGGTGGCGACCATCAGCTCATCCGTGCGCAGGATATCGGCGCTGATCCCTTCGGCATCGGCCACGCGGATGATCTCATCGACCGTGCCGTTCATCGCCTGCACCATGGCGCGGACGGCGGACTCGGTCGAGGTGGCGAGGTAGCGGTCATGGTTCCAGGCGAAGCCGCCGGTGAGCCAGCCGCCATTGCGGCCGGAGGCGCCGAAACCCGCGAAATTCTTTTCGCAGATCACGATTCGCAGGGTGGGATCGGCCTTTTTCAGGTAATAGGCCGACCAGAGGCCGGTATAGCCCGCGCCGATGATGCAGACATCGGCGGTGGTGTCGCCGGGCAGGGGGGCGCGGCGGGTTTGCGGCAGGCCGATATCGGCATACCAGAAGGAGATGTCGCCGATCGTCGTCATGGTGCGGGGGATCCTTGGGTGAGGTGGCGGTGCAGCGAGGCGACGGCGGCCTCGGCGGAGAGGAGGGCGCCTTCGAACCAGCCCTGTTCGGCGCTGGCATGATCGGAGCCCGCGAAGGCGATGCGGGGATGGGCCGTCCAATGGGCCGGATCGTAAAGGGGCAGGGTGGCGAGGGCGGGCGAGACCCATGTCCCGCGGGCGAAGGGGTCGTTGACCCAATCATGCCAGTCGAAGCCTTCGAGCCGTGCTTCGGGGAAGGTGGCGGCGAGGGCCGTGGCGATGTTGGCCTCGGACGGTTCACCGGTTTGCGCGAACAGGCCGAAGCCCACGATCAGTGTGGTGCCATCGGGGCGGAGGTGATCGGCATAAAGCCAGCGCAGACCCGCCGTTTCGCCGGTGGCGAGAAGGCCGGGCGGGACGCCGCGCGCGCGGATGAGGATCTTGATCGCCTGCCCCTGATGGCCCGCAGCGCGCAGGGCGGCCTGTGGCGGGGCAAGGGGCGGGGTGAAACGGATCTGCGACAGGGTGTTGAGGGGGGCGGTGACGAGGGCCGCACGGGCCGACAGGATGCGCCCGCTGGCAAGGGTGGCCCGCACGCCATCGGGGCGGTCCTCCAGCCGTTCGACCGGATCGCCGGTGACGAGGGGGGCGCGGCTTTCGCGGGCGGCGGCCTCGACCAGGCGGGAGACGCCGCCCTGAACCGTGAGGGCGAGTTCATCGAGCTTGACCTGCAGCCCGCCTGCGAGTTTCGGGGTGAGGAGTTCGGTGACGCCGATCCGCGCCGGATCGCCCGAGCCCGAGATCGCCCACCATGCGAGGAATTCGCGGCGGACGGAGGCGGGCATCTGCCGATCGTCGAGATAGGCGGCGGCGGTGAGGGTGGAAAGCTGCGCGGCCTCGTCCCCGCCTTGGGCCATGAGGGCGGCATCGCTGCGCAGGCGGGCCAGGCCAGCGGCATGGACGGCCTTGTCTGGCGAGGGGGCAGGGAGGGGGGTGCCGTTATGGAACCAGCGATGGCCTGCGAAGGCGGCGCGGGGGGTGAGGGGCACAGCCAGCCGTGCGGCCAGCGCGATCATGCGGGCATGATCGGCGCGGAGCCAGCCGCCGCCGAATTCCACCGGGTCGCCCGCGCCCCATGGGCGGGACAGGGCGCGTCCGCCGATGCGGGGGCGCGCCTCGACAAGGATTGCCTCATGGCCATGGTCGCCGAGCCAGAGCGCCCCCGCCGTTCCGGCCAGACCGGCCCCGATGATCAGGACATCCGTCATCGCGGCCCTAGAGATACCAGTCATATTCGCGGGGCAGGACATCGGCCATGAAGGCCTCGAATTCCGCCCGCTTGATGGTGGCATAGGCGGCGGGGTAGCGGGGGCCGAGATATTCGGCCATGAGCGTGGAGGCTTCCAGACGGTCGAGCGCGGTCCAGAGTTTGAGGGGCATGGCCGGGTCTGCCTCTTCGCCGGCATTGCCGGTGGAGGGGGCGTGGGGGTGAGGCGGTTGGCCAGCCCGTGATGGAGGCCCGCGAGGATGGCGGCCATGACGAGATAGGGGTTCGCCTCGGCCCCCGCGATGCGGTGTTCGATCCGCCGCGCGGCGCCGCCGCCTGCCGGGATGCGGAAGCTGACGGAGCGGTTGTTGGTCCCCCATGAGGTGTTGACGGGGACGAACTGGTTGGGGGCGAAGCGGCGATAGGCGTTCAGGTTGGGCGCGAAGATGGCCATGGCGTCATGCGTCGTTGCCTGAAGGCCTGCGATGGCGTGGCCCAGCACGGCATCGCCCGTGGGAAGGCGGTCGTCAAGGATGTTGCGGCCTTCGGCGTCAAGGAGGCTGAGATGGATGTGCAGGCCCGAGCCGGACTGATCGGCGAAGGGTTTCGACATGAAGGTCGCGTCCAGCCCGTGGCGGTTCGCCACGCCCTTGACGATGCGGCGCAGCATCAGGGCGTGGTCGGCGGCCTGCACCGGATCGGGCAGGTGGCCGAGATTCACCTCGAATTGCGCGCCGCCATATTCCGCCGTCGCGGCCCCGGCGGGGACGCCTTGGGCGAGGCAGGCGGCGTCGATTTCGGCGAGGATCCCGGCCCATTCGTCCAGCTTGTCGAAGGCCAGCACGCGCGGTGCCTCTGGCGCGCGGCCCGATCTGGCGGGGCGGGCGGGGCAGATGCGGCCTGCGGCATCTCGGGTGGGGTCGACGAGGTAGAATTCAAGCTCGCAGGCGGTGACGGGGGTCAGGCCCAGATCGGCGAAACGGGCGACGACAGAGGCAAGGATGCTGCGCGGGTCGAACCACCACTGCGCCAGCCCTTCCGGGGGCGCGGGGGCGATGAGGACCTGCGCGGTGTCCTGCAGCCAAGGCACCGGCGCCAGCGTGCCGGGGATCGGATATGAGGTGGCATCCGGGTCGCCGTCGGAAAAGCCGATGCCTTCGACATCCCAGCAGGCCCCGAGCGCATCGAGCGTGGTGATGCCCGCGCAGAAGGCCACGCCCGAGGACCAGACCTTGGCGGCGTCACGGACGGGAAAGCGTTTGCCGATGGCGGTGCCGCAGAGATCGAACATCACGGCATCCAGAAAGCGGGTGCCGGGATGGGCGGCGAGATAGGCGTCAAGCTCGGGGGGAAGGGGCGCATATGTCATGCGTTGGAGCCTAGCCAAGGTGCTGCGCTTGTCATCCCCGAAAGTCGGCTTCCCGGCCGGGGGATGCGAAAATTCTTCGGACGAAGAATTTTCGTGCCCGGCAGGGGGGGGCGGGGGCCGGCGGCCCCCGATGAAAATTCTTCGTCGAAGAATTTTCGCCCCCCGCGGCAGGCGTCAGAAGAAGGCCTGAACGCCGGTGATCGCGCGCCCGAGGATCAGGGCGTGGATGTCATGCGTGCCCTCGTAGGTATTCACCGTCTCGAGGTTCACCATGTGGCGCATGATCTGGAAATCCTCCTGGATCCCGTTGCCGCCATGCATGTCGCGGACCCAGCGCGCCGCCTCCAGCGCCTTGCCGCAATTGTTGCGCTTGATGATCGAGATCATCTCGGGCGCATTCGCCTCATCCAGCAGGCGGCCGACGCGTAGGGATGCCTGCAGGCCGGGCGAGATTTCGGTCAGCATATTGGCGAGTTTCAACTGGAAAAGCTGCGTCCCGGCGATCGGCTTGCCGAACTGCTTGCGGTCGAGGCCATACTGGCGGGCGGCCTGCATGCAGAATTCGGCCGCCCCCATCACGCCCCAGGAAATGCCATAGCGGGCGCGGTTGAGGCAGCCGAAGGGGCCTTTCAGGCCTTCGACATGGGGCAGCAGGGCGTCTTCGCCCACTTCCACATCCTGCAGCACGATCTCGCCCGTGATCGAGGCGCGCAAGGAAAGCTTGCCGCCCACTTTCGGGGCCGACAGGCCCTTCATGCCCTTTTCCAGCACGAAGCCCTTGATCTTGCCGCCATGCGCCTCGGATTTCGCCCAGACGACGAAGACATCGGCGATGGGGGCGTTGGAGATCCACATCTTCGCGCCGTTCAGGACATAGCCATTCGCCGTCTTCTTCGCGACGGTCTTCATGCCTGCCGGATCGGAGCCGGCATCGGGTTCGGTCAGGCCGAAGCAGCCGATCCATTCGCCGGAGGCAAGTTTGGGCAGGTATTTCTTGCGCTGCGCCTCGGTTCCGTAGGCGTAGATCGGATACATGACGAGGCTGGACTGCACCGACATCATGGAGCGATAGCCGCTGTCCACCCGCTCTACCTCACGCGCGATGAGGCCGTAGGCGACGTAGGAGGCACCGAGGCCGCCATATTCCTCGGGCACGGTTACGCCCAGAAGGCCCATCTCGCCCATTTCCCGGAAGATGGCGGGATCGGTGGTTTCCTCGCGATAGGCCGAGACGACGCGGGGTTGCAGCTTTTCCTGCGCATAGGCGCGGGCGGCGTCGCGCAGCATGCGTTCTTCTTCGGTCAGCTGGTCGTTCAGACGGAAGGGATCCTCCCAATCGAAGCGGCCGAGATCGGGGGCGTCCTTGGCCTTGAGCTTGGGGGCGGTCTGTTCGGGGCTGTCGAGGCTCATGTCGGGTCCTTTCGGGATGCGGGCGGCGCTGCGGGTGGGGTGCGGATCAGTCTGCCAGCACGGCGCGAGTCGCGCCATGCGGTGGGGCCTTGTGTGGCGCATTGGTTTGTGACTGAATAGCGAAATATACTGCAATCATGTTGAGGAAAGCGCACATGATCCCGACGCGGCGGCATTTGCCCGGGATATCGGGCCTCCTTGCGCTGGAGGCGGTGGAGCGTCTGGGCACGGCCACGGCGGCGGCGGCGGAGTTGAACCTGACGCCGGGCGCGATCAGCCGGGCCTTGCAGGAGGCGGAGGGGCAGTTGGGCGTGACGCTGCTGATCCGCGACCGGCAGCGGCTGCGGCTGACGCCTGCGGCGCGGGATTATGTGGCCGAGGTGCGCCGGGCGCTGGGCCTCTTGGGGCAGGCGGCGCTGCGGCTTAGGGCGGGGGGCGGGGGCGAGAGCCTGTCGCTGGCGATCCTGCCGGCTTTCGGGATGCATTGGCTGGCGCCCCGGCTGGCGGATTTCCGGGCGCGGCATCCGGGGGTGACGCTGACGCTGACCACGCGCCTGCGGCCCTTTGACATGGAGGCGGAGGGGGTGGATGCGGCGATCCATTACGGGCGGGCGGATTGGCCGGGGGCCGATCACCTGCTCTTGATGGAGGAGGAGGTGCAGGCGGTCTGCGCGCCGGGGTTGCTGGCGGCGCCCTTGGCGGGGCCGGAGGCGTTGTTGTCGCTGCCGCTTTTGCAGATCGAGAGCCGCCGGGGCGATTGGGGGCGCTGGTTCGCGGGGCAGGGGATGGCCGGGCAGCGGCCCGGGGGGATGATGTTCGACCAGTTCGCCACCATGCAGCAGGCGGCGGTGCATGGTCTGGGGGTGGCGCTGTTGCCACGGTTCCTGATCGAGGCGGATCTGGCGGCGGGGCGGCTGGTGCCGGCCTGGGGCGGGGCGGTGCCTTCGGCGGCGAGCTATTGGCTGGTCTGGCCGCGCGGCCTGCCGCAGCGCCCGGCGCTGGCGGCCTTTCACGGCTGGATCGCCGCGGAAGCGGGGGCGGTGCCGGGCCCGGGCGGCGGGGGTGATCAGGGGCGTTCCAGCGCGATGGCGATGCCCTGACCGACGCCGATGCACATGGTGGCAAGCGCGCGGCGCCCGCCGGTGAGGGCCAGTTCCAGCGCCGCCGTGCCGGTGATGCGCGCGCCGGACATGCCCAAGGGATGGCCTAGCGCGATGGCCCCGCCGTTGGGGTTCACGCGGGGGTCGTCGTCCTGGATGCCCAGTTGGCGGAGGGTGGCGATGCCTTGGGCTGCGAAGGCTTCGTTCAACTCGATCACGTCGAAATCGGATTGCGTCAGGCCAAGGCGGGCCATGAGTTTCTGGCTGGCCGGGGCGGGGCCGATGCCCATGATGCGGGGCGGCACGCCCGCCGTGGCCCCGCCGAGGATGCGGGCGATGGGGGTCAGTCCGTGCTGTTTCATCGCCGCTTCGGAGGCGATGATCAGGGCCGCCGCGCCGTCGTTGACGCCCGAGGCGTTGCCTGCGGTGACGGAGCCGTTGGGGAAGAGGGGTTTGAGTTTGGCCAGCGCCTCTATCGTCGTGGCGCGGGGGTGTTCGTCGCGGTCCACGGTGAGGGGGTCGCCCTTGCGCTGCGGGATCGTGACGGGGGTGATTTCCTGTGCGAGCCGTCCGTTGCCTTGGGCGGCGGCGGCCTTGGACTGGGAGGCGAGCGCCATGGCGTCCTGCGCGGCGCGGTCGATGCCGTAGTCATCGGCGACGTTCTGGCCCGTTTGCGGCATGGAATCGGTGCCGTAGGCGGCCTGCATGGCGGGGTTGATGAAGCGCCAGCCGATGGTGGTGTCGTGGATTTCGGCATGACGGGAGAAGGGGCTGTCGGCCTTTGGCAGCACGAAGGGGGCGCGGGACATGGATTCGACGCCGCCTGCGACCATGAGATCCGCCTCGCCCGCCGCGATTGCGCGGGCGGCGGTGAGGATGGCATCCATGCTGGAACCGCAGAGGCGGTTGATGGTGGTGCCTGTCACGGCGACCGGGAGCCCTGCGAGCAGGGCGGACATGCGGGCGACGTTGCGGTTATCCTCGCCCGCCTGATTGGCGCAGCCGAGGATGACATCGTCGACGGCGTCCCAGTCCACGCCCGGATTGCGGGCCATGAGGGCGCGGAGGGGGATTGCCCCCAAATCGTCGGGGCGGACCGGGGAAAGCGCGCCGCCGAAGCGGCCGATGGGGGTGCGGATGTAGTCGCAGAGATAGGCCGCGCGCGGTGCCATGCCGTGCCCCCCGGTCAGCGGTAGTTGATCGGAAAGCTGAATTCCGGGTCGGAATGCGCGTCCCAATAGGCCCGCCAGAGGGCCTTTGTCACGGGGCCGACCTCGCCATCGCCGACGGGTGCGCCGTCCAGCGTGGTGATCGGCATGACGCCGCCTGCGGTGGTGACGAACATGATCTCATCGCTTTCATAGGCCAGCGAGACGGGGATGTCGCCCAGGGTGCAGGGATGGCCGAGCCGTTCGGCGAGGGTGAGGACGGTCTTGCGGGTGACGCCTTCAAGGACGCCGCGGCGCGGGGTGTAGAGGTGGCCATCCTTGACCAGCACGACGTTGAAGCCAGAGCCTTCGGTGAGATTGCCATCGCCATCGGAGAGGATCGGATACATCGCGCCGCGATCCCGCGCCTCGAAGATCGCGCGGGTGAAATCGCCCCATTGCAGGTTCTTTACCGTGGGGTCGATCGCGCCCGGGGGCACGCGGCGGACATCGCGGGCGATGACGGCGGAGCCGCCGGTCTTTTGCACCTCTTCGCCCATGACCCAGAGATAGGGCGTGACCATCAGGTAGCAGTGGTTGGGGCAATCCTCGGGCGCGTATTGGCGCACGTAGCGCAGGCCGCGGGTCATGAACATCATCACATAGGCGTCGCGGATGCCGCTGAGGGCGGTCATCTCGACCAGACGGTCGCGGATTTCCTGACGCGGGATCGGGCTGGTCATGCGCAGCTTTTTCATGCTGGCCTCGAACCGGTCGAGGTGATCGTCGAGCCGGAAGAAGCGGCCATCCCAGACGGCGGGCACGTCATAGGTGAGGTCCGATTTCAGGAAGCCCTGATCGAGGAGCGGGATGCGCGCCTCGGCGACGGGGACGTAATCGCCGCCGACCCAGGCAATGCCATGGGCGAAGGGGTTGGCGGAGGCATCCAGTTCGGCGCAGCGGCGGCGGTAGGCGGGGAAGATGTGATCCGTGTAGGACATGGGTTTTCCTGTGGTCAGGCTGGCTGGATGCCGGCTGCGGCGATGTCGGCGAAGGCGCGGTCGACGGCTTCGACGGCGTGGTCGATATCCGCCGGGCCATGGGCCGCGCAGAGGAACATGTTGTGCCTTGGGTGCAGGTAGACGCCGTGGCGCAGGGCCGCGAGGCAGAGCGCGTTGCCGATGGCCAGATCCTTGTCGCCATCGACAAGGACCATGGGCATCTGCACGGGGCCGGTCTGGCGCAGGCGGTAGCCGTGGCGGGTGGCGGCCTCGTCGAGGCCCTTCCTCAGGCGGTTGCCCATCGCCTCGGTCCGGGCGAGGGCGTCGGTGTCGCGCAGGATGCGGACGGTGGCGAGACCTGCGGCCATGGCGGCTGCGCCATACCAGAAGGAGCCGGTGGTGAAGATGCTTTCGGCCCCGGCGCGGGCGCGGTTCGCGCCTGCGATGGCGGCCAGCGGCCAGCCATTGGCGATGGCCTTGGAATAGGCGGCAAGGTCGGGTTTCACGCCATGGCGCGCCCAGCTGCCGCGCACGTCAAGGCGGAAGCCCGCCCGCACGGCAGGGCGCCGGTGGCATCGCAATGGGCGCGGGCGGCCTGCAGGAAGGCGGTGGTCGGCATTTCCTGATCGCGGCCCACGTCATGGCGGAAGGCCGTGAGGATGATGGCGGCCAGATCGTCGCCCGCCTGTGCCACGGCGGCATCGAGGCTGGTGGTATCGCCCCAATCGAAGGGGATGAGATGGGCGCGGTCTTCGGCGGTGACGCCCACGACGGAGGGCGAACACCACGGCACCGCGCCGTGATAGGCCCCGCGGGCAAGGATGATCTTGCGGCGGCCGGTTCCGGCGCGGGCGATGGTGATGCAGGCGGTGGTGGCGTCGGTGCCGTTCTTCTGGAACAGGCACCAGTCGGCGTGATCGAGGGTGGCGGTCAGCTCCTCGGCCAGTTCAACGAGATGGGATGGTTGCCGCCCTCCCCAGCGGCCACGGCTGTGTGCCAGGATGACGTGGGGCATCAACCATCATGCGGAAAGGACGAAGAATGTTGGAAACGATGATCGGCGTGGATTTGGCGAAGTCAGTATTTCAGGTGCATGGCGCTTCGATGACGGGCGTCGTGAAGTTTCGCAAACGGTTGACCAGAAGCCAGTTCAGCAGGTTTCTTGCATCTGAGCCCAGGTCTGTTTTCGTGATGGAAGCTTGCGGCAGCGCGCATTACTGGGCGCGCGAGATGGTCAAGACAGGCCACGAGGTGAAGCTGATTGCTCCGCAGTATGTGCGCCCCTTCGTCAGACGACAGAAAAACGACGCGGCCGACGCGGAAGCGATTGTGATCGCAGCTCAGCGTCCAGAGATGACGTTTGTAGGCACGAAGGACGAAGATCAGCAGGCGAGCGCAGTCCTCTTTCGGTCAAGGGAGCGTTTGATCCGGCAGCGCACGGTTGCAGTCAATGGGCTGCGGTCGATCCTCTACGAGTTCGGGCATGTCGTGCCTTCGGGCATCCGCAACCTTCGGCGGATCGAGGAAATTCTCGCTGATGAAAACAGCGATCTGCCATCTCTAGTTCGGAGCGAGTGCCTGGATATCATCGCACAGATCCGGGAACAGACGGTTCGGATCGAGGCGAAGACCAAGACTGCCAAGGAATTGGCCTCGAAGGATGACGTCGCTCGGCGACTTCAGACCATGCCGGGTGTAGGCCCTCTGACAGCGCTCGCTGTAGAAACCTTTGCTCCAGAAATGTCGACATTCAAAGGCGGTCGAAATTTCGCTGCCTGGCTCGGGCTTGTCCCGCGCCAGTTTTCGTCGGGAGGCCGCGAAAAGCTCGGCCGGATCTCCAAGGCGGGACAAGCCGACATACGGCGGCTCCTGATTGTCGGTGCCATGTCACGTCTGAACTGGATGGGCAGGAAGACGGTCCCCGAAAGATCATGGCTTGCGCGCATGATGGCGAAGAAGCCGCGGATGCTTGTGGCAATTGCGCTGGCAAACAAGATGGCCCGGACGATTTGGGCGATGCTGACCAAACAAGAGGATTACCGAGAGCCAGCAACTGGCTTGGCGACGTAAGAGAATCTGGCGCCAGTTGTTGCTGGCGACAGAGGTGTAGGAAGTCGACGACCAGAATGGGCGAAATGATCGAACAGATCTGGGTCAGGAAAACCAGCGAATCGCTCGGAGCGAAAAAGCCCGTCAACGAGTTCTGGACCTGATCCGCAGATCACCATACCGGCCTGTAGCCAACGACACGGCAACGACAGAAGGCCTGACACAAGACTGCACTCGATCTGATCCGTTTAGGCTGAAAACTCCTTGCATCACGGGCGGCAACCACACAAGCGTCTCGGTCGGGCCATTGCCGGAATCGACGACCTGCAATTGGGCGAGGGCGGCGGCATCGACGGCCTCGTGGTGGTAGCCGAGGACATTCGGGCCCCAGGCGCACATGAAATCTATGTATTCGTTGCCATCGGCATCCCAGACGCGGCAGCCGTCGGCGCGGGAGAAGAATTGCGGGTAGCCCGGCGCGATGGAGCGGGTGGCAATATGGCCCCACATGCCGTTGGGGATGACGCGGCGCGCCCGATCCTGAAGGGCGGTGTCGCGGGAATTGGGAAGGGACGCGGTCATGATCGGGCTTTCCGGTTTGGGGGCAGGGGCGCGGTGCTGCGCCCCCGCCATCAGCATCAGTTGGTGATTTCGGCCAGCGGCAGGTTGCAGCAGGCGCTGTAGCGGACGCCCTTCACATTCGGCCCATAGGCGAGGATCAGGTCGGGGCTGACCATCGGGATGATGATCTTGTTGTTGATCATCTCTTGCGCGGCCTCGTTCCAGAGCGCATTGGCCTCTTCCGCGGTCGATGCGGCGAGGGCTGCGGTCTTCAACTCGCCGGGGCGGGGGTTGATGATGCCCGGCACGGTGTCACCGCCCGCGCGATTGGCCCAGACCGAGCCTTCCTGCATCCCGAAGACATCGACATATTGCGAGGTGCCGTAGAAATCGGGGGCGAAGAAGACGGCGGTCAGCGGGATGTGATCGCCATTGGCGGCCTCGCGCCAGTTGGCGAAGGGCACGGGCTGCAGTTCCAGGGTGATCCCGACCTTGGAGAGATCCTGCTGGATCTTCTGCATCATCAGGTTGAAGTCCACCCCGTAGACGTTCATGTCGGGGTAGATCGTCTGCAGGGTGAAGCCGTCCGGATGGCCCGCCGCGGCCAGCATTTCCTTGGCCTTGTCGGGGTTGTATTCCGGGATCGGGTGCCCGTCGCCGCCGGGGAATCCGAGCGGGATGGGGGTTGCCAGCGGCCGGCCGGCCCCGCCCAGCGTGAAGTCGATCAGCGAGGTGCGGTCGATGGCGATGGAGATCGCCTCGCGCACATCGGGGGTCATGTCGATGGGGGTGGCCTTGGCCCCCGGCGAAAGCGCGATATAGACGAAGTTGTAGGAGGGCACCCGTTCGACGATGGCGGGCGAGCCTTCCAGCGACTTGGCGGTTTCCGGGTCGATCTGCATGGCGATGTCGACATCGCCCGATTGCAGCATCTGCGCCTGCGCCACGGCATCCTTGACCTGCCGGAAGATCACTTCGGGGACGGCGGGCTTGGTGCGCCAGTAATTCTCGTTCCGGGTCAGGCGGAGTTCGGAATTGGGTTCATAGGTGGTCAGCACGAAGGGGCCGCTGCCGACCGAGTTCGACAGGAACCAGGTTTCAGAGGTGTCAGCCTCGGCGGCGGTTTCGTCGGCCACCGCGCCATTGGCCATGGCGACATCGCTGTTGATCACGCCAAGGAAGCCCGCCGCGGCCTGATTGAGGAATTCCGAATTCGACGAGGCCAGCTTCACCACGACGGTCTGGGCGTCGGGCGTGTCGATGGCGGTGATCGGATCGGCGAGGAAGGCCGCGTTGCCCTTGAGGTTCTTCAGCCGTTCGAAGGACCATTTCACATCCTTCGATTCCACCGGCGAGCCGTCGGAGAATTTTGCCGCCGGGTCGAGGGTGAAGGTGAATTCGGTCTGGTCGGGGTTGGAGGACCAGCTTGTCGCGAGAAGCGGCTGAAGCTGGTTGTCCTTGTCCAGCGTGACAAGCTGTTCATAGACCGAGGTGTTGTAGATCTGGCAGGTGTCGCACCATGCACGGTGCGGATCGAGCGCGTTGACATCCATGTCGCGGGCGATGACGAGCGCCTTTTCCTGTGCGGAAGCCTGCGGCACGTAAAGACCGTAGGCCGCCGCCGCAACCGCCAGCGACAGAACCATCGCCTTGGGTCTGAACCCCTTGAGTGTCATTTGTCCGTCCTCCTTGTTGGTGGACCGGGACCGGTCCGTCTTCTAGTTGCCGGTGATGCGCAGGAGCGCATCGCGGATATCCGCCACCGAAGCGAGGGCAGCGCGATTGAGGACTGCCGAGACGGTGGGCGCGGCAAGGCCGCCCGTCACGCGCAGGATTTCGTGGTCGAGGCTGTCGAAGAAGCGGCTCTGGATGCCATCGGCCCAGAGGGCGCCCATCGACATGCTGCGGGCCGTCTGTTCGGCGATGACGACGCGGCCGGTGCGTTCGATGGAGGCGCCGATCATATCCCAGTCGATGCCGTGGTGATCGAGGTTGCGCAGGTCGATCACCTCGGCGTCGATGCCGGTTTCAGTGGCGGCCTTCACGGCATTGGCGACCATGACGGATGTGGCAAGGACCGTGCAGGCGGTGCCCGGGCGCACCACATGGGCGCGGCCAAAGGGGATGATGAAATCGCGGTCGCCCGCGGGCACGTCGAATTCGCGCTGGTAAAGCTCGGTATGTTCGATGACCAGCACGGGATCGTCGCAGCGGAGTGCGGCGTTCATAAGGCCGATGTAATCATGCGCCGTGGCGGGGCTGACGATGCGCCAGCCGGGAAACAGGCCGAAGAGGGCCGAGGGATCGGCGGAATGCTGGGAGCCGTAGCCGGTATGGGGCGAGACGCGCACCCGCATGACGAGGGGGACGGGGAAGCCCGCGCCGAACATGTGGCGGACCTTGCCCACGCCATGGGCGATCTGGTCGGCGGCGGTGAAGCAGAAATCGCCGAACATGATTTCCACCACCGGGCGCAGGCCGTTCAGCGCGGCCCCGAGGGCGACGCCGGTGAAGCCGTTTTCGGCGATGGGCATGGGCAGGACACGGCCCGGCCAGCGTTCGAGCGCGCCCTTGGTGAAGCCTGAGACGCCGCCGCGCATCTGGTGGACATCCTCGCCCATCACGATGATGCGGGGGTCGCGTTCCATGTTGGCGGCCAGCGTTTCGGAGGCGGCGGTGACGAATTTCACCCGCTCCGTCCGGGTGTTGGCGAGGGCGTCGTGATCCAGCACGCGGGCATCCGCCAGTTCGGACAGATCGCCGAGGATGCCGTCATCGCGGCTGGCCGGATCGGGCCAGAGCCGTTCGGGGATGCGGAGCGCGTTGCCGCCGGGGATGGTTTCGGTCAGTTGCGCGGCGGCGGCGGCGACGGCACCGGTTACAGCCGCGTCGATGCGGGCGAGGTCTTCGGTGCCGCAAAGGCCCATCTCGCGCAGGCGGGCGGCGGTGGTGGTGACCGGATCGCGGGCCAGCCATTCCTCTTCCTCGGTGGGGGAGCGGTAGCCGAAATCGCTGCCCTTGCGGCTGCCGGACTGGTGGAAATGGCGGTAGAGCAGCGCCTCGACCACGACCGGGCCGCCATCGGTGGCGATGATGTGGCGGGCCTCGGCCATGGCGCGGTGGACGGCGACGACATCCATGCCGTCCACCTCGATGGCCGGAATGGCGAACATCGCCCCGCGCGAGGTGATGCGGGTTTCGCGCGTGATCTCATTCAGGCGGGTGGAGACGCCGTAGAGGTTGTTCTCGATGAAGAAGATGGTGGGCGTGCCTTGGGCCGCGGCGATGTTCATCGCCTCGTAGGTTGCGCCGTTCTGGGCGGCGCCGTCGCCGAAGAAGGCGACGGAGACGTGATCGCGGCCCAGCATCTTGTCGGCGAGGGCGTAGCCCACGGCATGGGGCGGGTTGCCGCCCACGATGGCCGAGGTGCCCATGATGCCCGCCGCCGCGTTGCGCATGTGCATGGAGCCGCCGCGCCCGCCGCAATAGCCGGGGGTGAGGCCCATGATTTCGGCCATGAAGCGGAAGATCGCCTCGTCCATGGCGGGGGTGAAGTCATCGTTCAGGATGTCGAAGCCCGGGGGCGAGACCGCGCTGACCAGCTTGAGCAGGACCTGATGATGGGCGCGGTGGGTGCCGTTCAGGCGATCTTGGGGGCCGAGGACCGAGATCGCGCCGACGGCCCCCGCCTCTTGCCCGATGCTGGCATGGGCGGGGCCGTGGATGAGGCCCGCCTTTTCCAGTTCCAGAAGCTTTTCCTCGAACCGCCGGATCAGCAGCATCTGGGCATACCAGTGCAGCAGATCCGCGGGCTTTTCCGCCTGCCAGTCGGCCATGTCCACATCAAGGCGGAACCATGGGGCCGAAGGCTGGAGGGGGGTCCGTTGCGGCATGTTCGGTCCTTTGATGGCCTGCGGCCCCGGGCGGTGGAGGGCGCGATTTCCTTTTGTGGAAATTAATTCCGTTTTCTCTTGAATCGAACACTAAGCCGTGCCAGCCTTTTCGTGCAACAGAAATCTTAGCGCCGGCTGCGCCCCGGTGGGAAAGTGCAGGGACCGCGATGATCCGAGACGCCGAAACCCTTGGCGGGCTTGTGGAAACGGTCCGTCGTTTCGTGCGGGAGCGGCTGGTTCCGGCAGAGGCCGAGGTGGAGGAGACGAATGCGATCCCCCCCGCCATCATCGCCGAGATGCGCGCGCTGGGCCTGTTCGGCCTGTCGATTCCCGAAGCGCATGGGGGCCTTGGCCTGACCATGGAGGAAGAGGTGATGGTGGCCCTTGAGCTGGGCTATACCTCGGCGGCTTTCCGGTCGGTGATCGGGACGAATAACGGGATCGGGTCGCAGGGCATCATCGTGGACGGGACCGAGGCGCAGAAGGCGCATTGGTTGCCGCGCATGGCATCGGGCGAGGTGATCGGGTCCTTTGCGCTGACCGAGCCGGATGTGGGATCGGATGCGGGGTCCGTCAGGACGACGGCGCGGCGCGAGGGGGATCATTACATCCTGAACGGGACGAAGCGCTATATCACCAATGCGCCGGTGGCGGATGTCTTTACCCTGATGGCGCGGACGGGTGAGGCCGGGCCGGGGGGCGTGACGGCCTTTCTGGTGCCTGCGGACAGCCCCGGGCTGAGCCTTGGCCGGCCGGACCGCAAGATGGGGCAGCGCGGGACGAAGACCTGCGACGTGATCCTGAAAGACTGCCGCGTGCCTGCCGATGCGGTGATCGGCGGGGTGGAGGGGCAGGGGTTCAAGACCGCGATGAAGGTGCTGAACCGGGGGCGGCTGCATATCGCGGCGGTCTGTGTGGGGCAGGCGCAGCGGCTGTGCGACGAGGCGGTGGATTTCGCGAAAAGCCGGGTGCAGTTCGGCAAGCCCATCGCGGAACACCAGCTGGTGCAGGCGATGCTGGCCGATTGCGCCACGGAAACCTATGCGGGCCTGTGCATGGTGACGGATGCGGCGCGGCGGTTCGATACGGGCGAGCGGATCGTGCAGCAGGCGGCGAGTTGCAAGCTCTTCTGTTCCGAGATGGCGGGGCGTGTGGCGGATCGTGCGCTGCAGATCCATGGCGGGGCGGGCTATATGCAGGACTACCCGGTGGAGCACTTCTATCGCGACGTGCGGCTGTTCCGGCTGTATGAGGGAACATCGCAGATTCAGCAGATCATCATCGCGCGCGAGATGTGCGCCCAGAGGTGAACCTTGGCCCGGACCCCCGCCATCGGCATCATCGCGGATGACTTCACCGGTGCGGTGATGGTGGCGGGCATGCTGGAAGGGGGCGGGGTGGCCTGTCCCGTTCTGTTCCGGCCGGAGGCGGCGGGAGAGGTGGCGGAGGCGGGCGCGCTGGTCGCGGCGGCGCGCAGCCGGACGGTGCCGCCGGATGCGGCGCGGGAGGAGATCGCGCTGTGGCATGACAGGCTTACCGAAGCCGGATGCGCGCGGATCGCCTACAAGGCCTGCGCCAGTTTCGAGTCCACCGCCGAGGGGAATATCGGCCCCGCGGCGGATCTGCTGGCCGAGCGGGCGGGGCGTCGCCCCGTGCTGATGAGCGCAGGGTTCCCGCGCTTTGGCGCGACGGTGCATCAGGGATATCTGTTCTATCGCCAGCGGCTTGTGTCGGACTCGATCAAGCGGCTGGATCCGCTGACCCCGATGGAGGACCCGGATCTGGTGCGCCATCTGGGCCGCCAGAGCGCGCATCGCGTGGGGCTTTTGGGGCATCTGGTGCTGCGGCGGGGGGGGGCTGCGGCGGAAGAGGCGCTGTTGGCGCTGGCGGCGGAGGGCGTGGGGCATGTGCTGCTGGATGCATCGGATGACGGGGATATCGCGGTGTCGGCCGATCTGGCTGCGGGGCGCGACCTGCCGGTGGTGGCGAGTGATCCGCTGATCGTGGAGCTTGCGCTGCGCCTGTGCCCGAAGGGGATGGCGAGCGCGCCCCTGGCCCCGCCGCATGGGCCGGTGGCGGTGCTGGCGGGCAGCACGGGGCCGGTGGTCATGGCGCAGTTGGCAGTGCTGGATCATCCCGTTCTGACGCTGGATCTGCTGGAGGCACGGGAGCCGGAGGCGCTGGTGGCGCGGGCGCTGGACTGGGCGGCGGGGCAGGGCGGTTCCTTTGCCATCTCGACCGCGACGGATGCGGCGGGGCTGGCGCGCAGCCAGGGGGCCTTTGGGGCCGCTGGGGCGGCGCGGCGGGCGGAAGAGGTGCTGGGGCAGGTGGCGCGGGGGCTGCATGGGCGGGGCCTGCGCCGCTTTGCCGTGGCGGGGGGCGAAACCTCGGGCGCGGTGGTGGCGGCGATCGGTCTGGGATCAGCGCGGGCCTTGCCGGAGGGGCCGCTCGGGCTGGGTGAATGTCTGGGGCAGGCGGGGGGAGAGCCGGTCTGGCTGTTCCTGAAGCCCGGGAAGCTGGGCGGGGAGGACGCCTTGGTGCAGGCGATCCGCCAGGGGGAAGGATTGCTGAGATGACGGAAGAGGCGGCGCGGGCGGCGCTGGTCAGGGCGGCGCGGGAGACGGTGGCGCTGGGGCTGAACAGCGGGACGGCGGGCAATCTGAGCCTGCGGCACGGGGCGGGGATGCTGATCACGCCGACGGGGATTGCGCCGGAACGGATGACGGAGGCGCAGATCGTGCGGGTGGAAGCGGACGGGGCATGGCGCGGCGACTGGCGGCCTTCGTCGGAATGGGCGATCCATGCCCGGCTTTATGCCGCGCGGCCCGATGCGGGGGCGATCGTTCATGCCCATCCCGATCATTGCGTGGCGCTGTCCTGCCTGCGGCAGGCGATTCCGCCCTTTCACTATATGGTGGCGGGATTCGGCGGCGGGGTGGTGCCCTGCGCGCCCTATGCCTGTTTCGGCAGCCCGGAGCTTGCCGATGCGGTGGCGGCCACGATGGTGGCCCCGCTGACCGCCTGTCTGATGGCCAATCACGGGATGGTCGCGCTGGGGGCGGATATTGAGGCCACGCTGGCGCGGGCGGTCAAGCTGGAGACGCTGGCGCGGCAATATCTGCTGGCGAAGGCGGGCGGGGAGCCCGTGCTTCTGACCGCGGCCGAGATGGCCGAGGTTGCCGCGCGCTATGTGAGCTATGGGCGGCAGCCGGGCTGAGGTGCCGGGTCAGGCCGCGCTGCGCCAGAGTTCGGACAGGATGCGCAGGGCAAGATCGGGATGTTCCAGATGCGGCAGGTGTCCGCAGGCATCGACGGCATGCAGGCCGACGGTAGCGGGCAGGTCGCGCGTCGTGGCGAAGGGAAGGATGCGGTCCTGCCGGCCGAAGATGACGCGGGCCGGGATCCGCAGGCGCGCGAGATCGGAGCGGACGGACAGCACCTGCGTGCCGTCGGGGAAGAAACGGTCGGCAAAGGCCGCCATCGCGGCGGTGAGCGCGTCGTCCTGACGCTGGGCCGCGACGGCCTTGACGAAGGAATCGGAGATCACGGCGGGGTCCTGCACCAGACGTTCCAGCCAGGGGCGGAGGCTGGCCGCGCTGCGGGCGCGCAGGATGCCGCGGGTGAAGGCGTCGTCGATCTCGGGGCCAAGCCCGGCAGGCGCGAAGAGGCAGAGGCCCCGCAGATCGAGGCCGCCGCGCGCGGCGAGGCGGGCGGCGATGGCGGCGCCGAAGGAATGGCCTGCCAGAAGGATGGGGCCGGGGGCGTGGCGGGCGAGGCTGCGTTCGACCATGGCGCAGAGCGCGTCGGCATCCGGCGGAACCGCGCGGGGCGAGGCGCCATGGGCGGGCAGATCGAGTGCCAGCACGGGAAAGCCGGGGCGCGCGCCCGCGAACAGGCCGCGCCAGTTGTTCAAATCGGCGCTGTAGCCGTGCAGCAGGACGACCGGCATCCCTTCGCCGCGCCGCAGCCAGACGGCGTTCAGATCGCCCTCGGCAGAGGGCGCGGGCGATGCGGCGGGGGCGGGCGTGGCCGCCAGCGCGGAGAGATGCGCCATGACATCGGATTTCTGGACCCGTCCGCGCGGCCCGGTGCCGGAGAGACCTGCCAGATCGAGCCCGGGTTCCCGCGCGATGCGGCGGGCGAGCGGGGTGGGATTGGGCAGGCGCGCGCGTTCGGCGCGGGGCGGGGCGGAGGGGAGGGCGGCGCGCGCCGCGGCTGCCTGCAGGGCGGGTTCCGGGGCCAGTGCGGGGACCTGTGCGGGGGCCTCTGCGGCGGCGGGTTTCGGGACGGTCTGGGTGGCTTCGTCCTCTGCGGTGATGCGGGCGACTTCGGCACCGACATCGACCTCGGCCCCTTCCGGGGCGAGGTGATGGAAGCGACCGGGAGCGGGGGCCTCGACCTCTACCGCGGCCTTGTCGTTGTCGATTTCGAAGATCACCTGACCGGCGGTCACCATCGCGCCGTCCTCGACCAGCCAGCGCGCGATCCGACCCGTCTGCATTTCCAGGCTGACCTTGGGGTAGAGGACGGGTGTGGGCATGGCGGATCCTTGGGTTGGGGTGGGCTATTGGGTGGTGTCGGGCTGGCCCGTGAGGCGGGCGCGCAGGCGGGCGACGGTGCGGACCAGATCGGGGCCGACGCGCGACAGGCAGACATCCCTTGGGATGATGTCCACGATCCCGCCGCAGGTGAGGGCCACGAGGGGCGAGCCGTCGGTCGGGCGGAAGGCGACGCCGACGGCGTTGATGTAGCTGTACCACGCGCCGAAGGTGGCGACGAAACCCAGCCGGGCGTGAGGTCCAGCGCCTCGTCCAGCGTGGCGCGGATGCGAGTTTCCTGATCAGGTTCCTGCGCGATGATGGCGGCCACCACCTCGTCGCGGATTTCGGGGCGCATCTCGGCCAGATAGGCAAGGCCCATCGCGGTGCGCCAGATGGGCAGAGCGCGAGCCACGTTCCAGGCGCAGCGAGACCGGGCTTTGCGAGCGGCAGTTGGCGAGGTAGACCATTTCCAGCCCGTCCCGCGTACCGAGCGCCACGGCGACACCCGTCTTGTCGGCCAGTTCCTGCATCAGCGGTTGCGCCATGTGGACCACCGCGCTGGAACTGAGCGCGGAATAGCCCAGCGAGACGGTGGCGGGGCCGATGCTGTAGCGGCCAAGCTGTGTGTCGTAATGCAGGTAGCCCAGCGAGACGAGCGTGGCCGTCAGGCGCGACACGGTGGCCTTGGGAAGGCCGGTGCGTTCGATCAGTTCCTGATTGCCAAGCGTCGCGTCATCGGCCGTGAAGGCGCGCAGGATTTCCAGCCCGCGCGTCAGTGACGCGGCCGGATTGCTGGCTTCCACGACATCCGCCCCCTCGGCGGGGAGTGCCCGTTTTCTCATCTTCGTTACCCGTTCCTACTGTCTTTACCATCGTGCCACGGGAGCTGCGCGAATATTTGAAACTTAATTTCAATTATGTTGACTGCGCCGCGTCCGGTTGTCAATACTAGCGAGGAAAGCCGCAGCGCTCCATCCGCATCGGACCCCGGGAAGGACAAGGCCATGACCCGCTATATCCTGCGTCGCCTGATCGCCATGCCGTTTCTGGTGCTGGGAATCGTGACGCTGGCCTTTCTTCTGACGAGCGTGACAAAGGGCGATCCGCTGACGGCGATCGTGTCGGACCGGCAGATGAACAATCCCGAGGTGGTGGCCGCCGCGAAGGCGCGCTGGGGGTTGGATCGCAGCCTGCCCGAACGCTATGTCATCTATGTGGGCAACCTGCTGTCGGGTGACATGGGCACGTCCTTCATCACGCGGCGGCCGGTGGCGCAGGATGTGCTGTATCGGCTGCCTGCGACGATGGAACTGGTGATGGCGGCGATGGCTGTGGGGGCCACGATCGGCATCCAGTCTGGGTGTGCTGGCCGCCTATTTCCGCAATACGGCGATTGACCATGCGGCGCGGCTTTTCGCGCTGTTCGGGTCTTCGATCCCGGTTTTCTGGCTGGGGCTGGCGCTGCTTTACGTCTTTTCCGGTGCAATGGGGCATCCTGCCCGGCCCCGGGCGGCTGGATGCGCGGGCGACAGCGCCGCCGATGGTGACAGGGTTCATGACCATCGACACGCTGATCGCGGGGGATTTCCGGCTGTTTCTTGATGCGCTGTGGCATCTGTTGCTGCCGGCCTTCGTGCTGGGCTGGGCGGTGGCGGGCACCATATCGCGGCTGGTGCGGGCGAACATGATCGAGGTGCTGTCGCGGGAATTCATCCTGACGGCGCGCGCCAAGGGGGCGGGGGAGTTCCGGGTGGTGATCCGGCACGCGCTGCGCAACACCCTTGTGCCGACGCTGACGGTGATCGGCTATTCCTTTGCCTATCTGCTGACCGGCGCGGTGCTGACCGAGACGATCTTTTCCTGGCCGGGGATGGGATCCTATGCCGTGGATGCCGCGCGGGGCCTGGATTTCCCGGCGATCATCGGGGTGACCATCGTCGGCGGCATCGTCTTTCTGTTCACCAATCTGCTGACGGACGTGGCCTATGTCGTCGCCAATCCGCGTGTGAGGCTGGGCTGATCCATGACCGTACTTCCCTTGTCCCGCATGTCCGTTCCGCGCTGGCTGACCCTGCCTTTGGTGGTGGGGGCGGTGCTGATCCTGTTCTGGCTGGTGGCGACGGTGGCCGCGCCGTGGATGACGGGCTATGCGCCGCTGGATATGGTGGGGCGCAGGCTGCAGCCGCCGAGTTGGGACCATCTGCTGGGCACCGATGCGCTGGGGCGGGACGTGCTGAGCCGGACGCTGCATGGCGCGCGCCATTCCATCCCCATCGCGGTGGCGGTGGTGGCCTTTGCGGTGGCGATCGGGGCCTCGCTCGGGGCGCTGGCGGGGTTTCTGGGCGGGATCGTCGATACCGTCATCATGCGGATGGTGGATGTGACGCTGTCCTTTCCGCCGATGCTTCTGGCGATGGCGGTGGCGGCTTCGCTTGGGCCGGGGTTGGAGAATGCGGCCATCGCGATGGTGATCGTGTGGTGGCCCGTTTATGCGCGGCTGATGCGGGCGCAGGTTCTGGAGGTGCGCGAGCGCGAGCATGTCGAGGCGGCCATCGCGGCGGGCGCAACGCGGGGCCGGGTGCTGACGAAACATGTGCTGCCGCTGTGCTGGACGCCGGTGCTGATCAGCGCGACGATGGATCTGGGGCAGGTGATCCTGCTGGCGGCATCGCTTTCGTTCATCGGGCTGGGGGCCACGCCGCCGACGCCGGAATGGGGATCCATGATCTCGGACGGGGCGTCGCAGTTCTATTCCTGGTGGGTGGCACTTGGCCCCGGGCTGGCCATCCTGACCATCGTTCTTGGCTTCAACTTCATCGGTGACGGCCTGCACGACTATTTTGATCCGAGGTCCAGATGACCGACCATTCCCCCCTGTTCGAGGTGCGCGACCTGCGCGTGGCCTTTGGCCGAAACGGCACCTATGCCGAGGCGGTGCGGGGCATTTCGCTGCATGTGGATCATGGCGAGGTGCTGGGGATCGTGGGCGAGTCCGGATCCGGCAAATCGGTGGGGATGCTGGCCGCGCTGGGGCTGCAGCCCGAGGGCGCGCGGGTGAGCGGATCGGTGCGGTTCGCCGGGCGCGAGTTGGTGGGGCTGCCGCGGCGCGAGTTGCGCAAGCTGCGCGGATCGCGGATCGCGATGATCTTTCAGGATCCGCTTTCCTCGCTTAACCCAGTGATGACGGTGGGGGAGCAGATCGTCGAGGCGGTGCGCCTGCACAATCCCGACATGTCGCGCCAAGCGGCGCTGGACCGGGCGCGCGATCTGCTAGCGCTGGTGGCTATCCCGCAGCCGGACCGGCGGCTGGCGCAGTATCCGCACGAATTTTCCGGCGGGATGCGGCAGCGGGTGATGATCGCCATGGCCGTGGCCAACGATCCCGACCTGCTGATCGCGGATGAGCCGACGACGGCGCTGGATGTGACGGTGCAGGCGCAGATCATGGAGGTGCTGGCCGAGCTTCAGGCGCGGCTGAAGCTGGGTCTGATCCTGATCACGCATGATCTGGGCGTGCTGGCCGGACATGCCGACCGCGTGGCGGTGGTCTATGCGGGGCAGGTGGTGGAGCAGGCGGCGGTGGACGATCTGTTCGCGCGGCCCGGGCATCCCTATACGCGCGGGCTGATCGCCTCGATCCCCGACATGACGCTGCAGAACGAGCGGCTGTTTTCCATCGACGGCACGCCGCCCGCGCTGGGCGCCCTTCCGGCGGGTGCGCCTTTCATCCCCGCTGTGTCGCGGCGCAGGAGATCTGCCGCCGCGAGGGCGCCGCCGATGCGGGGCGCGGGCAGGCATGACGCGGCCTGCCATTTTGCCTTTGCGGTTCCGGAGAGCGTTCGATGACCCAGCCCGACCCCATCCTTTCGGTGCGACATCTGGTGAAGCGCTTTCCCGTCAAGGGCGGGGTGCTGATTGAACGCGATGTCGGCCATGTGAACGCGGTGTCTGACGTGTCCTTCGATCTGGGCGCGGGCGAGACGCTGGGCCTTGTGGGCGAGTCGGGTTGCGGGAAATCGACGCTGGGGCGCTGCATCCTGCGCCTGATCGAGCCCTCGGCCGGGCAGACGCTGTTTCGCGGCCGGGACATCAATACACTGCCGGCGGAAGAGATGCGGAGGCTGCGGCGCAGCATCCAGCTTGTCTTTCAGGATCCCTATTCGTCGCTTCACCCGCGGATGACGGTGGCCGAGAACATCGCCGAACCGTTGCGGATCAGCGATCTGGACGGGGCCGCGCGCAAGCGCCGGGTGGCGGAGATGCTGGATCTGGTGCGGCTGAACCCGGAACATGGAAGCCGCTATCCCCATGCGCTGTCGGGGGGGCAGCGGCAGCGGGTTGTCATTGCACGCGCGCTGGCGCTGCAACCCGATCTTCTGGTGCTGGACGAGCCGGTATCGGCGCTGGACGTGTCGGTGCAGGCGGGGGTTCTGAACCTGCTGAAGGATATCCAGCGCGAGTTTTCGACGGCCTTCCTGTTCATCGCGCATGACCTGTCGGTGGTGCAGCATATCTCGCATCGGGTGGCGGTGATGTATCTGGGCAAGATCGTGGAGATTGCCGACAAGCGGCAACTTTATGCCTCGCCGCAGCATCCCTATACGCAGGCGCTGATGTCGGCGGTGCCGCTGGCCGACCCCGCGCGCGAGAGGGCGCGGGCCCGGATCGTGCTGAAGGGGGATGTGCCAAGCCCGATGAACCCGCCATCGGGCTGCCATTTCCGCACGCGCTGCCCGATTGCCAAGGGGATCTGCGCCGAGAAGGAACCGCCGCTGGCCGAGACGGCCGGAGGACATGCCGTTGCCTGCCATTTTCCAAGTGCCCGGGAAACGGGTCTGGCGGCGACGGGCTGAGGGCGAAACGAGGGAGGACCGAGACGATGCAGACCCTGCCGCTTGAGGGCATGAAGGTGCTGGACCTGACGCGGGTCCTTGCCGGACCCTGGACGACCATGAGCCTTGCCGACATGGGGGCCGAAGTCTGGAAGATCGAGAACATCAAGGGCGGCGATGACACGCGGGCCTGGTCGGTGCCGAATTACAAGGGGGTAAGCACCTATTACCTTTGCGCCAATCGCGGCAAGCACAGCATCGCGCTGGATCTGAAAACGCCCGAGGGGCGGGCGATCGTGCTTGATCTGGCGGCGCGGGCGGATGTGGTGGTGGAGAATTTCCGCGCGGGCACGGTGGAGCGGCTGGGGATCGGCTATGAGCAGATCCGCCAGATCAACCCCGGGGTCGTCTACTGTTCCATTTCGGGCTATGGGCAGACGGGGCCGGAGGCCACGCGGCCCGGCTATGATTTCATCATGCAGGCCGAAAGCGGGCTGATGGCGATCACGGGGGCGGCGGACGGGCCGCCGAACCGGCTGGGCGTGGCCTTTACCGATGTGGTGGCGGGGATGGTGGCGACCCAGTCCATTCTGGCGGCACTCTATCAGCGGCGCGATACGGGCGTGGGGCAGTTCATTGATGTGGCGCTGCTCGATTCCGCGTTGAACCTGCTGGTCAATGTCGGGACGGCCTATCTGAATGCCGGGGTGGAGGCGACGCGCTATGGCAATGCGCATCCGACGGTGGTGCCCTATCAGCTGTTCGATGCCTCGGACGGGCCATTCGCGCTGGCGGTGGGCAATGACCGCATGTTCGCCGATTTCTGCACGCGGGTGATCCTGCGCCCCGATCTGGCGGCGGATCCGCGCTTTGTCACCTCGCATCAGCGGGCGCTGCATCGGCAGGAATTGCTGGACACGATTCAGGCGATTGTCGGGACGCGCAGTTCTGCCCACTGGCTTGAGGCCTGCCTTGCCGCCGATGTTCCGGCGGGGCCTGTCAAATCCGTGTCCGAGGCGCTGCAGGCGACATCCGTGGTGGAGCGCGGCGTGATCCAGACCTTGCAGCATCCCGAGCTTGGTCCGATCGCGCTGGTGCGACCGGCGCAGGGGCTGGCGGCGCAGGAGGGGCATGTGCCCAAGGCGCCGCCGCTTCTGGGCGAGGATACGCGCGCCGTTCTGCGCGATGTGCTGGGGCTGGATGCCGCGCGCATCACGGAGCTGGCGGAAAAGGGCGTGATCGCCTGCCACGACATCGCGCAGGGCGCAGGGGCGAAGCTGGCGGGCGCTTCGGCCTGAATGGCGGGGCCTTGCACGAGGGAAGGACCGAGATGACCGTTACAATCGACCGACAGGGCAGCATTGCCGTGCTGACCATCGACAACCCGCCCGTGAACGCGCTGAAGACGGCGGTGCGCGCGCGGATCGTGGATCTGGTGGCGCAGACGGAGGCGGATCCGTCGATCAGCGCCGTCGTGATCCGGGGGGCGGGGAAACTGTTCGTGGGCGGGGCCGATATCGCGGAATTCGACCGCCCGCCGGAAGACCCGACCCTGCCGGAGGTGATCGGCCGGATCGAGGCGGCGACGAAGCCCTGGGTGGCGGCGATTCATGGTCCGGCGCTGGGTGGCGGGCTGGAGCTTGCGCTGGGCTGCCATTACCGCGTTGCCCTGCCGGGGGCGACGCTGGGCCTGCCCGAGGTGACGCTTGGCTTCATCCCCGGGGCGGGGGGGACGCAGCGCCTGCCGCGCCTTGTAGGGATCGAGGCGGCTATCCCCGTAATTGCCGAGCGCGACATGCTGGACACGGCGCGGGCAGCGCGGATGGGGCTTCTGGACCTGATCCTCGAGGGTGACTTGACCGAGGGCGCGGTGGCCTTTGCCGCATCGCTGAAGGGGTGTGCCCCGCCGGCGAGCCAGCGGCCACTGGCCGATCCCGGCCCGGACTTCTGGGAGCGGGCGGAGGCGCGTATCGCAAAGGCGGCCAAGGGCGCGGCTGCGCCGCTGGCCGCCTTGCGGGCGGTGCGGCATGGGGTGGTGCGGGGGATCGCCGAAGGGTTGCGCCATGAGCGGGAGACCTTCCTCGCGCTGAAGGCATCCGAGGAAGCCGCCGCGCTGCGCTATCTGTTCTTTGCCGAGCGCGCGGCGCTGCGCCCGGCCGATCTGCGCGGGATTACCCCGGGCGAGGTTGCCTTGGTCGGCGTCGTTGGTGGGGGCACGATGGGCAGCGGCATCGCGGCTGCCTTCCGCAATGCCGGGCTCAGGGTGGTGATGTCGGAGCGCGATGCGCCCGCGCTGGAGCGGGGGCTTGCCAGCCTGCGGCGGCTGTTCGAGGGCGCCGCGCGGCGGGGGCTGATCACCGGGGCAGAGGCCGAGGCGCGGATGGCGGGGGTGAGCGGCTGTGTCGGGCTGGAGGGGCTGGCCGGGTGCGATCTGGTGGTGGAAGCGGTGTTCGAGGATCTGGCGGTGAAGCGGGCCGTCTTCGCCGATCTGGCGCGGCTGTGCCGCCCGGAGGCGATTCTGGCCACCAACACCTCATACATCGACCCGCGCGAGATCGTGGCGGGGCTTGATCCGGGCGAGCGGGTGGTGGGGATGCATTTCTTCAGCCCGGCGCAGATCATGAAACTGGTCGAGATCATCCCCTTGCCCGGGACATCGGGCAAGGTGCTGGCGACGGTCTACGATCTGGCGCGGCGGCTGGGCAAGGTCCCGGTGCGGTCGGGCATCTGCGACGGCTTCATCGGCAACCGCATCCTGCGGCGCTATCGCGCCGAGGCCGAGGTCCTGCTGCGCGAGGGCGTGCCCTTTGCCGATATCGACGCCGCGATGCGCGGCTTCGGCTATGCGATGGGCCCGTTCGAGATGCAGGACATGGCGGGGCTGGATATCAGCTTCATGAACCGCGAGGCCGCGCGGGCACGGGGCGAGGATGTGCCCGAGACGCCCGGCGATCTGCTGGTGCGGGCCGGGCGGAAGGGGATCAAGACCGGAGCGGGCTGGTATGACTATGCGCCGGGCGATCGCAGCCCGCGCCATTCTACCGAGTCGGCGCGGATCATCGCGGCCTTGGCGGGCGCGGACCGCCCGGTTGCGGCAGAGGCCATCGTGAAGCGGTTGACCGGCGTCATGGCGGCCGAGGGTGGGGCGATCCTGGCCGAAGGCATCGCCGCCAGCCCCGCCGATATCGACCTTGTGCAGGTCCATGGCTACGGATTTCCGCGCGCCAAGGGCGGACCCATGTTCCAGAAGGACAGGAAACAGAACCCATGAACACCTACCCGGATGTCCAGCTTTTCATTGACGGGGTCTGGCGGCCCGCATCGGAGGGGCGCGTGATCCCCGTCGTCGATCCGGCCACGGCGGCCCGCATCGGAACGGTGGCCCATGCCAGCCGCGACGATCTGGATCAGGCGCTGGCCGCCGCCGCGCGCGGCTTTGAGGTCTGGCGCAGGACGGCGGCCCATGACCGGGCCAGACTGATGCGCAAGGCCGCCGATATCCTGCGGGCGCGCGCCGAGGATGTGGCCACGCTGATGGTGCGCGAGAATGGCAAGCCGCTGGCGCAGGCCCGGCTTGAGACGCTGGCCGGGGCCGATATCATCGACTGGTTCGCCGGAGAGGCGCAGCGCGCCTATGGGCAGGTCATCCCGTCGCGCGCGCCCGAGATCGTGCAGATGACGATGAAGCTGCCGGTCGGGCCGGTGGCGGCCTTCACGCCGTGGAACTTTCCCATCAATCAGGTGGTGCGCAAGTTGTCGGCGGCGCTGGCGGCGGGCTGTTCGATCATCGTGAAAGCCCCCGAGGAGACGCCGGCCAGCCCGGCCGAACTGATCCGCGCCTTTGCCGATGCGGGCCTGCCTGCCGGGGTGGCCAACCTTGTCTTTGGCGTTCCGGCCGAGATTTCGGAATATCTGATCCCCCATCCGGTGATCCGCAAGATCAGTTTCACCGGATCGACCCCGGTGGGAAAGCAGCTGGCCGCGCTGGCGGGGCTTCATATGAAGCGGGCCACGATGGAACTGGGCGGGCATGCGCCTGTCATCATCGCGGCGGATGCCGATCTGGAGCTTGCCGCGGCGACGATCATCCCGAACAAGTTCCGCAATGCGGGGCAGGTCTGCGTGTCGCCCACGCGGTTTCTGGTGCAGGACGCGCTGGCCGATGCCTTTGCCGACCGTTTCGTCGCCGCCGCGCGCAAGCTGCGGGTGGGGCACGGGCTTGACCCCGAGACGGAGATGGGGCCGCTGGCCAATGAACGCCGCATCCCCGCACTGGAGGCGCTGGTGGCCGATGCCGTGGCGCAGGGCGGGCGGCTTCTGGCGGGAGGGCGGCGCATCGGCAACGAGGGCTGGTTCTTTGAACCCACCGTGCTGGCCGATGTGCCGGTTTCGGCGCGGATCATGAACGAGGAGCCCTTCGGGCCGGTGGCCATCGTCAACCGTTTCGGCGCGCTGGATGAGGCGATCGCCGAGGCGAACCGTCTGCCCTTTGCGCTGGCGGCCTTTGCCTTTACCCGCAGCACGGCCACCAGCACGCGGCTTTCGGCCGAGGTGGAGGCGGGCATGCTGTCGATCAACCATCTTGGCCTTGCCCTGCCCGAGATTCCCTTCGGGGGAATGAAGGAGTCCGGCTATGGCACCGAGGGCGGGTCCGAGGCGCTGGAGGCCTATCTGGAAACCCGGCTGGTGACGCGCCGGGATTGAGGGGCAGGCGCGGGGCCGGTTGCCCGGTTGCCCGGAGGCGCGACCTCTGGGCCGCGGGCGGGCCTTTGCTGAGGAAGAGTAGGGCCGGAGGGACTCGAACCCCCAACCAAGGCGTTATGAGCGCCCGGCTCTAACCATTGAGCTACAGCCCCCTGCAACAGGGCCTAAGCCTTCCGTCCGGACAGGTCAAGCCGGGGCGGCATGCGCGCCGTGCCGGGCGATCAGGTATCAGCCTCGCCCACCAGTTGGCGCATCACGATCCAGGCCGCGGGCACGCCCAGCGCAAAGCCCACGGCAGCGGCGGTAAGGATCGGGCGAAGCGTATCCATCCCCATGGTCAGCACGATCACGACGCCGACGCCGGCAAGGGTGGGCCCGATCAGGGCGTAGAGCAGGAAGAAAAGGCGGGACATGACGTTACCCTCTGTGATGATGGGAAAAGTTTAGCGCCTTTCCGGCAGGCGGGCCTTGATCCGCATCAACCGGCGGGGGGGCCTTGCCGGTTGCGGGACGCTGGGCCGTTGCGATGGGGCGGGGGGTGGTATATGGCCTGCGCGCAACGGCGGCACAGTGGCGGAGCGAGCGCGATGACGAAGGGCCTTACCTATGCGCAGGCTGGGGTGGATATTGACGCGGGCAATGCGCTGGTCGAGCGGATCAAGCCCGCGGCGAAGCGCACGGCGCGCGCGGGCAGCATGTCGGGGCTGGGCGGCTTTGGCGCGCTGTTCGATCTGAAGGCTGCGGGCTATAGCGACCCCATCCTCGTGGCCGCGACCGACGGGGTGGGCACCAAGCTGCGCATCGCCATCGACACCGGCAATGTGGACACGATCGGGATCGACCTTGTCGCCATGTGCGTGAACGATCTGGTCTGCCAGGGGGCGGAGCCGCTTCTCTTCCTCGACTATTTCGCCACGGGCAAGCTGGATGTGGATCAGGCCACGCGGATCATCGAAGGCATCGCCACGGGATGCGCGGCGTCGGGCTGTGCGCTGATCGGCGGGGAAACGGCGGAAATGCCCGGCATGTATCACAAGGGCGATTTCGACCTTGCGGGCTTTGCCGTGGGCGCGATGGAGCGGGGGGGCGATCTGCCTGCGGGCGTGGTCGAGGGCGATGTTCTGCTGGGGCTGGCCTCGAACGGGGTGCATTCCAACGGCTACAGTTTCGTGCGTAAGGTGGTGGAGATGTCGGGGCTGGGCTGGGATGCGGCCTGTCCCTTTGCCGCGGGCAGCACGCTGGGCGAGGCGCTGCTGGCGCCGACGCGGCTTTATGTGAAGCAGGCGCTGGCGGCGATCCGCGCGGGGGGCGTGCATGGGCTGGCGCATATCACCGGGGGCGGGTTGACCGAGAACCCGCCGCGCGTGCTGCCCGAGGGGCTGGCCTGCGAGATCGACCTGTCGGCCTGGGAGCTGCCCCCAGTGTTCCGCTGGCTGGCCACCACCGCCGAGATGGCCGAGGCGGAACTGCTGAAGACCTTCAACTGCGGGATCGGGATGATCCTTGTGGTGGCCGCGGACCGGGCCGAGGCGCTGACCGCGCTGCTGCGGAACGAGGGCGAGACGGTCTGTACGCTGGGCCGGGTCATCGCGGGCGAGGGCGTTGTCTACAAGGGCCGCCTGCTGTGACGAAGCGGGTCGCCATCCTGATTTCCGGGGGCGGCTCCAACATGCTGGCATTGCTGCGCGACATGGCGGCGGGCGATCACCCCGCGCGGCCGGTTCTGGTGGCATCGAACGATCCGGCGGCGGCGGGGCTGGCGCGGGCGGCAGCGATGGGCGTGGCGGTGGCGGCGGTGGATCACCGCCCCTTCGGCAAGGACCGGGTAGCCTTTGAGCGGGCGCTGCTGGAACCCGTTCTGGCGGCGGCGCCCGATATCCTCTGTCTGGCCGGGTTCATGCGGGTGCTGACGCCCGGTTTCGTGGACCGTTTCGCCGGGAGGATGCTGAACATCCACCCCTCTCTCCTGCCGAAATATCCCGGGCTGCATACCCATCAGCGCGCGCTGGAGGCGGGCGATGCCGAGGCGGGCTGCACCGTGCATGAGGTGACGCCGGTTCTGGATGACGGCCCGATCCTGGGGCAGGCGCGGGTGCCCGTTCTGCCGGGCGATACGGACGAGAGCCTTGCCGCGCGGGTGCTGGTGCAGGAACACCGGCTCTATCCGGCGGTGCTGCGCCGCTTTGCGGCGGGGGACCGCTCCCCCGTCTGGTTGTGAGCGCGGGGAAGAATTTTCGGAGAAAATTCTTCGAAGAACGAAAAATCTTCGTACGAAGATTTTTCGCCCCCGCCGCGGGCGGCGGGCGGGCGATGCGGTGAAGGCTTTCCATTTCCTTTGCCCTTGCCTATAGCGGAACCTGCGGGATGACCCCGTGCCCCCTTGGCAGAACGGATCGCGAGATGCGCACGATAACGACGACCGAAGACCTTGCCGCCTTCTGCGAAGCCGCCAAGACCCAGCCCTATGTCACCATCGACACCGAATTCCTGCGCGAGCGGACCTATTGGTCGAAGCTGTGCCTGATCCAGATGGCCCTGCCGGGCAAGACGGGCGATGCGGTGCTGGTCGATCCGATCCTTGGCGAGGGCATGAGCCTTGAGCCGCTTTATGACCTGTTCCGCCACAAGGCGACGGTGAAGGTCTTTCACGCGGCGCGGCAGGATTTGGAGATCTTCTTCGTCGAGGGCAAGACCTTTCCCGATCCGCTGTTCGACACGCAGGTTGCGGCGATGGTCTGCGGCTTTGGCGAGCAGGTGGGCTATGAGACGCTGGTGAAGAAGATCGCGCGGCAGAACCTCGACAAGACGTCGCGCTTTACCGATTGGTCGCGCCGCCCGCTATCGGCGGCGCAGCAGGAATATGCACTGGCCGATGTGACGCATCTGCGCGAGATCTATGAATGGCTGGCGTCGCAGTTGCAGAAGAACGACCGGACCCGCTGGGTCGAGGAGGAGCTGGCGATCCTGACGGATCCGGCGACCTATACGGTCAAGCCCGAAGAAGCCTGGCTGCGGGTGAAGACGCGCACCAATTCGAGGCGGTTCCTGGCCATCGTCAAGACGCTGGCGCAGTTCCGCGAGGATTATGCCCAGCGGCTGAACGTGCCAAGGTCGCGGGTGATGAAGGACGATGCGCTGCTGGAGCTTGCCTCGACCCGGCCCACGACGATGGAAGAGCTGGGCCGGTCGCGCCTGTTGCTGCGCGAGGGGCGCAAGCCCGAGATCGCCGAGGGGATCCTTGCCGCGATCAAGGCGGGGCTGGAGATGCGGCCCGAGGACATGCCAAAGCCCGATCTGAGCCGCGAGCAGTTGCAGGTGAACCCGGCGCTGGCCGATCTTCTGCGGGTGCTGCTGAAGGCGAAATCCGAGCAGTTGGGCGTGGCGTCGAAGCTGATCGCCTCGGCCGCCGATCTGGATGCCATCGCGGCGGGTGAGCGGGGTGTGGAGGCGCTGCGCGGCTGGCGGCTGGAAGCCTTTGGCGAAGATGCGCTGCGGCTCTGCAAGGGCGAGATCGCCCTGTCGGCCAAGGGAAACGAGGTGCGGGTGGTGCGTCTGTGACGCAGCCCCCGCGGGTGCGGCCGGTTGCCGGCCGCCGCTTGCGTCAGCGCCGGGAGGACAGCGCGTTGGTCGCGCCCTGGACGACGATTTCGCGCACCTGATCCAGTTTCACGTTCGAGAGCGCCGCGGCCACCGTGATCTCGCGCGAGCGGGGGGTACCTTCGGGCGTGTTGGTGATCGGCGGGAAGACCCGGAAATCGAAGACCAGCACGCCGTTCTCATCCAGCGGCCGGGCGACGAGTTCGGCATCCCACCAGCCCTGGGTGGGCGGGATGCCGCGCGCGCGGACGATGGCGCCGGTGCTGTAGGGATCGACCGAGAGGCTGAGCACCTGCGAGACGAGCAGGCGTTCGTCCTGCGGCGCGGCGGTGGCGACGGTTTCGCGCGGTTCGGCGCGGCCGAACCAGTTGAACGGATTGAGCCGCGATTCCCGGATCGCGCCACATCCTGCCACCATCAGCACGATGCCCAAAGCCGCCAGAACTGTCTTTCTCATCCCGGTCCCCCGTCTGCTGATCCTTGGGTATCCGATGGCGTCGCATTTGAAAAGCACCCCCCCGCGCGGGGTGGACCTTTTTGCACGAAGGGCCTAGGTCATGCGCGTTGCACAGGAGAGCGCGATGGCAAGCCCCGCCTTTGAAGAGATCGCCGAAACCTTCGAGTTCCTCGATGACTGGGAGGATCGCTATCGCCATGTCATCGAACTGGGCAAGGCCTTTGCCCCGATGGACGAGGCGCTCAAGGTGCCCGCGACCAAGGTGCAGGGCTGCGCGAGCCAGGTCTGGATCCAGCCGGTGATCGAGGGCGGGCGGTTCGATTTTCAGGGCGACAGCGATGCGATGATCGTGAAGGGGCTGATCGCGGTGCTGCATGCGCTGTATGCCGGGCTGACGCTGGCCGATGTGGCGCGCGTCGATGCCCCGGCGGAACTGGCGCGGCTGGGCCTGACCGATCATCTGTCGTCGCAGCGGTCAAACGGGCTGCGCGCCATGGTGGAGCGCATCCGCAAGGTGGCGGCAGAGGCGGCGGCCTAGCGCGGTTCGACGCGGACCTTGTCGTCGAAGAAGGCGAGGTGTCCGGCGATGGCTTCGGCCCCGGCGCGGGGATGTTCATAGGACCAGACGGCGTTTTCCAGCCGGGCCTCAGGGGTGATGACGCTGAAATAGCGCGCCTCGCCCTTGAAGGGGCAGGTGGTGTGCCGGTCCGTGGCATCCAGAAGCGCCATGGCGACATCCTCGCGCGGGACATAGATCACCGGCGCGCGCGCCCCCTCGACCAGTTCCAGCGCGCGGTCGGTTTCGCCGATGATCGCCCCGCTGGCACGCACGATGTAGCGGCCCGGAACGGGCCTGATTTCGATGGACACGGTCATGGTCTGATCCCCCAAACGGATGATGGAACATGATCCTCGCACGGCTTTGTGACAAGCGATCCATCTGCTATCGGCAGGCATCCGCCCGGATGCGACGCGATCAGAGCGGGGCGCAGGCCGCCTGCAGCCAGACACGGGCTGGGGCGGAAAGGCGGGGGCCGATCCGGGCCAGAACCTCGGCATGGTAGGCGTCCAGCCAGGCGCGTTCATCGGGCGACAGGCGGTCTGCGCGGATCAGGCTGCGGTCGAAGGGGGTGAAGGTCAGGGTTTCGAAGCAGAGCTGGTCGCGGTTGTCGCCCAGTTTCGGGGCCTCTTGCACCACGATCAGGTTTTCCAGCCGGATGCCGAAGGCGCCTTCGCGATAGTATCCCGGCTCGTTCGACAGGATCATGCCGGGTTCCAGCGGCACTTCGGAGATGCGGCTGATGCGCTGCGGGCCTTCATGCACCGACAGGAAGGCCCCCACGCCATGGCCGGTGCCGTGATCGAAATCCTGTCCCGCCACCCAGAGCGGGAAGCGCGCCAGCGCGTCGAGATCGCGCCCGGCGATGCCGCGCGGCCAGCGGGCGCGGGAAATGGCGATCAGGCCCTGCAGGACGCGGGTATAGCAATCGCGCGCCTCGTCGCCCGGATCGCCCACCGCCACGGTGCGGGTGATATCGGTGGTGCCATCGGCATATTGCGCGCCGCTGTCGACGAGGAGGAGTTCGTTCAGGCCGACGGGGCGGTTCGTTTCCTGCGTGACGCGGTAATGCATGATGGCCCCGTTCGGCCCTGCGCCGCAGATCGTATCGAAGCTGATGTCATGCAGGTGGTTGGTCGCCCGGCGATGGCCTTCCAGCGCGGTGACGACGTCGATCTCTGTCAGCCCGCCCTTCGGCGCGGCCTCGGACAGCCAGCAGAGGAATTCGGCCATGGCCGCGCCGTCGCGCAGATGCGCCTCGCGCATGCCCTGCACCTCGGCCTGGTTCTTGGCGGCCTTGGGCAGGCGGCAGGGATCATCGCCCCAGACGACGGTGGCGCCGCCCTCTTCGATCAGGTGCTGCACGGCGAGGGGGGCGGTGGCGCGATCGACGCGGATGGTGCCCGAGAGGGACTTGAGCGCGGGGGCGAAGTCTTCGACCGGGTGCAGGTGGACAGCGGGATCGAGCGCGCGGCGGGCGGCATCGCCCAGCTTGGCGGGGGCGATGAAGGCATCGACCGCGCCGTCATCGCGCAGGATGGCGAAGCCGTGCAGGATCGGGTTGCGCGGCACATCCGCGCCCCGCAGGTTCAGAAGCCAGCAGAGCGAATCCGGCAGGGTGATGATGGCGGCGGACTGGCCTTCGCGGCGCAGCGCGGCCGAAAGCCTTTCGCGCTTGGCGACGGAAGTTTCGCCGGCCAGAGAGACGGGATGGGCGAAGGCCGCGCCCATGGGCGGGGCGGGCTGATCGGGCCAGATCGCATCCACCGCGTTGGCGGTGGCGCGCAGGGTGACGGGGTGGCCTTCCAGCGCGGCGGTGATGCGGGCGATTTCATCGGCGCTGTGCAGCCAGGGATCGAAGCCCACCACGCCTTCGGGCAGATGTTCGGCGATCCAGGGGCCGGGCTTCACCTCGGGCCAGGGGACGGGGGTGAAGGCGGACAGGTCCACCTGATGTTTGACCTGCACCCGGTAGCGGCCGTCGATGAAGACGCCCGCCACATCGGGCAGCACGATGGCGAAGCCCGCCGATCCGGTGAAGCCCGTCAGCCATTGCAGCCGTTCATCGCGGGCGGCGACATATTCGCCCTGATGGACATCCGCGCGGGGGATGAGGAAACCGGCCAGCCCTTCGGCCCGCAGGTGATCGCGCAGGCGCGCGAGGCGGCCGGGACCGGAGGCGGGATCGGCGGTCGTCTCGAATGTCTGGAACATGGCCTTATCCGTTCTTCACATGACTTGGGGGGAGGGGCCGCAGCGGGCAGGCTGCCCCTTTATCCCGCCCGGCGCAGGCCCGCCTTGGCGCGCTTTTTCGGATCGACCTCGAACAGGCCGGCAAGCTGTTCGGTCATCGCGCCGGCCAGTTGTTCGACATCGGTGATCGTCACCGCGCGCTGGTAGTAGCGCGTCACGTCATGGCCGATGCCGATGGCGATGAGTTCGACCTGCCGCCGCCGTTCCACCATGGCGATCACGTCGCGCAGGTGTTTTTCAAGGAAATTCGCGGGGTTGACCGACAGGGTTGAATCATCGACCGGCGCGCCATCGGAGATCACCATCAGGATCTTGCGCGCCTCAGGCCGGGCCAGCATGCGGCGATGCGCCCATTCCAGCGCCTCGCCGTCGATGTTTTCCTTGAGCAGCCCCTCTTTCATCATCAGGCCAAGGTTCGGCCGTGCCCGCCGCCAAGGGGCATCGGCCCCCTTGTAGATGATGTGGCGCAGATCGTTCAGCCGGCCGGGGCCTTGCGGGCGGCCCTGCGCCAGCCAGCGTTCGCGCGACTGCCCGCCCTTCCAGGCCCGGGTGGTGAAGCCGAGGATTTCCACCTTGACGCTGCAGCGTTCCAGCGTGCGGGCCAGAACATCGGCGCAGATCGCGGCGATGGAGATGGGGCGGCCGCGCATGGAACCGGAATTGTCCAGAAGCAGCGTCACGCAGGTGTCGCGGAATTCGGTGTCCTTTTCCTGCTTGAACGACAGCGGCGTGGTGGGGTTGGCCACGACACGGGCAAGCCGGCCCGCATCCAGCGTGCCTTCCTCGAGATCAAAGAGCCATGAGCGGTTCTGCTGGGCCTGCAACCGGCGCTGCAGCTTGTTCGCGAGACGCGACACCGCGCCCTTGAGCGGTTCAAGCTGCTGGTCGAGATAGGCGCGCAGGCGCTCCAACTCGGCCGCTTCGGCCAGATCCTCGGCGCGGATTTCTTCATCGAAATCCGTGGTATAGACGGTGTAGTTCGGGTCAGCGTCGGAATAGGGGGCGGGGGGCGGCGGCTCCAGCGGGGCCTCGCCTTCGGGCAATTCGGCCTCGTCGCCCTGTTCCATGTCGGCGCTGTCTTCCATGGTGACCTGCGCCTGCGACTGATCCTGCTGTTCTTCCTGGCTGCGTTCAGGGGAGGCTTCGGATTCGTCGCTCTCCTGTTCCTCCTCGCCCGCGCTTTCGGGGCTGTCCTGATCTTCCTCGGCCTCGCCTTCCTGATCGTCGGGATCGTCCTGATCGGGGTCGTCGCCCAGCTGATCGCCATAGCCGAGATCCGAGATCACCTTTCGCGCAAGGCGGGCGAAGGCGGCCTGGTCTTCCAGCACATGGTCGATGTTTTCCAGCGTGCCGCCGGCCTGTTCCTCGATGAAGCCGCGCCAGAGATCCATGACGTTGCCCGCGCCTTTGGGCATTTCGCGCCCCGTCGCCAGATGGCGCACCAGATAGCCCGCGGCCACCGACAGGGGCGCGTCCTGCATGTTGGTGATCTGGGAATATCCTTTGCGTTCAACCTCATGCGCGATCTTGGCGTCGATGTTGACGGCGGTGCCGGGCATCGACCGCGCCCCCACCGCCTCACACCGGGCGGTTTCCATCGCCTCGTAGATCTCGCGCGCGAGGTTGCCTTGCGGGGCGTAGCGGGCGGCGACGCCATCATCGTGGAACTTGCGGCGGAGCGCGAAGGCATCGGCGGTGCCGCGGGCCAGCATCACCTCATCGCGGGTCATGCGGCGGCTGACCTGTGGCAGGCGGACGCCTTCGCGGTTCATGCCCGGCGGATCGACGGAATATTGCACCGTCATTTCAGGATCATCCGCCATGGTGCGCGTGGCTTCGGCCAGCGCTTTCTTGAATGGATCCGCGGGGTTGTCGTTCGGTTTGGTCATCGGGTCATGCCTGAAACAGCGGCCACAAATTTGTGCCAGAGTGTCACCGCGGGGGGGCAGGGGCAAGGGCGGGCGCAGGAAATATGGGGGGATCGGGCAAACTTCGTGCATGGGCGCACAAGAGGCTTGCGAGTGCGCCGAATTGCAAGGAACGGGCTGATGACCATTTATTCAGGACCGAATTCAACCCCCTGAATGAACTGGATAATCCCATGAGCACCCCCAAGATCGCCCTTATCATCGGTTCCACCCGCGACTCGCGCTTTGCCGATATCCCCGCCCAGTGGATGCTGGCCCAGGCCAAGGCCCGCACCGATATGGAGGTGGAACTGGTCGACCTGCGCGATTATGACCTGCCGCTGTTCAACGAGGTGGCCTCGAACGCCTGGGCGCCGTCGCAATCGGCGGCGGCGGTGAAGTGGCAGAAGAAGATCGGCGAATTCGACGGCTATATCTTCGTGGTGGCCGAATATAACCGGTCGATCACCGGCGCGCTGAAGAACGCGCTGGATCAGGCCTATGTCGAATGGGCGAAAAAGCCTTTCACCGCAATGGCCTATGGTTCGGTCGGCGGCACCCGCGCGCTGGAGCATCTGCGCACGATCGGGGTGGAGCTGCAGATGGTTCCCACCCGGAACGCCGTGCATCTGGGGATGGGCGATTTCTTCAAGGTTCATCCGGGCATGGGCGGTTCGGGCAAGATGGCGGATGTGGAAGCGAACCTGCTGCCCGCCGCGCAAGCCTCGCTGGACGATCTGGTGTGGTGGGCGAAGGCCACCAAGGCCGCGCGCGGCTGATATTTTCGACATCTCCCTGTCGGGGAAAGGGGTGGCCTTCTGGCCGCCCTTTTTCTTTTTTGTCTCGCGGGAATTGCGTTGTTAACACAAGGGTTTGGGCGGGAAATGGCGTGCAGCAGCGCAGTGCAGACGTGCAGTGCAGACGGGCGTATGCACGCAGCGCACGGTGTTGGGGCGTTAAGGTTAACGTTTGGAAAGGGTTGGGGGTGAGTCTGTGCGGTCTTGCGTGGGGTGGTTTGGGGGTGGATTGACAGGGGCGGTGGTCTTGGTTTTCTTGGGTGAAGCGCAACCGTTGGTTGTTGGTGGGGTTGCGGACCAAGTGGGGGGTAAAGAGTGCGTGGGTGTGAGGACATCATGGCGGGGGTGATCCGGCTGGCCGCTTTTGCCTGGGGCGGATGCCGTGACCGCGTCGGGGCGATCTGATGGCGATGGCCCTGCTGCGACGTCTGCTGGCGATCTCGGTCCTTGTCGGGGTGCCGCTCGGTTCGCTCTGGGTGGTGTTTGGCGACTACATTCCGGGGACCATCCGCCCGCATAGAGTGGCAGGGGAAGAGGAGACGCCCTACCTTGTATACGTCAAAGGGATGGAACGTTACAGAGATGTTTACGTCAGGGATGGTGACAGCGAGGATCGAGCACGGGCACGATTGGGCAGGCTCCCCTTTGATTTGCCATCCGCATCCGCCTGCCTTTCCGAACCGCTGGAGGCGGAGGCAGAACCGTCGACACAGGCGTTGGCGTGGGAGCGTATTGGATCACTCAGGCGCTGGGCGTTTGCCTGACGCGGGTGCTGAACCGGTTCAACGATGAACGACAGGCAATTGCCTGGCTGGAGCGTCAGGGATTTACCTTGAATGATCTATTTTCAACAATGGCGTGTCAGGGCCAAGACTTTCATGCCTATTGGTCAGCCTCTCGCTCGGGCGGGCCGGAAGCGGTTTGGAAGTCACTGTCTTGGTTGGACAGGATTATGAGCCGGGGGATCGCCGTGAGGGGTTCAATATGCCACGACACCGGAGAATGGTATAATTTTTGGCTTACCGGAGAACCGCCGCCATACTTCCTAGCAAGGGCGAATTTGAGTACGAAGTGGCCGAAGTAGGCGCGCGATCATGACAAATACGCAGCGCATTCCCGCACCAGTATCGCCGCCCGCTTTGCAGCGCGGGTCTGGGCGGGGGTGGGGCCGTGGCGGGCTGGCAGGGAGATTTGGGGCAGGGTCTGGCGCAGCAGGGCGGCGTGGGCGGCCTTGGCCTCTACCCGCCAGGCCATGACCTGCACCTCCTCTCCCGGCGGGGTGAGGGCGGACAGGACATCGAGGGCTGCCGCCCGCCGCGCCTTGGTGATGTCGGAGGCGGGGCCATCCACCAGCCATTGATGTTCCATCAGCGCCGACATGCGGCCCGCGCAGGTGGCGAAGAAGTGGAGGGGGTTGTCGGGCAGATCGGCATCGGCCTCAGCCGCCACGGGGGCCGCGAGGGCGCAAAGCAGCGCCGGGGCGCGGAGATATGTTCGCAAACCGCCCATGAATGCAGCATGAGGCGGGATTTTGTGGCTGGCAAGCGGGCAGTTTGGAAAGATGGGGCCGCCCCAATGCCGAGATGAAAAAGGCCGCCCGGTCGGGCGGCCCTTTCGAACAGGACATGTTCCGCGTTGTCAGGCGGTCTTGCGACGGCGCAGGGCGACCAGGCTTCCCAATGCGCCGAGCAGCAGAAGTCCGGCGGCGGGAAGCGGCACGACGGTTGGTGTGACCGTGAAGGAGGCGAAGGCACCGCCGCGGGTGTAACCGGGTGCAAGAACCGACAGACGAAGCGAGAAGAGATAGGTCCCAGCGGCGAGCGAGGAGAGGTAGGTGGCCTCGAAATAATCGTCGATGGTGGTGCCGATCGTCGTCCACGGGACATAGGCCCCACCGACAAGCAGTTCGAAGGCGTCGCCGAGGATGAAGCCATCCGTCGCGGTGAAGGACACAGTGGACGCGCTGGCCAGCGTGAGGGACCAGACGGGATCTTCGACCCCATTGATTCCGTCGATCGGCCCAAGGCCGCCACGCCAGTAGAATTCATAGTCGGTGGTGCCGGAGTCCGGGACCACCACTGCCGCTGCGGCGGGCGAAGCCAGAACGGCCGACAGAAGTGCAGACTTCGCAAGCGTGGAGAGGGATGGCATGCGCAACTCCTTTTGATGGCCACAATGAAAACATTAATTAAACATAATACGCAATCTCGCCCCGTTGGAACCCAATTCCGAACGCAGGTCAAGTCTTTCGCGCGAGTCAGCAGGCGACCTGCCGGCAAACGCCGGAAATGCCTGAAAATGCCGGTTGAGAAGGCGTTTTCTGGCCTTGGCTGTTCCCGTGGCCGCGCAGGGGAGGGATCAGTCCGCCCCTTACGCGAGCACGGGTTTCGCTCCCTTTCGCGGTCCGGTGCGCCCGAAGACCGCGCCCCCTCCCCCGCGCCCGGACCCGGAGCCCGGCTTACTTCATCGCCGTGCTGGCCGCGCTTTCCGGCAGTTCCTCGCCGAAGCAGCTGGTAGAGTCGGCCACGGTCCTGGCGTTCCAGTTCGTCGCATTTGTTCAGGAAGGAGGCGGAAGGCATGGCCCACGTTGCGGAGATTTCCGCGTTCTGCGCCCAGTTCAGCCTGGTACGGGGCGACATGACGGTGGAGAGGTCGCCGTTCATGAAGGCCATTGCGGGTGAGTCAGCCACGGTGACCATCTGGCCGATGGTCGCTACTGGCCACTTTCGGTGTTAGCCAATGCGGCGATTTCGCCAGAACGATGGCGGCTTCGGCATCGTGGCTGAGTAGTTCAGCGTCGCCACCAGCGACCAGCGGTCCATCTGCGCCTGGTTGATCTGCTGCGTACCGTGATAGAGGCCCGTGGTGTCGCCCAGACCCACGGTGTTCGCGGTGGCGAACAGGCGGAAGGCGGGGTGCGGGGTGATGATCTCGTTCTGGTCGAGGCGTGAGCTTGCCAAATCTGTTCCAGCACGCGCTGGATGACGAACATCACGTCGGCGCGGCCCGCGTCATATTCGTCCAAGCCTGATGGCGACGGGGTTGCGCAGCGCCCGAGGGAAGGATGCCTTCGTGGAATTCGGTGACCTGCTTGCCGTCGCGCAGCTTGATCGCATCCTTGCCGATCAGGTCGATGCGGGAGATGTGGCTGTCGGGTTGACGCGCACGCAGGCCAGTTGAGGCGGGCGGCGACCTGTCGATGGATGGTTGCCGGTGCCGTATTAGCCCTGGATCATCACGCGGCGGTTGTAGGCAAAGCCTGCGAGAGGATGGCGAGCGTGGTGTCGGGATCGAACTTGTAGGTCGGGTCGATGTCGGGCACGCGGTCGGTGCGTTCGGCAAAGCCTTTCACCTTCATCTCGGTGTCGATGCCGAACACGTCGCGGACAGAGATTTCTTCGGTGGGTTTCATCACAGTGTCCAGCATACCGTCCGCCATCTTTTCGCTTTCCGGCCCCGAGCGGGCCTCTGGGGATGTGTGGAACATATCGCGGGGGGCTGCAAGGGGAAGGGCGGCAGGGAAAGGCCGGGACGCGACATCGCGCCGCCGGACCGGGGGTGAACGCGATTGCGTGATCGGGTGAAACCCCGGGGCGCGCGGGGGCGTAGAGTCTGGCAGACTGGGCAGGGCGCCCGGTCTGGGCAAGAGGAGGATCACCGATGCATCGCCGACAAATCCTGCAACTGGGCGCGCTGGCGGCCGTGCTGCCGGGGCTGCGCCCGGCCTGGGCCAGCGAGGGCAGCTTTGCCGTGACGCTGAGCGAGGCGGAATGGCGCGCGCGGCTGACGCCGCTGCAATATGCGGTGCTGCGCGAGGAGAAAACGGAGCGGGCAGGGACGAGCCCGCTCGGCAAAGGAAACGCGCGAGGGAACCTATCACTGTGCGGGCTGCGATCTAGGGGCCTATTCCTCGGCCCATAAATATGACAGCGGCACGGGCTGGCCCAGCTTCTGGCAGGCGCTGAAGGGGCGGTGGGGACGAAGGAGGACAACAGTTTCTTCACCACCCGGACCGAGGTGCATTGCGCGCGCTGTGGCGGGCATTTCGGGCATGTCTTCGATGATGGCCCCGCGCCGACGGGCAAGCGCCATTGCATCAACGGCGCGGCGCTGCTGTTCCGTCCCGCCTGGAGGCGGGCGCCGCGCAAGGCGCTTGATCCCGGGCGGGCAAGCGGGCAACGGGGGCAGGTCGCATTGCCAGAGGACATGCCGCCATGCCGTTTCGCCTTCGCCTGACCCTTGCCCTGCCGCTGGCGCTGTTCATGGCATCGGCCGTGGCGCGGGCGGAACTGGGGGCGGATACCGAGGCGTCGGTCCTGTTCACCCCGGCCTTCGGCCCGGCGCTGGCGGTGGCGGCGGGGCTGGGGCTGGTGCTGGCGGGGGCCTATGGCGGGGCGGGGCTGGCGGGCTGGTTGCGCGCGGGGGCGGCGGGCCTGATCGTGCTGGGCGCGGCGGGGCTGGCCGCGGGGGGGATGACGGGGCAGGGCGCGGGGCTGCTGCTCGCGCTGCCCGAGCATGGCTTTGCCTGGGGGGCGGCGCTGGCGGGGCTGGTGGTGCCGCAGCTTCTGGCGCTGCGGCGGGTGGTGGGGGGTCAGTCGCGGAAGTAGCGGCTGTCCTTGATCTGATCCCAGGCCCAGACGACCTCTTGCAGGCGGTCCTCGTCCGAACGGTCGCCGCCGTTCATGTCGGGGTGAAGATCCTTGACCAGCGATTTGTATTGCTTGCGGATTTCGGCCTTGGTCATGGTGTCGCGGGCATCGAGGATCTCGAGCGCCTTGCGTTCGGTGGGGGGCAGCTTGCGGGTGGCGTTGCCCGAGGGTTTGGCGGGGTTGAGCGTGGCCTTCTCGCCCAGGATCGCCATCGGATCATCCACGCCCAGCCGCGCCCAGGCGCGGCCTTCGTCGGGGCGCTTGCCGAAGGGTTCGGTCGCCCGGCCCCAGACACGATCCTTTTCAAGGAATTTCTGGAATTCCTCATCGGTGGAGCCTTGGAAGAAGTTCCACTTCAGGTTGTATTCCCGCACGTGATCCTTGCAGAACCAGAAATATTCGTCGAGGTGATCGGGCGATTTCGGGGCCCGGTAGGCGCCCTGTTCGGAACAGCCCGGATATTCGCATTGCTTCTGCGACGTCTCGAACGCGCCCGACATGCCGCGGCGGCCGGACTTGCGGCGCTTCTTGTCGGAAGACACGCGGATGTCGAACTCGAAGGGGGGGCGGGTGGTCATGGTTCAGGCTGGCCTTTCCGACTCGGAGGCAAGAGTTTAGGGGTTCTCGCGGCAGATAGAAGAGGGGTTCGGGAAAAATGGCAGCGCAGGACGAGATCACCCGGCGGTTGACCGCCGCCTTCCAGCCCACGGAACTGCAGGTCATCAACGAAAGCCACCGCCATGCCGGCCATGCGGGCGACGATGGTTCGGGGGAAAGCCATTTCCGCGTGGTGATCCGCGCGCCGGCGCTGGGCGCGATGGGGCGGGTGGCCCGCCATCGCGCCGTGCATCAGGCGCTGGGCGATCTAAACACCCGCATTCATGCCTTGGCGCTGGATATCGGTTGAAACGAATGGAGCGCGCCCCCGTTCCGGGGCCGCGCAAGCCTTTTGTCTCGCCTGCGCGCCTTCGCGCTTGGCTCGGGGTGGGGGCTGCCGCCCCCGTCGCCCGTTCCGGGCGCCTCCCCCGCGGGTATTTGGGCCAAGATGAAGGGGTTTTCATCTTGGGAAAAATACCACGGGGGTCGGGGAACCCCGGCTGAGTAAGCGCGAATGCGCGCAGGCGAGGCAAAAGACTTGCGGGCGCAGGCCGCGCCATCTGATTGCCGTCAGACGGCGTGGAGGCGCGCGCGGGCCTTGAGTTCCAGCCGGCGGCGGTGCAGCACGGGTTCGGTATAGCCCGAGGGTTGCGCGCGCCCGTCGAAGACCAGATCGCAGGCGGCCTTGAAGGCGATGCCGTCGAAGCCGGGGGCCATCGGGCGATAGGCCGGGTCGCCCGCGTTCTGGCGATCCACCACGGCGGCCATCTTGCGCATCGCGGCCATGACCTGCGCCTCGGTCACCACGCCGTGATGCAGCCAGTTGGCCAGCGCCTGCGCCGAGATGCGGCAGGTGGCGCGATCCTCCATCAGGCCCACGTCATGGATATCGGGCACCTTGGAGCAGCCGACGCCCTGATCGACCCAGCGCACGACATAGCCGAGGATGCCTTGGGCGTTGTTTTCCACCTCGGCGCGGATTTCGGCATCGGACCAGTTCTGGCCGGTGGCCAGCGGGAGGGTCAGCAGATCCTCAAGCCGGCCGCGGGGGCCTGCGGCGGCGATCTCGTCCTGGCGGGCCAGCACGTCGACGCGGTGGTAATGGGTGGCGTGGAGGGTGGCTGCGGTGGGCGAGGGCACCCAGGCGCAGGTGGCGCCTGCCTTGGGGTGGGCGATTTTCGCCTCGAGCATGGCGGCCATCAGATCGGGCATGGCCCACATGCCCTTGCCGATCTGGGCGCGGCCCTTCAGGCCGCAGGCGAGGCCGATATCGACATTGCGATCCTCATAGGCCTTGATCCAGGCGGCGTTCTTCATGTCGCCCTTGCGGATCATCGGGCCTGCTTCCATCGAGGTGTGGATCTCATCGCCCGTGCGATCAAGGAAGCCCGTGTTGATGAAGGCGACGCGGTCGGCGGCGGCGCGGATGCATTCCTTGAGGTTGGCGCTGGTGCGGCGTTCCTCATCCATGATCCCGAGTTTCACGGTATGGCGGGGCAGGCCCAGCGTTTCCTCGACCCGGTCGAAGATCGCGCAGGCGAGCGCCACCTCGGCCGGGCCGTGCATCTTGGGCTTGACCACATAGACCGAGCCGTGGAGCGAGTTGCGCGGGCCTTGGGTCTTTTGCAGATCGTGCAGCGCGCAGAGCGTGGTGATGAAGGCATCCATGAGGCCTTCGCCCACCTCGCGACCTTGCGGGTCGAGGATGGCGGGGTTGGTCATCAGATGGCCCACGTTGCGCACCAGCATGAGGGCGCGGCCCTTGAGAAGGAGGGGCGTGCCATCGGGGGCGGTGAAGGCATAGTCGTCGCGCAGGCGGCGTTCGATGGTCTGGTCGCCCTTTGCCACCATTTCCACCAGATCGCCCTTCATCAGGCCGAGCCAGTTGGAATAGGCCAGCACCTTGTCTTCGGCATCCACGGCGGCGACGCTGTCTTCGCAATCCATGATGGCGGAGAGGGCGGATTCCATGCGGATATCGGCAAGCCCCGCCGGATCGTCGGCGCCGATGCGGTGGCCGGGGTCGATGCGCAGGACGAGATGCAGGCCGTGATTGCGCAGGAGGATGGCCGAGGGGCATCGGGGCAGCCGCGGAAACCTGCGAATTGCGCAGGGTTCTTGAGGGCAGGGGTGAGCTGGCCATCGGCGAGGGCGTAGCGGGTGACATCGGCATGGCTGCCCTTGGCGAGCGGGGCCACGTCGTCGAGGAAGGCCTTGGCCCAGGCGATGACGCGGGCGCCGCGGGCGGGATCATAGGCCTTGCCCTGCGGGGCATCGCCCAGCGCATCGGTGCCGTAGAGCGCATCATAGAGCGAGCCCCAGCGCGCATTGGCGGCGTTGAGCGCGTAGCGCGCGTTCATCACGGGGACCACCAGTTGCGGGCCGGGGACGGTGGCGATCTCGGGGTCGGTGCCGGTGGTGCGGATGGTGAAATCGGGGCCTTCGGGCAGGAGATAGCCGATCTCGCGCAGGAAGGCGGTATAGGCGGCGGCGTCGTGGGGTTGGCCCTTGCGGGTCGCGGTGCCAGTCAGTCTCGCGCCTGCATCCTGTCGCGGGTTTCCAGAAGGCGGCGGTTTTCCGCGCCGCAATCGGCCACGGCTTCGGCCAGGCCCTGCCAGAAGCGGGCGGGGGCGATGCCGCTGCCGGGAAGGGCGCGGTCTTCGACGAAGCGGGCAAGGCGGGCATCCACCTGCAGGCCGTGGCGATCGAGGCGTTCCATGCGCGGGTCTCCGGTTCGGTATGCGATGGGACACCATAACGGTTTCGGCCCTGTCGCCGCAACCGGGCGGGGCGGGGGATTTGCGCGGAAATCCGAACATCACCTTTCGGGAATGCGGTCGAATGCAATGGTTTGCCGATTGGCTAAGTTTTCGCTTTCGCGACTCGGGGTGCGGTGATAGTTAGAGGGAATGGCTAAGTATGATCCCGACCTTTCGCTGCTGTTCCACGCGCTGTCCGATCCGACCCGGCGGGCGATGCTGGAGCGGCTGGCGCGGGGGCCTGCGGCGGTGACGGAACTGGCGGGGCCGACGGGGCTGCGCCTGCCCACGGTGCTGCGCCATCTTGCGGTGCTGGAGGAGGCGGGGCTGATCACCAGCGCCAAGGACGGGCGGGTGCGCAGTTGTGCGCTGGTGCCGCAGGCGCTGGCGCCGATGACGGATTGGCTGGAGGGCCAGCGCGCGCTGTGGGAGGCGCGGCTGGACCGGCTGGATGACTATGTGACGCGGCTGATGAAGGAGCGCGAGAGATGACCCCGGAAACCCTGCCCGAATTCGACCCGGCGCTGGATCTTGTGCTGCAGCGCGATCTGGCCGCGCCGCGCGAGGTTCTTTACGAATGCTGGACCACGCCCGAGCATCTGATCCACTGGTTCGTGCCGAAGCCGCATCGGGTGACGGCCTGCCATCTGGATGTGCGGGTGGGCGGGGCCTGCAACACGACCTTTGATGTTGATGGCAATGTGATGGAGAACAAGGGCGTCTATCTGGAGGTGGTGCCGAATGAGCGGCTGGTCTTCACCGATGCCTATTCCGAAGGGTGGAAGCCCGCGGCGGAGCCTTTCATGACGGCGATCCTGACCTTCGAGGATCTTGGGGCGGGGCGGACGCGCTATACCGCCGTGGCGCGGCATCGCAATGCCGAGACGGCGCGGCAGCATGCCGAGATGGGGTTCCATGACGGCTGGGGCACGGTGGCGAGCCAGCTTGAGGCCTATGCGCAGGGGTTGGGGCGGTGAGCGGGGGCTTTGCGACGCTGAGTTTCGCGCGGACCGTCGCCGCGCCGCCCGAGACGCTGTGGCAGGCCTGGACGGCACCTGCGGCGCGGGCCGTCTGGGCGGCCCCCACGCCGGAGGTGGAGGTGGCGTTTCTGGAGGCGGACAGCCGGGTGGGCGGGCGCGAGGTTTCGCTTTGCCATGTGGCGGGAGAGGCCGATATCCGCTGCGATGTGGGCTGGCTGGTGCTGGAGCCGGGGGCACCCTTGTGGCGGAGCGTGAATTCCGAGGTGATCGCGCGCGGCGGGGTGGTGCTGTCGGCGGCGCTGGTGACGGCGGAGGTGCGGGCCGAGGGCGAGGGGGCGCGGATCGGGGTGACGGTGCAGCTTTCGAGCCTGGGCGGCGAGATGGAGGCGGGCTATCGCGCAGGGTTCGAGGCGGGGATCGGCAATCTGGCCGGGGTGGCGGAGCGGACGATGGTGATCCGCCGGGCCATCCGCGCGCCGGTGGAAAGGGTCTGGCGGCGTGGTGGGATCCCGAGCGCCGCCGCGCTGGTGGGGCCGGAGGGGTTTTCCTGCCGGCCGCGCGCAATCGACCTGCGGGCGGGCGGGGAATGGGTCTTTGACATGATCGGGCCGGATGGGACGTGCGTTTCCCAACCATCACCGCTATGGGCAGGTCCTGCCCGGGGTGCGGATCGACTATGCGCTGCATTGGGGCGAGGGCGGCCGAAACATGCCGATGCCCTTGGCCATCTTCACGCCGGGGCGGAGGGGACGAGAGGTGACGCTGGGCATGGTCTTGCCACGGCATGAATGGCGGACGGCGAAGGGCTTTGGCGCGGAGGCGCTGGGCCTGCAGACGCTGGGCAAGCTGGCTGTGGCGGCGGGGGCGGCTGAGGGGGCGATTTTTCTGCGAAAGATCGGTTTGACGCTTCTGCGAAGCGTCGGCTGGGGCGCGGCCTTGCGAGTTGGGACGATTTTTTCTCTGGCGAAAAATTCCGGAAGGGGCGCTTCGCGAAGCGGGGGCGGGTGTCAGGGTTTGCGCCGGCCCGCTGCGGCAGCGGTCGGAGCAGTATTTCACCTCGTCCCAGACTTTTTCCCATTTCTTGCGCCGTGAAGGGCAGGCGCAGCAGGCGCAGGTCTTGCTGGGCAGGTCGGCCTTCTTGCGCATCTTCGCCATCAGAGATCGAAGCTCATCTGGGCCGCATCGCGGGGGCGGCGGGGGCTGCGGTCGTTGACGAAGCGGGGATCGGCGCGGCTGGCATGGCGTTCGATGACCTCGGCGATTTCGGGTCGTGGCGGCGTTCGCGGCGCAGGCCCCAGCAGGCCTCGCGCGGCACGCGGGCGGCGGCTGCCACATCGACCACGGGTTCGGGGTAGAGGCGGCCCAGAAGGCCGCGCGCGCCCGGCCATTTCCAGGGTTCCTGCAGGAAGGCATCGGGGACGGGGGCGAGTTCGGGCAGCCAGCGGCGGGTGAAGGCGCCGGTCGGATCCTGATCATGGCCCTGCTTGACGGGGTTGTAGATGCGGATCGTGTTGATCCCCGTGACGCCGGATTGCATCTGCACCTGCGGCCAGTGGATGCCGGGTTCGTAATCGGTGAAGCGCCGGGCCAGAACGGCGCCGGTGGAACGCCAGTCGAGCCAGAGGTGATAGGAGGCCACCGCCATGACCATGCTGCGCATGCGGAAATTCAGCCAGCCCGTCGCGCGGAGGTAGCGCATGCAGGCATCGAGGAAGGGCAGGCCAGTTTCGCCGTTTTCCCAGGCCGCGAGGCGCAGGGGATCGGGGGCGCGCGGGCGCAGGGCATCGGCGGCGCGGTGGAGGGCGCGGATTTCGATTTCCGGTTCGGTTTCGAGTTTCTGGATGAAGTGATCGCGCCAGGCCATCCGGCTTTGGAAGCTTGTCAGCGCGCCGGGCCAGCGCCCGCCGGGGCGTTCGGCGGCGCGGGCGGCGGCGGCCTGCACCACCTCGCGCGACGAAAGGGTGCCTTGGGCGAGATGGGCCGAGAGGCGCGAGCAGGCGCGTTCGCCCGTGACGGGCGAGGACATGGCGGCGCGGTAGGGTTCGCCGCGATGGGAAAGGAAGCTTTCCAGAAGGGCAAGGCCTGCGGCGCGCCCGCCCTGCTGGCGGTGGGGGCAGGGATCATCGGCCAGACGCAGCGCCCGGGCCGAGGGGATCGCGCCGGGTTCCACGCCCGGCACGGGGCGCAGGGCAAGCGGGGCGGGGATCCGGGCGGCGCTGGCGAAGGCGTCGCGCCGCCGCGCCCAGCCATCGCGCGCGCCGAGGCGGCGGATGACGCCCTGCTGGGGCAGTTCGTCCCAGATCACGCCCGCGCCGCGCGCCCAGTCGGCCACGCGGCGGTCGCGCGCGAAGGTCCAGAGATTGCCGGTCTCTTCATGGCTGAGGATGCGGGCGATGTGGTGCTGGCGGCAGAGCCTGTCGAGCACGGCCACCGCATCGCCCATGCGCAGCACGAGCGGCGCGCCGAGGGCGGCGCTGGCCTGCCGCAGATCCTGAAGCGATTCGGCCACGAAGGACCAGTGCCGCGCGGCGGCATCGGGTTGCTGCCAGAGGTCGGGTTCGACGATGTAAAGGGGCAGCACCGCCCCCATCCCGGCCGCGCGGGCGAGGGCGGGATGATCGTGCAGGCGCAGATCGCGTTTGAACCAGACGAGAACATTCATGGAACATTTATCTAACCTGTCGCGCGGATTCGTAAAGCCCCTGCGGCAGCCCGAATTTTGGGCGGATTTCCCATACGAAAGTATGTAGGCTCTTACCCCTATCAGGGTGCGACACCGCCGGGCTTCGCCTTTGCGCTGGAAATGGGTCACCTTTTGGCGGCAATTGAGACGGCGGCGGCACATGCGGCGGCGGCATCGGGGATTTGGGAGGATCATGCAGGAGACCGGGCAGACCGGGCGGGGGGCACCTCCGCCGTTGCGGACCTGGCTCTGGCGGTCCTATCTGCGCGCGGCGCTGGTGCCGCTTCTGCTGATCGAACTGACCTTTGTCGCGCTGTATTTCGGCACGAGCCGCGTTGTCTATGACCGCAGTGCCAAGGCCATCACCGAGATTTCCACCGAAGCGTTGCGCGATGCCTCGCGTCGGGAGGCGGATGTGATCGCGCGGCGGCTGGAGACCATCGAGACGGTGACGCAGATCTTTGCCCGCGAGACGACGCGGGCGCTGGCGGAACCGGCGGGCGAGGTGAGTGCGGCCGAGCGGACGCGCTATGCCTATTCGCCGGACGGGGTGTATTACAGCACGGTGGATGACGGGGGGGCGGCGGTCTTTTACAGCGGCTTTGTGCCGGTGGGCGAGGCCGAGCGCGAGAAGGTCTGGCGCACGGCGCGGCTGGATCCGCTGATGCGGGCGATCGTGGAGAGCAATCCGCTGGTCACGCAGATCTATGCAAACACGCATGATTCCCTGAACCGGATCTATCCCTGGTTCGATGTGCTGGCGATCTATCCGCCGAAGATGGATATCCCGAGCTACAATTTCTATTACGACGCCGATGCCACGCATAACCCGGCGCGGCGGGTGGTCTGGACCGACAGCTATGTCGATCCGGCGGGGGCGGGCTGGATGGTGTCGGCCATTGCGCCGGCCTATGGCACGGCGGCGGGCGGCGATGAGCGGCTTGAGGCGGTGGTGGGCATCGACGTGACGATCAAGCGGATCGTCGATCAGGTGCTGGACCTGCGGCTGGAGGGCGACGGTTATGCGCTGCTGGTGGGGCGGGACGGGACGATCCTTGCGCTGCCGCCTGCGGGCGAGGCGGATCTGGGCCTGTCGGAGCTGATCGACCACAGCTATCAGGAGGCGATCCTTCAGGACACGTTCAAGCCCGACAGTTTCAACCTGTATCGCCGGGCCGAGCTTTTCACCATGGCCGATGCGATTCAGGCGGCGGATGAGGGGAATGCGCGGGTCGATCTTGGCCGGCCGATGATCGCGGCCTGGGCCACCATCGCGGGGCCGCAATGGAAGCTGATCGTGCTGACGAGCGAGGAAAGCATCCTGACCGGGGCGACGACGCTGCGCGAGCAATTGTCCTTTGTCAGCAAGGCGATGCTGGCCATTCTTGTGCTGTTCTATCTGGTGTTCTTCCTGTTCCTGTGGCGGCGGTCGGTTGCCATGTCGGCGCGGGTGGCCCAGCCGCTGGCCGAGATCGAGGGCAACATGATCCAGATTTCGGAAGGTGGCAGCGTGCCGCCCGGGCATCGCTATGAGGTGGCCGAGTTGCAGACCGTGGGCGACCATCTGGTGACCATGGGCGAAAAGCTGCAGGCCGCGAATGAGGCCAAGAACAGCTTCCTTTCGGCGATGAGCCATGAATTCCGCACGCCGCTGAATGCGATCATCGGTTTTTCCGATCTGCTGGCGGTGGGGGCGCGCCAGCCGCTTGCGCCCGAGGATCTGCGTCAGGTGCAGGCGATTTCGGCGGCGGGATGGCAGCTATTGCAGCTGGTCGAAGGGGTGATCGAGCTGAGCCGGATCGAGCAGGGGCAGGTGCGGCGCAACCTGCATGCGCTGGATGTGCTGCCCGCCGTGCGGCAGGCGCTGGAGACGGTGCGGCCCGCGATGCGGGATCGCAAGGTGACGCTGCGGCTGGAGGAACCGGCGGCCCCCCTGCCCAAGGTGCGGGGCGACGAGGAGATCATCCGCCGTATCGTGACGCATCTTGTATCGAACGGGGTGAAATACAATCACGACGGCGGCAGCGTGGTGGTGTCCTTCCGGGCCGAGGCGGAGCGGCTGGTGATCCGTGTGGCGGATACCGGCATCGGCATCGCCGAGGACAAGCAGGCGCGGCTGTTCACCCCGTTCGACAGGCTGGGCCATGAGAACGGCACGATCAGCGGCACCGGGATCGGGCTGACGATCTGCCGCCGTCTGGCGCAGTTCACCGGATCGGAGATCGGCTTCGTGAGCCGCGCGGGTGAGGGATCGACCTTTACGCTGAGCCTGCCTCTGGCGTGATCGGGGGGGCGTGATCGGGGGGCGCGTGATCGGGTGGGGGCGGCTTGCCTTCGGCGGGCGGGCTTCCTAGCTTGGCCGGCAAAGGGAGTGACCCATGACCGACCAGCCGCGCGCCGTGCATCTTGCCGATTACCAGCCCTATTCCCATCGTGTGGAGCATGTGGCGCTGACATTCCGCCTTGCGCCCGGGGCGACGCGGGTTCTGGCCGCGCTGCGCCTGTCGCCCAATCCGGCCCGGCCGGGGCGGCCTGACCTGCGGCTGGATGGCGAACAGCTGCGCCTGATCGCGGCGCGGATCGACGGGCAGGAGGTGGCGGCGCAGGTGGATGCGACGGGGATGACGATTGCCGCCGCGCGGCTGCCCGAGGGGGCCTTCACGCTGGAGACGGAGGTGGAGATCGCCCCCGAAGGCAATACCGCGCTGGAGGGGCTATACATGTCGCGCGGCATGTATTGCACGCAATGCGAGGCGGAGGGGTTTCGCAAGATCACCTATTACCCCGACCGGCCCGATGTGATGGCCTCCTTCCGGGTGCGGATCGAGGCCGATTTGCCGGTCCTGCTTTCGAACGGGAACCCGGTGGGGCAGGGGCCGGGCTGGGCGGAATGGGATGATCCATGGCCCAAGCCTGCCTATCTGTTCGCGCTGGTGGCGGGGGATCTGGTGGCGCATTCGGCGCCCTTCCGCACGGCATCGGGGCGCGAGGTGGCGCTGAACATCTGGGTGCGCGCGGGGGATGAGGACCGCTGCGCCTATGCGATGGACAGTCTGATCCGGTCGATGCGCTGGGATGAGCAGGTTTACGGGCGCGAATACGATCTGGATGTGTTCAACATCGTGGCGGTCGATGATTTCAACATGGGCGCGATGGAGAACAAGGGGTTGAACATCTTCAACTCCAAATACGTTCTCGCCAGCCCGGAAACCGCGACGGATGACGATTTCGCCCGGATCGAGGCGATCATCGCGCATGAGTATTTCCACAACTGGACCGGCAACCGGATCACCTGCCGGGACTGGTTCCAGCTTTGCCTGAAGGAAGGGCTGACCGTGTTCCGGGATCAGCAGTTTTCGGGCGACATGCGCAGCCATGCGGTGAAGCGGATCGAGGATGTGCTGATGCTGCGCGCGCGGCAGTTCCGCGAGGATGGCGGGCCTCTGGCGCATCCGGTGCGGCCCGACAGCTATGTCGAGATCAACAATTTCTATACCGCGACGATCTATGAGAAGGGGGCCGAGGTCATCGGCATGCTGAAGCGGCTGGTGGGGGAGGAGGGCTATGCCAAGGCGCTGGACCTGTATTTCACGCGCCATGACGGGCAGGCGGCGACGATCGAGGATTGGCTGAAGGTTTTCGAGGATGCGACGGGGCGCGATCTGACCCAGTTCAAGCGGTGGTATACCGAGGCAGGCACCCCGCGCGTGAAGGTGTGGGAGGACTGGGATGGCGCGACCTATACCCTGACCTTCGAGCAGGAGAACCCCGCGACGCCGGGTCAGCCGGAGAAGGGGGCGAAGGTGATCCCGGTGGCGGTGGGGTTGCTGAACCCCAATGGCGATGAGGTGCTGCCGACGACGGTGCTGGAACTGACGGAAGGGCGGCAGAGTTTCCGCTTTCCTGCCGCGACGCGGCCCGTGCCTTCGATCCTGCGCGGGTTTTCGGCGCCCGTGGTGTTGGAGCGGGATGTCAGCCCCGAGGAGCGGGCCTTCCTTCTGGCGCATGACACCGACCCGTTCAACAAATGGGAGGCGGGGCGGGCGCTGGCCAAGGAGGTGCTGGCGCGGATGGTGACGGAGGGGGCGGCGCCGGGGCCGGACTGGCTGGAGGCGATTGCAAGGGTGACCCTTGACGAGGGGCTGGATCCGGCCTTTCGCGCGCTGGCGCTGCGCCTGCCGGGGGAGGATGACATGGCATCCACCCTGCATGCGGGCGGGATCACGCCCGATCCGGCGCGCATCTGGGCCGAGCGGCGGCGGATGGGGGAGGCGCTGGCGCGGCGGCTGGGGCCGCAACTGCCGGGGCTGATCGAGGGGCTGGCGGAACCCGGGCCCTTCACGCCCGATGCGCGGGCGGCGGGGCGGCGGGCGCTGCGGATCGCGGCGCTGGCGCTTTTGTCGCGGGTGGATGGCGGGAGGGCGGCGCGGGCCGCCCATGCGGCGGCCGACAACATGACCGAAGAGGTGGGCGCGCTGGTTGCGCTGCTGGAGGTGGGGGCGGGGCAGGAGGAACTGGCCGCCTTCGAGGCGCGCTGGGCGGGGGATCGCAACGTTATGGACAAGTGGTTTGCGCTGCAGATCGCCCATGCCCATCCCGACCGCGCGGTGGCGGTGACCGAGGCGCTGACGCGGCATCCGGCGTTCGACTGGAAGAACCCCAACCGGTTCCGTTCGGTGATCGGGGCCTTGTCGGCCAATCATGCGGGGTTCCACCATGCCTCGGGCGCGGGGTATCGGCTGATTGCGGATTGGCTGCTGCGGCTCGATCCGCTGAACCCGCAGACGGCGGCGCGGATGTCGACGGCCTTTGAGACATGGTCGCGCTATGACGCGGATCGGCAGGGGATGGTGCAGGCGGAACTGGCGCGGATGGCGGCGGTGCCCGGGCTGAGCCGTGATCTGGGCGAGATGGTGGCGCGGATGCGGGGGGTGTAGGGGGAAACCCTGCCCTGGGCTTGACCCGGGGCCTCTGGGGGATGATGCATCCTGTGTGTGGGGGGAGGCCCCGGGTCAGGCCCGGGGCGGGGTCTTTGCTGCCGCGATGGCGGGAAGGGGCGTCAGCCCTGGCAATAGGGCTGGGCGCGGGTCCAGGCGGCCATGGCGGCGCGTTTTTCGGCGTTGCGGAAGGGCATCCAGTCGCGTCCGATGCCGCGATTGCCGCCGCCGACCACGAGCCCGTCGCGCGCGACGGCCTTGGCCATCATCCGGGTGGCGCATTCGAGGTTTTCCGAGCCGTCCTTCAGTTCGGAGACGGTGTTCGCCTCGCACTGGTGATAGCTGGCAGAGACGGGCGAGATCTGCATCACGCCGATATAGCGCCCGCCGCCGCCCGAAGCCTGGGGATTCCAGGTGGATTCGTAGCGCGCCACCGCCGACATCAGCCCGGCCCAGAAGGCGCGGCGATCCTCGATCGAGGCATCGGCATAGCCGGGGCACCATGTCGCGACATCGGCCGGCACGGTGGCGGCCAGCATGGCATCATGATCCTGCAGGGCGTCGAGGGTGTTGCGCGTCCATTCGCGGCCTTCGGGGCGTTGATCCCATTGCATGGGCGGCATCTGACCGCTGGTCGACAGGCTGGTGGTGCCTTCGGTGGCCACGCAGCCGGCCAGCGTGGCGGCCAGCGTCACGGCGGCAAGACCCTGGCCAAGGCGATAGGCCAGACGGGTGCCTGGACGGGCGAAGTTCTGTATCATCGGTTCCTGAGCGGCAGCGCCGCGCCCCCTGTGCGCGACCCGGGCCTTTGATCAGGTGGGGGCTGTCCTGTCCATGGAAACGCTGTGTTGCCGGGTTTGATCGGCAGGAATCCGCCTTTTTTGGGGGTTTTCGCCGCATTGCGGCCATGATCGCCCTTGAATTGCCACAATTCGGTTGCAACTTCGCCATCGGTTGTAACGGCCCCTGATCGCTGCTGTGACGGGGCCCCCAGTAACGGTGTGACACTGCCATGTCGCGTATCCTTGCCAGATCGGTGACAGCCGATCTTTGCGGTCGGTTGTTCAACCTGCTGCTTTTCATCCTTCTTCTGCCTTTCGTCCTGCTGCTGGCGACCCTGCCGCAACGCGCGCCGGTTCGGCCTGCGCCGATCGGGCAGGCCGGGCAGGCGGCACCGCCCGGGCGCGGCCGCAAGGCGACTTGAAGCCCGGGCCATGAGGGCCTAGACAGTCGGGCAAAGTGGCAAGAGGACGGCACGGCATGCTCGACATCCGCTATGAGGCCCCCAAACCCAAGGTCATCGCGGGCGCGACGGGCGATTGGGAACTGGTGATCGGCATGGAGATCCATGCCCAGGTCGCCTCGAACGCGAAGCTGTTTTCGGGGGCCTCCACCCAGGTGGGGGCGGAGCCGAATTCCAACGTGGCCTTCGTCGATGCGGCGATGCCCGGCATGCTGCCCGTCATCAACGAATTCTGCGTGGAGCAGGCGGTGCGGTCGGGGCTGGGGCTGAAGGCGCAGATCAACCTGCGCTCGGCCTTTGACCGGAAGAACTATTTCTATCCCGACCTGCCGCAGGGCTATCAGATCAGCCAGCTTTATCACCCCATCGTGGGCGAGGGCGAGGTGCTGGTGGAGATGGGGCCGGGGGTGGCGCGTCTGGTGCGGATCGAGCGGATCCATCTGGAGCAGGATGCGGGCAAGTCGATCCATGACATGGATCCGAACATGTCCTTTGTCGATTTCAACCGCACGGGCGTGGCGCTGATGGAGATCGTCAGCCGCCCCGATATCCGTGGGCCCGAAGAGGCGGCGGCCTATGTCGCGAAGCTGCGCCAGATCCTGCGTTACCTGGGCACTTGCGACGGCAACATGCAGAACGGCAACCTGCGGGCCGATGTCAACGTGTCGGTCTGCCGCCCGGGCGATTACGAACGCTATCAGGCGACGCAGGATTTTTCGCATCTCGGCACGCGCTGCGAGATCAAGAACATGAACTCGCTGCGCTTCATCCAGGCTGCGATCGACTATGAGGCGCGGCGGCAGATCGCCATTCTGGAAGATGGCGGCAAGGTCGATCAGGAAACCCGGCTTTACGATCCCGACAAGGGCGAGACGCGGTCGATGCGCAGCAAGGAAGAGGCGCATGACTACCGCTATTTCCCTTGCCCCGACCTGCTGCCCCTGGAGATCGAGCAGGGATGGGTGGATGACATCGCCGCGCGGATGCCGGAGCTGCCGGATGCCAAGAAGGCGCGGTTCATGGCCGATTTCGGGCTGACCGATTACGATGCCAATGTGCTGACCGCCGAAGTGGACAATGCGGCCTTCTTTGAAGAGGTGGCCAAGGGCCGCGATGGCAAGCAGGCGGCGAACTGGATCATCAACGAGCTGTTCGGGCGGCTGAACAAGGATGGCAAGGGCGTGGCGGACAGCCCCCTGTCGGCGGCCCAGATCGGCGGCGTGCTGGACCTGATCGCATCGGGCGAGATCACCACCAAGATGGCCAAGGACCTGTTCGAGATCCTCTGGACCGAGGGCGGCAACCCCGCCGAAGTGGCGGCTGCGCGCGGCATGAAGCAGGTGACGGATACCGGCGAGATCGAGCGCGCGCTGGATGCGCTGATCGCGGCCAATCCAGAGCAGGTGGAAAAGGCCAAGGTCAACGCGAAACTGGCGGGCTGGTTCACGGGGCAGGTTTTGAAGGCCACGGGGGGCAAGGCCAATCCGGCGGTCGTCAATCAGATGGTGGCGCAGAAACTGGGCCTGTGACGGGGCGCGCGCGGTCGGCGGGAAAGCCCGTCCTGCGCGGCTTGCCCCTTCTCTGCGCCCTGCCATCGCTATTTTCCCCGCATATCCTGCCGGAGCCAGTCATGCAGCGTCACGAATACAAGGTTATCCCCGCCCCCGCCGCGGCACCAAATCCCGCGAGGCCAAGACGACCGAGGATCGCTTTGCGCTGACCCTGTCGTTGTTGATGAATGATCTGGGCCGCGACGGGTGGGAATATGTCCGCGCCGAAACCCTGCCCACCGAAGAGCGGGCGGGGTTCACCAAGACCCGCGTGGTGGAGCAGACGATGCTGATCTTCCGCCGCAGCCTTGCGGGGCCTGCGGCCCTTGTTCCCGCGGCAGAGCAGGGCGCGGCGGCGGCTGCGGCCCCCACGCCGCGCCTTGGCCCGGCGATGGAGCCCGCGCCGGGGCCTGCGCCGGCCATCGGGCGGGCCGAGTGATCTAGCCCCGCCTAGCCCCGCGCCGCGGCGAGCGCCTGCGGCAGAACCTCGTCCAGCACATCCAGATCGGCTGCTGTGCCCGCGCTGATGCGGATGCAGCGGTCGAGCGGGGCGACCCCCGGCATGCGGATGAACAGCCCGCGCGCAAGGCAGCCTTGCAGCACGGCGCGGGCGAAGCTGCCATCGCGGCCGCAATCCACCGCCACGAAATTCGTGGCCGAGGGCAGGGCGGCCAGACTGTTGGCTGTGGCGATGGTGGCGATCCGGTCGCGGGCGGTGGCGACCTGCGCCTGCACGGCGCGCAGATGATCCTGATCGGCCAGCGCGGCCATGGCCCCCGCTTGCGCCACGCGGCCGAGGCCGAAATGGTTGCGGACCTTGTCGAAGGCGCGGATCAGGCCCGGCGCGGCGAGCGCATAGCCCATGCGCAGACCGGCAAGGCCATAGCCCTTGGAAAAGGTGCGCAGGCGGATCACGCGCGGATCGTCGGGCGCGATCCGGGGGGCGGTGCCGGTGGGGGCGAGGTCGATGTAGGCCTCGTCCAGCACCAGAAGCGCGCCATCCGGCAGGGCCTCCACCATCGCCTCGACCGTGGCGGCGGGGTGCCAACTGCCCATCGGATTGTCGGGATTGGCGAAATAGACAAGCTTTGCCCCCACCTCGCGCGCCTTGTCGAGCAGGGCTTCGGGATCTTCGCGATCATCGCGATAGGGGACGCGATGCAGATCGGCCCCGAAGCCCGCGACATGGAAATTGAAGGTGGGATAGGCCCCGAAGGAGGTGACGACCGCATCGCCGGGACCGGCGATCAGGCGCACCAAGAGGCCGAGCAGCCCGTCGATCCCTTCGCCCACCATCACATGCGCAGGCGTGACCCCGTGATGGGCGGCGAGGGCGGCGCGCAGATCGTGCATTTCCGGATCGCCATACATCCACGCCTCGCCCGCCGCCGCCGCCATGGCGGCGATGGCGCGGGGGGAGGGGCCAAAGCGGCTTTCATTCGCGCCGAGGCGCGCGCGGAAGGCGCGGCCCTGCGCGCGTTCCTGCGTTTCCGGGCCGACGAAGGGCACGGTTTCGGGAAGCGAGGCGGCAAGCGGGGTGAGGCGAGGTTCGGTCATGGCCGGGAGGGAAGCGCGGGGCGCGGGAAAGCGCAAGGGGGGACGAATTTTCTGCGAAAATTCTGGGGGACGATCCTTCTGGGGAAGGATCGGGCGCACGGGTTGGGCCGGGCGTGCCTGTCGGGGCGGGGCGCGGGGAAGAATTTTCGGAGAAAATTCTTGCGGGGCCAAACTTTGGCGGGGTCAGTCCTTCAGGAAGCTGCGGCGGGCCTCTTCGGCCATGGCCTGACGCATCTCGACCCGTGCGAGTTCGGCCATCAGCGCCTTGCGGGCGGCGGGATCGGTTTCACGGGCGAGGGCGGCGCGCAGGCGCGCGGCTTCCTTCTTGTGGCGGATCTCTTCGGGCAGGACACCCGCCTCGGCCATGATGCGGAAGCCCACCGCATCGCCGGGGCTGATGAAGGCGTCGCCGGGGCGGTCGGGGAGGGGTTTGCCCTCGCCCTCCAGACCCTGAAGATCGCCCTTCAGGCGGGCCTTCTGCATCTGGCGTTCGGCAAGGCGCGAGAGCCATGACATGGGCGGCACTCCTTTTGTGGGAGTGTCGCGCCAGTGGCGGCAAAAGGAAAGGGGGGCTGCGCGCCCCCCTCGCCCCCCCTTGCGGGGTGTTTCACTTTCGGAACGGAGAATGTCAGCCGATCTCGGCAAGGCGCTTCAGCGCGGCTTCCAGTTTGCCTGCCTCATCCTCGCGCGCGTCCAGATTGGCGCGGGCCTCTTCCACCACCTCTTCGGGGGCGGAGGCGACGAAGGCGGGGTTCCCCAGGCGGCCTTTCAGACCCCCGATCTCTTTCCCCAGCTTTTCCAGCGCCTTGGAGAGACGCGCCTTTTCCTCGGCGATGTCGATGATCCCTTCGAGGGGCAGCGCGAAGGCCGCGCCTTCCAGCGCGATGGAGACAGAGCCCTTGGGGGCCTGTGCGGCCTCGGTCAGGGTTTCGACCCGGGCGAGGCGCTTGATCAGCACCTCGTTCCGCGCCCAGGCCTGACGGGCCTCGTCGCTCAGCGTTGTTGCGACAAGGTCGATCTTCAGGCCGACGGGGACGTGCATCTGCGCGCGGGCGGAGCGGATTTCGTCGATCAGGGTGGTGACCCAGCCCATTTCGCGATCCGCCGCCGCATCGGCGAGCGAGAGGTCGGCCGCAGGCCAATCGGTATGGACGAGCATCTTGGCGCGGGTGCCGGTGGTGGCCCAAAGCTCCTCGGTGATGAAGGGCATCATGGGGTGCAGCAGGATCATGCAATGGTCCAGCACCCAGGCCATGGTCTGGCGGGTTTCCTCGGCGGCGGGGCCATCGAAGAGGGGTTTGGCGAATTCGACATACCAGTCGCAGACCTTGCCCCAGACGAATTTGTAAAGGGCATCCGCCGCCTGATCGAAGCGGTAATCGGCGAGGGCCGCGTCCACATCGGCGATGGTGCGCAGGGTTTCGCCGATGATCCAGCGGTTGGCGGTGGCGGTGGCCTTCGGGGCGGAGGCTTGCGTGGCGTGGCCCTCCCAGACGCCGTTCATTTCGGCGAAGCGGCAGGCGTTCCAGAGTTTGGTGCCGAAGTTGCGATAGCCTGCGATGCGCGCGGTATCGAGTTTCAGCACGCCGCCGAGCGAGGCCATCGCCGCATTGGTGAAGCGCAGCGCATCGGCGCCGTATTCGCCGATGATCTCCAGCGGGTCGATGACGTTGCCGAGCGACTTGGACATCTTCTTGCCCTTGGCATCGCGGACGAGGCCGTGGAGGTAGACCGTCCTGAACGGCACCTCATTCACGACCGCCAGCTGCATCATCATCATCCGGGCGACCCAGAAGAAGAGGATATCCTGCCCGGTGATGAGGACGGAGGTCGGGAAGTAGCGTTTCAGCGCGTCGGTCTGTTCGGGCCAGCCCAGCGTGCCGATGGGCCAGAGGCCGGAGGAGAACCAGGTGTCGAGGACGTCGGGGTCGCGGGTAAGCGCGCGGCCGCCTGCCATGGCCTGCGCCTCTGCCTCGGTCGCGGCGCAGAAGTGGTTGCCTTCGGCATCATACCAGACCGGGATCTGATGGCCCCACCAGAGTTGGCGCGAGATGCACCAAGGTTCGATATTGTCGAGCCAGTGGTAATAGGTCCGCTCGCCGCTTTCGGGGATGATCCGGACCGTTCCGTTACGGACGGCGTCCAGCGCGGGTTGCACAATTCGAACAGTATCGACGAACCATTGGTCCGTCAGCATCGGTTCAATTACCACTTTCGAACGATCGCCGAAGGGCTGCATGATCTTCTTCGCCTCGACCAGCGGCACGGGTGCATCCGCCCCCTCGGCATCCTTCTTCACCGCCGCCTTGCCCAGGCGCGGGTCATCCGCCCGCGTCATCACGGCCAGACCTTCGGCTGTGATCTCTTCAATCACGCGCTTCCTCGCCTCCATCCGGTCAAGCCCGCGGAGGTGATCGGGGACGAGGTTCAGGGCATCGGCCTCGGCCTCGGACAGCACCCGCTCTCCGCGTGCGACGGATTGGGCGATGGTGGCGGCCTCGGCATAGGGCAGGCCGTCGGCGCGCATCTGGGCGCGGGTGTCCATCAGGCGGTAGCAGGGGATGTTGCCGCGCTTGGCGACCGCATAGTCGTTGAAGTCATGCGCCCCGGTGATCTTGACCGCGCCCGAGCCGAAGGTGGGATCGGGGTATTCGTCGGTGATGATCGGGATCAGGCGGCGATGTTCCTTTGGCCCGACCGGGATTTCGCAGAGCAGCCCCACGATGGCGGCGTAGCGTTCGTCAGAGGGATGCACGGCCACCGCGCCGTCGCCCAGCATGGTTTCGGGGCGGGTGGTGGCGATGGAGATGTAATCGCGCGTCTCGCGCAGGGTGACGTTCCCCTCGGCGTCTTTCTCGACATACTCATAGGTGGCCCCACCCGCGAGCGGGTATTTGAAGTGCCACATATGGCCGTCCACCTCGATATTCTCGACTTCGAGATCGGAGATCGCGGTTTCGAAATGCGGGTCCCAGTTCACCAGCCGCTTGCCGCGATAGATGAAGCCCTTGTTGTAGAGATCGACGAAGACGCGGATCACGGCGTCGTGGAAGTTGCCCTCTTCCCCCGCTGGCGCGCCCGGCGCGCCGGACATGGTGAAGGCTTCGCGGTCCCAGTCGCAGGAACAGCCGAGGCGCTGAAGCTGGCCGATGATGGTGCCGCGGGAGTTGCGTTTCTGGTCCCAGACGCGGCGGGTGAAGGCGTCGCGGCCCATCTCGCGGCGCGAGGGTTCGCCGTTCCTGGCCATTTCGCGTTCGGTCACCATCTGGGTGGCGATCCCGGCATGGTCGGTTCCCGGCTGCCAGAGCGTATCGTGCCCTTTCATGCGGTGCCAGCGCGTCAGGATATCCTGCAGCGTGTTGTTGAAGGCGTGGCCCATATGGAGCGAGCCCGTCACATTGGGCGGGGGATCATCACGCAGAAGGCTTTCGGCGCCGGGCTTGGCATTGGCCCCGGCGCGGAAGGCTTTTTCCCCGATCCATTTCGCGGAGATCCGCGCCTCGGCCTCGGCGGCGTTGAAGGTCTTTTCCATCGGCATCGCATTCAATCCCTGACTGTCGCCGCGGGTTCTAGCGCGCGATGGGGGCGAGGGAAAGACGGGGTTTGGGAATGGCGGGGATTGGCTGTCAGAGGAGGGGCTGGCCTGCGATCGCCTGGGCGAAGGTGGCCAGCACGAGCAGGGTGAAGGCAAGGCTGCCCGCGCCGACAAGGGCGAGGCTGCGCGGGCCATCGGCGAGGCGGGCGGCGGCGAGGCCCCAGAGCGGCAGGGCGTGCAGGGCGTGAGTGGCGAGGAAATGGGCGACGCGGAGATCGCCCACCTCGCGCGACCAGCCGAAGAGGGGGAGGGTGGCCCCGGTGACGGGGGTTCCGACATGGTGGCCGGGGGTAGAGGACATGTAGCCCGCGGTGAGGAGGGTCAGCAGGAAGGTGAGGATGAGGCCGTGGACGAGTGCGCGCTTGATCGCCGGGTGAAGGCCCGTGGCTGGGTTGCGGTGGATGGCGAGGCCCATCACGAGGCTGGCGGAGGTGAGCGTGGCGGCGGCCAGACCCATGAGGGAGTAGAGCACCTGCCAGGGCGGTGAGGAGAGGTTGAAATGCGAGGTCGTGCCCATCGCCGCCGCGCCGCCGATCCAGAGGAGTTCGGCGATGACGCAGAGGCAGACCAGCGCCACGAAGCCGCGCCAGCGGCGGGAGGCGCGCATGCCTTCGGGCAGCCAGCGGGCGAAGGCGGCGAGGGTGACGAGGTAGATGGCGAGGGCGATGTGGAATTTCAGGGGTTTGAGCCAGATATCCTCGGCCCCGGAAAGGCGGGGATCGAGGAGCATGGCCAAGAGGAGGGGCGCCATGGCCAGAAGGATCAGGAGGGCAAGGCCGGTGAAGGCGGGGGCGTCGGTCCAGAGGCGGTGGGTGAAGGTGGGCCGGGAAGGGGCGGAGAATGCGGTCATCGGATCAGCCTTTCAGGCGGGAGAGGGTGAAACGCAGGGCGGAAAAGGCGAGAAACCCCGCTGGGCCGAAGAGGAAGGTCAGGGCGAGGCAGGGCAGCAGGAAGAGATGCGGGATGCCTTCGTCGCGGGCGGTGCGCGTGGCCCATGCGCCGATGAGCAGATCGAAGGCGAGGTAGTGGAGCCAGCCCGCCAGCGCGACATGCGGATCGGTGAAGAGGAGTTGCACCTGTGCGAGGGTGGCAAAGCCGCCCTCGGCCCCCGACCAGAAGGCGAGGATCAGCCCCGCATAGGCGAGCGACAGGAGCAGCGGCACCACCACCCCCGCCAGCAGCAGCGCGGGGCGCGGGGCCAGCGGCGACAGGGCCAGCGCAAGCCAGCCCGCCATGGCCAGCGGATTGGCGATCTGGAACAGGCTGTCCGGTGTCATCTTGGCCCCCATCTTTACACTGTCAACATGGGTGCGCCGAATCGCGGGCTTCGGTCAAGCGTTATCTTTACAGCGACAAGATTGTCGCCTATGCAGGGGCATGGCTGAAGACAGGCGCACCTATCACCATGGCGATCTGCGCGCGGCGCTGCTGCGGGCGGCGGAAGAGGAGTTGCAGGCCAGCGGGGTGGAGGCGTTCTCGCTGCGGCAGGTCGCGCGGCGGGCCGGGGTGAGCCATGCCGCGCCGACGCATCATTTTGGCGATGCGCGGGGCCTGTTGACGGCGCTGGCGGCGGAGGGGTTCCACCGGTTTCTGGCGGCGCAATCGCTGCGCGAGGCGCGGGCCGATCCTGCGCCTGCGGCGCAGTTGACGGCGGCGGGCCTGGGCTATGTGGATTTCGCGATGGAGCGGCCCGCTCTGTTTCGGCTGATGTTCGGGTCGGACCGGCCCGACTTTGCCGATCCGGTGCTGAACGAGGCCGCGACGGCGGCCTATCGGCATCTGCGCGATCAGGTGGCGGAGGTCGGCGGGGATGAGGTGGCCGCGGCCTCTGTCTGGGCGATGGCGCATGGTCTGGCGGATCTGCTGTCGAATGGTCGGCTGCGGGCGATCCTGTCGCTGCCCGAGGCGGCGCGGCAGGATGTTCTGGCGGCGCTGCTGGAGCGCGCCTTTCCGGGGAGCGGTTGATCCGGGGTAGGATCAGACGGCGCGATCAAGCCGGGTGGAGAGGTGGATCAGGCTTTCGGAGGAGCGGACGCCGGTGATCGCGCCGATCTGATCCAGCACCTGATCGAGGACCTGGGTATTCGGGCAGGCGATCTGCATCAGAAGATCGAACCGGCCCGAGGTGGTGAAGACCTTCTCCACCTCGGCGATGGCCTTGAGGCGCTGCAGGATCCCGGCCTGGGCGCGGGGTTCGATGGTGAGCAGGACCGAGGCACGCAAGCGCCCCTGACGGGCCCCTTCGCCCAGTTTCAGGGTGTAGCCCGCGATCACCCCGGTGGTTTCCAGCCGCTCCAGCCGGGCCTGGATGGTTGAACGCGCAACCTTTAGTCGCCGGGCGAGTGTGGCCACCGACATGCGGGCATCCGCCCCCAGAAGCCCGATTATGTTGCGATCCAGTTCGTCCATGCAATCTGCCCGATCTTTTCGTCATTATAACGACAATTCGCTACATTTATACAGTTTTGTTCGGTGAGTTTGTACCCCATATGCGGCATCCTCGATTGCAGGAAAAGGGCGGCTCATACGCACCTGGCCTGGTTGGAAAAAACCTCGCAGGTGCCGCTGCCCGTAACATGCAAACGGGGAGGGCTTGCGTCTTGTTGGCAGAAAGGATCACGCCGATGGGACTGTCCAAAACGATCTGGACCAATCCGACCGAATTCCTCCGCAACCAGCAGCCGGAAAACCCGGTGCTGTTCTTCAGCCCTTCGGCCCTGCAGGCCGCCGCGCGCCGTTTCATCGACGGCTTTCCGGGCATGGTCACCTATGCGGTGAAATCCAACCCCGGCGAAGAGGTGATCGAGAACCTCGCCGCGGCCGGCATCCGCGGCTATGACTGCGCGTCGAGCTTTGAGATCGACCTGATCCGCCGTCTGGCCCCGGATGCGGCCATTCACTACAACAATCCGGTGCGTGCGCGTTCCGAGATCGCCCATGCGGTGGCGAAAGGCGTCAAGTCCTGGTCGGTGGATTCGCACAGCGAGCTGGCCAAGCTGATCGAGATGGTCCCGGCGCAGGACAGCGAGATTTCGGTCCGCTTCAAGCTGCCGGTGGCCGGGGCGGCCTATAACTTTGGCGCGAAGTTCGGGGCGACGGCGGAAGCGGCGACGGCGCTTTTGCGCCGGGTGGCCGAGGCGGGGTTCATCCCGTCGCTGACCTTCCACCCCGGCACGCAATGCACCGATCCGGCGGCCTGGGAGACCTATATCCGCACGGCGGCCGAGATTGCGCGCAATGCGGGCGTGACGATTGCCCGGCTGAATGTCGGCGGGGGGTTCCCGTCGCATCGCCTGATGGGTGTGGTGCCGCAGCTTGAGGCGACCTTCGCCCTGATCGACCGGGTGGCGGGTGAAGCCTTTGGCGCGGCGCGGCCGATGCTGGTATGCGAGCCGGGGCGCGGGCTGTGCGGGGATGCCTTCACGCTGGCGGCGCGGGTCAAGGCGCTGCGGGACGATACCCATGTTTTCCTGAATGACGGGGTCTATGGCACGCTGACCGAACTGCCGCTGATCGGGGTGATCGACCGGACCGAGGTGCTGACGCCCGAAGGGGCCAAGCGCGAGGGGGCGATCCAGCCGCGCATCGTGTTCGGGCCGACCTGCGATTCGGTGGACCGTCTGCCGGGCGAGGTGGCCTTGCCCGCCGATATCGCCGAGGGCGATTATGTGATCGTGCAGGGGATGGGGGCCTATTCGACGGTGACCAATACCCGTTTCAACGGTTTTGGCGACCTGACCATGGCGACGGTGCTTTCGCTGAAGGTCTGATCCCGGCCAGTGATTTCTGACAGGGCGCGCCCCCGGCTGGACATTCCCGGCCGGGGGCGTAGCTTTTGGCGCTGCCAGAGGAAGGAAATCGCCCATGAAATTCGGCCAGTCGCAGCCCGCCCATCGGATCGAGGATCATCGTTTCCTGACGGGGCAGGGCCGCTATGTCGATGATATCGCGCCGAAAGATGCCTTGCGGGCGTGGTTCCTGCGGTCTGACCGGGCGCATGCGGAGATCACGGGGCTGGACCTTGCGGCAGCCCGGGCGGTGCCGGGGGTGCATCTGATCCTGACGGCCGAGGATCTGCGCGCGGCGGGCGTTGACCCCATCATGCGCGGCAGCCGCGTGGCCAATCGTGATGGCAGCAAGGGGGCGGCCCCGGCGCGGCCCGTGCTGGCCGAAGGGCGGGTGCGTTTCGTGGGCGAGGCGATTGCCCTGATCGTGGCCGATACGCTGGACGCGGCGCGGGATGCGGCGGAGATGATCGGCTTTGACATGGAGGAGCGGCCTGTCTGGCTTTCGCCCGAGCCCGGGGGGGAGGCGATCCATGCCGAAGCGCCGGGGAACCGCGCCTTCGACTACGGCATCGGCCATGAGGCCGGGACCGAGGCCGCGCTGGCCGGGGCGGCGCAAGTGGTGCGCCTTGAGGTGATCCACAACCGAGTGATCGTGAACCCGATAGAGCCGCGCGGGGCATGGGCCGAATTCCGGGATGGCCGGTTGCATCTGTGCGTGAACGGGCAGGGTGTCTGGACGCAGAAGCGGGAGCTGGCGCGGATGCTGGGCCTGCCGGAAGAGGCGGTGCGCGTGACGAACCCGGATGTGGGCGGCGGGTTCGGGATGAAGGCGATGACCTATCCGGAATATGTGGTCATCGCGCAGGCGGCGCGGATGCTGGGCCGCCCCGTGCGCTGGATGGCGGAGCGGGGGGAGGGGATGCTGACCGACAATGCCGGCCGCGACCTGATCGCCCGGGCCGAGATGGGGTTTGATCCGGATCTGAAGATCACCGGCTATCGGGTGACGGTGTTTTCAAACCTTGGGGCCTATAATTCGCAATTCGGCCAACCCATCCAATCGGAGCTGTTTTCCAAGGTTCTGACCGGGCTTTACGACATTCCCGATGCCTGGCTGAACACCATCGGCACCTTTACCAATACCGCCCCGGTGGATGCCTATCGCGGGGCCGGGCGGCCCGAGGCGATCTTGACGATCGAGCGGGTGATGGATGAGGCGGCGCGGGTGTTGAACGTGAGCCCCTTTGATCTGCGGCGGCGGAATTTCATCCGCGCCTTTCCCTATCGGACGGTGACGGGGCAGGTGATCGACGTGGGGGATTTCGACCGCGTCCTGTCGCGCGCCGAGGTGGAGGCGGATGTTGCCGGTTTTGCCGCGCGGCGGCGGGCGAGCGCGGCTGAGGGGAAGCTTCGGGGGTTGGGGCTGGCGACCTATATCGAATCGATCCTTGGCGATCCATCGGAAACCGCGCGGCTGACGCTGGATGAGGATGGCGGGGCGACGCTGCATGTGGGGACGCAATCGAACGGGCAGGGGCATGAAACGGTTTACGCCCGCATGACGGCGGGGATGACCGGGCTGCCAGAAGAGAAGATCCGCGTCCTGCAGGGGGACAGCGACCTGATCCCCAAGGGCGGCGGGACCGGCGGGTCGCGGTCGGTGACGGTGCAGGGCACGGCGACGCGGGCCACGGTGATGCAGATGGTGGCGCGGATGGCGGCCTTTCTGGAGGCGGAACTGGGCCTGAGCGAGGTGCGCTTCGATGACCTGACCTTTGGCGCGGCGGGATCGAACCTGCGCCTGACGCTGGCCGAGGCGGCGGCGCTGGCGCGCGAGAGGGGCCGCGCGGATCTGTGCGACCATGCGGCGACGATCACGCTGGAGGGGCGGTCTTTCCCAAATGGTGCGCATCTGGCCGAGGTGGAGATCGACCCGGAAACCGGCGCGCTGCGCGTGGAGCGCTATACCGTGGTGGATGATTTCGGCACGCTGATCGCGCCGGAACTGGCCATCGGCCAGGTGCATGGCGGGATCGCGCAGGGCTATGGGCAGGCGGTGCTGGAGACGGCGGTGCATGATGAGACCGGCCAGTTGCTGACGGCGAGTTTCATGGATTACGCCATGCCGCGCGCGGATGACCTGCCCTTCTTCGGCTTTGCGTCGGAACCGGTGCCTTCGGTTCTGAACCCGTTCGGGATGAAGGGCTGCGGCGAGGCAGGGACGGTGGGGGCGCTGGGGGCGGTCTCCAATGCGGTGCGCGATGCGCTGGCCCCGGCGGGCGTGGCGCGGGTGGACATGCCCTTTTCCCCGCAGCGCATCTGGCACTGGTTGCAGGAGGCCAAATGAAAAACGGCGGCCAAGGGGCCGCCGTTTCAGCATTTTTTCCGATCCGCTTAGCGGTGTTTCAGATCGACGTAGTCGCGCTTTTTCTGCCCGACATAAAGCTGGCGCGGACGGCCGATCTTCTGGTTCTTTTCGCCGATCATTTCCTTCCACTGCGAAATCCAGCCGACGGTGCGCGACAGCGCGAAGATCGGCGTGAACATCGAAGTGGGGAAGCCCATCGCATCGAGGATGATGCCCGAATAGAAATCGACATTCGGATAGAGCTTTTTCGAGACGAAATATTCGTCTTCCAGTGCGATGCGTTCCAGTTCCTTGGCGACCTGCAGGGTGGGGTTGTTCTCGATCCCCATGAGACCCAGCACCTCATCCGCGGATTCCTTCATCACCTTGGCGCGCGGGTCGAAGTTCTTGTAGACGCGGTGGCCAAAGCCCATCAGGCGGAAGGGATCGTCCTTGTCCTTGGCGCGGGCGATGTATTCGGGGATGCGATCGACCGTCCCGATTTCGCGCAGCATTTCCAGACAGGCCTGGTTCGCCCCGCCATGGGCCGGGCCCCAGAGGCAGGCGATGCCCGCCGCGATGCAGGCGAAGGGGTTCGCGCCCGACGAGCCTGCCAGACGCACCGTGGAGGTGGAGGCGTTCTGTTCATGGTCGGCATGGAGCATCATGATGCGGTCCATCGCCTTGGACAGGACCGGATCCACCACGTAATCCTCGGCCGGGACGGAGAAGCACATGTGCAGGAAGTTGCCCGCGTAATCGAGGCTGTTCTTCGGATAGACGAAGGGCTGGCCGATGGAATATTTATAGGCCATGGCGGCGATGGTCGGCAGTTTCGCGATCATGCGGATCGCGGCCACCTCACGCTGCCAGGGATCGTTGATATCGAGCGAGTCGTGATAGAAGGCCGACATCGCGCCCACCACGCCCACCATCGTGGCCATCGGGTGGCTGTCGCGGCGGAAGCCGCGGAAGAAGTAGTGCATCTGTTCATGCACCATGGTGTGGCGCGTCACGCGGCCCTTGAAATCGGCCAGTTGGGCGGCGGTGGGCAGTTCGCCGTAAAGCAGCAGGAAGCAGAGTTCGAGATAGGAGGATTTCTCGGCCAGCTGTTCGATGGGATAGCCGCGATGGAGAAGTTCGCCCTGATCGCCGTCGATATAGGTGATGGCGCTTTCGCAGGCGGCGGTGGAGGTGAAGCCGGGATCAAAGGTGAAGACATCCGCCTCGGCATAGAGCTTGCGGATGTCCAGCACGCTGGGCCCGAGGGTGGGCGCGTAGAGCGGCAGATCATAGGACTTGCCATCCAGTGTCAGCGTCGCGGATTTCTTGCTTTCGGCCATCTCTCAACGTCCCTCTCTGGGCCGGATCGCCGGATGCCCGGGATGCGGCGTGTAACTCTGTCGCGGTATACCGGGGGATGCGATGGTCAGGCCGCCGCATCCTCTAGCCGCGCAATCGTTTCGTCCCGACCGATGACGAGCATCATGTCATAGACGCTGGGTGTCGCGCTCCGCCCGGCAAGAGCGGTGCGCAGGGGGGCGGCAAGCTTGCCGAAGCCGATGCCATGGGCCGTGGCGATTTCCGTCAGGATCGGTTCCAGCCCCTCTTTCGTCCAGCTAGCAGTTTGCAGGCGCGGCGTCAATAATTTCAGTATACCACGGGATACCGTATCCAGCGCCTTTGCCGATGCCTCATCCGGCAGGATGGGGCGCGATGTCAGCGCAAAATGCGCCTTTTCAAGGAGTTCCGGGAAAGTCTTGGCACGTTCCTTGACGCAGTAAAGCGCACGCGACAGGAGGTCGCGCTGGCCCGGGGAAAGGGCGGGCTGTCCGGCGGCGGCAAGATATGCCTCAATCTCATGCAGCAGCGCGGCATCGTCGGTGGCGGCGATGTGCTGGCCGCAGATGTTTTCCAGTTTCTTGAAATCGAGCCGTGCGGGGGAACGCCCGATTCCCGGCAGATCGAACCAGTCCATCGCCTGCGCGCTGGTGAAGAATTCGTCATCGCCATGCGCCCAGCCCAGACGGGTCAGGTAGTTGCGCATGCCCGCCGCCGGGTAGCCCTGCGCCTGATAGTCGCCCACCGCGGTGGCGCCGTATGTTTGGAGAGTTTCGTCGTCCGGCCCATGGATCAGCGGGATATGCGCCCAGACCGGGATATCCCAGCCCATGGCATCATAGACCATCTGCTGGCGTGCGGCGTTGTTCAGGTGATCGTCGCCCCGGATGACATGGGTCACGCCCATGTCATGGTCATCGACGACCACGGCCAGCATATAGGTGGGCGTTCCGTCGGAACGCAGAACGATCATGTCATCCAGTTGGTCATTGCCAAAGCGCACGGTTCCCTGAACGGCATCCTGAACCAGAGTTTCACCCGAACGGGGCGCACGCATCCGGATGGCATAGGGGGCCCCCGCCGGATGGGTGGCGGGATCTGCATCACGCCACGGGCTTTGGAAGACGGCGTAGCTTGCCCCCTTCGCCTCGGCCTCGGCGCGGAAGGCGGCGATCTCTTCGGGGGTGGAGAAGCATTTATAGGCCGTCCCGCGGGCGAGCATCTGATGCGCCACCTCGGCATGGCGGTCCTTGCGGGCGAACTGGCTGACGGCGTCGCCATCCCAATCGAGGCCCAGCCAGCGCAGGCCCTGCAGGATGGCCTCGGTCGCGGCGGGGGTGGAGCGTTCGCGATCCGTATCCTCGATCCGCAGAAGGAACTTGCCCCCGCGCCCACGGGCATAGAGCCAGTTGAAAAGCGCGGTGCGCGCCCCGCCGATATGCAGATAGCCCGTCGGAGAGGGGGCGAATCGGGTGACGACGGGACTGGTGGCGGGTTTGGCGTCGGCGGCGCACATGGGTGCATTAACCTTTCGGAAACCAAGGGGAGACTAGGGTTTGCGCCTGTCTAGGCAATCGCAGGTCGGGAAACAAGGTGGAGGGGGTTGGCGGGCTGCAGGAGAGGGCGGGGCTGACCCTTGCGGTGCTGCAGGGGCGGGGCTTTCTGGCCGTGCCGGTGGGCATGGGTTGCGGGATCGGGATTTGGTTCGCCCTGCCGTTCGAGCCGGGCGGGCGGGAGTATCTGCTGGCGGCGGGGGGGATGGCGGCGCTGCTGGCGCTGCCGCTGCGGAGCCTGAGGGGGCAGGCGGTGATGCTGGGGCTGGTCTGCATCCTGCTGGGTTTTCTGGCCTGTGGTCTGCGCGTGCTGTCCGTTGCGGCCCCGATCCTGCCTGCGGAAAGTTACGGGCCGGTGAAGGGGCGCATCGTGGATATCGACCGGTCGCAGACCGGGGCGCTGCGGTTGACGCTGGATCAGGTGTGGATGGCGCGACGCGCGCCGGAGGAGACGCCGGCGCGAATCCGGCTGTCGCTGCATGGCGATCAGCGCTGGCTGCAGCCGGAGCCGGGGGCCATCGTCATGGCGACAGCCTTTCTCTCACCGCCGCGCGGGCCGGTGGAGCCGGGGGCCTTTGACTTTCGGCGCATGGCGTATTTCGCGGGGCTGGGCGCGGTGGGGTATACGCGGAGCCCGGTGCTTGTCTGGCTGGACCCCGCGCCGGATGCGGAATGGGTGGGGCGGATGCGCAGCCATCTGTCGGGGGCGATCCGCGCCCATGTGCCGGGCGATGCCGGGGCCTTTGCCGCGGGCGTCCTGACCGGCGACAGATCGGGCCTGTCGCCCGAGGCGGTGGCGGCGCTGCGGGATTCGAGCCTTGCGCATCTGCTGGCGATTTCGGGGATGAACATGGCCTTTCTGGTGGCCTTCGTCTTTGGCCTGCTGCGCTATGGCATCGCGCTGGTGCCGCCGCTGGCGCTGCGGGTGAACAGCAAGAAGGTGGCGGCGGTGGTGTCGCTGGGGGTGGCCTATTTCTATCTGCTGCTGTCGGGGGCGAATGTGGCCACGGAGCGCGCCTTCATCATGGTTGCGGTGGTGCTGGTGGCGGTGCTGCTGGACCGGCGGGCGATCACGCTGCGATCGGTGGCGATCGCGGGAGCGATCCTGCTGGCATGGCAGCCCGAGGCGCTGTTGTCGCCGGGGTTTCAGATGAGCTTTGCGGCGACGGTGGCGCTGATCGTGGGGTTTGACGCCATGTCGCGCCGGTGGAGCCGGGGCGCTGGCCGCGGGGGCAGTTCGTGGCATCGCTGGTGCTGTCTTCGTTGCTGGTGGGGCTGGCTGATGCCTTTGCGGCGGCGCATTTCAACCGCTTTACCGATTACGGGCTGCTGGCCAATCTGTTGACCGGGCCGGTGATGGGGCTGATCGTGATGCCTGCCGGGGCGATGGCGGCGGTGATGGCGCCGCTGGGGCTGCAGGCGCTGCCGCTGTGGGTGATGGAGCAGGGATGCCTCTGGATTCTGGCGGTGGCGCATCGGGTGGCGGCGATGGAGGGGGCGGTGACGGCGATCCCCGCGCCGCCGGGGGCGGTGATGCCGATCCTGTCGCTGGCGCTGTGCCTGCTGGTCTTGTGGCCGGGGTGGGGCGTTGGGCGGGGTGGGGGATCGGCCTTGCGCTGGCGATCTGGCATCAGGGCGGGCGGCCCGATGTTCTGATCGGCGAGGGGCGGCATGTGGGCGTGATGGGGCCGGAGGGGCGCGCGCTTTCGGCGGCGCGGGGGGGCGGGTTCCTGCTGACGGGCTGGCTGGAGAATGACGGCGATCTGGAGGGGCAGGCGGCGGCGGCGGTGCGGCCATGGCTTTCGCGACGGGGCGGGCGGGCGGATCTTTGATCTTGGCGGGGCGATTGGCCTGCTGGCGGGGCGGGATGAGGTGTTGCCGGGGATGCCTGCCTGCGCCATGCGGTGATCGCGCTGCCGGTGGCGCAACCGCTGCCGGGCGATTGCCTGCAGGTGGATGATGCGTTCTTGGCGGCGAGCGGCACGCTGGCCATCAGCGCGGGGGGCGATGGCCTGCGGATCATCGCCACCAATGCCGCGCGACGGTTGTGGTCGCGCGGGGGGGCGCCGCCCGGGGGCGGGGATCAGTAGCTGCGGATCAGGCCGACGAGGCGGCCCTGCACGCGCACGGCGTGATCGGGCAGGACGCGGGTTTCATAGGCGGGGTTGGCTGCCTCGAGCGCGATCATGTTGCCCCGGCGGCGGAAGCGTTTCAGCGTCGCCTCGGACTCTTCCACAAGGGCCACGACGATATCGCCGTTCTCGGCGGTGGATTGTTCGCGGATCACCACGATGTCGCCGTCGTTGATCCCGGCCTCGATCATCGAGTCGCCCTTCACCTCAAGCGCGTAGTGATGGCCCCGGCCGGAGAGCATGGAGCCGGGCACGGCGATGTGATGCGAGATTTCGGCAATCGCCTCGATCGGGACGCCAGCGGCGATGCGGCCCATGACGGGCAGTTCGAGTGCGTGGACCGGTTCCACCGGCAGGGCGGCGGGGGGACGTTCGGGGCGGCTGCCTTCGATCACCCGTGGTTTGAAGCCGGGTTTTTCCATCGCTTCGGGCAGTTTGACGATTTCCAGCGCGCGGGCCCGATGGGCGAGGCGGCGGATGAAGCCGCGTTCTTCCAGCGCGGTGATCAGGCGGTGGATGCCCGATTTGGAGCGCAGATCAAGCGCGTCCTTCATTTCGTCGAAGGACGGGGGGACGCCATCGGCTTCCATCCGGGTCTTGATGAAATCCAGCAGTTCAAGTTGCTTGCGGGTCAGCATGGGCCCCTCCACCGACATGATGTTGGTAGAATGTTCTGCCAGTGTTCCCGTTTTGTGTCAACCCGTTCTTGCGGGCCGGGACGGGGGGCGGATCAGATGGGCAGGAAATCGACCTCGGTTCCCGCCGCGACGGGGCCATCGCCTGCCGGGCGGATCAGGAGGCTGTCGGCCTCGGTCAGGATGGTGATGAGGGCGCTGTCCTGCCTGTCGAAGGGGGTGATGCGGGGAAGGCCGGCACCGGGGGAGAGGCGGGCGCGCATGTAATGGGTACGCGGGCCTGTGGGGCCGAGATCGCAGCCGAGTTCCGCGCGCTGCGTGGCGGGCGGGTGTTCGCCAAGGCCCAGAAGCGCGCGGATCATCGGCAGAAGGAAGAGATGCGCGCAGACGATGGAAGAGACGGGATTGCCCGGCAGGCCCAGCATCGGCACGCCGCGCAGGCGGCCCGCCATCAGCGGTTTGCCGGGGCGCATGGCGATCTTGTAGAAGGCGCGCTCCATCCCCATGCTTTCGGCGACGCGGCCGACGAGATCATGATCGCCCACCGACGCGCCGCCGATGGTGACGATCAGATCGGCGCCTTCGGTCATGGAGAGGACGGTGAAAAGCTCGGCCTCGGTATCGCGGGCGATGGGCAGGAGGCGGGCTTCCGCGCCTTCGGCTTCGGCCATGGCGGCGAGGGCGAAGGCGTTGGAGGCGATGATCTGGTCGGGGCCGGGATCTTCGCCCGGCATCACGAGTTCGTCGCCGGTGGCGATGATGGCCACGACGGGGCGGCGGGTGACGGTCACCTCGGGCAGGTTCATAGCAGCGATGAGGGCGAGGTCATGCGGGCGCAGGCGGCGCGGCGTCAGCATGGCCCCGGCGCGGAAATCCTGGCCCAAGGGGCGGATGTGGGTGCCGGCATCGGCGCCTGCGCGGATCGTGATGCGGTCGGCGTGGCGGTCGACATCTTCCTGAATCACGACGCGGGTCGCGCCTTCGGGGATGGGGGCGCCGGTGAAGATGCGGATGGCCTGACCGGGGCCGATCTGACCACGGAAGGCATGGCCGGCCCCCGCCTCGCCGATGAGGGTGAAGCTGTCGCCCGGGGCGGGATCGCCCTGCAGGGCATAGCCATCCATGGCCGAGGCGGCAAAGGGTGGCTGGTCGCGGCGGGCGATGGCGGGATGGGCCATCACGCGGCCTGCCGCATGGCGCAGCGAAACGGTTTCCGTGCCGAGGGGCGAGACGAGCGCGAAGCAGCGCGCGAGGGCCTCGTCCACGGTGATCACGGCGCGGCCTCGTAGCGGCCGGATTTGCCGCCTTCCTTCAGCACAAGGCGGATACCGTCGATCCGCATGCCCTTTTCGGCGGCCTTGAGCATGTCGTAGATCGTGAGGCAGGCGATGGAGACGGCGGTGAGCGCCTCCATCTCGACCCCGGTCTGGCCGCCGGTCTTGACGGTGGCCTGCACATGGATGCCGGGCAGGGCGGGATCGGTCGTCAGATCCAGCGCGACCTTTGTGATGGGCAGCGGGTGGCAGAGCGGGATGAGATCGGCGGTGCGCTTGGCCCCCATGATGCCTGCAAGCCGGGCGATGCCCAGCACATCGCCCTTGCTGGCGCGGCCCTGCATCACGAGGGCCAGCGTTTCAGGCGACATCAGGACGCGGCCTTCGGCGAGGGCGAGGCGGGCGGTCACCGGCTTGGCCGAAACATCGACCATATGGGCGTGGCCCTGATCATCGAAATGGCTGAGGGGCGCGTCGGCCATGGCCGCTATCTCTGGCCCTGAAGGGGGCGGGCGAGGATGGCGCGGGTGGCGGCCTCGACATCCTGCTGGCGCATCAGGCTTTCGCCGATCAGGAAGCAGCGCGCGCCGAAGCGGGCGAGGTCGGCCAGATCGTCGGGGGTGTAGAGCCCGCTTTCGGCGACGATCAGGCGGTCTTCCGGCACGCGGCGGGCCAGATTGCGCGTGGTGTCGAGGGTGACTTCGAAAGTGTGCAGGTTGCGGTTGTTGATGCCGATGAGAGGTGATTTCAGCCGGGCGGCGCGGTCGAGTTCGGCCTGATCATGCACCTCGATCAGGACATCCATGCCCCAGTCCATCGCGCAATCCTCAAGCTCGGCGGCCTGACTGTCGGAGAGGGAGGCCATGATGAGGAGGATGCAATCGGCATGCAGCCCGCGGGATTCGACGACCTGATAGGGATCGTAGAGGAAATCCTTGCGCAGGCAGGGCAGGGCGGTGGCCTGATGGGCCTGCGTGAGGAAGGCATCGTCGCCCTGAAAGCTGGGCCCGTCGGTCAGCACCGACAGGCAGGTGGCCCCGCCGGCCTCATAGGCGCGGGCGAGGGCGGGGGGATCGAAATCGGGGCGGATCAGGCCCTTGGAGGGGCTGGCCTTCTTGATTTCCGCGATCAGGCCATAGCCGCCATGGGCGGCTTCGGTCAGGGCGCGGGTAAAGCCGCGCGGCGCGGGCGCGGCATTGGCGGCCTCTTCCAGATCCTGCAGCGACCGCCGCGCTTTGCGTTCGGCGACGTCCTGCAGCTTGTAGGCCTTGATACGGTCGAGAATGGTGCTCATGGGTTCTGACTATCCCCTGTCGGGCGGGAAGGAAAGGGGACGCGTCCCCCGGCCCATCAGGCCGCCGAGGTGAGGCGGGCCAGCGCCGCGACCTTGGCCCGGGCGGCGCCGCTGTCGATGGAGGCGCGGGCGAGGGTGACGCCTTCGGCAAGGCTGGCGGCGCGGTCGGCCACCAGAAGGGCGGCGGCGGCGTTGAGAAGGACCGCATCGCGATAGGCCCCGGGCGCACCATCGAGCAGCGCGCGGAAGGCAGCGGCGTTTTCGGCGGGGCTGCCGCCAAGGATGGCTTCGAAGGGGTGATAGGGCAGGCCCGCATCTTCGGGGCCGATGTCGAATTCGCGGATCCGGCCGTCTTCCAGCGCGGCCACCTGCGAGCGGGCCGAAATCGCCAGTTCATCCGTGCCGTCGCCGCCATGGACGAGCCATGCCTTTTCCGACCCCAGCGCCAGCAGCGTTTCGGCCATGGGACGGATCAGCGCCGGGCTGAAGGCACCGGTCAGTTGCCGCCTCGCGCCTGCGGGATTGGTGAGGGGGCCGAGGATGTTGAAGATGGTGCGGGTGCCAAGTTCAGCCCGCACCGGCCCGACATGGCGCATGGCGGGATGGTGCATCGGCGCCATCATGAAGCCGATCCCGGCTTCGGCGAGGCAATGTTCCACGATCTCGGGGCCGACCATCACGTTCAGGCCAAGTTCCGTCAGCGCATCGGCGGAGCCGGATTTGGAGGAAAGGTTGCGGTTGCCATGCTTGGCCACCGGCACGCCCGCGCCCGCCACCACGAAGGCCGCGGCGGTGGAGATGTTGAGCGTGCCCTTCCCGTCGCCGCCGGTGCCCACGATATCCATCGCGCCGGGCGGGGCCTTCACCTTGTGGCATTTGGCGCGCATCACGGTGGCGGCGGCGGCGAATTCATCCACCGTCTCGCCCCGGGTGCGCAGCGCCATGAGGAAGCCGCCCATCTGGGCCGGGGTGCCTTCGCCGTTGAAGAGCGCCTCGAAGGCGCGTTCGGCCTCGGCCCGGGTGAGGGGGCGTTCGGCGGCGGTGCCGATCAGCGGGCGGAGGGCATCGCTCATGCCGGCACCCGTGCGGCGGCCTTCGCCTCGTCCAGGAAATTGCGCAGCAGTTGGTGGCCGTGTTCGGAGGCGATGCTTTCGGGGTGGAACTGCACGCCCTCGATGAGCCGCTCCTTGTGGCGCAGGCCCATGATCGTGCCATCCTCGAGCCATGCCGTCACCTCGAGGCAATCGGGCAGGGTGGCGCGATCCACGATCAGCGAGTGGTAGCGCGTGGCGAGAAAGGGCGAGGGAAGGCCACGGAAGACGCCTTTGCCGGCGTGATGCATGCTGCCCATCTTGCCATGCACGATTTCATGGCAGCGGATGACGTTGCCGCCGAAGGCCTGACCGATGGTCTGATGACCCAGACAGACGCCCAGAAGGGGGATTCGCGCCTCGGCCGCGGCGGTGGTGAGCGGCAGGCAGATGCCCGCCTGTGCCGGATCGCAGGGGCCGGGCGAGAGGACGATGCATTCGGGGCGCAGCGCCAGCACGGACTGGACATCCAGCGCATCGTTGCGCTTCACGACGACATCCGCGCCCAACTCGCCCAGATAATGGACGAGGTTGTAGGTAAAGCTGTCATAGTTGTCGATCAGAAGCAGCATCTTGCAGGGCCTTGCCGGATAGGGGATGAACCCCGGAGAGGGACGGGCTATACATGGGCCGAGCGGCGAAGGGGCGTCAAGTCAAAGTGACGTTCTGCAGAGATGGCCGGAGGATATGGCCGCGCGGGCAGGCCGGTTCCGGACGGGGTGACAGGCAATGGGAGTGATCGGGGTGAACCGGGGCTTTGTGACAGGTGTGATTTGGGGCGGTGTCGTCGCGGTGACGGGGCTGGCCGTGGTGTCGCAGGTGGCGCCCTTGCCGCAGCCTGGCCCGATGGCGGGCGAAACCGCCGGCGCGGAGGCGACCGACGGGTCGAACACTTCGGATCAAGCCGCCGGCGTGGAGGCGGTGGCCGCGCCAGAGGCGATCGCCGGTGGCGGAAGCGGGGAGGCCCCGGCTGCGCCTGTGGCGGAGGCTCTTGCCGACGTGGCCGAGAGCCCGGAGAGTTCGACCACAGACGCGGAGGCGGCTGCGGTTCCGGAGACCGGGGAAGAGACTGGGGAACTAGCTGGGGAAGTGGCTGGAGAAGTGGCCCCGGCAGATGAGATGGCGGTCGAGGAACTGCAACCCGAAATCCTGCAGAAGGGCCCCCCGCCCGGGTCTGGCCAGCCTGTGGAGGCGGACGGGGTCACCGAAGCGGATGTGCCCGGGGACGCCGCTGCGCCCGAGCCCGTGACCGAGACCGAGACTGGGACCGAACCCGGGCCTGAACTTGCCCAACCTGAATTGCCCATGGCCACCGCGCCCGAAGCGCCTGTCGCGCCCGCGCAGCCCGAGGCGGGAACGACCCTGCCAGCCCCCGCCGATGCCGCGGCACCGGATCTGGCGCAGGCCATTGCCCCGGCGGAACCGATGCCGGATGCCGCCCCGGATGCGGTCTTGTCCCCGCCCGCCCAACCCGGCGAGGCGCTGATGCAGCCCGCAGCGCAGGGGCTTGCCGAGGCCGCGCCCGCGCTTGTCGTGCCCGAGGAGCCGCAGCCCGCGCCGATGGCGTTGCCGCAGATCCTGCCCGAGGCGGCGGCAGAGGGGGGCGCGTTGCCGGAGGCCGATGCGATTGCGATGCCCGGCGTGCGGACGGATCGCCTGCCGCGCATCGGGGATGAGGAAAGCCCGCCTGTGGCAGAGGCAGCCCCCGGCGCGGCTGTCGGCGAAGAGGTTGCCGTTCTGGGGACGACGCCGCTGGAACTGTTCCGGCGTGCCTTCGACAACCCGGATGGCAAGCCGATCTTCGGCATCGTGCTTGTCGATGACGGCCTGCCGGAGGACGAGCGGGCGCGGCTGGCCGCGCTGCCCTTTCCGGTGACCTTCGCGCTGGATCCGCTGGCCGCGGATGCGGCGGCGGCGGCGCGCGTCTATCGCGATGCCGGGCAGGAGGTGGCGATGCTGGCCAGCGGCATCCCACAAGGCGCGACGGCGGCGGATCTGGAGCAGACCTTTCAGGCGCTGGACATAGCCCTGCCCGAGGCGGTGGCGGTGCTGGACCGGATGACCGGCGGCTTTCAGGACGATCTGGCGCTGGCCCGGCAGGCCGTGCCTATCGTGGCCGAACAGGGCCGTGGCATCGTCACCTATGATCGCGGCCTGAATTCCGCCGATCAGGTGGCCCGCCGCGAGGGCGCCCCGCGCGCGACCATCTTCCGCATCCTTGATTCCGAAGGGGAATCCATCCCGAAGATGCGCAACTATCTGGATCGGGCGGCCTTCAAGGCCGCGCAGGAGGGCCGTGTGCTGGTGATCGGGCAGGCCCGGGCCGAGACGGTGGCGGCGATTCTGGAATGGACGGTGGAGGGGCGCGCCGCAAGCGTGGCGCTGGCCCCGCTGAGCGCGGTGCTGGAGACGAGCGCGACACCCTGAAGGCGGTGGCGCGTCTCAGGACGCCTGTGATCTGGTGACGGGGGGGTGCGGGGCCGTTGCCCCCGCCCGCTTTCAGGCATTGGAGCGGCGGGTGAAGAGGCCCGCATCTTCCGCCGCGCGGCGCAGGGCGCGGGATTTGTTGACGGTTTCCTGATATTCCGCCTCGGGGTCGCTGTCATAGACGACGCCGCCGCCGGCCTGAATATAAAGCGTTTCATCCTTCAGGACGGCCGTGCGCAGCGCGATGCAGAAATCCATCTCGCCGTTGCAGGCAAAATAGCCCACGCCGCCGCCATAGACGCCGCGCTTTTCGGGTTCCAGCTCGTCGATGATTTCCATCGCGCGGACCTTGGGCGCACCCGACACCGTGCCCGCGGGCAGGCCCGCCAGCAAGGCGGAGAGGGCGTCTTCGCCATCCGCGATCTCGCCCACCACGTTCGAGACGATGTGCATGACATGGGAGTAGCGTTCGATGATGAACTGCTCGGTCGGCCTTACGGTGCCGACCTTGGCCACGCGGCCCACGTCATTGCGCCCGAGGTCGAGGAGCATGAGGTGTTCGGCCAGTTCCTTGCGATCGGCCAGAAGATCGGCCTCCAGCGCCTTGTCCTCTTCCGGGGTGGCCCCGCGCTTGCGCGTGCCGGCGATGGGGCGGACCGTCACTTCGCCGTCGCGCAGACGGACGAGGATTTCCGGGCTGGCCCCCACGACCTGAAAGCCGCCGAAGTTGAAGAAGAACATGAAGGGCGAGGGGTTGGTGCGGCGCAGCGAGCGGTAGAGCGCGAAGGGCGGCAGTTCGAAGCTTTGCGCCCAGCGTTGCGAGGGGACGACCTGGAAGATGTCGCCCGCGCGGATGTAGTCCTTGGCGCGTTCCACGGCGGCCTTGTAGCCATCATGGGTGAAGTTGGAGCGGGCCTCGCCCACGGGGGCGGCTTCGCCGAAATCGCGCTGGGCGGGGGGGGCGCGATCAAGATCGCGCAGCGCGTCCATCACCCGTTCGGCGGCCTGCGCATAGGCGGCGCGGGCGGTGAGGCCCGGGGCGATCCAGGCGGGGGCGACGATGGTGACATCGCCCTTGACCCCATCCAGCACCGCCACGACCGAGGGGCGCATCAGCACCGCATCCGGCAGACCCAGCGGATCGGGGTTCACATCGGGCAGATGTTCCACAAGGCGGATCATGTCATAGCCGAGATAGCCGAAGAGACCCGCCGCGATGGCGGGCATCCCCTCGGGCAGGTCGATCCGGCTTTCGGCAATCAGCGCACGCAGGGTATCGAGGGGGTGGCCCTCAAGCGCCGTGAAGGCGGCGGGGTCGAAGCGCGCCTCGCGGTTGATGCGGCTTTGCTGCCCGTGGCATTGCCAGATCAGATCGGGCTTCATGCCCACCACCGAATAACGCCCCCGCACCTCGCCCCCGGTCACGCTTTCCAGCATGAAGGTGTCGGCGCGGGCCTCGGCCAGTTTGAGCATCAGCGAGACCGGCGTATCCAGATCCGCCGCGATGCGGGCATGGACGATCTGGTTGCGCCCGGCGGCCCAGCCGCGTTCGAATTCGGCGAAGGAAGGTTCCAGTTTCATGGGCCCGGCCTTCAGTTCATCTGGGCGTGAACCGCGTTGACGGCGGTCTGGTCGATCTGGATGCCCGCCTCATTCGACAGGGCATTGGTGAAGAGCGTGAAGGCATCCTGTGCCAAGGCCTGCCGGGCGCGCAGCGTGATGGTGTCGCGCAGGGCCTCGGCCTCGTCGCCTTCGGTTTCGGCGGGCAGGATGGCATCAAGCTGCACGAGGCCGGTGAAGCCCGGGCCTTCGATCACCCGCAATTCGCCCTCGGCCATGGCAAAGACCGCAGGCAGGAGCGTTTCGGGCGTGTTTTCAAGGAAACCGTCGCGCCCGATGCCGCGCGTCACGCTGACGATGCCGAAGGCGCCAAGGGATTTGCCGCCCTCCACCTCGGCCCGGATGGCGGCGGCGCGGTCGGCCAGCGCGCGGGCGGTGGCCTCGGCCGTCCAGCCGGCGATGACATCTTCGCGCGCCTCCTCCAGCGGGATCGGGGCGGCGGGAACGATCTCGTCCAGGCGGAGGGCGACGAGGCCGCCATCCTGCAAAAGCTCTGCCTCGGGGAAATCGCCTTCCTGCACGGCTTCGACGGCGGCGCGGAAATCGGGATAGGCGGTGATGCCTTCGGGCGTGTCGCCGGGGCGGTAGTCGAGGGTGGCGATCTCCATCCCCTGTTCCTCTGCCACGGTTTCCAGATCGGCGCCGGAGGCGAGAAGATCGTTGATCTCTTCCAGACGGGACGAGATGGCCCGGCGCGCGGCATCGGTGCGCAGTTCCGCGCCAAGGCTTTCGCGGGCCTCGTCGAAGGTGGTTTCCTGCGCGGCCAGAATGGCGTTCATCCGGAAGAGCGCGGGGCCGAGATCGGATGGCACCGGCCCCACGACGCCCGGTTCGGACAGCGCGAAGACGGCCTCGCCCGCCGCGCCAAGATCGGTGCGGGAAACGTCGCCAAGGTCGATGTCATCGAGCGTGAGGCCGCGTTCGGCGACGAGATCGTCAAAGCTCGCCTCGCCCGCATCCAGCCGGGCCTTGGCGGCGCTGGCCTCTTCCTCGGTCGGGTAGACGAGGCGTTCGACAAGGCGCTTTTCGGGGATCATGAATTCGTCGATGCGCTGATCGTAAAGGCTGCGCAGCGCGGCTTCGTCCAGCTCCATTTCGGGGGCGAGCGTTTCGGGGAGGAGGGCGACATAGGTGATGCGCTTGGCCTCGGCCCGGGTGAAGCGGTCGATATTGGCCTGATGGAAGGCCTGCAATTCTTCCTCGGTCGGGGCGGCGAGGGGGGAGGGCAGATCGGCCGCCGTCAGCGCGAGAAGCGAGAAGCTGCGCCGTTCGCCAGCCCAGGCGGCAAGGCGATCCACGGCCACGGCGGGGGCGGTAAAGCCACCGACGACGGCCCCTTGCAGGATGGAGCGGGCGACATCCTCGCGGATGCCCTGTTCGAATTCGGCCTCGGTCAGGTTGTTGCGCTGCAGGGCGAAGCGGTAGGTTTCGCGATCGAAGCTGCCCGCCGTGCCCTGAAAGGCGCGCATGGCGGTGATTTCCTGCGCAACCGTCGCGTCGCCCGCGGAAATGCCGATGCGCGCGGATTCATTATCAAGCGCGGCGCGGGTGATCACCTGCTGCAGCACCTGCCGGTCAAGCCCGAAGGCCTGGGCCTGGGCGAAGGTGATGGGCTGGCCGAACTGGGCCGAAAGCGCATCCATTTCCTGCCGCAGGGCGCGGGCATAGTCGTTCACCGAGATTTCGCGGTCGCCGACCTTGCCGAGCGAGGTGACGCCGCCGCCGAAATTGGTGACGCCAAAGCCGCCGAGGCCGATCATCACCAGCACGAGGATGACCCAGACAACGATGCTGCCGGCCTTCTTCTTCTTGCGGGGCTCGTCGGTTTCGGAGGGCTTGGCCATGGGTCGCGCCTTTACGGGCTGGGGAAATATCGCAGCCTGTCTAGTGGGTCAGCGCGCGGGGGGCAAGCGGGGCAGGTGGATGGAGGGGGGGCGCTTGCGCGAATCATGCCTCTTGCATATCGGATTATACAGGCGTGCAAATTCGGACGCCGGCTTGTGGCCTGCGGGACCGGATCGTGAGGCGCGGCGTGCGGGTGGCCGGGTGTGGTTCTGCGCGGTGTGAACGCAAGGGGAGGGGTGTTTTCCAGTTGTCGACCCGGACCTGCGAGTTGCGGGACGGGGCCAGTCCATCATGCATGACCGTCCGGCCGACGCAGGCAGTGAGCACTGCGGTCGTAGCGTCCTGATCGTAACCAGTTCTGAGTAGTGAGTGAATCCAGATGCCCAATCCGACCGTCAACCCGCTGACAATCAGCCTGAGCGCGCCCAAAATCATCCTGTCCGGGACAGGTGAGCCCAACACCAATGTCAACGTGTAAGTCTACACGGGTGAATTCCAGGGGAACCCCGCCTTCTACGTGAACGAGTCTGTCTTTGTGGACGCGTATGGCAACTGGGAATTGGATCTCACTGGCAACACCATCTTCGTCTATCGTGAGTTGATTGCAGCGACCTACAATGTGCTGGTCGGCGCGGAGGGCGCGCCGCTTGATTTTACCGCCGTCCACCAAATTTCCCTTACCCCCGAAGTTCTGGCATTGACCTTCACGTTGGCCAGTGACAGCGGTCTGTCGGACAGCGATGGGCTGACCAATGACGGAACCTTCATCATTGGCAACCTGTTGGACGGTGCCACATGGGAATACCAGTTGAACGGCGGCGCGTGGCAGGCCGGAACCGGGACTTCCTTCGTCCTTCCGTCGGATGGCACCTATGATGTCAAGGTCCGGCAGATTGACGCCTATGGCTTTGTCGGCCCGCAATCCAATGCGACCTCGGACGGGGCGCTGGACCTGCCCGGAAACACGCTGCTGGTCGCGGACAATCCGATTTTTGGTTCGACCGATTTCACCTATGCGATGACGGTGAATTTCGACACATTGGTCGGCGACTTCGTGCTTTTTGGAAGTGGTGATCTGATCAACCATAACCAGAGCATGATCCGCATCAACAACGGAAAGATTTCGATCCACACGGCCAATGTCGGGGACGAAATCGTGCACAATTTCCAATTGCAAACCGGGGTCGATTACACCTTTGTCGCCACTTATGACAGCCTTTATGTCAGTGACGGCACGACGGTCACTCTGTTGTGGGATAGTGCCGAATTCGATCAGGACTTCGGACGATATCTGCAGTTTGGCGCATGGTCGAACGGCAGTTACGCGGAGCGCGCGCTTGATGGAACGATCAGCAACGTTCAGGTCTATACACGCACCCTGACCGGGGCGGATCTTGCGACCGTGCTGGACGGGGGCGTGGTGAATGCCACCGAGGCAGACGCCGCTTACCTTGCGGTCTATTACACCTTTCAGGACCCCGATGCGCTGGGTGACAGGTCGGGCAACGACAATGACCTAGTGGTTTACGTTGGCAGCCCGTCCGTCGTGGGGGACGGGCGGAGCCTGACCTATGTGCTGGACACCGTGGCGCCGGCCAAACCCGTTCCCGGGCTTATCAATGACAGCGGTCGGCTGTCGTGGGATGGCGTCACCAATGACGGGCGCGTGGCCGTGGGCGGGCTGGAGGCAGACACCACAGGGAGTGGTCGCTGGACAGTGGCACGACATGGCAGGCGGGGAGCGGCAGGGGCTTTACACTGCCGAATGAGGGGCAATACTTCATCCTTGTCCGCCAGACCGATGCCGCTGGAAACGTTGGTCTTTCGGAGCCCACGTTCGTTGACTTCGACGTCTCCCGTCCCGCGACCCCGTCCTTGCTGCTGTCGCTCGGGCAGGGCACCAATGACGGCGGCAACCTGACGGACAGCAGCGCCATCACCGTCCTCGGGCTGGAACAGGATGCAAGCTGGATCTACAGCCTTGACGGCGAAACCTGGCAGATTGGCCAGGGCGGGACGATCGAACTTCCCGCGGAAGGCGTCTATTCGGTGCGGGTCCGACAGACCGACCGTGCCGGAAACGCCAGCGATCTGATCACCAGGACGGTCATTTACGATGGCACGCCCCCGGTCGCCCCGACGGTATCGCTGGACGTCGATTCCGGGGCGTCGGGGACCGATGGCATCACGGGAAGCGGCGCATCCGTCTTGGTTGGCGGGCTGGAACCCGGTGGGTCGTGGGACTATTCGATGGACGGCGGCGTATCCTGGAAAATCGGCGAGGGAAGCTCGTTCCGGTTGGCGGATGTCGACGGGGCCTATGTTGTGGTTGTGCGCCAGACCGATGTGGCTGGACGGGTTGCCACATCCAATCCGGTTCAATTCGTGGTCGATACAACGCCGCCGCCTGCGCCGACCTTCGTCTTCGAAGGGGATGCGTCAACGGATCCGGGTGCGCGCATCATCCAGATCCTTGGTCTGGAGAACGGCGCGAGCTGGGAATATTCCATTGATGGCGGAAGCTGGAAGACCGGCGCGGGCACCAGCTTCCGACTGCCGGCCGATGTCAGATCCAGCATGGTCATCAGCCTGCGGCAGACCGATCTGGCCGGAAACACCGGCCCATCGGCAGAGTACCTGTTCGATCTGCCACAGATCGTGATCCGGGACGGGGACGGCGAATTCCTGATGGGACTTGGGGGTGACGATTTCATCTCGGGGCTGGACGGCGGTGACGTTTTTGGAAGGCTATGGCGGCAGCGACATCCTTGACGGTGGGCGGGGGGGCGAGGAAGCCTGCTCAGGGGGCAAGGGGCCGATATTCTGGTCGGTGGCGAGGGGTCGACATCGCCAGTTACGCGTCCTCTGGCGCGGGCGTCGTGGTCAGGCTGGATACAGGGCGCGGCACGGGCGGCGATGCACAGGGGGACATCCTCGTCGGCATCGAAAACCTGTACGGCAGCGTCTGGAACGACCGCCTGTTCAGCAACTGCGCAATCGAACACGATCGTCGCGTCGTCGGGTAGCGATCAGCTGTCGGGCCTGCGGGCGATGATGTCCTGGAAGGCGGAGCGGAGGCTCGGGACAGCCTTTTGGCGGGGCAGGGGACGACACTCTTGACGAGCGCGGGGGCCTTGGGGCGGATGTCCTCAATGGCGGCCAGGGCATCGACACGGCCACGTATAGAAATTCGGCTCAGATTTGTCGTGATCCTGATGGAGGAGAACGGCCACCCGGCGGCGAGCGCCAGAGGCGACAGGCTCATCGGGATCGAGAATATGTCATCGGTTCCGGGCTTCGCCGATACGATCTCTGGCACGACGATCGGCAATGTCCTTTCGGGGTTTGAGGGCGATGACCTGCTCATGGGCATGAATGGCAATGATACGCTGGCAGGTGGCGATGGAAACGACGCCTTGCAGGGCGGCAATGGCAAGGACCTGCTGGAAGGCGGGGCTGGCGCCGATACGCTTGACGGCGGTATCGGGGTGGACATGGCAAGCTGGGCAGGCTCGTCGGCGGGCGTCTCGGTCAATCTGAGGGCGAAGACGGCGGAAGGGGGCGACGCAACCGGCGATGTCCTGATCGCCATCGAGAACCTCACCGGCAGATAATGCCGATACGCTGGTCGGAAACCTTACCGCGAACATGCTGATCGGCGGCAAGGGCAATGATGCCCTTTCAGGCCTGGGTGGCAACGACACGCTTCAGGGCGATGACGGGAACGACCGTCTGGATGGAGGCACGGGAATGATATCACCGGCGGATCGGGTGCCGACCAGTTCAGTTTTCCTGCGCGGTTGTGGCGATGACAGGATCACGGATTTCGGCGCGGGCGATACCCTCTCGCTGGATCGGGGGCTCTGGGCCCAGACAGGCGCCACTACGCTCGGAGATCCTTCCTCGCCCGCATGCCCGGCAGGGCGGTCAGGTCGTGCTCACCTTCAGTGCTTCCCGATATCCTGCGGCTGGACAACATGATGCTGTCGGACCTGCTGCATCAGTGATCGGTACTTCGTCGGCTTCGATCCGCACGAGCCAACATCAAGGGGCCGGATGGCATGACCGCATCCGGCCCACCTCCGCAGCGGGGATCATGCCTGAAGGCGCACCCCGCAGAAGCCTGCGGAACATCTCGGCGATGCCGGTGGCACCAATATTGGCGAAGGCGTGCAATGGCGGCCTTCGGGATAGCTCGGGCTGGAACATGGCGGGCGGCGCGAGGAGCGAGGCCTCTTGCACCAGCCGCTTGGCCAGCGCATCGGAGGCCATGGCATGGGGATGTTCGACATGGGCGAAATAGGCCCCCGCACCCCAGCAGCTTCCATTCCGGCAGGGCGAAGCCCGAGGTCATGGCGACGGCGGGCGAGGATTTCATCCCGTTCGCCGGCCACCTGCGCGAGGTTCCGCATCCCAGAGCGCGCCGATCTGGCCCAGTTGCCGAGGGCAGATGGCGACGGTGTCGAGGAATTTTCCACCTCGGCCAACCGGGATGGCTTGCCACGATGGCACCGACGCGGTGGCGCCGGATCAGACGGTAGGCCTTGGAGAAGCTGTAAAGCTGGATCAGCGTGTCGTCCCAGTCAGGATCGGTGAACAGATCATGCGGGCGGCCGGTGCGGGCATCGAAATCGCGATAGGTTTCATCGACGATCAGGGCAAGGTTGTTCGCACGGGCAAGGTCGCGGAAGGCGGCCAGCGTCTCGGCCGGGTATTCGACGCCGCCGGGGTTGTTGGGGCTGACCAGCACGATGGCGCGGGTGAGGGTGATCAGGCGGGCGGCAGCCGCTGCCTCGTAGGATCAGTCCGGAACCTGCGGGCAGGGGGACGGCGCGGACGCCCTGCATATCAATACATCTTGTGGTTGAAATACCACGAGGTGGGCAGGATCACCTCATCCCCGCTGCCCGCGAGGGTGGACATGACAGCGGTGAAGGCCTGATTGCAGCCTTGGGTGATGGCGGTCTGACCCTCGGTAATGGGGCCGCCATAGGCAGCGGACCATTGCGCCGCGATTTCCGCGCGGAGGTCGGGCAGGCCGAGGACGGGGCCGTAAAGATGGGCCGCGTCATTCGTGAGCGCGGCATCGGCGAGGGCCTGCCGCAGGCCAAGCGGCGGGGGATCGACGGGGGCGGCCTGGCTGACATTGATCAGCGGGCGGTCCGGCGGAAGGCGGCCTTGCGGCCAGCGGCGGGCCTCCATCACCGGGGGCGGATCGGTGGCGGCCATGGCGGGGTTCAGGGGCAGGGTCATGGGTGGGTCCTCGGGCTGTCTGATCGGCGCAGTCTAGGCACCCATCCGGGCGCGCGCGCCTGTCAATTTGGTCAAGGCAGGCAGGATTTGCGACCTGTCGGGGGAATGGAAGGCGCATAATGCCGGGCGGCGGCGCGGGTCGGGGCTGTCGCATGGGTATTTGGGCCAGGTGAAACAGCATCTTCATCTTGGCAAGAAATACCCATCTTACTGTTTCCGGCGGGCCGGGACGCGGGGCTGGGGTCAATCCGTGCGCGGAAGGCTGGACGTATTGCAGCGCCATGTCCATGGGAAGAAGATCCAGGTGTCCTGGCTGACCTCGGTCACATGGGTGTCGTCTGCCTTGCCGTGGGGTTTGGCATAGACGGTGGCGCAATGCGCCTTAGGGTAGAGGCTGCGGATCAGTTCAAGGGTCCGCCCGCTGTCGACGAGGTCATCGACGATGGGGGATGCCCGAACCATCGCCCATCAGATCGGCCTGCGGGGATTTCACCACCTGCGCGCGGCGCTGGTCCTGCGCACCGCCGCCGGAATGGTAGGATTTCACGCTGATCGTGTCGACGACGCGGATGTCCAGTTCGCGGCTGACGATCATCGCGGGGACGAGGCCGCCGCGGGTGATGCCGACGACGGCCTTCCAGGACCCGCCTTCCCCCGGACCCTTGCCGTCCAGCCGCCAGGCCAGCGCGCGGGCGTCGCGGTGGATCTGGTCCCAGCTGACATGGAAGCCTTTTTCATGCGGCAGGCGATCGGCGGACATGGGGCAATCCCTTTCCGGTGTGCGATCGCGATTCCCAGCAGGGCGAGCAATCCGCCGAAGCTGCGGTCGATCAGGGTTTTGAGGCTGATATAGCGGGCACGGGTGCGATCGAGGCTGAAGATGCGGGCGACGAGGCTGTTCCAGGCGGTTTCGGCGGTGAAGATCAGCGCGAGCAGGGCCCCGTAGACCCAGGCGGTGTGCCCTGCGGCACGGTGCCGAGAAGACCGGAACATCACGGCGGGCTTGGGGGTTTTTACCCAAGCTGCGTGAAGAGGCCAAACCGGAAGGCCGAGAGGCCGGAGCGCGGCACGGGGCGCGCGTCTTCGGTGACGAGGGGCGTCTGCGCATCGCGCCAGAGGTGCAGCGCCATCCAGATCAGATAGGCCGCGCCGCCCGGTTTCAGCGCCCAGAGGAGCGCGGGGCGGCGGCGAAGAGGCAGATTGAGGCCGAACATCGCCGCCGAGGCCCAGACCACCGCCCCCGCGCCGATGCCCATGGCGAGCGCCGGGCGGTGCGGAAGCCTTCGGTCAGCCCGGTGCGCGCCGACATCAGCACCGCAGGACCCGGCGAGATGGCGGCGAAGATCACGCAGGCCCGCGAAGGCGAGAAGGCGGCGGGTGTCATTCCTTGCCCGTTCGCCCCGTGACCGCGTCGATATCGGGCGCGTCCACGGCTTGTATGCCGACGACGTGATAGCCGGCATCATGCAGGTTTCGCCCGTCGTGCGAGCCCAGATCAGACGGCAGGTGAGAGCGCGGCCTTGCCCGCCTCTTCCTGCGTGACGTTGCGGCGGAGGAGGTGCCAGCTCGTTCCACTTCATGATGTAGCGGAAAATCGCCGATGCCAGGAACGGCCAGCGTCTTGATGGGGCCTGCCGAGATCGCGTTGACGCGGATGCCATCTTGCCCAGATCCTCGGCGATGTATTTCACGCTGGATTCGCGCGGCCTTGAGCCCATCACGTTGTAATGGGCGCCTTAACGCTTTTCCGCGCCATAATAGGTGAGCGTGAGCAGCAGGCCGCCACGGGCATCATCGCCGCCGCGCGCCCAGCAGATGGCGGTGAAGGAATAGACCGAGATGTCCATCGTCATCAGGAAGTTCTGGCGAGTCGTGTCGACATATGCGGCCGCGCAGTTCGTTCTTGTCGGAATCCGATGGCGTGAACGACGAAGTCGATCGTGCCCCATTCCGCCTTCAAGCCGGCGAAGAGGGCATCCATCGACTCTTCTGACGCAACGTCACATTCAAAGAGCAGCGGGGTGCCGATGGAGGCGGCGAGCGGTTCGACGCGCTTTTTGAGCGCCTCGCCCTGATAGGAGAAGGCCATTTCGGCCGTGGTCGGCGAGCGCCTTGGCGATGCCCCAGGCGATGGATTTGTCATTCGCCCGGCCCATGATGAGGCCGCGCTTTCCTGCCCATAAGTCCGGTTGACATTGCCTGCCTCGCCCACCCTTTGCGTTGGGTTTGACGTGTAGGCGAACATCGGGGCTGCATCAAGGGTGGCCCGGTTGCACGCCCGACGCAGAAGGCATTCGGGGAAAATCATGGACAAGTGGAATATTCGCGGGAGATGACCACGTTCTCGATCGCGCGGGCCTGGCTGGCGGAGGCGGAACCGGTGGAGCCGAACGACCCCAATGCCATCGCGCTGGCCACGGTGGATGGTGACGGGATGCCCAATGTGCGCATGGTTCTTCTGAAGGAGATCGAGGCGGATGCCTTTGTCTTTTATACGAATTACGAGTCGAAGAAGGGCCGCGAGATCGCGGCGAGCGGGAAGGCCGCCTTCGTGCTGCACTGGAAGAGCCTGCGCCGGCAGATCCGCGTGCGCGGCGTGACAGAGCGCGAGGAGGGCCGCAGGCCGACGCCTATTACGCAGGTCGCAGCCTGAAGAGCCGGCTGGGTGCCTGGGCGTCGCGCCGGTCGGGGCCGCTGTCATCGCGCGCGGCGCTGATGGCCGAGGTGGCGAAGGTCACTGTCGAGCAGGGGCCGATTCCCCGCCGCCCGCCCTTCTGGGGCGGCATCCGCATCCGCCCGACCGAGATCGAGTTCTGGGCAGATGGGCAGTTTCGCCTGCATGACCGTTTCCGCTGGCGCAGAAATGACAACGATGCACCATGGGGGAGATTGCGCGCTGAACCCGTGAAATTCGCGCTTCGCGAATGATTGGCTTCAGGATCGTTAACGATTGCCCTTGAAACAGGTTCTACATTCGCGTCATGTCAGCGCAGGGCTTTGACTGGGATTGGCTCTCGAGATGATAGATGAAGAAAAGGACGTGCACGTCGTGCATGGCCGGAAGTCTTCGATCCCGGCAAGGGATTTGGTTTCATTGTTGCAGATGAAGGCGGGGCTGATATCCTCTCTTCCCGCGAATGTCCTGCGCAACTATGGCCAGAATTCCGTGGCTGACGGGGCGGTGATTTCGGTGAAGGTGCAGATGACCCGCAGCGTGGCGTTCCGGGCGGTCGAGGTTCTGGAGATCGAACCGCCACAGGGGATGTCTTTCCCCTTGGGCGACGAGAACGCGCCTGTCGATGCCGACGAGATCGCGCAGCTTCCGCTGGAACCGGCCCGGGTGAAATGGTTCGACAAGGCCAAGGGCTTTGGCTTTGCCAATGTCTTTGGGCGGCCCGAGGATGTGTTCATCCATATCGAAGTGCTGCGCGTTTCGGGCTTTGCGGATCTGCAGGCGGGCGAGGCTATCTGCCTGCGCGCTCGTCGAGGGCAAGCGCGGGCGTATGGCGGTACAGGTGGTTTCATGGGAAGCGGCAACCCGGCAGGTTGGCTGATCGGTGCGGTGATGGCGCTGATCCCGGGCGCGGTTCTGGCCGCGTCCTGTGCGCCCGACGTCGTGGAGCTGCGCGGGCCGGGTGGACAGCAGCGGTTTTCGGTGGAACTGGCCGATGACGGGGCGGAGCGGGCGCAGGGCCTGATGTTCCGGGAAAGCATGCCGATGTCTTCGGGGATGCTGTTTGTCTATGAGGCGCCGCAGCGGGCCTCGTTCTGGATGAAGAACACGCTGATCCCGCTGGACATGATCTTTGCCGACGAGACCGGGCGGGTGACCCGCGTGCATGCCGAGGCGATCCCCGGCGATACGACGCCGGTCGATGGCGGCGACGGGGTGCGCTTCGTGCTGGAAATCAACGGGGGGCTGGCCGCACGCATGGGCATCGTGCCCGGGGCGGCGTTGCGCCATCCGGCGATCCCGCAGGACCGCGCGGCCTGGCCCTGCGAATAGGTGCCCCGCGATCGGTGCTTTCCAAGCCGGGAATGACAGGCTAAGGAAGGCGCGTTCGGGGCGTGGCGCAGTCTGGTAGCGCGACGGTTTTGGGTACCGTAGGTCGTAGGTTCGAATCCTATCGCCCCGACCAGATTTCACGACAGGGATCCATCTGGCGGTTTGCGTGCCGGGGCCTGGCCATCTGCGGCGAGTGTGTTGCCGATTCTGCGCGAAGCGCAACCCTTGCGGGATTGAGCGAGCCCCACGCATACCCCAAAAGGATAGCTGACCTCGCCCGGGTTCTGACGTATGCAGGGTTCTGGATGGGGGCAATGCGCATGATTTCCTGCAGAACCGGTCTTTCTGCCTTGGCGATGCTGGGCCTTCTGGCGCATTCGGCGCTGGCCGATGCCTTGCCCGAGCCTGAGGGGCCCGTCATCCTGACGGTGACCGGAAACATCGACAGGACCAATGGCGCGGGCGCGGCGCAGTTCGATCTGGGGATGTTGCAGACACTGGACCCGGTGGCCCTCGAGACCAGCACGATCTGGACCGAAGGCGTGCAGAGCTTTCGCGGCGTGCCGCTGTCGCGCCTTCTGGCCGCGCTGGAGGCCCGGGGCGAGGTGATCGCGGCGACGGCGTTGAATGATTACATGGTCGAGATCCCGGTGGCCGATGCGGTGGAGGGCGGGCCGATCCTTGCCTTCGAGCAGAACGGGCGGCTGCTTTCGGTGCGGGACAAGGGGCCGCTCTGGGTGATCTATCCCTATGATTCGGTGCCGGAATACCAGAGCGAGACCGTCTATGTGCGGTCGATCTGGCAGGTGGCGCGGCTGGAGATCCGCTGAGCCCGGCCCTGTGGGCGGCGGTGGGGTTGCTTGCGCTGGGGCGGGGGCTGGCCCATATCGGGGGCAGGCACGCCTTGGCAAGAGGGCCGGATGACCATTTCCTTCGACAATTCCTGGGTGCGGGATCTGCCCGGCACTTTTCTGCCCGTGCGTCCGGCCCCGGCGCCTGCGCCGCGCCTTCTGGTGCTGAACCGGGATCTCGCGAGCGAGATGGGGCTGGATCCGGCGGCGCTGGAGGCGGGGGCGGCAGAGATCTTTTCGGGCAACCGCCTGCCAGAGGGGGCCGAGCCGGTGGCGCAGGCCTATGCCGGGCACCAGTTCGGCGGGTTCTCCCCGCAGCTGGGGGATGGGCGCGCGCTTTTGATGGGTGAGGTGCTGGCCCCGGATGGCCGACGCTGGGACATCCATCTGAAGGGATCGGGGCGGACGCCCTTTTCGCGGGGCGGCGATGGCAAGGCGGCTGTGGGGCCGATGCTGCGCGAATATCTGATGGGCGAGGCGATGGCCGCGCTGGGCATTCCCACGACGCGGGCCCTGGCGGTGGTGGCGACCGGCGCGCCGGTGCTGCGCGAGGTGGAACTGCCCGGCGCGGTTCTGGCGCGGGTGGCGGCGAGCCATATCCGGGTGGGAAGCTTTCAGTTCTTTGCCGCGCGCGGGGATCAGGCGCAGGTGCGGGCCTTGGCCGATTACACCATCGCGCGGCACTATCCGGAGGTGGCGGGGGCGGATAACCCCCATGTCGCGCTGTTCGATGCGGTGATCGGGCGGCAGGCGCGGCTGATTGCGCAATGGATGGGGGTGGGGTTCATCCATGGGGTGATGAACACCGACAACATGGCCCTGTCGGGCGAGACCATCGACTATGGCCCCTGCGCCTTCATGGAAGGTTATGCGGCGGGAACGGTGTTTTCGTCGATTGATCACGGCGGGCGCTATGCCTATGGAAACCAGCCCTTGATCCTCGGCTGGAACCTTGCGCGGCTGGCCGAGGCGCTGCTGCCCTGTTCCATGCCGATCAGGACCGGGCGGTGGATATCGCGAACGGGCTGCTGGAGGGATCGCCGGGCGCTATCGCGCGGAATGGGTGGCGGTGATGCGGGCCAAGCTGGGGCTGGCGGGCGCGGAAGAGGGCGATGGCGCGCTGGCCGATGATCTGCTGGCGGCGATGGAGGGGTCGGGGTCAGGGCAGGGGGCGGACTGGACGCTGACCTTCCGCCGTCTGGCGGGGGCGGTGGGGGGCGATGCCGGGGGGATCGCGCCGCTCTTTGCCGATCCGTCGGCTCTGCGCGCCTGGCTGCCGCGCTGGCAGGCGCGGCTGGCCCCGGACGCGGCGGAACGGATCCGGGCCGCCAATCCCGCCGTGATCCCGCGCAATCACAAGGTTGAAGAGGCGCTGAACGCCGCGACGGCGGGCGAGATGGCCCCGTTCGAGACCCTGCTTGCGGCCGTGTCGGAGCCCTTTGTGGAGCGCGAGCCCTATATGCTGCCCGCGCCGCAGGGGTTGGGCCGGCATGTCACCTATTGCGGAACCTGAGGCCGCGCCGCTGCTGGCGCGTTGACGGGGGCGACGTTGACGGGGGCGACGTTGACAGGGGGGCGCGCCGCGCGCCATGGTCGCGCGCATGAACCCGCGTTCCGATATCCATGACCGGCTGGCCGCATCCCTGCGCGAGGCGCGCAAGGCGCGCGGCCTGTCGCTGGATGCGGTGGCGAAGCTGTCGGGGGTGTCGCGATCCATGGTGAGCCAGATCGAGCGCGGCGAAAGTTCGCCCACCGTGGCGACCCTGTGGAACCTGACGCAGGCGCTGCAGGTGGATTTCGCGGGCCTTCTGGAGGGCCGCCCCGCGCCGGGGATCGAGATCACGCGGGCGGGGGCCGCGCCGGTGATTGCCCGCAGCCCCGGTGTGCGCATCCGTATCCTTTCCCCCGCCGAGACGGTGGGGGAACATGAGGTCTATGACCTGTCCTTCGAGCCTGGCGCGGCGCTGGTGTCGGATCCGCATTCGCCCGGTTGCAGGGAACATCTGACGGTGGTGGAAGGCGCGCTGTCGGTGCAATCGGGCGAGGATGCCGAGGATCTGGGGCCCGGCGATACCGCGCGCTATGCGGCCGACCGGCCCCACGCGATCCGCGCGGGGGCTGGGGCGGGCGCGCGGGCGATTCTGATCGTGCAGGGAAGCTGATCCCTTATCCGGCGCTGCGCGGGGTGGGGATGTCGATTTTGGGTATTTGGGCCAAGATGAAGAGGCTTGTCCGTTTTGACGGATGACTTTCCGTGATATTGACAGGTGGGCGGGGTTTCGTGTAAATCCGCCAAAACGGAGGAGTATCCGCCATGTCGGACAGGGCCGCCTTTCTTTCCCATCTGGCCACGCTTCTTGAGGGCATCGACCGCGACGGGTTGATGAAGCGCGAGCGGCTGATCACCGGGCCGCAGGGCGCGCGGGTGGAGATGGGCGGGCGGCCCATGCTCAACCTTTGCGCCAACAACTATCTTGGCCTTGCCGATGATCCGCGCCTTGTCGCGGCGGCGGAGGCCGCGATGCGGGATCACGGCTATGGCATGGCCAGCGTCCGCTTCATCTGTGGCACGCAGGATATTCATCGCGCGCTGGAAACCCGTCTGGCCCGGTTTCTGGGGCAGGAGGACAGCATCCTGTTCGCGGCCTGTTTCGATGCCAATGGCGGCCTGTTCGAGCCGCTGCTGGGGCCGGAGGATGCCGTCATTTCCGATGCGCTGAACCATGCGAGCATCATTGACGGGATCCGGCTGTGCAAGGCGAAGCGCTACCGGTACGCGAATTCGGACATGGGCGATCTTGAGGCGCAATTGTTAAGGGCGCGTGAGGAGGGGGCGCGGTTCATCCTGATTGCCACGGATGGCGTCTTTTCGATGGATGGCTATCTGGCGAAACTGCCCGAGATCACGGCGGTGGCGGCGCGGTTCGGCGCGCTGGTGATGGTGGATGATTGCCATGCCACGGGGTTCATGGGGCCGGGGGGGCGGGGGACGCCCGCGCATTTCGGGGTAAAGGTGGATATCTTGACCGGGACGCTGGGCAAGGCGCTGGGTGGCGCGCTGGGCGGGTATATCGCGGGGCCGCAGGCGGTGGTGGACCTGCTGCGGCAGAGGGCGCGGCCTTACCTCTTTTCCAACGCGCTGCCGCCTGCGGTGGTGGGGGCGGCGCTGGCGGCGCTGGATATCGTCGAGGCGGCGGATGATCTGCGCGCGCAACTCTTCGAGAATGCCCGCTACTGGCGGGCGGGGCTGGAGGATGCGGGGTTCCGGCTGCTGCCGGGGGAGCATCCCATCGTGCCGGTGATGCTGGGGGATGCCAAGCTCGCGCAGGGGATGGCGGCGGAGCTGGGGCAGAGGGGGGTGCATGTGGCGGGGTTCTTCTTCCCGGTCGTGCCGCAGGGGCAGGCGCGCATCCGCACGCAGATGAATGCGCGGCTGACGCGGGATGATCTGGATTTCGCGCTGGAGGCGTTCCGCGCGGCGGGCAAGGCGGTGGGGGTGCTGGCATGAGCAACGAGATGAAGGCGCTGGTGAAGGCCAAGGCGGAGCCGGGGCTGTGGATGGAACGCCGCCCGGTGCCGGAGATCGGGCCGGACGACGTGCTGATCCGCATCCGCAAGACGGGGATTTGCGGGACGGATATCCATATCTGGAACTGGGATGACTGGGCGGCGCGGACGGTGCCTGTGCCTTTGGTCACGGGGCATGAATTCGCTGGCGAGATCGTGGAGTTGGGCCGCAATGTCGAGGGGCTGGCGATCGGGCAGCGCTGTTCCGGCGAAGGCCACCTGATCGGGCGGCAGTCGCGGCAGAGCCGGGCGGGGAAGTTCCATCTGGACCCGGCGACGCGGGGGATCGGGGTGAACGAGCAGGGGGCCTTTGCCGAATACCTGCGCCTGCCTGCCTTCAACGTGGTGCCCTTGCCGGATGCGATTGATGACGAGATCGGGGCGATCCTCGATCCACTCGGCAACGCGGTGCATACGGCGCTGTCCTTCGATCTGGTGGGCGAGGATGTGCTGATCACGGGGGCGGGGCCCATCGGGATCATGGCCGCCGCCGTGGCGCGGCATGTAGGGGCGCGGCATGTGGTGATTACGGATGTGAACCCCGCGCGGCTGGAGCTTGCGGCGAAGGTCGCGGATGTGACCCCGGTTGATGTGACGAAGGAGCATCTGGCCGATGTGAAGGCGCGGTTGAAGATGACCGAGGGCTTTGACGTGGGCATGGAGATGAGCGGCAATCAGGCGGCGCTTGACCAGATGGTCGAGGCCATGGTGATGGGGGGGCGGATCGCGATGCTGGGGATTCCGCCGGGGAAATCGCCGGTGGATTGGAGCCGGATCGTCTTCAAGGCCATCACGATCAAGGGCGTCTATGGGCGCGAGATCTTCGAGACGTGGTACAAGATGATCGCCATGCTGGAGAACGGGCTGGATATACGCCGGGTGATCACCCACCGCTTTGCGGTGGATGCGTTCCGGGATGGGTTCATGGCGATGAAATCGGGGCTTTCGGGAAAGGTCGTGCTGGACTGGACCTGATCCCACCTTGCGGGGCAGGAAAGGCGGCGGTTGCTTTTCGGGCGAGAGTTTGCAAGAAGCGCGCAGTTGCCCGGTTGCGGGCGGCACAACCCTGGTGACCGGGCCCCTCTGGCGAGACATTTGCGGCGGTCTCGTGATGTCGGCACCGCGGAAAACAATAGTCGCACGGACCTGACCGACCGGAATGATGCCGCGCCGCCCATTGGGCGCATCGCATCCTGCTGTCCGCCACGGCCCGCAAAGGCAGGGTATTTCCCATGACCTCGATCCCCACGCAGAAACCTACTTTGGCCTATTTTCGTTGGGCCTTCATCGTGACAGCCCTTGGACTGATCCTTGGGGCATGGCTGGGCTGGCAGACGACGGGCAGCCTGTCGGGCATGGCCTCCATCTTCTTCATCTGCTGCGTTCTTGCGGTGCTGGAGATTTCGCTGTCCTTCGACAATGCCATCGTGAATGCGAACAAGCTGAAGGACATGCGGCCGGAATGGCAGCGCGCCTTCCTGACCTGGGGTATCCTGATCGCGGTCTTCGGCATGCGCATCGTCTTTCCGCTGCTGATCGTGGTGGTGGCGGCGAATATCGGGCCGTGGCAGGCGCTGGTTCTGGCATCGACCCAGCCCGAGGAATACAGCCGCATCATGCATGAGGCGCATCTGCCCATCGCGGCCTTTGGCGGGGCCTTCCTGATGATGGTTGGGCTGACCTATTTCTTCGATTCCGAAAAGGATGTGCATTGGGTGCGCTGGATCGAGGAGAAGGTCGCGGCGACGGCCACGATCCGCGGGGTAGAGGTGGGGGCGGTGCTGGTCACGATCCTTGTCTTTTCGAAGTTCCTGACCGGGGCGGAAAGCACAGCCTTCGTGTCTTCGGCGATCTATGGGCTGGTCACCTTTCTGGTGGTGGAGACGCTGGGCGGCCTTCTGGACAAGAGCCAGGAGACCATGTCCGCCGCCGCCAAGGGCGGGCTGGGGGCCTTTCTCTATCTGGAGGTTCTGGATGCCTCGTTCTCGTTCGATGGGGTGATCGGGGCCTTCGCGCTGTCGAACAACCTGTTCGTGATCGCCATCGGTCTGGGCATCGGGGCGATGTATGTGCGGTCGATGACCATCATGCTGGTGGAGAAGGGCACGCTGGCGCAATACCGCTATCTGGAACACGGGGCCTTCTATGCCATCCTGATCCTGTCGGTGATCATGTTCTGCCAGACGCTGGTGCATATCCCCGAGGTGATCACCGGGCTGGGCGGGGCGGCGCTGATCGGGCTTTCGCTGTGGTCGTCGATCCGGTGGAACCGCCGGAACGGTGAGGCGGTGATCGACCCGCGCTGATGCGGCGCGTTCCCCCCGGGCGATGGGCGCGGGGGGAACTCAGATCCCGCCGAGCAGGAAGAGCAGGGGCAGCGCCAAGAACAGCGCGCCGATGGGATCGCCGCCATCCCCGCCATGATCGCCGGACCATGCGGCGGCATGGGGCATGGCCGGATCATCGGGCGGCAGATCCGCATCCTCATCGGGGGGTAGCATCGGCAGATCATCCGGCGCGGCCGCATCCGCGGGGGCGGCGAGGGCGAGGACCGGGCCATCGCTGAAATCGGCGATGTCCAGCTTCCCGGCCTCAGTCTTGGCGAAGGCGAGGCGGATCACCTCATGCGGGGTGTCGAAGTGGAGGGTCAGGCCGTCCTGCCCTTGATCCACAGTTGCCGCCGCGCGCTGGCCGATGGCGAAGGTTTCCGCCTCGGGCGTTTCGTCGATATCGGGATTGTCGGGGATGGCGAAGCGATCCATCCAGTCTGACGGGACAGTTGCGGTCAGGCGATCCGCGGCAAGGTGGCCGTAGGTGGTGCCCAGACCTTCGAAATCCAGCGTCAGGCCCTCCGGCGGGGGGCTGGCCCCGGCGGACAGGAAGATGATCAGCTTGTCGGCATTTTCGAACCCGTAGAGCCAGACATCATCCTGACCATCATTTTCCAGCCCGAAGCCGAGGGCGCGGGTGCCGGTCACGCTTTCGGCCAGCATGTCGAGCATGTCCTGAGCGATGAAATCCTGCGGGGTGCCGTTGACATCGGTCAGGCTGAGCCGCCCGGGATGGATCATGTCGGTGCCGAAGGCGGCGGCGGCGGTCAGCCCTTCGGCGCCGTATTCGGACAGCATTTCAAGCATCAGGCGCGGATGTTCGGGGCCGTAGTCGCGCAGGGAAAGCTGGTCCTGCCAGAAGGATTCGAATTCGGTGGTGGTGCGGCCGGCCAGATCTATCTGATCTTCGGTCAGGCTGCCGCCCTGTGCGTGATCCGCGGCGAGGAAGTCGCGAAGCGCCTCGGTTCTGGTGTAGCTTCCCACGCCATAGGCGCTGAGAAAGAGGTCGGGCCCGTCGCCGCCGAGGGCCGCGGCATCGCTGCGCCAGGCCTCGATCACGGGGTGGAATTCATCCGCCGATCCATCGACGCCGGTCGCGTTCCAGGCAAAGCGGTGGTGGATGATCTGATCGACCTCGACCAGCGAGTCGTCGCTGATCTCGTCGCGGATCAGCATGTCTTCGGTCAGCGTGCGCCCGGCCTGCACGGCGATGGCGGGATCGAGGTCGATCAGGTTCACCGACGCGTCCCCGAGGGCGGCGGTCAGTTCCGAGACGTAGATTTCCGCGATATGGCCATAATGGCTGGCGGCGTCGGGATCATCGCGGAAAGAGGAGAAGAACTCGCTGCCGATCTCCAGCGTCAGGGACTGCGGCGGGGGGCCATAGGCCCCGCCCAGAAGATCGCCCAGGAAGGCGCGGAGATCGGTGCGCAGCAGATCATCCTGGCCCACATAGCGGGCCGTGGGCAGGACGATCGACAGGCCCGTGCCAAGCGTCTGGGCATGGGCCATGATCTCGGACAGGCCGGGGCGCCCGGTATCGGCGGCGAAGAGACCGGGAATATCGAGCCCGTAGCTATCGGGGCGGGCCTCGGCGAGATAGCCGCCGGGCCAGACCATCGTGCCGATGCTGTTATCGGCCAGTTGCGCATCGAAGCGGTGAAACGGGCGGAAGCCGGTATAGCGGTAGCCGAACATTTCGGCATCCCAGACGGGGCGTCGGGGATTTCGGCTGCTGCGCCGACGGACAGGAACAGGGTGCTCATCAATAACCTATGGGACTGGCAGCAGCACGGCGGGTGGTGCCGACCCGCCCTGCAAACTTTGTGCCGTGCGGATGGAAGGGGGCGGAAATGGGGGGCATGGACCGACAGGATGGGGTGGCAACGGCGGCGGTCCTGCCGCCTGTGACGCAGGAAGCAGAGCGTGGCCATCCGCGCCAAGCCGCGTCTGGATGGCGGGGGCTGACTTCGGTTCGGGACCGGGCGCTTTGGCGCGGTAGGCCCGAGACGAAGGGGTGGGGGCACCCTTCCATCCGGAGGGCCGGGCGGAGGGTTGTGCCGCCTGTGCGGCAAATCCGGCCTGCCCCGAACCGGGGCACGGCAGGGAATGGGCAGGGCAAGAGGGGGGGCTGCTCTCTGGAGGCGGGTACCGGAATCGAACCGGTCTTCACGGATTTGCAATCCGCTGCGTAACCTCTCCGCCAACCCGCCATGCCCAGAGGTGCGGCCTGATTAGGCGATACGGCAGGCGGGCGCAAGGGGGCGGATTGCGGGGAAATGCCGGGGCGGGCGGGCCGTCCGGCGGGGGCGATCCGCGACTGGCCTTAACAACGTTGCGCCTCTGGCCCTATCGGGGCGGGCGGGGCTGAAGGATGATGGCGGCGAGAGACCCTGCAGTTTGCGGGGCCCGCCCTGTTTCACGAAAGGACGCACCCATGGAAGGGTTGGACCGTTTCAACGATATCTCCGAGGTGGTCGAGGCCGACCGCGCCCATGTCTGGCATCACCTGAGCCAGCACAAGCAATACGAGACCGGCGTCGATCCGCGCGTGATCGTGGAAGGCAAGGGGATGAAGGTCTGGGATGCCAAGGGGAAAGAGCATCTCGATGCCGTCTCTGGCGGGGTCTGGACGGTGAATGTGGGCTATGGCCGCGAAAGCATCGCAAATGCGGTGCGCGACCAGTTGATCAAGATGAACTATTTCGCGGGGGCTGCCGGTTCGGTGCCGGGGTCGATCTTTGCTCAAAGGTTGATCGAGAAGATGCCGGGGATGAGCCGGGTCTATTATTCGAACTCCGGTTCGGAGGCGAATGAGAAGGTCTACAAGATGGTGCGCCAGATCGCGCATCGTCACCATGGCGGCAAGAAGTGGAAGATCCTCTATCGCGACCGCGACTATCACGGCACGACCATTGCCGCTTTGGCCAGTGCCGGGCAGGACCAGCGCGCGATGCAGTACGGGCCCTTCCCGGACGGGTTTGTGCGGGTGCCGCATTGCCTTGAATACCGCAAGCAATGGGACGTGGAGAACTATGGCGAGCGCGCAGCCGATGCCATCGAGGAGGTGATCCTGCGCGAAGGCCCCGATACGGTGGGCTGCCTGATCCTTGAACCCGTCACCGCAGGCGGCGGCGTGATCGTGCCGCCCAAGGGATACTGGGAGCGGGTGCAGGAGATCTGCAGGAAATACGACATCCTCTTGGCCATCGACGAGGTGGTCTGTGGCGTGGGCCGGACGGGGACGTGGTTCGGCTATCAGCATTACGGCATCCAGCCCGATTTCGTGACCATGGCGAAGGGCGTGGCCTCGGGCTATGCGGCGATTTCCTGCACGGTCACGACGGAGCGGGTCTTCGAGATGTTCAAGGACGATCCCAGTGATCCGATGAGCTATTTCCGCGACATCTCCACCTTCGGGGGCTGCACCAGCGGGCCTGCGGCGGCGCTGGAGAACATGGCGATCATCGAGCGCGAGGACCTGCTGGAGAATACGGTGGCGATGGGCGATTACTGCCTGTCCAACCTGCAGGCGCTGATGGAGAAGCACCGGATCATCGGCGATGTGCGCGGCAAGGGGCTGTTCCTTGGTGCGGAACTCGTGGCGGACCGCGCGACCAAGGAACCGGCACCGGAGGCCAAATGTCAGGCGGTGGTGGCCGATTGCATGGCGCAGGGGGTGATCATCGGGGTGACCAACCGGTCGATCCCCGGGCTGAACAACACGCTTTGCCTGTCGCCCGCACTGATCGCCACGAAGGATGACATCGACCACATCGCCGGGGCCATCGACGGCGCTCTGACCCGCGTCTTCGGCTGAACCCAAGCGCCTTGTGAAGGACATTGCGCGCGGCCCCTGCAAGACAGGGGCCGCGCCTTTCTTTTGTCTCGCCTGCGCGCCTTCGCGCTTCGGCTCGGATTTTTTGGGTATTTGGGCCAAGATGAAGGGGTTTGGGCTTCATCTTGGGAAAAATACTCCTCGGAGGGAGGCCCGCAGGGCCTGGGGAGCAGACGGCCCCCGGCGACGCCGCGGCCGGGCTTGACGCATGAAGGGGGCGCGCGCCTTATGGCCGGATCACGCGGAGGCAGGGCCAGATGGCGATACCGGTTGAAAGTTTCTATCTGCCCCAAGGCGGTAGTGGCAGCCTGCAGCAGCGGATCCGGCAGATGGTGGCCGAGGGGATCCTCGCCGGGAGGTTCCGGGCGGGCGACAGGATGCCGTCGTCGCGCGGGCTTGCGGCGCATCTGGGGGTAAGCCGGATCACCGTGACGCTGGCCTATACGGAACTGGTGGCGGCGGATTATCTGACGGCGCGGGGGCGGTCGGGCACGTTCGTGAGCGAGGGGGTGCCGGTGCAACCCGGGTTCCAGCCCGTGCCGAGGGCGATGGGGACCGTGGATTGGGAGGCGCTGTGCGGGGGGCGGTTTTCCCGGATGGAACGGGTGGAACGGCCCGAGGATTGGCGGTCCTATCCCTATCCCTTCATCTATGGGCAGGCGGATCCGGCGTTGTTCGACCATCAGAACTGGCGGTTATGCGCCCTGCAGGCCCTGGGACGGCGGGAGTTCGAGACGCTGACTGCGGATCGCTATGAGCGGGATGATCCGCTGCTGATCGAGTATCTGTTGCGCAACATCCTGCCGCGCCGGGGGATCGAGGCGCGGCCTTCGGAGGTGCTGGTCACCATGGGGGCGCAGAATGCGCTGTGGTTGGCGGCGCAGGTGTTGCTCAGGCCCGGGGGGCATGCGGTGGTGGAGAATCCGGGCTATCCGGGGTTCCGGGCGATGTGCGCACAGGCGGGGGCGGTGGTGACGCCGGTCGCGGTGGATGAGGGGGGGCTGTCGGTGGACAGCCTGCCTGCCGGGGTGGATGTCGTCTTTACCACGGCAAGCCATCAGAGCCCGACCAATGCCACCATGCCGATGGCCCGGCGCATGGCCCTTCTGCGGGCGGCGGAAGAGCGGAATTTCCTTGTGATTGAAGATGATTACGAGTTCGAGATGAGTTTCCTGAAACCCGTCTCGCCGTCGATCAAATCGCTCGATTCCGGGGGGCGGGTGGTGCATGCGGGATCCTTTTCGAAATCCATCTTTCCGGGGCTGCGGCTGGGCTGGCTGGTGGGGCCGGAGCCCTTCATCCGCGAGGCGCGGGCGCTGCGGGCACAGGTGCTGCGCCATCCGCCGGGGCAGTTGCAGCGCACGGCCGCGCATTTCCTGAGCCTTGGGCATTACGACGCGCTGGTGAACCGGATGAAGGCCGCCTTCGCCAAGCGGCGCAAGGCGATGGAAGAGGCGATTTCCCTGCATGATCTGAGGGTTGCGGGGCAGGGCGGGTTTGGCGGATCGTCCTTCTGGATGGAGGCCGCGCCGGGGATGGACAGCGAGGCGGCGGCGCTGCGCCTGCGGTCCGAGGGGGTGTTGATCGAGCCGGGGCGGGTGTTCTTTCACCCCGGGACGGAGCGGCGGAATTTCTACCGTCGGGCCTATAGTTCCATCCCGGTGGGCAAGATCCCGGAGGGGATCGCGCTGGTGGCGAGGGTCCTGCGCGAGATGTGACGTGCTGGGGGGGTGAGGGGGGGCGGTTGCCCCCCCCTTCGGCCTGCAACCCCTTGCGGACGCTGGGTTTATCTTCGGGATTCGGCCGGATTGGCGGTGCAACAGCCGGTGCAGGCGCGCGGTGCAGACGGCGGTGCAGACGCGCGGTATCGGAAGGGGGCGTTAACCATCAGGGACGGGCGGTGCGCCGTGACCCCGCCCCGGACCTGATCCGGGGCCTCCCTCCCATGTCGAGCGCGGGACAGGGTTGGTGACTGGACTTAAGTGGCCCGGTTTTCTGGCCCTAAGTCATGGGCCCGGTGCGGGGGTATCAAGGGGCAAATCGCCCGGCCTCGGGCGGCGGTGGATTGAGCGGGAGACAGCCATGCGGATGACGACGGAAGAGGCTTTCGTGAAGGTGTTGCAGATGCATGGCATCGACAATGCCTTTGGCATCATCGGATCGGCTTTCATGCCAATCTCGGACCTGTTCCCCAAGGCGGGCATCACCTTCTGGGACTGCGCGCATGAAGGATCGGGCGGCATGATGGCGGACGGGTTCACCCGCGCCTCGGGCCGGATGAGCATGATGATCGCGCAGAATGGGCCGGGCATCACCAATTTCGTGACGGCGGTGAAGACGGCCTATTGGAACCATACGCCGCTTCTGCTGGTCACGCCGCAGGCGGCGAACCGCACGATCGGGCAGGGCGGGTTTCAGGAAGTGGAACAGATGGCCCTGTTCAAGGACATGGTCTGCTATCAGGAGGAGGTGCGCGATCCGAACCGCGTGGCGGAGGTGCTGAATCGCGTGATCCTGAACGCGCGGCGCCATTCGGCCCCGGCGCAGATCAACATGCCACGGGATTACTTTACCCAAGTCATCGACATCGACCTGCCCGCGGTGGTGGAGTTCGAGCGGCCGTCAGGTGGGGAGGCGGCGATTGCGGAGGCGGCGGCGCTGCTGTCATCCGCGAAGTTCCCGGTGATCCTGAACGGGGCGGGGGTGGTGATCGGCGGGGCGATTCCGGCGTCGATGGCTTTGGCCGAGCGGCTCTCGGCCCCGGTTTGCGTGGGGTATCAACATAACGACGCGTTTCCGGGGAGCCATCCGCTGTTTGCGGGGCCTTTGGGGTATAATGGCAGCAAGGCGGGGATGGAGTTGATCCAGCGCGCGGATGTGGTGCTGGCGCTGGGGACGCGGCTCAATCCGTTTTCCACCTTGCCGGGCTATGGGCTGGATTACTGGCCCAAGGAGGCCAAGATCATTCAGGTGGATATCAACCCGGCGCGGATCGGGCTGACGAAGCGGGTTTCGGTCGGCATCGTGGGGGATGCGAAGAAGGTGGCGGAGGGGATTTTGGCGCGGCTTTCGGCGCAGGCTGGCGAGACGGGGCGGAAAGAGCGGTTGGACCTGATCGCCACGACGAAAAGCCGTTGGGCGCAGCAACTGGCATCCATGGATCATGAGGATGACGATCCGGGCACAAGCTGGAACGCGCGGGCGCGGGCGGACAAGCCCGATTGGATGAGCCCGCGCATGGCCTGGCGGGCGATACAGTCTGCCTTGCCGAAGGAGGCGATCATTTCGTCGGATATCGGCAACAACTGCGCCATCGGGAATGCCTATCCGACCTTTGAAGCGGGGCGGAAATATCTGGCCCCCGGCCTGTTCGGGCCTTGTGGATACGGGTTGCCTGCCATCGTGGGGGCGAAGATCGGCTGTCCGGATGTGCCGGTGGTGGGGTTCGCGGGGGACGGGGCGTTCGGGATTGCGGTGACGGAGTTGACGGCCATCGGGCGGCCGGAATGGCCTGCGGTGACGATGGTGGTGTTCCGCAATTACCAGTGGGGGGCGGAGAAGCGGAATTCGACGCTGTGGTATGACGACAATTTCGTGGGGACGGAGCTGGATACGCAGGTTTCCTATGCCGGGATCGCGCGGGCCTGCGGGTTGCAGGGGGTGCAGGCGCGGACGATGGAGGAGTTGCGGGACGCTTTGGCCAAGGCCGTTGACGATCAGATGACCCACGGCAAGACCACGCTGATCGAGGCGCTGATCAATCAGGAGTTGGGTGAGCCGTTCCGGCGGGACGCGATGAAGAAGCCTGTCGCGGTGGCGGGGATTTCCGCCGCCGACATGCGTCCGCAGGTGGTTTGATGCCCTTTGACCTGTCCCTTGCGGGGACGGTCTGGATGGCGGTGGCCGTGCTGGGCGCGGCCTTCATCCGGGGCTATTCGGGGTTCGGCTATTCGGCCATGGTGATTGCGGCGTCATCCCTTGTGATGAACCCGCTGAACATGGTGGCGGTGGTGGTGATCCTTGAGACGGCCATGAGCGTGCAGGCGGCGCGGGGCATTTCACGGGATGTGGACTGGCGGCGGGTCGGGTTCCTGCTGGCGGGGGCGGCGGTGGGGCTGCCCTTGGGGCTGTGGCTGCTGACGGGGATATCCGAGGATGCGGCGCGGGCGGTGATTTCGGGTTACGTGCTGGTGATGTGCGGGGTGCTGCTGGCGGGGTGGCGGCTGGCGGGTGAGGCGCGGGGGATATCGAACCTTGGGATGGGGGTCGTGTCGGGGTTGGCCAATGCGCCGGGGATGGGGGGGCTGCCGATTGCAGCCTTTTTCGCCGCGCAGCCGATGCGGGCGGCGGTGTTCCGGGCGACGTTGATTGCCTATTTTCCGCTGTTGGACCTGTATTCCGCGCCGCTTTACTGGTGGGCGGGGCTGGTGAGTTGGGACACGCTTTGGGCGTCGTTGATCGCGCTGCCTTTGACGTTTCTGGGCAACTGGCTGGGGGGGCGGCATTTCCTGAATACGGATCCGCAGGATTTTCGCCGCTTTGCCATCCTGCTTCTCGCGGGGTTGGCGGGGATGGGGCTGGTGAAGGCGGTGCTGTGATGGCGGTGCTGGTCGTCAATGCGGGGTCGTCCAGCCTGAAGGTGGCGGTGTTCGATGACGGCCTGCGCGAGGTGCTGGCGGGCCGGGTGACGGAGATCGGGGGGGCGGCGCGGGTGGAGGTCGGGCCTTTGGTCGGGGCGCGGGTGGTGGGGACCCATGCGGTGGCGATGGCGCTGGTGTTCGAAGGGATGGAGGAGGCGGGGGTTTCCGTCGGGTCGTTGAAGGCGGCGGCGCATCGGGTGGTGCATGGCGGGGCTGCGCTGGTGGTGTCCTGCCGGGTGACGGAGGCGGTGATGGCGGAGGTGGAGACCTGCGTGCCGCTGGCGCCTTTGCACAATCCGGCGAACCTGACGGGGATGCGGGCGGTGGCGGCGCTGGTGCCGGGGCTGCCGCAGTTTGCGAGTTTCGACACAGCCTTTCATGCCAGCGTGCCGGAGGTGGCGGCGCGCTATGCCCTGTCTGCGGAGGCAGAGGCGCTGGGCCTGCGGCGCTATGGGTTTCATGGGATCAGTTACGCGTCGGTTGTTCGAAAAGTGCAAGAAATGGGGATTGGGGCGCTGCCGAAGCGGCTGCTTGTGTTCCATTTGGGTAATGGCGCGTCGGCTTGCGGGATCGTGGACGGGCGATCTGTGGCGACGACGATGGGCTATTCGCCGCTGGACGGGTTGACGATGGGAACGCGGGCCGGGGGGATTGACGGGAATGCGGTGCTGCGTCTGGCGGAGGTGCATGGGATCGCGGGGGCGGGGCGGATCCTGAACCGCGAGAGCGGGCTTCTGGGCCTTGGCGGGGCGTCGGACATGCGGGCCTTGCATCGGGCGGGGACGGCGGAGGCGCGGTTCGCGGTGGCGCATTTCTGCTATTGGGCGGTGCGGCATGGCGGATCGCTGGTGGCGGCGATGGGGGGGCTGGATGCGGTGGCCTTTACCGGGGGCATCGGCGAGAATGATGCGGAGGTGCGGGCGGAAATCCTTCGGGGATTGGCCTATGCCGGGGTAGAGTTCGACGAAGGCGCGAATGCGGCGGGGGCGGGCGTGTTGCATCTGGAAGGCGCGCGTGTCGCTGTCTGGATAGTTGCGGCGGAGGAAGAGCGGCAGATTGCGATGGAGGCCATTCAGGTGATGGCGTCCGAAGGGACGGAGGGGAAGGCGTGATGGGGCAGCCAAGGAGTGGAGACATCGCCGAAGGTGTCGGACGAGGTGAAGAAGACCACCTGCTACATGTGCGCCTGCCGCTGCGGGATCAATGTGCATCTGACCTCTGGCAAGGTGACCTATATCGAGGGAACCGGGATCATCCGGTGAACAAGGGGGTTCTCTGCGCCAAGGGGGCGTCGGGGATCATGCAGGTGACAGCGCCGAGCCGTCTGCGCGCGCCGCTGCGTCGGGTGGGGCCGCGCGGATCAGGGGCGTTTGAAGAGATCACGTGGGAAGAGGCGCTGGAGACTGCGGTGGCTTGGTTGAAGCCGCTGCGGGAGGAAGCGCCGGAGAAGCTGGCGTTCTTTACCGGGCGGGATCAGTCGCAGTCCTTCACCGGGTGGTGGGCACAAGCCTTTGGCACGCCGAATTATGCGGCGCATGGGGGGTTCTGTTCCGTCAACATGGCGGCGGCGGGGATTTACACGATCGGCGGCGCGTTCTGGGAATTCGGGCAACCGGATTGGGCGCATACCAAGCTGTTCGTCCTGTTCGGGGTGGCCGAGGATCATGACAGCAACCCGATCAAGATCGGCATCGGCAAGCTGAAGGCGCGGGGGGCGAAGGTCATCGGGGTGAACCCGGTGCGGACAGGCTACAACGCGGTCGCCGATGGGTGGGGATCACGCCCGGCACGGATGGGCTGCTGATCCTGTCGCTGATCCATTGCCTGCTGGAGGCGGGGAAGATCGACCTTGACTATCTGGCGCGCTGGACGATGCGCCTTTGCTGGTGAATGGCACGGAAGGCCCGGAGAAGGGGCTGCTCGTGCGAAACGCCGAAAGCCAGCCCTTTGTCATCGACAAGCGGACGGGGATGCCTGCGCCTTGGGACGGGGCGGGGGTGCAGCCGGACCTTGGGGCTGGTGGCAGGGGCATCGGACGGTGTTCCAGCATATGGCGGAGCGGTATCTGGGCGAGGAATACGCGCCAGAGGCGGTGGCGGCGCGCTGTGGCGTTCCGGCGGGGCGGATACGCGGGCTGGCGGCGGAACTGGCGCGGGTAGCGTTCGACGAGGCGTTCGAGCTGCCGGTGGAATGGACGGATTTTCGCGGGGACCGGCATGAGGGGATGACGGGGCGGCCTGTTTCCTTCCATGCGATGCGGGGGATTTCGGCGCATTCCAACGGGTTCCAGACGGCGCGCGCGCTGCATCTTTTGCAGATATTGCTGGGGACGGTGGAGGTTCCGGGCGGGTATCGGTTGAAGCCGCCCTATCCGAAGCCCGTGGAGGCGCATCCCACCCCGCATTTCGTGGCGGCGCCGGGCAAGCCCTTGAGCGGGCCGCATCTGGGCTATGTGCGGGGGCCGGAGAACCTTGCGCTGAAGGAGGACGGCAGCCCGTGGCGGATCGACAAGGGGTTCACCTGGGAGAACCCGTTTTCCGCGCATGGGTTGATGCATATGGTCATCCCCAATGCCCATGCGGGGGATCCCTACAAGGTGGATACGCTGTTTCTGTATATGGCGAACATGTCGTGGAATTCGTCGATGAATTCCGCCCGCGTCATGGAGATGCTGACGGATAAGGATGAAAGCGGGGAATATGTCATCCCGCGCATCATCTATTCGGATGCCTATGCGTCGGAGATGGTGGCCTATGCCGATCTGATCCTGCCGGATACGACTTACCTTGAGCGGCATGACTGCATTTCCCTGCTGGATCGCCCGATTTCCGAGCCGGATGCGGCGGGGGATGCGATCCGCTGGCCGGTTGTGGAGCCGGACAGGGATGTGCGGGGGTTCCAGTCGGTTTTGCTGGATCTTGGGGTGCGGCTGGGCCTGCCGGGGATGGTGAAAGAGGACGGGTCGGCGAAGTTCAGGGACTATGCCGATTACATGGTGAACCATATCCGGCGGCCGGGGGTGGGGCCGTTGATCGGGTTCCGGGGTGAGGCGGGCGACAAGGAGGGGCGGGGAGAGGCCAATCCGGAGCAGCTTCAGCGTTATATCGAGAATGGCGGCTTCTATCAGGCCCATGTGCCGGAGGGGGCGGCCTATATGAAGCCGTGGAATGCGGCCTATCAGGAATGGGCGGTGGCGACGTCCTTCTATGAATCGCCGCAACCTTACCTGTTTTCGATCTGGTCCGAGCCGATGCGGAAGTTCCAACTGGCGGCCGAGGGGCACGGGTTCCTGCAGCCCCCCGATCATCTGCGCGATCGGTTGCGGGTGGCGATGGATCCTTTGCCTGTCTGGTATCCTCCGTTCGGGGAGGAGGCGGCTGAGGGCTATCCGGTGCATGCGATCACGCAGCGGCCTATGGCGATGTATCATTCCTGGGGGTCGCAGAATGCCTGGCTGCGGCAGATCCACGGGAAGAACTACCTTTATGTGCCGACGGCGATCTGGGAGGGGCAGGGGTTCGCGGAAGGCGACTATGCGCGGGTGACCTCGCCCAATGGCGAGATCGTGGTGCCTGTGGCGCATATGGCGGCGCTGAACCCCGATACGGTCTGGACGTGGAATGCGATCGGCAAGCGGCGGGGGGCATGGGCGCTGGACGAAGGCGCGGCGGAGGCCAATCAGGGTTTCCTGCTGAACCACCTGATTTCCGAGGTGCTGCCGGGCGAGGGGCGGGTGTCGAATTCCGATCCGGTGACGGGGCAGGCGGCGTGGTTCGATCTGCGGGTCAAGGTGGAGCGGGTGGGGCCGCGCGCGGTGGCGGAGCCGGTGTTCGACACGCTGCCGCGCTTGGTGCCGAAGGGGAGGGGGCGGGCGTGAGGCAAAATTCTTCGAAGAATTTTGCAAATCTTTTCGAAAAGATTTGCGGGGCGGAGCGCGGCGTCGGTCCTGTTGTCGAGGGGCGCGACGGAAGGGGTGCGGCCGCTCCCGAATGTTGCGGGCATCGGGGAAGACCTGACCTTGACGCGAGGAGTGCCGCATGACCTGCCTGCCTGCGCGCACCGACAGGAAGTTGGGTCTGGTGATCGACCTGGATACCTGCGTGGGTTGTCACGCCTGCGTGACGGCCTGCAAGGGATGGAACGATCAGGGCTATGGCGCGCCCTTGTCGGATCAGGAGCCTTATGGCGCGCAGCCATCAGGAACCTTCCTCAACCGCGTTCACAGCTATGCGGTGCAACCTGATGAAATGCCTGCGCAAATCATCAACTTTCCCCGGTCCTGCCTACATTGCGAGGATGCGCCCTGTGTCACCGTCTGCCCGACGGGGGCAAGCTACAAGCGGGCGGAAGACGGGATCGTTCTGGTGAACGAGGATGCCTGCATCGGCTGCGGGCTTTGCGCCTGGGCCTGCCCCTATGGGGCGCGGGAACTGGATCAGGCGGCGGGGGTGATGAAGAAATGCACGCTCTGCGTGGACCGGATCTATAACGAGGCGCTGCCGGAAGAGGACCGGGAGCCTGCCTGCGTGCGGACCTGCCCCACCGGGGCGCGGCATTTCGGGGATTTCGCGGATCCCGAAAGCCATGTGAGCCGCCTGACGGCGGAGCGGGAGGGCTTCGCGCTGATGCCGGGGATGGGGACGAAGCCCGTCAACCGCTATCTGCCGCCGCGCAAGAAGGACCGGCCCGCGGAGGCGAGCCCGCTTGCGCCGCTGCTTGACATCCGGGCGGGCGGGCTGGCGGGATGGCTGGACCGCGTTCTGGGGAAGATCTGAATGCATCCGGCACCTTCTGTCATCCTGTTCACCGTCCTTTCGGGGGCGGGTTTCGGTTTTCTGGCGCTTCTCGGCATATTCGGGGCCACGGGCACGGCGGCCTTCTTCCTGTGGGGGCTGGGATACGGGTTGGCGGTGGCGGGGCTGGTGTCATCGGCCTTTCATCTGGGCAATCCGCGGCGGGCGCTGCTGGCATTCACGCAGTGGCGGACAAGCTGGCTGTCGCGTGAGGCCTGGGCTGCGGTGATCACGCTGGGGCTGTTTGCGCCGCAGGCCTTGGCGGATTGGCTGGGGTTTGACTGGGGGCGGGGCTTTGGCATCGCGGGGGCGGTGATGTCGGGGGTGACGGTCTTCGCCTCGGCCATGATCTATGCGCAGATCCGGGCGGTGCCGCGCTGGCATCACTGGACGGTGCCGCTGGTCTTTCTGGGCTATTGGGCGACGGGGGGGCTGGTGCTGGGCGGGGTGGCGCCGCTGGCGCTGCCGGCGCTGTGCGTTTTGGGGGGCGTGCTGGCGCTGCACTGGCATTTCGGGCGGCGGGCCTTTGCGCGGGCGGCGGAAACGATGGAAAGCGCCACCGGCCTGGGCGGGATCGGGGCGGTGTCGGTGTTCGAGCAGCCGCATACGGGCGGGAATTACCTGCTGCGCGAGATGATCCATGTGGTCGGGCGCAAACATGCCGAACGGGTGCGGATGATCGCCATGGTCTGTTCGGTGATGCTGCCCGTGATCGCGCTGGCCTGGCTGGGCGGGGTGACGGGGGTGGTGCTGGCGGCGCTGACGCATCTTCTGGGTGCGCTGGCGCAGCGCTGGCTGTTCTTTGCCGAGGCCGAGCATGTGGTGGGGCTTTACTATGGGCAGCGCGGGGGCGGTGCGGCCTCTGGTTGATGCGACTGGTTCGGGGGCGGGCGCGCGCTAGCTTTGCCTGCGGAGGCCCGCGCCCATGTTCATCCTGACGCCCGAAACGATCTGGAACCGCCATGTCCTTGAGATGCGGCAGGTGCCGCGGCGCGTGTTCGGGCGGGTGATGATCCTGCCGCGCCGCATGGCGGGCGTCGGGGGGGCGGGGATTGGCCTTTGGCTGCGGCTGATCTTCGAGATCGAGGTGCTGCGCTATCTGGCGGCGCTGGTGCCCTTTCTTCTGGGGGCGGTGCTGTTTCCGCGCTATGCGCTGGCCATCGCGCAGGCGCCACTGCCGATGCTGATCGTGATCTATTTCGTGGAGGCAAAGCTTTTGCGCCTGAGCCGGGCGCAGGCGAAGGCGCTGGCCAGCCCGGCGGAGGTGGAGCGGGGGCTGGATCTGTTGCGGGTGCGGGCAGTGGCGGTGCTGTCGAAGATCGCGGCGGGGCGGGGGCTGGCGGAGGGGCGGTTGCATCTGGTGGTGGAGCAGTCGGAGATCTGGCGGATGCCGCCTTTGACGCTGGTTTCCGTGCAGGCGGAGGCGGGGCCGGAGGTGTTGGCCCTGTCGGGCGAGGAGCGGGCGCTGCTGGCGGGGCTCTTCGATGCGGATTTCGGGGAGCGTGACCTGCTGCGGGTGAACCTTGCGGCGGGGGAATGCCTGCGGGATGTGGGTTTTGACGTGCGGGGCGTGTCGGCCCATGCGCGGCTGGCGGCGCTGATCGGTTAGCGCGAAAGGTCTAGGAGGGTTCCCCAGTCCGGGCGCGGGGCGTGGCGGGCGTCGGGGACGGCCCAGATCACGGGGAAGCGCGGCCTTGGCGGCAGGGGGGCTTCAAGATCGGTCAGGACGATGAGGATGGAGGGGGCGAGGGCCGCCGCTTTCGCGAAGGCGGGGGCGAAGGCGGTGCCGCCGCCGCGCGGGGCTTGCAGGGCGCGGAGTTGGGCCGTGGCGGTGACGGGGTCGAGTTGGATCGCCGGGGCGGGGCTGTCGTCGAAGGGGATGAGGTGAAGTTCGGCGCGCGTGCGGCGGGCGATGGCGGCGACCTCGGCCATGAGAAGGGCGAGGGCGTCATCGGTGAGGCTGCTGGAAGTGTCGAGCGCGATCACCACGCGGGGGGCGGGGGAGTGTCGGGCGAGGCCCGGCTGGAAGGCGGGTTCGGGGGTGCCTGTCGCCTGTGCCTGCGCCATGGCGGCGAGGAAGCGCCGCGCCGGGCGGCGATGGGTGGGTTGGGGCCTGTCGAGCGTGGCGCGGGTGAGGAGGCGGCGGAGGATCACCTCCCACGGGGTTTCGGGGACGGGGATATCGGCAAGGCGCAGGTTGGCGGCGCCGATGCCGCGGCCTGCGAGGCGGCCTGCATCGAGGGCGCGGGAAAGGTGGCGGTGCCAGTCGGCATCGGTCTTGGGGTCAGGTGTATCTGTTGAGCTGCTGTCGGGCTTGATGTCAGGCTGGAAGCCCTGCGCCGTGGCGTAGGAGAGGGCGCGGGATTGGGCGTCGCCGCCCGCGCCTTGGGTGGTGTCGCGCAGGCGGTGATAGAGGCGGTCCACGTCCCAATCGGCCAGCGCCTGACGGGGGGCGGCGGTGGTGTCGAGGGCGCTTGCCAGCAGGCCCGTCAGGGTGAGGGCGGGGCGCGGGATGGCATAGCCTGCGGCGAGCAGGGTTTCGTTCACGATGGCATCGGCGGCGATCTGCCAGAGGCGGTTGTCGAAACGGTCGCCCATGCGCAGGGCGTGCGCGGCAAGGCGGGGCGAGTGGCGCAGCGCCACGTGCAGGATGTGATGGGCGGCGAGGCCCATCTGTTCGTGCCGGGGGAGGGTGTCGAATTCGGGGCCATAGTGGATGGTCTGGCCTGCGGTCTCGGCCGCTGGGCCATGGTCGCGGTCGCGGTGATCGCACCAGAGGGCCAGCGCGGCCATGGCGGGATCCTGTTCGTTGAGCGCGCGCAGCGCGGTGGTGGCGCGGACGGAATGGCGGGTCATACCGGACCCATCATTCGAGCCCCTGCGCCTGCCGCTCGGCCCGGTATTCGGCATAGGCGGGGGAGGTGCGGAAGGCATCGGTGAGGCCCGTGGTCAGGGCCTTCTGGATGAGAAGTTCGAAGCCGTGGGTGCAAAGTTCGGCCAGCGGCAGGCGGGCGAAGGGGGCGTCGGGGCGCAGGCGGGGGAGGTGGCGGAGGTCGGCCATCACCTCGATCACCTGTGGCATGGTGGCGGCGTCGGCGGTGCCGATGAGGGCATAGGTGAGGGCGGTGAGGCCGGTCATCGTTTGCGGGTAGAGGTCGGGGCGTTTCGCCTTTGATGCCTCCAAGAGATCGGCGACCTGCACGGTGGCGGCGATCTCTTCGACCACCAGCAGGAATTCGGCGGCGGCGGCATCGCCGATGGTGCCTGCGATCATGGGCGCGCGGAGGCGCGGATCGGGGATGGCGGTGAGGATATCCGAGACGCGCGCCCATGAACGGGGGGTGCAGGCGATGGTAAGGCCGCGGCGGAGCGCGTCTTCGGAGTTTTCAAGCAGATCGGGGCGGTGCGGATGAAGGTGATGACGGCGGGGTGGAGGCCGCGCGGAACGGCGTAGCGGGTGAGCCAATCCGTCGCCTCGGCCCTGAGGTGCAGGTGGATCAGGCGGTCGGCCAGGGCGGTGCCCATCTCATAGGCGATGGCGCCGTCATCGGTGCCGTTGCCTGCGGCGACGAGGAAGCAGGAGGCGGGCAGTTGGTGGCGGCCGACGCGGCGTTCCTGAAGAAGGCCGTAGACGGTGGGTTGGAGGCTGGGGGCGGCGGCGGTGAGTTCGTCGAGGAAGAGGATGGCGGGGCGGGCGGGATCATCCGGCAGGTCTTCGGGGCGATACCAGACGGTGCGGCGGGTGGCATGATCGTAGAAGGGCAGGCCGCGCAGATCCTGCGGTTCGATGGTGGTGAGGCGCAGGTCGAAGAGTTGCGCGCCGGTTTCCGCCGCGAGTTGGGCCACGATGTCTGATTTGCCGATGCCGGGGCGGCCATGCAGCATCCATGCGGCGGTGAGGGTGCCTGACCCTTGGGCGGCATGGGCGGCGCGCAGGAGCGAGAGCGCCTCGCCCGCCGAGACGGGGCTGGTGTTCACGGTCATGGCGGGCCTTCCTGCATGCTGTCCTAGGGGCAGAGCCTAGCGGGCGGTGGGCATTCGGCAAGGTGGGGCGGTTGTCCTTGGGCGGGGGGCGACTGGGGAGGCGATTTCTGACGCAGAATTCGGGGGAAAGGTTGGGCGCAGCGGTCGGGGGCGGAATTTGCGTCAAGTCCGTGCCGTTTTCTGCGTCAGAAAACGGGGACTCGCGGCGGCGGTGCGTTCGTGGGGACAGGGGATGGCCGGGCGCGCGGGATCATCGAGGCGGCGGTCCGCTTCCCTGCGGCCTGTGCGGCCTGTGCGGCATGGGCGGCGCGGAGGAGGCCGAGCGTCTCGTCCGCCGAAAGGGGGCGGTGTTCCCGGTCATGGCGGGCATTCGGCAAGGTGGGGGCGGTTGTCCTTGGGCGGGGGGCGGCCTAAGACTGGGGGGCAAGCGGGCCCGCAACGGGCGGGCCGGGCGGGAAGGGATTCGCGGATATGGACGGAATTGATCTGGCCAGCCTTGTGCCGATCATCGGCGCATTGATCGTGGCCGGGGGGCTTATCGGGCTTTTGGCCGGGGTGTTCGGGATTGGTGGCGGGGCGATTTCGGTGCCCATCTTCTTTGAATTGTTCCGGGTGCTGGACTATCCCGAAGAGGTGCGGATGCCGATGGCGGTGGGCACATCGCTGGCGGTGATCATTCCGACATCGCTGAATTCCGCGCGGGGGCATTTCCTGCGCGGCACGGTGGACATGGATCTGCTGAAGCTGTGGGCCGTGCCGGTGATCCTGGGGGTGTTGGCGGGATCCTTCGTGGCGCGCTATGCCGAGCCGGTGGTGTTCCAGATCGTCTTCATCGCGGTGGCGCTGGTGAATGCGGCCAAGCTTCTGACGGGGGGCAAGGGCTGGCGGCTGGCCGAGGGGCTGCCGGGGCGCGGGGTTTTGCGGGTTTATGGCGGTGTGCTCGGGGTATTGTCCGCGCTTATGGGCATCGGGGGCGGGGCGATCACCAACCTGATCCTGACGCTGCATGGCTATGACATCCGCCGGGCGATTTCCACGGCGGCGGGGGTGGGGGTGCTGATCGCGCTGCCGGGGACCATCGGCTATATGCTGGCGGGCTGGGGCAAGCCGGGGCTGCCCGCGTCTGCGGTGGGCTATGTCAGCCTGCTTACCTTTGCGCTGACCATTCCGACGACGCTTTTGACCACGCGGCTTGGCGTGTCGCTGGCGCATTCGCTGCCCAAGCGGGTGCTGGAGACGGGGTTCGGGATCTTTCTGCTGACGGTCTGCGCGCGGTTCGTCTGGGATATCCTGGCCTGAGGAGGGGCGCATGACGCTTGCGGTGGTGACGGCCGGGACTTCGGCCTTCGGGGGGCATCTGGTGGTGGCGCTGGCGGGGGAGGGGCATGACGTGGCGCTGAGCCATCTGGGCAGCGGCGCGCTGGCCGATGAGGTGGCGGCGGAGGTGGCGGCGCTGGGCCGGCGCTGTCTGGCAGTGGAGGCGGATGCGGGTGACGAGGCGGCGGTGTCGGCCTTTCACGCGCAGGCCGCCGATTGGGCGGGGGCCGCGCCTTCGGTGCTGGTGAACAATGCCGGGATCCAGACCTGGGCCGGGCTATTGGACCTGCGGGCCGAGCAGTGGGACGCGGTGATGCGGACGAACCTGCGCGGCACGTTTCTGAACACGCAGGCTGCGGCGCGGCTGTTGTTGGGGGGGGGCGGGGGGGGGGCCATCGTGAACCTTGGGTCCGGGTGCAACAAGTTGGCCTTTCCGAAGCTGGTGGATTACACGGCCTCGAAAGGCGGGATCGAGCAATTCACCAAATCGGCGGCGAGCGAGTTGGGGCCGCATGGCATAAGGGTGAATTGCGTGGCCCCGGGGGCGATCGCGACGGAGCGGACGGCGTCGGAGGCGGGGGATTACGCCGCGACCTGGAGCCCGATCACCCCGCTGCGCCGGGTGGGCACGCCCGCAGATATCGCGGGGCCGGTGCTGTTTCTGTGTTCGGCGGCGGCGGATTTCGTGACGAGGCAGACGCTGTGGGTGGATGGCGGGGTATTCTCGCAGGCCCCCTGGCCCTATGACGCCTGAGCCTTTTTCACGGGGGGGAGCGCGGCGGTCGCCGCCGCGGGCATGGCCGCCGGTGGGGCGACGCCCAGATGGCGGGCGAGGATCGACTTGAGTTCGGTGGGCGAGATCGGCTTGACGACGTAATCCGTCATCCCGGCGGTGAAGGCGAGATCGCGGTCGGCATCCAGCGCATTGCCGGTGAGGCCGATGATGGGCACCCCAGCCTTGGTTCCGGGCAGGGCGCGGATGCGGCGGGTGGCTTCGATGCCGTTCATCACGGGCATCTGGCTGTCCATCAGGATCAGATCGAAATCCTGTTCAAGGAGGGCCTGAAGCGCCTCGGCCCCATTGGTGGCGGTGGCGGTGTCCATGCCGTGCCGGGCCAGAAGCGCGCCTGTCAGTTCAAGGTTGAGCGGGTTGTCATCCACGATCAGCGCGCGGCGATGCGCGATGGAGGGGCTTGCGGCATCGGGCGTGGCGGCGGGGGAGGGCTGCGCTTCGGCGGGGGCAACATGGCTTGCGGGCTGGAACACCGAGAGCAGGCGGGCCAGCATCAGATCGGGTTCCACGGGTTTCACCAGCAGATCGCGGAAGCCTGCCGCATGGGCGCGATCGACGATTTCCTGCCCGCCGCGATGGGCGAGAAGCAGAAGCGGCGGCGTGGCGGTGCCATGCCTTTCGCGCAGCAGGCGGGCGGTGGCGAAGCCGTCGGGATCGGGCATCTTGCTGTCAATCAGGATGGCATCGAAGGCGGCGGTGCCGGTTTCGGGCAGGCGGGCGGCGAGGGTGACCGCGGCCCCTGCGGCGCGCAGATGTTCGGCGATGGCGGCGCTGGCATGGGGGTTGTCGTCGATCACGAGGAGGTTGCGGCGGGCCAGCACTTCGCCCTTCTGCGCGTGCTGCGGATCGGGCAGGGCCGCGAGCGGCAGGTCGATCCAGAAGGTGCTGCCCTGTCCGGGGCGGCTGTCGACGCCGACATCGCCCTGCATCAGATCGGCAAGCTGGCGGCTGATCGCAAGGCCAAGGCCGGTGCCGCCATAAAGGCGGGCGGTCGATTCCTCGGCCTGGGAGAAGCGCTGGAAGAGGCGGCTGATCTGGTCCTTGGTCAGGCCGATGCCGGTATCGGTGACCGAGAACATCAGACGGCCCGCCCGCGCGCGGCGCACGCGCAGGGTGATCTGGCCGTGATCGGTGAATTTCAGCGCGTTGGTGAGGTAGTTCATCAGGATCTGCGTGATGCGCAGCGGATCGCCCATGTAGCGCTGGGCAAGGGCGGGATCGCATTGCACGACAAGTTCGATCCCCTTGTCGGCGGCGGCGGCGGCGATGGTATCGGTGGCGGCCTTGATGATGGAGGAGAGGCGGAATTCGGTGCTTTCGATGCGGAGCTTGCCGGATTCCACCTGCGACAGGTCAAGCACATCGTTCACGATCATCAGCAGGTGCCGCCCGGAGCCCTGCAGCTTGCGCACATAATCGCGCTGGTGATCGGTCAGGGGGGAGTCGAGCAGCAGTTCGGCAAAGCCCAGCACGGCGTTGATGGGCGAGCGCAGTTCATGGCTCATATGCGCGAGGAATTCGGATTTGAGCTGGGCGGCCTGTTCGGCGATGTCGCGGGCGGCGGCCATCTGGAGATTGGCCTGATGCTGTTTCGAGATGTCGTCGATCACCAGCACGGCCCCGTTCTGCGGGCGCCGCGGATCGATGGCATTGGCGCGCAGCCCGATCCAGAGCGTGCTGCCATCGCCGCGGCGGATTTCGACCGAGGTGCTGAAGATATGGCCCTGCGCCATTTCGGTTTCGGCCTGTTCGAGAAGCGAGGCCCAATCCGATGCCTCGCGGAAGAGGGTGGCGGGGGAGGCGCCGATGAGCAGGTCGCGCGGGATGAGCAGGATTTCGGCCAGCGAGGGGTTGCAGGTGCGGATCATGCCGTCGCGCATCAGGGCGATGCCGCTGGCGGCGGTGGCGAGGAGGGTTCCCAGTTCCTCGTTCAGGCGGGTGAGTTCCTCGGTCCTTGTGGCAACCTCGGATTCGAGGGTGCGCTGATGGGCGGCGAGGGTGGCTTCGGCCTGGCGTTTCACGGTGATGTCGGTCCAGGCGGTGTAGATGTCGACATGGCCATCGTTGCGGGCGGAGGTGAGGATCACCTCGGCCAGCAGGGGGGTGCCGTCGGCGCGGAGGTATTCCCAATCGAATCGGGTGCTTTCGCCCGCCATGGCGGTGGCCATGAGCCGGGCGATCCGGTCGCGCGAGGGTTCGCCGCCGGGTTGCCGTTCGGGGGAGATCTCTTCGATCCGGCGGCCGACGAGGCCGGTGCCGGGCGGGTGGCCCAGCATGGCATGGGCGGCGGCGTTGACATCGGTGAAGATGCCGTCGCGGATCACGCCGATGGCCTGGGCGGATTGCTGGAAGGTGCGGCGGAAGCGATCTTCGCTATGGGCGTGGCGGGCGATGGCGCGGGCGACGGTGGCGCGGCCCGCCATGCGCGAGGCGACGAGGCTGAGGAGAAGCCGTTCCTCGGGCGGCAGGCTGGCGGCCATGCCTTCGGGGGAGGCGAGGGTGATTTCGCCTTCGGCCACATCCTCGACCAGGATCGGCTGGCTGAAGAGGGGGGACCCGGCGGGGGATGTCATCGTGCCAGAGGCCCATGTAGCGGATGCGGAAGCGATATTGGCCGGGCTTGCCGCAGCCGTCAGACAGGGCGCGGGCGATTTCGGACAGGATGTCATCGCTGGGGCGGGCCATGTCTTCGGTGGCGAGGAAGACGCGGTGGAGGCAGTCCTGTTCGCGCAGGCGGCGGTGGAGGCTGTCCTCGATCCGGGCGCGGGCGGCGGAGACTTGGCGCAGGCGGCGCAGGAGAAGGGCCGCGAGGCCAAGGGCAAGGACCGCGCCGAGAAGGATGAAGGGCAGGTCGAGGTGGGAAGGCGAGGGGACGGCGGCCTGCGCGGCGGCGGGGCCGGGCAGGAAAAGGCCGGAGATCAGGCCGAGTGCGGCGGTCGCGGTGGCGGCGATCCTGCCGGAACGGCGCGGGTGGCCCGTCCGGGCGGCAAGATCTGCGACGGTGCGGCGGGGGCGCATGGTCGGCCGTGCTGTCGTCATCCTGCATTCCTGATCGGTGGGTGGGAAGACCCTGTCCCGCCGTTTCGTTTCCGTCCCTGTCGCATTAGCAAAGATTAAGATACATAAGCCATTGCGACCTTTCTTTTGGATAGCTCAACCTGAAAGTGTGTGTTTTTTAAGTCGCGGATGTGAAAACACTCGGTCCTTTTGGGCAGGTATGGTGTGTGGGGCGGCCCCGGCCTCTGCCGGCTGTGGGGGCGCGGCGGGTGCGCGACGCGCGCGGATCGGGCGCGGATCGGGGGGCTGCAACCCCGGGTGGTGGCGTCAGGCAGCGCTGCGAAGGAGTTTTTGCAGTTCTTCCGTCAGTTCGGCCACCTTGGTGGCGCGCACCGCGGTTTCGTTGGCAATGCGCCCCACCTCGCCGGAGACGACGGCGAAACCGGCCCCGGCCTGCCCGGCGCGGGCGGCTTCGATGCGGGCGTTGATGGCGAGGATGCGCAGTTCGCGCAGCACGCTGAGGATGGGCCGGGTTTCGGAGACCAGCGTCCGGCAATGGGCGGCGATTTCGGCGTTGCGGGCGGTGCTTTCGGCCTCATCCCTCTTGCGGGCCTCGTAGTCGAGGACGACGCCTTCAAGAAAGAGCAATTCGCCCGCGGGATCGAAGACGCCGCCGCCCACCTCATGCACCCAGCGGGCGGAGCCGTCGGGGCGGACAAGGCGGTAGTCCACCGTCCAGTTCTGCCGCCCGAGAAGGGCCGCATCGACGGCGGCGAAGACCTTGTCGGCATCTTCGGGGTGGCAGAGACCGGCATAGGAGCGCTGCGGGGCGATCAGGAAATCGGTGGCGGGATGGCCGGTGAGTTCGGCAACCGCGCCTTCCATCAGCAACATGGAATAGTCGCGATCATTGCGGCACCGATAGACGAAGCCGTTCGTGCGATGCACGATGCTTCCGATCACCTCACGCCCGTCGATCATCGCGCCGTCCATGCCGCCTCCTGCTCTGTTGGCCGGGGCAGGGCCGCGCGGGCCTGCCTTTCCGGGGTAGTTTCCACCTGAACGGTTGCCCGGTGGTGAAATTTACGCCCCCCGCGCGATGAGATGCGGAAAAGATCTGTGCGAGTGGGTGCAGGGGGGGGCGGGCCAGGGCGGCAAGGCGCGGGTTGCCTGCGAAGGCGTCGGGGGGCGAAGTCGAGCCCGAGGCGGGGATGGTCGCGCCGGGCCTGCG
>JAWKXK010000013.1:0-158141 GCA_041397045.1 Paracoccaceae bacterium
CGGTTGAATTGATCCGACCCCCAACGTTGGACCGCCCGAAGGCAGAGTTTTCCGGCTTCGCTCAGGGTGACGGGCTGGTGACGTCCCCTGATTTCGTCAGCATGATCGGGACCTTGTTGCCGATCGCGCCGTGTGGCCGTTCCTCGTTGTAGTATCTACGCCAAGCCTCCAACTTTTCGGCCGCATCCGCAAGGGTCAGGAACCAGTGCTGGTTCAGGCATTCCGCCCGGAAGCGTCCATTAAAGGCTTCGATGTAGGCGTTGTCGGTGGGCTTGCCTGGTCGCGAGAAGTCGAGGACCACCCCGCGCTGATAGGCCCATAGGTCCATGTCGCGCGAGACGAACTCGCTGCCCTGATCGACACGGATCGTCTTGGGATAGCCTGCCGTTCGGCACACCCGGTCGAGCGTGGCAACAACGTCCTCGCCACGGTAGCTGTAGCGCACGTCGAGCACGGGCACATACCGCGAGAAGGTGTCGACAACGGTCAGCACCCGCAACTTCTTGCCCGTCGCCAGTTGGTCATGCACGAAGTCCATCGCCCAGACCTCGTTCGGTCCGACGGCCTCGACACGGTCATCCCGCAGCTTGGCCTTCACCCGCCGCTTCGGTGTCTTGTGCCTGAGCTGCATGCCCAACTCCTTGTATATGCGATAGACTTTCTTGACGTTGATGCCCCAGCCTTCGCGGTCGAGCAGGACATGAACGCGTCGGTAGCCATACCGGACCCGTGTTTCGCAGATCTCCCTGATCCGCTTCGCCACGGCAGCCTGATCGGTGCGGCGGGATTGATAGTGGAACGTCGAACGATCAAACCCGATGGCCCCACAAGCCTGCCGGATCGACACCGCCCAATCGCTGCACATCCCGCGAACCAGTTCGCGCATGCGACCAGGCTTCAGAGCTTTCGCCGAATGACGTCCTGCAGCATCTCCCGATCGAGCGTCAGGTCCGCCACGATCTTCTTCAGCCGCGCATTCTCGTCCTCGAGCTGCTTCAGCCGCTTCATCTCGGTCGGCAACAGACCGGCATACTTCTTCTTCCAGCTGAAATAGGTCGCCTGGCTGATCCCCGCCTTCCGGCAGATCTCCGCAACCGGTGTCCCATCTTCGCCCTGCTTGATGATGAACGCCTTCTGCGCGTCCGAAAATTTGCTCGCCTTCATCGCGATTCCGCTCCTCTCCCAGCCAGGAAAGCGTAGCGGAAAACTCCAGCCTCAAACGGTCCAGTTTGCGGGGATCAGATCAGTCGCACTATCGATAACCCAGAGGCAAGTTCGGCGACATTAACGAACACGAGTCGCCCTGTGCTGTTACAGCAGGTGATTGCTATGACGTGCGCAAGACCTCGTGGTGTTTGAGCAATACGTCCTTCCAGTATGCTCAGTTGGTCTTCGATCTCCGCAAGCGCTGCATCGACCTTTAGGCTGCGATGCTTCATCGCTTTCAGCTCTCTGAGCTTAGTCACTGCCTTGAAGTATTGCTTGATCGCCTGCGTTTCGGCTTCGAGCTTTTCGTCGAGAGTCATGCGCCCAGCCTTACAACGTTGCCCTTGACCTCCACGCCCGTCAGAAAGCCTGCCCATGCGGCCATCATCGCGCGGCGCTTCTCCACCATGTCGCCCCGGCGATAGGCGGCTTCAACGGCGTTGCTAATGCGGTGGGCCAGTGCCACCTCGGCCATTTCTCCGGGGTAGGTTGTGCGCTCTGCTACCCAATCGCGGAAGGTCGAGCGCAGGCCATGCGGCACGGCTGGGCGCTTGTTCACGCGGTCGATGAAACCAGCGCCGCCCCTCTCAACATCCGCCGCGTGCATCCGGCGCATGGTCATGGAAAGCGCCATGTCCGACAGCATCCCGCCACGGGTGGCAGGAAAAATCAGCGAATTGCCATCCAGCTTGGGCAGGGCTTCTAGAAGCGCCACGGCTTCCTTGCTCAAGGGAACGCGGTGTTCCCGCTGCATCTTCATCCGATGGGCCGGGATAATCCACAGGCCCTGTTTCATATCTATTTCACTCCAGTGCGCCCCACGCACTTCGCCCGACCGTGCTGCGGTGAGTGCGGCAAACTCCAAGGCCCGTGCTGGGAAACCTTCGCGGGTCCGCAGATCGGCAATCCACCGCTCGGCGTCGTCCAATTGCAGAGCCGGATGGTTGCTTTCGGTTGCCAATTTGGACGGGGCAGGCAGGAGTTCCTTGAGGTTGCCCACCCAGCGGGCCGGGTTGTCGCCTGTGCGGTGACCCGCAACGGTCGCCCACGAAAGCACGGCCTCAATTCGACCGCGAAGGCGCGTTGCCGTTTCCGTCTTGGTGGCCCAGATCGGTTGCAACACCCTCAGAACGGCAGCGGTATCAATCTCTTGGACGAGAAGCGATCCCAGTGCCGGGATAGCGTAGGCGTCGAGAGTGCTGCGCCATTGGTCGCGGTGCTTTTCGTTCTTGAACCCATCGAGCTTCGCAGCTAGCGCCTTGTCGACGGCATCCTTGAAAAGAAGCCCCTTGCGCTGGGCGAGGATTAGACGGGCTTTGGCAGCCTTCTTTTCCTCTACTGGGTCCACACCGTGCGCGATCATATCGCGGGCTTCGCGGGCCTTGTCGCGGGCCTGTGCCAGTGTGACGGTCGGGAAGCCGCCCAGCCCGATATCCCGGCGCTTCTTGCCCACCAGAACCCGCAGCACCCACGTTTTGCCGTTCTTGGGCGTGACTTGCATGTAAAGGCCGGAAACCCCACCCACGGCAATCATGGCGTTACCCTTGCCACCCGGATGGGTGAGGCGCTTAACGTCGAGCGCTCCAAGTTCTTCGGCAACCTTAGGCATTGCGCCATATCCTTCGTTATACCCATCAAAAATGTAACCACAGGATGCGACATGGTGCAACAGGAACGAACAAGGCAATGCTAAGAATTGCTAAGGTATATTGTTTTCATGTGGTTGCCGGGAACGGAGTGTGACGGGCTGCGACGCAAAAATGGCGGCCTCCGGGTCCGCCATTTTTCCCTTTTTGTTGAGATGTCTGGACCGGGTTGTTCCCGGGCGGATCCGTTTGGCCATGTCGGCAAGGCCGGAAAGCGCTGGCGCCACCCCGGGGGATCAGCGCTGCGGGCGCGGGTCTTGCGTGGTGGCGGAGGGGGGGGCAGCCGGGCGGGGTTGTCGCGGGGCGATGTGACGCCAGCCGAGGATGTTGCGGTCGCCAAGGCCCGGCAGGCGGGCCTGCAGGGCGCGCAGGGCCTGAATGAGGAGAAGGCCGAAGAGGCCGGGCAATGCGGCGCTGACGAAGAAGAGCGCGGTCGGGTCATCCAGCCCGAAATGCAGCGCGGCGAAGATCACCGCCATATGCAGGAAGTAGAGCATCATCGACAGAAAGCCGAGATTGACCGGCGCGGGCGGCAGGTCAAGGCGCAGGGTGACCAGCAGCGTCGTGATGGCGAAGGCCAGTGCGAGGGGTGGGAAATCCGGCACCACTGTCATGCCGAAACCTTGCAGGGCGAGCCAGGCTTCGGCCATGCGCAGCAGGGCGAGAAGCAGGAGAACCGCCACGAGCGGGCCGAGCCCGGGCAGGCGGGCCATGCCGTGCCGATGGATATGCCGGGCGATCAGAAAGCCGAAGGCGGCATAGGGAAAGCCGACGAACAGCCCGTTGCGATAGGCGTTCAGCGGCAGCTTGAAGGAGGTGAGGAAATCCACCACCTGCAGCGCCGATCCGAGCAAGAGGCCGGCGATGGCCAGCCAGAGCAGCCGCCGGTTGGCCTGTGCATCATCATGGCTGAGCTTGATCACAACGGTCAGCAGGGCCAGCGCGATGCCGAGGGCCGCCATGTACCACAGATGGAGCGGGCCGAAGACCAGTTGTTCGAGGATGGCGGTCAGGCTTGTGCCTTCGGACTTCCAGAAGGGGAAGTAGAAGAGGCACCAGAAGAGATAGACCGCCAGAAGCCGCAGGAGCCAGCCCTTGATCCGGGCATTGGTGAAGGTGGAATGGAACAGGAAGCCCGAGATCAGCGCGAAAATCGGCACGGTCATCCGCACGAGGCCCTGCCCGAAGACGTAGATCGCCGGAGAGAAATTGCCCACGGTCAGTGTGGCATGGGCCCAGACGACGCCGATCGCGACGATCAGCTTGAGCAGGTCTATGGAATGGATACGTGTCATGCGGTCGGGGTGGGCACCTATCGGACTGGCCAGCGGTTGCGTTTGCCCGCCGGAATCGGGTGCTAGGGCGCAACCGAGGGGAGCATTAACCTGCCTTAGCGTCCCGAGGGAGGCGAGATCAACCAGTGATTTGGAAACGGCCCGTTCGCGGCGGGGCCGTTTCGGAACATCGGTGGAAATACGGTCAGGGGCGGCGGGAGTGTTTGGCGGGTTCTGGGTGGGGCTGGCCGCTGTGCGCGGATGCGGGCATGGTGGCCGGGGATCCGGGGCCGACAGGGCCGCGGGTGAGACAGGGGTCAGGGAGGACCAGATGGCAGAAAAAGTGGCGCTGATCACCGGCGCGGGGCGCGGCATAGGCGCGGCGGTGGCGCGGGAAATGGCGGCGCGGGGCTATGCGGTGGTGCTGATGTCGCCTTCGGAGAATTGCGAACGGCTGGCCGCCGAACTGGGCGGCGTGGCGCATCGCGGCGTGGCGCAGGAGGCGGCGGATCTGAAGGCGGTGGTGGATCTGGCGATGGCGACTCATGGCCGGATTGATGCGGTGCTGAACCATACCGGCCATCCGCCGAAGGGGGATCTGCTGGAGATCAGCGACCAGAACTGGGATCTGGCCAACGACATGATCGTGAAATCGGTGATTCGGATGGCGCGGCTTGTGACCCCGGTGATGGAGGCGCAGGGCGGCGGGTCCATCGTCAATGTCACGACCTATGCCGCCTTTGAGCCCTCGCCGTGGTTTCCGGCCTCATGCGTGTATCGCGCCGGGGTTTCGGCCTTTGCCAAGCTGTACGCAGATCGCTATGGGCCGAAGAACATCTGGATGAATTGCCTGATGCCCGGCTTTACCGACAGCCTTGACGTGGGCAAGTTCGCGGAGTTGACCGCGCTGAAGCGCATCGCGCGGGTGGAAGAACAGGCGAAGGCCGCGGCTTTTCTGCTGACCGAAGAGTCGAGCTATGTCACCGGCCAGAGCCTGCGGGTGGATGGCGGGATCACGCGGCATGTCTGACCGGGGCTGATCGCCCCGCGCCGCGCGGCCCTTTCGGCCCGGCGCGGCGGGGGTGCCCCGGTTCGGGATCAGGCGCGGCTGTCGGTGAAGGACAGGACCGTGGCCGGTTTGCCGCTGCCTTCGCCGATCTGGCCAAAGCGGATGCCGACAAGAACCGCGTTCGGGCCAAGGCGGGCCAGCACCTCGGACAGGCGGGGGATGCGGGGGAAGCGGTGTTCCTCGACCCTTGTGCCATCGGCGGATGTCTGGATGATGCAGGGCAGGCGCGAGGCGACCGCGGCCTTCCGCTGGCGGCGGGCGCGGTCTGCCATGGTTTCGCCCAAGGGGCCGCTGGCGGGGCTGAAATTGCGCAGGATCGTCATGGCCGCCCCCCATTTGCGGCAGGGGCGGACGATGTGGTTTGGCCCGGCAGCGCGGGCAGATGGATCTGGTTAACCGGCATACTCTTCTTCTCCCAACGACCCCGGGGGGCGTCTGTTCGCCCCTGCTTTGTGGCAGAAATCGGGCAGAAATCAGACAGGACTTGGTCTGATGACGGATTGGACTGAGGTCTGTTCCGGATCGCAGAAAGGGCTGATCAGAGAGGCGGTGTTGCAGGCCGGGTGCGGGCGGGATGCGCAATATCTTGGGGATAAGGCGGCAAGTTTGCCAATATGCAGGGTTCGGGCGGTTGACGGGGGCGGGGATCGTGGGGACGATGCGGGTTTGACGGAATCATGCGGGACAGGGCCCCTTGCGCTTTACCAGGCTGCGGCTGAACGGATTCAAGAGCTTTGTCGACCCCACGGATCTGGTGATTCACGAGGGGCTGACGGGCGTGGTCGGGCCGAACGGATGCGGCAAGTCGAACCTGCTTGAGGCGCTGCGCTGGGTGATGGGCGAGAACCGCCCCACGGCGATGCGCGGCGGCGGGATGGAGGATGTGATCTTTGCCGGGGCCGCCACCCGCCCCGCGCGGCATTTCGCGGAAGTGGCGCTGGTCATCGACAATCAGGAGCGGCTGGCGCCTTCGGGCTTCAACGATGCGGATCAGATCGAGATCGTCCGGCGGATCACGCGGGATGCGGGATCGGCCTACAAGGCCAATACCAAGGATGTGCGGGCGCGCGATGTGCAGATGCTGTTCGCTGATGCCTCGACGGGTTCGCATAGCCCGGCGCTGGTGCGGCAGGGGCAGATTTCGGAACTGATCAACGCAAAGCCGAAAGCGCGGCGGCGGGTGCTGGAAGAGGCGGCGGGGATTTCCGGCCTTTATGCGCGGCGGCATGAGGCGGAGTTGAAGCTGCAGGGGGCGGAGCAGAACCTGACCCGCGTCGATGACGTGCTGGAAAGTCTGGCGCAGCAATTGTCCACCCTGACGCGGCAGGCCAAGCAGGCGGCGCGCTATCGCGAAATCGGCGAGGAGTTGCGGCGGGCGGAGGGGATGCTGCTCTATCGTCGCTGGCGCGAGGCCGAGATGGCGCGGCTGGAGGCCGAAGGCGTGCTGCGCGAGCGGCTGGTCGCGGCCAGTCAGGCCGAGGCTGCGGCGCGGGCGGCGGGCAAGGCGCGCGAGGGGCGCGAGGACGGGCTGCCGTCGCGGCGCGAGGAGGAGGCGATTGCCTCGGCCATCCTGCAGCGGCTGGTGGTGCAGCGCGACGGGCTGGCCGAGCAGGAGGCGCGGGCGCGGGCGATGATCGAGACGCTGCGCGGGCGGATCGAGCAATTGGTGCGCGACATGGAGCGCGAGGCGGGGCTGAACCGCGACGCGGGCGAGACGATCGGGCGGCTGGACTGGGAGATCGAACAGTTGGCGCGCGCCCATGAGGGCCATGAGGAACGGCTGGCCGAGGCGGCGGATGTGGCGCGCGAGGCCGGGGCTGTTCTGGGCGAGCGCGAGGGGATGCTGGCGCAGGCGACGGAGGACAGCGCGCGTCTGGCGGCGCGGCACCAGTCGGCGCAGCGGATGCTGGCGGATACGCGGGGCACGCTGGAAAAGGCCGAGGGCGCGGCGGCATCGGCGCGCGAGGCAGTGGAGGGCGCGACCGAGGCGCTGGCGCTGGCATCCGAGGCGTTCGAGGCGGCGGAAGAGGCGCAGGAACTGGCCGTGGCGCAGGCCGAGGAATCCGAGGCGCTGCTGGAGAAGGCCGAGGTGGCGCGGGCCGAGACGCAGGCGCGCGAGGCCGAGGCGCGGGCGGCGCGGTCGGCCGCCGAGGGCGAGGCCAATGCGCTGCGCGCCGAGGTGGCGGCGCTGGCGCGGCTGGTGGAGCGGGAGGCGAGCGCGGGGACGCAACTCTTGGACCGGCTGGAGGTGGAGCCGGGGTTCGAGAAGGCGCTGGGCGCGGCTTTGGCCGATGACCTGCGCGCGCCCGAGGTGGGGGCGGAGGCGCGGTCGGGCTGGGCCTTGTTGGCGGATTATGACGCACCGCAGGGATTGCCGGGGGGCGTGGCGCGGCTGTCGGCGCATGTGAAGGCGCCGGGGGTTCTGGCGCGGCGGCTGGGGCAGATCGGGCTGGTGGACCGGGCGCAGGGGGCGGCGTTGCAGGCCGCGCTGCTGCCCGGTCAGCGGTTGGTTTCGAAGGAAGGCGATCTGTGGCGCTGGGACGGGTTCCGCGCGGGGGCCGAGGATGCCCCCAGCGCCGCCGCGCTGCGCCTGCAGCAGTTGAACCGGCTCGTGCAGTTGAAGCGCGATCTGGAAGAGGTGGCCGCGAAGGCCGAAGGCGCGCGACAGGCGCATGAGGCCTTGCAGGGGCGGCTCATGGATCTGTCGCGCGCCGATCAGATGGCGCGCGAGGCGCGGCGCGCGGCCGACGGGCGGGTGACCGAGGCCAACCGCGCGGCGGCGCGGGCGGAGGCGGACAAATCCATCGCGGGCGGCAAGCTGGAGGCAGCGCGACTGGCGGTGTCGCGCTTCGAGGATGAGGCGATGGCGGCGCGGGCGCGGCTGCGCGAGGCCGAGGCCGCGATGGGCGATCTGGGCGATCTGGAGGGCGCGCGCAGCGCGGTGGAGGCGGCCAAGGTGGCGGTGGAGGCGGCGCGTCTGGCGATGCTGACGCGGCGATCCGGCCTTGATGAGTTGCGCCGCGAGGGTGAGGCGCGGGTGAAGCGGCGGCAGGAAGCGGTGAAGGAGCTTTCGGGCTGGAAGCACCGGCTGGAGACGGCGGAGCGGCGCATCGCGGAACTGGCCGAGCGGAAGGCCGAGACGGAAGAGGAACTGGCCGAGGCCAGCGCCGCGCCGGAAGAGATTGCCATCAAGCGCGAGGAACTGGCCGAGGCGATTGCGGCGGCCGAAGGGCGGCGGCAGGTGGCGGCGGATGCGCTGGCCGAGGCGGAGGGGGCGCTGCGCGAGGCGCAACTGGCCGAGCGCGAGGCCGAGCGGGTGGCGGGCGAGGCGCGCGAGGCGCGGGCGCGGGCCGAAGCACGGATGGATGCCGCGCGCGAGACGGTGGCCTATGCCGCCGAGCGGATCATGGAAGAGACGGAAAGCACGCCGGAGCAGCTTTTGGAGACGCTGAAGGCGGACCCGGAGAAGATGCCGGATGCCGAGGCGCTGGATGCCGATGTCAACCGTCTGAAGCGGCAGCGCGAGGCGCTGGGCGCGGTGAACCTGCGGGCGGAAGAGGATGCCAAGGCGGTGGCCGCGGAGCATGACACGCTGGCGGGCGAGAAGACCGATCTGGAAGAGGCGATCAAGAAGCTGCGGGCGGGGATTTCCGGGCTGAACCGCGAGGGGCGCGAGCGGCTGTTGACGGCGTTCGAGCAGGTGAATGCCAATTTCAGCACGCTGTTCACGCATCTGTTCGGGGGCGGCGAGGCGCGGCTTGTGCTGGTGGAAAGCGACGATCCGCTGGAGGCGGGGCTGGAGATCATGTGCCAGCCGCCGGGGAAGAAACTGGCGACGCTGTCCCTGTTGTCGGGGGGCGAGCAGACGCTGACGGCGCTGGCGCTGATCTTTGGGGTGTTCCTTGCTAACCCCGCGCCGATCTGCGTGCTGGACGAGGTGGACGCGCCGCTGGACGATGCGAACGTGACGCGGTTCTGCGATCTGCTGGATGAGATGACGCGGCGGACGGATACGCGGTTCCTGATCATCACGCACCATGCGGTGACGATGGCGCGGATGGACAGGCTGTTTGGCGTGACGATGCAGGAACAGGGCGTGAGCCAATTGGTGAGCGTGGACCTGAAGAAGGCAGAGGCGCTGGTGGCGTGACGCTGGAGGCGGCATTGCGGGCGGCGGGATGTCTGGGCGTGGAGCGGGTAGGAGAGGCCGTCTTTGCCCGGGACGGGGCCGAGGCACCGGAATTCCGGGCCGAGGCGCGGGACGGGCGGGTGATGCTGACCCTGCCGCTTGCGCTGCGGGCCACGGATGCCGAGCGGGCGGACTGGATGCGGGCGCATCCCCGCGGGCGGCTGGAGATTGTCGAGGGCGAGACGCAGCTTTCGATGGTGGTGCCGGAGGGGGCCGATCTGGCGGCGGCCTTGCAGGACTGGCTGGATCTGATGCGGGCAGCAATGCGCGCGGCGGTGGTCTGGCGACGGCGGCAGAAGCCGCTTCATGGGATGTGATCCCCAAGGTTTTGTTCACATTCGCAGGGTTGGCCTTGGCCCGCCGCAATCCTTTGCGGTGAGTGGAGGTGAGCGAAATGAACATGAATGACTATCGCAAGTGGATGGTCCTGATTGCGGCGGGAACGCTGCTGGTCTCCATCTTGCGCCTTTGGATCGGGCAGTGAGCCTGTGAAAAAGGAAACCGGCGGGGTCACACCCCGTCGGGTTCTTTTGGTGATCGTTCTGAACATGGACTATCGCGAACCGAAAATGGCAACGGCGCGGTGGGTTGTAAAGATTGCTCTGCTGCGTTGGTTAACGGGTTGTGTCGGAAACGGAGTTGCGGTGCGGGGGCGGGCGGGGCAGGTTCGGATGGGTGCAAATGGGGTGGGCGTGATGCGCGATCCGGCGGTTCAGCGGTTACTGGAGGCGGCAGAGGCGGCGCTGGCGGCGGCCTCGGGGCCGGAGGCTGCGGCCTTGGCGGGGGCGCGGGTGTTCGGGCGCTGTCGCGACCGGGTGGGGGCGGTGGGGGCGTCGGTCCCTGCGACGCTGCCCGTCTGCGGCTGGATCGAGGCGGCGCTGGAACAGGCGGAGGGCGGGCCGCGCGCGGCGCTGGCCGATGCGCTGGGCGAGATCGCGGACCGGCTGGAATGGAAGCGGCGGCTGTCGGCGGATCCGGCGGACCGGGATTTCTGGGATGGCCATGCCAATGCCATGATCCTTGGCCCCGGGGGGCTGGAGGATCGGGCGGATGTCTGGATCGGGGTGACGGTGATGGCCCCGGGCGTAACCTATGTGGACCATGACCATCCACCGGAAGAGGTGTATCTGCCGCTGGCCCCGGGCGAGTGGTGGAACGCGGCGATGGACTGGACCGATCCGGGGATGGCGGGGCTGATCTACAACCCGCCGGGCATCCGGCATGCGATGCGGTCGGGCAGGGCGCCGTTCCTTGCGCTGTGGTTGCTGCCTGCCTAGAGGCGATCCAGAAGTTCGGGTGTGGGCCAGGCATCGGCCGGAAGGCCGAGACGGGCCTGTTCCTTTTGCACGGCGATCCGGGTTGCGGCGCCGAGGATGCCGTCCACCGCGCCCACATCATGGCCGAGGGCGGCGAGTTTCGTTTGCAGCACCTTCATCTGATCCAGCGAGAGGGCGGGATCGGGGTTGCCGGCAAGATAGGGTTCCGCGCCCATCAGGCGGGTGGCGAAATAGGCGGCGGTGGTGACGTAGACGAAGCTTTTGTTCCAGTCGAAGAGCACGCGGAAATTCGGATAGACGAGGAAGGCCGGCCCCTTGCGCCCCTGCGGCAGCAGGATGGAGGCGGGCAGGCCATTGGTCAGCACGCCGCCACGGATCTGCACGCCCATGGCGGCCCATTGTTCGGCGGGAAGTTCGGTGTCGAGGCCGGTCAGATCCCAATCGAAGGTATCGGGAAGGATCACCTCTTGCAGCCAGGGTTCCCCTGCGCGCCAGCCATGGTGCTGCAGCATTCTGGCCCCCGAGAGCAGGGCATCGGGGACCGAGGTCTTGAGCGTGACAAGGCCATCGCCATCGCCATCCACACCGCGTTCGAGGATATCGCCGGGGAGCATCTGGACCATGCCGATCTCGCCCGCCCAGGCGCCGGTGGTGTTCAGATCGAATTCGCCCAAGCGGTGCATTTCCAGCGCGGCGAGGACCTGCGGGCGGAAGAGGTCGGGGCGGCGGCAATCATGGGCGAGGGTGGCCAGCGCGCGGCGGGTTTCGAAATCGCCCTGCACCGCGCCGTAATCCGTTTCGAACGCCCAGAAGGCGAGGAGGATGCCGCGCGAGACGCCGTATTCGGTTTCCGCGCGGTCGAGGACGCTGTTCCATTGATCGGAGAGGGCGCGGCCACGGGTGAGGCGGTCGCGGGAGATCAGGCTTTGGGAGAATTCGAGAAAGCTTTTGCGGAATACGCCCTGCGAGCGGTCGGCCTTGAGGACGCGGGGATCGGGGGAGAGGCCCGCGAAGAAGGCGTCGGCGGTTTCTGCGGGGATGCCGGCGGCTTCGGCCTCGGCCTTCATGGCCTGCACCCATGTGGCGAAATCGCCGCCACAGGGCGCTGCGAGGGCGGGCAGGGGCAGGGCAAGGCAGGCAAGGCAGGCGGCAAGGCGCATGGGACACTCCGACGGAACCGGGCGAGGGTAGGCGGTTGCGCGGGGGGGCGCAACCGGGCGGCGATCAGAAGAGCGCGAGCAGGGCGGTAAGGGCGAACATGGCGGCCCATGCGCGCCAGAGGGCGGTGCAGGCGGCGTCGATCTGGGCGGGGCCGGGGTTGCGGCGGCCTTCGGCGTGGACCCATGGGTAATCGCGCATTTCGCCATGATAGGCGCGGGGGCCGGAGAGGGCGGTGTTCAGGATGACAGCCATCGCCGCCTCGGGCCAGCCTGCGTTGGGCGAGCGGTGGAGGGGCGCGTCGCGCAGGATCGGGCGGGGGTCTGTCCAGCCGTGGGAGAGGGCGAGGAGGAGGGCAGTCAGGCGCGCGGGGATGAGGTTGAGGAGGTCGTCCAGCCGGGCGGCGGCCCAGCCGAATTCCTGATGCCGGGGGGTGCGATGGCCGATCATGCTGTCGGCGGTGTTGGTGATCTTGTAGAGCATGAGCCCGGGCAGCCCGCCGATCAGGAACCAGAAGGCGGGGGCGATGACGCCGTCGGACAGGTTTTCGGCGGCGCTTTCGATGGCGGCGCGGGCGACGGCGGGTTCGTCCAGGGTGGCGGTGTCGCGGCCCACGATCATCGAGACGGCGCGGCGGCCGGAGGGCAGCGAGAGGCGGAGTTCGTTGGCGACGGAGCGGACGTGTTGGACGAGGGATTTCTGCGCGAGCAGGATGGCGGCGGCTATGATTTCCAGCAGGCCGTAATCTGGGATGAGGTGGATGAGCCAGCCGATGGCCATGGCGGCAAGCCCGAGGGCGGCCATGGTGGCGGTGCCTTTGAGGCGTTTGTACTGGCCTTGATTGAAGCGTTGGTCGGCCCAGCCGATGGCGCGGCCCATCAGGACGGCGGGGTGGGGATAGCGGTTCCAGAGCCATTTGGGCTCGCCCATGGCCGCGTCGAGGAGGAGGGCGGGGAGGAGGAGGGTCGCGCTCATGTCAGGGCGTGTTCCAAGCGGTGCCAGCCCGCGCCATCGGGCAGGCCGAGCCGGAGCCAGCGGGTGGAATAGGGGAAGATGCGGGTGAGGATGCGGTGGCGGGCGAGGCGGTCCTGCCATGCGGCGGCGTCCTCGGTGTCGTAGAGGCGGAAGAGGGTGGTGCCGCCGAGGGGGGTGGCACCGGCCTTGGTCATGAGGCTGTCGAGGCGGTTTGCGTCTTGGGTGAGGCGGGCGCGGGTGGCGTGCGCCCATGCGTCGTCGTTCAAGGCGGCGGTGGCGATGGCGAGGGTGGGGCCGGGGACGGCCCATGGGCCGATCATGGGTTTGAGGCGGGCGATGAGTTCCGGATCGCCCATGGCGAAGCCGAGGCGGGCGCCTGCGAGGCCCCAGAATTTGCCGAAGCTTTTCAGGATGACGGTGCCGGGGCGGGTGCTTGCTGCAATGAGGCTGGCGTCGGGGGTGGTGTCGCAGAAGCTTTCGTCGATGATGGCGAAGGGGGTGTTGGGTGCGGGGTGGAGGCGGCCATCGGGGTTGTTGGGGTGGACGAGGACGGTGGCCTTGGTCGCGTCGTCGGTGACGGTCCAGCCTGCGGCGCGGAAGGCGCGGGCGTGTTCGTTATAGGTGGGGGCAGGGATGGCGATGCGTCCGGGGAGGAGGGCGGGGATGCGGGCGATGAGGGCGGAGGCGCCGGGCGCGGCGAGGAGGGCGGCGGCATCAGGGACGGCCCAGAATCGGCGGGCGGCGGTTTCCAGCGTGGCAAAGGCGGCGCGGTCCGGCAGGGCGGTCCATGCGTCGGGGGGCAGCGTGGGGATCGGGTAGGGGCGCGGGTTGATGCCGGTGGAGAGGTCGAGCCAATCGGTGCGGGTTCCGCCCCAGCGGGCGGCTGCGGCGTCGATGCCGCCGCCATGGTCGGGGTCTGCGATTCGGGTGTCATCGGGCGTCATGGGGGGGAGAGACCCGATTGTGACGGCGCTGTCCACCGCGAGAGGGGGGGGATGGTGCGGCAAAGCGGTCACAGAAGTTTCGCGCAGGGTTAACATCACCTTCATGTCGTTCCGTTTCCTTGATTTGGCCCGGAAGTGACACAGAGTTGATTTCGGGGGATGGAGGAACGGATGCTGGAATTCCTGCCGAAAGAGATTCGCGAGGGGCTGGAGGCCGCGCGGAAGCGCGATCTGAAGCGGGCGTCGCGCCTGCGGGTGCAGGTGGGGCATGCGGTCTTTCCCATCCTTCGCTTCTGGGATGAGGGCTTTGCGCTGGATGCCGCGCTGACGCCGCAGTTGCGCGGGCTGGTCGATGTGTTCGACGGGTCGCGGCATGTGTTCCAATGCCTGATCGTCGCCTCGGTCGAGGAGAATGGCGAGTTGGTCTGCGAGTTCAAGCGGTCGACCGCGGTTCTGGACCGCCCGGCGCTGGATTACTGGCGCGACGAGAATGCGCCGGTGGGATATCTGCCGCGCAGCTAGGGGCGGAGGTTGTCTTCCACGCGGAAGCCTTCGGGGATGCTGTCCTGACCGTTCAGGATGAGGTCGGCCATGGTGGTGGCGACCTTGGGGGCCATGCCGAAGCCGATCTTGAAGCCTCCGTTCGCGATGAACTGGCCGGGGCGGCCCGGCCAGGTGCCGAGCATGGGCGCGCGTGAGCGGGCGCGGGGGCGGATGCCGGCCCAGCGGTCGAGGGTTTTCGCTTTGGACAGGACGGGCAGGGCGGCGCGGGCGCGGGTGAGGATGTCGTCGAGTTGCGCGTCGGTTGCCGTTGGGTTGTCCCACGTGTTTTCGGAGGTGGAGCCGATGGCGGTGGTGCCATCGGCATGGGGCACGATGTGGAGGGCATCGGCGAAAAGCTGGGGCAGGTCGCGGGCATCGTGTTGCAGGAGGAGGGCCTGACCCTTGACGCCCGCGCCGACGGGGTGGGTGAGCGCGGTGTTGAGGTCGAGGAGGCCCGGATAGCCCGTGGCCCAGAGCGTGGGGCCTTGGGGGGCGTGATCGCCTATGTCGATCTGAACCCCCTTGGCGCGGAGCGCGGCGGTCAGGGCTGCGGCGCTGCTGCGTGGGTGGAGGCGGGCGGTGAGCGTGTCGTGGATGAGCCAGCCCGTCGGGCTGTGGGGTTCCCATGCCGCGCCTGTAGCCGGGATCACATGCCAGTCGGCACGGCCTTGCCAGAGGGTGCGCGCCTCGTCGATGCGGGCGCGGGCGTTCCGGAGCGCGCGGTCATCAGGGATGGGTTGCAGGCGACCGGAGCGGAGATAGCCGGGATCGGTGCCGCCGGTGGCGGCGATTTCGGCCCACCAGTCGGCGGCCATGAGGAGGCTTTCAAGCTGGAACTGCTTCTTCGGGTTCCAGTTTTCCGGTACATGGGGGGCGAGTGCGCCGACGAGGCCACCGGAGGAGCCCGCGCCGATGGCGTGGCGTTCGATGAGGCGGACCCGCGCGCCGCGACGCGCGGCCTCCCACGCGCAGGAGAGGCCGAAGATGCCCCCGCCCATGACCGTGAGATCGTGACTTGCCATTCCCCGCGCCCTTGCCCATGGTCCGCCGCGATTTCGGGGTTTAGGGCATATGGCGGGCGGCGAACAGGGTGAGGGTGGTCTGGACTGGCGCGAGGGGATCGTGCCGGTGTCGCGGCGGTTTGACGACCCCTATTTCAGCCTTGCCGACGGGCTGGCCGAGACGCGGCATGTCTTTCTGGATGGGAACGGGCTGCCTGCGCGGTTGCGGGACGGGTTCCATGTGGCGGAACTGGGCTTTGGCACGGGGTTGAACCTGCTGGCGCTGTGGCTGTGCTGGCAATCGGTCGGCACGCCGGGCGTGGTGCGGTTCACGTCCTTCGAGGCCTATCCCCTGACGGCGGAGGAGATGGCGCGGGCGCTGGCGGCTTTTCCGGAGGCCGCCGCAGTGGCGGGGCCGTTGCTGGCGCAATGGGCGACGGGCGCGCGGGTGATCGAGATGCCGGGGCTGCGGGCAGAGGTGATCCCGGGCGATGCGCGCGAGCGGCTGCCCGATTGGGACGGCGTCGCGGATGCGTGGTTTCTGGACGGGTTTTCGCCTGCGAAGAACCCGGAACTGTGGTCGGACGATCTGATGCGGGCGGTTGCGGCGCATACCGCGCCGGGCGGGACATTCGCCACCTATACGGCGGCGGGCCATGTGCGGCGCGCGCTGGCCGGGGCGGGCTTTGCCGTGGAGCGGCGGGCGGGACATGGAAGGAAGCGGCACATGACGGCGGGGATTCTGGCATGAGCGGGCTGCCGAAGCTGGACCGCAACAGCAACGCCACGGTGCAGAACACGACGCTGGGCATCTGGTTGATGGTGGCGACGACGGTGGTCTTTGCGGTGCAGGACGGCATCTCGCGCCATCTGGCGAGCGAGTACAACGTCTTCATGGTGGTGATGATCCGTTTCTGGTTCTTTGCGGCCTTCGTCATGGCGCTGGCCGCGCGGGATGCGGCGCGGCAGGGCGAGGGGCTGCGCGCGGCGGTGCGGTCGCGCTTTCCGTGGTTGCAGGTGGTGCGGGGTATCCTGCTGGTGACGGAGGTCTGCGTGATGGTGCTGGCCTTTGTGAAGCTGGGGCTGGTGGAGAGCCATGCGGTTTTCACCTGCTATCCGCTGCTGATTGCCGCGCTTTCGGGGCCGATCCTTGGCGAGAAGGTGGGCTGGCGGCGCTGGACGGCGATCATGATCGGCTTCGTAGGGGTGCTGATCATCCTGCAGCCGGGCTATGCGGTTTTTTCGCCATGGGCACTGGTGCCGCTGCTTTCGGCGCTGCTCTTTGCCGTTTACGGGCTGCTGACGCGCTATGTGGCGCGGGGGGACAGTGCCGGGGTGTCGTTCTTCTGGACGGGCACGGTGGGCGCGGCGGCGATGACGCTGGTGGGGGCGTGGTATTGGGAGCCGATGTCAGGTGCCGATTGGGGCTGGATGGGGGCGCTGTGCTGCACGGCGATCCTTGGGCATTGGCTGCTGATCAAGGCCTTTGCGGTGGCGGAAGCCTCGGCCATCCAGCCCTTTGCCTATCTGCAGCTTGTCTGGGCCTCGGGTCTGGGGTTGTTCCTGTTCGGCGAGGAATTGCGGACGAATGTGGCCATCGGCGCGGGGCTGGTGGTGGCGGCGGGTCTGTTCACGCTGTGGCGGCAGCGGGTGAAGGCGCGCGAGGCCTGATCTTCGGGGCTGCGGTTCAGGGCTGGCGCGACAGAAGGTCAAGAAGGCGGGTCCGCGCTTCGGGCAGGGGGCGACCGTTCAGCAGGGGTTCCAGCCCGCGCGCAAGGAAATGGCCGGTGACGGCAAGGCCGGAGGCGATTTCGGCGGGCGTGCCGCCGCCCTGGCCCATCAGGACCTGAGGCAGCGGCAAAAGCCGGCTGGCCCAGTCGCCCGCGCCTGTGCGGCTGACGGCGCGGCCAGATTTGGGCGAGACATAGGCCAGATCGTCGCGCGCGCCGGTGACGGCGCAGGTGGCGAGGTCGAGGCCGAAGCCGATTTCCTCGAGCAGGAGCAGTTCCCAGCGCAGGTAATCGGGGGGCCAGTCGCCGCCGCGATCCAGCGCATCGAGCAGCGGCATGGTGGCCCGCCAGAGTAGCGGATGGGGTTCGCGTTCCGGCAGGGCGCAGCGCAGCAGCGCGCAAACGGCATTGAGCCCCGCCAGCGCGAGCCGGTCCGACAGAAGCGCCGCCCGCGCGCGGAGCGGTTCGGCCGTGAAGGTGCCGATATGATCGTCAAGCCGGGCGCGCCAGGCCAGATCCAGCTGCGCGCCGGGTTGCAGGATGGGGGCAATGCGGCGCGAGGTGCCGCCGCGCACCACACCGGCATGGCGGCCATGTTCCGCCGTGAAGACCTCGATGATCGCCGCGCTTTCGCCGTGGGGTCTGACCGACAGGAGCGCGCCTTTGTCCCGCCATTCCATCATGGCGCGACTATCGGCGCGCGGCGTGCGAAGGGCAAGTCAGTCGGCGAGCCCCGGTTCATCCAGCAGGGTGCGACCTTGCCTGTCTTCCACCTCGATGAGCCAGAGGTCGGGGTCGCGGTCGCGCTGGCGGCGGAGGGTGGCGTCGACGTCGGCCTCCGGTCCTTCTGCCAGGGTGACCCAGACGCGGTTGCCAGTCAGCAGGTCATAGCTGCGCTGCACGGCATGGGCCTGCCCGTCCAGCGTGGCGCATTTGACGATGACCGCGCCCGCCGTCACATCCCCCTTGGCGGTGACATAGACAGGGATGTCGGCCAGCCGGAGGCGGGTGAGATAGGCGGAAACCCAGAGGTCGGTCGTCAGGCGCATGGGGACCTTGTGCCACGTTTCGATCAGGGCAGTGGGAGGGGTCCGGGGAGGGCGGTTGCCCTCCCCGGGGGTGGGATCAATCGCCGTCCTTGAAATCCAGCCCCATCTCGGAATAGCGCTCCGCCTCTTCCAGCCAGTTGGGGCGGACCTTCACTGTCAGGAACAGATGCACGGGGCGGTCGAGGAAGGTGGCGATCTCGGCGCGGGCCTGCTGGCCGATGGCCTTGATCGTTTCGCCCTTTGCCCCCAGCACGATGCCCTTGTGGCCATCGCGGGCGACATAGACCACCTGGTCGATCCGGGTGGAGCCGTCGGGGCGATCCTCCCATTTTTCCGTTTCCACGGTGAGTTGGTAGGGCAGTTCCTCATGCAGGCGCAGGGTCAGCTTTTCGCGCGTCATTTCGGCGGCGATCATGCGCATGGGCAGGTCGGCGATCTGGTCTTCGGGATAGAACCACGGGCCTGCGGGGATCTCGGCGGCCAGCCATTCACGCAGGTCATCGACGCCATAGCCGCGTTCGGCGCTGATGAGGAAGGTCTTGGCAAAGGGGAAGGCGTCGTTGAGTTTCGCGGTCAGGGCGAGCAGGGTTTCGGCCTTGACCTTGTCGATCTTGTTCACCGCCAGCGCCACGATGGCGGTGGAGGGGATCTTGTCCTTGAGGTTGTCGATGATGGCCTGCACGCCATCGGTCAGGCCGCGATGCGCCTCGACCAGAAGGACGATGATATCGGCATCGGCGGCGCCGCCCCACGCGGCGGCGACCATCGCGCGATCAAGGCGGCGGCGGGGGCGGAAGAGGCCGGGCGTGTCGACGAACACGATCTGGGACTGGCCTTCCATGCAGACGCCACGGATGCGGGCGCGGGTGGTCTGCACCTTGTGCGTGACGATGGAGACCTTGGCCCCGACCATGCGGTTCAGAAGGGTGGATTTCCCGGCATTGGGTTCGCCGATCAGGGCGACGAAGCCGGCGCGGGTTTCGGTCGTCATCAGAGTTCCTCGTTTCGCTTTGTCCTTCGCTTACTTGAAACTTCGCCTAGTTGCCAGTTCTAAGCCGTGCCTTGCGGATGTGCCCTCTTCTCGTCAAAATGAGGTGCAAGTTACGAGTGGATAGAGAAAGTAAGAGTTTTTTCATGGGCATTCTTCGACTTATGCTGCGCGCTTTCTTCGGACCGAAGCGCAGGCACTATCCAGCACCAAAGGCGCGGGATGAGAGATCAGCGTTCGATTATTCAGAACGAAATGGCGAAACAGAGACGCGGGTGGTGCTTCGCCCTGTTCAGGAACATACGATCCTGCGCGGGAGATGCTGGGTGATTGATGGTGATACGATCGTGATCGACAAGGTTCATATCCGCCTTTCCGGTATCGACGCGCCCGAGCTTGATCATCCTTTGGGACAGAAGGCGAAATGGGCATTGCATGCCCTCTGCAAGGGCCAGATCGTGACCGCGACTACTGATGGGACAGTTTCCCATGATCGTGCAGTCGCGGTCTGCCAGTTGCAGGATGGTCGTGATCTATCGGCAGAAATGGTCAAGCTGGGCATGGCGCTTGATTGGCCGAAGTACTCCGGCGGTCGCTATGCACATCTGGAAACACCCGAAGCGCGGAAGAAGCTCTGGCGTGCAGCAGCGCGCCAACGAGGAAAGATGGTCTTGAACAAGCAAGGCGGTTAGGCCTGATCCCGTTGCTCCATGCGGTCCAGCAGGGCGCGGGCGGCGGCCTGTTCTGCGGCGCGTTTTCCCTTGGCCTGTCCGGTGGCGGATTGGCCGTTCTCGAGGCGGGCCTCGACCGTGAAGACGGGTTGGTGATCGGGGCCTTCGCGCCCGGTTTCGACATAGGCGGGCGGCGGCAGGCCGCGGGCCTGCGCCCATTCCTGAAGGCTGGATTTGGCGTCGCGGGTTTCGGCAACGGCCGAGGCGGCGATGCGGTTGCCCCAGAGGCGCAGGATCACGTCACGCGCGGCGTCGAAGCCCGCGTCGAGATAGACCGCCGCGATCACCGCCTCCATCGCGTCGCCCAGAAGCGCCTCTTTGCGGCGGCCACCCGAGAGCATTTCGGACCGGCCAAGTTTCAACACCTCGCCCAGGCCGATCTCGCGCGCGACATCGGCGCAGGTTTCCTGCCGGACGAGCGCGTTGAAGCGGGGGGCAAGCTGGCCTTCGGGGGCAGTGCCGTCGGCCTTGAAGAGCGCGGTCGCCACCGTCAGGCCAAGCACGCGATCACCGAGGAATTCCAGCCGTTCGTTCGAGGGCCGGGTGGCCGAGGAGATGGAGGAATGGGTGACTGCCCGCACGAGCAGTTCGGGGCGCTGGAAGGCATGCCCGATGCGGGCCGCGAAGGCGGCGAGATCCGCCGCCAGCCTGACTTTCTGCCCCGTCACCGCGCCGCCCCGATCATCACTCGACCGCCTTGAAGAAGCGGTCGGCGCGCCATGTCCAGAAGAAGAGCATGGAGCGGCCGGCAGAGGAGAAGATGATGCGGTCGGCGCGGCCGATCAGGTTTTCGGCGGGCACGAAGCCCACGCCGCCGACGGCCTGGCCAAAGCGCGAGTCCTGCGAATTGTCGCGGTTGTCGCCCATGAAGAAGTAGTGGCCTGCGGGCACGGTGAAGACATCGGTGTTGTCGGCAAAGCCGTTGTCGTCGATGTTGAGCACGTCATGGCTGCGCCCGCCCGGCAGGGTTTCGCGGCTGCGGGATTTCTGGCAGATGCCGCCTTCGCCGACGGGGCCGTTTTCGCAGCGGGGCAGGTTGCCCATCGGGCCCTGCTTTTCATAGACCTCTTCGAAGACGCCCGCCGGTTCGACGGGGACCGCCTCGCCGTTCAGGTAGAGCCTGCCCTCGCGCATCTGCACGGTATCGCCCGGCAGGCCGATCAGGCGCTTGATGAAATCGGTGCCGTTGACCGGATGGCGGAACACCACCACATCGCCGCGTTCGGGTTCGGAGGCGAGGATGCGCCCCGGGAAGGGGCAGGCCGAGAAGGGGCAGGAATAGCGCGAATAGCCATAGGCCATCTTGTTGACGAAGAGGAAGTCGCCGATCAGCAGCGTATCCTTCATGGAGCCGGAGGGGATCCAGAAGGGTTGAAAGAAGAGGGTGCGGAAGACGCCCGCGATCACCAGCGCCCAGAGGACGGTCTTGATCGTTTCGACGATGCCGTTTTCGGGTTTGGCCTTGCTGCCTGCCATGGGGTCCACTCTGCTTCTTCTTGCGGTCCGTTCGGATCGGGGTTCATTGCGCGCAGCGCGCGGGGGAGTCAAGTTCCGGGGGATGCCGGGGGGGCTGCATCGGTGGCCTGTGCGGAGCTTGGGCCGAGGGGGCGGGCCTCGATCACCACGAAGGCCTGTGCCCAGGGGTGATCGTCGGTGAGGGTGACATGGATCACCGCCTCGTGCCCGGCGGGCGTCATGTCGCGCAGGCGTTCGGCGGCCCAGCCGGTGACATGCATCACGGGCTGGCCCGAGCGGAGGTTGGTGACGGCCATGTCCTTCCAGGAGATGCCCATGCGCAGGCCGGTGCCAAGGGCCTTGGAACAGGCCTCTTTCGCGGCCCATCGCTTGGCATAGGTGGCGGCGATGGCGCGGGGGCGGCCTTCGGCCTTGCGCTGTTCGCGTTCGGTGAAGACGCGATCCTTGAAGCGCGTGCCGAAGCGGGCGAGGGTGGCCTCGATCCGGTCGATATTGGCGAGGTCGGTGCCGATGCCAAGGATCATTGACCAGGGTCCAAGGGGTTTTCGGCCCAACGAATTTTCTGCGAAAATTCAGGGCCGGGCTTGGGGTTGGGGGCGTGATTTTCGCAGGAAAATCGTGCGCCCCCGGCTGCGTCGGCTGTGTCATGGCTGGCCCGCGCGCGCGTCGTCCATGCGGCGGCGCATTTCCTCGATCGCGGGGCCGAGGCCGCGGAAGACGGCTTCGCCGATCAGGAAATGGCCGATGTTGAGTTCCATCACCTCGGGCATGGCGGCGATGGGGGCGACGTTGTCATAGGTCAGGCCGTGGCCTGCATGCACCTCGAGCCCCAGCGCGTGGGCGAGTCTTGCACCCCGGCGCAGGCCTTCGAGTTCCTCGGCGGCGGCCTCTTCGTGGCCGTCGGCCAGCAGTTCGGAATAATGGCCGGTATGCAGTTCGACCACCGCCGCGCCGATGCGGGCGGAGGCTTCGATCTGGCGGGGGTCATGGCCGATGAACATGGAAACGCGGGCGCCTGCCTCGCGCAGGGGGGTGATGTAATCGGCAAGGCGGTCGGTATCGCCCGCGACATCGAGCCCGCCTTCGGTGGTGCGTTCCTCGCGCTTTTCTGGCACGAGGCAGACGGCATGAGGCCGGTGACGCAGCGCGATGGCCTGCATTTCCGCCGTGGCCGCGCATTCGAAGTTGAGCGGGATGGAGATGCCCGCGACCAGCGCTTCGATATCGGCGTCGCGGATATGGCGCCGGTCTTCGCGCAGATGGGCGGTGATGCCATCGGCACCCGCCGCTTCGGCGAGAAGCGCGGCGCGGAGCGGTTCGGGCCAGGCGGAGCCGCGCGCATTGCGCACGGTGGCCACGTGGTCGATGTTCACGCCGAGACGGAGCCGTCGTTCGGGTTTCATCTGCAAGCCTTTCCTGTTCGTCGGAGCCGGTTCTGTGAGTCGGGGGGAGATTAGGCCGGACCGGCCCCATCGTCATCCCCTGCCGCGCCGTCACTTTCGCTGCGATGTTTCAGGCGGGCGGCGGCGGCGGCAAGGGTTTCGCGCAGTTTGCGGCGCCGCTCGATGCGTTCGTGGGATTTGGCTGCGCGGGCCTTCTGATAGGCGGTCACCAGAGGGATGGTGAGGTAATAGAAGATCACCGACAGAACGAAGCCCGGACCAAGCGCACCCAGGAAATACGGGACGTAGATTTCGTGCCAGAACTGGATCAGCCCGTCCCAACGGGTGTGTTCGGGGCCGAAGAGCGCCTTGACGTTGAACCACAGATCCGCGCCCGCATTGCCGAAGGCCATGCCGATATATTCTGGCGAGAGCGGTTTCTGGATGCCCAGCATCCAATGGCCCAGCGTCATGGAGAGGACAGCGAAGAAGGGCGTCGTGAGCGGATTGGTGTTGAAGGTGGCCAGCAGGGCCGCCAAGAGGTTGCCCTTCACAAGACGGGAGGCGAGCCAGGCAGCGATGAATTGCATCCCGGGCAGGGGCAGGAAGCCCACCATGGAGCCTGCGAAGACTCCGCGCGCGATGCGATGGGGGCTGTCGGGCAGGCGGCGCATGCGGTGCAGGACATATTGGGTGGCGCGTTTGAAGCCACCCTGAGGATAGACCATCTCGCGGGTCCAGCCCCAGAGGGTTCGCGGGTTGCGCCGTTTGAACACCAAGTCCTAGTCCCCCGTGCGCCCTGTCAGGGCTTGCGTGTCAGGTCGCGGTGACGTGAAATCTGGGCGACATCGGTCTCGGCCTCGAGCGCGGTCATGACCATGTGCAGATGTTCGACATCGCGAAGGTCCACGTCGACGATCAGCCTGTAGTAATCGGGTTTCCGATCGGTGAACCTGAGGTCGGAGATATTGGCCTTCTGTTCGCCGATCAAGGTGCATATCCGACCCAGCACGCCCGCATCATTCGAGATCGTGATCTCGAGGCTGACGGTGTGGACGGCGGCGTGCCGGCCGGAATGCCAGTGCAGATCGACCCAGCGGCCGGGCTGTTCTTCGAATTCCTCAAGCGCGGGGCAGTCGATGGCATGGACCACCACGCCCTGCCCGCGATAGGTGATGCCCACGATGCGTTCGCCCGGCACGGGCTGGCAGCAGGGGGCGCGGCGGAAGGATTGGTCATCCGAGAGGCCCACGACGGGACGGGAGGCATCCACCTCGTCATCCTGGGCGCGGGCAAGTTCGGGGTAGAGCGTTTCCACCACGCGGCGGGCGGTGATTTCGGCGCTGCCGAGGCGGGCGAGCAGATCCTGTTCGTCGGACAGGCCCAGCATCTTGGCCGCCGTGCGGAGCGCCTTGTCGGTGGCCTTCTTGCCGACATGATCGAAGGCGGCGCGGGCGAGTTCCTGACCGAGTTTGACGAAGCGGCCCTTGTCCTCTTCGCGCAAGCTCTTGCGGATGGCGGCCTTGGCGCGGCCTGTCGTCACGATGTCGATCCAGCTTGCCTGCGGGCGCTGGCCTTCGGCGGTGATGATCTCGACGCTTTGGCCGTTCTTGAGGCGGGTCCAGAGGGGGACGCGGATGCCGTCGACCTTGGCCGAGACGCAGGAATTGCCGATGCGGGTGTGGATGGCATAGGCGTAGTCGAGGGGCGTGGCCCCGCGCGGCAGTTGCACCACGTCGCCCTTGGGGGTGAAGCAGAACACCTGATCGGAATACATCTCGAGCTTGACGTGTTCGAGGAATTCGTCGTGATCGCCTTCGTCGAAGCGTTCGGTCAGGGTGGCCACCCATTTGGCGGGATCGACGGCGAAGGGGTTCTGGGCGCGGACGCCTTCGCGGTAGGACCAGTGGGCGGCGACGCCGGCCTCGGCCACTTCGTGCATTTCGCGGGTGCGGATCTGCACCTCGACCCGCTTTCCGTCACGGCCGGAAACGGTGGTGTGGATGGAGCGGTAGCCGTTCGATTTCGGCTGGCTGATGTAATCCTTGAACCGGCCCGGAACGGCGCGCCAGCGCTGGTGGATCACGCCGAGGATGCGGTAGCAATCGGCGACCGAGCCGCAGATTACGCGGAAGCCGTAGATATCGGAGAGGCGGGAAAAGGCGAGATCCTTTTCCTGCATCTTGCGCCAGATGGAATAGGGTTTCTTGGCGCGGCCATAGACATCGGCCTCGATCTGGACCTTTTCGAGTTCGTTCCGGATATCGGCGGTGATCTTGTGGACCACATCGCCGGTTTCGCGCTGCAGGGTTATGAAGCGGCGGATGATGGAATTGCGCGCCTCGGGGTTGAGGACGCGGAAGGCGAGGTCTTCGAGTTCCTCGCGCATCCATTGCATCCCCATGCGGCCTGCGAGGGGGGCGAAGATTTCCATCGTCTCGCGGGCTTTCTGGGCCTGCTTCTCCGGTTTCATCGACTTGATCGTCCGCATGTTGTGCAGACGGTCGGCCAGCTTCACGAGGATGACGCGCAGATCCTTGGACATGGCCATGAAGAGCTTGCGGAAGTTTTCCGCCTGCTGGCTATGCGTCGAGGAAAGCTGCAGATTGGTGAGTTTCGTCACGCCATCGACAAGTTCGGCCACCTCTTGCCCGAACAGCTGGGTGATTTCGGAATATGTGGAGCGGGTATCCTCGATCGTGTCGTGCAGGAGGGCGGTGATGATGGTCGCATCATCAAGGCGCTGCTCCGTCAGGATGGCGGCGACGGCGACGGGGTGGGTGAAATAGGGTTCGCCCGATTTGCGCAACTGGCCGTCATGCATCTGGAACCCGTAGGCATAGGCCTTGCGGATCAGATCGGCATTGGTGCGCGGGTTGTAGTTCCGGACAAGGGCGATGAGGTCTTCGACGTCGATCATCACCGCCCCGCTGGACGGGCCGAAGCCCGGATCAGTTGTCGCCCTGCGCTTCCATCAGGGCGCGGAGCAGTTTCTCTTCCGACATGTCGTCCTGCATGGGACGGTCGATCTCGCCCGACATCAGAAGCGCCATCTGGTCTTCTTCGGGTTCGTCCACCTCGATCTGGGTCTGGTGCGATTCGATCATGCGTTCGCGCAGCACCTCGGCCGACTGGGTTTCCTCGGCGATTTCGCGCAGGGCGACGACGGGGTTCTTGTCGTTGTCGCGGTCGATGCTGATCGGCGAGCCGGCGGCGATTTCGCGCGCGCGATGGGCGGCGAGCATCACCAGTTCGAAACGGTTCGGCACCTTGTCAACGCAATCTTCGACCGTCACGCGGGCCATGAGCGACTCCAGTTCGGATGGGGGGCATGGAAGCGCCTATCTAGTCGCATCGTCCGCTATTGACAAGCGCTGAATCCGTCGGGCAGCGGGCGCACCTCGGCGCGGTCTTCCGGCGGGAGGGCGGCGGCCATCGCGGCGATGGTCTGCCCGGTAAGCGGGTGGCGCCAGTCGGGGGCGATGTCGCAGAGCGGGATGAGGACGAAGGCGCGATCCTGCAGGCGGGGATGGGGCAGGATCAGCCCGTCCGGGGCAAAGCGGCGCTGGTCATCGGGTGGCAGGCCGCGCCAATGGGCTTGGGTGGCGGCATCGGGCAGGACGGTTGCGCCACAGGCGACCAGATCGAGATCAAGGCTGCGCATGCCCCAGCGCGTTTCGCGGGTGCGGCCGTGATCGGCCTCGATCCGGTGCAGAAGGGCGAGGATGTCGGCGGGTGACAGGCCCGCCGGCATGGGGGCCGCCACGGCGGCATTCACGTAATCGGGGCCGGCCCCTGCGGGAAAGCAGGGCGTCGCATAAAACCGGCTGGTGACAAGGGGGCCGATGCCCGCGGCGGCAAGGTCGCGCAAGGCGAGGGCGAGGGTCTGTGCCGGGGGTGTCGTGCCGTTGGGCAGGTTTGCGCCGAGCGCGATGAGCAAGGGATAGCTGCTTTCGGACATGGGCCTTACCCTTTCGTATAGCGGAACTTGCATGATTTCTTCGCAGGTCGATAGTTTCCACGGGTTCACAGGCTTTTTTCGATGCGACGGCGGTTGCTGCCTGCGGGATCATTCGGGGAATGCATTGAGGGGAAAGCATAATGTTTTACAAGGACGAACGGCTTGCGCTGTTCATAGACGGGTCGAATCTCTATGCCGCTGCAAAGGCGCTGGGCTTCGACATCGACTACAAGCTGCTCAGGCAGGAATTCATGCGGCGGGGGAAGCTGCTGAGGGCCTTCTACTATACGGCCTTGCTGGAAAATGACGACTATTCGCCCATTCGCCCGTTGGTGGACTGGCTGCACTACAACGGCTTTACCATGGTGACGAAGCCCGCGAAGGAATACACCGACAGCCAGGGGCGGCGGAAGGTGAAGGGGAACATGGATATCGAATTGACTGTCGATGCCATGGAACTTGCGCCGCGGGTGGATCATATCGTGCTGTTTTCGGGCGATGGGGATTTCCGCCCTCTGGTGGAAAGCCTGCAGCGGCAGGGGGTGCGGGTTTCGGTCGTGTCGACCATCCGCAGCCAGCCGCCGATGATCGCCGATGAGTTGCGCCGGCAGGCGGACAATTTCATCGAACTGGACGAGTTGCGCGATGTGATTGGCCGGCCCCCGCGCGAGCCGCGCACGACGGACCGGGAAGAGGCTGCCTTCGACGCGAAGTGAGCGGGATGGCGGCGGGCGTGACCGGCGGGGCGGAAGACGGCCCGCTTCGGGTGATGCAGTACCGGCTGGAGCCGGGGGATGCGTGGGCCTGGGAGGGGATATCCCCGGGCCACAGGCGGCGGGACAGGATCGCCATCGTGGCGGCATGTCTGGCGGGGCTGGGCCTGTTGCAGGGGCTTGCCGGAACGCTGGACGATGCCGCCTGGCTGCACAGCCTGCCCGCCGCGCTGATTCTGATGCTGGCCCCGGCGGGGGTGGTCTGGCTTCTGGCGCGGCGCGACAGGGGGCGGCGGGCTGTGGCGCGGATCGCGGATCCGGTGGAGATGCGGCTGGAGATCTGGCCCGGGCGATTGGTGGAAAGCCGCGCGGACGGGACTGGGGCCGTGGTGCGCGGGCGGCGGTCTCTCAGGGCGCTGCGGGTGGCGGCGGGGCGGGTGTTCCTGTGCTTTGGCGGGGATGAGGTGATCATCCTGCCGCGCGGTGCCTTTGCCACGCCGGAGGCGCGGGCGGAATTCGTGGCCGAGTGGCGCGAAAGGATCGGCTGATCCCTTGTCCTTTGCGCGGGTCCCGTCCATCTGGGGCGCATGATCCTTGGTTCCGCCCTACTTGGCCTGTTCCTTGCCGCCTTTGTCGCGGCGACGCTGGTTCCGTTCCAGTCCGAGATCCTGTTCGCCGGGATGCTGGTGGCCCAGCCGGAGCGGTTCGGGGTGATCCTGATTGTGGCCTCGGTCGGGAATGTGCTGGGATCCTGCCTGAATTACGGCTTGGGGCGGGGCTTGATGCGGATGCCTCTGCCCGAGCGGATCCGGGTGCCGGAGGAGACGCTGGCGCGGGCGGAGGCCTGGTTCCGGCGCTGGGGCGTGTGGTCGCTTCTGCTGTCGTGGTTGCCGCTGGGGGATGTGCTGACGCTGGTTGCCGGGACGCTGCGGACGCCGCTCTGGCTGTTCGTTCTGCTGGTGACGGTGGCAAAGACCGGGCGCTATCTGGTGCTGGGGCTGATCGTGCTGGGCGTGTTCGGGTGAGGGTTGGCGGTTTACCGGGCGGGTGTTTCGGCCTATCTCTGGCGATGACGGCCCGAAAGGATGTGCGATGAGCCTGCCCCCTCTGACCCTTTATCTTGCTGCGCCGCGCGGGTTCTGCGCGGGCGTGGATCGGGCGATCAAGATCGTGGAGATGGCGCTGGAGAAATGGGGCGCGCCGGTCTTTGTGCGCCACGAGATCGTGCATAACAAGTTCGTCGTGGACGGGTTGCGGGCAAAGGGCGCGGTCTTCGTCGAGGAGTTGGACGAATGCCCGCTGGACCGGCCAGTGGTGTTTTCGGCCCATGGCGTGCCGAAGGCGGTGCCTGCCGAGGCGGCGCGCCGCGAGATGATCGCGGTGGATGCGACCTGTCCTTTGGTGACCAAGGTGCATAACGAGGCGGCGCGGCACAGCGAGGCCGGGTTGCAGATGATCATGATCGGCCATGCGGGCCACCCCGAGACGGTGGGGACGATGGGCCAGTTGCCGCCGGGCGAGGTGCTGCTGGTTGAGACGGTGGAGGATGTGGCGACGCTGCGGGTGCGGGACCCGGCGAAGCTGGCCTTCATCACGCAGACGACGCTGTCGGTCGATGATACCGCCGATATCGCGGCGGCGCTGAAGGCGCGGTTTCCGGCCATTGTCGCGCCCGCGCATGACGATATCTGCTATGCCACGACGAACCGGCAGATGGCGGTGAAGGCCATGGCGGGGAAGATTGATGCGCTGCTGGTGATCGGGGCGCCGAATTCTTCGAATTCCAAGCGGTTGGTGGAGGTGGGGGCCAATGCGGGTTGCCGCTATGCCCAGTTGATTCAGCGGGCCACCGATATCGACTGGCGGGCGCTGGAGGGGATTCGCAGCGTGGGGATCACGGCGGGGGCCAGCGCACCCGAGGTGTTGGTGAATGAGGTGATCGACGCCTTCCGCGCGCGGTTCGCGACCACGGTGGAGATGGTCGAGACGGCGGTGGAGAACGTGGAGTTCAAGGTGCCGCGCATTCTGCGGGAGCCTGCGTGACGTGAAGGGAATTCCTGTTGCCGCCCTGATCCTTGGCCTTGCCGGGCTGATCCCGTTCCTGTGGGGGGCGGCGAATGTCGCCTGGCCGCCGAGCATGGGCTGGGCCGGGCCGTGGCTGCCGCCGATGTATCGCGGAACCTATGTCAGCCTGACCTATGGGGTGGTGATCCTGTCCTTCATGTCAGGCGTGTTGTGGGGGTTCGCGGCCAAGGCGAGCGGCGCGAGGGCGGCGCTGGGATATGCGCTGTCGGTAGTGCCGGCGCTGTGGGCCTTTTTCATGGTGAATGGCGATCCGGGGAATGCGGCGGTGAATCTGGCCGCAGGCTTTGCGGGGTTGTTGATGCTGGACTACTTCTTTTCCCTGCAGGGGCTTGCGCCGCGGTGGTGGATGCGGTTGCGGGTGCTGTTGACAGTGGTGGTGCTGGCCTGCCTTGCGGTGCCCATTCTGTTGGAGTGACGATTTCTCTGCAAAAAATCAGGGGCGTGCACCTGTCCAAGGGGGAAGATCCGGCTGGCAGGGCTAACTGCGCCGACAGGCCGGATCCGAAGCTGCCCGTTGGCGCGGAGTTCAGAGACGCATCAGGATCGGGGTCTGATCATCCTCGTCCGTCTGGACAAACTGCGCGATGGCGTTCGCCTCATCCTCGCGGGAGGTGGCGATGCGCAGAGAATCGGCGCGTTCCAGCAGGCCCTTTGACCCCGGCGTCAGCCAGAATTCTGCTGTGTTGGTGAAGACGTCGAGGCGGGCTTCCAATGAAGAAACATCCAGTTCCGCAAGGTTCCAGCTTTCGCAGAGGATCACGTCGCCCGAACCGGCGTCGATCGCGAGGCGACCATGGCCCACCGCACCGCCGAGGTAGTTCGCCTCGAGCATGGCGCGCAGCATCGGGGCATCGGCATTGCCGAGGAATTCAAGCAGGCAGCTGGCCTCGATCGTGGTGTCGTCGATCAGGCTGAGGAAGATTGTGAGATCGGGTTTCACGTCGATCCCGACCTGGCTGTCGGTGAAGGAAAGCTTGGCGAGGTTCAGCTTGCGGGCGATGGCGTCAAGGGCGTGGTTTGCGTCGATCATGGCATGGGTTCCAGTTCAGGATACGGGAGGGGCGATCCGACAGAGCGGAGGGGCCGGCAGGCGCGTCTGGCCTGCCGCGCCGGGCTAATGATCAGTTGGTCTTGTTTTCCGTGATCTTCTCTTTCGGGCCCAACAGTTCGTTGACTTCGTTCGTCAGCTCCTCGATCCTGAGGTCGGCAATCCTGTTGTACTCATCCAGCTGCTTTTGCTGTTCCGGTGTGATTTCGCCAAGGATATCGGCGAAATTGTCGGTCCCGTCGTCCTTGGGCAGCAGGCCCTTGTCGCTGAGCTTCTGAAGGTGGGCGGTTTCGGGATCTACACGGATCTTTTCATCCTCGACGAATTGGTCGAGGGTCTGCATGTCGTCCATTTCGGTGTACAGGTCGGCCAGTTCCTTGGGATCCTTCAGCCCGGGCATTTCTTCGACCCCTTCCTTCGTTTTCCGGATCGCGGTGTCGATCTGGTTTCCGAATTCTTCCAGCGTCGGCAGACCCATGGCGGACGTGAGGCCGTTCAGTTCGACTTTGATTAAGGAGAGCTGATTGGCGTATTCTTGCTTTGCATCCTCTGGCATGTTCGGGTCTGGCTTTCCTTCGATCGTGACCATTTGAAGGAACTGGGACAGGGCCAAGAGTCCGTGGGAACGGCCCGCCGAGCGGCCATAGACTTCGGGGTTGACGAACCGCAGCACCATGGAACTGTCACCAAGAATTCTGAGGGCTTCGATTGCATCGGATTTCGAGAGCTTGGGCTTGTTGGCGAGGTCATCCTGAATCGTGCTGGCGACGACATCCTGAATGAAGACGTCCTTGATTTCCGAAAGGGTCTTTTTCAGATCATCGGTGATCCCGTTGTTCTTGATGTGCCGGATGACCTCGATGGCCATGCTGCCCAAGGCTTGCACGCCATCCTTGTTGATGATGCCTTTCTTGAACTCTGCCTTCGTGCCGGTTGTTTCCTCATATTGCTTCAGGGAATTGTCCAGCGCGATGAACTTTATGTTCGTGCTGTGGGTGGACATGAAATTCCGGGCTTCGGATTGGAACTTTTCGCCACCATTGTTCAGGATGTGCAGATTGAAGGCGTCGACGCCCTTGTCCCGGATGAAACCGCCGCCAGAACCTGACAGCTTGTCGTATTGCGACTTTACCTGATCCAGCCCAAGTTTCTTGATTTCTTTGGATATATCTGAAGTTGGATTCTTCATGCCCGACATGATGTCATGCAGGGCGTCCATGTATGACTGGCTTTCTGTCCGGAAATCCTTTGCGAATTCCTGCGCGGCCATCTTGAAGATATTCGGATCGAGCGAGCTCATGTTGTTCACGTTCGCAACATTTTTTAACGCAAGGCTTGCAAGTTCTTTGAAGTTCTTGAGGTTGTCTTGGGGCTGGTTGCCCTTGTTCGCCATCTCGTTCTGGAATTTCGAAATCATGTTGGTGAAGAAGGCCGTGACATATTTCGTATCCCGTTGGCGCCCGACTTCGGGAAAGAAGAATTTTTCCACCTCCGCCGGGTTGATCTCGCGCGCAATCGTCTTGTCCTTACTGGACGTTTCGGCCTGTGTCTTGAAGTCGATCAACCGTGACGGCTTGCTGTCCATCTTCATTTCGCGGGCGTTCTGGCTGTCGCGCAGTTCGCCCTGAGATGCGATCTTGTCCTTCTTGTCCTGAATGACCACCTTCTTCAATTCGTTGCGGATCGTGGAATAGGAGCTGTCATTGGTCAGCGATTTGAACGCGGCCTTCAGGCCAATCAGGAAGGCATTGCCGGCACCGAGTTTTGGCGCCTTTTCCTTCTGGTCGGAAACCTTGGGCTTCCCACTCGTTTTATCGCCGACATTGGAATGATCCTGTCTGGGAGTAGCGATATCGCCGATCCTTATCATGGTGTCCCTCGTGCATGAAAACTGGCAATGCACCATTCATGCGCCAATCCCGGACGGGTTGGTGTGTCGTTCGGCACCCATGCCTGACCGGCGGGGGGCAGCGGTTGACGCCCTTGGCGGCGCTGCCTAAACGGGGGGAAAAGGAGCGCTGCATGCCGGATCTTTTCGCCTATACCGACGGGGCCTGTTCGGGAAATCCCGGCCCCGGGGGCTGGGGTGTCCTGCTGATCGCCCGCGATGGGGGCGCGGTGGTGAAGGAGCGCGAGCTTTCGGGCGGCGAGGGGATGACCACCAACAACCGGATGGAGTTGCTGGCGGCGATTTCGGCGCTGGAGGCGCTGGCCAAGGCATCCGAGATCACGGTGGTGACGGACAGCGCCTATGTGAAGAACGGCGTTACGGAATGGATCCATGGCTGGAAGCGCAATGGCTGGCGCACGGCGGGGAAGGATCCGGTGAAGAATGCCGATCTGTGGCAGCGGCTGGATCAGGCGCAGGCACGGCACAAGGTGCAGTGGCGCTGGATCAAGGGCCATGCCGGGCATGAGGAGAACGAGCGGGCCGATGCGCTGGCCCGGGCCGGAATGGCGCCGTTCAAGGTAAAAAGCGCATGATGGCCCCGGGCCTTGCGCTGCCGGCGGAGGCCCTGCTGTCGGTGCTGGACTATGCCTCGGTCGCGATCTTTGCGCTGACGGGGGCGCTGGTGGCGAGCCGGGCGCAGCTGGATATCGTGGGGTTCATCTTCATCGCCTGCCTGACGGCGGTGGGGGGCGGCACCTTGCGCGACGTGATCCTGGATCGGCCGCCCCTGTGGATTTCGGACCCAGTCCTGCTGCTGCTGGCGACGCTGGCGGCGGTGGTGGTGTTCTTCGGGGCGCATCGCCTTGAGAGCCGGTATCGCGCGCTGGAATGGCTGGATGCCTGTGCGCTGGCGGTGGCGGTGCCGGCGGGCGTGGGGGTGGCGCTTGCCGAAGGGCTGGGCTGGCCGGTGGTTCTGGTGATGGGGATGGTGACGGGCTGCATGGGCGGGCTGATGCGGGATGTCGTCTGCAACGAGGTTCCGCTGGTGCTGAAGCAGGGGGAGCTTTATGTCACCTGCGCCTTTTGCGGGGCGGGGGCGGCGGTTCTGCTGGGCCTTGTCGGGGCAGAGGGGTGGCAGGCGCTGCTGGCCTGCGCGCTGGTGACGCTGGTGCTGCGGGCGGGGAGCCTTGGCTTTGGCTGGCGGCTGCCCGTCTACAAGGCAAGGCCGCCCCGGCCCGGATCGCCGCGCCGATAGGCTGGGCGGATTGCAAGGGGAATTGCGAACGGCTATTCGTATTGCATGGCCAGACCGCGCAGCATTCCGGATGCAGAGATCTTTGACGCCATCCTGCGGCTGATGGCCGAGGGAGGCGCGGCGGGCGTGTCGTTCGGGACGGTGTCGAAGCTGTGCGGATTGGCGCCCGCGTCGCTGGTGCAGCGATATGGCGACAGGCTGGGGATGGTGCGGGCGGCGATGGCCCATGGCTGGGCGGGCGTGGAGGCGGTGACCGAGACGCTGGCCGCGCGCGAGGAAACCGCGCAGGGATTTCTTAAGGCGCTGGGGGCGGTTCTGCCGCCCGCGCTGCTGCGCGAAAGCCTTGCGGATGCGGCGATGGCCCCGCAGGCGGCGGCATGGCGTGCCGGGGTGGAGCGGGTGTTGGCGGCAAAGATGGGAAGCCGGGCCGAGGCGGCGGCGATGCTGTTTGCCGCCTGGCAGGGACGGATGCTCTGGTCCGTGGTTGGCGGGGGCGGGTTCAGGCTGAAGGATGTCGTGCGGCGTCTGGGATAGGGGCTGCCGGTTCGATCATCTGCCGATGTATTTCTGCCAGAGCCAGATCAGGGCCATGGCCCCGATCACAGCGCCGACGAAGGCCGCGACCCAGCCGGTGATGGAGACGAGGAAGCGCAGGATCAACCAGCCGAGCAGCGCCCCGCCCACGCCGATGGCGATGGTGGTGGGCACATCCGTCTGCACGCGCATGAAGCGGGTGGCGAGGAAGCCCGCGGCGGCGCCGATGACGATGAGGATGAGGATGGGCATGCGTGCCTCCGGTCTGCCGGGGGGAGTGTGGCGCAGGTTGCGCATTCAGTCCAGACGGGAGGGGAGGGAGAAGCCGTTGAGCAGATCCTGCGGGGTCTGGGCCTTCTTTCCCTCGCGCTGGGCGAGGGTGATTTCGACGGCACCTGAGCCGCAGGCGATGGTGAGGCTGTCAAGGAGCGTGCCGGGCGGGGCGTTGCCCGTGGCGAGGCGGGAGCGGAGGAGCTTGATGCGTTCGCCCCCGGCCATGCACCATGCGCCGGGGAAGGGCGAGGAGGGCACGGATCTGGCGGTCGATTTCTTCTGCCGGGCAGGACCAGTCGATGCAGGATTCGGCCTTGTCGATCTTGGCGGCGTAGGTGACGCCTTCCGCGGGTTGGGGTTCGGGGGTGAGGCTGGGGAGGCGGTCGAGGGCTTCGACGATCAGCCGCGCGCCCATCTGCGACAGGCGGTCGTGCAGGTCTTGGGTGGTTTCTTCGGTGCCGATGGGGGTTGCCTCGCGCAGGAGGACGGGGCCGGTGTCGAGGCCGGCTTCCATCTGCATGATGCAGATGCCGGTTTCCGCATCGCCCGCCATGATGGCGCGGTGGATGAAGGCTGCCGCCTCGTATGGGCAGGAGCGAGAGCATGGATGTTCAGGCGGCTTGTGGCGGGCGCGTCAATATCGCTTGTGGAAGGATCAGGCCGTAGGCCACGACGACGGCGGCATCGGCATCGAGTGCGGCGAAGGCGGCCTGTTCTTCGGGGGATTTCAGGCTGACGGGGTGGCGGACGGGCAGGCCGAGCGCGGTGGCGGCAGCATGGACGGGGGTGGGGCGGAGGTCTTTGCCGCGTCCCGCTGGGCGGGGGGGTTGGGTGTAGACGGCGACGATGTCATGCCGGGCGACGAGGGCCTGCAGCACGGGGACGGAGAAGTCGGGCGTGCCCATGAAGACGAGTTTCATCCGCGCCTCCGCAGTTTTTCGGCCTTGGCGAGCAGCATCTTTCGTTTTAGCTGCGAGAGGTTGTCGAAGAACATCTTGCCCGCCAGATGGTCGATCTGGTGTTGGACGGAGGTGGCCCAGAGGTGGACGAAGTCACGCTCTTCGATTTCGCCCCGGTCGTTCAGGAAGCGGACGGTCACGGCGCGGGGGCGTACGATGGTGGCGGAAACGCCGGGGAGGTTGGGCGAGGCTTCCTCATGCGCGCGGTTCTGGACCGAGGCATGGAGGATTTCGGGATTGGCCATGCGGATGGCCTGCCCGCGTTCGGTGGAGCAATCGACGACGGCAAGGCGCAGGGGGATGCCGATCTGCACGGCGGCGAGGCCATAGCCGGGCATGGCCTCCATCGTGTCGATCATGTCTGTCCAGATGGCGCGGATGTCGTCGGTGATCGCCTCTACGGTGGCGGCCGGGGTTTTCAGGATGGGGTGGGGCCAGGGCAGGCAGGGGCGGACGGTCATGCGGGAAGTCCTGCGAGATAGGCGGCCTCCAGCGCCGCGCGGCGGGCGGGGGGGAGGCGGTCGAAGGTGATCAGGCCATCGAGATGGTCGATTTCGTGCTGGGCGCAGATGGCGGCGAAACCGGTGAGGGTTTCCTCATGGCGGTTGCCGTCGGGATCGGTCCAGCGGAGGTGGATTTCGGCGGAGCGGGTGATGTCGGTCGTGAGGCCTGGAATGGAGAGGCAGCCTTCGGGGCCGGTGGCGGTGGTGGCGGAGGCGGAGAGGATTTCGGGGTTGAGGAGGATGCGGGGCTGGGGCTGCCTTCCTTCCACGTCACATCCATGACGAAGAGGCGGATGAGCCTTCCCACCTGCGGCGCGGCCAGACCGCGGCCGGGGGCGGCATACATCGTATCCAGCAGATCCTGCGCGAGGGCGCGGGTGGCATCATCCGGCGTGGCGGGGGCGCAAGGCGTGGCAAGGCGTGGGTCGGGCCAGCGCAGGATGGGAAGAACCGCCATCAGCCCTGCCGCGCGCGTTCGCGTTTCAGCTTTTCCATCTTGCGGGTGATCATCTGGCGCTTGAGCGGACCCAGATAGTCGATGAAGAGCTTGCCATTGAGATGGTCGATCTCGTGCTGGACGCAGGTCGCCCAGAGGCCGGAGAACTGTTCTTCCTGTTCCTTGCCATCAAGGCCCATCCAGCGGACGCGCACCTCGGCGGGACGCTGCACTTCGGCATATTGGTCGGGGATGGAGGCAGCCTTCCTCGTAGGTCGAAAGCTCCTCGGAGGACCAGGTGATTTCCGGGTTGAAAAGGGCCATGGGGCGCGGGGTTTCGTTTTCGCCCTTGACGCAATCCATCACGATGAGGCGGCGGGTGATGCCCACTTGCGGCGCGGCGAGGCCGATGCCGGGGGCATCATACATCGTCTGCAGCATGTCTTCGGCAAGTTTGCCCATTTCCCGGGTAATCCCGGCGACAGGTTCGCAGAGCTTCTTGAGGCGCGGGTCGGGATGGATCAGGATTGGGCGGATCATGGGGATGATTTACGGAAAACCGCCCGATGGCGCAATGCCGGGGCAGAGGGCGCGCGAGGTGGATCTGGTGGAGAACGATGTTATGATTGCTATTGAAATATCGGAATAATATCCTGAAAATGTAAATTGATGTGATAAAAAATTCCTATTAATAACTCAGAACTGGAACAATCGGCCTTTGCTTTATCCCGGGCCGGAACAAGGACAGAGGGCCGAGATGAGCTTTGATACCCTAATCGACCGCCGTGGCACGCATTGCGTGAAATGGGACATGATGGAGAAACTCTATGGCGTTCCTGCCGAGGGCGGGTTGGCCATGTGGGTGGCGGACATGGAATTCCGTCCCCCGGCCTGCGTGCAGCGGGCGGTGGAGCGGATGGCGGCGCATGGGGTTTATGGTTATTTCGGCGATGACCGTGCCTATCTGGAGGCGATCCGTTGGTGGATGAAGACGCGCCATGGATGGGATGTGGCGGCGGAGGATATCTTTACCACGCATGGATTGGTGAACGGGACGGGGCTGTGCCTTGAGGCCTTTACCGCGCCGGGGGATGGCGTGGTGCTGACGGTGCCGGTCTATCATGCCTTTGCGCGGACGATCAAAGCGGCGGGCCGCGAGGTGCGGGAATGCCCGCTTGCGCTGGTCGACGGGCGGTATGAGATGGATTTCGATGCCTGGGACGCGCTGATGACCGGGACGGAGCGGATGTTCATCCTCTGCTCGCCGCACAATCCGGGCGGGCGGGTCTGGACGGCGGCGGAATTGCGGGGCGTGGCGGAGTTCTGCAAGCGTCATGACCTGATATTGGTGTCGGACGAGATCCACCATGATCTGGTCTTTCCGGGGCAGAAGCATCTGCCGATGCCGCTGGCCGCGCCGGAGATCGCGGACCGGCTGGTGATGATGACGGCGACGACCAAGACCTTCAACATCGCGGGCAGCCATACGGGGAATGTGATCATTGCGGACCCCGCGCTGAAGGCAAAGTTCGCGGCGAAGATCATGGGGCTTGGCATTTCCGGGAACAGTTTCGGGATGCATATGGCGACGGCGGCCTATTCGCCCGAGGGTGCGGAATGGGTGGATGGGCTGATGGCCTATCTGGAGCGGAACCGGCAGGTTTTTGATGCCGGAATGGCGGGCATTCCGGGGCTGCGGTCGATGAAGCTGGAGGCGACCTATCTGGCCTGGCTGGATTTTTCCGGCACAGGGATGACACCTGCGGAATTCATCGCGCGGGTGGAAAAGGAGGCGCGGATCGCCACCAATCATGGCGATGCCTTTGGGACCGGGGGCGAGACCTTCCTGCGCTTCAACATCGCCGCGCCGCGCACGGTGGTGGAGGAGGCCGTGGCGCGCATGCAGGCGGCGTTCCGCGATCTGCAATAGCGGCAATTGAGCGGCGTCGCGTGCCGCGACATTCCTTTTTCCCTTCGGCCGGGGACTTCGCCCCGTCCGAAGGGGTGGGGGGCTGCCGCCCCCGCAGCCGCTGCGCGCCCGCCCCCGCGGGTATTTTTCGCCAAGATGAAGGAAGCTAGGCCTCTGGTTGCTGGCCCCTGTCGCCTCGGTCACCCGGTCGGCGGCGGCGCGGACGAGGGTGCCGAGGCGGGTTGCATCCGACAGGCCCATGCGGAAGGCGGGGCCGCTGACGGAGAGACCGGCGATGGGTTCACTATGCGCGTTGAAGATGGGGGCGGCGACGCAGCGCATGCCTTCGGCGCGTTCCTGATCGTCGATGGCGAAGCCGCGGTCGCGGGTGCGGGCGAGATCGCGCAGAAGGGCGGTTTCGGATGTGTGGGTGAGGGAGGTGAAGCGTTCGAGGCCCTTGCGGGCGAGGATGCCCCTGACTTTTTCTTCCGGATACCAGGCAAGCAGGGCCTTGCCGATGCCGGAGACATGCATGGGGGCGATGGTGCCGGGGGGGAAGAAGGCGCGGATCGCCTGATGGGTTTCGACCTGGGAGAGGAAGAGGACTTCGTCGCCGACTTCGATCCCCAGATTGGCCGTTTCGCCCGTGTCGCGCATGAGCCCGTCCATCGCCGCCCGGGCGCGTTCCACCACCTTGGTCCGGCGCAGGAAGGCGGAGCCCACGCGGAAGGCGCCGGGGCCGATATGCCAGATCTGGGCAGGGTCTTCGGATTCCACCATGCCGTGCGATTGCAGGGTGACAAGGGCGCGGTAGACGGTGGCGACGGCCTGGCCGGAGGTTTCGGCGAGTTCCGACAATGTCAGGCCGGGATGGCCGGCAAGGGTGGAGAGAAGCCCCAGCGCGCGGTCGAGCGCCTGCACGGTGTTCTGGTCGGTCTTGTCGTGGAAAGCCTTGGGTCGGCCGCGGGGTTTTGTGGGCATCTGGGCGGGTCCGGTTGCAGGTGAAAAAGCGCAAGTCTCTGATTTGAAGTAAGGATAATGCATTTTTCGTTTGTTGAAAAATGTTTTCGAAAAAATTGTGTCGTCTCTGGGTCGAGGGTTAGGGTGAACGCATGAGCCAGAGAGGTGGTCGCCATGTCCTTTCAGAATCCCGTCTTCATTCCCGGACCAACGAATATTCCCGAGGCGATCCGCAAGGCCTGTGACATGCCGACGCTGGATCACCGGTCGGCGGCCTTCGGGCGGCTGTTCCGCCCGGCGGTGGCGGGGGTCCGGCGCGTGTTGCGGATGGAGGGGGGCGAGGTGATCATCCTGCCGTCGACCGGCACTGGCGGATGGGAGGCGGCGATCACCAACACCCTGTCGCCCGGCGACACGGTTCTGGCGGCGCGCTTCGGGATGTTCAGCCATCGCTGGATCGACCTGTGCCAGCGGCATGGGCTGGAGGTGGAGATCATCGAGACGCCCTGGGGGCAGGGCGCGCCTGTTGCAGCCATCGAAGCGGCTTTGAAGGCCGACAAGGCAGGCCGGATCAAGGCGGTTCTGGCCACGCATAACGAGACGGCGACGGGGGTGCGGTCCGACATCGAGGGCATCCGGCGCGCGATGGATGCGGCGGGGCATGGGGCGATGCTGTTTGTCGATGGGGTGTCCTCCATCGGGTCGATGCCGTTCGATATGGCCGGATGGGGCGTTGATATCGCCGTGGCGGGCAGCCAGAAGGGATTCATGCTGCCGGCGGGGCTTGCGATCCTTGGGGTTTCCGACAAGGCGCTGGCCGCGATGGAGGGGGCGCGTCTTCCCCGGACATTCTTTGACTTCCGCGACATGCTGAAGGGCTATGCGGCGGGGGGGTATCCCTACACGCCTGCCGTGGGGTTGATCGCGGGGTTGGCGAAATCCATCGAGATGCTGGAGGACGAGGGGCTGGAGGCCGTCTATGCCCGCCATCACCGTCTGGCCGAAGGCGTGCGGCGCGCGGTGGCGGCCTGGGGAATGCGGCCCTGCGCGGACTCGGCCGATCTTTATTCGGATACGGTGACGGCGGTCGTGGTGCCTGCCGGGTGCAACGGAACCGACCTCGTGAAACTGGCGGCGGAGAAATATGGCGTGGCCTTTGGCGTGGGGCTGGGCGAAGTGGCGGGCAAGGTGTTCCGAATCGGGCATCTGGGGATGCTGACGGATGTGATGGTGCTGGGCGGGTTGGCCACGGCAGAGATGTGCATGGCCGATCTGGGATGGGACGTGCGGCTTGGGTCGGGCGTGGCGGCGGCGGCGGAGTTCTATCGCGGATCGGCGACGCCTTTGGCCATGGCGGCGGAATAAGGGGGCGGTGATGAAGGATTTTCAGGGATTGAGCGTGCCGACCTATGATGATGTTCTGGCGGCGCATGAGCGGATCCGGCCGTATATCCACCGGACGCCAGTGCTGACCTCGACCTTTCTGAACGAACTGACGGGGGCGGAACTGTTCTTCAAATGCGAGAACTTCCAGAAGGCCGGGGCGTTCAAGGTGCGCGGCGCGTCGAACGCGGTGTTCGGGCTGCGGGATGACCAGTTGGATCGCGGGGTGGCCACGCATTCGAGCGGGAACCACGCGCTGAGCCTGTCCTATGCGGCGGGGCGGCGGGGCATTCCCTGCACGGTGGTGATGCCGAGGACGGCGCCGCAGGCCAAGAAGGATGCGGTGCGGGGCTATGGCGGGGAGATCGTGGAATGCGAACCATCGACCAGCAGCCGCGAGGCGGTGTTCGCCGAGGTGCAGGCGCGGACGGGGGCGGATTTCGTGCATCCCTATAACGATCCGCGCGTGATCGCCGGGCAGGGGACCTGTTCGCGCGAGTTGATGGAGCAGGTGGAGGGGCTGGAGGCCGTGGTGGCGCCGATCGGCGGGGGCGGGATGATTTCGGGAACCTGCCTGACGCTGTCCTCCATCGCGCCGGGGGTGGAGATTTATGCCGCCGAGCCGGTGAATGCCGATGACGCGGCGCGCAGCTTCCGCGCGGGGCATATCATCGCCGATGATGCGCCCGACACGGTGGCCGACGGGTTGAAGGTGCCGCTGAAGGAACTGACCTGGCATTTCGTAAAGCACCACGCGACCGATGTCCTGACGGCGACGGAGGAGGAGATCGTGGAGGCGATGAAGCTGCACTGGAAGCGGATGAAGATCGTGATCGAGGCCAGCTGTTCGGTGCCGCTGGCCGTGATCCTGAAGAACCCGGAAAGGTTCCGGGGCAAGCGGGTCGGGGTGATCCTGACCGGCGGGAATGTGGATCTGGACAAGCTGCCTTGGATGAAGGGGTGACGAAGATGGATGGACGCGGAAATTTCGACGGGTTGGAAGTGGGCTATGACATCCCCGCGCTGCCGGGGATGGATGAGGCGGATATCCAGACGCCCTGCCTCGTGCTGGATCTGGACGCGCTGGAGCGCAACATCGTGAAGATGGGGCGGTTCGCGCAGGAGATGGGCGTGCGGCACCGGGTGCATGGGAAGATGCACAAGTCGGTGGATGTGGCGCTGCTGCAGGAACGGCTGGGCGGGTCCTGCGGCGTCTGCTGCCAGAAGGTGAGCGAGGCCGAGGTCTTTGCGCGCGGCGGTATCAAGGATGTGCTGGTCAGCAATCAGGTGCGTGATCCGGCGAAGATTGATCGTCTGGCGCGCATTCCGAAGCTGGGGGCGCGGGCGATCTGCTGCGTGGATGATCCGGCCAACGTGGCCGACCTGTCGGCGGCGGCGGTGAAGCACGGGACCACGATCGAGTGCCTTGTGGAGATCGACTGCGGCGCGGGGCGCTGCGGGGTGACGACGACGCCGGCCGTGCTGGCCTTGGCCAAGGCGATTGAAGCGGCGCCTGGGCTGCGCTTTGCGGGCATCCAGGCCTATCAGGGTGCGATGCAGCACATGGACCGCTATGAGGACCGCAAAGCCAAGATCGACATCGCCGTTGCCATGGTGCGCGACGCCGTCGATGCGCTGAAGGCCGAGGGGATCGACTGCGACATCGTCGGAGGCGGCGGGACGGGATCCTATTATTTCGAGGGGGCCTCGCGGGTTTACAACGAGCTGCAATGCGGGTCTTACGCCTTCATGGATGCGGATTACGGGCGCATCCTCGACAAGGACGGGAAGCGGATCGACCAAGGGGAATGGGAGAATGCGCTGTTCATCCTGACCAGCGTGATGTCCCATGCCAAGGCCGACCGGGCGATCTGCGACGCGGGTCTGAAGGCACAGTCGGTGGATAGCGGGCTGCCGGTGATCTATGGCCGCGATGATGTGAAATACATCAAATGCAGCGATGAGCATGGGGTGATCGAAGACCCGGCTGGTGTTCTGAAGGTGAATGACAAGCTGCGTCTGGTGCCGGGGCATTGCGACCCGACCTGCAATGTCCATGACTGGTATGTGGGCGTGCGGAACGGGAAGGTGGAGGTGGTCTGGCCGGTGTCGGCGCGCGGCAAGGCCTATTGAGAGAAAAGGGGGGTGCGGGGGGAGCGGGGCTCCCCCCGCCCTGCCCGACGGAACCCATCGGACTGCAAGGATTGCCAGATGCTGATCGTATCCGAGGCGCTGATCGCCGACCTCGTTTCGCCCGACGATGCCTATGACGCGGTGGCCGCCACCTTTGCCGCTATGGCAACGGGAGAGGCCTACAACTTTCCTGTCGTGCGCGAGGCGCTGGGCGAGGGGCGGCAATACGGGTTCAAGTCGGGCCTCGACCGCGCAGGCGGGATGCTGGGGGTGAAGGCGGGGGGATATTTCCCCGGCAATGCGCAGCGTGGCATCATCAATCACCAGTCCACCGTCTATCTGTTCGATCCCGAAAGCGGGCGGCCCGTGGCGATGGTGGGGGGTAACCTGCTGACAGCGCTGAGAACGGCGGCGGCTTCGGCCCTGTCGATTGACCGGCTGGCGCGGGCAGATGCGCGAGTCCTGGGTATCGTGGGGGCGGGGCATCAGGCGGGGTTCCAGTTGCGCGCCGCGGCGCGGGTGCGGGATTGGGATCGGGTGATCGCCTGGAACCTGCATCCCGACATGCTGCCCAGGCTGGGTGCGGTGGCGGCGGAACTGGGACTGCCATTCGAGGCGGTGGGTTTGGAGCGGATGGCGGAGGCGGATGCGATCATCACCATCACCTCATCCCCCGCCGCATCGCTGATGGCGGGGCATGTGGCAGCCGGCACGCATCTGGCCTGCATGGGGACTGACACCAAGGGCAAGCAGGAGGTGGAGGTTGCACTGGTCGCGAAGGCGCGGCTCTTCACGGATGAGGTGGCGCAGTCGGTGACCATCGGCGAGGCGCAGCATGCGGTAGCGGCGGGCCTCGTCGCGGCGGCGGATATCGTGCCGCTGGGGACGGTGCTTACCGGGGCGGATGCAGGGCGGCGGTCGGCGGAGGAGATCACGTTGTTCGATGGGACCGGCGTGGGGTTGCAGGATCTTGCGGTCGCGGCGGTAGCCGTGCGGCGCGCGCGGGAGCGCGGGCTGGGTATGGAGGTCGCCGTCTAGCGAAATCTGACGCAGATTTCGCGCCGATTTCTGACGCAGAAATCGGAGGGAGGCGTCGCGCTATCGCCGGGAAAGGCCCGGTGGCGGAGCCCGTGCCGGGCTTTGCCGCAAGCCTGGCTTTTGATCATATTTCGTTTCAGCCATTGAACCCCCTGCGGGGCCATGGTCTGACTGGCGCATCGGTCGGGGAGGCTTGGTCACATGCGCGTCTTCATCAATGGTTTCGGTCGGATCGGACGGTCGGTGCTGCGCGCGGCGTTGCAATCCCCGGCGAAATGGCCGGGGCTGGAGATTGCCGGGATCAACGACATCGCCGCGTCGGAGATGTGCGCCTATCTCTTTGAATATGACAGCGTCTTCGGGCCTTGGCGCGGGACGGTCGCGTTGGAGCCAGGGGTGTTGGTGGTGGATGGGCGGGCCATTCCGCTGCATCGGACGCCCGATATTTCGACCCTCGCGCTGGCGGGGGTGGATGTGGTGATGGAATGCACGGGCCGGGCCGATGCGCGGGAGGTGGCGGAGCGGGGGCTGCGGGCGGGGGCTGGCCGGGTGCTGGTTTCGGGGCCATCGAAGGCGGCGGATGTGACGGTGGTGCTGGGGGCGAATGAGGGGGTGCTGGCGGGGCAGGCGGTGGTATCCCATGCCTCTTGCACGACGAATGCCTTGGCGCCGCTGGCGCGGCTGATCGACGACAACTGGGGGGTGGTGACGGGGTCGATGACCACGATCCACTGCTATACCGGGAGCCAGCCCACGGTGGATGCGCCCGCGGCGGATTATCCGCGATCGCGGGCAGCGGCGTTGTCGATGGTGCCGACGACGACATCGGCCAGCCGCTTGCTGGATGTGGTGCTGCCGCAGATCGCGGGGCGGATCGAGGGATCGGCGGTGCGGGTGCCGACGGCATCCGTCTCTTGCGTGGATCTGGCGGTGATGACGGCGCGCAAGGTGACGGCGGAGGAGGTGAACGCTGCGCTGCGGGCGGTGGGCGGCGTGATCGGGGCGACGGACCGGCCGCTGGTATCGACCGACCTGCGCGCGCGGTCCGAAAGCATCGTGATGGCCTGCCCGGAGACGCGGGTAACGGCGGGGGGCATGCTGCGGGTGTTCGGCTGGTATGACAATGAATGGGGCTTTTCCAACCGGATGCTGGATGTGGCGCTGCGGATGGGCTGACGAGGCGCGGCCTCAGACGAGGACGGTCCAGGGTTCCGGGTAGCGGTGTTCTTCGAGATTGGGGGTGGGGCCGATGCGATCCACCACGGCGAAAAGGCCGGGAGGGTGGAGTGGCGTCAGCACGCCATGCCAGGTGCCGCGATGCAGGTTGATGCCCTGACTGCCATCGGTGAGGAAGGCGCGCGGGGTGTCGGCAGGGTTTTTCGCCACGATCACGAGGAAGGGGTCGGCGGTCATCGGCAGGAAGGCCTGTGAGCCTTCGGGATGGCGTTCGATCAGATCGAAGCTGTAGGGCAGCGCGCGGGGTTCGGCCTTGAAGACCGAGAGGCCCGCACGGCCATCCGGGCCGAAATCCAGTATGGCGCGATCGTGGTGGCGGCGGCAGAGGCCCGCATTGATCAGGCGGAAGTCGCCCGTGGCCTCAAGCACATCGCCGAACGGTGCGAAGGCGGCAGCGGTGAGGGGTTCAGTATGGATCTGTCGCATGGGTGACGCCTGTCGGAGCGGGGGCCTGCCCCGCACCCCGGGGTATTTGGGCCAAGATGAAGCAGGGGGTGCGTTGGGGGATCAGCGGGTCGGGCCGAAGGCGCCCGGACCGCGCAATTTGGCGTGGCGGTTGACGTCCTTGTAGAGGAGATAGCGAAAGGAGCCGGGGCCTGCGGCATAGCAGGCCTGCGGGCAATAGGCGCGGAGCCACATGAAATCGCCTGCCTCCACCTCGACCCAGTCCTGGTTGAGCTTGTAGACGGCCTTGCCTTCGAGGACGAAGAGGCCGTGTTCCATGACATGGGTTTCCTCGAAAGGGATGACCCCGCCGGGTTGGAAGGTGACGATGTTCACATGGGCATCGTGGCGCAGGTCGGCGGGATCGGCGAAGCGGGTGGTGGCCCAGCGACCCTGCGTGTCCGGCATGGCGATGGGGGCGAGATCGCGTTCGTTGATCAGGATCGGGTCAGGGATGGTCAGGCCGGGCGCGGGTTCGTAAAGCTTGCGCAGCCAGTGGAAGCGTGCGGGTTCCGCGCCTTCGGCGAGAAGGGTCCAGCGGGTGCCGGGCGGGATATAGGCGTAGGAGCCGGATTCCACCTCTTGCGACTGATCGCCGATGGTGAGGGTGGCAAGGCCATGGGTGAAGAAGAGCCAGTGTTCCGCCCCTGTTTCCGGATCGGGTGCGTCGGAACCGCCGCCGGGGGAGACCTCCATCACGTATTGGCTGAAGGTTTCGGAGAAGCCGGACATGGGCCGGGCGATCAGCCAGAGGCGGGTCTTCGTCCAGCCGGGAAGGTAGGAGGTGACGATGTCGGAGAAGACGCCCCTGGGAATGAAGGCATAGGCCGTGGTGAAGACGGCGCGGCCGGTCATCAGGCTGGTCTGCGGGGGGAGACCCCCGGTTGGGGCGTAGTAGCCGGTCATGGCAGGATGTCCTTGAGGCGGAGTTCGGCGATGCGTTCCACCTGCGCGCAGGCGGTGGCGAATTCGGTGGTGGTGTCGTTTCCGATGCGGGTGGCGAAGGCCTGAAGGATCGAGGCCTTGGTGTTGTCGCGCACGGCGATGATGAAGGGGAAGCCGTGCTTGGCGACGTAATCGGTATTGAGTCGCTGGAAGGTGGCGCGTTCGTCATCGGTCAGCGCGTCGAGCGCGGCGCTGGCCTGTTCTGCGGTGGATTCGGGCGTCAGGCGTTTGGCGGCGGCGAGTTTCCCCGCCAGATCGGGATGGGCGCGCAGGACGGCGAGGCGCTGGTCGGGCGTGGCGCTGCGGAAGATGCGGGCCAGCGCGTTGTGCAGGCCCGTGGCGCAGTCATGCGCGGGGCCGAGTTCCAGCGCCCATGCGCCTTCGGCGATCCATGGGGAATGTTCGAAGATGCCACCGAAGCGTTCGACGAACCTGTCGCGGGTCATTTGCGAAGGGCGTTCGATGCGGTGGTGGGGGTGGGTGGCGGCCCAGTGGCGGGCGATGTCGATGCGGCGGGCGAACCAGACGCCATCATGGCCGGACGCGTAATCGAGAAAGCGTTTCAGCCCCGCGATCTTGCCGGGCCGCCCGATCAGGCGGCAATGCAGGCCGATGGAGAACATCTTGGCGCGGCCTTGCTGGCCTTCGGCATAGAGCGTGTCGAAGCTGTCCTTGAGGTAGGTGAAGAACTGTTCGCCCTCGATATAGCCCGGGGCGGTGGCGAAGCGCATGTCGTTCGCCTCGAGCGTGTAGGGGATCACGAGTTGATCGCGGTCGCCGAGTTCCAGCCAATAGGGCAGGTCGTCATCATAGGTGTCGGAGATCCAGTCGAGGCGGGCGGTTTCGGCCGTCAGGCGGACGGTGTTCATGGAGCAGCGGCCCGTATACCAGCCGCGCGGGGGTTCGCCTGTCACTTCTTCATGCAGGCGGAAGGATTCGGCGATCTGGGCGCGCTCGACTTCTTCGGGCATGTCGCGGTGATCGACCCATTTCAGGCCGTGGGAGGCGATTTCCCAGCCCGCCGCCTTCATCGCGGCTACCTGTTCAGGGTTGCGGGCGAGGGCGGAGGTGACGCCGTAGATGGTGACGGGAAGGCCCCTCTCGGTGAACAGGCGGTGGAGCCGCCAGAAGCCCGCGCGCGCGCCGTAGTCGTAGATCGATTCCATGTTCCAGTGGCGCATCCCCGGCCAGGGGGCGGCTCCGGCGATATCGGAAAGGAAGGCCTCAGACTGCGCGTCGCCGTGTAGGAGGTTGTTTTCGCCGCCCTCTTCATAGTTGAGGACGAGGGAGATCGCGATCCTTGCGCCCCCGGGCCATTTCGCATCGGGCGGGTTGGGGCCGTGGCCCCGGAAATCGCGCGGGTAGCGGTTCACGTCTTGTGTCCCCGTTTGTGCTGTGTTGATCGAAGCTTAGGCGGGAAAGCGGGAAGCGTTTATCAAAAAATGCCTGAAAGACCTATCCGCGGGCGATCCAGTCGCCTGCGCGGGGGAATTGCGGTTAGGATGCGGGAGCAAGGCAGGAGGATGGCATGGCCGGTGGACGCTTGACGACGCATGTTCTGGATACCGCGCGGGGGAAACCTGCGGCGGGGGTGACCATCGCGCTTTATCGGGTGAGCGGGAATTCACATCGCAAGATTGCCGAGACGGTGACGAATGCCGATGGGCGGACCGATGCGCCGATGCTGACGGGCAAGGATTTCACCGAAGGCAGCTATGAATTGGTCTTCTTTGCCGGCGATTACCTGCGGGCGACGGGGCAGGCGGGCGAGGGGGTGCTGTTCCTTGATCAGATCCCGATCCGCTTTGGCGTGCCGGATGCGGGGCAGCATTATCATGTGCCCTTGCTCATTTCGCCCTTTGCCTATTCCACGTATCGCGGGTCCTGATCCAGCGGGTTGATCAGATCGACCCCGGTGCCGTCAAAGGCGGTCGGGTGCAGCGTGGCCAGTCTTGCGCCATTGGCGCGGGCGATGGCGGCATTCTGGGCGGCGACCATGGGAATGGTCTGTCCGAGACGGGCGGCGCGGGCAAGGATCGCGGCCAGATCTCGGGCGGCGGCGCTGTCCAGCGGCAGGACGCGGCCGGCGAAATCTTCGGCCACCATGGCGTCGATCTGGGCGATGGTGCGCTGGCGCAGGCCATCGGGCAGGCGCGCGGCGGCGGCGAGGAGTTCGGCCTCGGTCACGGTGGAGATGTGCAGCCGGGCGGCGGGGTTGTCTGCGAACCAGGACAGGATCCGGGCATCCGGTTCCGGGTCCATCAGCGCCGATATCACCGGCGTATCGAGAAGGATCATGCGCGTCGGTCCATCAGCGGCAGGCTGACATTGAGTGCTGCGAAGCGGGCGGCGATGGCGGCGCCCAGATCGCTGCGCGGATGGATGGCGCCGACGGAATGGCGCAGGGCGTCGCGGGCCTCTTCCTCCATCGAGCGGCCTTTCTGTGCGGCGCGCAGCTTCAGGCGGGCTTTGACGTCATCTTCGAGGTTGCGGATGATGATGCTGGCCATGGTGATGTCCCTTTCCGTCTTCGAAAAGGGCAACGACTGACATCAATGATATCTTAAGCCGTTCTTACAGACCCATACCTTTGCCGCGACGAACCCCACCTGCGGATGTGGCAATGCGCAGAAGGCGGCGGCGGTCTCCGGCACAGGCGGCGTCGATCAAGCCCTGCAGGACGCCTGCGGCGCGCAGGTGGCGGGCAAGGTCGGAATGGGTGATGCCGGGAAAAAGCAGGTGATCCACGCCCGGCGCGGCGGCAAAGCCTGCCGCCTGTGCGCGATCATCGGCGAGTCCGTGGAAAAGGATGGTCCAGACGCCTGGCACAGGAAGGGGCGGGCCGGGATCGGGAAACCCGGCGGTCAGGTGATGCCAGCGCGGATCGGCGAGGTCGGATTGCGGGCCGATGGCCAGAACGGCGGAGAGGGGGGCAAGATGCGCCGCCCGCAGCGCGCAGACCGCCCCCATGGATGAGCCGATGGCGATGCGGTTGCGGGCCGGGCCGGCGGCGGCAAGGGCGGTGTGAAGCATCGGGGCGAATTCCGGATGCAGGCCCCAGCTGCGCCCTTGATCCATGATGAAGAGGGCGCGCCGGTTTCCGGCCCGGGCGGAAGACTGAAACTCTGGCGCGGGCATGCGGGCGGGATCATGGCCGATGCTGGAGAAGGCGATCACCAGATCCTCGCCCGTGCCTTCGGCGAATTCGACCCGGAAAGGGGGCGTGTCGCGCAGGCAGGCCAGTGTCACCGCGCCCAGTGTCACCGCGCGATGAGGGGGGCGATCCCCTCCATCCTGTCGGCCATGTCGGCCTTGATGCGGGCGATGATGTAGTCGGTGAAGAGGCGGACCTTGGGATCCTTGAGGCGGCGATGCTGGGACAGCACGGAAAGCTGCGTGGGCAGAGGCGGGGTCGCCTGTGCCACGGGAACGAGACGGCCCTGCTTGAGGTGTTCGGCCACTTCGAAGATCGGCTTCATCACGATGCCCCAGCCATCGAGCGCCCATCCTGTCAGCACGTCGCCATCATCCGATTCGAAGGGACCGGCGATTTCAAAGCGGCGGGGGCCTTCGGGGGTGAGGAGGTTCCACTGGAATTCCTTGGTGCCCGGAAAGCGCAGGTTCAGACAATCGTGCCGGTCGCTGAGCAGCGCCGCGCCATCGGCGGGCATGCCGCGGCGGGCGATATAGGACGGGGCGGCGCAGAGGATGCGCGGGCAATCGGCAATGAGGCGGACCTTGAGGGTGGAATCCTCCAGCAGGCCAAGGTGGAAGGCGATGTCGAGCCCTTCGGCCGTGACGTCGATCACCCTGTCCGACAGGCGCAGGCGCAGGTCGATCTGGGGATAGAGATCCTTGAAGGTGGGGACATGGGGCGCGATGAAGCGCCGCCCGATCCCGAGGGGGGCGGCGATGAAGATGGTGCCGCGCGGGTTCTGGGTGACGTCCATGACGGCGGCCTCGGCCTCGTCGATCGATTCCAGCACCTTGCGCGCGCCGTCATAGAAGATGCGGCCATTCTCGGTGGGTTGCAGGCTGCGCGTCGTGCGGTTGAAGAGGCGGACGCCCAGATGCTTTTCCAATTCCGATATGCGGGCAGAGGCGACGGCGGGCGAGCAGCGCTGATCGCGTGCCGCCGCACTCATGCTGCCCAATTCATAGACACGCACGAACATTCGGATGTTGTTCACGTAGGACATGGCGGCCCGGCCCCATTCTTTGCCCCAGATTGAAAGTGCTTGGGCATTTGCAGGATTAACAGGCGAATGGGCGTCGGTATAGCCTTTCGCGACAATGACAAGGGAGCCGCGCCGATGGAAGGCATCTATGACTGGGCCGTGCTGTGGGAGTGGGTGGAGATCGCGGCGCGCTGGACGCATGTGATCACCGCCATCGCGTGGATCGGGTCGTCCTTCTATGTCATCGCGCTGGACCTTGGGTTGCGCAAGGCACCGGGCATGCCGGAACTTGCGCATGGCGAGGAATGGCAGGTCCATGGCGGGGGGTTCTATCACATCCAGAAATATCTGGTGGCCCCCGAACGCCTGCCCGAGCATCTGACCTGGTTCAAATGGGAAAGCTACGCGACCTGGCTTTCGGGTTTCGCGATGCTGGTGCTGGTCTATTACCTTGGCGCGGATATGTATCTGATCGACGCCAATGTGATGGAACTGGCGACATGGCAGGCGGTGGCGATTTCGGTGGGATCGCTGGCGCTGGGCTGGGGGATCTATACGACGTTGTGCCGGGTGTTCGTGAATGCGAACCAGACGGTGCTGATGGTGGCGCTGTTTGCGGTGCTGGTGGCGATGGCCTGGGGCTATACGCAGGTGTTCACCGGGCGCGCGGCGCTGCTGCATCTGGGCGCGTTCACGGCGACGATCATGTCGGCCAACGTCTTTATGGTGATCATCCCCAACCAGAAGATCGTGGTGGCCGATCTGAAGGCCGGCCGCACGCCCGACCCGAAATACGGCAAGATCGCCAAGCAGCGCAGCACGCATAACAATTACCTGACGCTGCCGGTGCTGTTCCTGATGCTGTCGAACCATTATCCGCTGGTCTTTGCCACGGAATGGAACTGGCTGATCGCGAGCCTTGTCTTCCTGATGGGGGTGACGATCCGGCACTGGTTCAACACCCAGCACGCGCGCAAGGGCAGCCCGCATTGGACATGGGCCGCGACGGCGGTGCTGTTCCTGATCATCGCCTGGCTGTCGACGGCACCCATGGCGCTGCGCCCGGGGGGCGAGGAGGAGGGCGAGGGGGCGGCCCTGTCGGGGGCGGCGCTGACTTATGCCTCGGCCGGCGGGTTCGAGGATGTGGTCAGCATCGTTCAGGGGCGCTGTTCGATGTGCCATGCGGCGGAGCCCGCATGGGAGGGGATGCACTGGGCCCCCAAGGGCGTGGTGCTGGAAACGCCGGCCCAGATCGCCGCCGAGGCACGGCGGATCTACATGCAGGCGGGGCTGTCGCATGCGATGCCCCCCGCGAACCTGACCTATATGGAACCCGAGGAACGCGCGGCGATCATCGAGTGGTTCCGTGCGGCCGGTCAGGGTGGGGTGGACGGCTAGCCGCGACCGAAGCGCCAGACCGTGTGCTGGACATAGGTCTGCCCGGGATCGAGCAGGATCGAGGGGAAACCCGCGTGATTGGGCGCATCGGGCCAGGCCTGCGCCTCGATCGCGAGGCCCTCGTAGGGGGATCTGCCGGGGCGGATGGCGTTGCGCCCGTCATAGACCTGAATGCCGGGTTCGGTGGTGGAAACCGTCATGCTGATGCCTGACTGGCCGTTCAGGCGCAGCACTTCGCGCAGGGGGGCGCTGTGGTCTGACAGGCAGAAGTTGTTGTCGAAATGGTTCACGCCCGGCTCGATCCGGCGGGGTTTGCGGAAATCCATGTCATCCTGCGTGACCGGGCGGATTTCGCCGGTTGGGGTGAAATCGGGGGTGGTGGGAAGGTAGTGGTCCGCGTCGATCCAGAGGCGGTGCCCGGCCCAGGTTTCGCTGCCGTCGAGGTTCCAGTAGCTGTGATTGGCGAAGTTGACGGGGGTGGTCCGGTCTGTCGTGACATGGACATGCAGGTGCAGGCTCGCCCCTTCGACGCGGTAGGTGGCCGCGACGCGGCGATTGCCGGGGAAGCCGCCTTCGCCATCGGGAAGGTCGAGTTCGAGGCGGGCCGAATCTTCCGTCGCCTCGGTCAGGTGCCAGACCTTCCGATAGGTGCCCGCCGCGCCCGAATGCAGGCAGTGGCGGCCGTCCTGATTGGCCTCGAACCGGAGGTCCTGTCCTGCGATGCGGGCACGGGCATGGCTGAGGCGGTTGACGACCGGCCCGACCAGCGCGCCGTGATAGCGCATCGCGCCTTCGTAATCCGAGAGGCTGTCCGAGCCGAGCGTCAGGTTGCGCGTGGTGCCTTCCAGCCAGACCCCGTGCAGGACGGCCCCGAAGGTGAGCACAGAGACACAAAGCCCGTCACGGCCAATCGTGATCCGCTGCACGGGTTCGCCCCCGCCGGTGCGTCCGAAAGGCGCGATCCCCAGTTGCCGTTCCGCCATCCGATCCCCCCAGCCTATGGCCGGGTCCAGTGGTGGCCCCTGCGGCGAGGCAGGTCAAGCGTCGAGACCCGCCCCGGTGCACAATCAGCCGCCGGTGACGCAATCGGCGATGGTGGTGGCAAGGCTGCGCATCATGCCGTCAAAGGCATCGGGGCCGGGATCCTGCAGCGATCCGTTGGGATCAAGGGCCTTGCCCAATGTCGCCTTCGTGCCTTCGGCGAGTTGCTGGACAAGGGCCGGATCATGCTGCGCTTCGGGAAAGAGGCAGAGGCGGGACTCTCCCTCCACTCCGGCGCGCAGGTCGGCAAGGCGGGCAGCGCCGGGAGAGGTTGCATCGCCAAGCGCGACAGAGCCGAAGACGGAAAGCCCGTAATGGGCGGCGAAATAGCCGTAGGCATCGTGATAGACGACCAGCGGCTTGCCCTGTGCCGGGGCGAGGATCGCGGCGATGTCGGTATCGAGCGCGGCGATCCGCGCGATGGCGGCATCGGCATTGGCAGCATAGGTGGCGGCATTGTCGGCATCGAGGCGCGAAAGTTCGGTGGCGATGGCGGCAAGCCAGACCTGCGCATTCGCCGGATCAAGCCAGGCATGGGGATCGGTGCCTTCATGGGAATGCCCGTGATCATGGCCGGCCTCTTCGGCGGCGTGGTCTTGGCCTTCGTGATCATGGCTGTCGTGATCGTGATCCGCGTCGACCATGGGCGCGGCGTGATCATGGGCGTCCTCGGCGCCGTGGGCGCCATCTTCGGAAAAGGCGCGAGTCAGGGTTCCGGGGGTGTCGAGCAATGCCAGCCGGGCACTGCCTTCGCCCAGACCATCCAGCGCGCGGTCGAGCCACGGGGTGAGCTCCGGGCCGATCCAGACCACCAGATCGGCATCCGCGAGGTTGGCCGCCTGCGAGGGGCGAAGCTGGAAGTCATGCGCGCTTGCGCCGCGTTCAAGCAGCAGGTCAGGGCTGCCCAGATCGCCCATCACCTGCGCCACAAGCGCGTGGACGGGGTGGATATCGGTGATGACGCGGGGCACTTCGGCCAGGGCGGGAAGGCCGAGGGCAAGGCTGGCAACGGCGGGGGATATGATATAACGCATCGACACGGCCCTTCCTGTACGTGATGATGGGCCTATGTATGTTATAAGATAACATGTCAAGAGGCCCCGGATGGCGCAGCCAAAACCGCATGTTCATTCCGACGATTGCCCGGGCTGCCATGCGGCGCCGGAAGTGGCTTTCGCGCGCCATGATCACAGCCATTGTGCGGATGACGTGCTGGCCCGGGCCGAGGCGCTGGCCGCTGCGCAAGGGGCGCGGCTGACGCCGGTGCGGCGGCGGGTGCTGGAGATCCTGCTGGAGGAGCATCGCGCGCTGGGGGCCTATGACGTGCTGCAGAGGCTGGCTGCGGAAGGGTTCGGCAACCAGCCGCCAGTGGCCTATCGCGCGCTGGATTTTCTGGTGGAGAACGGGCTTGCCCATCGGATCCGTCGGCTGAATGCCTTTGCCGCCTGCATGCATCCGGGCGAGGCGCATGCCCCGGCCTTTCTGATCTGCCGCGCCTGCAATCATGTGGCCGAGGCCCCTGCCGCGACCGTGCGCGCGGAGCTGGACGGGGCGGCAGAGGCCTTGGGCTTTCTGATCGAACGGTCGAACATCGAGGCGTTGGGACTGTGCCCGGCCTGCCGGAGTGCGGGGGAATGAGCGGTCTGATCGGCGCGGAGCATCTGTCGGTCCGGCTGGGGGGGCAGGCGATCCTGACGGATGTCAGCCTGTCGGTGCAGCCGGGCGAGATTGTCACGATCCTTGGGCCGAACGGATCGGGCAAGTCCACCTTGCTGCGGTCGCTTTTGGGGATCGTTCCGGCGGCGGCGGGCCGGGTGACGCGCCGGGCGGGGCTGGTGATCGGCTATGTGCCGCAGCGGCTGGCGATCGACCGGACGCTGCCGATGACGGTGCGGCGGTTCCTGTCCTTGCCGCGCCGGGTGGCGGATCGGGATGCGGCGACCGCGCTGGAGCGGGTGGGGGTGCCCGAGGTGGCCGGGCGGCAGATGGCGGATCTTTCGGGTGGGCAGTTCCAGCGCGTGCTTCTGGCGCGGGCGCTGCTGGCCCGGCCGCAGCTTCTGATCCTGGATGAGCCGACGCAGGGGCTGGATCAGCCGGGCGAGGCGGCGTTCTACCGGTTGATCGAGGATGTCAGGCGTGAGACGGGGGTGGCGGTTCTGATGGTGAGCCACGATCTGCATGTGGTCATGGCGGCATCCGACAGGGTGATCTGCCTGAACGGGCATATCTGCTGCGAGGGAACGCCGCGCGTGGTGTCCACGGCCCCGGAATACCGGGCGCTGTTCGGCCTTGGAACGCAGGGCGCGCTGGCGCTGTATCAGCATGTGCATGACCACAGCCACGACCATGGCGAGGGGCATGCGCATCACCACCATGACCATGGGCATGATCATGATCACCACCCTGCTTGACGATTTTCTGGTGCGGGCGGCGCTGGCCGGGGTGGGGCTGTCGCTGGCGACGGGGCCGCTTGGATCTTTTGTCGTCTGGCGGCGGATGGCCTATTTCGGCGATGCCACGGCCCATGCGGCCATTCTGGGGGTTGCGCTCGCCCTGGCCTTCGATCTGCCGGTGACTTTTGGCACGCTGGTGGTGGCGTTGGCGATGGCCTTCACGGTGGCTGCGCTGGCGGCGCGGGGCTGGGCCATGGATACGACGCTGGGCGTGCTGGCGCATTCGGCGCTGGCCTTCGGGCTGGTGGCGGTCTCTTTCGTGCCGGGCGCGCGGACCGATCTTTCGGCATGGCTCTTTGGCGATATTCTGGCGGTGTCGCGGGCGGATCTGGGCTTTGTCTGGGGTGGGGCCGCGCTGGTGCTGCTGCTTTTGCTGTGGCGCTGGCAGGCCCTGCTGACAGCGACGGTGAACGAGGATCTGGCCCATGCCTCGGGTCTTGATCCGGCGCGGGAGCGGTTGATCCTGACGCTGGCGCTGGCAGTGGTGGTGGCGGTGGCGATCAAGGTGGTGGGGGCGCTGCTGATCGCGGCGCTGCTGATCATTCCCGCCGCCGCCGCGCGCGGCCTGTCGCGCACGCCGGAACGCATGGCGGTTCTGGCCACGCTGCTGGGGGCGGGGGCCGCGCTTGCGGGGTTGCAACTGTCGCTGTGGCAGGACACGCCTGCGGGACCGTCGATCATCGCGGCGGCGGCGATCCTGTTCGTGCTGTCGGCGATGTTCGGGCGGGTGCGGCGGGGGTGAACACGGCCTTCGCCGGATGCGGCGAAGTCGCCCATTTTACACTCATGTCGCTTTTGTCTGCCAAGGGTCGGGTTGTCTTGCCCGTTCCCCGCGCGTTCGGGCAGATAGGGTGCAAAACACCCTTCCGCGGAGTCGCCCCATGAAGACCCATGTCAAAGCCCTTGTCGTCGGCGGCGGTGCCGTCGGGAACGGGATCGCCTATCACCTTGCCAAGGCCGGCTGGGATACGATGCTGGTGGAGCGGGACGAGTTGACCGCCGGGTCCACCTGGCATGCGGCGGGGCTGCTGCCGCTGTTCAACATGAGCTACGCGACGACGCATATCCATAAATACAGCGTCGATTTCTACAAGGGGCTGGAGGCGGAAACCGGCCTGAACCCGGGTTTCTATGTGGTGGGCAACCTGCGGATGGCCCAGCGGCAGGAGCGGATGGATGAATACATGCTGTATTCGTCCGTCGCCGAGACGGCGGGGGTGTATCACGAATTCCTGTCGCCGAAGGAGATCAAGGATCGCTGGCCGCTGGTGCGGACGGAGGATCTGGTGGGCGCGCTCTATCACCCGCAGGACGGCTATATCAACCCCGCCGACGTGACGCAGGCCATGGCCAAGGGCGCGCGGCAACTGGGCGCGACGATCGAGCGGAAGATTCAGGTGAACAGCTATCGCTGGACCGGGTCGGAATGGATCGTGTCAGTCACGCGGATGGAAGACAAGGGCGGCAACCTGCTGCCCACGGAAGAGACCTACGAGATCCATGCCGAGCATGTCGTCACCGCGACGGGCAACCACGCCCAGCGCACGGCGCGCCTGCTGGGGATCAAGATCCCGGCGATCCCGGTGGAACACCAGTATATCGTGACAGAGCCGGACCCGGCGCTGGTGGAATGGCGCAAGACCAACCCGCAGCACCCCGTCCTGCGCGATGCCGATGCCAAATGGTACGTCCGCGAAGAGCGCGGCGGCTGGATCCTTGGCCCCTACGAACGCAATGCCCCGGCGCGGTTCCTGTATGACGTGCCGGAATCGTTCCGCGCGGACCTGTTCCCGCTGGATCTGGAGCGGATCGAGGCGGAATACATGTCGATGATCCATCGGATCCCGTCGTCGGAAACGGTCGGCCTCAAGGACGATTACAACGGCCCCATCTGCTATACCCCCGACGGCAACCCGCTGGTCGGCCCCGTCCCCGGCCTGCGCAACATGTGGATTGCGGAAGGCTTCTCCTTCGGGATCACGGCGGCGGGTGGCACGGGCTATTACCTCGCGCAGATGATGACCCAAGGCGAAGCCGAGATCGACATGGCCTCGCTCGACCCCAAGCGCTACGGCAACTGGATGACGACCGAATACGCCGCGCGCAAGAACGAGGAATGCTATGAGCATGTCTTCATCCTGCACCACCCGGATGAAGAGCGCGAAGCCTGCCGCCCCCTGCGCACCGCGCCCGCCTATGACCGGCAAAAGGACATGGGCGCGCAATTCGGGCAGGTGAACGGCTGGGAACGGCCGAACTACTATGGCCCGAAGGATGCACCCGCATCGTTTGACCACGACTCGCGCTCGTTCCGTCGTGGTGCGTGGTGGCAATATGCCGAAGCCGAGGCGCAGGCGGTGCGTAACACCGTTGGCATCATCGACGCTTCGGCCTTCACCAAGCATCTGGTACGGGGCCCTGGTGCGACGGCCTTCCTCGACCACTTCACCTGCAACAAGCTGCCGAATGTGGGCCGGATCAACCTGACCTATGCGCTGACAGATCACGGCACGACCCGCACCGAATACACCATCGTCCGGCTGAAGCAGGACGAATACTACCTCATCTCCGCCGGGGCATGGACGGCCTATGACGCCGACTTCCTGATCAAGGCGGCCGAGGACTGGATGGCGCAGGGTGGCGGCTATATCGACATCCACGATATCACCACCCAGTGGGGTGTATATGCGCTGGCTGGTCCGAACGCACGGGCGCTGCTGAAGGATATCGTGAAGGACGCGAACCCCGACACCGTGCTGGGCAACAAGCGCTTCCCGTGGCTTTCCTATCGCGACATCGAACTGGGCATGTGCCCGGTGCGCGCGGTGCGTGTGGCCTATACGGGCGAGCTTGGCTGGGAACTTCACTACCCCATCGAATTCGGCCGCTACCTGTGGGATCTGATCTGGTCCGTGGGTGAAAAGCACGGGCTGAAAGGCGTCGGCGCCCGCGCGCAGAACTGGCTGCGGCAGGAAAAATCCTACCGCGCCTTCGGCAACGAACTGGGCCGCGACGCGACGCCCCTCGAGGCGGCGCTGGACCGGTTCGTGGATCTGTCCAAGGACTTCCGCGGCAAGGCCAAGATGCTGGAGACCGGCATCCGCAGCAAATGCGTCACCCTCCTGATCGACGGGCCTTCGGATAGCGATCCCTGGGGCAAGGAGGCGCTTCTCCTGAACGGGGAGAAGGTCGGGCGCCTCACCTCGGGCGGCTGGTCCGTGGCCTTTGGAAAGCAGATCGGCATGGGCTATGTGCGGCCCGACCTCGCCGAGGTGGGGACGAAGCTGAAGGTCAAGATGCTGCGTCAGGAATGGGATGCGGTGGTGACCGAGGACAGCCCCTTCGATCCGTCCAACGCACGGATCCGTGTCGACGGCTGACGCAACGACAAGGCGGAATCGCGGGGCATCGGACAGGCGTCCGGTGCCCCGTTTTCGTTTCACGGCAAGGGGGGCCATCCCTCTGATACCGCGTGGGCATCCTTTCGCAGCGCAGGGCCGCCTAACCTATCCCTGCAAGATGCCGTTCTGGTTCGCGATGGGCAGGTCATTCTGCCGACTGCGTGTATCGAAAAGGACGGTTCTATGGCTGAGACGGTTGCAAGGGGCACAGGCAAGGGCCCGGCGGACAGCACTTTGGAAGCACTGGCCGGGCAGATCGGGGTGCTTCACACACTCGATCACCTGACCAATCCCGTGATGCTGGCCGATCCCGACATGATCGTGCGCTTCGTGAACGAAGCGGGCTACCGGATGTTCGAATCGATCGAGGATGAGATCCGCCGCGACCTGCCGCATTTCACCGCGCGCGACGTGGTTGGGAAATCCATCGACTTCTTCCACAAGAACCCGTCCTATCAGCGCCGGATCATGACCGATATCGCGGATCCGCATGACGGCAAGTTCACCATCGGTGGGCGGCGGCTGGCCTTTCGGGCGATCCCGCACCGCAACGCGGCGGGCAAGCTGGTGGGGATGCTGGTGGAATGGCAGGACCGCACCGAATTCGCCGAAAACGAAAGCCAGATCACGACGCTGGTCCATGAGTTGAAGGAAATGTCGGCGGCGCATCAGGCCGGGCGCATCCATGACTACATTGATCCGGCCAAGTTCAACGACGTCTTCTCGGACGTGGTCGAGCGGGTGAACCAGATGGTGAAGGATCACATCGCGACCAAGCGCAAGATCATCACCTGTGTCGAGGCCTATGCCGAGGGCCGGTTCGATTATGAACTGGAACGCTTCAGCGGCGACCGTGCCTTCATCAACGAAGCGATGGACGGAATCGCGAACAGCTTCCGCCGGACCATCCGCGAAATCCAGTCCATGTCGGTGGATATCGTTGAAGGGCGGCTGGATCGCGACATCCGGCCCGAGGATTTCCCGGGCGAGTTCCGGCTGATCGTGGAGGCCTTTGATCGTGCCTATGCCGGGCTGAACGAGACCTTCCATCAGATTTCGGATCAGGTTCAGCAGGTGACGGCGACGGTGGATCAGATCGCCTCCAGCGCGCATTCGCTGGCGGACAATGCGCAGGTGCAGAGCACTTCGGTCGACGAAATTTCCGCCTCGGCCGAAGAGACGGATACGCAGGTGCGCGCCAATGCAAGTTCCGCGAACATGGCAAGCCATCGGGCGAGCTCTGCCTCGACAGCCACGAAAGAGGGGCAGGACAAGGTGATCGGGATGGTGCAGGCGATGGAGGCGATCCGGTCGTCTTCGGATGATATCGCCAAGATCATCAAGGTCATCGACGAGATCGCCTTCCAGACCAACCTTCTGGCGTTGAATGCGGCGGTCGAAGCGGCGCGGGCCGGGCAATATGGGCGCGGTTTTGCGGTGGTGGCGCAGGAAGTGCGCAATCTGGCGGGCCGGTCGGCCCGGGCGGCGCGGGAAAGCAGCGACCTGATCGAGGATGCATCGCAGCGCGTGGCATCCGGCGTGTCGATCGCCGATGAGACGCGGCGTGCCTTCGACCGGATCTCGCATGATATCGCCGAGGTGGAAACGCTGGTGGGCAGCATTGCGAGTTCGGGCGACGAACAATCGCGGGCGGTCGCGCAGATCACCACGGCCATCGGTGAAGTGGCTAATGCGGCCACGGCCACAAGCAGCCAGGCCGAACAGCTGGCCGCCGGCGCGGCCGAGCTTCAGACCTCGTCCGAGGCGATGCGCGCGGCGATCAACCATTTCCGCCTGCGCCGCCCGGAGAAGCCGAACGGGCCGCTGAACCTTGAAGGTCTGCCGTCCGATCTGATGGACAAGATCAGCACGATGCTGGCCGGGCGCGGGATTGCCCTGCCCGAGGCCGAGAAGCGCCGCGCCTGAGATCCCGCAGACTGGACGGCGATCAGGGTTGGCGGTGCGCCGCCAGCCACGCCGCCCAGTCGGCGGCGGAGCCGTCGAAGACGTTGATATCCACCTCTCCGGCGATGCCGGGGATCAGGCCGGTGGAGGTATATTGCCAGAACGTCCAGTGCCGCCCGCCATAGATGTCATCGGGATGGGCGGCGACGGAGCGCAGCCAGAACGGATAGGGGCCGACGCGCCACATCTCATTCTCGCGGTAGAAATCCACGGTGGAATAGATGATCGGGCGCTGGCCGTAATGCGCCTCGACGATGTCGAGGAAGATCTTCGCCTCTGATCGGATCACGCCGGGCGCGCGGCGGATGGTGCAGGTGGGCGAGAAGGGTGTCCATTCCATATCCAGCACCGGCGGCAGCGCGCCAGAGGCGCGGGGCACGTTGCGGATGAAGAAGGCGGCCTGTTCGGCGGCCGGGCGGCAATGGTAGAAGAAATGATAGGCACCGCGCGCCACCCCGGCGCGGGCCGCGCCGCGCCAGTTGTCACGGAAGGCCGGATCGACGAGATCGCCGCCTTCGGTGGCCTTGATGAAGGCGAAGTTGACGCCGTTCGCCCGTGCCTCGCGCCAGTCGATCGACGTCTGGAAGCGGGCCACGTCGATGCCATGCACCGCGTAATCCTGCGGGCCGCCGCGCCCGAAGCTGACGGGTTTCGCATCGGCAAAGTTGCGGCGGGTGATGGTCGGTTCCATCGGGACGGAAAGCGCGCCGGTTGACAGTGTCGGACCGGGTTGCGGGCCCATGCAGGCGGCCAGAAACAGCGCCATCAGGGCGGGGGCAAATCGGCGAAGGGCGGGGCGTCTTGTCATGGGCGGATGCTGACCGATCCGCCCCATCCTGTCACGCCCCTTTGCGCGGGGCGGTGCTATTCCGCCGCAACGGCAGGCGCGGCGAGTTCATCCCAGCAGGCCAGCGCATGGGCCGCATACATCAGCGCCGGGCCGCCCCCCATCTGGATGGACATGGCCAGCACATCCCCCAACTCTTCACGCGTGGCCCCCGATTTCATCAGCGCCTCCACATGAAAGTTGATGCAGGGTTCGCAGCGCTGGCTGATCGCGATGGCCAGCGCGATATATTCCTTTTCCTTGAAGGAGAGGGGACCGTTCTCCTTCACCGCCTTTGACAGGGTGCCAAAGCCCGCGGCGGTTTCGGGGATCAGTTTGTTCATCACACGGATTTCGCCGCGCATGTCTGCGATCTTTGCCTTGTAGCTCATCTTTCGGTCCTTTCGATCTTGATGACCGATAGGCCCGGACGGGCAGGCTTGCCTTGACTTGCGTCAAATCACATTCAGACTGTGGAATGTTTATCCGAAACGGGCGGGGTCAAGGGCGCGGGTCAGATCGGCAGACAGGCCGGTTGGCCGCCCGCCGATCAGATCGGCGGCAAGGCGGCTTGCGGCGGGGCAGGTCTGGAAACCGTATCCGCCCTGACCCGCCAGCCAGAAGAAGGAGGGATCGCGCAGGTCGCGCCCGATCACCAGAACCCGGTCGGGCGCAAAGGTGCGAAGGCCCGCCCAGTTGGAGATCAGCCGCGTCACCGGTTCGGTGACCATCTCTTCATAGCGGGCAAGGCCCTCGGCCAGCACCATGTCATCTGCCCAGGCATCATGCGGGGATTGCGGGTCTTCCTCGGCCGGGGAAACGATCAGCGCGCCTGCATCGGGCTTGGCATACCAGGCCTCGCCCGCGCCAAAGATCATCGGCCAGCGCGCGATGTCATGGTCGCCCGGCGCGGGAATGCGGGCCATGGAGCGGCGATTGGGGGTAAAGCCGAGGGGGCGGATGGCGGCCATGGCGGCCACCTCATCCACCCATGCGCCGGCGGCGTTGATCAGCAGGCGGCCGGTGAATTCGCCTGCCGCGGTGGTGACGATCCAGCCTTCGCCGCCCTTGGCGATGGCGGTGGCGCGGGCATTGGTGACGACCTGCGCGCCGCGCGACTTTGCCTCGCGCGCGAAACCCTGCAGAAGGAGATCGGTGTCGATGTCCCAGGCGTGGTCGGCATAGGCCGTCATCGCGACGGTATCGGGGTTCAGGATAGGGACGATCGCGCGCGCCTCGTCCAGCGTGCAGCGCGTCATCTGCATGTCGCGCATCTCGGTTTCGAAATCGTCCTGTTGGTCGGCCTTGGCCACGATCATAAGTCCGCGCGGGGAAAGGATGTTCTCGGTCGCGCGGAAATGGTCTTCCGAGGCGAGAGAGAGTTCCACCACCGCGGGCGCGCCGTAGCGCGGTTCGTAAAGCGCGGCAGAGCGGCCCGAGGCGTGATGGGCCAGCGCGGATTCACCTTCAAGCACCGTGACGGAGCCGAGTTCGGACAGTCGGGCAGCGGCGGAGATGCCGGCGATGCCGCCGCCGATGATGAGGAAATCGGTCATGCTTCTTCCAGTCGGTCGGTGGCCGGGGGCGGCGCGGGGTAAAGCGCCGAGAGGCGCGCGCGCAGGTCCGGGGTCAGGGGGAAATGCGTGGCCGCCAGCGAGGGGGCAAGTTGTTCCGGATCGCGGGCCGAGATCAGCGGGATCACGGGCGTGATGGGGCAGGACATGATCCATGCCACCGCCAGCGTGGCAGGATGGGTGCCGAGTTCGGCGGCGAGTTGGGCAAGGCCCTGTGCGGCGTTATGCATCGTCTGGGGCGCGTAGCGGGCGGCATAGCGGCTGTCTTCGGCAAGGCGGCCCGCGCCGCCTGTGGCGTATTTCCCGGTCAGGAGGCCGCCCCCAAGTGGGGAATAGGCATGAACGGCGATCTGCTGGTCGGCGCACATGGGCAGGATTTCCACCTCGGCCTGCCGTTTCACGAGGTTGTACATCGGCTGGATCACGTCCACCCGGCTGCCGAAGCGGGCGAGGATGGCCTGCGCCTTCATCACCTGCCATGCGGCGAAGTTGGAAAGACCGATGCGGGCGATGCGACCGGCCTGTTGCCATTCGACGAAAAGGGCGAGCGTCTCTTCCAGCGGGGTCGTGGGATCGAAGCGGTGAAGGTAGAGCAGATCCACACTGTCGGTGCCGAGGCGGTGGAGGCTTTCGTCGAACTGCCGGGTCAGGTTGGCGCGGCCCGCGCCGCCGTCGTAGCCCACCTTGGTGGCGATGCGGATATCCGGGTCGCCTTTGGTGAACTGGCCGAGCAGGCGTTCGGATTGCCCGTCGGTATAGCCGTTCGCCGTGTCGAAATGGGTGATCCCTGCCGCACGGCAGGCGTCATACAGCGCGCGCGAGGTGGCGGCATCGGCGCGGCCACCGAATTGCATGCAGCCGAAGGCGAGGGGCGAGGGCGTGGTCATGGGCCGGAACCTGCCATGCCACGCGGCGGAAGAAAAGCGGGAGGCCGCCGCTTTCGCGGCGGCCTCCGACAATCGCGGCGGGGTCAGCCCTGCTGGGTTTCCTTGAGCTTGTCGATCCCGAGGGTCTTGAGCGCCAGCGTTTCGTAGAAGGGTTCCGAAACGCCCTTGCGCAGCTTGCGGATGAAATACTTCTCGAAGCCGATCTTGGCCATGTGAACCCATTTGCCCGAAGAGGACCAGTTCACGTTGCGGGGCGGGATCTGGGGTTGCGCCACGAAGGCGATGCCCCCGTCGCCGAAATCGGCAAGGCAGACCGCGTTCCAGGTGCCGACCCGGTCGGCTTCCTTGCCACGCACGATGTTGCCGATGTTATGGGCGGTGGCGGTGACCATGGATTCGATCATGAAGCCGGTCTTGGGCACGCCCACGGGAACAGGCGTCGGCCCCATTGGCGGAATGGCGACGCAGACGCCGACGGCAAAGATTTCTGGGTATTTCGGGTTCTGCTGGTGCTTGTCGACAATGGTGAAGCCGCGCGGGTTCGACAGGCCCTCGATCCCCGAAACGGGTTTGATCCCCCGGAAGGCGGGCAGCATCATCGAAAAGGCAAAGGGCAGTTCCTTTTCACCCTTGGAGGTGCCGTCATCGGCGATCTCTTCCACCGTCATCTTGCCCTGCTCGACCTTTTTCACCTTGGCCGAGGTGATCCACTTGATGTGCTTGGCGCGCATCTCGGATTCCAGAAGGCCCTTGGTATCGCCAACCCCGTCAAGGCCGAGATGGCCGACATAGGGCTCCGAGGTGACGAAGGTCATCGGCACGCGGTCGCGCACCTTGGCGCGGCGCAGTGCGGTTTCGAGGATGAAGAGGAATTCATAAGCCGGGCCAAAGCAGGAGGCCCCCTGCGCCGCGCCGATGATCACGGGGCCGGGGTTCTTGACCAGTTCCTCGAACACCAGCTTGGCCTGTTCGGCATGGTCGATGTGGCAGACCGATTGGGTAAAGCCGCCATGCGGGCCGAAGCCCTCGATCTCGTCGAAGGCGAGTTCCGGACCGGTGGCGATGACGAGGTAATCGTATGATACCGACTGGCCGTTCACCAGGGCGATGCGCTTTTCTTCGGGATGCAGCTTTTCGGCGGCAACGGGGATGAAGTCGATGCCCTTCTTCGCCATGGTGGGGGCAAGGTCGACTGTTATCTCTTCGCGGTCGCGCCAGCCTACGGCGATCCAGGGGTTGGACGGCACGAAGTGATAGGTCGGGTCCTTGGTGACAACGGTGACCTTGTCTTCCTTGCGGAGCTGTTCCTTGAGTTCATAGGCCATGATGGCCCCGCCCAGACCAGCGCCCAGGACTACGACATGTGCCATGAGTTCCCCTCCCTTGGTGACTCGCATGCCGCAGTATACATTCTAAACTTGGAATATTACCGCTTGTTTTGCCCCTGCGACGATTCGATCCGGCAGGATGGAAAAAGGCCCGCGATTGCGGGCCTTTGACCTTGGATCAAGGGCAGGGATCAGGACGGGATTTCGCCCGTGATGCCTTCGACATAGAACATCATGCCCAGCAGATCGCCATCCGGCGCGGTGGCCCCTTCGGCCAGCCAGGCGCTGCCGTCCTGCTTGTTGATCGGGCCGGTGAAGGGGTGGTAGGTGCCCGCCGCGATGGAATCGCGCAGCGCCTCGGCCTCGGCCTTCACATCCGCCGGAACGGCATCGGTGATCTCGCCGATCTCCACTTCGCCGCCCGCGATGCCTTCCCAGGCGTCCGCCTGCGCATAGCTGCCATCAAGCAGCGCGCCGACGCGCTTCACATAGTAGGGTGCCCAGTTGTCGATGATGGACGACACGCGCGGGCTGGGCTTGTAATCGGCCATGTCCGACGCCTGACCAAAGCCGATGACGGCGCCGTTCGTCTTGGCCGCTTCGGCCAGCGGCGCGGTGGAATCGGTGTGGCTGGCGATCACGTCCACGCCCTGATCAATCAGAGCCTTGGCCGCATCGGCCTCTTTCGCCGGATCGAACCAGGTGAAGGCCCAGACGATCGACAGTTCGACGTTCGGGTTCACCTTCTTGGCATGCAGGTAATAGCTGTTGATGCCCATGATCACTTCGGGGATCGGGAAGGAGCCGATATAGCCGATCTTGTTCGACTTGGTCATCTTGCCCGCGATATGGCCCTGCACCGCCCGGCCTTCGTAGAAGCGCGCGTTATAGGTGGAGACATTGGGATGTTCGCGCTTGAACCCGGTGGCGTGTTCGAACTTCACGTCCGGGAACTTGGCCGCGACGGCATTGGTCGGGTCCATGTAGCCGAAAGACGTCGTGAAGATGATGTTGCAGCCCGACAGCGCCATCTGCGTCAGCACGCGTTCGGAATCGGCCCCTTCGGGCACGTTTTCCTGCCAGACGATCTCGACCTTGTCGCCATAGGCCTCTTGCACGGCCAGCGCGCCCTGATGGTGCTGGTAGGTCCAGCCGCCATCCCCGATGGGGCCGACATAGACGAAACCGGCCTTGACCTTTTCAAGGCCCTGCGCGAAGGCGGCGGTACCGCCGACCATGCTGGCAAAACCCAGCGCCGCGCCGCCCTTGAGGATTGTTCTTCTCTGCATTTCTTGCTCCCGGTTGCGGGGCATCGGGGCCCCGGTTCGTGTTATGCCTCAGCGAGAGGCGTGGAAGTTCTGTCCCAGCGCGGCAGGCGCGTTCAAGGCGGCCTTTCCCTTGCCCGAGGACATGATGACCAGCACGAGGATGGTTATCAGATACGGACTCATCGACAAGTATTCCACCGGGATTCGCGCCCCGGCTGCCTGCAGGTTAAGCTGCAACACGGTGATTCCGCCAAAAAGATAGGCACCCAGCAGGACGCGCCAGGGCTTCCAGCTTGCGAAAACGACGATGGCCAGGGCGATCCAGCCTGCGCCTGCGGTGATGCCGTCGGTCCATTGCGGCACGCGGATCAGGCTGATGTAGGCGCCACCAAGGCCCGCCATCGCGCCACCGAACAGGATTGCCAGCATGCGGATGCGCACCACCTTGTAGCCCAGCGCATGGGCGGCATCGTGGCTTTCGCCCACCGCCCGCAGGATCAGGCCCAGGCGGGTGTATTTCAGCACCGCCCAGACGGCGGCGCAGACCCCGATGGAGACATAGACCATCCAGTCATGATCAAACAGGATGGTGCCGAGGACGGGAAGATCGGCCAGCGGGCCGAGCGGGACATTCCCTGTCAGGGGCGGCTTGATGCCGACATAGCCCTGTCCGATCAGGCTGGACAGGCCCAGCCCGAAAAGCGTGAGGGCAAGCCCCGTCGCCACCTGATTGGCCAGCAGGAACTGGGTCAGGAAGCCGAAGACAAGGCTGAGGCAGGCCCCGCCAATGGCCCCGCCCAGAAAACCCAGATAGGGATTGCCGGTCGCCACCGCCGTGGCAAAGCCGGTGATCGCCCCCATGATCATCATCCCCTCGACCCCGAGATTCAGGACCCCCGCCTTTTCGACGACGAGTTCGCCGATGGCGGCAAGGATGATGGGGACCGATGCCACCATGAGCGAGGCGATGAGGACGGCCGGGTTGATGCCACCAATATCCATCAGAGGGCCTCTTTTCTTGTGCCGAAGCGGATGCGGAAGTTCGTCAGCAGATCCACCGCCAGCAGGAAAAACAGCAGCATCCCCTGAAAGGCCTGAATCGCGGCGGCGGGCAGGCCCAGCATGAAGCTGGCCAGTTCGCCACCGATATAGGTGAGCGCCATAAGAAGCCCGGCAAGCAGGATGCCGATGGGATTGAGCCGCCCGAGGAAGGCCACGATGATGGCGGTAAAGCCGTAGCCCACGTTGAAGTCGATACTGATCTGGCCTGAAGGGCCGGTCACCTCGAACAGGCCCGCGGCCCCGGCCAATGCGCCCGAAAGCCCCATGCACAGAAGGACGAGCCGCTTTGGGTTGACCCCGGCAAAGCGGGCGGCCCTTGGGGCCTGTCCTGCCAGCTTGATCTGGAAGCCGAGGATGTGGCGTTGCAGCAGGATATAGGCCGCGATCACCACCATGAAGGCCGCGATCACCCCCCAATGCATCCCCGTGCCCGGGATCAGTTCCGGATTGGCCATGGACGGGATCTGCCCGAGGTTGCGGCTGCCCGGAAAGCCGCCGCCTTCGGGGTTGCGCAGCAGGCCCAGCGACATGGAGGCAAGGATATTCTGCGCGACATAGACCAGCAGCAGAGAGACGAGGATTTCATTGGTGTTGAAGCGCGTCTTCAGGATGGCGGGGATCATGGCCCAGAGCCAGCCGCCGAAGATGCCAGCGACCACCATCAGAGGAAAGACCCAGCGCGTTTCCACCGGATAAAGCGCAAGGCCGACCCCGGCGCCGAACAGTGCGCCCATGATGTACTGCCCTTCGGCCCCGATGTTCCAGATGCCCGCCCGAAAGCCCAGCGAAAGGCCCACCGCGATCAGGATCAGCGGCCCGGCCTTGACCAGAAGCTGGGGCCGGGAATAGGCGGCGAACTGTTCGTTGAACAGCGGATCCCAGAAGATGGTGCGGATCGCCTCGACCGGGTTCTTGCCCAGAAGCGCGAACATGATCCCGCCCGCGATCATCGTCAGCACGACAGCCAGCACCGGCGTTGCCCATTGCCAGAAGACGCTGGGCGAAGGGCGTTTCTCAAGCCTGACCATGTGCCACTCCCCTGTTTGCGCCTGCCGCCTGCGCCGGGATTGTGGCCCCTGCGCGGCCCTCCCCTACGGGGGCGGGGTATCCTGTCCAGTACTGCGGATCAGCCTGCATGATGTGCGACCTCCATCCCGTGCGCGCCGCCCATCATCAGCCCGATCTCGTCGATCGTCAGGCCCTCGACCGGGCGGGGACGCGTCAGCCGCCCTTCGTTCAAAGCTGCAAAGTTATCCGCGATTTCCAGCAGTTCATCGAGATCCTGGCTGATCACCACGACAGCGGCCCCCAGCGCCGCACGGTCCAGAATCGCCTGCCGGATGGCAGCGGCGGCGGCGGCATCCACGCCCCAGGTGGGCTGGTTGATGACGATGACCGACGGGCTTTGCGACAATTCCCGGCCGACGACGAATTTCTGCAGATTGCCCCCCGACAAGGCCCGCGCCGCGACATGGGTGCCCGGCGTGCGGACATCGAAATCCTTGACGATATCGGCGGCGAAGCTCTGGGTGGCGTCCCAATCGATGAAACCGCCGCGCACCAGCCTGCGCCGGACGGCGGCGGAAAGCAGGGCGTTTTCCACAAGGCTCATGTCCGGCGCGGCGGCATGGCCGAGCCGTTCTTCGGGGGCCGCGACGAGGCCCGCGGCGCGGCGCAGGTTCGGCCCGGCCGCGCCCAGCGGCTGCCCGTCGATCTGGATGGTCGAGGGGGAGGTCCGCAATTCGCCGGACAGCGCAAGAAGCAGTTCGTCCTGCCCGTTGCCCGCCACGCCCGCGATGCCCAGAACCTCGCCCCGCGCGACGGCAAAGTTGATGTCCTTCAGGCTGGTGCCGAAGGGGATGGGCGAGGCCACGGAAAGCCCCGTCACCTGCAGCGCGACATCGCCCTTGGGCAATGCGGCCCGGGCGGGCGGGGTGAGCGTTGCGCCGACCATGAGTTCCGCCATCTCGCGGGCAGAGCGTTCGCGGGGCGTGCAGGTAGCCACCACCTTGCCGCGCCGGAGGATCGTCGCCTCGTCGCAGAGGGTGCGGATCTCTTCCAGCTTGTGGCTGATGTAAAGGATCGCGGTCCCTTCGGCGGAAAGCTGGCGCAGGGTCTTGAACAGGATCTCAACCTCTTGCGGGGTCAGCACGCTGGTGGGTTCGTCCATGATCAGAAGTTTCGGATCCTGCAGAAGGCAGCGGATGATTTCCACCCGCTGGCGTTCCCCGGCCGACAGGTCGCCCACCATGCGGCCCGGATCGAGGGGAAGGCCATATTCCTCGGATACGTCGCGGATGCGGGGGGAAAGTTCGCGCATGGGGGGCGGGTTCTCCATGCCCAGCGCCACGTTTTCGGCGACGTTCAGCGCCTCGAACAGGCTGAAATGCTGGAAGACCATGGCCACGCCCGAGGCCCGGGCGGCGCGGGGTTCGGCGGGTTGGTAGGGTTGGCCGCGAAAGCGCATCGTGCCGCTGTCTGGCTTCACGAGGCCGTAGATCATCTTGACCAGCGTGGATTTCCCCGCGCCGTTTTCGCCCAGAAGGGCGTGGATCTCTCCTTCGGAGATGGTGAAGGACACGTCACTGTTCGCGACCACGCCCGGATAGGCCTTGGTCACATTGGCGACGGCCAGCAGTTCCCTTGCTGTCCCTGTCATCCCGCGTTCTCCTGTCGTGACGCGTTGCTTTTTTCGTGGCGCAGCAGCGCTGCCCCCACGCCGATGGCGATGGCCTGCGGGTGTTTGCCAAGGGCGGGGTCGCCGATGGGGCAACTGATGCGGCCGATGGAGGCCGGGCCATGGCCCAGCGCGGCAAGGCGCGACCGGAAGCGCGCCCATTTGGTGGCCGACCCGATCAGCCCGCAACTGGCGAAGCCATGGGTCAGCAACCGATGGCAAAGCTCGAGGTCGAGCGCATGCGAGAAGGTGACGATCAGGTGGTCGGCGTCCTTCGGTGCCTCGGTCACGACCTGTGCGGGATCGGCGGCGATCCGCAGGGTGACGGTGTCGGCAACCGTTTCGGGGAAACGGTCTGCGGCGATGTCGACCCATGTGATCGCCACGCCCGGAAGCGGGGCGAGAACGGCAGTCAGCGCGCGCCCCACATGGCCTGCGCCCCAGATCCAAAGATGCCGGTGGGGCCGGGCAAGGGGTTCGACCATCCAGCCCTGCAGCAGGACGGGGCGGGGGAGGACGCCTTCGCCCCGGGCGCGGGCGATCAGGCGCTTGACCGAGAGCGGCATGGCGCGACCATCGACCGGGCGCGCGAAGACCATGGCATCGCTGGCAGGCAGCGCGGTTTCGGTGAATACTTCGGTCAGCAGGGTGACCGCCCCGCCGCAGCATTGGCCGAGTTTTGGACCCAAAGCCTCGCGCGTCAGCAGGGGGCGGGTTTCGGCGAGATGGGCGCGGGCGCGGGTCGTGGCCTCATGTTCCAGCGCGCCGCCGCCGATGGTGCCGGATTGGCCGGTGGCCCAGACGAGCATGGAGGCCCCCACCTCGCGCGGGCTGGAGCCGTCATGCGCGGCGATCACGACGCGGGCGGTGGGGCCTTGGGCAGCGACGGTGGCGGCGAGGGTGGCGAGGTTAAACATGGGTTGCCCCCCTCTGGTGAGGGTAGGAGGGTATAACGGTCCTCGCGTCCTGATGGGCTATTCTGCGGTCAAAGGCTTTCATGGACGGAAGCGAAAGGTCGGTCGCGTCGCAGAAGATCACGGTGAGCCATTCGTCATGCGGCAGGACGCGGCGCGGGCAGCGTGCCTTGTCTGCCCAGCACGCTGCGCGCAGGGGATATCCCTCGGCTTGGCCGGGTTGCAGGGATTCGCGCGGATGCTTGAATTCCACATGCAGCGCGAGACGGCGTTGTGTTGGGGACTCCAGTATGAAAAGCGCATCGGTTTCCAGTGATCTGCTGCCCGGAATGCGGCAGGTGCATGCAACGTCTTTGCCGCACCAGAGGTTTGCCCAGAAAGGCTGTTTTGTTTCCGGGCGAAGCCGTTCCTGTTCTTTGTGCAAAGACCGGGACCCCGTGAAGTCGGCTGTCTTCGGGGTGCCTTGAACAAGCCAGTCGCGGACTTCTTGTTGAGAGAAGACGCCAGCGGCAATTGCATCCAGAAAGGGCTGAGCTTTAGCGGAATAGGTGGCTTCAGCCATGTCCGCGCACCCGCTTTACCGCCGCCAGCACCCGCTCTGCCGTTGCGGGGGCGTCGAGGGCCGGGTAGGTGGATCCATCGCCACAGGCGGCCACGGCATCGGACAGGGCCATCAGCGCCGAGATGCCCAGCATGAAGGGCGGTTCCCCCACGGCCTTGGACTTGCCCACCGTATCCTCGCGGTTGGGTTTTCCCCACAGGGCCACGTTGAAGATGCGCGGGCGGTCCGAGCAGGCGGGGATCTTGTAGGTGCTGGGGGCGTGGGTGGTGAGCCGTCCCTTCGCGTCCCAGACCAGTTCCTCGGTCGTGAGCCAGCCCGCGCCCTGCACATAGGCCCCTTCCACCTGGCCGATATCCAGCGCAGGGTTCAGGCTGGTGCCGGTATCATGCAGGAGGTCCGCCCGCAGGATGCGGTTCTCGCCCGTCAGGGTGTCGATCACCACCTCTGTCACCGCAGCGCCATAGGCGAAGTAGAGGAAGGGGCGGCCGGTGCCGCGCATCCTGTCCCAGACGATCTTGGGGGTGGCGTAGAAGCCGGTGGAGGAAAGCGAGACGCGGGCCTGATAGGCCCAGTTGGCGACGCGGGCGAAGTCGTAGGTCTCGCCCGCGACATGGACGAGGCCGTCCGCGAAGCGCACGGTTTCGGGCGCGGTCTGGTGCTTTTCGGCGAGGAAGGCGGCAAGGCGGACGCGGATGGTTTCCGCCGCGGCCTTGGCGGCCATGCCGTTCAGGTCTGATCCGGAAGAGGCGGCGGTGGCCGAGGTGTTCGGCACCTTGCCTGTGTCGGTGGCGGTGATTTTCACCGTTCCGGCATCCACGCCGAAGACGCCCGCCACGACCTGCGCGACCTTCTGGAACAGGCCCTGACCCATTTCCGTGCCGCCATGGTTCAACTGGATGGAGCCGTCCTGATAGACATGGACCAACGCGCCGGCTTGGTTGAGATGGGTCAGCGTGAAGGAAATGCCGAATTTCACGGGCGTCAGGGCAAGCCCGCGTTTCAGGATGGGCGAGGTGGCGTTCCATGCCGCGATCTGGGCCCGGCGGGCATGGTAATCGCTGGTCCGTTCCAGTTCGGCGACGAGGTCATGGCCGATGAAATCCTCTACGGCCATGTGGTAGAGCGTGGTCTGCACGGGGCCTGCCACTTCGGCCGGGCGGTAGAAATTGGCGCGGCGCACTTCCAGCGGGTCGCGGCCAAGGGTGTGGGCGATGTGGTCCATCACCCGTTCCACCCCCACCATGCCCTGTGGGCCGCCGAAGCCGCGGAAGGCGGTCGCGCTTTGGGTATGGGTCTTCAGGCGGTGGCTTTCGATGCGGATGTCGGGCAGGTGATAGCAGTTATCGGCATGCAGCATCGCCCGGTCGGCCACGGGGAGCGACAGGTCCTGCGCCCAGCCGCAGCGGAAGAGATGGGTGAATTCCAGCCCCGTCACGCGGCCCGCGTCATCGAACCCCGCGCGATAGAGGATGCGCAGATCGTGCCGCTTGCCCGTGATCATCATGTCGTCGTCACGGTCATAGCGCATCTTGCAGGGCCGCCCGGTGCGGGTGGCCACCACGGCGCAGGCGATGGCCAGCGCGTTGCCCTGGCTTTCCTTGCCGCCAAAGCCGCCGCCCATGCGGCGCACCTCGACCCTCACGCTGCTCATGGGCAGGTGGAGGGCGTGGGCGACCTTGTGCTGGATCTCGGTCGGGTGCTGGGTGGAGGAGAGGATCGTGACATCGCCGCCTTCCTGCGGCAGGCAGGCGGCGACCTGCCCTTCGAGGTAGAAATGTTCCTGCCCGCCCACCTCGAAGCTGCCTTCGAGGGTATGGGGCGCCTTGGCGATGGCGGCGGCGGGGTCGCCCTTCGTCCAGATCACCGGGCCCTGTTCAAACCGGCTGTTGGCGGCGAGGGCGTCATCCACCGTCAGGAGGGCGGGCAGTTCGCGATATGAGATCTTGGCAAGGCGCGCGGCGCGGCGGGCGGCGAAGTGGCTTTCGGCCGCGACGAGGAAAAGCGGTTGGCCGAGGTAATGGACCATGCCGGTTGCAAGGAGCGGTTCGTCATGGACCGAGGGGCTGCAATCGGGCATCTCGGCGAAGTCTTCGGGCGAGAGGACCGCCACCACACCGGGGGCGGCGCGGACGGCGGTCAGGTCCATCGCCGTGATCTCTCCATGCGCGATGGTGGAGAGGCCGAAGGCGAGATGCAGCGCATCGGCGGGCAGGGGGATATCGTCGATATAGCGCGCCTGTCCGGTGACATGCAGGGGGGCGGCATCATGGGGAAGGGATTTGCCCATGGTCATGGCGCGACCTCCAGCACCGAGACGGGGGTTCCGTTCAGGTCGTGGTAATAGCGGCGCAGCATGTTTGTTGCGGTTTCAAGGCGGTAGCCGGCGCTGGCGCGCATGTCGGAGAGCGGCGTGAAATCCTGCGCGAAGGCGGGGAGGGCTTTGGTGATCGTCGCCTCCGCCCATGGCTGGCCGATGAGGGCCTGTTCGACATGGGTGGCGCGTTTCGGGATGCCCGCCATGCCGCCGAACGCGATGCGTGTGGTGGTGATGCGACCGTCTTCGACGATCAGGTTGAAGCAGCCGCAGACGGCGGAGATGTCCTGATCGAAGCGCTTGGAGAGCTTGTAGCAGCGCAGGGCGGGGGCATTTTCCGGGAAGCTGATGCCCGCCACGAATTCGCCGGGGCGGCGGTCCTGCTTGCGGTAGTCGAGGAAGAAGGACTCGAGCGGGAGGGAGCGCATCTCGTCGCCCTGCCGCAGGTGCAGCGTGGCGCCGAGGGCGATGAGGGCGGGCGGGCCGTCGCCGATGGGGGAGCCGTTGGCGATGTTGCCGCCGATGGTGGCGGCATTGCGGACCTGTTCGCTGGCATAGCGGCGGAGGAGTTCCGCGAAGGAGGGCAGGCGGTCATGGACCGCCGCGCGCAGGGAGGCGATGGTGACGCCCGCCCCGACATGGAGAAGACCGCCCTGCCGTTCGATCTGCTGCAGATCGGTGACGCCGTTCAGGAAGGCAACGGGGGCGAGGTCGCGGAGCTGTTTGGTCACCCAGAGGCCTACATCGGTGGCACCGGCGATGAGGGTGGCCTCGGGATGGGCGAGATACCAGTCGGCGAGGTCGTCCGAGTTCGTTGGGCGAAAGGCCGGGGGGACAGGCGTCCCCCCGGACCCCCCTTGCGCGTCAGGGAGAGGGCGCGCGGGGGCAGCAGTGTCGGAATTGGGTATTTGGGCCAAGATGAAGCTGCGGTCGTGTTCCATCCAATCGGGGACGGGCGCGGTGGCGGCGGCTTCGGCGGCGCGAATGATGGGGGCGTAGCCGGTGCAGCGGCAGAGGTTGCCGGCCAGCACGTCGTCATGGTCCTGCCGCCCGTTCATCTGGGCCACGGCCATGGAGACGACGAAGCCGGGGGTGCAGAAGCCGCATTGCGATCCGTGATGGGTGATCATCGCCTGTTGCACGGGGTGGATTTCGCCCTTGGGGCCCGATAGCCCCTCGACGGTACGGACGGCCTTGCCGTCGAGTTGCGGCAGGAAGAGGATGCAGGCGTTGAGCGCGCGGCTGCCGGTGGCATCGGTGACCATGACCGTGCAGGCGCCGCAGTCGCCTTCGTTGCAACCTTCCTTGGTGCCAGAGAGCCCGCGCCTGTCGCGCAGCCAATCGAGAAGTGTGCGCGTGGGGGATTCCCCCTCGACGCGGACAGGCGTTCCATTCAGGAGAAACGCGATCCCTGTCATCGTTCAACCCGCCGCCTTCTCCCCGTTCGAGGCGTCTTGCGTGGCCGCCCGATGCGGCGTAAAGCGGGCCACGCGCCCCATGCCCCCCGTTTGCCGGTTCGGGCGTTTTCCCTTCCTATCAGTGAAACGCGGGGCTCTGCCACATGGCAAGTGGAACCTTTCCGAAATCCCGCGAAGCAGTTTCATCTTTTGCCGAAAGAAGGGGCGACCTTTCCCCGGCGCTGGCGCTTCGCTAGGCTGCGCCCATGTCGAACGCCCCCCGATTCATCCATCTGCGTGTCCATACCGAACATTCGCTGCTGGAAGGCGCGATTCCGGTGAAGAAACTGGTCAAGCTTGTCGCGGCGGCAGAGATGCCCGCCGTGGCGGTGACCGATACGAACAACATGTTCTGCGCGCTGGAATTTTCCGTTCTGGCCAAGGATGCGGGGCTGCAGCCTATCGTTGGCTGTCAGGTGGCCGTCGCGCATGATCCGGCCCAGCCGGGGGAGAAGCTGCGGATGCCCGCGCCGATGGTGCTGCTGGCGCAATCCGAGGCGGGCTACATGAACCTGATGAAGCTGAATTCCTGCCTGTATCTGGACAAGGCGGGGCAGCTCAATCAGGTGACGCTGGAGGAGCTGGAGCGGTATTCGGCGGGGCTGATCTGCCTGACAGGCGGGGCCGAGGGGCCGGTGGGGCGGTTCCTGCAGCAGGGGCAGGGGCCGAAGGCGCGCGCGCTGATGGAGCGGTTGGCGGCCTGTTTCGGCGACAGGCTTTACGTGGAATTGCAGCGCCACCCCGGCGAGGGCGGGCGGCTGACCGAGGCGGAGGCGGCGACCGAGCGCGGGTTCGTCGAGATGGCCTATGAGATGGGTCTGCCGCTGGTCGCCACGAATGACGTCTATTTCCCCAAATCCGAGATGTACGAGGCGCATGATGCGCTGATCTGCATTGCGGAAGGGGCCTATGTCGACCAGAGCCAGCCGCGCCGCCGCCTGACGCCGCAGCATTACCTGAAATCCGAGGCGGAGATGTGCGCGCTGTTCGCGGATCTGCCCGAGGCGTTGGAAAATACGGTGGAGATCGCGCGGCGCTGTGCCTTCATGGCGGCCAAGCGCAAGCCGATCCTGCCGAAATTCGCCGATGACGAGGTGCAGGAATTGCGGCGGCAGGCCAATGAGGGGCTGCAGGCCCGGCTGGCCGTGATCCCCCATGCCGCGACGGTGGAAGAGTATCAGGCGCGGCTGGATTTCGAACTGGGCATCATCGAGAAGATGGGGTTTCCCGGTTACTTTCTGATCGTGTCCGACTTCATCAAATGGGCCAAGGATCACGGCATCCCGGTGGGGCCGGGGCGGGGGTCGGGGGCGGGCAGCCTTGTGGCCTATGCGTTGACGATCACCGACCTTGATCCGCTGCGCTATGCGCTGCTGTTCGAGCGGTTCCTGAACCCCGAGCGGGTGTCGATGCCCGACTTCGACATCGACTTCTGCATGGATCGCCGGGAAGAGGTGATCCGCTATGTGCAGGAACATTACGGGCGCGAGAAGGTGGGGCAGATCATCACCTTCGGGGCGCTGCTGTCGAAGGCCGCCGTGCGGGATGTGGGGCGGGTGCTGCAACTGCCCTATGGGCAGGTGGACCGGCTGTCGAAGATGATCCCGCTGGAGGGGGTGAAGCCTGTCTCCATCACCAAGGCGCTGGCCGATGAGCCGCGCCTGCGGGAGGCCGCGAAGGAAGAAGTTGTGGGGCGGCTTCTGGGTTATGCCGAGCAGATCGAGGGGCTGTATCGGAACGCGTCCACCCACGCGGCAGGCGTGGTGATTGGCGACCGGCCGCTGGATGAGCTGGTGCCGCTGTATCAGGATCCGCGGTCGGACATGCCCGCCACGCAATTCAACATGAAATGGGTCGAGGCGGCGGGGCTTGTGAAGTTCGACTTCCTTGGTCTGAAGACGCTGACGGTGATCCAGAACGCGCTGGATCTGCTGAAATTGCGGGGGGTTACGCTGGATATCAGCCTGATCCCGCTGGACGACAAGCCGACCTATGACCTTTACGCCGCGGCCAAGACGGTGGCGGTGTTCCAGGTGGAATCCAGCGGCATGATGGATGCGCTGCGGCGGATGAAGCCCACCTGCATCGAGGATATCGTGGCGCTGGTGGCGCTGTATCGACCGGGGCCGATGGAGAACATCCCCACCTATTGCGAAGTGAAGAACGGGCAGCGGGAGCTGGAATCGATCCACCCCACCATCGACCATATTCTTGCCGAGACGCAGGGCATCATCGTCTATCAGGAACAGGTGATGCAGATCGCGCAGGTCATGGCGGGATACAGCCTTGGCGGAGCCGACCTGCTGCGCCGCGCGATGGGCAAGAAGATCGCCGAAGAGATGGCGAAGGAGCGGCCCAAGTTCATCGAGGGGGCGAAGAAGACCCATAACATCGACGCCAAGAAGGCGGGTGAGGTCTTTGATCTGCTGGAGAAATTCGCCAATTACGGCTTCAACAAATCGCACGCCGCCGCCTATGCGGTGGTGAGCTATCAGACCGGCTATCTGAAGGCGAATTACCCGGTGGAGTTCATGGCGGCGGTCATGAACTGCGATATCCACCTGACGGACAAGCTGGCCGTCTACAAGCGCGAGGTGGACAAGCTGGGCATCACCACGGTGCCGCCCTGCGTGAACCGGTCGTTGGCGACGTTCACCGTGGTGGACGGGCAGATCGTCTATGCCCTTGGCGCGTTGAAGAATGTGGGCGTGGATGCGATGCGGCTGATCGTCGAGGCGCGGGGGGACAGGCCCTTTGCCACGCTGTTCGATGTCGCGCGGCGGGTGGATCTGAAGCGGGTGGGCAAGCGGCCCTTGGAAATGCTGGCGCGGGCCGGGGCATTCGACGTGCTGGATGGCAATCGCGCGCGGGTGTTCGAGGCGCTGGATGGGCTGGTGGCCTATTCGGCGGCGATCCATGAGGCGAAGGCGTCGTCGCAGGTATCGCTGTTCGGTGAGGCGGGGGCGGATATTCCCGAACCCCGGATCGCGAAACGCGATGACTGGCTGCCGGTGGAGCGGCTGGCGCAGGAGCATCAGGCGGTGGGATTCTACCTTTCGGGGCATCCGCTGGACGATTACATGGGCGCGTTGAAGCGGCGGGATGTGAAGACCCTGGCCGAGGTGACGCGGCAGGCCGAACGCGGCACTTGCGTGGTGAAGATGGCGGGATCGGTTTCGGCGCGGCAGGAGCGCAAGTCGGCCAAGGGGAACCGCTTTGCCTTTGTGTCGCTGTCCGATCCGACGGGGCTTTATGAGGTGACGGTGTTCTCGGACGTGCTGGAAGCGTCGCGCGATCATCTGGAGCCGGGGAAGAACGTGGTGCTGACGGTGCGCGCCGACCCAGACGGGGATTCGGTGAAGCTGCTGGCGAATTCGGTGCAACCCATTGATTCCGTTGCCGCCGAGGCGGGGGCATCGGATCTGCGGATCCACCTGAACCGGGCCGAGGCGGCGCTGTCTGTGGCGGCGCTGCTGGCGCAGGTCGAGGGGCGGACGAAGGGGCAGATCACCATCTGCGTGCCGGATGAGACCGGCTGCGAGATTGACGTTCTGCTGCCGCAGCCCTATCCGGTGACGCCCCAGATCAAGGGGGCGATCAAGGCCATGCAGGGTGTCGTCATGGTCGAGGAAATCTGATCGGCCCGGCGGGGGATCAGCCGCATTTCGAATAGCCGCAGGAGGCGCAGGTCATGCAGCCTTCGACCATGCGCATGTCATAGCTGCCGCAGGACGAGCAGGACTTGCCGCGCGGGGTGCCAAGGGCCACCACCTCGGCCTTGGGATCGGATTTCAGGCCCAGCCCTTCGCCCGCGATGAAGCCGATCTCGATCAGGTGGCGTTCGATCACGCCCCCGATGGCGGCAAGGATCGAGGGGATGTAGCGCCCTTCGAGCCAGGCCCCGCCGCGCGGATCGAAGACGGCCTTAAGCTCTTCCACGACAAAGGAAATATCGCCGCCGCGGCGGAAGACCGCGCTGATCATGCGGGTGAGCGCGACCGTCCATGCGAAATGTTCCATGTTCTTGGAGTTGATGAACACCTCGAACGGGCGGCGGTGGCCTGCGATGACGATGTCGTTGATGGTGATGTAAAGCGCGTGTTCGCTGCCCGGCCATTTCAGCTTGTAGGTCTGCCCTTCAAGCGCGGCGGGGCGGTCGAGCGGTTCGGAGAGATAGACCACCTCGGCCCCGTCAGCCGTTTGATGCATGGCGGCGGGGGCCTCGGCCGGGGTTTTTTCCGACGATTCGGAGACGGTGAGGACCGAGCCCGTCACGTCATTGGGGCGATAGGTGGTGCAGCCTTTGCAGCCCTGATCCCAGGCCGCCATGTAGACATCCTGAAAATCCTGAAAACTGATATCTTCCGGGCAGTTGATCGTTTTGGAGATCGACGAGTCCACCCATTTCTGGGCCGCCGCCTGCATGCGGACATGGTCGAGCGGGGGCAGGGTCTGGGCGTTGACGAAGTAATCCGGCAGGGGGGCGTCGCCATGGGTTTCGCGCCAGAGACGGACGGCGTAATCGACGACCTCTTCTTCCGTGCGAGAGCCGTCTTTCTGCAGCACCTTGCGGGTATAGGCATAGGCGAAGACCGGTTCGATCCCGGAAGAAACGTTGCCGGCATAAAGGCTTATGGTGCCAGTCGGCGCGATGGAGGTGAGGAGCGCGTTGCGGATGCCCTTGGCCCGGATCGCCGATTTCACATCATCGGGCATATGCGCAAGCGACCCGGAGGCGAGGAATTTCTCGGCATCGAAAAGCGGGAAAGCGCCCTTTTCGGCGGCGAGGTCGGCCGAGGCGAGATAGGCCGCGCGGGCGATGGCCTGCATCCAGTGATCGGTGATTTCCGCCGCCTTTTCAGAGCCATAGCGCAGGCCGACCATCAGAAGGGCATCGGCTAGGCCGGTGACGCCAAGGCCGATGCGGCGTTTCGCCTGCGCCTCGGCCGCCTGTTGCGGCAGGGGGAAGCGGCTGGCATCGACCACGTTATCCATCATACGGACGGCGGTTCTGACAAGGGAATCAAGCGCTTGCAGGTCAAGCGCGGCGTCCTTGGTAAACGCGCCGTTAACCAGTTTGGCGAGGTTGATGGAGCCCAGAAGGCAGGCCCCGTAGGGCGGCAGGGGCTGTTCGCCGCAGGGGTTGGTGGCGGCGATGGTTTCGCAATAGGCGAGGTTGTTCATCGCATTGATGCGGTCGATGAAGATCACGCCCGGTTCGGCGAAATCGTAGGTGTTGCGCATGATCCGGTTCCACAGATCGCGCGCCTGCACCGTCTTGTAGACCTTGCCATCGAAGATCAGTTCCCACGGCCCATCCGCCTTTACCGCCGCCATGAAGGGATCGGTGACTAGCACCGAAAGGTTGAACATTCGCAAACGGGCGGGATCTTTCTTCGCCTCGATGAAGCTTTCGATATCGGGGTGGTCGCAGCGCATGGTGGCCATCATGGCCCCCCGGCGGCTGCCTGCCGACATGATGGTGCGGCACATCGCATCCCAGACATCCATGAAGGAGAGCGGGCCGGAGGCATCGGCGGCGACACCCTTCACCTCGGCCCCCCTTGGGCGGATCGTGCTGAAATCATAGCCGATTCCGCCGCCCAGCTGCATGGTGAGGGCGGCCTCTTTCAGCGCGTCGAAGATGCCGCCCATGTTATCGGGGACGGTGCCCATGACGAAGCAGTTGAAGAGCGTGACGGAGCGCCCGGTGCCCGCGCCTGCCGTGATGCGGCCTGCAGGGAGGAATTTGAAATCCTCCAATGCGGCGTAGAATTCTTCTTCATAGCGCGCGGAATCGGGTTCGACCTCGGCCAGGGCGCGGGCGATGCGGCGCCAGCTGTCCTCGACCGTGCCGTCGATCGGGGTGCCGTCCGCCTCTTTAAGGCGATACTTCATGTCCCAGATCTGCTCGGCGATGGGGGCAGCGAATCGGGACATGCGATTTTCCTTGGTTTTGCGGTTTTGCGGGCGGAACGCACAAGATAGGCGCAATGCGGCGATGCGTCAAACCTTGCGGGTGGCTTTCTTCGGGCTAGAGTCGCGCACGGGTCGTTCGGGGGAATCGTGGCGCATATTAACATTCTGAAGCTGTGCGTCGGCGCGGACAGCGTCGAGGATCTGACCGATTGGCAGGAGAGCCAGCGGCATCGCTGGCCCAAGGGCCGGGCGGTGCATGTGACGCGGATGTGGCCCAAGCGCGAGGCGGAGGTTCTGGCGGGCGGGTCGCTTTACTGGGTGATCAAGGGGGTGATCCTTGCGCGCCAACGCATTGTGGGGCTTGAGAAAGTGGAAGGCGCGGACGGCATTCTGCGCTGCGCGCTGGTGCTGGATGCCGAGGTGATCCGCACCGAGGCGGCGGCGCGGCGGCCGTTTCAGGGCTGGCGCTATCTGGACCCGGCGGAAAGCCCGCGCGACCTGCCCAAGGGGCGGGAGCGGGAGGAGGCGCTGCCGCCGGAGTTGGCGCAGGCGCTGGCCGAGATCGGGCTGCGTTAAGGTTAACGCCGCGGCGTTAAAGCTGCCGGATTTTGGCGGTAACCAAAGGATTCCTCATGGCCGCAGCCGGTGCAGCAGGCCAGTGCAGCAGGCGGTATGCACGCCGCGAACGGCGGCTTTCGGGCCTGTTAACCATCCGGCATGCGGTTTTAACCCGGGGTTAAACCGCCCCGTGTGATCCGAAGAGCGTGACTTGGGCGGGGCGGGAGGGCCGGGCGCGGGATCAGAAGTTGTTCGGATTGCCTGCGATCAGCGTGCCGGTGCCATCCTCTTTGCCGTCCTTCATCCAGGTGACGGAGTCGCCGTTCAGCCGGACCGACCAGCAACTGGCCCCTTCGCCATAGTTGAAGCACATCTGATCGCCCTCGACCGACCAGGTGCCGGTATAGCCATCGCCCCGGATGGTGCCGTCGGCAGCGTAGAATTCGGTATAGGCCCCGCTATCGACCATGGAGCCCTGCACCGTCTTGTCGGCGATGGCGGCGGTGATGGCATCGCCTGTGGCGAGGTCCTGCGCGAAGGCCGGCAGGGAGAGGAAGAGGGCGGCAAAGGTAGCGCGAAGATGCATCAGGGATTTCCCTTTTGTTGAACCAAAGGGGAGGTAGCACCGGATGGACGGCGTCAAGGCGGGGCTAGAGATCGGCGGGCAGCGTGATGGCCAGCCGTGCCGCAAGCGTGGCGAGCGTGGCGCGGGCGGCCTGCGGCCAATCGGCGTTGCGCGACAGGAACAGCACCGCCTGCGATTGGTGGATCAGCCCGTCGGAGAGGATCTTGAGGTGGTTGGCGCGCAGGGTTTCGCCGGTGGAGGTGATATCGGCGATGGCCTCGGCGGTGAGGTTCTTGACGGTGCCTTCGGTCGCGCCCTGGCTATCGACCAGTTGGTAATCGGCGACGCCGTTTGCCGTCAGGAAATCGCGGACGAGGCGGTGGTATTTCGTGGCGATGCGCAGGCGGTGGCCATGCGCGGCGCGGAAGGCGCTGGCGGCGGCGTCGAGATCGTCGAGCGTGTCCACGTCGATCCATGCGGCGGGGACGGCGATGATCAGGTCGGCATGGCCGAAGCCCAAGGGGGCGAGTTCGGCCACCTGCGCGGGCCAGTCGGCCAGTTTGTCGCGGACGAGGTCGGAGCCGGTGACGCCGAGGTGGATGCGGCCTGCGGAAAGTTCGCGCGGGATTTCGCCCGCCGAGAGGAGGACGAGTTCGACGCCGTCGATGCCTTCGACCGCGCCGGAATATTCGCGGTCATTCCCGGTCTGGCGCATGGTGATGTCGCGCGCGCCGAACCATTGGAAGGTTTTCTCCATCAGCCGGCCTTTGGAGGGGACGCCGATTTTCAGCATCAGACGGCTCCCTTCAGGCGGGCGACGAGGCCGGGGCGGATGACGCCACCGACGGCGGGGATGGAGCGGCCTTGGCCGAGGACTGCCGTCAGGGCGTCGTAGCGGCCGCCGGAGGCGACGGGGGGGAGGGTCGGGTCTGCCGCGTGGAAGGAGAAGACGAAGCCGTCGTAATATTCCAGCGAGGTGCGGCCGTGGGAGGCCTCGAAGGGGAGGGTTTGCGTATCGGTTCCCAGTGCGTCGAGCGCGTCGAGCCTTGCGGCGAAGCGGTCGACGGCGGGGGCGATGGCGGGGAGCATGGGGGTGATGCCGCGCAGGTGGTTGAGCGCGGCGCGGGCGGGGGCCTGAAGCGAGAGGAGGTCGTAGAGGAGGGCGGCCTCGGGCGCGGCGATGGGGGCGGTGGCGGCGTCCTCGATCAGGGCGCGGGCGCGGGCGGCGATGTCAGCGGCGGAGCGCAGGCCGACGAGGGTGCCGGCAGCGTCGATGAGGGCTTCGGGTGTGTCCTTTTGCAGGTGGTCCAGCAGGGCGGCGCGGGCGGCGGGCAGGGGGGCGCGGCCTGAGAAGCGATCGAGCAGGGCGCGGAAGCGGTTGGGCCGCCAGATGTGGCGCAGGAGGGCGGATTTGCGGCGGTCGGTGGTGGAAAGGCCACGGACGGCGGCCATGAGGATGCCGATATCGCCTGTCGCGGCGCGGAGATTGAGGGGGGCGAGGAGGCGCGCGAAGAGGGCGAAGACCTGCGCGTCGGCCTGTTCGGGGGCGGTGCGGTCGAAAAGCTCGAAGCCCACCTGCAGGTATTCGGAGGCGCGGGGGCCTGCGACGTCCTGTTTGCGGAACACCTCGCCCATGTAGCAATAGCGGGCGGGTTCGGCGCCGTGGGCCATGTGGGCCTGCACGACGGGGACGGTGAAATCGGGGCGCAGCATCATCTCGCCCCTGAGCGGGTCGGTGGTGACATAGGCGCGGGCGCGGATGTCTTCGCCGTAGAGGTCGAGCAGGGTTTCGGCGGGTTGGAGGATGTCAGCCTCGACCGGGACTGCCCCTTCGGCGCGGAAGGCGGCGAAGAGGGTTTCGGCCTCGGCCCGGATGGCGGCTTTGGGGGTCATTTCCCCAACATCTTCCGGACTGCCGCCACCAGTTCGGCGCGGGGGATTTCGACCTGTGCGGGGCGGTCCTTCCATTCCTCGAGCGTGGCGTTTTGCGCGATCTGCGCGCCGAGGATGAGGTCTTTGAGGATGACAGTGCCTTTTTCGGCCTCGTTCCCGCCTTGGATCACGGCGACGGGGGACTGGCGCTTGTCGGCGTATTTAAGCTGGTTGCCGAAGTTCTTCGGGTTGCCGAGGTAGACTTCGGCGCGGAGGCCGGCGTTCCGCAGGTCGGCGACCATGGACATGTAATCGGCCATGCGGTCGCGATCCATGACGGTGACGACAACGGGGCCTGCGGTATCGGTGCCGATGCGGCCCTTGGCGCGCAGCGCGGCGAGCAGGCGGTCGACGCCGATGGAAACGCCCGTGGCGGGGACGGATTGGCCGGTGAAGCGTTTCACGAGATCGTCGTAGCGGCCACCGCCGGAGACGGAGCCGAATTGGCGCTTGCGGCCCTTGTCGTCGAGGATCTCGAAGGTCAGTTCGGCCTCGTATACCGGGCCGGTGTAGTAGCCGAGGCCACGCACGACGCCGGGGTCGATGAGGATGCGGTCGGGGCCGTAGCCCTGACGGTCGAGCAGTTCGGCGATGGTTTCGAGTTCCTGCACGCCTTCGGAGCCGATGGCGGAGGGGCCGACGAGTTCCCGCAGGCGGGCGGTCGTTTCGGCACCCGTCGCGCGGCGGGCGGCCATGAAGGCCATGACCACTTCGGCCTGTTCCGCCGCCAGCCCCGCGCCCTTGGTGAAATCGCCGGAGTCGTCCTTGCGGCCTTCGCCCAACAGGGCGCGGACGCCGTCTTCGCCCAGCCGGTCGATCTTGTCGATGGCGCGCAGGACGATGCCGCGTTCGGAGGCGAAGCGGTCGGGGTTGGCGGGGTCGAGGACGCCCGCCACCTCCATCACGCCATTGAGGACTTTGCGGTTGTTCACCCGCACGATGTAATCGCCGCGCGGGATACCGACGGTTTCCAACGCATCCGACAGCATCGCGCAGATTTCCGCATCCGCCGCGACGGAGGGGGCGCCGACGGTATCGGCATCGCATTGGTAGAACTGGCGGAAGCGGCCGGGGCCGGGCTTTTCATTGCGCCAGACGGGGCCCATGGCGTAGCGGCGATAGGGCGAGGGCAGGTCGTTGCGGAACTGCGCGGCCACGCGGGCGAGGGGGGCGGTCAGGTCATAGCGGAGGGCGAGCCAATCGGCATCCTCATCCTGCCAGGCAAACACGCCTTCGTTGGGGCGGTCGACATCGGGGAGGAATTTTCCCAAGGCTTCGACCGTTTCGACGGCGGAGGTTTCGAGGGGGTCGAAACCGTAGCGGTGATAGACCTCGGCCACTTTATCCAGCATGGCTTTGCGTTCGGTGACTTCCGCCCCGAAATAGTCGCGGAACCCTTTGGGGGTTTCGGCGCGGGGGCGGCGTGTCTTTGCTTCGGGAGCCTTGTCCTGTGCCATCAGTCGGACCTTCGCTTTCTGTCGCGGCCCGTGTAACGGAAGGGGCAGGACGCGGCAAGCGGCGGAGGGCGGGATGATCGAGTTGGAAGAACGGGTCGCGCATCTGATGCGGGCGGTGGATGACCTTTCCGATGTGGTGGCGGGGCAGGCGAAGGAAATCGAGCGGCTGTCGCGGCTGGTGCAGCTCTTGGTGGAGCGGGAGGCCGAGCGCGAGGCGATGGCAGTGGATGGGCCCGCCGCGAATGTGCGGCCGCCGCATTGGTGACGGCTTGCGCCGGGCCGAGGGGCGCGGCAGGAAAGCGGCATGGCAAGTTTTGACGGGCTGAGGCGGCTGGATTGGGCCGCGCTGGGGATGACGCTGGCCCTTGGCGGGCTTGGCGGGGCTGTGGCGATGCTTCTGCATCTGCCGCTGGCCTTGCTGCTGGGGTCGCTTGTGGTGACGGGGGTGATCGCGGCGGCGGGGTGGCGGCCCTTCGGGCGGGCGGTCCTGTTGCCGATGAAACTGCGTGCGGCCTTTGTGCCGGTGATCGGGGTGTCGATCGGGGGGGCGTTCACGCCGGCGGTGCTGGCCGAGGCGGGGGTGTGGTGGCCATCGCTGCTGGCCTTGCTGCTGTATCTGCCCATCGCGCATGGGGCGGGCTACGTGATCTATACGCGGGGCGGGTTGCCGAAGCTGGAGAGCTTTTTCGGGGCGGTGCCCGGCGGGCTGATTGAATCGGTGCAGATGGGGGAAGAGGCCGGGGGCGATGTGCGGCTGATGACCGTGCTGCAATTCCTGCGGCTGATCCTGACCATCGTTTCGGTGCCGCTGATCTTCATGGTGCTGACGGGGGGCGCGGTGGGATCGGCGAGCGGGGCGGCGCTGCCGGCGGCTTTGGTGCGGCTGACGCTGCAGGAAGTGGCGGTGCTGCTGGCGGCGGGGGCGCTGGGGGTGATCGTCGGGCGGGCGCTGCGCTTTCCGGCGGCGATCATGACGGGGCCGGTGCTGTTTTCCGCCGTGGCCCATGCGGCGGGGCTGGTGCATGGGGTGCCGCCGGGCTGGCTGGTGGGGTTGACGCAGGTGGTGGTGGGGTGCGGGCTGGGCGTGCGCTTTGCCGGGGCGGAGCGGGCGATGCTGTGGCGGGCGGGGCGGCTGGCGGTGATCAACGCGGTGGTGGCGCTGGCCATCGCCTTTGGCTTTGCGCGGGTCTTCGCGCCCATGGTGGAAGAGCCGGTGGCGGCGGCGTTTCTGGCCTTTGCGCCCGGCGGTCTGGCCGAGATGAGCCTGATCGCGCTGAGCCTGCAGATGTCGGTTGTCTATGTGACGGTGCATCATGTGGCGCGGATCGTGCTGAGCGTGCTGATCGCGAAGGGGGCGCGGCGGTGGACAGGATAGGGCGGATGCGGCAGGCGGATTGGGCGCGGCTGTTCGGGATCGGCTGCGTGGTGGTGGGGGTGGGCCTGTCGCTGCGCGGCTATGCGGGGGCGGATTGGGATGCGCTGATCCTGCTATTTGGGGCGCTGATCCTGCTGCGGGGCGCGGTCGAGGGGCCATCGCCCAACCGTGTGGCGGGGCTGATGCGGGCGGGGCGGATCATCCTGTTCATGTTCGCCTTCGGGGCCGTGAACCGGGCGCAGGGGGGCGCGGAGGGGGCGGTTGCCGGGACATTCGGGAACTGGATCCTCTGGGCGGTGGCGGCGCTGCTGCTGGTGCTGCCGCTGCTGCGCCGGGGGCTGGACTGGGGGGCACCTGCGGGTGCCTTGCGCGAGGTGGCGGCGATTATCGGGGCGGGAATCCTGCTGTGGGGGATCTATGCCGGGCTGCAGCCGGAGGGCGCGGGGCTGCGGGCGCTGGTCGCGCTGGCGGTTCTGGCCAATGCGCTGCCGATCCTGCGCGCGGCAAGGCCGCTGGAAGGGGGGCTGGCGCTGGGGGTGGCTGTGGTTTGCCTGATCCTGCCGCTGGGGGGCAGGCTGTGGCCGCTGGCGCTGCCGGTGCTGCCGCTGGCCGTGCTGGCCATGGCCCTGCTGGGCCGCCATATCGCTGCGCTGCGGGGGAAATGATCGTCGCCGGCGCACCGTGGAGAGGGGCGGGCGGTGAGGCCCGCATCATCCAAACCAAGTCACCAACTACAAGTGCCGACGACGATCGGGATTGCTTGTAACCGGGCTGTTGCGCGTTGGAAGATGCAAGATGACGAACGCAAAACCTTCGTGATGAAGATGACGAATTCGTCATTCTCGCGAAATGACGAAAACAAACGAAGCGCAAATTTCAACGACTTAGCGAGGCGCGGTTGGCGATATCGGCGTTTGCGCGACTGTCGCCAGCCATTGTTCGCGACAAATAGGCCTTCGGGAACTGATCGGGAACTGCGGGCCGATGTGTTGCCGGATGGCACTAGAATCCGCTGGCGGTGCGGGCTATGATCTGCGTGGCCTGGGGGGGCTGATGATTGGAAGCGCATGATGACCAGACCCTCCGTGGCCCGTTCCGCCATTGATCTTGCCCTTGCGGCGGCGACCTTCGGGATCGTCGTGGCCCTTGCCCTGCCGGTGGCGGCGCAGGAGCGCGTGACGCTGGGCTGGGGCCGCCTGCTGACGAATGACGCGATCGGTGACGGGAAAGACCGTTGGCGCACGGGATCCTATGTCATGAACCGCGTGCGCGGCCCGTCATGGACGGGCGAACTGCCGTCGCGACCGGGCGAGATTCTGGAGTTCCGGATGCGGGTCGAAACGCTGGCCCCTGCCGATCTGGTGACGCCCGGGCCACTGGACCGGCGGTATGTCGGCGCTCTCACCTTGGGAATGCATACGCATTTCCAGATGGCGGGGATCGAATCCAGCGTCGGTCTGGATGCGGTGATCGTGGGCCCGCAGACGGGGATCAGCCGGTTGCATGGCGATCTGCACGATGCGCTGGGCCTGCCCACGCCGACGGTATTCGGCGGGCAGATCGGGGATGACATCTTTCCGACGCTGACGGCGGAATTCGGGCGGACGCTGGATTTCGGACAAAGCGTGACCTTCCGCCCCTTTGTGGAGGCGCAGGCCGGGGCGGAAACCATGCTGCGCGTCGGCGGGGATTTCACCTTTGGCCATGTGGCGACGGATGCGCTGATGCTGCGCGACAATTCCACAGGGCAGCGCTATCGCGCGGTGGCGGGCGACCGGGTGCAGGGGATCAGCGTCATGCTGGGCGGCGATATCGCCGAGGTCTATGACAGCGAATATTTTCTTGCGACCGATGCGATCACCCCCAGCGACACGCGCAAGCGACTGCGCGCCGGGATGCACTGGCAGGGCGCGCAGAGCGAGATGTTCTATGGCGTGACCTGGCTGGGCAAGGAGTTCGAGCAGCAGCCGGATGATCAGCTGCTTGGCTCGATCAACCTGCGATTGCAGTTCTGAGCCATGCGAATTTACGGGTGTTGCTTTCGTGTCATAGTCAAAAGTCTGTATGCCTGATAGGTTAACCCTATAAAAAGAATACAAGAGCAGGCAGACAGGCAAATGATAACGGGCTCTCGTGGCACGTTCGTCATCTCTTGGACGCAGACGGAAGTGGATGGTGTTAAGGGGGCGTCGCTTGACCTCCTCTCGGTTGGTGCCACGTGGCGCTGGACCGGCGAGGTGGTGCGGGTGGACGGTTCCGCGGACCTGCTGCTTCTGGAAGGCGCCGAGGGCAAGGCGGAGATGCGCAAACGCGCGGCGCGCATGGTGCGCCGTCTGATCGGATCGGCCATCGGCAAGGCCGGGGCGGATCAGGACGCGGCGACGCAGGAGGAAGGCGACGACCTTCCCGATCAGGGTTTCATCGTGACCGACGGGGTGCAGAGCTTTGCGCTGACCCTGATCCCGGTGCCGGACAGCGGCGCGCGGCTGGTGATGATGCTGGGCGATGTGCCGCCGGTGAACCGCGATCTGTGGGTGGTGCGCACCTCGATCGACCGGGCGCGGGTGGCGGCGGGCGGGCGCGAGGGCGGCGGGGTGATCTGCTTCACGCCGAACACGCGCATCGCCACGCCCGAGGGGCCGAAGCTGATACAGACGCTGCGGCCGGGGGACCGGATCCTCACCAAGGATGACGGCCCGCAAGAGGTGCTTTGGACGGGCCATCGCCGCATGTCGGGCGCGCGGCTTTATGCGATGCCGCATCTGCGGCCGATCCGGTTCCGGGCGGGGGCCTTTGGCAATGACCGGCCCGAGCCGGATCTGCTGGTGTCGCCGGCGCATCGGATGCTGGTGAAGGGCGCGGCGGCGCAGGCCCTGTTCGGGACGAGCGAGGTGCTGGTGCGCGCCGAGGACCTGCTGAACGACGCATCCATCATGGTTGACCACGCGCTGCGCGAGGTGACCTATGTGCATATCCTGCTGGAGCGGCATAACATCGTTTTTGCCAACGGGGTGGAGACAGAGAGCTTTCATCCGTCGAACACCGCGCTGGAGATGATCGACCCGATCCAGCGGGACGTGCTGATGGCGGTGATGCCCGAGGTGGCGGGGAATCCGGAAGCCTATGGCGATTACGCGCGGCGCAACCTTTCGGCCAGCGAGGCGGCCTTGCTGCGCCATGATCGCCATGCGTGAGAGGCGGTTGACTCTGCCCTGACCGGCTGTATAAGCCCGCCCAGTCCCGGCGTTCTGCGCCGGGGCTTTTCATTGGTGTTGGTGGGCCCCGCAAGGGGAAGCCTGTCGCCGGGGAGACCCGGAAAGGACAACGCCCTTCAGAACACACGAAGGAGATCAGCGGTGACCAAACGCACCTCTGCCAAGTACAAGATCGACCGCCGCATGGGCGAAAACATCTGGGGGCGCCCGAAGTCCCCGGTGAACAAGCGCGAATACGGCCCCGGCCAGCACGGCCAGCGCCGCAAGAACAAGCTTTCGGATTTCGGCACGCAGCTGCGCGCCAAGCAGAAGCTGAAGGGCTATTACGGCGACCTGACCGAGAAGCAGTTCCGCAAGATCTATGCGGAAGCCGAACGGGTGAAGGGCGATACCGGCGAGATGCTGATCGGCCTCTTGGAGCGCCGTCTGGATGCGGTGGTCTATCGCGCGAAATTCGTGCCGACCGTCTTTGCCGCCCGCCAGTTCGTGAACCACGGCCATGTGACCGTGAACGGCAAGCGCGTCAACATCGCTTCTTACCGCGTGAAGGAAGGCGATCTGATCGAGGTGCGCCAGAAGTCCAAGCAGATGGCGCTGGTCCTTGAGGCCGTCGCGCTGACCGAGCGGGACGTTCCGGATTACCTTGAGGTCGACCATTCCAAGATGACCGCGAAATTCGTCCGCACCCCGGGCCTGGGCGATGTGCCCTATCCGGTGCAGATGGAGCCGAATCTGGTCGTCGAATACTACGCCAAGAACTGATTTCCGCGCGACAGCGTGGAGAGAGGCCCGCCCGTTGTGGCGGGCCTCTTGCTTTGGGGGTGGGTGCGGCCACATTCCGTCTGGTCTTGGGGCACGGCCAAAGCTAGAACCCCGCGTGAACGGGGGAATCTTGCCGACATGACCGACGCCATCCGACCGCAGCCCGGTATCCTTGACATCGCGCTTTATCAGGGCGGGAAGGCGCATGTCGCGGGCATGACGAATGTGGTCAAGCTTTCGTCGAACGAAAACCCGTTCGGCCCTTCGGACCGGGCGAAAGAGGCGTTCCAGCGCAGCGTGCATGCGCTGCATCGCTATCCTTCGACCGACCATGCCAGCCTGCGCGAGGCGATTGCCGAGGTGCATGGGCTGGATGCCGGGCGGGTGATCTGCGGGGTCGGGTCGGACGAGATCATCACCTTCCTTTGTCAGGCCTATGCCGGCCCGAAGGATGAGGTCGTGTTCACCGAACATGGCTTTCTGATGTATCGCATTTCGGCGCTGGCCGTGGGCGCGACCCCGGTGGAAGTGGCCGAGCGCGAGCGCACCACGGATGTGGACGCGATCCTTGCCGCCTGCAACCGGCGCACGAAGCTTGTCTTCATCGCCAATCCGAACAACCCCACGGGCACCATGATTTCGCCCGCCGATATCGAACGGCTGGCCGACGGGATGCCGCGGCAGGCCATTCTGGTGCTGGACGGGGCCTATGCGGAATATGTGGAAGGCTATGATGGCGGGCTGGCGATCCTTGAGGCGCGCAGCAACGTTGTGATGACGCGGACCTTTTCCAAGATCTATGGTCTGGGGGGGCTGCGGATCGGCTGGGGCTATGGGCCGGCCGCGATCATCGACGTGCTGAACCGCATCCGGGGGCCGTTCAACCTTTCCTCCACCCAGCTAGACGCGGCGGAGGCGGCGGTCCGGGATCAGGAGTTCGTCAATCGCTGCCGGGCCGAGAATGCGCGGATGCGGCATTGGCTTTCCGAGGCGCTGGCGGAACTGGGCGTGCCTTCGGATACGTCGATGGCGAATTTCGTGCTGGCGCGCTTTTCCAGCGAGGATGAGGCCGTGGCCTGCGATGCCTTCCTGCAGCAGCAGGGGCTGATCGTGCGGCGGGTGGCGGGATACAAGCTGCCGCATTGCCTGCGGATCACCGTGGGGGATGAGGCGTCCTGCCGCCGGGTGGCCCATGCTGTGGCGCAGTTCAAGGGCGTGAAGTGATGGCTGTGATCTATGACCGCGTGGCGCTGATCGGGCTGGGTCTGATCGCGTCGTCCATGGCGCATGCGATGAAGGCGCATGGCCTTGCGGGCGAGGTGGTGGGATACGCCAAATCGGCCGAAAGCCGGGCGGCGGCGCTGGAGATCGGGTTCTGCGACCGGGTGGAGGAGACGGCGGCCAAGGCGGTTGTCGGGGCGGATCTGGTGGTGCTTGCGGTGCCGGTGGGCGCGATGGGCGCGATTGCCGAAGAGATCGGCCCGCATCTGGCGCCCGGGGCGACAGTGACGGATGTGGGATCGGTGAAGCAGGCGGTGATCGCCGCCGTGGCGCCGCATATCCCCGACGGCGTGCATTTCATCGCGGGCCATCCGATTGCGGGGACAGAGCATTCCGGGCCGCGGTCGGGTTTTGCCACGTTGTTCGAAAACCGCTGGTGGCTGTTGACGCCGCAAGGTGCGGATGCGGCGGCGGTGGCGCGTCTGCGCGCCTTGTGCGAGGCGTTCGGTGCGAAGGTCGATGAGATGGATGCCGCCCATCACGACCTTGTGCTGGCGGTGACCTCTCACACCCCGCATCTGATTGCCTATACGATGGTGGGCGTGGCTGATGACCTGCGACGGGTCACGGATAGCGAAGTAATCAACTATTCGGCGGCGGGTTTTCGGGATTTCACCCGGATCGCGGCGTCGGACCCAACCATGTGGCGCGATGTGTTTCTGACCAACAAGGAAGCGACGCTGGATATACTGGGCCGGTTCACCGAGGAACTGTTCGCCCTGCAGCGCGCGATCCGGCTGGGCGACGGGGATCATCTGCATGCCTATTTCACCCGGACGCGCGCCATCCGGCGCGGGATCATCGAGGCCGGTCAGGATACGGCGGCCCCCGATTTCGGACGTGCGGCGCAGGTTGCGCCAAAGGGTGGCTGAATGCGGTCTGGTGTGGTTGGTGCCTTGTGTCTGTGGTCCGTCCTGATGGCAGGGGGGGCAGTGGCGCAGGACATCGCAACCTCGCCCCGCCCCCTGCCGCGGCCCGTTCTGGCGGTGCCGCCCGCCATTGCCCCCGCGCCCGGCCTGCGCCCGCAGGCCCGCCCGGGCAGTATTGAACGGCAGGAAGCCCCGGCCCCCGGCATGACCGAGGCGCTGCCACCCGCGCCGGGGATGCTGGCGGCGGCGGTGCCGATGCCGCGCCCGAAGCCCCGGCCCGAGGGGCTGATGCAGGGGGCGCGGAGCGGGACCGATATGGCATCCGCCTCCCCACCCCCTGCAGTGGAACGCGAGCGGCGGGGCGGCCTGTTCGGAGGGCTGTTCGGCGGCGGGCGCAAGCGCGAGGAGCGGGCCGCGCCTGCGGATGGCTTTGTCTGCGGGGATCGCGCCATCCGGGGTGAGGAACTGGCGCGGATCACCTCACGCGTGCAGGGCTGCGGGGTTGAGGCCCCGGTGCGGGTGACGCAGGTGGATGGCATCCGCCTGACCACGCCCGCGACGATCGACTGTCCCACGGCCATTGCCCTGAAGGACTGGATCAATGCGGGCGTGCGCCCGGCCTTTGGCCGGAACGAGGTGGTGGAGCTCAGGATCGCGGCCAGCTATATCTGCCGCACGCGCAACAACCGCCCCGGCGCGAAGGTCAGCGAACATGGGCGCGGCAAGGCGGTGGATGTGTCGGGGTTCATCTTCGCGGATGGGCGCGAGCTTTCGGTGGCGCGGGATTATAACCGCCAGATGCGCCGGGCGCATCGCGCGGCCTGCGGCATCTTCGGCACGACACTTGGGCCGGGATCGGACGGCTATCACGAGGATCACCTGCATTTCGACACGGCGAGCTATCGCAGCGGGCCCTATTGCCGCTAGAACAGACGCGGTGCCGGGCCGAGGGGCAGGGGGCCAAGGTTCATCCAGCCCTGCCGGAAGGCAAGCGGCAGGGTCAGCACATCGGGATCGCTGCCCTGCCCGGCATAGAGCTCCAGCGCGCGGGTGACGGTCTGCGAGGTTTCGGGCGTGACCAGCCCGGTGGCGATCAGGACGGGGATCAGCATGCGCCAATTCTCGATCCGGATGTCGATCCGGCCTTCGGGCGTGCCATCGGCGGCGGGGGTCAGTTCGCCTTTTGCCGAAAGCACGAGATCGCCCCAGCGCAGAAGCCCTTCGCGCAGGGTGATGTCGGTCAGGCGCGGGCGGGTGGTGGCGGCATGGCGATCCAGCGGGGCAGAGAGGCCGAGGATGGCATCGAGGCGGATCAGGTCGATCTGTTCGGGCAGGGCGGAGCCTTGGGCCAGCGCCATGCGAAAGGCGGCATCCGGGGTGAGGTTCGACAGTTCGATCCCCAGATCCTGCGCCAGCGCCCGGCCGGCGGTGCGGCGCGTGCCGATGCGGGCGGAACTGAGCGAAACCTCCCACCCGGCGGAGGAGCGCAGGGCAAGGCCATCGCCCGCGATGGCGCTGCGATCAAGGGCCAGATCCGGGCCGGGTGTCACGACAAGGCTGCCTTGGACAAGGGTGGAGGTCAGGTCAAGCACCTGATCGGGCAGGGTGATCTGCTGGCTCTGCGGCAGGGTGGCGATGATGTGCCAGGGCTTCCATGTCATGGTGAAGACCTGCGCGAAGGGGGCGGACCATGCGATGCCGCTGCGCGTATCCGTCAGCCGGGGTTCGGTGATCGTCAGATCAAAGCGGTTGGGAAAGCCCGCAACCGCGATGCCGCGCTGTTCGGCCAGAAGCGGGCGGCCCTGCTGGGCGGCGAACCAGCCCGCAGCACCCTGTTCCAGCGCCCGTGATCCGACGAACCAGTATCCGCCCCAAAGCCCGGCGAGAACCAGAACGACAACCAGAACTGCGCGCATCTTCCACCCTTTCCTTTGGCCGGTGCCTGCTGTTTACAGGGGGGGCGAAAGGAGGGCCAGCGGATGACGGCTGTGCTTTGGGTCTTCGGCTATGGGTCGCTGATCTGGCATCCCGGGTTTCCGGTGGCCGAACGCGCCGTGGCGCGGCTGGAGAGGTGGCATCGGTCCTTTTGCATGCGGTCGATCCATCATCGCGGCACGGTCGAGCGCCGGGGCTGGTGCTGGCGCTGGACCGGGCCGAGGGCGCGCATTGCGACGGCGTGGCCTTGCGGGTGGAGGCGGGGGCAGAGGCGGAAACCATCGCCGCCCTGCGCGAGCGGGAATTGGTGTCATCGGCCTATCTTGAGATGACCTTGCCCTTGCAACTGGCCGATGGGCGGGGTGGAGGCGCTGGCCTATGTGATCGACCCCGATCATGTGCAGTATTGCGGCGGGCTGCCGCTGGAGGAACAGGCGGGGATCATCGCGCAGGCGGTGGGCGGGCGGGGGCCGAACCGGGATTACCTTTGGTCCACCGCCGCGCATCTGGCGGAACTGGGGATCGCCGATGCCGATCTGGACTGGCTGGCCGCGCGGGTGCGGGGGTTGGCGGGGATGACGCAAGCCTGATCCGCGCCGTCTTGGCAGGGCCGTTTTGCCTGTTATGGTGGGGTCGGGCAAGAGACGGGCGGGACGGATGGACAAGCTACGCGGTGAGGCGTCACCCACCTTCAGCCAGCCGATCCGGCAGATCGTGATGATGCTGCTGGTGAGCGTGATGGTGGGCAGCGGGGCTTGGCTGATCCATACTGAGGTGGCGGGCATCTTCCGCGCCAATCCGCTGTTGAACGGGTTCATCGCGGCGGTGTTCCTGTTCGGGGTGCTGACCTGTTTCTGGCAGGTGCTGATCCTTGCGCAATCGGTAAGCTGGATCGAGGATTTCGTCCGCCACGTGCCGGGCCATGACACGACCAAGCCGCCGCGCCTTCTGGCGCCGCTGGCCTCGCTCTTGCGGTCGCGGGGGGCGAAGATGCAGATCTCTGCCTCCTCGTCTCGGTCGATCCTTGAATCGGTGGCGACGCGGATCGACGAGGCGCGGGATATCACGCGCTATCTGGCCAACCTTCTGGTTTTCCTTGGACTTCTGGGCACGTTCTATGGTCTTGCGACCACGGTTCCGGCGGTGGTGGAAACCATCCGGTCGCTGGCCCCGCAAGAGGGCGAGACGGGGCTGGAGGTGTTCGAGAAGCTGATGTCGGGGCTGGAAAGCCAGCTGGGCGGGATGGGGACGGCATTCTCATCCTCGCTTCTGGGGTTGGCGGGATCGCTGGTGGTGGGGCTTTTGGAACTTTTCGCGGGGCATGGGCAGAACCGGTTCTATCGCGAGCTGGAGGAATGGTTGTCGTCGATCACGCGGGTCAGCCTGTCGGCGGGGGATGGCGAGGGCGGCGATACGGCGGCGATGTCGGCGGTGCTGGATCAGGTGCAGGCGCAGATGGACGCGCTGCAATCGCTTTATACCCAGTCCGATATCACGCGGGTGATGGTGGAGGACAAGATCGACGATCTGGCCCGCGCCATTTCCAAGCTGGCCGAGCGGCGCGAGGGGGGCGGCGGTGATGTCGCGGCGGCCCTTGCGCGGATCGCCGAAGGGCAGGAGCGGCTGATCGCGGCGGTGACGGGTGGCGGCGACGAGGGCGCGATGGGGGCGGATGCGGAAAGCCGGATGCGCCTGCGGTCGATCGACGTGCAACTATTGAAGATCCTTGAGGAAATGTCGGCCGGGCGGCAGGAATCGCTGGCTGATCTGCGGGGCGATATCGCGGCGCTGTCGGCGGCGATCCGGCAATTGTCGCGCGGCACGGCGGGGCGGGGCTAGGGCATGGCGCTTCGGTCCCGTCGCGATTCCTCGCTCATCTGGCCCGGATTCGTGGATGCGGTGACCACGCTTTTGATGGTGATGATGTTCGTTCTGACCATCTTCACCGTGATGCAGGTGGTGCTGCGCGAGACGATCACCACGCAATCGAACGAGTTGGACAGCCTGACCGACCAGATCGCGCAACTGGCCGATGCGCTGGGGTTGGAGCGGCAGCGGGCCGAGGGGTTGCAGGCCGAGGTGGGGGCTCTGACGGCCTCGCTTCGGCGGCCGAGGCGGAGGGGGAGCGGCAGGCGGCGCTGATCACCACGCTGACCGGGCAGTTGGCGACAGCCGAAGGCGCGCTGACCGATGCGCAGGGGCGGATTGCGAGTTTCGAGGCGCAGGTGGCGTCATTGCTGGCAGAACGCGATGCCGCGCGGGGGCAGGTGACGGAGTTGACGGCCTCTGTCCAAGCGCTTGAGGATGCTCAGGAAAAACTGCTGACCGAGCAGGAGGCGCTGCAACTGGCGCTGGCGCGGGCGCGGGAGGAGGTTGACGCCAATGCCGAAGCCGCCCGCCTTTGGCGGCGCGGCGGGCGGCGGTGGAGGCGCTGATCGCCAGCCTTCAGAGCCGGGCCGAAGGGGCCGAGGCGCGGCTGTCCGAGGAAGAGGCGGCGCGTCTGGTGGATGCGGCGGCGCTGGAGGAATTGCGGGATCGGCTGAAGGGCGCGGATGACGAATTGGCGGCCATGACGCTGGCGCTGGAAGAGCAGCGGCGGCGGGCGGAAGAGACGTTGACCCTGCTCGCGGCGGCCCAGACCGAGGCCGCGAAGGCGGTGGAGGGGCAGGGGGCGCGCGATGCGGCGCTTGCGGCGGCGGAGCGGGCGCTGACGGCGGAACAGTCCAAGTCCTTGGAAGCAGAGCGGAAAGTCGCGCTGCTGAACGAACAGATCGGGGCGCTGCGGTCGCAACTGGCGCAGTTGCAGGCCATTCTGGATGAAAGCGCGGCGCGGGACGAGGCGGCGCAGGTGCAGATGGAGGCGCTGGGCAGCCAGTTGAACGCGGCACTGGCGCAGGTGGCGGCGGAGCAACGGCGGCGGGCGGAACTGGAGGCGGCAGAGGCCGCGCGATTGGCGGCGGAGAATGCCGATCTGGCGCGGTATCGGTCTGAATTCTTTGGGAAACTGTCGGAACTGCTGGAGGGTCGCGAAGGCGTGCGGGTGGTGGGGGACCGCTTCCTCTTTTCATCCGAGGTGCTGTTTCAGCCGGGGGCGGCGGAACTGGCGCCCGAGGGGCAGGCGCAGATCGCCGGGGTGGTGGAAATCCTGAATGAAATCAGGGGGGATATCCCTGATGAGATCGACTGGATCATCCGCGTGGATGGCCATACGGATGATGTGCCGCTGTCGGGTTTGGGGGAATTCCGGGACAATTGGGAACTGTCGCAGGCGCGGGCGCTGTCGGTGGTGCGTTTCATGCAGGAAAGCCTTGGCTTCCCGCCGGATCGGCTGGCGGCGACCGGGTTTGGCGAATATCGGCCAGTCGCGGCGGGGGATGACGCGGCGGCGCGGGCGCAGAACCGGCGGATCGAACTGAAGCTGACCGAGCGTTGAGACGGAGCGTTAATTCTGCTTTTTTGACAAGGGTTTGCGGTGTGCTGTCTGTGCAGACGGTCAGTGCAGCCCGCCAGTGCAGACGGGTGTGCATACAAATTCCGGCAGGATGGGGCGGCGCATCTTGGTTAAGCGTGCGCTGGTGCGAGGGTGGGACCAAATTCCTTTGGAAGGAATTTGCAAAATTCTTCAAAGAATTTTGGGCACCCGGATCAGGGCGTGACGATGAGCGTGACCGTTTCACGCCCCAGTTCATCCGCCCCGCGCATCATCACCGCCTCGGCAGTGTAATCGCCTGCGGGCCAGCCACCCGGCGGGGTGCGTTTTCCCACGGCGCGGAAGGCTATGGCCTGCGTGCGGTCGATGGCGATGGTCTGGCGGATCACCTCGCCCTGCGGGCCGGTGATGGTGAGGCTGAGCGCGTCGCCTTTGCGGGGGCCGAAATAGGCGGCCCAGATCACCAGCGCGGGGGCGTCGGCGGGCAGGGTGGCGGGGCTGTCGAGGCCCGCCTTGATGGCGGCGAATTCCGGGACGGCGGTGGCGAAGCCCGCACCCGTGAAGCCGAAGGGATCATAGGCCAGCGGCGCGGACCAGAGCGTATCGGGCGGGGCCGTGCCGCAGGCGGTGCCCGCCTCGGGGGCGAAGGGGTCAAGCTCTGTGCCGTTCTGGCGGATGGCAAGGTGCAGATGCGGGAATTCGGTATTGCCGGAGAGGCCGACTTGGCCGAGCGGTTGCCCGGTTTCCACGCGGTCGCCGGGTTGCACGGCAATACTGCCCTGTTTGAGGTGGCAATATTGGGTTTCCCAGCCATCTCCATGGTCGATGGCGACGCCATTTCCGCAATCGCGCCCCTGCAGCGGCGGGGCGGCGGGGTCGGAGATGGCGATATCGGGCATCCCGTCGCGGATGCCGCGCACGGTTCCGGGGGCGGCGGCGAGGACATCGACGCCCCGTTCCATCGCGGCGAGGGAGGGGAGGGCGAAATCGGTGCCGTCATGGCCATCATAGGTGAGGTGGCCGCAGGCGATATCGGCGGTGCCGGGGCCGGGATCGCGGTCGAAATAGTTCTGGATATGGCAATCGAGGCCGAGCGTGCAGGCGATGGGTTGGGCAAAATCAAAGGCCCCCGCCGGGGAGGCGAGGGCCAATGTCAGCGTTGCCGCGGGGCGGATCATTCCGCCGTGAGCAGCGGGGGTTTCTGGCCCGTCAGGCGGGGTTTCTGCGGTTCCTGCACCTGCAGGTCGATCGCATCGTCCTTGACCGCCACGCGGACCACGCCGCCCTTCGTCAGCTTGCCGAAGAGGAGTTCCTCGGCCAGCGGCTTCTTGATGTGTTCCTGGATCACGCGGCCAAGGGGGCGCGCACCCATCTTGTCATCATAGCCCTTGTCGCCCAGCCATTGCGCGGCCTCGGGGGTGAGTTCGATATGAACGCCACGGTCGAGAAGCTGTGCTTCAAGCTGGAGGACGAATTTCTCGACCACCTGAAGGATGGTTTCCTTGGCCAAGGGGGCGAAGGAGATCACCGCATCCAGACGGTTGCGGAATTCGGGGGTGAAGATGCGTTCGATGGCGGCGGTGTCTTCGCCGGTGCGGCGTTCGCGGCCAAAGCCGATGGCGGCCTTGGCCATGTCGCTTGCCCCCGCGTTCGACGTCATGATCAGGATGACGTTGCGGAAGTCGACCGTGCGGCCGTTATGATCGGTCAGTTTGCCGTGATCCATCACCTGCAACAGGATGTTGTAGACATCCGGTGGGCCTTTTCCATTTCATCAAGCAGCAGCACGCAATGCGGGTGCTGGTCGACGCCATCCGTCAGCATGCCGCCTTGGTCGAAGCCGACATAGCCCGGAGGCGCGCCGATCAGGCGGGAGACGGCGTGTTTCTCCATATATTCCGACATGTCGAAGCGGAGGAGTTCCACGCCGAGGGAAGAGGCCAGTTGCTTTGCCACTTCGGTCTTGCCGACGCCGGTGGGGCCTGCAAACAGGTAGTTGCCGATGGGTTTTTCCGGTTCGCGCAGCCCTGCACGGGCGAGTTTGATGGAGGAGCAGAGCGCCTCCACCGCCTTGTCCTGACCGAAGACCACGCGCTTGAGCGTCTTTTCCAGATCGCGCAGCACCTCGGCATCGTCTTTCGAGACGTTTTTCGGGGGGATGCGGGCGATTTTCGCGACCACGGCCTCGATTTCCTTGGTGCCGAGCGTCTTGCGCCGCTTGCTTTCGGGGAGAAGGTGCTGGGCGGCACCCGCCTCGTCGATCACGTCGATGGCAGAGTCGGGAAGCTTGCGGTCGTTGATGTAGCGCGATGCCAGTTCCACGGCCGATTTGATGGCGTCGGCGGTGTAGCGCAGGTCGTGATGTTCCTCGAAATGGGGCTTGAGGCCCATGAGGATCTTGATGGCATCCGGGACCGAGGGTTCGTTCACGTCGATCTTCTGGAAGCGGCGGGAAAGGGCGCGGTCCTTTTCGAAATGCTGGCGGAACTCCTTGTAGGTGGTGGAGCCCATGGTGCGCAGCTTGCCGCCCTGAAGCGCGGGCTTCAGGAGGTTCGATGCATCCATCGCGCCGCCGGAGGTGGCACCCGCGCCGATGACGGTGTGAATCTCGTCGATGAAGAGGATGCCGTCGGGGTGATCCTCCATCTCTTTCACCACGGCCTTGAGGCGTTCCTCGAAATCGCCGCGATAGCGGGTGCCTGCAAGCAGCGCGCCCATGTCGAGGGAATAGATGGTGGCACCCGAGAGAACCTCGGGCACTTCCTTCTTGACGATCTTCCAGGCGAGGCCTTCGGCGATGGCGGTTTTGCCGACGCCCGGATCGCCCACCAGAAGCGGGTTGTTCTTGCGGCGGCGGCAGAGAACCTGAATCGCGCGCTCCACCTCGGCCTCGCGGCCGATGAGGGGGTCGACATCGCCTTTCATCGCCTTGACGTTCAGGTCGACGCAGTATTTCGACAGGGCGCTTTCCTTCGCCTCGCCCGCTTCGGCCTTGGGGGTTTCGTGGCGTTCTTCATCCGCGCCGGAGACGGGGCGGGATTCGCCATAGGACGGGTCTTTCGCCACGCCATGGGCGATGAAGTTGACCGCGTCATAGCGCGTCATGTCCTGTTCCTGCAGGAAATAGGCGGCATTCGACTCGCGTTCGGCGAAGATCGCCACAAGGACATTCGCGCCGGTCACTTCGGTGCGGCCGGAGGATTGCACATGGATCGCGGCGCGCTGGATGACGCGCTGGAAGGCGGCGGTCGGCACGGCCTCGGACCCTTCGACATCGGTGACGAGGGTGGAAAGGTCATCGTCGATGAAATCGACCAGCGTCTTGCGCAGGTCATCGAGGTTGACCGAACAGGCCTTCATCACGCGGGCTGCATCGGGTTCGTCGATCAGGGCCAGCAGGAGGTGTTCCAGCGTGGCGAGTTCGTGGCGGCGGGCATTGGCGAGGGCCAGGGCGCCGTGGATGGCCTGTTCGAGAGTCGTGGAAAACGATGGCACGTTCGGGTGCTCCTGTTCATCAGGGTTGGCGGGGGAGGAGCCCCGCCGAACCGTGGCCTCATGGCGTTAGACTTCGGCTTATTTCGCCCCACTTCAAGGGTTTTTTCGGGGCAGTTGCGGTTTGATGCAGCCAAGCCGCAAAAAGTGATCGGCGGGATGCGTGGAATGGTCAGAACCTGTCCTTGCGGGCGCGGATTTCGGCGAAGGCTGCGGCATCCTGTGCAAGAGGCATGCCGATGGCGGCCTTCAGTTCGGGCAGATGCGCGCGCAGGAAGGGGTTGGTTGCCAGTTCTTCGGACAGCGGGACGGGGACGGTGGGACGGCCTTCTCCGCGCGCCAGCGACACCCGCTCTGACCGAGAGATAAGCGCGGGGTTCGCCGGTTCAAGGGTCAGGGCGAAACGGATGTTGGAGGCGGTGTATTCATGGCCCGAGCAGATGAGCGTTTCGGGCGGCAGGGCGGCAAGGCGCGAGAGGGAGGCCCACATCTGCGCGGGGCTGCCTTCGAAGAGGCGGCCGCAGCCGGCGGACATCAGGCTGTCGCCGGTGAAGGCGAGGCGGGCTTCGGGCAGGTGAAAGGCGATATGGCCGATGGTGTGGCCGGGGACGGGGAAGGCTTCGACAGGGGTGCCCGCGAAAAGGAAGGTCGCCTCGTCCGGCAGGGCGGTATCGAGCGGGGGCAGGCGGTGGGCATCGGCGGCGGCGCCCGTGACGCGCGCGCCGGTTGCCGCGCAGAGGGCGGCGACGCCCTGGATGTGATCGGAATGGTGGTGGGTGAGCCAGATGTCCGAAAGCCGCCAGCCGCGTTCGGCCAGCGCGGCGAGGATCGGCGCCGCCTCGGGGACATCGACCACGGCGGTGGCGCCGGAGGCGGCATCGTGGATCAGGTAGGCGTAGTTGTCCGACAGGCAGGGCAGGGTGACAAGTTCGAGCGGCATGGTAATGGATCCGTCTTTCGCTATGCTTGGTGCAGGTTGGACTGGCGGGGAAGCCAAAGGCAATGCACCTTGATGTGCTGGATCTGCGCAACTTCTATTATCGCACGCAGCTTGGCCGCGTGGCGCAGCGGGCAATCCGCGATCAGGTGGTGCGGCTGTGGCCGGTGCAGGCGGGGCAGACGGTGGCGGGCTTCGGCTTTGCCGTGCCGCTGTTGCGCCCCTATCTGGCCGAGAGCCGCCGGGTGATCGGCCTGATGCCGGGGCCGCAGGGCGTGATGCCTTGGCCCGCGGGGATGGAGAATGTCTCGGTCCTGTGTGAGGAGACGCATTGGCCGGTGCCCACGGGCATGGTGGACCGGCTGGTGATGATGCACGGGCTGGAGACATCGGAACAGCCGAGCGCGGTTCTGGAAGAGGCGCATCGCGTGCTGGGGCCGGGGGGGAAGGCGCTGATCGTGGTGCCGAACCGTTCGGGCCTGTGGTCGCGGCGGGATATCACGCCCTTCGGCTTTGGCCGGCCCTTTTCGATGACCCAGCTTGAGGCGCAGTTGAAGCGCCACGGCTTTACCCCGGAACGCACCTGCGCCGCGCTGTTCGTGCCGCCATCGCAAAGCCGGTTCTGGCTGCGGACGGCGGATTTCTGGGAACAGATGGGGCGGCGCGTCGGCCCGTGGCTGGCGGGGGGGGTGTTGATGGTGGAGGCGTCGAAGCAGGTCTATGCGCCCACGCGCGGGGGGCTTGGCGCGGTGGTGCGGCGGCCGTTGAAGGTGCTGGAGGGCGTGGGCAAGGGCGCGCCGGAGCCGGCACTGAACCGGGGGCAGGGCTAGCCACCGATGGGGCGGGGGCCGGGATGTCCCGGGACGGGTTTTCGTGAGCTTGGGCGGAGGGAGACCCTGCCCCGGACGTGATCCGGGGCCTCTGGTTTGGCGGGGTGAGCTGGGTTGGGGGAGGTCCCGGGTCAGGCCCGGGACGGGGTTTCGGGGCGGGCCGGGGATGGAAGGTCAGGGGGGCATGATTCTGCGCCGGAACCAGCCAGCGCGCCGCCGGAGCGCGGCGCAAAAAGTCGCAGTTTCGGGCGTTGGCGCTAACCCTTCGGAAATCCTTACCGTCGCAGTCACGTTCCGTTGACCTAAGCGGTTGCGGGCTAAACCCTGCTCTGCTAATGACGCCGCGAATTCACGACGCGGGCCATCGGTTCGCGCCCAAGAATCCCCTTGGCCTGTGCGATCCGCGCAGGCGACAGGGCCAGACAGCGGAAGGGTTGACGTGTCCGAACCAGCTTCGATCTCCTCCGGCATTGCCGCACGCTACGCCACCGCTCTGTTCGAGCTGGCGAAGGAAGACAAGGCGCTGAAGGCGCTTGAGGCCGATGCCGATGCACTGACCGCCGCGCTGGCGGCAAGCCCGGACCTGAGCGCGATGATCGCCTCGCCGGTGATCAGCCGCGAAGATCAGGCCGCCGCCATCGCGGCGATTGCCAAAAAGATGAAACTGTCGGCCCTGACGGCCAATACGCTGGCGCTGATGGCCAGCAAGCGCCGCCTGTTCGTGCTGCCCGCGATGGTGGCCGATGTGCTGGCGCGGATCGCCGCCGAGAAGGGCGAAGTGACGGCCGAGGTCACCTCTGCCGCCGCGCTGTCTGCCGATCAGGCCAAGAAACTCGCCGCGACGCTGAAGGCGCGTGTCGGCAAGGACGTGAAACTGAAAACCGCCGTCGATGAAACCCTCATCGGCGGTCTTGTCGTCAAGCTGGGCTCGACCATGATCGACACCTCGGTCAAGTCGAAGCTCGCGGCTCTCCAGAATGCAATGAAAGAGGTTGGGTGATGGGAATCCAGGCTGCTGAGATCTCTGCGATCCTCAAGGAGCAGATCAAGAACTTTGGCAAGGATGCCGAAGTTGCGGAAGTTGGTCGTGTGCTGTCGGTCGGTGACGGGATTGCCCGTGTGCATGGCCTTGACAATGTGCAGGCCGGCGAGATGGTGGAATTCCCCGGCGGCATCCGCGGGATGGCGCTGAACCTTGAAGTCGACAACGTCGGCGTCGTGATCTTTGGTTCCGACCAGGACATCAAGGAAGGCGATACCGTCAAGCGCACGAAGTCCATCGTGGACGTTCCCGCCGGTGACGCGCTGCTGGGCCGTGTGGTGGACGGTCTGGGCAACCCGATTGATGGCAAAGGCCCGATCAAGGCCGTTGAGCGCCGCGTGGCCGACGTGAAGGCCCCGGGCATCATCCCGCGGAAATCGGTGCATGAGCCGATGGCGACCGGCCTGAAGGCGGTGGACGCGATGATCCCGGTTGGCCGTGGCCAGCGCGAACTGATCATCGGCGACCGCCAGACCGGCAAGACCGCCGTGGCGCTGGACACCATCCTGAACCAGAAGGTCTATAACGAGGCCGCAGGTTCGGATGAATCGAAGAAACTCTACTGCATCTATGTGGCCATCGGGCAGAAGCGTTCGACCGTGGCGCAGCTGGTGAAGAAGCTGGAAGAGACCGGCGCGATCGACTACACGATCGTCGTGGCCGCGACCGCCTCGGACCCGGCGCCGATGCAGTTCCTGGCGCCCTATTCGGCCACCGCGATGGCGGAATATTTCCGCGACAACGGCCGCCATGCGCTGATCATCTATGATGACCTGTCCAAGCAGGCCGTGGCCTATCGCCAGATGTCGCTGCTGCTGCGCCGTCCGCCGGGGCGTGAGGCCTATCCGGGCGACGTGTTCTACCTCCACTCGCGCCTGCTGGAGCGTTCGGCCAAGCTGAACGAGGATTTCGGGGCTGGTTCGCTGACGGCGCTGCCGATCATCGAAACGCAGGGCGGCGACGTGTCGGCCTTCATTCCGACGAACGTTATCTCGATCACCGACGGGCAGATCTTCCTTGAGACGGAACTGTTCTATCAGGGCATCCGTCCGGCCGTGAACACCGGTCTGTCGGTGTCGCGCGTGGGGTCTTCGGCGCAGACTTCGGCGATGAAGTCGGTTGCGGGCAAGGTGAAGCTGGAACTGGCGCAGTACCGCGAAATGGCGGCTTTTGCGCAGTTCGGTTCCGACCTTGATGCCGCGACGCAGCAGTTGCTGAACCGTGGTGCGCGTCTGACGGAGCTGATGAAGCAGCCGCAATATTCGCCGCTGACCAATGCCGAGATCGTCTGCATCATCTATGCGGGCACCAACGGCTATCTGGACAAGGTGGCGGTGAAGGATGTCGGCCGGTTCGAAGCCGGTCTCCTGAAGCACCTGCGCACCAAGGGCGCGGCGCTTCTGGAAGACATCACCAAGAACGACCGCAAGGTGGCGGGCGATCTGGAGAAGGCGATCCGCGCGGAGCTTGATGCATTCGCCAAAGACTTCGCTTGAGTTTGGCCCTGAAGGAGTAGGCAGATGCCCAGCCTGAAGGACCTAAAGAACCGTATCGGAAGCGTGAAGAACACGCGGAAGATCACGAAGGCGATGCAGATGGTCGCGGCGGCGAAGCTTCGCCGCGCCCAGGAGGCTGCGGAAGCGGCGCGCCCCTATGCCGAGCGGATGAATGCCGTGATGGCGGGGCTTGCGGCCTCGGTCGGATCGTCGGCAAGCGCCCCGCGCCTGCTGGCGGGCACGGGATCGGACAAGGTGCATCTGCTGGTCGTCATGACCGCGGAGCGCGGGCTGTGCGGCGGTTTCAACTCGTCCATCGCGCGTCTGGCGCGTGTCCATGCCAACCAGTTGCTGGCGCAGGGCAAGACGGTGAAGATCCTGACCGTCGGCAAGAAGGGCCGCGAGCAGCTTAAGCGTGATCTGGCGAACCACTTCGTCGGCCATGTGGATCTGAGCGAGGTGAAGCGCGTGGGCTATGCCAATGCGCAGACCATCGCGCGCGATCTGCTGGGCCGGTTCGAGGCGGGCGAGTTCGACGTGGCGACGATCTTCTACAACCGCTTCCAGTCGGTGATCAGCCAGATCCCGACCGCGCAGCAGGTGATCCCGGCGAAGTTCGAAGGCGGCGGGGCCTCGGCCCTGTATGACTACGAACCGAGCGAGGAAGCGATCCTTGCGGATCTGCTTCCGCGGGGTGTGGCGACGCAGGTCTTTGCGGCGCTGCTGGAGAACGGGGCCTCGGAACAGGGGGCGCGGATGTCGGCCATGGACAACGCCACGCGGAACGCGGGCGACATGATCAACAAGCTGACGATCCAGTACAACCGTTCGCGTCAGGCGGCGATCACCAAAGAGCTTATCGAAATCATTTCGGGCGCTGAGGCGCTCTGAGGAACCGGAGAAACAACATGGCACAAGGCAAAGTCACGCAGGTGATCGGCGCCGTCGTCGACGTGCAGTTCGATGGGGCGCTTCCGGCGATCCTGAACGCTCTCGAGACGGACAACAACGGCAAGAAGCTGGTTCTGGAGGTTGCGCAGCACCTCGGCGAGAACACGGTGCGCACCATCGCCATGGACGCGACCGAAGGTCTGGTCCGTGGCGCGGTGGTGAAGGATCTGGGCGCGCCGATTTCGGTTCCGGTGGGCGATGCCACGCTGGGCCGCATCCTGAACGTCATCGGCGAGCCGGTGGACGAAAAGGGCCCGGTTTCGGCAGCGCAGACCCGCGCGATCCACCAGCCCGCCCCGCAGTTCAGCGAGCAGGCGACGGAATCGCAGGTCCTCGTGACCGGCATCAAGGTGATCGACCTGCTGGCGCCTTACGCCAAGGGCGGGAAGATCGGTCTGTTCGGGGGTGCGGGCGTCGGCAAGACCGTTCTCATCATGGAACTGATCAACAACATCGCGAAGGTGCACTCGGGCTATTCGGTGTTCGCCGGTGTGGGCGAACGGACCCGTGAAGGGAACGACCTCTATCACGAGATGATCGAATCCGGGGTTATCAAGATCGACAACCTGACGGAATCGAAAGTTGCCCTTGTCTACGGTCAGATGAACGAGCCTCCGGGGGCCCGTGCCCGCGTGGCGCTGACCGGCCTGACGCTGGCCGAGCAGTTCCGCGACCAGTCCGGCACGGACGTGCTGTTCTTCGTGGACAACATCTTCCGCTTCACGCAGGCCGGTTCGGAAGTGTCGGCTCTGCTGGGCCGTATCCCCAGCGCCGTGGGTTACCAGCCGACGCTGGCCACCGACATGGGCGCGCTGCAGGAGCGCATCACCTCGACCAAGGCGGGCTCCATCACCTCGGTTCAGGCGATCTACGTTCCGGCCGACGACCTTACCGACCCGGCACCTGCGACCTCGTTCGCCCACCTCGACGCGACGACGGTGCTTTCGCGCGCCATCTCGGAACTCGGCATCTATCCGGCCGTGGACCCGCTCGACTCCACCTCGCGTCTGCTGGACCCGGCGGTGATCGGGGAAGAGCATTACAACGTGGCCCGCGCCGTGCAGGGGATCCTTCAGCGCTACAAGTCGCTGCAGGACATCATCGCCATCCTTGGCATGGACGAACTGAGCGAAGAGGACAAGCTGACCGTGGCCCGCGCCCGGAAGATCCAGCGTTTCCTGTCGCAGCCCTTCGACGTGGCGAAGGTCTTCACCGGTTCGGACGGCGTGCAGGTTCCGCTGGAAAAGACCATCGCCTCGTTCAAGGCGGTTGTCGACGGCCAGTATGACCACCTGCCGGAAGCCGCCTTCTACATGGTCGGCGACATCGACGAAGTGATCGCCAAGGCGCAGCGTCTCGCCGCGCAAGCCGCGTAAACGGGGGGGCAGGCCGATGGCAGGCTCCGTTCAATTCGATCTCGTCTCGCCGGAGCGGAGGCTTGCCTCTGTTGCCGCGAGCGAGGTGCAGATCCCGGGGGCCGATGGCGACCTGACGGCGATGGAGGGGCATGCCCCCACCATCACCACGCTGCGCCCCGGCATCCTGAAGGCGCTGTCGTCCGAAGGGGCGAAGTCCTATGTCGTGACCGGCGGTTTCGCCGAGATCAGCGCAGGCGGCGTGTCGGTTCTGGCCGAGCGTGCGGTTCCGGTGGAAGAGGCGAATGCGGCGCTGTTCGATGCGCTGCTGGCCGAAGCCCGGGAGGCCGCCGCCGTGACCGAGGACAAGGACGCGGCGGAAAAGCTGATCGCGGACATGATGGCGCTGCGGGCGGCTGTCGGGCAATAAGCCGACAGCGGGATAATTTTTGCGAAGGCCCCGTCGGAATGGCGGGGCCTTCTGCTATGGTGGCACCGTAATTGCTGTGTAAGGGGTGATCGGGTTCGCATGAGACAACCGAAGATGAAGCGCATGACGGCCAGCAGCATTGGTATCCTTCAGGGATCGCGTGTCCTGTTTTCGGACTTTGCGACGGATGGCGTGATGTGGACGGGCAGCGGCGACCGCGAGAGCCGATTTCACGTGATCTTTTCCGAAGCCTTCCGGGGGCTGCCCGCCGTGATGGTGGGGATTTCCCTGTGGGACATGGACCACAAGACCAATATGCGCGCCGATATCTCGGCCGAGAATGTGACAGAGAAGGGGTTTCAGCTGGTCTTCCGGACCTGGGGCGACACCCGCATCGCCCGCGTCCGCGCCGATTGGACGGCGATCGGCCCGGTGCGCGACGAGGATGACTGGGATGTGGCGTGATGGGGCGGGGGCGCTAGCGACGAGGGGGCGGACCGGTCAGCACGTCTGATGGCTGGCCGCCGCCGCGCAGGTGATCGTCCATGCCCATCAATCGTTCGGCGAACCGGTAGAGATCGGGCATGGTCGCGCGCCTTTTCGGTCAGCCCCGCTGATACATGCCTTCATAGATCGGGACGAGCGTATCGGTTTCGAAGAGCGACGAGACGCTTGTGCCGTTCCAGATGTTCAGGATGGCCTGGGCGAAGATCGGGGCGGTGGGGACGATGCGGATATTGCTGGCCGCCTTGACCCGTTCGGTGGGTTCGATGCTGTCGGTGATCACCAGCGATTTCATCACCGAATTCTGCACCCGTTCCACCGCCGGGCCGGAGAGGACGCCGTGGGTGATGTAGGAATGGACCTCGGTCGCGCCGTTCTCCAGCAGCACCTCGGCCGCCTTGCAGAGCGTGCCGGCGGTATCGCAGATGTCATCCACGATGATGCATTTGCGGCCGCGCACATCGCCGATGACCGTCATGCCCGCCACCTCGCCCGCCTTTTCGCGGCGCTTGTCCACGATGGCGAGGGGGGCATTGATCCGCTTGGCCAGTTCGCGGGCGCGGGCCACGCCGCCGACATCGGGGGAGACGATCATCAGATCGTCCATCGCGCCCCGGAAATTATGTTCGATGTCGAGCGCGAAGACGGGGCTGGCATAGAGGTTGTCGACGGGGATGTCGAAGAAACCCTGGATCTGGGCGGCGTGCAGGTCGAGCGTCAGGACCCGGTCCACGCCCGAGGTTTCGATCAGGTTGGAAACCAGTTTCGCGCTGATGGGGGTGCGGGCCTTGGCGCGGCGGTCCTGCCGGGCATAGCCGAAATAGGGGATCACGGCGGTGATGCGCGCGGCAGAGGAGCGGCGCAGGGCATCGACCATGATGAGGAGTTCCATCAGGTTGTCATTGGCCGGGTTCGAGGTGGGCTGGATGACATACATATCCTCGCCCCGGACATTTTCGAACACTTCGACGAAAATCTCCTGATCGTTGAAGCGTTCGACCCGCGCATCGACGAGGTTCACCGACATGCCGCGATGCATGGACATGCGGCGGGCGATGGATTTCGCGAGCGAGAGATTGGCGTTGCCGGAAATCAGTTTCGGCTCGGTGATGGCGGGCATGGGGCACTCCGGTGGGCAGCGGATTCGGTGTTGGACACGCCTTATCACCGCGCTACGGTCTTGCAAACCGACGCTGGCAGAGGGGCGCGCAAATGGCGCAGATCGACTACTTTTTCACCCCGGTTTCCCCGTTCGTCTATCTGACCGGGGACCGGCTGGAGCGGATCGCGGAACGGCAGGGCGCGACCATCCGGTATATACCGCTGGATGCGACCGCGCTTTTCCCCCGGACCGGGGGGCAGGTTCTGGCCGAGCGGCATGAAAGCCGCAAGACCTATCGCTTGCAGGAACTGGCGCGCTGGTCGAAGCGGCTGGGGATGAAGCTGGATCTGCATCCGATGTTCTTTCCGGTGAACCCGGCGCCGGCCTCATACGCCATCATCGCGGCCGAGGCGGCGGGGGGCGGGGATCTGGGGGCGCTGGTGCGGGCCTTTCCGCGCGCGGTCTGGGCCGAGGGGCGCAACATCGCCGAGGATGAGGTGGTGAAGGCGATCCTTGCGGAGAACGGTTTCGATCCGGCGGTCGCGGACCGGGGGATGTTCATGGCGGCGGATGTCTATATGCGCAATCTGGACGAGGCAGTGGCGCGGGGCGCATTCGGCCTGCCCTTCTATATCGTCGGGGAAGAGCGGTTCTGGGGGCAGGACCGGCTGGACATGCTGGAGGAGCATCTGGCGGGGCGGTGACGGCTTCTGGGGCAACCCCCTCCCCCGGCCCCTCCCCCGTGAAGAACGGGGGAGGGGAGGGCGCCTTCAGGCGGCCGGGGTGGGGGTGGAGGCGGTGCAGATGGGTATTTGGGCCAAGATGAAGGGGCTTGGTGCGGGCCTCAGGGGCGCAGGGCGGCGAGGAAGCGATCGACGTGATCCTCGGTCGTGTTCCATGAGGCGACCATGCGGGCGGTTTCGCGGCCGTCCTGCGGGCGCAGGTCATAATAGATGGCCCCGGCCCCCTGCAGGCGGGCATGGCCGCCCGGTTCCCAGTTCGCAAAGACCATGTTGGCCTGCGTGGGATGGGTGAGGGAGGCGCTGTTCATCGCGGCGATGCCCTGCGACAGGCGCTGGCCCATGGCATTGGCCCGGGTGGCGAGGCGGAGCCAGAGATCGTTTTCGAGATAGGCGTCCATCTGCGCCGACAGGAAGCGGTGCTTGGAGAAGAGATGCCCGCCGCGTTTGCGGCGCAGTTCCAGTTCCCACGACTTCGCGGGATCGAAGAGGATCACGGCCTCGACGCCGAGGAGGCCGTTCTTGGTGCCGCCGAAGGAGAGGGCGTCGATGCCTGCTTTCCACGTCATTTCGGCGGGGGTGGCGCCGGTCGCCACGAGGGCGTTGGCGAAGCGCGCGCCGTCAAGGTGGCAGGGAGGTTGTGGCTTTTCGCGATGGCGGTGAGGGCGGCGATTTCGGCGGGTGTATAGGTGGTGCCAGCCTCTGTCACGTTCGTCAGCGAGAGCGCGCCGCGCTGCACACCGTGCACGCCGGAGGCGCCGGTGGTGGCCAGCGCCTCGGTCAATGCCTCGGGCGTGATCTTGCCATGCGCCCCGTCGATCAGGGCGAGTTTCGCGCCGTTCGTGAAGAATTCTGGCGCGCCGCATTCATCTTCGGCGATATGGGCGTGGCGGTGGCAGAAGATCGCGCCCCATGGCGGGGTGAGGCTGGCCAGCGCCAGCGCGTTGGCGGCGGTGCCTGTGGCGACGAGGTGGACGGCGGCGTCCGGCGCGTCGAAGATTGCCCGAATGCGGGCGGTGACGCGGGACATGATGTCATCCGTGCCGTAGCTGCGGGCATAGCCTTCGTTGGCGCGGGTGAGGGCGGCCATGATTTCGGCGGGCACGCCGGAGGTGTTGTCGGAGGCGAAGAACATCAGGGTTTCTCGTCGATGATATAGTCGTCCCAGTCGTCTTCGTGGACGTCGAATTCGGGGACGGTCATGCCACGGACGGAGTTGCCCGTCTTGTGGGTGCTGTCGGGATCGCCGGTGTTGAGCGGGTGCCAGTCGGGGATGGGTTTCCCTTCATGGAGCAGGCGATAGGCGCAGCTGCGCGGCATCCAGTAGGCGATCTTCGGCAGGGTCGCGGGGGTGAGGCGGACGCAATCGGGTACGAATTGGTGGCGGATCTCGTATTGGCTGCAGCGGCAGGTTTCGCCATCCAACAGGCGGCAGGCGATGCGGGTATAGTCGACCTCGCCCGTATCCTCATATTCGATCTTGTTCAGGCAGCATTTGCCGCAGCCATCGCAGAGCGCCTCCCATTCCGGGGGGGTGAGCTTGGCGAGCGGGACGGTTTCCCAGAAGCGGGGGCGGAGTTTGGTCATGCGCGGAAGGTGCGCTTTTGGCCGCGGAAAGGGAAGCGGGGAAGCGGGAAATTTTGCGGGGAATAGGCTGGCGCGGTTAGAGTTGGGACAGGATCGCGCGGGCGCGGGCGCAATCGGCATCCATCTGGGTGATCAGCGCATCGAGCCCGTCGAATTTCAGTTCGGGGCGGAGGTAGTCGACGAAGGCGATCGACAGGTGTTGTCCGTAGAGATCGCCTTTGAAATCGAAGAGGAAGGTTTCAAGGTTGGGCCGGTTCTGGCCGAACATGGGCCGCACGCCGAGGCTGGCCGCGCCCATATAGGCGCCTTGCTGCGGGCCGGTGAGGATATCGACCTTGACCGCATAGACGCCGAGGCGGGGCAGGTGGAGGCCGTCCACGGACATGTTGGCGGTCGGGTAGCCCAGTTCGCGGCCGCGCTTTTCGCCGTGGATCACCTCGCCCTCGATCCGGTGCCAATGGCCGAGCATGGCGGCGGCATCGCGGGGGCGGCCCTCGGTGAGGGCCTTGCGAATGGCGGTCGACGAAACCTCGGTTCCGCCCACGGCGAGAAGGGGGGCGATGGTGACGCCGAAGCCGTGGCGCTGGCCGAGGCTGCGCAGATCGGCGGCGGTGCCGGCGCGGCCCTTGCCGAAGCAGAAATCGGCCCCCACGACGACATGCCGGATGCCGAGCCCATCGGCCAGCACGTCGCGGGCGAAGGACTCAGGGGTGAGGGCGGCGAGGGCGCGGTCGAAGGGGAGTTCATAGAGATGCCGGACGCCGAGTTTGGCGAGGCGATTGGCCCGCGCCTCGGGGTTCATCAGGCGGAAGGGGCGGCGTCGGGGGCGAAGACCTGACGGGGATGGGGTTCGAAGGTGACGATCCCGAGCGGCGCGTCGGGCAGGCCCTGCGGGTGACGGGCCAGATCAATCACCGATTGATGGCCGAGATGGACGCCATCGAAATTGCCCATGGCGACGGAAGCGCCGCGGGCGGATGGGGCCAGTCCCTGCCAGTGGTGGTGAATCTGCATCTTTCCCCGGGGCGCGCGCGCGCGGGGGGCGGCCCCGCCGGACGTCAGTCGAATTTGCGCGAGGGAGCCAGAACCAGCGCCTCGCCCTTCAGGACGACGGTATTACCCACGGCGCAGTGGGTTTCAAGGGTGACGCGACGCTTTGCATGGTCGATCGCGGTGACCTTCACCTCGGCCCGGACGGTATCGCCGGGGCGGACGGGGGCCATGAACTTCAGGCTTTGGCCGAGATAGACGGTGCCATGGCCGGGCAGCTGTTCGCCGATGACGGCGGAGATCAGGCCCGCGGTGAGCATCCCGTGGGCGATGCGGCCCTGAAAGATGGTGTCCTGGGCATAGCCGTCGTCGAGATGGACGGGGTTGCGATCCGTCGACACCTCGGCGAACATTTCGATGTCGCGGTCGGTGACGGTTTTCAGCAGGTAGCGCGTCATCCCGATTTCGAGATCCTCGATACAGATCGTGCCGCGGGGCTGATTGTCGATGGCGCGTGCGAACATGGCCGAATCCTTGACTGTGCTGCAGCGACAGTAGCCGATGCCGCGCTGCGGCGCAATTCCGTTGGGTAACTTTTTATCCCGGGTGCGACTTTTGGCGCAAGAATGTTGCGAGGGGAGGGCGAAATCTGACGCGGATTTCGCGGCGGTTTCTGGCGCAGAAACCGCTGGGCCAGCGTGGCGCCATGCGGAGGGCCCCGGAATGTGCGGCACATTCCGGCGCGATTTCTGTGTCAGAAATCGCTTCAGGCGAGGAAGGGGATCGCGTGGCTGGGCGACAGGTGCCGGGCGTCGAGCCAGGCGCGCAGCAGGGCTGGGTCGGGGCGGGCGGGATCGGGGCCGAATTCGGCGGCGGCCAGCCCGCCGGTAACGAAGAGCGTGTCGATGCCTTCGGCGATGCCGCCCTGGATATCGGTATGCAGCCCGTCGCCGATGGCGAGGATCTCGGCCCCGTCGCGGCCGCGCAGGGCGGCGAGGCGGCGGCGGGCCAGATCGTAGATCGGCGGGTGGGGCTTGCCGTAGGAGATCACTGTGCCGCCCATCTCTTCATAGGCCTGGGCGAGGGCGCCCGCGCAGTAGAGCCGTCTTTCGCCCAGATCGACGACGAGATCGGGATTGGCGCAGAGCATGGTGAGGCCCATCGTCTTCATCCGCAGCAGGCTGGCGCGGTAATCCTCGGGCGTTTCGGTGAGATCGTCGCGCAGGCCGGTGCAGACGACGCCTTCGGCCTCGGTCAGGGGGACGCGGGTGATGGGCAGGGCGGGGGCATCGGCGGGAAGGTCGGTGAAGAGGCTTTCATCCTTGGGCGCGCCGATATGGTGGATGCGCGTGCCGATGATGCCGGTGAGAAGGCCGTATTGCGTGGCATCGCCGGAGGAGACGATGTCATCCCAGATGTCTTCGGGCACGCCGATCCGGGCGAGCTGGGCCCTGACGCTGGATTTCGGGCGGGGGGAATTGGTCAGCAGAAGGACGGTCTTGCCCCGGGCGCGGAAGGCGCGCAGGGCTTCGACGGCGGCGGGAAAGGCGGTCTGGCCGTTGTGCAGGCAGCCCCAGAGATCGCAGAAGACCGCATCATAGCGGTCGGCGATGGAGGCGAGGCTGGGGATCAGGTCGGTCATGGGCGGGCCTTTCCTTGGGGTGGAGGGGAAGCCCCCCCCTCCCCGACCCTCCCCCCGTGCCGGGGGGAGGGAGAGGGTGCCCGGCCCGGCGGGGCGGGCGCGGAGGGATCAGAGTTTCAGCGCGGGGATGATCTGCTTCTTGCGCGACATGATGCCGGGCAGGACGACCGTATCGCCGCTGACGGTGCAGCCGAAGGAAGCTTCGGCAAGCTGTTTCACCAGATCGTTGGGGACGAGCAGCGTGGCTTCTTCGCGGATGATGTCCACGACGAAGAGCAGCACCTGATCGGCTCCGTCTTCCTTGGCCACATCGACCATCGAGGCCATCAGGCTGTCCTTGCGATCCAGCACGACCTTGGGGGCGGTGGTTTCAAGGACGGATACGCGCAGTTCCTTGCCTGCGACTGTGTATTCCTTGGAGTCCATCCGCAGGAGTTCGGCGTCGGAGAAGGCCGAGACATCGGATTTCGCCTCGAACATGGCGGTGGCCAGTTCGGTGATGTTCACGCCGAGGTCGGCGGCGAGCTTTTCGGCCACGGCGCGATCATGCGGGGTGGTGGTGGGCGAGCGGAATTCCAGCGTGTCGGACAGGATGCAGGAGAGCATCGCGCCCTTGATGGCCTTGGGGGCCTTGGCCACGGCGTCGCCCATCAGATCGTGCATGATGGTGGCGGTGCAGGCGAGCGGGCGGATGGTGATGTCGATGGGGTTTTTCGTCTTGATGCCGCCGACCAGCAGGTGGTGGTCGATGATCGCGGTGATCCTGGCATCGTTGATCGAGGGGGGCAGTTCGGCGGGGTTGTTGGTGTCGACGATCACCACGCTGTCATCGGCGGTCACGTCGGCGATGATGGCGGGCTTGTCGAGGCCCCAGTGGCGCAGCACGAAGGCCGCTTCGGTATTGGGTTCGCCCAGCAGGACGGGTTTGGCGGGGGTTCCCTGCACCTCGGACAGATACCAGGCCCAGATGATGGGCGAGCCGGTGGAATCGGTGTCGGGGGATTTGTGGCCGAAAACGAGCGTGGTCATGGAATGCACCTTGATCGGTGGGGGAGGGGATGAGTTCGGCGCGCTTATAGGCAAGCGCGGCAGACTTGTCACGTCTTGCGGCGCGGCGGATGCTGCGCTGCGGCAAGATGGACGCGGCGGTTGGGGCCGCCGCGTCCGTGCTGTGCGCCGCCTAGCGACCGCGCGCCTTTTGCGCGTGGATCAGCCGGTTGGCGGATTTGCCCCGGGATCCGGCACCGCCCTTGCCGGGCGGGGCGTGGCGCGGGGCCTTGGCTAGGCCCGGATCGAAGGATCGGGGCGGTGTTTGCCGGATCTGCGGCCCGGCAAGCGGTGCGGATGCGGAGAGAAGGCCCGCAGGTGCGGGGGGAAGGGTCTTTTTCGGCATGGGTCTGCCTTTCGCTGAGATGGGTTCCGCCGCGCCGCGAAGGGCGCGGGACGAGGGGGCGCACCCGGAACGTGGGTGCGATGTCAGCCGTGCAGGATCATGGGCAGGGCACTCCTGTCTGACGCGTGTCAACCGGGCCAGCGCGGCCCTTGCGGGGGCTGGCGGTGGATGGCCGGGATCGGCTTCAGGCGGTCAGGCGCATGTGCAGGGCACTCCTCAGCAGAGGTGCAGAGGGTGCCACAAAAGGGGGGTTGCGTAAAGGCGGGGCGCGCGCGGGGGGCCTACATCGGCAGGCGTTCGAGGGTGAAGCCCGCCTCTTCCAGCAGACGCAGGACGCCGGTTTCGCCGGGCAGGTGCAGCGCGCCGAAGGCCGCGACGACGGGGCCGCGCGCGGCGGCGGCTTCGATCACCGGGATCCAGGCGCGGTTGCGATCCGTCATCAGGGCCTGTTCCATGCGGGCGAAATCGGCCTCGACCCGGGCGGGATCCTGCCCGGGCATCTGCAGCGTCATCTGGCGGGTGAGTTCCCAGATCAGGCGGGATTCGCCATCGAAATAGGCATCGGCCAGCGTCACCGCGTAATCGGCGGCATGGGGTTCGAGGGCGAGGGCGGAGCGGATCATGCCAAGCTGATCCTCCATCGTCATGGCGTCGAAGAGGCGGAAGACGGTTTCGTGGGATTCCAGCGCCTTGAGCGGGATGGCATGGGTTTCGGCATAGTCGATCACCATGGCGTCGAGCCCGCCCTTGCCCTGGGCCAGCCCCTCCATCCCGCAGGCGGGCAGCGAGAGAAGCATCGAGACATACCAGGGTCGGAACTTGGACACCATGAAGGGCGGCAGGCCCCTTTCGCGCATCGCCTGGGCCAGCAGATCCCATTCCGGATCGGACAGGGATTCGCGTAAGGTGGGGCCATCGGTGATGACCATGAGCGAGGGATCGCGGCGCAGGGCCTGCATCATCGCGGCCTCTTCGAGGGGGCCTGCCTCGACAAGGATCGTCTGCGCCTCGGCCAGGAGGGGGGTGACGCGGGTGAGGGTGTCGTTATGGCGGGGATCGTCGAGATGGTATGTGCCGACAAGGTGGATCACGGTATCGCCGCGCGTGGCGCGCCAGAGCAAGCCGCGCGGATAGGGCACGGCATCGGTGGCGGTGATCAGGGCGCGGCGGTCATCGGCGGCCATGTCATCAAGGATGTTGCGCCCGTTGCATTCCGCCTGCGCCACGGGTGCGGCCAGACAGAGGGCCAGCAGGGCGAGGGCAAGGCGGGAGAGAAGCGTGCGGGGCATGCGGGAACCTGTGGTCGGGGCCGTTGGTCGGGGCCGTGGTCGGGCCGATGGGTCCAAGGTGGCACCCGGGGGCGGCGCTGCCAAGATGGGGCGGGGCCTGTCACCGAATTTTCATGATCCGGCGGTGGCCGGGGTGTTGACAGGGCGCGCGGCTTTGCCTACCTCATGCGCCGTTAGCACTCGTCCCGGATGAGTGCTAATCGAACTTCAACCTGGAACCTAGGGAGTGTTCTCAGATGGCTTTCAAACCGCTGCATGACCGTGTGCTGGTCCGCCGCGTCCAGAGCGACGAAAAGACCAAGGGCGGTCTGATCATCCCCGACACCGCGAAGGAAAAACCCGCCGAGGGCGAGATCGTCGCCGTGGGCGAGGGTGCGCGCAAGGATTCGGGCGAGCTGATCGCGCCGGCCGTGAAATCGGGTGACCGCGTGCTGTTCGGCAAATGGTCGGGCACCGAAGTGACCGTGAATGGCGAAGAACTGCTGATCATGAAGGAAAGCGACATCCTCGGGATCATTTCCTGAGCGGTCGGTGCGCGCAAAGCGCACACCCTACGGGCCAATGCGCCCGCATGATCGTTGCAACAAGAATTCAGAGGAGTCTGCACCATGGGTGCCAAGGACGTACGTTTTGATACCGATGCCCGCGACCGGATGCTGCGCGGGGTGAACATCCTGGCCGATGCCGTGAAGGTGACGCTGGGCCCGAAAGGCCGCAACGTGGTGATCGAGAAGAGCTTCGGTTCGCCCCGCATCACGAAGGACGGCGTTTCCGTTGCCAAGGAAATCGAACTGGCCGACAAGTTCGAGAACATGGGCGCGCAGATGGTGAAGGAAGTCGCTTCCCGCACCAATGACGAAGCGGGCGACGGCACCACCACCGCCACCGTTCTGGCGCAGGCCATCGTCAAGGAAGGCATGAAGGCGGTTGCCGCCGGCATGAACCCGATGGATCTGAAGCGCGGGATCGACATGGCGACCACCAAGGTCGTGGAGGCCATCAAGGCCGCGTCGCGCCCGGTGAAGGATTCGGACGAAGTGGCGCAGGTCGGCACCATTTCCGCCAATGGCGAAGCCCAGATCGGCCGTTTCATCGCGGACGCGATGCAGAAGGTCGGCAACGAGGGTGTGATCACCGTCGAAGAGAACAAGGGGATGGAGACGGAAGTCGAAGTCGTCGAGGGGATGCAGTTCGACCGTGGCTACCTGTCGCCCTATTTCGTCACCAATGCCGACAAGATGATCGCGGAACTGGAAGACGCCTTCATCCTGCTGCACGAAAAGAAACTGTCCTCGCTGCAGCCGATGGTTCCGCTGCTGGAGGCGGTGATCCAGTCGCAGCGCCCGCTGCTGATCATCGCCGAAGACGTGGAAGGCGAAGCGCTGGCGACCCTCGTGGTCAACAAGCTGCGCGGTGGGCTGAAGATCGCTGCCGTCAAGGCGCCGGGCTTTGGTGACCGTCGCAAGGCCATGCTGCAGGACATCGCGATCCTGACCGGCGGTCAGGTGATCAGCGACGATCTGGGCATGAAGCTGGAGTCGGTGACGATCGACATGCTGGGCCGCGCCAAGAAGATCTCGATCAACAAGGACAACACCACGATCGTCGATGGTGCTGGCGACAAGAAAGAGATCGAAGCCCGCGTCGGCCAGATCCGCAACCAGATCGAGGAAACTTCCTCGGACTATGACCGTGAAAAGCTGCAGGAACGTGTGGCGAAGCTCGCGGGCGGCGTGGCCGTCATCCGCGTGGGCGGCATGACCGAAGTCGAAGTGAAAGAGCGCAAGGACCGCGTGGATGACGCGCTGAACGCGACCCGCGCCGCGGTACAGGAAGGCGTGATCGTCGGCGGCGGCGTGGCGCTGGTGCAGGCGGGCAAGGTGCTGGCGGGGCTGAAGGGCGCCAACAGCGATCAGGAAGCCGGCATCGCCATCGTGCGCCGCGCGCTGGAAGCGCCGCTGCGCCAGATCGCGGAAAACGCGGGCGTGGACGGGGCCGTTGTCGCGGGCAAGATCCGCGAATCGAACGACGTGACCTTCGGCTTCAACGCGCAGACCGAGGAATATGGCGACATGTTCAAGTTCGGCGTGATCGACCCGGCCAAGGTGACGCGCACGGCGCTGGAAGATGCGGCCTCGGTCGCGTCGCTGCTGATCACCACGGAAGCGATGATCGCCGACAAGCCCGCCGACAAGGCCCCGGCTGCCGGCGGCATGGGCGGCATGGGCGGCATGGACGGGATGATGTAATCATCCCTGCCATCCGTGGCAGAATGGGGGGCGCAGCGCAGGCTGCGCCCCTTTTTCCATATGCGCCGTTGCAGCGGGTGGCGGCGGTAAAGGAAATTGCGCGCCTGCGGCGCAAGGTTCTTGGGTCGCCTGCGCGGCCTGCGCCGCTTGGCTCCACCGTTTTTGGGTATTTGGGCCAAGATGAAGGGGCTTTCGGTGGCCTTGTGCTGGGGGTAGGGTCGCCCCATGAGCCGGAATTTCATGATCGCGGCGGCGCTTGCTGCCTTGGCCTCGCTCTGCTGGGCGGGGAATTGGGTGCTGGGGCGGGCGATCCGGGCGGATGTGCCGCCCTTTGGCCTGACCTTCTGGCGCTGGGCGCTTGCGGGGGTGATTCTTCTGCCCTTCGTCTGGCCGCGTCTGCGCGCCGATTGGGCGGTGGTGCGGGGCAATTTGGCCCTGGTGGCGGCGATGGCACTGCTTTCGGCGGCGATGTTCCAGTCGATGACCTATATCGGGCTGCATTCGACGGAGGCGATCAATGCGCTGCTGGTCAGCGCGACGATGCCCGTCTTCATCGTGATCATCGCATGGGTCGTGCTGCGCGAGCGGTTGACGGCGCGGCAGGCGGCGGGGATCGGGGTGAGTTTCTGCGGCGTGGCCTATGTCATCGCGCGGGGCGAGCCTGCGCGGCTGCTGTCGTTGCATTTCAACGTGGGGGATGCGTGGATTCTGGCGGCGCTGGTGGTGTGGGGGCTGTATTCGGTGCTGCTGAAGTTCAAGCCTGCCGGGCTGTCGGCGGTGGGGCTGACCTTCTTCATCTCGGTCATGGGGGCGGGGTTCATCCTGCCCTTGCATCTGTGGGAGGTGGCGCGGGGGATGCATGTGCCCCTGACGGCGGCGGGGATCGGGTCGGTGCTCTATACCGGCATCTTTGCCTCGGTCGTGGCGCTGCTGAGCTATAATGCCGCCGTGGCGCGGATCGGGCCGTCGCGGGCGGTGTTCTTCCTGCATCTGATGCCGGTTTTCGGCGCGGGGCTGGCGGTGATCTTTCTGGGCGAGCGGCTGGAGGCGTTTCATCTGATCGGCTTTCCCATCGCGCTGGGCGGGGTGCTGTTCGCCACCTCATCGCCGCCTGCGAAGGCCGGGGCGTGAGGCTGTTCCTGCTGACGGCGGTGGTGATGGTGGCCTTTGCCGCCAATTCCGTGCTGAACCGGATGGCGGTGGGGGCGGGCGCGATCGGCGCGGTGGAATTCGCGCTGATCCGGGTGCTGGCGGGGGCGGGGGTGCTGCTGGCGCTGGTGGCATGGCGCGGGCGGAGCTGGCGCGGGGCGAGCTTTGCGGGCGTGGCGGGGCTGACGGTCTATCTGTTCGGGTTTTCGCTGGCCTATGGGCAGTTGGATGCGGGGACGGGGGCGCTGGTGCTGTTCGGGGTGGTGCAGGTGACGATGTTTGCGGGCGCGCTTCTGGCGGGGGAGGCCGTGCCCGGGCGGCGCTGGGCGGGGGCGGGGCTGGCGCTGGCGGGGCTGGCGGTGCTGGTGGCCCCTGCGGGGGGATCTTGGACGGGGTTCGCGGCGATGGCGGCGGCGGGTCTGGGCTGGGGTATCTATTCGCTGGCCGGGCGGGGCGCGCGGGACGCGCTGGCGGCGACGGCGGGGAATTTCGCGCTGGCGCTGATCCCGGCGGCGGGGGTGGCGCTGGTGACGGGGGTGGAGTTCGCTGCGGTCACGGGGCGAGGCGTGATGCTGGCGGTGGTTTCGGGGGCGGTGACTTCGGGCCTTGGCTATGCGCTGTGGTATGGGGTGCTGCCCGCGCTGGGCGCGGGGCGGGCGGCGGTGGCGCAACTGACGGTGCCCCTGATCGCGGCGGCGGGCGGGGCCGTGCTGATGGGCGAGGCGGTGGGGTGGCGCTTTGCCGTGGCGGCGGGGCTGGTTCTGGGGGGCGTGGCCTGGGCGAGCCTGCCTAGAGCGGTTTCGCGAGGCGGTGGGTGAGGTTGCGGTCGTCCTGCCGGGTGACGCCGGTGGGGGCAAAGCCGTGGCGTTCCCAGAAGGCGCGGCCACGTGGGTTCGCCTCGATCACGCCGAGATAGAGGGTGGGGGAGCCCGCCTCGCGCGCGAGGCGTTCGACATGGGCGAGGTGGCGCGCGCCATGGCCCTGCCCGCGCAGGCGGGGGGCGAGGATCATCAGGCCGAGATAGGCGTCGCCGGGGGCGGGAAAGCCGAAGCTGTGTTCGGCAAGGCCCGAAAGCCGCCCCTCGCGGAAGAGGCCAAGCCTGTGCGAGGCGGCGGGATCGCAGCCGGGCGGGCAATCGGTGAAATAGGCATCCGCCGCCTGCGGGCCGGGGGCCGCGCCATCGGCGAGAAGCCAGTAATCGGCGGCCTCGGTCAGGAAGGCGGCCACGGCGGGGCGGTCGGTTTCGGGGAAGAGGGGGCGGATCATGGATGGTCTATCCCCAGAACTTCGAGGTTGGTCGCGCCTGCCGGTTTCCGCCAGATCACGACATCGCCGATGCCGGCCCCCAGCAGGGCGCGGGCCAGCGGGGATTGCGGGGTGATGCGGCCCTTGCTTGCATCGGCCTCATCCTCGCCCGTGATCTGGAAGCGGTGTTCGCGGCCTTCGTCATCGGCGACGGTGACGATCAGGCCAAAGGCGACCTCTGTCAGGGGCAGGGTGGCGGGGTCGATCAGGATGGCGGAGCGCAGCCGCGCCTCGAGATAGCGGATGTCGCGTTCGGCGGCGGCCTCGGGCAGTTTGTCGAGCCGGTCGGGGCGCGATTTCAGCGCGGCGAGGGTGGCTTGGGTGTCGCGCAGGCGCTGTTGCAGGGCGGCGAGGCCCGTGGGCGTGACGTGGTTCGGGTGGGGCGAAATGGGCAGGTCGGGGAGCGGGTCGAGCGAGCCGTCGCCCTCTTTCACGAAGGCGCGGCTCATGGGGCGCGGCTCATCTGACGATCCTTTCGAGCGGGTCGTAAAGGGGGGTCCTGTCCCAGGCGGCCTGGGGCAGGCTGTCGGGCTTGAACCGGATGCGGCCCGAGGCGAGATCGGCGCGGGTGAAGAAATGGCGGTCGGTGACGATGCCTTCGGGATCTTTCCAGCGCGGATCGAGCGCGCCTGCGGTGATCGTGGCGTGAAAGAACAGGTCGATCTGGTGAAAGCCGGTGGCGGGATCGTGGAATTCGTTCACAAGGGCGGGGGCGTGGACGGCGATGGCAAGGCCGGTTTCTTCCATCACCTCGCGCGCGAGGTTGTCGGGGATGGACTGGCCGGGGTTCAGCCCGCCGCCGGGGGCGCACCACAGATCGGATTTGCCGGCGGGATAGGCGTTGACGAGCAGGAGGCGGTCCTCGTGCAGGATCAGGGCGCGGGCGGCGATGCGGTGGCGGCGGTAGGTCATGGCGCGCAGCGTGGCGCGCGGGCGCGGGATTGTAAATGGTGGCCGGGGCGCGCGCGGCGGTGCTGGGGTGGCTTGCCAGATCGGGCGGCGGCCGTCAGGTTGCGGGAATGAGATGGATCCTGATGCTGATGGCGATGACGGGGGCGGGTGCGGGGGCCGCGCAGGCGGAGTGCGTGGTGCTGCTGCATGGGCTGGCGCGCAGCGAGACCTCGTTGATGCCGATGGCGCTGGCACTGGAGGCGGAGGGGTATCGGGTGGTCAATGACGGCTATCCGTCGACCGAATATCCGATCGAGGAATTGGTGCCGCGCGTGGGGGCGGCGGTGGCGGAATGCGGGGCGGAGGGCCCGGTGCATTTCGTGACGCATTCGATGGGCGGGATATTGGCGCGGGCCTGGCTGGCCGAGAACCGCCCGGCGCGGATGGGGCGGGTGGTGATGCTGGCACCGCCGAATGGCGGGTCGGAGCTGGTGGATGCCTTTGGCGATATCGGGGCCTTCCGCTGGGTGAACGGGCCTGCGGGAATGGAATTGGGGACGGGGGCGGGGTCGGTGCCGAAGGCGCTGCCGCTGCCGGATTACGAATTGGGGGTGATCGCGGGGGATCGGTCGCTGAACCCGGTCTATTCCAGCGTGATCCCCGGCAAGGATGACGGGAAGGTGTCGGTCGAAAGCACGCGGGTGGCGGGGATGACGGATCATATCGTGCTGCCGGTGACGCATACCTTTCTGATGATGAACCCCGTCGTCATTGCCGAGGTGGTGGAATTCCTGAAAACTGGGCGGTTTGATCCCGAGATCGGTTTCGGCGAGGCGGTGGAGCGGCTGGGCGGGGAGTGATGGCGGATCTTTACGGCGGCATATCGAAGCGCGTGGCGCGGTGGTGCGGGCGGCAGTCGACATTCCTGCTGGCGGTGGGGGTGATCGTCGTCTGGATCGTGACGGGGCCGGTCTTCGGCTTTTCGGACACCTGGCAATTGGTGATCAACACCGGCACGACCATCGTGACCTTCCTGATGGTCTTCCTGATCCAGAACACCCAGAACCGCGACACGGCGGCGATCCAGTTGAAGCTGGACGAGTTGATCCGGGCCACGCAGGGCGCGCATAACGCGCTGATGGATCTGGAGGAACTGGAAGAGCGCCAGATCGAGGCGTTCCGCGCGCGCTATGAGCGGCTGGCGGCAGAGGCGCGGCAGCGGTTGGAGCGGGGCGAGCCGGATACGGATACGCCGGAGGCGTGAGGTGCAGGGGGCGAAGATTCTTCTGCCGAAAAATCTTCGGGGCGAACTTTCTGGCGAAAGTTCGGATCGTCGGGTGCGACAGGTTGGGGTGATTCTTCGCGAGAAGGATCATTGGGAGCGATTTTCGCCAGCAGATCGCGTTTTTGTGGAAGGGCTGGGCATGATCGGCAGTCTGGCAGTGATCCTTGGGTGTCAGTTGCTGGGCGAGGTGATGGCGCGGGGGCTTGGCCTGCCAGTGCCGGGGCCGGTGCTGGGCATGGCGGTGATGGTGGGCGTGCTGTGGCTGCGTGACCGCTTCGCCCCGCCGGTGCTGGCGGGGGTGGAGCCTGCGGGGCGGTTCCTGCTGGCGCATCTGTCGCTGCTGTTCGTTCCGGCGGGGGTTGGTGTCGTGGGCAATCTGGAGGTGCTGGCGGCGGAATGGCTGGCGCTGGCGGTGGCGCTGGGGGTGTCGACGGTGCTGACGCTGGTCGTCTCGGTTGTGACATTCCGGGCGGTGGCGCGGCTGATGGGACAGGCGTGATGCGGCAGGATTTCGCGCTGTGGGTCTATCTGACGCAGGGGCCACTGCTGTGGCTGACGGTGACGCTGGCGGCCTATGCACTGGCGGATTGGCTGTCGCAGCGGGCGGGGCGGCATCCGGTGGCCAATCCGGTGCTGATCTCGGTCATGCTGGTGGGGGGGCTGCTGATGGCTTCGGGCACCGGCTATGCGACCTATTTCGACGGGGCGCAGTTCATCCATTTCCTGCTGGGCCCGGCGACAGTGGCGCTGGCGCTGCCCCTGTGGGAGCATCGCGCGCTGGTGATGCGGTCGGCCGTGCCGATGCTGGCGGCGCTGGTGGCGGGCAGCGTGGTGGCGGCGGTGAGCGCGGTGGCGGTGGTCTGGGCCTTTGGCGCGCCAGAGGGGGTGCTGGTGGCGATTGCGCCGAAATCGGTGACGGCGGGGGTGGCCATGTCGATCACCGAGGCGCAGGGGGGGGATCCGGCGCTGACGGCGGTGCTGGTGATCCTGACGGGGATGATCGGCGCGCTGGTGGTGACGCCGTTGATGGATGCGCTGGGCATCCGGGACTACCGGGCGCGGGGGTTTGCGGTGGGCCTCGCCTCGCACGGGATCGGGACGGCGCGGGCCTTTCAGGTGGATCCGGTGGCGGGGACGTTTGCGGGCATCGCCATCGGGTTGAATGCGGTGATGACGGCGGTGATCGTTCCGGTGGTGTTGGGGCTGATGCGGTGACCCTGTCCCGGACTTGATCCGGGACCTCATGTGGTGCGGTTTCGCCAGCGGTTGGGAGGCCCCGGATCAGGTCCGGGGCGGGGTTGGCCTAGCCCACGACCCGGTTCACATGGCCCATCTTGCGGCCCGGCCGCGCCTCGGCCTTGCCGTAGAGGTGGAGGGCGGCGTTCTTTTCGCGCGCGATGTCGGGAACACGGAGGATGTCGTCGCCGATCAGGTTTTCCATCACCACGTCGGAATGGCGCGAGCCATCGCCCAAGGGCCAGCCCGCCACGGCGCGGATGTGCTGTTCGAACTGGTCCACCGCGCAGCCGTTCTGCGTCCAGTGACCGGAATTGTGGACGCGGGGGGCGATCTCGTTCACGATCAGGCCCGCGCGGGTGACGAAAAGCTCCACCCCCATGACGCCCACGTAATCGAGCGCGTTGAGGATGCGGGCGGCCAGCAGGATGGCGTCGGTGCGTTGGCTGGGCGACAGGCGGGCGGGGATGGTGGTGGTCGACAGGATGCCGTCCTTATGCACGTTCTCGCCCGGGTCGTAGCAGGCGACCGATCCGTCGGTGCCGCGGGCGGCGATGACGGAAATCTCGTGGCTGAAGTCGATGAAGCCTTCGAGGACGGCGGGGGCGCCATTCATCTGGGCGAGTGCCGTTTCGGCGTCAGTGGGGGATTTCAGGCGGGCCTGACCCTTGCCGTCATAGCCCAAGCGGGTGGTCTTCAGGATGGCGGGGGTGCCGATTTTCGCGATGGCGTGGTGGAGGTCGTCCAGCGTGGTTACCGCCGCGTAGGGGGCGGTGGTGAGGCCGAGCGAGGTGAGGAAGTCTTTCTCGGCGATGCGATCCTGCGACACGGCCAGCGCGCGGCGACCCGGGCGGATGGGGTGGGTTTTTTCCAGCACATCCAGCGCGGCGGTGGGGATGTTTTCGAATTCGTAGGTGACGACATCGACCGAGGCGGCGAAGGAGGCCAGCGCGGCGAGGTCGTCATAGGGGGCGGTCGTCACCCGGTCGGCCACATGGGCGGCGGGCGGATTCTGCGACGGTTCATAGATATGGGTCTTGAACCCGAGGCGGGAGGCCGCGACCGAGAGCATGCGGCCAAGCTGGCCGCCGCCGAGGATGCCGATGGTCGCGCCGGTGGGAAGGGTGTCAGTCATCGGAGGGTTCATCCGGGATGGAAGCGGAGAGCGCGTCGCGCCAAGCGTCGAGGCGCGCGGCAAGGGCGGCGTCGGTGATGGCGAGGATGCCCGCGGCCATGAGGCCCGCATTGGCGGCCCCCGCCGCGCCGATGGCCATGGTGGCGACGGGGAAGCCCTTGGGCATCTGGACGATGGAGTAGAGCGAGTCGACACCCGACAGCGCCTTGGTCTGCACCGGCACGCCGATGACGGGGATGCGGGTTTTCGAGGCCATCATGCCGGGCAGATGGGCCGCGCCGCCCGCGCCTGCGATGATGACCTTCAGCCCGCGCTGCGCGGCGGTCTTGCCATAGGTCCAGAGGCGATCGGGCGTGCGGTGGGCGGAGACGATCTTCGTCTCGTAGGGGATCGCCAACTCGTCAAGGATCGTGGCGGCCTCTTTCATCGTGGCCCAATCGGATTGGGACCCCATGATGATTCCAACGTCGATGGCCATGCGCGCGCCCCCGTGAAATGCGGATGCGGCGGGTATAGTGGATTGCGGCGTGGGGGCAAGCGGGGGATGGGGATTGCCGGCCATTCACCCCGTGCCCCGACGGTGGCGCGCCCTGCGGAGGAGGCCCCGGGTCAGGCCCGGGGCGGGGTTTCTTCGCGATGCGCGGCGATCAGGCGATGATATCGGGGATAAGCTGATCTTCCAGCTTCACGATCTGGTCCTTCAGGGCCAGTTTCTGCTTTTTCAGCCTGCGCAGGGTCAGCTGATCGGGGCGACCGGCGGTTTCCAGCGCGTGAATGGCTTCGTCCAGATCGCGATGTTCGCGACGCAGCACTTCCAGCCGGACGCGGAGCATGTCTTCGAAGTTCATTTCGCTGGGCGCGTTCATGGCCTTGCCTTGGGCGTGAGTGGCTTCTTGTTCACGACAGACAGTATAGTGATTCGCGCCCGCTGCGGGAAGGAATCTGTTGGAAAGGCGCGGAAATCCGTATGGGTGCGGGCCTTGCGATCCGTCGGGGCGCGCCCCATATTTCGGGGGTGGGGCTGCCGGAGCGGGGCCCTTCAGCTATGTCGCTTTGATGAAGGGCATGACCGATGACGAAACTGACCTTTGGCACGCATCCCTTTCTGTTGGGATTTGAACAGCTGGAACGGCTGGTGGAGCGGACCGCGAAATCCGCCGATGGCTATCCCCCCTTCAATATCGAGGCGACCTCGGAAAACGCCTATCGCATCAGCCTGGCCGTGGCCGGGTTCCGCGAGGAGGATCTGGCGATCACGGTGGAGGATCGGCAACTGGTGATCCGGGGCCGTCAGGGCGAAGAGCCGGTTGACCGGGTCTTTCTGCACCGGGGCATTGCAAGCCGCGCCTTTCAGCGCAGCTTTGTTCTGGCCGACGGGGTGGAGGTGGCCGGGGCCAGCATGGAACATGGGCTATTGCATATCGACCTGAAGCGGGCGGTGCCCGAGACGGTGGTGCAGACCATCGCCATCACGTCGCGCAGCGGCCGGAAATGAGGTGATGCCATGGATGTGAAATTCGAGGGATTTCCCGAAGGGGCGACGCGGATCGTCTATGTGCGGCCCGTGAAGGTGGAGGAACTGCCCGCCGAGGTGCAGGTCCATGCCGCCGGGTTGACGACGATCTATGCGCTGCATGATGCGGATGGCGACCGGCTGGCGCTGGTCAAGGACCGGGCGCTGGCCTTTGCGCTGGCGCGGCAGAACGACATGGCGCCGGTGAACGTGCATTGAAGGCGGCGGCTGGGTGAACCCCGGATGGCGGGGTGAACCCAGCCCTACGGGGGCGCACATGATCACCGAGATCGAGGAGTTTTTCACCAAGGGCTGCGGGCGCTGCGCGCGGTTCGACACGCCCGATTGTGCGGCGCGGGTGTGGGGTGATGGGCTTTCCGCCCTGCGGCGGCTGTGCCGTGAGGCGGGCTTGGTCGAGACGGTGAAATGGGGGCATCCCTGCTATATGCATGCAGGCCGCAACGTGGCCTTGATCGGGGCGCTGCGGGGGGATTTCCGGCTGAATTTCTTTGACGCCGCCCTGATGGCCGATCCGGAGCGGGTGATGGAGCGGCAGGGGGCGAACACGCAGCATCCCGACACGATCCGCTTTACCGATGCCGCGCGGGTGGCAGCGCTGGCCCCGGTGATCCGGGCCTATCTGGCCGAGGCGATGGGCCATGCCGAGGCGGGGCGACGCGCGCCGAAAGCGGCGGTGGAGGTGGTGCTGCCGGAGGAGCTGGTGGCGGCGCTGGATGCGGATCCGGACCTGGCCGAGGCCTTTCACGCCCTGACGCCGGGGCGGCAGCGGAGCTATGTCATCAACCTGAACGGGGCCAAGGGGGCCGAGACGCGGCGACGGCGGATCGCGGGGTTCCGGGGGAAGATCCTGGCGGGCAAGGGCGCGACCGAACGCTAGGGCGCGCGCCGGATCAGCGGTGCTGGCCGATCAGGATGGCGTTTCCATCGGGATCGCGCAGCAGAAGGTTGGCAGGGCCCGTGCTGCCCGGGGGAACCTCTGCCTCAAGCCGCAGGCCCTGCGCCTTGAGCGCGGCCTGAAGGTCGCGGATATCGGTGAAGGGATCGGTGTTGCGGCCTTCCTGATCCCAGCCCGGATGGAAGGTGAGGATGTTGCCTTCGAACATGCCCTTAAACAGCCCGATGACATGCGGACCGTTGCGCAGGATGCGCCGGTTTTCGGACGCCTCTCCCGCGACGGGATGAAAGCCGAGCGTGGCATGCAAGCGGCGTGATGGGTCCCGATCAGGGACCGAAAGGCAGATGGAAAAGGCGCCAAGGTTCATGCCGCTCTTCCCTGGTGGCAGGGCCTTGCCCGTGCGGGAAGGACAGGGTCGGGCGCGAAGAGCGGCCAGATGAGTCTGCGATCGGGGGAAGCGGCGTCGGGGGGTGTGGACCCCTACAAGGCGGGGTGAACCCCGCCCTACGGAAAAGGCCCCGGCTTGCGCGGGGCCTTTCTGCTGTGTTGGGGATGTAGGGCGGGGTTGACCCCGCCTTAGGCCTTGATCAGGCCCATGCTTTCCAGCTTCAGGATCACCTGCTGGGCGCAGTAATCCACATCCGTGCCTTCGGTCGCGACGACCAGTTCGGCATTGGTCGGGGCCTCATAGGGATCGGAGATCCCGGTGAATTCCTTGATCTTGCCTTCGCGGGCGAGCTTGTAGAGACCCTTGCGATCCCGCTTTTCGCATTCCTCGATGCTGGTCGCGACATGCACCTCGATGAAGGCGCCGAAGGCTTCGATCATCTCGCGCACCGCCCGCCGCGTGGCGGTGTAGGGCGCGATGGGCGCGCAGATGGCGATGCCGCCGTTCTTGGTGATCTCGCTTGCCACATAGCCGATGCGGCGGATGTTGATGTCGCGGTGTTCCTTGCTGAACCCGAGTTCCGAGGACAGATGCTTGCGCACCACATCGCCATCCAGAAGCGTGACCGGGCGGCCGCCCATTTCCATAAGCTTGACCATCAGCGCATTGGCGATGGTGGATTTGCCGGAACCCGAAAGCCCGGTGAAGAAGACGGTAAAGCCCTGCTGCGCGCGCGGGGGCGAGGTGCGGCGCAGTTCCTGCACCACCTGCGGGAAGGAGAACCAATCGGGGATCTCCAGCCCTTCGCGCAGGCGGCGGCGCAGTTCGGTGCCCGAGATGTCGAGGACGGTAGAGCCTTCCGGCACCTCATCCACGGGGAAATACTGTGCCTTTTCCTGCACATAGACCATCTGTTTGAAATCGACCATCTCGATGCCGATTTCGGCCTGATACTTGGCCACCAGTTCCTGCGCGGCATAGGGATCGTAGAAATCCTTGCCCTGGCTGTTCTTGCCCGGACCGGCATGGTCGCGGCCCACGATGAAATGGGTCAGGCCATGGTTCTTGCGGATGATGGCGTGCCACAGCGCCTCGCGCGGGCCGCCCATGCGCATGGCGAGGTTCAGAAGCGACAGGTGCGTGGTGGAGGCGGGGTATTGGTCCAGCACCGCCTCATAGCAGCGGACGCGGGTGAAATGGTCCACATCGCCCGGTTTCGTCATGCCGACGACGGGGTGGATCAACAGGTTGGCTTCCGCCTCTTTCGCGGCGCGGAAGGTGAGTTCCTGATGCGCGCGGTGCAGCGGGTTGCGGGTCTGGAAGGCCACGATGCGGCGCCAGCCCATCTTGCGGAAGAAGGCGCGCAGTTCGTTCGGCGTATCGCGGCGGGCGCGGAAATCGTAATGCACGGGCTGCTGAATGCCGGTGATCGGGCCGCCGAGATAGACGGGACCCGCCACATTGTGCAGGTAGTTCACCGCCGGATGGGCAAGGTCATCGGCGCCAAAGACCTTTTCCGCCTCATTCGCCTTGTTCGGCACCCATTTGTCGGTGACCGACAGGATGGCGAGGATGACGCCTTCCTGATCACGCAGCGCGATGTCCTGCCCGGGGGCGATGCCTTCGGCGAATTTCTCGGACACGTCCAAAGTCACCGGCATCGGCCAGAGCGTGCCATCGGCGGTGCGCATGTTTTCCACGGTGCCGGTGTAATCGGCCTCGGACTGGAAGCCCTTGAGCGGGTGGAAGCCGCCATTCATCAGCAGTTCCAGATCGCAGACCTGACGCGGGGTCAGATCCCATGAGGGCAGGGAGCCCGCCTCATGCTTCAGCTTCTGGGCGGATTCGGGCGAGACATAGAGTTCGGGGATCGGGGCGGTATTGGACAGCGTCATCTGAAACGGGCCTCTGGTGGGTGTTCTTGGGCAAAGGCCACCCGGCCCCGCCTTTCGCGGCGCGATTTACGCCCTCGGCGAAGGAATTTCCAGCAAACAAGGGTTAACGGGGCCGAATAGGGCAGAAATGCCGCGGTTTCGGGCCGGGAAGGAACACTGTTCCCCAGAGCGGCCTTTGCCGTGAAGCCGGGTCCGGTTCCGGGGCGGTTCCCCGAACGGCATCGCCGTTCGGGCAAAAGTTTTCGAAAACTTTTGCAAATTTCTTCGAAGAAATTTGTGGCTGGCGGTCAGTGACCGGCCAGCCAGCGTTCTGCATCCAGCGCGGCCATGCAGCCCATGCCGGCGCTGGTGACGGCCTGACGATAGACATGGTCGGTCAGATCGCCCGCAGCAAACACGCCGGGGATCGAGGTGCGGGTGGTGCCGGGTTCGACCTTCACATAGCCGCCATTGTGCAGCTCAAGCTGATCCTTGACCAGTTCGGAGGCGGGCGCATGGCCGATGGCCACGAAGAAGCCCGCGCAGGGGATGTCCTTCGTCGCGCCGGTGTTCACGTCGCGGGCGGACGGCGGTCACGCCGAGGGGGTGTCGTCGCCCAGCACTTCCTCGACCGTGTGGTTCCACAGAACCTCGACCTGGGGTTCTTGAAAGACGGTCCTGCATGATCTTTCCGCGCGGAAACTGTCGCGGCGGTGGATTACGGTGACCTTGGTGGCGAAATTGGTCAGGAACAGCGCCTCTTCCACCGCCGTATTGCCACCGCCGATCACGACGACCTCTTTCCCGCGATAGAAGAACCCGTCGCAGGTGGCGCAGGCGGAAACGCCGAAGCCCTTGAACTTCTCTTCCGAGGGCAGGCCCAGCCATTTGGCCTGCGCGCCGGTGGCAAGGATCACGGCGTCGGCGGTGTAGACGGTGCCGCTGTCGGATTGCGCGGTGAAGGGGCGGTTCTGCAGGTCCAGCGAGGTGATGTAGTCGGTGATCACCTCGGCCCCCATGGCGCGGGCGTGTTCTTCCATCCGGACCATCAGGTCGGGGCCTTGGACATGGCTGTCGCCGGGCCAGTTTTCCACCTCGGTCGTGATGGTGAGCTGGCCGCCGGGTTGCAGGCCCTGCACGAGGATCGGTTCCAGCATCGCACGCGAGGCGTAGACGGCGGCGGTATAGCCCGCCGGGCCCGAGCCGATGATCAGAACCTTGGTATGCCGTATCTCGCCCATTCTCGCCCCCTTCCGGATCTGGCCCCGAGATATAGGCAAAGCGCGCGGCGGGGGGAAGGGCGCGGGATGCAGGGCCGTGTTGCGCGGGATTTGACCAACTGTTCGAAACGCAGGCGGTTTTTTCTTGCGCAATGTTGAAACAATATTGCGCGCAGGGCGGGTGCGGCCTATCTAGACCGTCAATCCGGTATGCTGTGATAGACCGGAACGGGGGAAACAGGGCGCATGGCCGGATCCAAGCTAGACCCGATCGACCGACATATCCTTGCCGAATTGCAGGCGGACGGGCGCATGACGAATGTGGAACTGGCCAAGCGGGTGGGCATTTCCGCCCCGCCCTGCCTGCGCCGGGTGCGGACGCTGGAAGAGGCGGGCTATATCAAGGGCTATCACGCCGATATCGACGCGCGCGAACTGGGGTTCGAGGTGCAGGTCTTTGCCATGGTGCGCCTGCAGAGCCAGGCCGAGGCGGATCTGGCCGCCTTCGAGGACCGCTGCCGCGCCTGGCCGCTTGTGCGCGAATGCCACATGCTGAACGGCGAGATCGACTTCATCCTGAAATGCGTGGCGCCCGATCTTTCGACCTTCCAGAGCTTTCTGACCGGCGAATTGCTGAAGACGGAGAATGTGGCGACGGTGAAGACCAGCCTTGTGATCCGCTGCGCCAAGGATCAACCGGGCGTGCCCTTTGACGTGCTGGAGGCACGACTGGCACGCAGCGCGTAAGGGCGCGGGAATGGCAATGGCCGGGCGCAGGATGCGCCCGGCCTTTTGCATTCCGACGCTCGCCGATCAGCGCGCGGCGATGGCGCGGGGTTTCAGCGGGGCGGTGGCGGCGGGTTTCACGCCGGCCGGGCGGCGACGGTTGCCGCGCTGCCAGGGCAGGGCGGGCTGCGCGTCAAGGCTGGCGGCGAGAACCGATTTCAACCAGCGGCGTTCCTTTTTCATCATCCGTCTCCGTGTTCCGATCCTGTCGGGCTGTTGCCCTGTTGAGACCAAATCTGACGGCGATTTGCGGCAGGGTTTTGGCCGCGAAAGGGGAAAATCGCTGCCCCGCGCGGGCGGATGGGGGCGGATTGTGGCGAGATCGACAAAGATGTAGGCAGCCTTAAGCGGTTGATTTTGCATCAATTTGGAAACAGTTCGCGACACTGGCGTCGATTGTTTCCGCAATTGAGACAATCCCGTGGCCGGCAGGCGCCGGATTGTTGCCGCAATCAGAGCCGGATGGTGGAAATCAGGCGGCCGTAATCGGCCTCGCCGGCATGGGTGGTGCGGCGGTAGGAGAAGAATCGCTCCGAATCGCGATAGGTGCAGTGGCGCGTCCATTCGGCATGGCCGATCCCCGCCGCGCGCAGGCGCGACAGGCCGAAGGCAGGCAGATCGAAGAGATAACGGTCGCCCGTGCCTGCGATGAAGAAGCGCGAAGCCTCGCGATCGTCATCGGTGAAGGTTTCGAAGAATTCGGGGCCAACCTCATAGGCGGGCTGGCTGATGCAGGGGCCGATCACGGCGGAAATGTCGGCGCGCCGCGCGCCAAGGGCCTCCATCGCGGCGACCGTCGCTTCAAGCACGCCGTCATGGGTGCCGCGCCAGCCGGCATGGGCGGCGCCGATGACGCGGGCCACGGGATCGCAGAACAGCACCGGCTGGCAATCGGCGGTCAGCACGGCAAGGGCAAGGCCGGGGGTAGCCGTCACCATCGCATCGGCCCGGGGGGCCGGGGCGGGCAGGGGGGCGGTGACGGGGACCACATCGGCGGAATGGACCTGATGGACGGTGACAAGGTGATCGGCGGCGACGCCCATCGCCTCGGCCACGCGGGCGCGGTTGATCGCCACCACCTCGGCCAGATCCGAAGATCCGGGGCCGCAGTTCAGCCCCGAGAAGATGCCCGAAGAGGCCCCGCCCTTGCGGGTGTAGAAGCCATGCGTCACGGGCAGGGCATCGGAGGTGATCTTTTCAAGCATCTTGGGCGTCGAATCCGGGCGGGGGCGGAAGGGTGGGGGGATGGATGGCCAGCGCCTTGAACAGCGAACCCATTTCCCGCGCGTCGGTCAAGCGGTGATGCGCGGCGAGATGGGATTGCAGCGCAGGGCCGGACAGCGATTGCGCCAGCCGCGCGGCGCGGGCGGCGATGCCGAGACGGTTGAGAAGCAGCCCCTGTTCCACCATGCGGCTGGCGCGGGCAGGGGCGGCGGCCTGGGCCAGCGCCTCGAAATCGACATGGGCGGTCAGGTCGGCGCGGCCGGGTTCGGCCAGCGGATCGGCGAAGCGGTGGTCCTTCAGGGCCTGGAAGGTATCGCCGCGCGCGCGCCAGTCGCCATAGTCGATCATCAGGGCCGCGCCGCCATGGCGGGCGATCAGGCCGCCGATGCGGGCCATGATGGGGGCAGCGGCGGGGCAGATCTCGACGATGCCGCCCTCGGGCGTGTCGGCAAGGCGGTGGTGCAGTGCGGCAAGGGGGGCGGGCGTGGTGCGCCCGAGGGTGAGGCGGCCCGCCGTCAGGCCCACCACGGTTTCGGCCCAGCCCGCGCCCTGGCGGGTGAACTGGCGGATGGGCAGGGCATCAAAGAATTCATTGGCGATGAGGAAAAGGGGCGCCTCGGGCAGGTCTTCCACGCTGCCTGCCCAATGGGCGGGGTGATCGCCCAGCGTTTCGCGCTGGATACCGCGCAGGGTGGCCGACGCCTCGACCAGCGTGACGCGGGCGGCGGCGTGAAAGCCGGGCACGGCGCGGGTGGCGCGCAGGATATCGGCCATGAGCGTGCCGCGCCCGGGGCCAAGCTCGGCCAGGGTGAAGGGGGCGGGGCGGCCCTGATCCAGCCAGCCTTGCGCAAGGCAGAGGCCCATGAGTTCGCCGAACATCTGGCTGATTTCCGGCGCGGTGGTGAAATCGCCCGCCGCGCCGAAGGGATCGCGCGTGGCGTAATAGCCGTGATCGGGATGCAGCAGGCAATCGGCCATGTAATCGGCGAGGGTCATCGGCCCCGTCGCCGCGATGCGCGCCGCAATCAGGGCGGCAAGCGCCGTCATGGGCGGGCGTGCCGGGCGCGGGCGATGAACCACAGCCCCGCCGCGATCATCGGCAGCGACAGGATCTGCCCCATGGTCAGCCCGTAGCCGCCCAGATGCAGCGCAAGCCCGAGGGGGTTGCCCTCGGTCACGAATTGCGCGTCGGGCTGGCGGACGAATTCGACAAGGAAGCGCCCCGCGCCATAGCCCGCGAAGAACAGCCCCGCGATCCGGCCCGGAGTGGCGAGCCAGCCCTTGCGATAGGTGACGTAGAGAAGGACGAGGAAGAGGATCAGCCCTTCCAGCGCCGCCTCGTAGAGTTGCGAGGGGTGGCGGCCGCAGATACCGGCGATGCCCTCGCAGCTTTGCGCGGCGCTGCCGGGAAAGGCCACGGCCCAGGGCAGGGTGGTGGGGCGGCCCCAGAGTTCGGCGTTGATGAAATTGGCGAGGCGGCCAAGGCCGATGCCGATGGGGGCGACGATGGCCATCAGATCGGCCAGCGACAGCATCGGGATGGCTTCGCGGCGGCAAAACCAGAGGCCCGCGACGACGACGCCGAGAAAGCCGCCATGGAAGGACATGCCGCCTTCCCAGACGCGCAGGATATGGCCGGGGTTCTGCAGGTAGTAGCCGGGCTGGTAGAACAGCACGAAGCCCAGCCGCCCGCCCAGCACAACGCCGAGGATGACCCAGGTCAGCAGGCTTTCGACCTGCGCGGGCGTCATCGGCGGTTTGCCGGGCCAGAGCCGGGGCGTGCTGACCATGCGGACGATCAGCTTCCAGCCCGCGATGAGGCCCACGATATAGGCCAGCGCATACCAGCGCAGCGCGAAGGAGATCCCGCCGAGGTCGATGCGGAAGATCTCGGGCGAGATGTCGGGGAAGGGGATGGGGGACATGGGGCCTCTTGCACGCGGACGGGGTGGTTTTCCGGGCTGGGGCGCGGGAAGTCAACCACCGCGCCCGGCCCGGCGCGGGGCCCCCCCTCCCCGACCCTCCCCCCGGGTGGGGAGGGAGAGGTGCCATGCGCCGGCGTGGCGCGGGGGGCGGGCGGGGCAGGTGGGTATTTGGGCCAAGATGAAGCAGGGGGGATGGGTTGTGTCGGGGGGATCGGGGCCATATAGAGGGGAAAGGCAAAAGGAGTGCGGCCATGCAGACGCGCAGCAAGTTCTTTGACGACATGTCGCAACTGATGACCAATGCCATGGGTGTGGCCCAGGGGGCCAAGACCGAGGCGGAGACCGCGATGAAGGGTCTGGTGGACCGCTGGATGGCGGATCGGGATTTCGTCACGCGCGAGGAATTCGATGCCGCGCGCGCGATGGCCGTGAAGGCGCGCGAGGAGAATGCCGCGCTGGAGGCGCGCATCGCGGCGCTGGAGGCGCGGCTGGCCGAGGCCCCCGCGAAGGCTGCGCGCAAGACCAAGGAGTGATCCCATCGCCGTGGCCCCCGGCTGCGGCTTTGGCAGGGATGGGAGGGGCGGCCCGGGGGGCCGCCCTTTCGCATGACCGGCCCTCAGTAGAGCGCGGCCAGCCCCCTGGGCAGGAGCGAGGGCAGCACGCGCACCGTGGCCCCGTGGGGCGCGCGGCGGTGCAGGTCGATCGCGTCCTGATCAAGGAGGCGGATGCAGCCCGAGGAAACGGCCTTGCCCAGATATTCGGGCTCGCACGCCCCATGGATGCGGTAGAGCGTGTCCTCCCCGTTCTGGAAAAGGTAGAGCGCGCGCGCGCCGAGCGGATTGCCCGGCCCGGGGGCCATGCCGCCCTTGGCCACCGAATAGGGGGCGAGTTCGGGGCGGCGGGCGATCATTTCATCGGGAACCTTCCAGCGCGGCCAGGCGCGCGCGAATTGCAGCCGCGCGGTGCCCGACCAGGCAAAGGCGGCGGCACCGGTGCCCGCGCCATAGCGCATGGCGCTGCCGCGCGAGGTGACAAGGTGGAGAAGGCCCGCATCCGGATCGACGATGATGGTGCCGGGGCGTTCATCGGGGAAGGGATTGGCGACGCTTTGCCGCCAGAGTTCGGGCGCCACCACGCCGGGCGGCACCGCGGGAATGGGGAAGGGTTCGTCCGTTACCGCGCCGTAGAAGGCGGGCATGGGCGGCGGCGGCGGTGGCGGGGCCGTTTCGGCTGGATCGGGGGTTTGCATGCAGGCGGACAGGGTCGAGGCGACCCCGGTCGCCAGTAAGGCGCGACGGGTGATCATGGTGGATCCTTCGGTCTGACGGAAAGGGACGCGCGGCATCGTGTGGCGCGCGCGGCGATCGCGTCAGGACAGGCGGGGCGGGGGCAGGCCGGGGCGCGGCGTGAGGCCCCGGGGCAGGGCAAGGGCCGTGGTGCGGGGGCCGGCATTGCCCGGCGCGGCGGCGGGGGCCACGGGGGGATCATCGGGCAGGGCCTTGTCGGCGCTGCAATAGGATCCCCCGGCCAAGCCCTTGCGGCAAGGGGGCAGGCGGGTTTGCGCGGCCACCTCGGGCAGTGCTGCCTGCACCGCTGCCTCTGCCGGGGCCGGGAGCGCGGCCGCCGGGCGCAGATGCGCGCCCCAGGGCAGCAGGGCGATCAGCAGGAGGAGCAGGGCAAGGCGGCGCAGCGGGGGCATGGGCCGGGTGATGCCATGGCCGGGGAGGGGCGTCCAGTCACGCGGCGCGCGCGGGCGGACAAGAGCGCGTGAAGCGGCGGGCCATGGAAGGTGGGCCACGGAAGGTGGGGCAGGGAAGGCGCAGCAGGGGAAAGGCGCGCGGAGAGGGGGAAATCGCCGACAATCCCGCCAATGGCGAACATATGTCCACGAAACGCAACCATTTGGTCATATGCCCGCCATGATCGGGGCCTTGTAGATTGTCGTTAACCAAGGTTGATACTCCCTCTTGGGGCAATCGTCAGGAATGCGGGTCTCGGATACGGACATGGACAGGATTGCAGTCAGGGCTACGGGCGTCGTTCGCCGGAACTCTCTCGATTTCGTCGAGGCGGTGTTTGCGCTTTATGCCGAGGGGCAGCCGCTCGTGCTGCTGGCGGATGCGGCGCAGGCGGCGCATCTGCCGGGGATCGCCATCGACCGGGTGGTCGATCCGGGCGACAGGACAGGCTGGTTCACCGCCCGCCATCCGATCCGCCGGGGCGCAGAGATCGCGCAGATCAGCTTTACCTCGGGGACGGAGGGCCAGCCCAAGGGGATCGTGCTGACGCATGACAATCTGGCCGATGCCACGACGCGGATCATCGGCGAAATGCAGATGACCGACGCGATCCGCGAATATGTGGGGGTGCCGGCGACCTACAGCTTTGGTCTGGCGCGCTATCGCGCGATCAGCGCGCTGGGCGGGCAGGCCTATATGCCGCCGCGCGGGTTCGATCCGGCGGAACTGGGCAGGATGCTGGCGGCGGGGCAGGTGAACGCGCTGTCGGCGGTGCCGACGCTGCTGCGCGTGCTGCTGGCCGCGCCCGAGGTGATCGGGGCGGCGGGTGCCGCGCTGCGCTGGATGGAGATCGGATCGCAGCATATGACGCTGTCCGAGAAGGAGGCGATCCGCGCGCTGTTTCCCAATGCGCGGATCGTGCAGCATTACGGGCTGACCGAAGCCTCGCGCAGCACCTTTCTTGCGTTTTCGGGCGAGGGGGCGGGACGCCTTTCCTCGGTCGGGCGCGCGGTGGGGCAGAGCGAGGTGGGCATCGGGCCGGACGGGCGCATCCGCATCCGTGGCCCGCATGTCGCGCGTCAGCGTGTCGATGCCGAGGGGCTGCATGACCTGCTGGATGCCGAGGGGTGGTTGCAGACCAATGACCTTGGGCATCTGGAGGGGGGATATCTTTATTTCGATGGCCGCGCCGATGACCTGATCAATTGCGGCGGCGTGAAGATCGTTCCGGATCAGCTTGAATCGCTTTTGCGCGACCGCCTGTCGCCGGATGCGCGGATCTGCGTGGCCCGGGTGCCGGATGCCGAACGCGGCGATGGCGTGCTGATCGCGGTGGAGCGGGGCACGGCCGAGATCGGGCTGGTGAAGGGGCTGGCCAATACCGCGCTGCGCGAGATGGGGGTGGCTGCGGGCAGTTCCCTGCGCCTGATGGCGGTGGACAGCATCCCACGCACCGAAACCGGCAAGGCGCAGCGCCGCCAGCTGGCCGAACGTTTTGCGGCAGAGGTGCCCGCCGGAGAGCCTGTCGCCAAGGGCGGGGCGATCACGGATGTGATGGCGCTGTTCCGGCATGAATTCCCGGGCCAGCAGATCCGCCCGGAAGACACGTTCGAGACGCTGGGCGGGGATTCGCTGCATTACATCAAGTTCCAGCTTGCCTTCGAGAAACGCTTCGGCGCCCTGCCCGATGCATGGGAGGCGCAGAGCGCCGCCGAGTTGCAGGCGCATGTGTCGGGGGCGGGGAAATCGGGTTGGCTGCCGCTGGAATCGGTGACGCTGACGCGGTCCTTCTTCATCATCTGCATCGTGGCGCTGCATGCCAATGCCTTTGTCTACAGCTCCAACTGGGGGGCGGCCTATTTCCTGATCATGCTGGCGGGCTATTCCGTGGTGCGTTTTCAATTGCCCGAGATCATCCGCACGGGCAGCGTGCGCACCCTGCTGGGAACGATCCGGTCGATGGCCATTCCCACGGTTCTGCTGATCGCGCTGCTTGAGATTGCCACGCAGGATTTCGAGATCACGCAGCTTTTGCTGGTTTCGAACTTTCTCGATCCGCAAAAGCTGCATGGTTTCCTGTTCTACTTCGCCGAATTCTACATCCAGCTTCTGGTGATGATGGCGCTTTTGTTCTCGTTCCCGAAGGTGCGGGCCGCCTTCCGCGACAGGCCGATGGTCAGCGCGCTGGTGCTTCTGGTTTCCGTGGTGGCGCTGGACCGGACGATCGAGCATTTCTGGAACACGGATTACAACTTTCACCGCACGCCATGGCATTACGCCTGGGCCTTCGTGATCGGGATGGTGATGGCCTCGGCCCATGATCTGCCCAGCCGGTTGCTGGCGCTGACGGTGGCGCTGATCGCGGTGGTGATCGAATGGAACCTGACCTCGGCCGCCTACTACGTGGGCGCGGGCTGTGTGCTGGTGCTGTTCGTGCGGTCTGTCAGGGTGCCGGCCTGGGCGAAGTTCCTGATCGCCAATGTCGCGGGGGCGTCGATGTTCATCTATCTGGGCCATGAGGTGATCATCGAGATGATCGCCAAGCTGACCGGAGAGAACCGCCCCTGGCTGGCGCTGACGCTGTCGATCCTGGGCGGGGTGGCGGGAATGCAGATCTATTCCTGGCTGGAGCGGCGTTTCTTCCAGGCCAAGACCGCCCTGTTCGGCTGAGCGCGGGGCCCGCCTTGGCGGGCCCTTTTGGGGGGCGCCCTCAGGTGGCGAAGATCGCGCGCAGGCGTTCGGTATCCAGCCCGGGCACGATCCGGCCCGGCGGCTTGACCGTGGGGGTATCCTCGCCCGCCACGAGGGCGTTGATCACCGCCTCTTCCACCGCTTCCACCGCCGCCAGATAGAGCGGGTCGAGATATTCGCTGTTGAGGAATTCCCGCGTCACGAGGGGTGGGGAATGCTGCGGCATCGGCCCCGGATCGGCGACCGAGAAGGCAAGGAAGATGTCGCCCGAACTGTTGCCCCCCGGCGTGCCGTGGCGGCCGATGCCAAGGGCGGCCCGCTTGGCGATCTGGCGCAGCGACAGGCCGGAAAGCGGCGCATCGGTGGCAAGGATCACGATGATCGAGCCGGTTTCGCGATCCAACATCCGGCCTTCGGGCATCAAGGCCCCGACCGGGCGGCCAAGGATCGTCAACCATGGCCGCAGACCGTGATTGGCCTGCACCAGCGCGCCCATCGTATAGTCCTGCCCACCAAGCGCGACCCGGCGTGACGAGGTGCCGGTGCCGCCCTTGAATTCATAGCAGATCATGCCGTTGCCGCCGCCGGTGGCGCCTTCGGCCACGGGGCCGGAGCGGGCCTCGCGCAGCGCGGCGATGGCATGGTCGGGCGTGACATGCAGGGCGTTGATGTCGTTCAGGACGCCATCATAGGTTTCGGCCACCACCGGCATGGCCCAGGCGTGGCCCTTGTGGAAATGGTCGGGATAGCTGTCGATCATCCAGCGGGTCGCGCCGTGATGCACGGCGCCCACGCCATGGGTATTGGTGATGCAGACCGGCCCGGTGAAATAGCCCGCATCGTCGATCCAGTGCGTTCCTGTCATCTCGCCATTGCCGTTCAGCGCGTAGTGGCCCGCCCAGACCGGGGCGGGATGGCCTTCGTCCGGGCGGGGCAGGATGGCGGTGACGCCGGTGCGCATGTTGCGGGCGGGGTCCGTCAGGGTGCAGAAGCCGACACGCAGGCCGGGCACATCGGTGATTGCATTCCACGGGCCGGGGGTGCCGGGCAGCGGCAGGCCGAGATCGCGGGCGCGGGGGCGGGTCATGCGGGGCCTTCCTCGGGGGCTGGGGGCGGGGGGGTCACCCCTTTGGCTGGGGGGCGGCCAGCAGGGTGCAGAATTCATCCAGTTCCGCCGCCCCGGCGCGGGCGGCCTCGGCCTCGAAGGCGCGGTAAAGGCGCAGCACCTGATGCCCGGTTTCCGTCAGCACCGCCCCGCCGCCCCGGGGGCCGCCACGCGTGCTGGTCACGACGGGGGCGCGGAACATGGCGTTCAGCGTGCCGATCAGTTCCCAGGCGCGCTTGTAGCTCATGCCCATTTCGCGCCCGGCGGCGGCGATGGAGCCGGTCCGTTCGATCCGCTCCAGCAATTCGGCCTTGCCCGGACCCATCATCTCGGCCTCGCCAAAGACGATGCGGATGCGCAGGCGGGGATGTCTGATATGCGGGTCCATGGCGCGAGGATTTCCCAAAGCCGCGCCAAGGGCAAGGCCCACCTGCGCGACCGTGGTCTTTGCAAGGCGGTCTGGTGCGGGGGCCGGTCGTAGGGCGGGGTTCACCCCGCCATCCGCCCTTATCCCTTCTCGGCACCACCGCCAAGATTGTCCTGCTGGGGCATGCCCAGCACATGGTAGCCGCCATCGACATGGACGACCTCGCCCGTCGTGAAGGCCCCATAATCCGACGCCAGCCAGACGGCGGTGCCGCCCACCGCCTCCAGCGTGGCGTTGGACCGCAGGGGGGCGTTCGCCTCGGTATGGCGATAGGTCGCCCGCGCGCCGCCGATGGCGGCCCCGGCCAGCGTCTTCATCGGGCCGGGAGAGACCGCGTTGACGCGGATCTTCTGCGGGCCAAGGTCATTGGCGAGGTAACGGACCGAGGATTCCAGCGCGGCCTTGGCCACGCCCATCACGTTGTAATTGGGCGTGACACGGTTCGATCCGCCGTAGGTGAGGGTGATCAGCGTGCCGCCATCGGGCATCAGTTCCGCCGCGCGGCGCGAGACGTCGATGAAGGAAAAGCAGGAGATCGCCAGCGAATTGGTGAAGTTCCCGCGCGTCGTGTTGATGAAGCGGCCCGTCAGTTCGTTCTTGTCGGAATAGGCGATGGCATGGACGAGGAAGTCGATCTTTCCCCAGCGGTCCTTGAGCGCGGCAAAGCAGGCGTCCAGCGAGGCGTCATCGGTGACGTCCACATCGACCATGAAATCCGAACCAACTGAGGCGGCGAGGGGTTGGAGGCGCTTGCCGAACGCCTCTCCTTGGTATGAGAAGGCCAGTTCCGCGCCTTCGGCAGCCATCGCGCGGGCGATGCCCCATGCGATGGAGCGTTCATTCGCCACGCCCATGACAAGCCCGCGCTTGCCTTTCATCAGATCGGCCATGTCCCTGTCCCCTTTACGCGTGGTTGCCGGTTCGTCCGCCGGTCAGCCGAGATACTTGCTCATCACCAAGGTGGCGTTGGTGCCGCCAAAGCCGAAGCTGTTGGACAGGACCGAGTCGATGGTCACGCCTTCGCGCAGGGTCGTCACGATTTCGGCCGGATCAAGGGCCGGGTCGAGGGTGGTGACATTGGCGGAGGCGGCGATGAAATCGCCGTTCATCATCAGGAGCGAATAGATCGCCTCATGCACGCCTGTCGCGCCAAGGCTGTGGCCAGTGAGGGATTTGGTGGAGGCGACGGGCGGCGTGGTGCCACGGCCAAAGACGCGGCGGATCGCCTCCATCTCGGTGACGTCGCCGACGGGGGTGCTGGTGCCGTGGGAGTTGATGTAGTCGATCCTGCGGCCCTGCGGCAGGGTGGAGAGGGCAAGCCGCATTGAGCGTTCGCCGCCTTCTCCGCTCGGGGCGACCATGTCATGGCCATCGGAGGTGGCGCCGTAGCCGGTGACTTCGCCATAGATCTTGGCGCCACGGGCGAGGGCGTGGTTGAGTTCTTCCAGCACGACCACACCGCCGCCGCCTGCGATGACGAACCCATCGCGGGTGGCGTCATAGGTGCGGGAGGCGGTTTCGGGGGCGTCGTTGTATTTGCTGCTCATCGCGCCCATGGCATCGAAGAGGCAGGACAGCGTCCAGTCCAGTTCCTCGCCGCCGCCGGCGAAGACGATGTCCTGCTTGCCGAACTGGATCAGTTCCGCGCCGTTGCCGATGCAATGCGCGCTGGTGGAGCAGGCGGAGGTGATGGAGTAGTTCACGCCCTTGATCTTGAAGGGCGTCGCAAGGCAGGCGGAGGTCGTCGAGGACATGCCCTTGGTCACGCCGAAGGGCCCGATCCGCTTGGGCGAGCCTGTTTCGCGGACGATGTTATGCGCCTTGAAGAAGGATTTGGTCGACGGCCCGCCGGAGCCCACGATGATGCCCGTGCGTTCGTTCGAGATATCGGCGGGTTCCAGCCCGGAATCCTTGATCGCCTGATCCATGGCGATGAAGTTATAGGCCGCGCCATCGCCCATGAAACGCAGATCGCGTTTGTCGATATGGTCTTCCAGCACGATGTTGGGCTGGCCGTGAACCTGTGAGCGGAAGCCGCGTTCGGCATATTCGGGGGCGAAGACGATGCCCGACTTGCCCGCGCGCAGCGAAGCCTCGACCTCGGCCGCGGTGTTGCCGATGGGGGAGACGATCCCGATCCCGGTGATGACGACGCGACGCATGCGGCCTCCGTATCCTGTATCCTTGGGTTGTCTCTAAGGGAGAGGGGGAAGGGCAAGGGGATTGGGGATTGAGCGGGCTTCGCGATGGGGGAAGATGGCCCCCGAACAGGCCGGGAGGATGGGATGGAACGGGTGACGGGGGCTGTTCCTGCGGGGCGGTGCGGGTGGTGGCCATGGGCGCGCCGCTGCGGGTGGGGATCTGCCATTGCCTCGATTGCCGCAAGCATCACGGCGCGGTCTTCCATGCCAGCGCGATCTTTCCGGCGGGGGCGGTTACCGTGACGGGCGATCCGCGCGACTGGAAGGGGCGCTACTTCTGCCCGCGCTGCGGATCGCCGGTCTTCGGCCGCAGCGGCGATGAGGTGGAGGTCAATCTGGGCGCGCTGGACGAAGTGGGGGTGTTCGCGCCGACCTATGAGTTGTGGACGGTGCGTCGGGAGCCGTGGCTGCCGGAGTTTCCGGGAGTGCGGGGGTTTGCGGGGATCGGGGTAGTGGGTGCGCGCCGAGCGCACACCCTACGGGCAGGGTAGGGTGTGCGCTCGGCGCGCACCGTCCACCCGGGTGTCACGCCTCGCTCAGCGCGACCTTCATGTCCTTGACGATGTAGATCACCTCGCCATCGGCCTCGACGATGCCATCCGCCACGCCCATGGTCAGGCGGCGGGTTTGCAGGGCCTTGGTGAAATCGACCTTGTAGGTCAGCATCTTGCGGTCGGGGCGGACCATGCCGGTGAGTTTGACCTCGCCCACCCCAAGCGCATAGCCGCGCCCCAGCCAGCCGCGCCAGCCGAGGTTGAAGCCGGTCAGTTGCCACAGCCCATCAAGGCCAAGGCAGCCGGGCATGATCGGGTTGCCGGGGAAGTGGCAGTCGAAGAACCAAAGGTCGGGGGTGATGTCGAATTCCGCCACGACATGGCCCTTGCCGTGCAGGCCGCCATCTTCCGAAATCTCGGTGATGCGGTCCATCATCAGCATGGGGGGCGCGGGCAGTTGGGCGTTGCCGGGGCCGAAGAGTTCGCCCGCCGCGCATTTCAGCAGGGCGTCGCGGTCAAAGCTGTTCGGATAGGCGGCCATGCGCTGGTATTCCCCGTGTTCCTGTCCTCTGTCGGTGCCCCGTTTAGCACCGCGACGGAAGATGTGGCAAGGTCGGCCGAAGGGGCAGGCTGACGCGGCGATGGCGGGCAGGGCCGCGCGGCGGCGGCGTGCGGGGGCGTTGCGACCGATTTTCATTTGTATTCATTGGCTGCGATGCCATATAGAGGGCAGTGATCCACCTATTCAGGCAGGGATGGCACGATGGTGCTTGCGGCACAGGAACGGGGAACGGCATGGCTGGCGCGGGGCGGTCTGCGCCCGACGCGGCAGCGTCTGGCCCTTGCCGCGCTGCTGGTGGGGGATGGCGAGGATCGCCATGTCACGGCGGAAAGCCTTTATGTGCTGGCCGGTCAGGCGGGCGAGAAGGTGTCGCTGGCCACCGTCTACAACACGCTGCGCGCCTTCTGCGATGCGGGCCTGATGAACGAGGTCGTTGTCGACGGATCGAAAAGCTATTTCGACACGCGCATGGATGACCATCCGCATTTCTACTGGGAAGACAGCGCCACGCTGAGCGATGCGCCCGCCGATCAGCTGCGCATCGAAGGCCTGCCCGAAGCGCCCGAGGGGATGCAGGTGTCGCGCGTGGATGTGGTGATCCGGTTGAAGCGTTCGGCGGGGTGAACCCCGCCCTACTGCAAACGGCCCGCCGGATGGCGGGCCGTTGCCGTTTGGACGGTCAGTTTGACCCGATCACTTCGGCACAAGCACCGCGTTCACGACATGGATCACGCCGTTCGACTGGTTCACATCGGCGATGGTGACCTTGGACGCATTGCCGCTTTCGTCGATCAGATAGAGGTTGCGCCCCTTCACCTGCGCCGAAAGCGCATCGCCCGACACGGTCTGCATGTGGAAGAACCCATCCGGCGCGGCCTTGGCGCGGGCCATGATATCGGCGCCCGACAGTTTGCCCGCGACGACATGCGCGGTCAGCACCTTGGTCAGCATGGCCTTGTTTTCCGGCATCAGCAGCGTGTCGACGGTGCCTGCGGGCAGGGCGGCGAAGGCATCGTTCACCGGGGCGAAGACAGTAAAGGGGCCGGGCGATTGCAGGGTTTCCACCAGACCGGCGGCCTGAACGGCGGCAACGAGGGTGGTGTGATCCTTTGAATTCACCGCGTTCTCGACGATGTTCTTGTCGGCGAACATGGGCGCGCCGCCCACCATCGGGTTCTCCTGCGCCATGACGGGCAGGGCGAGCAGGGTGGTCAGGGCAAGGCTACGGATTGTGGTCTTGAGCATGGGATCCTCCGGTTTGGGGCGGATTGTTCCGCCTGTGTCCCGATCTACGCGGGCCTTGGCGGGAAGTTTCACGCCCCGCCGCTTTCGCGCATTGACGGGCCGCCGGGGCCTTGCCGGGCTTGATCGGGGGGCGGGGCTGGGCTAGGCTTGTGGAAACGTTTTCAGGCTTTTGCAGCAAGGATGGACCGACCATGAAAACCGCCCGGATGAACCGGCTTTTCGCGCCTTCGGGGATGTGCTTCGACGTGGCCATCGACCATGGCATGTTCAACGAGCAGACCTTCCTTGGCGGGATCGAGGATATGGGCCGGGCCATCCGCACCGTGGCGGCGGCGAAGCCTGACGCGATCCAGCTGCCGCCGGGGACGGCGCCACTGCTGCAGGCGATCCCCGGCAAGGACAAGCCCGCGCTGGTGCTGCGGACGGATATCGCCAATGTCTATGGCACGCCCCTGCCGCGGATGCTGTTCTCCGAGGTGATCGACCGCCCGGTGGAACAGGCGCTGATGCTGGATGCCGCCTGCGTGGTGGTGAACCTGCTGATGCTGCCCGACCAGCCCGAGGTTTATCGCGCCTGCGTGCGCAATGTGAACAGCCTGAAGCGGGAATGCGAGATCATGGGGATGCCCCTGATGGTGGAACCGCTGGTCATGCAGGACAATGCCAAGGGCGGCTATATGGTGGATGGGGATATCACCAAGATCCTGCCGCTGGTCCGGCAGGCGGCGGAACTGGGGGCGGATGTGATCAAGGCCGATCCCTGCACCGAAGTGCAGGAGTATCACCGCGTGATCGAGATCGCCCAAGGCCTGCCCGTGCTGGTGCGGGGCGGCGGGCGCGTGTCGGATGCCGAGATCCTGTCGCGCACGGCGGAACTGATGCGGCAGGGGGCAAAGGGCATCGTCTATGGGCGCAACGTGATCCAGCATCCCGATCCGGGCGGCATGACGCGGGCCCTGATGGCGGTGGTGCATGAGGGGGCGTCGCCGGATGCCGCCTTGGCGATGATCGGGGGCAAGTGATGCGCGAAATCCGCTTCGGCATCATCGGCTGCGGGTTGATGGGGCGGGAATTCGCCTCTGCCGCGGCGCGCTGGCTGCATCTGACGGGGATGAAGGCGCGCCCGCGCATCGTGGCGGTCTGCGACACCAACCCCGCGCTGATGGGCTGGTATACCGATGCGCTGGGGCCGATGCAGGTGACGACGGATTACCGCGACTTGCTGGCGAACCCCGAGGTGGAGGCGGTCTATTGCGCCGTCCCCCATGTGCTGCATGCCGAGATTTACCCCGCGATCCTGGCGGCGGGGAAGCACCTGCTGGGGGAAAAGCCCTTTGGCATGGACCTTGCGCAGAACCGCGCGATCATGGCGGCGATTGCGGCGCGGCCCGATCTCATGGTGCGCTGTTCGTCCGAGATGCCCTTCTATCCGGGCGCGCAGAAGGTGGTGGAATTCATCCGATCCGGTGCCGTGGGCCCGGTGCTGGAGGTGGAGGCCTGCTTCCTCCATTCCTCCGACATCAACCCCGACAAGCCGATCAACTGGAAGCGCATGGCGCGGGTGAATGGCGACTATGGCTGCATGGGCGATCTGGGGATGCATGTGCTGCATGTGCCGCTGCGGTTGGGCTGGCGGCCTGCGCGGGTGACGGCGAGCCTGATGAAGCGGGTGGAGACGCGGCCCGATGGCAAGGGCGGGCGGGTGCCTTGCGACACCTGGGACAATGCGACGATCACCGGCACGGTTCCCGATGCGGGCGGCGATTTCCCGATGGTGCTGAAGACATGGCGGATCGCGCCGGGCGAGGCGAATACCTGGTCGATCCGGGTGCTGGGGATGAAGGGGTCGGCCTTCTTCACGACCAAATCCCCGCGCCAATGGCAATGGATGCGCTATGAGGCGGGCGGTTCGCAAGGCTGGGTGACCGAGGATCTGGGATATACCCCGCTTTTCGGCGCGATCACGGGGGGGATCTTCGAATTCGGCTTCACCGATGCGATCCAGCAGATGTGGGCGGCCTTTGTCGATGAACTGGCGGGGGGCGATGCCAAGGGCTTCCCCTGCGCCACGCCCGAGGAGGCCGCGGCGCATCATGCGGTGCTGACGGCGGCCCTGCAGGCAGGGATCAGCGGTCAGGCGGTGGAGATTGCCTATTGATGCGGAAGGGTGTCGCCTGTGCCGGGAACTGGATCGTGGACATCGTCCACACGATCGAGGGCTGGCCCGCGAAAAGCGAACTCGTCCGCATCTCGGATGAGGTGGAGGGGACGGGCGGCGGCGCGGCCAATGTGATGCTGTCGCTGGCGGCCTTTCAGGCCGGGCTGCCCCTCTGGGCCATCGGGCTGGTGGGGATGGACCGCCACGCGGCGACGGTGCGCTGGGCGGTGCAGGCGGCGGGGGCGGATGGCGCGCAACTGGCCGAGACGGACCGCGCGCCCACGGCGCATACCCATGTGATGAACCTGCCCGGGGACAGCCGGACCTTCTTTTACCATCCCGGTACGAATGACCTTCTGGATGAAGGCGATATCGCGGTCGAAGCTGTGGCCGCGGCGGGGGCGCGGATCTTCTATCTGGGCTATCTGAACCTGCTGGGACGCCTTGACGAGGTGTCGGGGGGCCAAAGCGGCGCGGCGCGGGTTCTGGCGCGGGCGCGGGCGGCGGGGATGATCACGGCGGTCGACCTTGTCTCCACCGATCACGCGGGGTTTCGCGCCACGGTCGAGGCGGCGCTGCCCGTCACCGATGTGCTGTTCCTGAACGAGATCGAGGCCGCGCGGGCAACCGGGCAGGCCGTCGCGGAGGCGGGGGACGAGGCGGCCCTTCTCACGGCGGCGCTGCAGTTGCAGCAGGGCGGGGCGGGGCAGGTGGTGATCCACAGCCCGGCGATGGGCCTGTGGTTGACGCCCGGGGGGGAGGCGGTTGTCCTCCGCCCCGATCCGATCCCGGCCGAACGCGTGGTCAGCCCGGTCGGCGCAGGCGATGCCTTTGCCGCGGGCTGTCTGTACGGCCTGCATGAGGGATGGTCGCCAGAGCGCTGCCTCAGGCTGGGCCACCGCGCCGCGGCGGCCAGCCTTGCAGGTGCCACGGCCACCGGGGCGATCCCGCCCCTCGCGGCACTTCTGGGCTGAGGAGACCACCCCTCCCCCAACCCCTCCCCATGGCTGGGGAGGGGAGATGCCCTTTCCCCTTTCACCTTGGCGAAAATACCCAATTGCCGCTTGCCACCCTCTTCGGCGGCTTGGCCCTTGGCGCGGGGGGGGTCAAGGGGGGGCTGTGCCCCCCCTTGGGGCCGTGGTCCCGCGGGGGATCAGGGTCAGGGGCAAAGGCGCCGGTCGCGGCGGCGTCTCGCCGCGCATCAGGGCGATGATCTGATCCACCGCCGCCTGCCCGATGTCGCGGATCGGCTGGGCGATGGTGGTCAGCTGCGGGATCGTGTAGCGCGCGGCGGGCAGATCGTCGAAGCCGATGATCGACAGGTCCCCCGGCACCGACAGCCCGCAGCCCGCCGCCGCATGCAGCGCGCCGATGGCGGCCATGTCCGAGGTGCCGATCAGCGCGTCGGGGCGGGTTTCGGCCAGCAGCGCCGCGGCCAGATCGCGGCAGGCCTCGAATCCGTGGTCGGGGCCAAGGCGGATCACCGGCGGGGGCAGGCCCGCCGCGGCCAGTTCCTCGGTCAGCCCGCCCAGACGGTCCTGCACCGGGGCGGAATGGCCCGGCGCGCCGATCACGCCGAACCGGCGATGCCCGAGGTCGATCAGATGGCGCGCCTGCATCCGCCCGCCGGCGCGGTGATCGGCGGCTACGGTCGGCGTGTCGGGCAGGGCGCGGTCCAGCGCGACAATGGGCACGCGCGCCGCGCGCAGGCGCGCCACCCCCGCCCCGTCCGGGGTGACGGCGGCAAGGATCACGCCATCCACCTGCTGCGCCAGCATGGCCGAGACATAGTCCGCCTCATGGTCCGGGCTTTCGGCGGTAGAGCAGATCATCGCCTGATAGCCCCGCGCGAACAGCGCCTGTTCCACCGTATGGGCCAGAATCCCGAAGAAATGCACATCCAGCGCGGGCAGAAGCACGCCCACCATCCGGCTGCTGCCCGACCGCATCATCCGCGCCCCGGCATTGGGCCTGTAGCCCAGTTCGGCCACCGCCACCTCGATCCGGGCGCGCATCGCGGCGCTGACATAGCCCGATCCGTTCACCACGCGCGAGACCGTGGCGATGGAGGCACCGGCCCTTTCTGCGATTTCCTTGATCTTGGTCATGGCGCGATGCCTTGTGTTGATGCCTCTGTCTAGCCGCCTTTCGCGAAACGGCAAGCGATGGCGTGTCTGTCCTGCCGCGCTGTCGCGGGTTTTCCGGAAAGATACATTCATAGTCTTGAATATTTATTTCCACCGGTCTAACTAGGCTGCATCACCGCGAGGAGACTTCCCATGCGCCGTCTGTCTTTCATCTCGATTCTGGCCGGCCTGCTTGGCACGGCGGCCCTGGCCGAAACGATCACGCTGGAGCCTGTCACCGTGACCGAATGGAAGGCCGTCTATGGCCGGGTCGAGGCGCGCGACCGTATCCCGGCGCGGGCCCGGCTGGGGGGGACGCTGGTCTCGCTGAAGGTGGCCGAAGGCGATGCGGTGGCGCAGGGCGATGTGCTGGCCCAAATCGTGGATGAAAAGCTGGGCTTCCAACTTTCGGCGCTGGATGCGCAGCGGTCGGCGCTTGAGGCGCAGCTTGGCAATGCCCGGGCGGAACTGAAGCGGGGCGAGGAATTGCTGGCGCAGGGCGTGACGACGGCGCAGCGTCTGGATGCGCTGCGCACGCAGGTCGATGTGGTGACGGGCCAGATCGCAGCCCTGGCGGCGCAGCGTCAGGTGGTGGAACAGCAGGCGGCCGAGGGCGCGGTGCTGGCGCCGGTGGCGGGCCGGGTGCTGGATGTGCCGGTGGCGCAGGGCGCGGTGGTGATGCCGGGCGAGGCGGTGGCGCAACTGGGCGGCGGCGGGATCTTCCTGCGGCTGGCTGTGCCGGAACGCCACGCGGCCGACCTGACCGAGGGCGACGCGATCGAAATCGAGGGTGCCGAGGGCGCGGTCGAGGGGCGGCTGGTCAAGGTCTATCCGCTGATCGAGAATGGCCGCGTCGTCGCCGATGTCGAGGTGGCGGGCCTGACCGACCGCTTTGTCGATGCCCGCGTGCTGGTGCGCCTGCCGGTGGGCGAACGCCCGGCGCTTCTGGTGCCGGAAAGCGCGCTGGTCACGCGCGGGGGGCTTGATTTCGTCGGCATCGAGGGGGCGGGTCTGCGCACCGTGGTGCCGGGCGCGCGGATCGAACGGGATGGCGTGGCCATGGTCGAGGTGCTGACCGGGCTGAAGGCGGGCGATGCGGTGATGACCGTGGCCCCGCAAGCGGGCGAGGTGGGCCATGAGTGAGCGCGACACCGCAGCGCTGGGCATTGCCGGGCGGCTGACGAAGGGGTTCATCGCCTCGGCGCTGACACCGCTGTTCATTCTGGCCGCGCTGGCGGCGGGGCTGGTGGCGCTCATCTCTCTCCCGCGCGAGGAAGAGCCGCAGATTTCCGTGCCGCTGGTCGATATCCATGTGCAGGCGCAGGGCCTGCGTGCCGAGGATGGCGTGAAGCTGGTGACGGAACCGTTGGAGATCCTCGTGAAGGGGATCAACGATGTGGAACATGTCTATTCCCAGACGCGCGACGATGCCGCGCTGGTGACGGCGCGGTTTGAGGTGGGCACCAAGGCCGAGGATGCGATCCTGCGGGTGCATGACAAGCTGCGCGCCAATATCGACAGGCTGCCGGTCGGCATCCCCGAACCCCTGGTGATCGGGCGCGGGATCGACGATGTGGCGATCCTGACCCTGACGCTGTCAGGCGACGAAGGGGTAAGCGCGAATGATCTGACCCGCGTGGTCCGCGCCCTGCAATCCGAGGTGGCCAAGACCGAGGATGTGGGCCTGACCTATATCGTGGGCGAGGCGCAGGAGGCGATCCGCATCGCGCCGGATCCCGAGCGGCTGGCGCTTTACGGGATCACGCTGCAGCAATTGGCGGGCAAGGTCGCGCAGGCCAACCGCACGCTGAACACCGGCAAGATCCGCGATCAGGGCGGGCAGGTGGATCTGGTGGCCGGGCAGACGATGACCGCGCCCTCCGAAGTGGCGAACCTGCTGCTCACGGCGCGCGACGGGCGGCCCGTCTATGTGGCCGACGTGGCCGAGGTCAGCTTCGTTCCCGATACATCCGATCATATCGTGGCCCATCTGGTGAAGGGCGAGGACGGGGCGGTGCACCGTTCCCCCGCCGTGACGCTGGCCGTGGCCAAGCGGGCCGGGGCCAATGCCGTGGTCGTGGCCGAAGAGGTGCTGCATCGGGTGGAGGGGCTGGAAGGCAAGCTGATCCCCGAAGGCATGCATCTGACCGTCACGCGCGACTATGGCGAGACGGCGAATGAAAGGCCAATGAACTTCTGTTCCACCTTGGCCTTGCCACCGTGTCGATCATCGCGCTGGTCTGGCTGGCGATCGGCTGGCGCGAGGCCATCGTGGTGGCCATCGTCATCCCTGTGACGATCCTGCTGACGCTCTTTGCCTCGTGGATCATGGGCTATACGCTGAACCGGGTCAGCCTCTTCGCGCTGATCTTCTCCATCGGGATTCTGGTCGACGATGCCATCGTGGTGATCGAGAACATCGCCCGGCATTGGGGGATGAAGGACGGGCGCGGGCGGATGGCGGCGGCCATCGACGCGGTGGCCGAGGTGGGCAATCCCACCATCGTGGCCACGCTGACGGTGGTGGCGGCGCTTTTGCCGATGCTCTTCGTCAGCGGGCTGATGGGGCCCTACATGTCGCCCATCCCGGCCAATGCCAGCGCGGCGATGATCTTTTCCTTCTTCGTCGCGGTCATCATCACGCCCTGGCTGATGGTAAAGATCGCGGGCAAGGCCGACATGTCGGCCCATGGCGGCGAGGGGCATGGCGGCCATGCGGGCGGGATTCTGGAACGCAGCTATAACGCGGTGGCGCGGCCGCTGCTGGCCTCCAAGGGGCGCAGCCTCGGCTTTCTGCTGATCACGGCGGCGCTGTCCTTCGGATCGCTGGCGGCGCTTTATACCCGCGACGTGACGGTGAAACTCTTGCCCTTCGACAACAAGTCGGAACTGTCGGTGATGATCGACCTGCCCGAGGGATCCTCGGTCGAGGCGACGGATCGCGTGGCGCAGGATGTGGCGGCCATCGTCATGCAGATGCCCGAGGTGACCTCGGTCCAGACCCATGCGGGGACGGCGGCGCCCTTCAACTTCAACGGTCTGGTGCGGCACAGCTATCTGCGGCAGGAACCGCAACTGGGCGAAGTGGCGATCAACCTTCTGCCCAAGACCGACCGCGACCGCGCCAGCCATGACATCGCGCTGGACATCCGCGAAAGGCTGAAGGCCCTTCAGATGCCCGAAGGGACGGTGCTGAAGACGGTGGAACCCCCGCCGGGCCCGCCCGTCATCGCCACCCTCCTAGCCGAGGTTTATGGCCCGGATGCCGAAACCCGGCGGATAGCGGCGGCGCAGATCCGCGCGGCGTTCGAGAGCGTGCCGTTTGTCGTGGATGTGGATGACAGTTTCGGCGTCATGGCCCCGCGCCTGAGGGCCACGATTTCCACCGACGATCTGGAATTCTTCGGTGTGCAGGAGGCGGATGTCTTCGACACCATGGCGCTTTTGAATGGCGGGCAGACCGTGGGCTATTCGCACCGGGGCGACGGGCGCCATCCCATCCCGCTGATCGTCGGGCGCGAAAAGGCCGACCGGGTGCTGGACGAACGCTTTCTGACGACGCCGATCCCGGCCAATGTGCTGCCCGGCGCGCGGGGCGTGGTGGAACTGGGCGATGTGATCCGCGTGGCGGCGGAACACTCCTCCTACCCCGTCTTCCGCCATAACGGCCGCGAGGCAGAGATGGTGACGGCAGAACTGGCCGGCGATTTCGAGGCCCCGCTTTACGGGATGCTGGCCGTGGCCGACGCCATCGAGGCGCAGGATTGGGCGCCCGGCACCAAGCCCGAAATCAGCCTGCATGGCCAGCCCGAGGATGAGGGCAAGGTGACGCTCCTGTGGGACGGCGAATGGGAAGTGACCTTCGTCACCTTCCGCGACATGGGGGCGGCCTTCGGCGTGGCGCTGTTGGGCATCTATATCCTTGTCGTGGCGCAGTTCGGATCGTTCAAGCTGCCGCTGGTGATCCTGACGCCCATCCCGCTTACCTTCCTTGGCATCATCCTTGGCCATTGGCTGTTCAACGCGCCGTTTTCAGCCACCTCGATGATCGGCTTCATCGCGCTGGCGGGGATCATCGTGCGGAACTCCATCCTTCTGGTGGATTTCATCCGGCATTCTTCGACCGGGCCGGTGACGGTGGATGTGCTGGTGGAGGCGGGGGCAATCCGCTTCAAGCCCATCCTTCTGACGGCCATCGCGGCGATGATCGGGGCGGTGGTGATCCTTGCGGACCCGATCTTTCAGGGGCTGGCGATCTCGCTTCTCTTCGGGCTCCTGTCCTCGACCCTGCTGACGGTGCTGGTGATCCCGGCGATCTATCGGGTGTTCCGCACCTGAGCCCGGAAGACGGGGCGGCGGTTTTAGACCGCCCTCGGGATGGCGGGCACCGCCTTCCGCAGGGAGGGCAGACCGCTGGACCGGCCCGCGATGCCGAAGCGCAAGGGCGCGCGGGGGCGGTTCGGGATATCAGGGGGGAAGGGCGGCACGCCGCCCTCCCCCCTTTTGCTGCCGGGTCCAAATGACCCCCGATCCGGTGGCGAAAGGGGCGGCCCTGCATCGCGAGTTGACCCAGGTTCCCGGCCCCTGCCGCGTGCGGATGATCCAGCCTTCCCCAGAGGCGGGGTGCCGCCCGGCAGGGGCCAGTCCTGCGGCAGGGTCAGAAGTGGAAGGCGTCGGTGACGTGGCGCTTGCCCAGTGTCAGCGCATCGGCGACATGCACCATGGGGGCGAGATCCACCTCGGATGCGCCGGAGCGGACGAGTTCGGCCATCCGGGCATAGAGCTTGGGATATTCGCCCATGATCGTCTGCTCGCCCGCCACCTCGACGCCCGCCACTTCGAACCGGTTCCCGCCAAAGCGCAGGGCGCAGGGGCCTTGGTCCGTATCGATCTCGATATCCCAGGTCTGCGGGCCTTCCTGCCGCCAGTCGAAATCGGCGGTGATGCCCCCGGAAAAGGCGATCCGCGCGGCGATGGGCGTGTCGCGGTTGGCGGGGAATTCCAGATCTGCGGCGGTCACATGCACCGGGGCGGGCAGGATTTCCGTCAGGATCGACAGCGCGTTGATGCCGGGATCAAAGACGCCCATGCCGCCCGGTTCGAACACCCAATCCTGCCCGGGATGCCATTTGCGCACATCCTCGCGCCAGGTGATATGGGCGCGGGTGATGGTCTTGGGGGCCAGCCACGCCTTGGCGGGGGCCACGGCCTCGGCCATGCGGGAATGCCATGTGGCATAAAGCGTCACGCCAAAGGCCGCAGCAAAGCGTTCAAGGGCATGCACCTCGGCCAGGGTCTGGCCCGGGGGTTTTTCCAGCATGACATGGCGGCCCGCGCGCAGGGCCATTTCGGCATAGGCATAGCGCGGTTGCGGCGGCAGGCAGAGCGAGACGGTGCCGATATCGGGCCGTTCGGCCAGCATCGTGGCGAAATCGGTGAAGGACGGCACGCCCTCCACGCTGCCCGCCCGGCTGACTGTGGCCGCCAATTCCCAATCGGGCGAGGCGGCCAGCGCGGGGACGTGCTGATCACGGGCGATCTTGCCGATGCCGACGAGGGCGAGTTTCATC
>JAWKXK010000014.1:0-137053 GCA_041397045.1 Paracoccaceae bacterium
GGGATACGCTGGCGCTGATCGGCGGGGTGGCGGTGCGGCCCTGTTCGGGCGCGCTGTTCCTGTTGATCCTGACCTTCCAGATGGGGATCGGGGCGGCGGGGGTCGCGGGGGCCTTTGCGATGGGTCTGGGTGTGGCGGTGGTGACGGTGGCGGCGGCGGTGCTGGCCGTCTGGTCGCGCGAGGGGGTCTTGGCGGGGTTGGGTGAGGCGCGGGTCTGGCGCGCGCTGCCATGGGTGGAGATCGCGGGCGGGGCGGTGATCGCGGCCTTTGCGCTGGGGATGATCGGGGGGCTGTAAGGGGGGCGAAATCTGGCGCAGATTTCGCGGCGTTTTCTGACGCAAAAAACGCCTTGTGGCCTTGGCGCATCGGATAGGGTCCGGAAAATGCGTCATTTTCCGGCGCGTTTTCTGCGTCAGAAAACGCTGCGCTGCGGCGTGGGTGGTGGCTTGTGGCGGGCGTGGCGGAGCGATACTCCGGATCGCATGACACAATCCCTGAGCCATACGCAGCATGCGCGGGCGCTGCTCGTGCTGGGCCTGCCTCTGATCGGCAGCCATCTGGCGCAGATGGCGCTGCATGTGGCCGATACCGTGATGATGGGCTGGTATGGCGTGACGGAACTGGCGGCCACGGTTCTTGGCGCGTCGAGTTTCTTCGTCATCTTCATCCTTGGGTCCGGTTTCGCGCAGGCGGTGATGCCGATGGTGGCGGCGGCGCTGGCCGAAGGGGACGAGGTGCAGGTGCGCCGGGATGCGCGGATGGGGTTGTGGCTTTCCATCCTGTTCGGGATGGCCTGCTATCCCTTGTTCTGGTGGTCGGAGGCGGTGCTGCTGACCTTGGGGCAAAAGCCGGAGGTGGCGGCGCTGGGGCAGGATTATCTGCGGCTGGCGGGGCTGGGCATGACGCCTGCGCTGATGGTGATGGCGTTGAAGAGCTATCTTTCCGCGCTGGGGCGGACGCAGGTGGTGTTGTGGGTGACGCTGGGATCGGTGGGACTGAACGTCGCGATGAATTGGATGTTCATCTTCGGCAATTGGGGTGCGCCGGAACTGGGCGTGGTGGCGCGGCGCTGGCGACGCTGGCGGTGCAGGTGGCGAGCGTGCTGGCGCTGGGAATCTATGCGGGCTGGCTGCCGGAGTTGCGGCGGTTCCGGCTGTGGCAGCGGTTCTGGCGGGCGGATTGGGTGGCCTTTGGTCGGGTGTTCCGGCTGGGCTGGCCCATCGGGGTGACGGGGCTGATGGAGAGCGGGCTGTTTCAGGCGAGCGCCCTGATGATGGGGTGGATCGGCACGGTGGAACTGGCCGCGCATGGCATCGCGATGGAGGTGGCGGCGCTGGCCTTCATGGTGCATCTGGGCCTGTCCAACGCGGTAACGATCCGCACGGCCCATGCCCATGGGCGGGTGATCTGGTGGCCATGCGCGCGGGCGGATGGGCGGGGATCGGGTTGTCGGTCGGGTTCGGGGTGGCGATGGTGGGGCTGTTCCTTGCCTTTCCCGCCCCGATCATCGCGCTGTTTCTGGACATGGCGAAACCCGAAAGCGCGCAGATCGTGGCCTTTGGCACGGTGCTGCTGGCGCTGGCGGCGCTGTTCCAGCTGGCCGATGCGATGCAGGTGATCGCGCTGGGGCTTTTGGTGGGGGCAGGATACGCGTGCCCATGTGGCTGGCGGCGGTGAGCTAGGGGGGGGTGGGCATCCCTTGCAGCTATGTGCTGGCTTTTGTTCTGGGCTGGGGCGCGGTCGGCGTCTGGCTGGGGCTGGTGGTGGGGCTGGTGATCGCGGCGGCGAGCTTGATGTGGCGGTTCTGGTCGGGTATCGGGCGGCGGAGCGTGATGGCGGGATCGCGGGGAGCGGCGGGAGAGGCGGGGTGAACCCCGCCCTACGGCCGCGGCGACGGGTGATGGCGCGGGTTTCGCGGCGGGTGGCGGGAGACACGGGGTGAACCCCGCCCTACGCGCGGTGCTATTCGGCGGCCTTGGCCGCCCGGGCCAGACGATCCGCCTTGCGTTTGACAAGGACGGAGCGCAGGTCGTGCATCGCCAGAAGCAGGCTGTCGGTCACCTCTTCGAGATCGGCATCGGTTGCGCGCGACTGTGCCCATTGCGCGGTGAGGTTCAGGTGATCCATCGCGCGGTGGATGTCTTCGATGTCGCGCCGGGCCAGATCGCGGCTTCGACGCTCCATCCAGTCCTTGATCATCGCGCGTTCGGCCGGGGTGAGTTCGTGATCGCCATGCGGCTTTATGTTGCCGTTGCGGATGTTGATCGTGGCGATCTCGTCCAGTTCGATGCGGCGCTGGCGGTTCTCGGTATCCACCTTGAACACGACGGCACCGTTGTCGCGGATGCGGAAGTAGTATTCGGGCAGGTCAGCGGCCATGTGGTTCCTCCGCCGCGTCGCGGTTGTCGATCACCCGCAGAAGCGATCCGTCGGGATCGACCAGCGCGAACATGCGCGGCGCGTCGCCGGGCCGGAAAAAGCCCGTGATGCGGGGGATGGCGGTGCGGTCCGTGGGCAGGCCGAGGGCGCCCCATTCGGCCTGCAGGGCATCAGGGTCGTCGACGCGGAGACAGGCCGAAAACCAGCTTGTCGCGGGATCGAGTTCGGGGTGCGGGAAGAATTCCAGCATCAGGGGCCCGCGTTCGAGGATCATCCAGCCGTCATCGCGAAAGGACGGCGCGAAGCCAAGTCGGGCGTAGAAGGCCTGTGTCGCCGTCATGTCGCGGGCGGGAAGGTTGGCGGTGATCCTGTCCGGCATGATCCCTTTCCCCTTCGGCCCTGTCACACCAGGGCGGCACAGAACTTCTGGATGCGGGTGCAGGCCTCGGCCAGCACGGCGTCCGCTGTAGCGTAGCTGACGCGGAAGTTCGGCGATAGTCCGAAGGCGGCCCCGAAGACCACGGCGACGCCGGTTTCTTCGAGAAGCGCTTCGGCGAAGACCTCGTCATTGGTGATGATCTTGCCGGCGGCCGTGGCCTTGCCGATGCAGCCCGAGATATCGGGATAGACGTAGAAGGCGCCTTCGGGAGTGGGGCAGGTGATTCCCTTGGCCTGGGACAGCATGGAGACCACCAGATCGCGGCGGCGCTGGAAGAGGGCGCGGTTCTCGGCCAGGAAATCCTGCGGGCCGGTGAGCGCCTCGAGCGCTGCATATTGCGAGACGGAGCAGGGGTTGGAGGTGGACTGGCTCTGGATCGTGCCCATGGCCTTGATCAGGGCGACGGGGCCCGCAGCATAGCCGATGCGCCAGCCGGTCATGGCATAGGCCTTGGAGACGCCATTGCAGGTGAGGGTGCGGTCATAAAGGCCGGGTTCCACCTCGGCGGGGGTGCAGAATTTGAAATCGTCGAAAACGAGGTGTTCGTACATGTCGTCGGACATCACCCAGACATGGGGGTGGCGCATGAGGACATCGGTCAGGCCCTTCAGTTCATCGCGCGTGTAGCCCGCCCCGGTGGGGTTGGAGGGAGAGTTGAAGATGAACCATTTCGTCTTGGGCGTGATCGCGGATTCGAGCTGTTCGGGGGTGAGCTTGAACTGCGTCTCGATGCACGCAACGACGGGAACGGGGGTGCCGCCTGCGAGAAGGACCATATCGGGGTAGCTGACCCAGTAGGGGGCGGGGATGATGACCTCGTCGCCGGGGTTCAGCGTGGCCATGAGGGCGTTGTAGAGGATCTGCTTGCCGCCCGTGCCGACGGTGACCTGCGCGGGTGTGTAGGTCAGGCCGTTTTCGCGCAGGAATTTCGTGCAGATCGCGGCCTTGAGTTCGGGGATGCCGTCGACGGCGGTGTATTTGGTGCGCCCGGCGTCGATCGCGCGTTTGGCGGCGTCCTTGATGTTCTGAGGGGTGTCGAAATCGGGTTCGCCCGCGCCGAGGCCGATGATGTCGCGGCCCGCCGCCGCCAGTTCGCGCGCCTTGTTCGTGACGGCGATGGTGGGCGAGGGTTTCACGCGCGAAAGCGTGTCGGACAGGAAGGCCATGATCGGGGCACCTTTTCGGAACGGGCTAAGGGTTTGTCTTTTCCGGAGCATGGTCTTAGGGTTGGCCCCCCCTGCAATCAAGCGATATCGGAAAGAGGAGAGGCAAGATGGCGGAACATGGCACGGGCGAGGTGATGGTGCGCGACGAGGCGCTGGTGTTCACCGATGACGTGGCGACTTTTGGCGACAGGCTGACCCATGCGCGCGAGGCGGCGGGGCTGACCGTCGCGGGGCTGGCGCGGCGGCTGGGCGTGCGGCGGCCGCTGGTGGAGGCCTGGGAGGCCGATCAGCGCGAGCCGCGGGCGAACCAGTTGCAGATGATGTCGGGGATGCTGGGCGTTTCCCTGCGCTGGCTGCTGACGGGCGAGGGGGGGGCGGAAGAGGCCCCGCCCGCGGGCGGACCGCTGCCCGAAGAGGCGCGGCGCGTGATGGGCGAACTGGCGCAAATGCGGGTGGAAATGCTTGCGCTTGTCGGGCGGATGGGGGAATTGGAAAGCCGTCTGCGGGCGGATCTGGGTGTGGGACGATCATGACGGAAACGGCAGAGGCGCGTCTGAAGCGCATGACGATGCGCAGTTGGCGGCGTGGCACCAAGGAGATGGATCTGGTGCTGGGCCCTTGGGCGGATGCGCATCTGGCGGGGGCTGGATGACGGGCGGCTGGCGGTCTATGATCGCCTGCTGGCGGAGAACGACCAGGATCTGATGGCCTGGATCCTGGGCCAGGGGCAGCCGCCGGAAGAGATCGCGCCCCTGCTGGCCGGGATCGCTGCCTTTGCCCGGGCGCGGCTGGTGCCGCGCGGCTGAGCCGCCCTTTACCGGATCTTGGGGTTTTTCCCTGATTCTTCCCTTCGTCGATCAAAGACGGAGGGTTGCGATGACGGTGCAGGAAGCGGTGCTGGACGGGTCTGACAAGGCCTTTCAGGCCGGGTATCTGGACATGCTGGGGCTGGTCGAGCGGCTGCACAGGCTGCTGCTCGACGTGATCAAGGACGAATTCGAGCGGCTGGGCATTGTCGAGGTGAACCCGGTGCAGGGATTGCTGTTGTTCAATATCGGCGAGAATGAGGTCAGCGCCGGGGAGTTGAAGAGCCGCGGGTTCTATCAGGGGTCGAATGTCAGCTATAACCTGAAGAAGCTGGTCGAGGCGGGGTATATGCATCACCAGCGGTCGGAGGTGGACCGCCGGTCCGTTCGGGTGCGGCTGACGGAGAAGGGGCGCAAGCTGCGGGCGACGATCGCGGATCTGTTCGCGCGCCATGCCGGGGTGATGCATCGGCGCGGCACTCTGGATGCGGCGGGGCTGGACCAGATCGCGCAGGGGCTGCGCCGGACGGAGCGGTTTTGGATGGAGCAGATCCGGTATATCTATTGATGTCAGCGCCGCCAGAGATGCGCCTGACCGGCCAGAAGGCCCTGCAGCTTTGCCAGAAGGCGGTTGGCTGCGCCCGGATGGGGCAGCGCGCCCTGTGCCAGCCGTTCCAGCGCCAGTTCCGGCGGGCAGGGGCGGCGGGTGAGGGGGTCAAGGTAGCGCGGATAGGCGATGAGCGCGGCATGGACAAGGCCGGCAAGGCCCGGGCGTGGCTGCAGGCTGCCATCCGGGCGGCGCAGGCGGCGCTGCGGCACGGGGCCGAGATCGCGCGTCAGCCCCCAGCCGGCATAGAAGGGCGCGCCCAGCGTGATGACGGGTTTGCCGCGCAGAAGCGCCTCGAACCCGAGGGTGGAGGTGATCGTCCAGACTTCGTCGCAGGCGGCGATGAGGGCGAGGGGATCGGCCTTGTGCAGGGTGAGATCGGCAAGCCGCGCGAGATCCGCTTGCGGGATCGCGCCGGGGCGGAGGCCCGCCTCCACATCGGGGTGGGGCTTGTAAAGGATGACGGCATCGGGATTTTCGGCGCGGACCCGTTCCAGCAGGGCGCGGTTGGTGCGGATATCGCCCGCGCCGAGGCGGATGGAGGCGTCATCCTCCACCTGACCGGGCACGAGGATGCGGTGACCGGGCGGCAGATCGGGCAGGGGCGCGGCGGCGAGGTTGTATTTGGTCAGGCCAAGCGCGGTGATCCGGGTGATGAGCGCCTCGGCCCGGGCAAGGCCGCCGGGGGCGGGCGGGGCGAGGATCAGCCTTTCAAGGCGGCTGTCCTGCCCTGGATCGTAGTAGATGCCCAGATCATCGGTCACCAGCGACAGCGGGGGGATCAGATCCGCCCCCAGCCCGCGCGAGCGGAGAAAGCCGTCCTCGACCCGCAGAAGGGGGAGGTCGGGCGGCAGGTCGGGTGGCACGCGGCCAGCCCAGCCGATCAGCCCGCGCCCCGAGCGGCGGGCCAGTGCGGTGGCCTTGCCCGCGTCAGTTGCAAAGACCAGCGGGCGATGTCGACCGAAGAAATCCTGCAGGTGGCGGCGTTTCCACAGCCGCATCCCCAGCGCCACATGGCCGTTGCGATCCGCACGGAAGGCGCGGACCTCGGACTCGAGCTGGTTGACGGCCTCTTCGAAGCTGCAGCGTTGCTTGCGCAGCGGATCGAACCAGACCGGGGCCAGGATCATGGCGGCGGCGAAAAGCTGCACGCGGGTCAGGCTGCGCCCGCGGCGGGGGGGAGGCACCTCGTCCGCGGTCAGGCCCCAGCCGGCGTAGAAGGGCTGGCCGAAGACGCGGGGGCGATGGCCGGCGAGGATCGCCTCGAACCCCATCTGGGAGGAAACGGTATAGACGGCGATGGCCCCTTCCAGCAGGCGCCAGGGCGAGACAGGGGCATCGTGAAGGGTGACGCCGGGGGGCAGCGCGGCCGGATCGAAATGGCTGGGGCGCAGGCCGAGGCGGGTTTCGGGATGGGCCTTGATCAGGATCGGCGCGGCGGGGTGGTCGTCGCGGGCGCGGGCCAGCATGTCCTGAAAGGTGGCGGCATCGGCCCCCGAACAGCGCAGCGAGGCATCGCCACGGGTCTGGTCGATCAGCAGGACATAGCCGGGCGGCGGCAGGGCGAGGGCGGGATCGTGAAGGTTGTATTTCGACAGATCGCCCGCGATGAGCCGCTGCATCCCCACCCGTGCGCGGTTCAGAAGGACCGTGTCATCGAGCGGTGCGGTGGCCAGAAGCCGTTCCAGCAGCGAGGGCCGGGCGGGATCGAAATGCACGCCAAGCGGATCAATCAGCAGACCAAGTGGCGCATCGCCCATGCGCCCGGGGCGGAGCGAGCGGAGGAAGGCATCCTCGACGCGGATCAGCGGCACCTTGCGCCGGGCCGCCACCGCTTCGCCCCGCCAGGCGGTGGGGGACTGGCCCCAGACGACGACGCCTTCGCCCGGGCGCGGCAGGCCGGGGCGCAGGTCATGCCCCGCCGCGGCGAGGATGTGTCGCAGGCCGGGCGAAAGAAAGCCGCCATTCAGGAAGCGAAGCCGCCGGGGGATCGCCCCGGCGGTGATGTCATCCGGCCCGCCCATGGGCGGATCAGTTCGTCCCGGCGGCGCTGCTGAGCGAATCGGCCGCCTGTGCCGTGCCGGTAAGCGCGCCGATGGTCGTTTGCCACTGCACGTAGGGGGCTTCGGTGACATAGACGGTATCGCCGTCGCGGATCAGGAAATCGCGCGCCTCGAACATGCCGGTGGGCTGGGTCAGATCGAGCACATAGATCATGCGCTGCGCGCCGGTCAGATCGTTTCGGCCCAGCACCGAATTGGCGATTTCGGCCGGTTCGTTGCGGAAGATGATGACACCGGTCGGATCGGCAAGGCTGGTGTTCAGGCCGCCCACGATGGCCAATGCTTCGATCGCCGAAAGGTTCTGGCTTTCGAAGGGCACGCGGTTCTGCGCGCCGGTGGCGCCAAGGGCGACGAAGGCGCGGGTGTCTTCCTCGATCACGATCTGGTCGCCGGCCCGCAGCGCGATGTCGAGGCGCGGGTTTTCGTAGAGGTCGAGCAGCCAGACCTTGCCCGTCTGTCCATGGCGGGTGACGCGGACGATGGCGGTTTCAGGGTCGATCGTCACGCCGCCGGCACGGGCCACCATGGAAGAGAGCGTGCGGGTGGGCCGTTCGATCGGATAGACGCCCTGCGCGCCCGCCGCGCCGGAAATGGTGACGGTGGCCCCGTCGCCCGCGACGCGCTGCACGATCACCTGCGGATCGGGCGTCTGGGGATCGAGTTTCTTGGCGATGTCGGTGCGCAACTCTTCGGGTGAGGCCCCGGCGGCACGGATGCGCCCGGCATAGGGGATGAAGATGAAGCCTTCGCCATCCACCTGCAGTTCCTGCAACTGCGACAGGCGCTGGCCGGAATTGCCCAGAAGCGGATCATCCTTGACGTTTTCATACACGGTGACGGTCAGCCGGTCGCCGGAGGAGATGACATCCGATCCCAGCCGTCCTGCGGTGAGGAAGCTACCCGAAAAGCCCAGCGACGGGGTGACCGCGGTCGCCCGGGTGACACGACTGTTCACCGTCACGACGAAGGCATCCCCTTCGCGCAGGACGGATCCTGCGAAGATTTCCTTCTTGTTCGGGCCGCTGCGCGGCAGGCCGCAAGCCGCGACCGTGCCCATAAGCACAACCAGGGCCACGGCCCTGGCCCCGTAAGATACCGACATTTTCACTGCTCGGGCTCCTTGGTGGAGTTTGCCTCAAGTTTTGACATGAGGTTACAGCAGCTTTGGGGATTTTGACAAACACTCAGTTCGAGGATCAATCCGCGAGGTGCAACTGTTGCCGATGCGCCGCGTTGCCGAGGCGGAGCGCGTCATAGGGATCGTCGGGGGAAAGCATCATGTCGGTGACGTGGCGCAAGAGTTCGCGGCGGCCACGGGCGGAGTAGAAACCGCCGGGAACCTGTGAGGTTTCAAGCAGATAGCGGCGGTAATCGCGATAGGCGCGCAGATCGGGGCGGGTGGGGGCTGCGAAGAATTCCGGCAGCGGCTGGGTGGAGACGAATTCCGGCTTGGCATAGACGGCCTCGCCAAAGGTGCGCAGCGGCAGGCCGCGCCAGAGGACCTGCTGACCGGCGGTGGAGTTCACGGTGATGGCGGAACGGGCAAGGTCGAGCAGGGGGCCCAGCTTGCCGCCGGGGATGTAGTGGACGCGGTCGGTGACGCCGTGAAGGGCGGCGAGGCGCGCGATTTCGGACCGGAGGGGGACGCGGCCATCCTCGAGCGGGTGGGCCTTGAAGACGAGGTGGTGATGCGAGGGCGCGCCGGCGGCGAAGCCCTCCATCACCACGGCGAGAAATTCGGTCATCGACTGGAAGGGGGAATGGGTGCGGAAGCTGGCATCGTGTTCAAGTTGCAGGAGCACGAGGTGGAACGGGTGGCCGGAATGGCGGATGGCGGCCGTCTTGAGGATGCGTTCCCAGCGATGGACGGGTTGCAGCAGAAAGCGGCGGAGGTGGAGCTTTGCCTCTTGCCCCACGGTGAGCGCGCGATGGGGGCGGAAGCCGGGATAGGTGGCGCGGCCCGCGAAGACGAAGAGGTGGTAGAGCGCGCCCCAGAAGATGTGCTGGCGCATGTCGCCCCAGGCGGTGGGGGCGTCGGGCTGATCGGAGGGCGAGCGGGCAAGGGCGCTGCGCATGTCGGCCACGTCGAGCCGCATGAGGCGGGAATGCCCGTTGGAGCCGCCGCGTTCATAGGTGACCCAGTAGGGGCGGAGGTAGCCTTCCTCGAAGACATGCAGCGTCAGGCCGCGCTGCCGCGCGGCGGCTACGGCGGCGGCATGGATCGGGCGGGTGTCGCCATAGAGGACGATGTCGGTGATCGCATGGTTGGCGAGAAGCGTATCGAGCGTGGCGGGCCAGTCTTCGGGGGTGCCGAGATAGGGGATGTAGCTGGCACGATCGGGCCAGAAGGCCTGATCGCCGCGGTTGAAGCCCACGCGATGGACCTGTGCGCCGGCGGCGCGCAGCATGCGGCCCAGACGATGGAAGAAGGGGCCATGCGGCCCTTGCAGGAAGAGAAAGCTTCGGCTTGCGCCGGCGGATACTCGCATCTTGCGCCCCTTGGACGGCCCCCCGCGCGCCACATGCGGACGGGGCCGTGCGGCAGGATAGGCGTTACTTGTTACACAGGCCAGTCTGTCGGATCGTCGCGGCAAAATTGCGGCAGCGCGCGGGGTGGATTGCCCATCGGCGATGGCGGGGCTAGGTCTGGGGGGCGGATCAGGAAGGGAGAGGCAGGATGTTCACCGGAATCGTGACCGATATCGGCGAAGTGCTGGAAACCGAGCGGCGCGGCGACCTGCGGGCCCGAATCGGCACGGCCTATGATGTGGAGCGGATCGACATCGGGGCCTCGATCGCCTGTGACGGGGTCTGCCTGACGGTGATCGCGCTGGGCCAGAGCCCGCGCAACTGGTTCGATGTGGAGATTTCGGCCGAAAGCCTGTCGAAGACCAATCTGGAGACCTGGCTGCCCGGCAAGCGGATCAATCTGGAACGCGCGCTTAAGGTGGGTGACGAGTTGGGCGGGCATATCGTTTCGGGCCATGTGGACGGGCTGGCCGAGGTGGTGGCGCTGCGGCCCGAGGGGGATTCGCTGCGCGTGACCTTTCGCGCGCCGCATGCGCTGGCCGGGTTCATCGCGCCGAAGGGATCGGTCGCGCTGAACGGCACCTCGCTGACGGTGAACGAGGTGGAGGGAACGGATTTCGGCATCAACTTCATCCCCCACACGCAGAAGGCCACGACATGGGGCGGGGTGAAGCTGGGGGATAGGGTCAACCTCGAAGTCGATACGATGGCGCGCTATGTCGCGCGGCTGCGCGACTGGGCCTGATCGGGCGCGAGTTGAACCGGGCGGCGGCGTGGGACGAATTTTCTGCGAAAATTCTGCCCGCCCGGGGGCGGGCTGCGCCTGTCGGGTGCGGCGCATTCCTCGGCGGCTCTGCTCTGGCCTTTGGCGGCGTCGCGGAGTAGGAGTCGGGCGAGAGCTGCAAGGGCCTGACGCGCATGATGAAGACCGACACCGATTACTCTGACGCCATTTCCTCGACCGAGGAGATCATCGAGGATGCCCGCAACGGGCGCATGTTCATTCTGGTGGATCACGAAGACCGCGAGAACGAGGGCGATCTGGTGATCCCGGCGCAGATGTGCACGCCCAATGCCATCAACTTCATGGCGACCCATGGGCGCGGGCTGATCTGCCTTGCGCTGACGGCAGACCGGGTGGATCAGCTGGGGCTGAAGCTGATGGACCGGAAGAATTCGTCGCGGCATTCCTCGGCCTTCACGCTGTCGATCGAGGCGGTGGAGGGGATTGCCACGGGGATTTCGGCGGCGGACCGGGCGCGGACCGTTTCGGTGGCGATCGACCCGACGAAGGGGGCGCTGGATATCGCCTCGCCGGGGCATATCTTCCCGCTGCGCGCGCGCGATGGCGGGGTGCTGGTGCGGGCTGGCCATACCGAGGCCGCGGTGGATGTGAGCCGGCTGGCCGGGTTGAACCCGTCGGGCGTGATCTGCGAGGTGATGAACGATGACGGGACCATGGCCCGTCTGCCGGACCTGATCACCTTCGCGCAGAAGCACGGGCTGAAGATCGGGACGATTTCGGATCTGATCGCCTATCGGCGGCGGCATGACAACCTGATCAAGGAGACGGCTGTCCGGTCGGTGCAGTCGGCGCATGGCGGGGATTGGCTGATGCGGATCTTTGCCGACGAGACGCAGGGGGCCGAGCATGTGGTTCTGACCAAGGGCGACCTGACGGGTGACGCGCCGGTTCTGGTGCGGGTGCATTCGCTTAACCCGCTGGAGGATGTGCTGGGCATCGGCGATGGCAGCGACCTGCCCGCGGCGATGCGGCTGATCGCGGCCGAGGGGCGGGGCGTGGTGGTGCTGTTGCGCGACACGTCGATGAAGATGGTGGAGGGGGGCGAGCATTCGCCCCAGACGCTGCGGCAATACGGGCTGGGGGCGCAGATCCTTTCGGCGCTGGGGCTGTCGGCGATTACGCTGGTGACGAATTCGGCCGCGCCGCGGGTGGTGGGGCTGGAGGCCTATGACCTGACCATCGCGGGCACGCGCCCGATCCGGGAGGCCTGAGCCATGGCGGGATCCGAGACGCATTACACGCTGCCCCCCGCGCAGTTCGACCGGCCAGTGCGGCTGCTGATCGTGGTGGCGCCCTATTACAAGGATATCGCCGACAATCTGGTGGCGGGGGCGAAGGCCACCGCGGCGGAGAGCGGGGCGGAAGTGGAGGTGGTGGAGGTGCCTGGCGCGCTGGAAGTGCCGACGGCGATCGCCATGGCGGAGCGGTTTGCGAAGTATGACGGCTATGTGGCGCTGGGCTGCGTGATCCGGGGCGAGACCACGCATTACGACACGGTCTGCAACGATTCCAGCCGGGCGATTTCGCTGCTGGGCTTGCAGGGGGCGGCCATCGGCAATGGCATCCTGACTGTGGAGAACCGGGCGCAGGCCGAGGTGCGCGCGGATCCGGCGGGACAGAACAAGGGGGGCGGCGCGGCGGCGGCGGCCTTGCATCTGATCGCGCTTTCGCGCAAGTGGGCCGGCCAGACCAAGGGGATCGGATTCCGGGCATGACCGCGCCTGACAAGAAGCAGATGAGATCGGCCGCACGGCTGTTTGCCGTGCAGGCGCTGTTCCAGATGGAGGCGAGCGGCCAGACCGTCGAACGGATCGTGCGCGAGTTCGAGACGCATCGCTTTGGCGAGGTTCTGGACGAGGGCGAGATGGCCGAGGGCGATCGAAGCATTTCCGCGCCGTGGTGGATGCGGCGGTGAACTGGCAGGCGAAGATCGACCAGATGACCGACCGCGCGCTGGTGGCGAAATGGCCCATTGACCGGATCGACCCGGTGCTGCGCGCGCTGTTCCGTGCCGCGGGGGGCGAGTTGGTGGAGATGGACACCCCGCCCAAGGTGGTGATCAACGAATATGTCGACGTGGCGAAGGCCTTCTTCCCCGAGGGCAAGGAGCCGAAATTCGTGAATGCCGTGCTGGACCATATGGCGCGCGAGGAAAAGCCTGCGGCTTTCTGACGCTTTTTCCGGCGAAAAGCCGCCCAGAGGCGGCCTTTGCGGGGGCTGCGGCAAATTGGGGCTGGAAGTGGCGCGACAAGGGGCTAGGCTTCACTCTGCGCCTGCGGGCAAGGGAGATGGAACATGCCGAAACTGATCCGCCTTTACATCCAGAGCATCGCGATCGGATTCGCGCTTTCGGTGGTCTTTCTCGGGGCGCTGGTCTGGATGGATGTGGCGGGGCTGCAGCATCTGATACTTGGATCCTCGTCCGGCTTCGTGGCGGCGGCGATGATGGTGGTGTTCAACGGGATCATCTTTTCCGGCGCGCAATTCGCCATCGCCGTGATGCGCCTTGCCGATGAGGATGAGCCGCCGCGGGGCGGGCTGCGCGCGCATCTGGTGGCGATCCCGGTGCGGGCCGAGGCGCGGGTGGCGGTGAAGGCGCGTCGCCGGGGCTGATTGAACGCCGCGGCTGGGTTTCTGTTCGGGCATGATGCCCCTTTCCCGGTGGGAGAGGGGCTTTTTCATGGATGAAGCAGGCAGCCGCGGGTTGCCTTGGTGGGGATATGCCGGATGGATTTGCAGCTTTTGCGCAGTTTTCTGGAAGTGATCGACACCGGGTCCTTTGCGGCGGCGGCGGATCGGCTGCATGTGACGCAATCGGCGGTGTCCTTGCGGATCGGGAGGCTGGAGCAGCAACTCGGCCGCCCGTTGTTCCAGCGGGGCAAGACAGGCGTCACGCCGACGCCCGCGGGGCGCGAATTCCGCCGCCATGCCGCGGCGATCCTGCGCAGTTGGGAGCAGGCGCGGATGCAGGTGGGCGGGGCGGAGACACCGGCCAGCGCATTGGCCATCGGGGCGGAGATCGCGCTGTGGTCGCGGCTGGGCTTTCGCTGGCTGGATGGATTGCGGGCCGAGGAGCCGCGCATCGCCCTGCGCAGCGAGGTGGACGGACCCGACGCGCTGATGCGGCGGCTGGCGGAGGGCACCTTGCAGGTGGCGCTGACCTATAGCCCGGCAGTGCGGACGGGACTGGAGTGCGATCTGCTGATGGAGGATGAGCTGATCCTTGTCTCGCCATGGGAGGATGCGCAGCTTTCCGATCTGCGGGGGCGCTATATCCTTGCCGACTGGGGGCAGGATTTCCTGCGCTTTCACGAGACGGCGCTGCCGGATCTGCCCATGCCCGATCTGCAGATGGCGCTGGGGACGCTGATTCTGCGCTATATCGTGACGCGGCCCTTTGCGGCCTATGTGCCGGCGCGGGCGGTGCAGGGCTATGTGGCGGCGGGGCAGCTGTTTCCGGTGGAGGATGCGCCGAGTTTCACGCAGGAGATCTGGGCGGTCTGGCGGACGGACGTCGATTCACAGTTGCGCGATCTGGCGCGGGGACGGCTGCAGACCGCGATCGAGCAGGTTCAGGCCGAGGTTGCCGATCTGATCGGCGAGGTGTGAGGGCTGGGCAAGCCGTTGAAACCCCGGCGGAATTCGCGCGGCCTGCGGGCGGTGGGGGCGCAGGGGCGCGGCGTCAAGGGGGAGGGGATACGAGAAATACTTGTATCAGGCATGAGTATTTTTTGAATTTTCAAATGAAATCAAAAGTTTATCTCGGCTTTCGTGACAAGTTCGATGGCCCCTGAGGGGCTGGCTTGCAGGAAAGGACATGAGATGAAGATGATGACCAAGACCGCGATCAAGGCAGGCGGGGCGTCGATGCTGGCGCTGCTGGTGGCGGGCCCCGTGCTGGCGCAGACCACGATCACCGGCGTGCGCGACGTGAACGACCGGATCGACGACATCAACGAGATCGTGGCCGAAGACATGGAGCGCGCCGAGGATGCAGCTCGTTTCGGCACGCCCGAAGCGCGGGCCGGACTGTCGGGCAGTGCCTCGATCGGGTATTCCGGCAAGACGGGCAACAATGAGAGCCAGGAATTCTCGGGCGGGGTGCGGCTGTCCTATGCGCAGGGGAATTTCGTGCAGACCCTGGGCGCGGCGGTGGATTTCGCCGAGGACGCGGTCGGCAAGACGAAGGAAGACATCCTCGCCGTCTATGACGCGAACTATTACTTTGACCAAAGCCTTTACGGCTTTGTGCTGGCGCGGCTGGAATCGGATGGATTGGCCAGCACGGCGGGCGATGTGCGGCGGGACGGGTTCATCGGCTTTGGCCCGGGCTACCGGATCGTGAATTCGCAGGACATGACTTGGCGGGTGCAGGCCGGGATCGGGGTGAGCTATCTGGAGGATGGCCTGCGCAATTCCGTGACCGAGACCGGCTATCTGGCGGCGTCGCGGTTCTATTACCGGATCAACGACAATGTCTTTGTGACCAACGACACCGACGTGCTGTCATCGGATTCGGCGCTGCGGGCGAACAACGACCTTGGGGTGAACTTCAAGGTGACGGATGCCGTATCGACCCGGGTCAGCTATCTGACCGAATACAATGACAACCGCGCGATCCGCACCGACAACAAGCTGGGCGTGTCGCTGGTCTTTGGTTTCTGACCTTGGGGTTTTCCTGAGCCTGACCTTGGGGCGCGTGTCATCGCGCCCCTTTTTTCATCCCTGCCGGCAAGTCGGGTGGCGGGCCCGCAGCAGCCGTGGATGGCATGGTTTCCCGAGAGCCAGAGGTCTCAGGTGGGAGCCAGGTAGCAGGACCAGGATCCTGCCAGAGCCAGCCCCCATTCGTTTGCTTATCGGCCACTGGAAAAAAGCCTCGCACGCGAAGAGCAGCACCCGCCATCTGTGGAGATAGGCCCTGCGGGGGGGCGGCGCAAGCGGCGGGCGGGGGGCTTGAAGAATGTTCACGATTGGTTCATGTTTGCGGCATGGACCATGCCGCCGAAACCTTGCCCCTTCTGCCCGGCCAGCGCTTGCAGCGCGGGGTGTGCCGCGGGCTGCGGGCGATGGATTTCGTGACGGTGGAGGAACTGGTGCCCGCGCCCGGCCTGCGGGTGGATGTGATGGCGCTGGGCCCGAAGGGCGAGATCTGGGTGGTTGAATGCAAATCCGGCCGGGCGGATTTCGCGGCGGACCGGAAGTGGCAGGGCTATCTGCAATGGTGCGACCGTTTTTTCTGGGCGGTGGATGCGGATTTCCCTGTCGATCTGTTGCCGCAGGACAGCGGGTTGATCCTGGCCGATGCCTTTGACGCCGAGATCCTGCGGATCGGGCCTGAGACACCGCTTGCCCCGGCGCGGCGCAAGGCGATGACGCAGAAATTCGCCCGCCATGCGGCGCAGCGCCTGCAGGCCCTGCGCGACCCGGCGGCGGGGATCGGCTGGTAAGGGATCAGCGCTTGCCGGGTTTGCCCTTCGGCGCGGTGGTGCCGATGGCACGGGCGGCCTCGGCGGCGGCGCGGAGTTCCTCGGCGATCTCTTCGGCCTCGTCGGGATCGAAGTCGAGCGGGAGTTCGATGCCGCCTTCGGCTTCGACATAGATCCGGACCATGCCCTGATCGGTCGGGCCGATCTGGATGTTGGCGGCGATGTCGCTTTGCCTGTCTATGCCCATGGTCTGCCCCCTTTACGCGATGGTTCGGCGCGGCCGAAGCGGCCCGTTCACCGCCTAGCGCGGCAGGGCAGGCGAGGCAAGCCATGGCTGCGGGTGAAGGGCGCGCGCGGGGGGGGCATCGGGGGGCGCATCGGGGGCAATCATCCTCTTGCATTCCCGGTGGGGGGGCGGTAAACGGCCCGCAAGTGCCGCCTTAGCTCAGTTGGTTAGAGCACCAGATTGTGGATCTGGGGGTCCCCCGTTCGAGCCGGGGAGGCGGTACCATTCAAGCCAACAGGTTGGATGATCGGCGGGCAGGGCGGCATGCGCCCGGCCAGAGCCTGATGGTGTTCATCGCATGGGTTGCTGCATGGCGCGGGGGGCAAGCGCCTGACCCGGCAGGATTGGAGCATGCCGCGGGTGCATGCCCCTGAGGCCCCGGCAGGGGTCATGTGAGTGTGTCGAAAGGCCAAGATGCGCGTCGAGGGGCGGTCAGCCGCGTGTGGCCACCTTTGCCTGATAGGCGTTCAGCCCCGCCATGAGCGGCTGCCCTGTGGGAACATCGGCGCGGGTGCAGAACTCGGCCCAGATGGCGGCGAAGGGAAGATCCTTCGTCTCTTCCGTCAGGACAAGGCGCGTGGTGTAATCAAGCTGCGCCTCGGCCGCCTTGAGGGCGGGTTGCGGCAGCAGCAGGGCCCGCAGAAGCGCCTTCTGCATGTTGCGCACGCCGATGACCCAGGCCGCGGTGCGGCTGATCGTGGCATCGAAATAATCCAGACCTATCCGCACCTTCCCCAGAAGATCGGCAAAGACGAGTTCCTGCGCCATGGCGAGGATGTCGTCGTTCAGCAGGATCACATGGTCGCTGTCCCAGCGCATGGGGCGCGAGACATGGAGCAGCAGATCCGGCACCGCCAGCGCGACCGAGGACAGTTTGTCGGCCACGCTTTCCGTTGGGTGGAAATGCCCCATGTCGAGGCAGAGCGCGACGTCGCGCTGTATCGCGTAGCCCAGATAGAATTCGTGGCTGCCGACGGTCATCGCCTCGACCCCGATGCCGAAGAGCTTTGATTCCACGGCATCCAGCAGATGCGCCCTGTCCTGCGGTGGCGCAAGCATCCTGTCGAGCGCGGCCCAGAGCCTTTGGCGGGCGGCCATGCGATCCACCGGAATGTCCTTGGAGCCGTCGGGCACCCAGATGTTGTTGACGCACTGGCTGCCCAGTTCCGCGCCGATCCGAGCGGCGATTTCGCGCGTGCGCTGGCCGTGTTCAACCCAGAAATCACGGATGCCCGTGTCGGGATGCGAGAGCGTCAGGTTGTCGTCCGCCTTGGCATGGGCAAAGAAGGTTGGGTTGAAGTCGAGGCCCAACCCCTGATCCCGGGCCCAATCCACCCAAGGGGCGAAGTGGCGGTATTCGATGGCGTCGCGATCGGGGGTTTCGTCGGTGTCCATGTAGCAGGCATGCAGGTTCAGGCGGTGCTTGCCGGGGATCATGGAATAGGCGAATTCAAGATCCGCGCGCAGTTCATCGGGCGTGCGCGCCCGGCCCGGATGGTTTCCGGTGGCCTGGATGCCACCGCCGGAGAGGCCCGACTTGCGTTCAAAGCCGCGCACGTCATCGCCCTGCCAGCAATGGACAGAAATCGCGATGCGCGACAGGGCGGCCATCGCGGATTCGGTGTCAACGCCCCATTCGGCAAAGGCGTCGCGCGCCAGATCATAGGCCTTGGTCATCGGATCCCCCTGTTCAACGCGTAAACGCTTCCTTGTTGCCGGCATCGACGTTCAGGATGTTTCCTGTCGATTTCGCCGACAGGTCGGAGGCGAGGAAATAGACGCCTTCCGCGATATCCTCGGGCAGCACCGAGCGTTTCAGCATCGACCGCTGGCGATACATCTCTTCAAGCCCGTCCTTGTCGGTCTTGTAGGTGGCGGCGCGCTGGTCCAGCCATTCACCGGACCAGATCTTTGACCCTTTCAGCACGGCGTCCGGATTGACCACGTTGACGCGGATGCCCGCCTCGGCCCCTTCGAGGGCAAGGCAGCGGGCAAGGTGAATCTCGGCCGCCTTGGCGGTGCAATAGGCGGATGCGTTGGGGCTGGCGGCCAAGCCGTTCTTTGAGGCGACAAAGACGACCGCGCCGCCGATGCCCTGCTTGCGCAGAAGCCGGAAGGCCGCGCGGCTGACGAGGAAATAGCCGGTGGAGAGGATATCCATGTTCCGGTTCCACAACGCGAGCGTGGTTTCCTCGACCGGGGCGCTGGAGGCGATGCCGGCATTGGAGACCAGAATGTCGATCCCGCCGAATTCGACCGCGATCTCGGCATAGGCGGCCTCGACGGCGGCTTCTTGCGTGACATCCATCTGCACGCTGCGCACAACGTCGTGGCCATGGCGTTTCGCCAGCGCGACGCTTGTGGCTTTCAGCGCCCCGGCATCGACATCGGCCAGCAGGACGCAGGCGCCTTCGGACAGAAGGCGTTCCGCCGTGGCCGACCCGATGCCGCCCGCGCCGCCGGTGACGAGCGCCACGCGCCCGGCCAGCGATCTGGGCTTTGGCATGCGCTGAAGCTTTGCCTCTTCCAGAAGCCAGTATTCGATGTCGAAGGCTTCCTGTTCCGGCAGGCCCTGATAGGTGGAAACCGCACTGGCGCCGCGCATGACGTTGATGGCGTTGACGTAGAATTCACCCGAGATGCGCGCGGTGGCCTTGTCCAGCGCGAAGGTGATCATGCCGACACCGGGGACCAGATAGACGACGGCGTTCGGGTCGCGCAGGGCGGGGCTGTCGGGGTGTTTGCAGCGCGTGTGATAGGCCGTGTAATCGGCGCGATAGGACTCCACCGCCGGGGCGAGGCCGGCGAGGGTTGCCTCCAGATCCGGTTTCGCGGGGTCGAAGGCCACCACCAGCGGCGCGATCTTCGTACGCAGGAAGTGATCGGGGCAGGAGGTGCCCATGGGGGCCAGCGTATCGAGCATGGCGGAGCCGAGGAATTCCAGCACGGCGGGGCTGTCGTCGAAATGCCCGACCTTGTGGCGGTCCTTCGAGATCAGGCCGCGGATCGCGGGCATCAGCCGGGCCGCCACCGCGCGGCGTTCCTCCGGCGGCAGGGTGGGGCGGATCTGGCCGCCGAAGGCAGGCTTGCCCGCTGCCTTTTGTTCCAGCGCGGCGGCGGCGGTGTTGATCACATCAAGCGTCGTCAGGTAGCACTCCTTGGCGTCATCGGCCCAGGTGAAGAGGCCGTGGCTTTCCAGCACGCAGCCCTTGGCCTGCGGGTTCTCGAGGGCAAACCTTTCCAGCCAGAGGCCCAGTTCGAAGCCCGGACGCTTCCACGGCAGCCAGCCGATGGTATCGCCGAAAATCTCGGCCGTCAGCGCGCGGGAATTGACTGAGGCGGCGATGGCGATGATGGCGTCGGAATGGACATGGTCGACATGGGCGCGCGGCACATAGGCGTGAAGGGGGGTGTCGATGCTGGCGGCGCGGGGGTTCAGGTTGAAGGTGCAGTGGGGGAGGTATCCCACCATCTCATCCTCATGCGCCAGACCGCGATAGAGGCCCTTCAGCGCGCGCAGCTTGTCCATGTAGAGGGTGGAAAATCCGTCCATCTTCATGGACCCGATATCGCCGCCCGAACCCTTGACCCACAACACCTCGACCATGTCGCCCGTCAGGGGGTCGCGCTCCATCACCTTGGCGGAGGTGTTGCCGCCGCCGTAGTTCGTGACCCGCTTGTCGGATCCCAGAAGGTTCGACCGGTAGAGCAGCTTTTCCGACTCGCTCATCCCCTTGGCGCGGGCGTCATCCCACAGGTTTTCCAGACGGTTGCCCGCTGCGGCCATCGCAAATCCTCCCTCGGTCGTTGTTGCAAATGTGCCGAAGGATGCGCAGAAGTCAATCACAAACGATCAATATCAATCATGCTGCAGCGCAGAATGACGATACATGATCGAAAATGATTGACACTGAGCGATTCAGGTGGAAGTCTGCACGATCAGGGAGGACGGCATGCACGAAAGCGAACGCCACAGGATCATTCTGTCCGCGATCGAGGGGCGGCCCGTCGTCACGGTGGCCGATCTTGTGACGCTGACCGGCGCGTCCGAGGCGACGATCCGCCGCGACATCGCCGCGCTGCATGTGCAGAAGAAATTGCGCCGCGTGCGGGGTGGGGCGGAATCCATCGCGCCTGCGCAATTCGTGGGCATCAACGCGCGGCCTTTCAGTGTGAACGAAGGGATCCGTCTGGCCGAGAAACGCGCGATTGCCCGCGCGGCGGTGGAACTGGTGGGGGATGGCGAGGCGATCATCATCAATGGCGGGACGACGACGTTCCAGATGGTGCATCCCATGTCGACCAAGCGCTGCCAGGTCTTCACCAACAGCTTTCCCATCGCGGAGCATCTGCTGAAGCATTCCAAGAATACGGTGCTTTTGCCGGCAGGGGCGATCTACCGCGAACAGAACATCATCCTGTCGCCGTTCGATGAGGATGGCAGCCGCCATTTCTATGCCCGGCGCATGTTCATGGGGTGCCGTGGGCTTGGCCCGCTGGGGTTGATGGAAGGTGATCCGCTGCTGGTGCAGGCCGAGCAGAAGCTGATCGGTCAGGCGGATGAATTGGTGGTGCTGGCCGACAGCACGAAATTTGCCGCGCGGTCGAGCCTGCTGCTCTGCCCGCTGGCGCGCATTCATACGGTGATCACGGATGAGGGCATCACCGACCGCGATGCCGCCATGCTGGAGGCGGCGGATATCAGGGTGATCGTGGCGGGCATCGGGGCCGCCGACAGGACGGAGGACCGTGTCAGCGAAGGCTGAGGCGGAGGGAAGGCGAGAACGGCTCATAGGGAGGACAAAATGAGCATCTGGAAGAAGGCACTGGCAACGGCGGCGGTGGCGACCGCGCTGATGTCGACGACGGCGGCTGCGGAAAACGTGAAAGTCGCGCTGGTGGTGAAGGCGTTGGGGATCGGCTTCTTCGAAGCCGCGGCCAAGGGCGCCGAAGAGGCGGCCAAGGAACTGGGCGATGTGGAGATCATCTATACCGGCCCGACCGACACCACCGCGGAAGGCCAGATCGAGGTGATCAACAGCCTGATCGCGCAGGGCGTGAACGCCATTGCCGTTTCGGCTAATGACAAGGACGCGCTGGTTCCCACGCTGCAAAAGGCGATGGAACGCGGCATCACCGTCATCTCGTGGGATTCGGGCGTGGCGGCCGAGGGGCGCATGATGCATCTGAACCCGTCGTCCAACGCGCTGATCGGCAACACGATCATCAAGCTGGCCGCCGATCACCTGCCCGATGGTGGCGATGTGGCGATCCTGTCGGCCTCGGCCACCGCGACGAACCAGAACATCTGGATCGAAGAGGCGACGAAGGTCCTGCCAAACTATCCGGGCATCAATCTGGTGGCCACGGTCTATGGTGATGACCTTGCCGACAAATCCTATCGCGAAGCCCAAGGCCTCATGGCGACCTATCCGAACCTGAAAGCGATCATCGCGCCGACGACCGTGGGCATCCTTGCCGCGTCGCAGGCTGTTACCGATGCGGGCAAGATCGGCGAGATCAACGTGACGGGCCTCGGCCTGCCTTCGGAAATGGCGGGGGCCGTGGCATCGGGCGCGACCAAATCCTTCGCGATCTGGAATCCCATCGACCTGGGCTATGCCGCGACGATGATTTCCTACAACCTCGTGAAGGGGAACGCCAAGGCCGAACCGGGTGCCGAGATCGGCATGGGCCGGATGGGGGCTGCGAAGCTGGACGACGGCAATGAGGCCGCGATGTCCGACCCCTTCACCTATGACGCGTCGAATATCGACCAGTTCAAGTCGATCTTCTGATCGGCGTTCCCCGGGCGGATGCTCCCCCGCCCGGGGCCCCTTTCCCAACCGGTCAAGACAATGCATCCCGTCCTGCGCCTGCGTGGCATTTCCAAGTCATTCCCCGGCGTCAAGGCATTGTCCGACGTCCAGCTGGATCTTTTTCCCGGACAGGTCACCGCCCTGATCGGTGAGAACGGCGCGGGAAAATCGACCATCGTGAAGGTGTTGACCGGCATCTACCAGCCCGACGCCGGTACGATCGAGTTGAAGGGCCGCGCTATGCGGTTTCCTTCGGCCGATGCGGCGGCGCGGGCGGGCGTGACGGCGATCCATCAGGAGACCGTGCTGTTCGACGAGCTTTCGGTTGCGGAGAACATCTGGCTTGGTCATGCCCCCATCGGACGCTTTGGCCTGATCGACCGCCGCGCCATGCGCGAGGGTGCGCGCCGCCTGCTTTCGGAGATCGGGGCCAAGCTGGATCCGGATGCGCGGCTTGGCGATCTGGGGATTGCCTCGCGCCATATGGTTGCCATCGCGCGGGCGCTGTCGATCGAGGCGCAGGTCGTCATCCTGGATGAGCCGACGGCGGCCCTGTCACACAAGGAAATTCATGAGCTTTACGAGCTTGTCGAAACGCTCAAGGCGCAGGGCAAGGCGATCCTGTTCATCAGCCACAAGTTCGACGAGGTGTTCCGCATCGCCGACCGCTACACCGTGTTTCGCGACGGCCAGTTCGTGGCCGAAGGGGCGATGTCGGAGGTGAGCGAGGGCGACCTTGTGCAGATGATGGTGGGGCGCGCCGTGGACCAGATCTTTCCTGCGCGCAGCCGGAATATCGGTGACCCGGTGCTGACCGTTTCGGGCTATAACCATCCGACGGAATTCGCCGATATCGGGTTCACCCTGCACCGGGGGGAAATCCTTGGCTTTTACGGCCTTGTCGGGGCGGGCCGGTCCGAGGTGATGCAGGCGCTGTTCGGCATCACCCGACCCTCGCGCGGGGCCTGCCGGATCGAGGGCGCGGTGCGGGTCATCCGCAGCACAGCCGATGCGGTTTCCGCCGGGATCGTCTATGTGCCCGAAGATCGGGGCCGTCAGGGGGCGATCAGGGGCCTGCCGATCTTTCAGAACGTGACGCTGCCCTCGCTGGCCAAGGTCAGCCGTTCGGGTTTCCTGCGGATGGCCGAGGAATTCAGCCTTGCCCGGGACTATACCGAGCGGCTGGATCTGCGCGCGGCGGCGCTGGATCAGGATGTCGCGCTGCTTTCGGGGGGGAACCAGCAGAAGGTCGTCATTGCCAAATGGCTGGCGACGCGTCCGCGCGTGATCATTCTGGATGAACCGACCAAGGGCATTGATATCGGTTCCAAGGCGGCCGTTCATGCCTTCATGGCCGATCTGGCCGCGCAGGGGTTGGCCATCATCATGGTCAGCAGCGAAATCCCTGAGGTGCTGGGCATGTCCGACCGTGTCATCGTCATGCGTGAGGGGCGCATCGTGGATGAGGTCTCGGGCGAGAGGATGACGCCCGAGACGCTGGTCCGCGCCGCGGCGGGATTGGCGGTGGCGGCATGACCCTTCTGCGCAACCGCGAGGCGCTGCTGGCCCTTGTGCTGCTGATCGCCATTGCCGTGATCGCGATGCGTTTTCCGGCCTTCGTCCGGCCCGCGAACCTTGCCAATGTGTTCAACGACACCTCGCCCCTGATCCTTTTGGTGATCGGCCAGATGATCGTGATCCTGACGAAATGCATTGATCTTTCGGTCGCGGCGAACCTTGCGCTGACGGGCATGATCGCGGCCTTGATGAACGGCGCGGGCGTGCCGCTGCCCTTGATCCTTGGCACGGTCGTTCTGATGGGGGCGGGACTGGGGGCGATCAACGGATTGCTGGTCTGGAAGGTGGGCATTCCCTCCATCGTCGTGACGCTGGGCACCATGACCATCTACCGCGGGACCATCTTCCTTTTCACGGAAGGGAAATGGGTGAACGCGCATGAGATGACGGATGCCTTCAAGGCGCTGCCGCGGCATGTGATCCCGGGGTTGCCGGTGATGTCCTGGGTGGCGATAGCGGCTGTCCTTGTCTTTGCGCTGGTGATGTCGCGCACGGCGCTTGGCCGGGCCTTCTATGCGGTGGGCGGCAATCCCCATGCTGCTGTCTATGCCGGGCTTGATGTCGGACGGACGCAGTTCTGGGCCTTTGTCATTTCGGGCGCGCTGGCCGGGTTGACGGGCTATCTGTGGGTTGCGCGCTATGCGGTGGCCTATGTCGATATCGCGGGGGGGTTCGAGCTGGATGTCGTCGCCGCCTGTGTCATCGGAGGCATCGCCATCGCGGGCGGGGCGGGCACGATCTGGGGGGCGCTTTTGGGTGCGCTGTTTCTGGGCGTGATCAAGAACGCGCTTCCTGTCGTCGGGATTTCGCCCTTCTGGCAGATGGCGATTTCGGGATTGGCCATCGTTCTTGCCGTGGCGTTCAACGCGGCCCAGTCCCGGCCCAAAGGCCGCATCATCCTGCGCGAGGCAAGCCAGTGACCGCACCAACCGCCCCCCGCCATATCCCTGATCGCCTGCATTCCCCGCTTGCGCGTGGCCTGCGCAGTTGGGAGACGATCCTTGTTGCCGTGCTGATTGCGGTCTTTATCGTGAACAGCTTTCTGTCGCCGCATTTCCTGAATGCCTGGAACCTGTCGGATGCGACCTTCAATTTCACCGAGAAGGCGCTGATCGCCTTTGCCATGGCCATGCTGATCATCGCGGGCGATATCGACCTTTCGGTCGCCTCGATCATCGCGCTGGCCTCGACGGCGATGGGCCTTGCCATGACGGCGGGGGCGGATGTGACGGTCATCGTTCTCGTGGGGCTGACCGCCGGGCTGATCTGCGGGGCGATCAACGGGTTTCTTGTGGCGGGTCTGGGGCTGCCCTCCATCGTGGTGACGATCGGCACCATGAGCCTGTTCCGGGGCATCGCCTTTATCGTGCTGGGCGACAAGGCCTTTACCGGATATCCGCGCGAGCTTGCTTTCTTTGGCCAAGGCTATGTGTGGTGGGTGATCAGTTTCGAGCTTGTCCTGTTTGCCGTTTGTGCCGTCATCTTCTGGGCGCTGCTGCACCGGACGACCTTTGGCCGCGCGGTCTATGCCATTGGCAACAACGCCACCGCGGCGCAATTCTCGGGCATCCGGGTGGCGCGTGTCCGGTTCATCCTGTTCCTGCTGACCGGGTTGATGGCAGGGCTTGCGGCGGTCTGCCTGACTTCGCGGCTTGGGTCGACCCGTCCGTCCATCGCAACGGGGTGGGAGCTTGAGATCGTGACGATGGTTGTCCTTGGCGGGGTCAATATCCTTGGCGGATCGGGAACGATCCCGGGCGTCGTGCTGGCGGCCATCATCATGGGCCTTGTCACCTTTGGGTTCGGTCTGCTGAACGTGCCGGGGATCGTGATGTCTGTCTTCCTTGGGGCGCTGCTGATCGCGGTTATCGCCTTGCCCCGTCTGATCCGGAGGAAATGATGCAGAAACATGCCTTTCGCATGCGCCTTGCCCCGGGCATGGCCGAGGAATACCGGCGCAGGCATGATGCGATCTGGCCCGAACTTGTCACCCTTCTGAAGGAGGCCGGGGTTGAGGATTATTCGATCCATCTCGATCCCGAGACGAATGCGCTGTTTGGTGTGATGTGGCGACGGGACGATCACGGCATGGAGGACTTGCCGGGCCATCCGGTGATGCAGCGCTGGTGGGCGCATATGGCCGATATCATGGAAACGCATCCCGACAACGCGCCTGTTGCCGTGCCGCTGATCCCCGTCTTCCACATGCGTTGATCCGGCTTCAGCCATGCGCCATGTCGCGGTCATTGATACCGGGAAGACCAACGCGAAGCTTGCCCTTGTCGAAGAGGGCAGTCTGCGGGAAATTGCCGTTGTCACCCGCCCCAATATCCCGAGGCCGGCCCCCCCCTATCGCCATTTCGATCTTGCCGGGCATTGGGAGTTCTTTCTGCACCATCTGGCGGCGTTTCATGCCGAATGGGGCATCGACGCGATTTCCGTGACGACACATGGCGCCTCGGCGGTGCTGCTGGATCACGGCGATGGCCTTGCATGCCCCATGCTGGATTACGAAGACCCCGGACCTGACGCGCTGGCCCCCGCCTATGATGCGCTGCGCGCGCCCTTTGCCGAGACGGGATCGCCCCGCCTTCCCATGGGGCTTAACCTTGGGGCGCAACTGCATTGGTTGCTGGCCCGGGACGAGGGGCTGCGCCAGCGCCTTTCCCGCATCGTGACCTATCCGCAATATTGGGGCCTTCTGCTGACGGGTGAGGCGGCCTGTGATCTTTGTTCACTTGGCTGTCATACCGATCTTTGGAACCCGAGGGCGGGTGCGCCGTCCGGGTTGGTGGACAGGCTGGGTCTGACGGGCCGTCTTGCGCCGCCCCGCCGCCCGAATGAGACGCTTGGCGAGGTGCGGCCTGCGCTTGTGGCGGCTACGGGCCTTGCTCCCGGGACGCCGGTCAGCGTGGGTATCCATGATTCCAACGCCTCGCTCTATCCGCATCTTATCGGTCGGGAGGGCGCGTTTTCCGTGGTTTCCACCGGGACATGGGTCATCTGCATGGCCATTGACGGGGATCCTGTCGCGCTTGATCCGATGCGGGATACGCTGATCAATGTCGATGCGTTCGGCCGACCTGTCGCCTCGGCCCGGTTCATGGGGGGGCGCGAATTCGAACGCATGGCGCAGGGCCGTTCCGGCCCTGTCCTGCCCGGCGATCGCGCGGCCGTCCTTGCGCGGCAGATCGCCCTGCTGCCCGCAGTGGAGGCGGGTTCGGGGCCGTTCCCGAAGCGACAGTGGCGCTGGACCGGGACGCCCGGAACGGATGGTCAGCATCTTGCGGCGCTGTCCTATTACCTTGCGCTGATGACGCGCACCTGCCTTGATCTGGCGGGCGCCCGGGGGCCCGTGATCGTGGAAGGCCCCTTTGCGCGCAATCCGGACTATCTGGCCATGCTGGCGGCGCTTTCCCCCGAGGGGGTGGAAAGTGCCACCTCTGTCACGGGGACATCCGTGGGGGCGGCGCTGCTGTGCCTTGGCGACGCAAGGCCGCCGGCCACGACGGTGGTGCCCCTGCCGGACGCGGCAGCGGACCTCCGCGCCTATGCAGGGTTCTGGCGCGCGCAGATCGGCTGACGGGCGGTCGTTTCGGGCATTGTCACCGAAGGTTGGTGGCCAAGTCGCGGTCAGCCCTTGCTCCGTTGGTGGCAGGGGTCCCGCATCGGATCCCGGCACCCGAGGAACGCCCTATTTCCCTGCGGGCGGAACGCGCGGTCACGTCGAAAACGCTGGCCGGCTCGTGTTCTATGGATGAAGGCTGGCGGCGTTGCGTGTGACTTCGGATGCCGAGCTGCGGGCAGGTCGGCGGGCAAAAGGAAACCCGCCGTTGCCTGCGGGGCGACGACGGGTTCGGGATGGCGCTCGAGGGCCGATCTGGCCCCGAAGGATCAGGCGAACCAGACGATCAGGGCAAGGCAGAGCAGGCCCGCCGTCATTGTGGCACCGATGGCGGTAACGGCGTCTTCGGCGATGGTCAGACGCTTGGCCGTTTCGGGCCGGACATCGCAGACGCGGCACTGCATCGTGCTTTCGGCGAAACATTTGCCCTTGTAGGGACAGGAGATTTCCAATTCCATCATGGCATTCCTTCGGTGGTGGCCGGGATGCGGTGGCCTGGGCAGATCAGGCGCGGATACCGGCGGCAAAGCTGAATTCTGAAATAGCCTTTCCGGCCCCGATGCGGCCAGTCTGCAAATGGTTTGGGCGCGCGGGCGGAATGGCTGTGTCGCCGCGATTTGGCGGGGGCGGGACATACGAAAGGGGGGGATGTCGTGACGGAGTGGACCGGGCCGGAAGGCGAGCCGCCCTATGTTCTGGAGGACCAGATCGGGTTCAAGCTGAGGCTGGCCTATCAGAAGAACGTGGAGATCTTTGCCCTTGCCGTGCCGGAAATCACGCCGATGCAATTTGCGGTGCTGGCCAAGATGCAGGAGATGGGCACGCTGAGCCAGAACCGGCTGGGTCGGCTGGTGGCGATGGATGCGGCGACGATCAAGGGGGTGATCGACAGGCTGCGCCTGCGCGAGCTGGTGGCGACAGCGCCTTCGGCGACGGATCGGCGGCGGCTTGAGGTGCGTCTGACGGAGGAAGGCGCGGCGCTGATCGCGGCGCTGGCACCGCGGGCGGCGCAGGTATCGCGCCAGACGCTGCGCAAGCTGAAGCCGCGCGAGGTGACGGTGCTGCTCGATCTCTTGGACAGGCTGGTGGACTAGCCTGCCCCTGCTAGCTGTCGATGCGCGCGCCCATCAGGGCGATGGCCTGCTGATAGACCGTTGCCGCGTTCCACTGCTTGATCACGGCGAAATTCGGCTCACCCTCCTGATAGCCCGCACCGGGACGCCAGCCCTTCTGGCGCAGGAAATTGGCGGTGGAGGCCATGGCATCGACAAGGTCGGTCAGGTCCACGCGCCCGTCGCCATTGCCATCGACGCCATAGGTCAGCGCATTGCCCGGCAGGAATTGGGTATGGCCAAGCTCGCCGTGTTTTGCGCCGCGCGACTGCGGGGTGATAGCGCCCGCGTCGATCAGTTTCAGCGCGCCGATCAGATGCGGGGTGAAGAAATCGGAGCGGCGGCAGTCATAGGCAAGGGTTGCGATGGCCGAGACGACGTTGGTATCGCCCATGAAATTGCCAAAGCCCGTTTCCATGCCGTGAATGGCGATCAGCACGCCGGCGGGCACGCCATATTGGCGTTCAAGCGCGGCGTAGAAATCGGGGTTCTGGGCGCGGCGCTTGCGGCCCTGGCTGACGATCGCCTCGGCCCCGCGGATCTCGAGGAACTTGGCGAGGCTGTATCTGAAGCTTTTCTGGTTGCGGTCGGCCCCGATGGTGGCCTTGGAATAGCTGGTGGCCATCAGCGCCTCGATCCCGCGGCGGCCGACACCGGCGGCCTTTGCCTCTTCGGCCATGAGGGGTTTCCAGCTTTCATATTGGCCGCCGGTATCGGAGCAGGGTGCCGCTGTGGCCGCGACGGGCAATGCGAGGAAGAGCGAGAGGGAAAGGGCAAGGGCGCGTGCAGGGATCTGGCGAGGGAGGCTGGACATGAAGCACCGTGGAAAAGGGATTTTCACCTTGCAGGATAGGCAAGCGGGGCCATTGCGCAAGGGATCTGTGCGGGATTGGGGCCGCGTCGGCGGGCATGTCGCCTGTGGGAAGGGCGCCGTCGGGAAAGGGCTGGAGGCGCGGGCGGGGCCGGGCTAGGCAGGACGGTGCCGCATCGGCGCAGGCGAAGGGGACGGATCATGGCAAATAGCGGGGCAGGCGGGATGGATGGCCGTGCGTTTCCACATCTTTTCGCGCCCCTGCGCATCCGCGGGGCCGAGATCCGCAACCGGATCATGTCGACCGGGCATGATACGGTTCTGCCGGTGGACGGCCATGTGAACGAGGCGCTGATCGCCTATCACCGGGCGCGGGCGCGGGGGGGTGTCGGGCTGATCGTGACGCAGGTGGCGGGCGTGCATGAGACGGCGCGCTATACTTCGCATCTGCTGATGGCGACGGAGGATGGCTGCGTCGCGGGCTATCGGCGGCTGGCCGAGGCGATCCATGCCGAAGGGGCGGTGGTGTTTTCGCAACTGTTCCATCCCGGGCGCGAGATCATGGAAAGCGCGGATGGGCTGCTGGCGGTGGCCTATGCGCCGAGCAGCGTTCCGAACGAGCGGTTCCATGTAATGCCGCGGGCGCTTCCGGTGGCGATGATCGAGGAGATTGTGGCGGGTTATGCGGCGGCGGCGCGGCGGATGCGGGCGGCGGGAGGGCTGGCGAGACGGGGTGGAGGTGGTGGCAAGCCACGGTTATCTGCCCGCGCAGTTCCTGAACCCCCGGGTGAACCTGCAGCAGGACAGCTATGGCGGGGACAGGCGCGTCGTCTGCGGTTCCTGCGCGAGGTGTTACAGGCGATCCGGGCAGAGACAGATGAGGCCTTTGTCATCGGGCTGCGCATCAGCGCGGGCGAGCGCGATGACGAGGGGCTGACCGTCGAGGAGGCGCGGGCGGCCTGCATCGCGCTGGAGGCGGATCTGGATTATGTGAGCGTGCCGACGGGCACATCGGCCACGCTGGGCGGGGCCGTACATATCGCGCCGCCGATGGCCTTTCAGCCCGGCTATGTCGCGCCCGAGGCGGCGGCCTTCCGGCGGGCGCTTCGGGTGCCGGTCTTCGTGACCGGGCGGATCAACCAGCCGCAGGAGGCAGAGGCGATCCTGGCCGCCGGGCAGGCCGACATGTGCGGCATGACGCGCGCGCTGATCGCCGATCCCGAGATGCCCGCCAAGGCGGCGCGGGGCGCGGTGGATGACATCCGGGCCTGCATCGGCTGCAATCAGGCCTGCATCGGGCATTTCCACAAGGGGATGCCGGTGTCTTGCATCCAGCATCCGGAAACGGGGCGGGAACTGGCTTATGGCAGCCTGACGCCGGCGGCGCGGCCCCGGCGGGTGATGGTGGTGGGGGCGGGGCCTGCGGGAATGAAGGCCGCCGTGACGGCGGCGCGGCGCGGGCATGACGTGACCCTATGGGAAGCGGCGGCGCAACCCGGGGGGCAGGCGCTGCTGGCGCAGTTGCTGCCCCGGCGGGCGGAGTTCGGCGGCATCGTCACCAATCTGATGCGCGAGATGGAGCGCGCGCAGGTCCGGCTGCGGCGGGGGGTGCGCGTGACGGAAGAGGTGTTGCGCGATGAGGCACCCGATGCGGTTATCCTTGCCACCGGGGCCGTGCCGCATGTGCCGGACCTGCCCGGCGATGGCGGGGTGGAGGTGGTGACCGCGTGGCAGGTCTTGCGGGGCGAAGCGCGGCCCGGCGGGCGGGTGGTGGTGGCGGACTGGCGCAGTGACTGGATCGGGCCGGGGCTGGCCGAGATGCTGGCCAAGGCGGGATCTTCGGTCGTGCTGGCGGTGAACGGCCTGCATGCGGGCGAGGTGCTGCCGCTTTATGTGCGCGACAACATCGCGGCCGAGTTGCATCGTCTGGGGGTGGAGGTGCGCCCCTATGCACGGCTGTTCGGAACGGCGGGGGACAGCGTTTTCCTGCAGCACACGCCCAGTGGCGAAGCGATGGAGGTGGAGGGCGTGGCGACCCTGGTCCTGTGCCTGGGTCATCGCCCGGTGGACGATCTGGCGGAAGTGGCGGCCGGGCTTGGAATAGAGGTGCATATGGCGGGGGATTGCTTGGCCCCGCGCACCGCCGAAGAGGCGGTGTTCGAGGGGCTGAAGGCGGGGCTGGCGGTCTGATCGGCCGGACCAGCGCGGACAAGGCTTGCCCTTTTCGCGCTTTCCTGGCCCGGAATTGCCGGGAAATCCCGGCTGTGGTTTCACTTTTCGATCATGGCGTCAGTCTGGGCGCGTCCATCAGTGCGGCAATCTCGCGCCGGAAGGAGAGGGCGTCGCCGCGATCGGGGGTGTCCAGTTCCTCGGCATAGCGGCGGCCTGCATAGGTGGCCCATGCGATGGGGCCGGGGGCGGCGGCGTCGCCGATGAGTTTGAGACTGGTGATGCCTGCAGATTGCCAGTCCTGCGCGCGGGTGGCGTGGAAGAGGGTGTCGTTGGGGGTGCGGCTGGTGACCATGAGGACGGCGTCGCAGGGGATGGTGGTGCTGCGCCCGCTCCATGTGCAAGTGAGGTCGGCTGCGCCCGCGTGGATGGTATCGGGGGCGTGGGAGAGGTGGATGTGGACGCCGAGGTCCGACAGGCGGCGCTGGATGGTGGATTGTTCCAGCGTGTTGTCGGTCCATTCGGCGACCTTCACGGCGGGGGTGACGAAATGGACGGTGCAGCCGCGCGATACGAGGAGTTCGGCCATGACGGAGCCCATGTAGAAATGGTCGTCGTCGTAGAGGAGGACGGGTCCGCCCGTGGGGCCTGCGCCTGACATCAGGTCGTCGGGGGTGAAGATCGGCATGGCGGGGTCGGTGGGGATGGGGTGGAGGTGGAGGCGGGCGACGGCGTCGCGTCGCCATGTGCAGCCCGTGGCGATGGCCACGTGTTCGATGCCGAAGGAGAGGATGTCGTCGGGGGTCAGCGCGCTGTCGAGGTAGGTCTGCACGTTGGGCATGGGGGCGATCTGGCCCGTGCGGTAGTCGGCGACGCGGCCCCAAGCGGAGAGGCCGGGGAGGAGGCGTTCGCGGGCGACGCGGCCTCCCAGCGTTGTTGTGGCCTCAGCCAGGGTGACTTGGTAGCCGCGTTTGCCGAGGATATGCGCGGCCTCCAGCCCTGCGGGGCCTGCGCCGACGATCAGGACGCTTTCGGATTTGCCCTTGGGGTGCATGCGTTCGGGGTGCCAGCCTTTGCGCCATTCCTCCATGAAGGCGGTGTTCTGGGTGCAGCGGCTGATGCCTTGGGTCATGTCGCCGGAGACGCAGATGTTGCAGCCGATGCATTCGCGGATGTCGTCGAAGCGGCCTTCCTCGATCTTTTTCGGCAGGAAGGGATCGGCAATGGAGGGGCGGGCGGCGCCGATGAAATCGAGGATACCCTGCTTGATCTGGCGGACCATCGCGTCGGCGCTCGTGAAGCGGCCCACGCCTACGACGGGTTTGGAGGTGAGTTGCTTGATCCCTTTCACAAGGTCCTCTTGCGCGCCTTCGGGTTTGAAGCGGGAGGTGCCGGAGCAGGCCTCCCACGTGCCTTGGGCGAGGTCCCAGATATCCGGCAGGTCGCCGTGCATTTCGATGAAGTCGCGGAGTTCGGCGTTGGAGAAGCCAAGCTCGCCGCCTTCGTGGAGGGAGAGGCGGAGGGAGATGGCGAGTTCGCCGCGCGTTTCCTCGCGCGCTTCTTCCACGATTTCGCGCAGGAAGCGGGCGCGGTTTTCGAGGGAGCCGCCGTATTCGTCGGTGCGGTGGTTGGTGTTGCGCGACAGGAAGTGTTGCAGGATGCCGAAGCCGTGGGCGCCGTAGAGACAGATGAGGTCGAAGCCTGCGGTCTGGCTGCGGCGGAAGGCGTTGCGGAACCAGCGGCGGAGGTCGCGGATATCCTCGCGGTCCATGGTACGGGCCTGCACCGGGTCGGAGGTGAAGGTGAGGATGGGGCCGCCCGAGACGGCGAGGGGGACTTCGCGGGAATAGAGGTTGGGGCCGTTGATGCCGGAATAGGCGAGTTGGATGCCCGCCAGCGCGCCGTGGGATTTCATGGCGTCTGCCATGCGGGCAAGGGCCGGGATGTCGCGGTCGTCCCAGAGGTGCTGTTCGATGAAGGGGGTGATTTCGGAAGTGGGGTGGATTTCCGTCTGTTCGGTGAAGATGACGCCCCAGCCGCCTTCGGCCTTGGTGCGGCGCATTTCGACGACGGCGGAGGGGTCGCGATAGCCGCCGCCGTTGCAGTGGGGGACCTGATAGAAGCGGTTCTTGGCCACCTTTGGCCCGATGCGGAGCGGTTCGAAGAGGATGTCGTAGCGGCTGTCGCGGCTGTCTTTGGGCATGATGGTGGCCTCAGATCGGGCGGAAATCGGTGAGTTGGGTTTGCAGAAGGGCGGGGTCGGGCTGGCGGTCGATATCGGCGATCAGCAATGCGGGGCCGGGACCGGCAGTGGCGAGGATGGCGGCATCGGGGGCGGCGATGACGGAGCCGCCGCAATAGGTGATGTCGCCTTCGGTCCCGCAATAGTTGGCGTAGACGATGGTCAGGCCGTGGTTGATGGCATGGGCCGGCACGACAAGGCGTGACACATGTGTATTGGGTTCGGGGTTGGCGGTGGGGACAAGGATCAGATCCGCGCCCTCTTCGGCGAGGGTGCGGGTGAGATGGGCGAATTCCACGTCATAGCAGATCAGCATGGCGGCGCGGATGCCCGCGAGATCGAAGGTGGAAACAGCGTCACCCGGGGTATAGAGGGATTTTTCGCGTGGGCCGAAAAGCTGCACCTTGCGGTAGTGGCCGATCTCCTTGCCTTCGGCGCTGATGGCGATGGCGGAATTGTAAACCTGGTCGCCGTCGCGTTCGGCATAGCCGATGACGATGCCGCAGGCGTGGCTGCGGGCAAGGGCGGAGAGGCGCTGGTGCCATGCGCCGCCGCGGGGTTGGGCGCGGGCGGGGATGTCGGGCTGATTGTAGCCGGGAAGATAGGCCTCGGGCGCGACAAGGGTGATGGCGCCCATGGCAGCGGCGGCCTTGAGGGCGGCGTCGAGGGCCGCGAAGGCCGCGTCATCCGATCCTTCGGGCGAAGGGCCCTGCCAGAGGGCGATGGGAAAGGACATGGGGCCTCCTGTCCCCCGGGTTGGGGATTTAGTACTGCGGGGGGGCAGGGGGGCCGGGGCGGCCCCCCTGCACGGGGTCACTTCTTCAGGTTGGTCCAGATCGCATCGTAGAATTGCTGGGTTCCCTGATCGCAGACCTGAATGAAGGCACCCGTGGGCGCGTCGGCGGGCGGGTTGTTTTCCGGGCTGGACTTGATCGCCTCGTCAAGGAACGGCTCCACCCCCGTCACGCCAGCGGTATAGGCCGCATAGTTCGTGACGGCGGCGGCGTTTTCCGGCTGCAGCAGGAAGTTCATGAATTTCAGCGCGTTGTCGCGGTTCGGTGCGTCTTTCAGCAGAACCACGTTGTCCATCCAGACGACGAAGCCTTCCTTCGGATAGGCATATTCGACATTCGCCCCTTCGGCGCGGGCCTTGGCCGAGAAGCCGTTATAGATCATGCCCGCCGCCGCATCGCCAGAGACCAGCACATCCTTTGCCGTATCCGATCCGAAAGAGGCCCAGTATTGCTTGGCGTTGATCAGCATGTCGTTCAGCGCCTTGAGCTGCTCGCGGTCTGTCGTGCATTGCGGGATGCCAAGGTAGATGGAGCCGAGCGCGAGAACCTCGCCCTGGCTGTCGAGCACGTTGATCTTGCCCTGCAGTTCGGCGGGCGGATCGAAGATCATGGCCAGCGTGTCGATGTCGCCCGTATAGACGTCGCGGTTGACCGAAAAGGCGGTGGAGCCCCACTGATAGGGGATGGAGGATTTGCGGCTCGGATCGAAGGGCACGTCGATCCATTGGGGTGCGATATTGCCGAAGTTCGGGATCTCTTCGGGGGTGAAGGTGTCAAGCAGCCCTTCGCCCGCCATGATGGCGACCATGTAGTCGCCCGGGACGGCCACGTCATATTGGCCCATCTTGCCGGCTTTCAGCGCGGCCAGCATGGATTCGTTGCTGTCATAGGTGTCGATCGTGACTTCGATGCCCGTCTCGGCGGTGAATTTGTCCACCAGTTCCTGCGGGATGTATTCGAACCAGTGATAGACCGAGAGCTTGCCTTCGGCATGGGCCGCCGTGGCAAGAAGCGCGAAGGCGGTGGCAGAGGTGAGCAGCTTTTTCATGGAACTCCCTTTTGGGTTCAGGACCGGGTTCTTTGCCCGATGCGGTTGACGAGGTAGGACAGGGTGACGAAGAGCACCGACACGGCGAGCATCATGGTCGAGATGGCCATGATGTTGGGTTTGATCCCCTGCTTGACCGATCCGAAGATGGCTGTGGGCAGGGTTTCCATACCTGCGCCCTTGACGAAGTTCGTGATGATGAAATCGTCGAGCGAGATGATGAAGGCCAGAAGGTAGCCCGAGATGATGCCGGGCATCATCAGGGGCCACAGGATCAGGCGGAATGCCTGCCAGCGGGTGGCGTAAAGGTCGCGGGCGGCCTGTTCGTAGCTGTCCTCGATCCCCTGAAGCCGCGCCGCGATGGGCAGGTAGGCGAAGGGGATGCAGAAGGTGATATGGGCGATGAGGATGGTCAGGTAGCCCGTGGTCAGGCCGATGGCCGAGAAGAAGACCAGCGTGGCGACGGCGATGACGATTTCCGGCACCATGAGGGGAAGGTTGATCAGGGTGAAGGTGGCGGATTTTCCCTTGAACCTGCCGCCCCGGATCATGGCGAGGCTGGCCGCAACGGCGATGGCGGTGGCGGTGGTGGCGGCGATCAGCGCGATGGTGAGGGAGTTCCACGCGGCGGATTTGAAGCGCGGGGCTTCGGGGCCGGTGAAGACATCCGCATACCAGCGCCAGGAAAATCCGCCCCATGTGGTGATGGAGGTGCTATCGTTGAAGCTGTAGATCGTGACGACAATCAGGGGCGCGTAGAGGATGATCAGGCAGGCGACGGCCATGCCGAGGAAACCGGGGTAGTGGCGAACGCCCTTCATCTTGCCTCCCCTTTCGTCTGGGCGCGGGCGTAGATCATCAGGACGATGAGGACGAGGGTCATCAGGATCATCGCGGCGGCGGCGCCGAAGGGCCAGTTGCCTTGGGACCCACGGAACTGTTCGTCGATGAGGGAGCCGATCATGAAGGTCTTGGCGCCGCCCAGCAGGTCGGGGGCGAGGAAGGCGCCGAGGGAGGGGACGAAGACGAGGATGCAGCCCGCGACGATGCCGGGTTTCACGACGGGGAGGACGATTTCGCGCAAGGTGACCCAGCGGGAGGCGTAGAGGTCGGCCGCGGCTTCGGACAGGGCGAAGTTGTAGCGTTCGACGGCGGCGTAGATCGGCAGCACCATGAAGGGAAGGTAGCTGTAGAAGAGGCCAAGCTGCACGGCGAGGTTGGTGTTCACGAGGGGCAGCGGATCGGTGATCAGCCCGATGGACATCAGGCTTTCGTTCAGGGGGCCGTTTTCGCGGATCAGGAATTTCAGGCTGACCGTGCGGATCAGCAGGTTGACCCAATAGGGAACGGTGATGAGGAAAAGCCAGATCGCGCGGGCCTTGGGGGGCCTTGTGGCGATGAACCATGCGGTGGGAAAGCCCACCATCAGGCAGATCAGCGTCGCCAAGGCGGCCTGCCAGATCGAGCGCCAGAAGATCATGATATAGGTCCATTCGATGACGGGTGGTTCGTCGCCGAAGAGGCCCCGGTTCAGGAAGAACTGGTCATAGGCGGCAAGGGTGAAGTCCCAGATCACGCCGCCGCGGAATTCCTTGGTCAGGAAACTGTAAACCGCCATCAAGAGGACGGGCAGGACGAGGAAAATGCCGATCACCGCCCATGTGGGGATCAGGAGCGGCCCCACTATGCTGCGGTAGCCCGTGCCGTTGCTGCCGTTCGGTGTCGGGGTCATGCCTGCCATCAGTCGGCGAGAAGGCGGGCTGCGCCTTCCTCCAGATGCAGGGCAACGGTGGTGCCCGGTGCGGGGATTTCGGTCCGGGCGGAGTTCTGCAGGCGGATGTGGAATTCCTCGCCCGTTTGCAGGCGGGTGAGGAGTTGCAGATCGGTGCCGAGGTAGACGACACGTTCGACCGTGGCGGTAAGGTCGCCTTGGGGCGCCAGCGACAGGCGTTCGGGGCGGATGGAGAGGTGGTGCTTGCCTTGGGTGGTGCCTGCGGCCGGGACGGTGATCGCGTGGCCGCCCGGAAGGGTGACGCGGGCGGTATCGCCTTCGACGCGGTCGACGGTGACTTCGAGGAGGTTGGTTTCGCCGATGAAGTCGGCCACGAAGCGGTTCACGGGAGATTCGTAGATGTCGCGTGCCGTGCCGATCTGCTGCACGCGGCCCTGGGACATGACCGCGATGCGGTCGGACATGGTGAGGGCTTCTTCCTGATCGTGGGTCACGAAGATGAAGGTGATGCCCGTTTCCTCTTGCAGCGTTTTCAGCTCCACCCGCATCGCCTGACGGAGTTTGAGGTCGAGGGCGGAGAGCGGTTCGTCGAGGAGCAGGACCTTGGGTTCCGGGGCGAGGGCGCGGGCGAGGGCCACGCGCTGCTGCTGCCCGCCGGAGAGTTGGGACGGCATGCGGTCGGCGAAGGCGGAGAGGTGGACCATCTCCAGCATCCGCCCCGCGCGGGCGGTGCGGTCCGTGACGGAAACGCCCTTCATCTTCAACCCGAAGGCCACGTTTTCCAGCACGGTCATATGTGGGAAGAGGGCGTATTGCTGGAACACCGTGTTGACGGGGCGGTGGTTCGGATCCAGCCGCGCGATGTTCTGGCCGAAAAGGGCGATCTCACCTTCGGTCACATCCTCGAACCCGGCGATGCAGCGCAGGAGCGTGGTCTTGCCACAGCCGGACGGGCCGAGCAGCGTGAAGAATTCATTGTCGGCGATGGAGAGTGAAACGCCGTGCAGCGCGGTGGCGGTGCCATAGCGCTTGACCACGGAACGGATGTCGATGGCTGTTGACATGCGGCCCCATACCCCTTGGACTGTGGCGGAAGCTTAAGATCGCAGAAGATGGGGGGTATATACCCCCAGAGAGGTATGATGCAGCCGCTTCCCAACAGTGCCGAGGGGCAACTGGCCCAGGTCATCCGCCGCGTTGGCGGGGCGGGGTTCGAGGGGGCGCTGCATGACTGGTTCCGTCGCTGCGTCGCGCCTGACAACCTGATCATCCTTGCCGATCGCGATGCGGGGGCGCCGCAGGTTCTGTTCCGGCAGAGCGATCTGCCGCAGGTCTTCGTTCAACTGGACACGACCTATCTGCCCGGGGCCTATCTTCTGGATCCGTTCCATGACCTGCATATGTCGCGGGCACCGGCGGGGGCATACCGGCTGCGCGATGTGGCCCCGGATGCCTTTCATCGCAGCCGCTATTTCCGCGAATACTATCAACAGACGACCCTGCTGGATGAGATCACCTTCGTGCTTTACCCCGTGGCGGATGTATCGCTGAACATCTGTCTGGGGCGGGATGCGGCATCGGGGACGGCCTTTTCGGCGCGCGATGTCGAGACATGCCAGAGGATCGCGCCGATCGTGGCCGCGCTGGGCGAGGCGCATTGGCAGGGGCTATCGCCGAAACACGGTGCGCCGGATGACGTGCCGGCGCAACTGGTGCGGGCCGTGCAGGCGGCGCATGGCATCCATCTTTCGCCGCGTCAGGCCGAGGTGGCGCTGCTGATCCTGCGCGGCCATTCGACCGATTCCATCGGCTTGCGGCTGGGGGTCAGCGCGCAGACGGTGAAGGTTTTCCGCAGGCAGCTTTACGCGCGCTGCCATATTTCTTCGCAGGCGGAGCTGTTTGCGATGATGCTGCCGCTTCTGACGGCTGCTTAGGTTCTGCCTAAGCAGCGAGGCGGAAAACTTTCCTCACGCCGGGGCGGGGCTTGGGGCAGTCTGGCGCGGCAAACAGGAGTGACAGGCGATGACAATCCATGCCGAATGGAAGGCGAGGGCGGCTGCCCTGAAACTGCGGACGGGGCTTTGGATTGACGGGCGCTGGCAGGAGGCCGCGTCGGGCGCGCGCTTTGCCAGTGTGAACCCGGCGACGGGCGCGGTGCTGGCCGAGGTGGCACGGGGCGATGCGGCGGATGTGGACCGCGCGGTGCGGGCGGCGCGGGCGGCCTTCGAGGATGGTCGGTGGTCGCGCAAGTCGCCGGCAGAGCGGAAGGAGGTGCTGCTGCGCCTTGCCGCGCTGATCCGGGCCAATGTGCCGGAACTGGCGCTGCTGGATACGCTGGACATGGGCAAGCCGATTGCAGAATCGTCGACCATCGACGCGCCGGGATCGGCGCATTTCTTCCAGTGGCACGCCGAGGCCATAGACAAGCTTTATGACGAGATCGCGCCGACAGGCCCCGGCGATATCGCCATGATCCGGCGCGAGGCGCTGGGTGTGGTGGGGGCGGTGGTGCCGTGGAATTTTCCTTTGGACATGGCCACATGGAAGCTGGCCCCGGCGCTGGCGGCGGGGAATTCGGTGGTGCTGAAGCCTGCGGAACAATCGCCGCTTTCGGCGCTGCGGCTGGCGGAACTGGCGGCAGAGGCGGGGTTGCCGGATGGCGTGCTGAACGTCGTGCCGGGATATGGGCATGAGGCGGGGCAGGCGCTGGGGCTGCACGCGGATGTCGATTGCCTTGCCTTCACCGGATCGACCGAGGTGGGCAAGCTGTTCCAGACCTATGCCGGGCGGTCGAACATGAAGCAGGTCTGGCTGGAGACGGGGGGCAAGTCGCCCAACATCATCTTTCCCGATGCCGATCTGGACCGGGCGGCGGATATGGCGGCCTTTGGCATCTTCTTCAACGCGGGCGAGGTCTGTTCGGCCAATTCGCGGCTTCTGGTGCATCGCGACGTGCATGACGCGATGGTGGAGCGGTTGGCGGCACGTGCGGCGGCCGTGGTGCAGGGCGATCCGCTGGACCCGGCCACGACGATGGGGCCGATGGTGGACAGCCATCACGCCGGCCGCGTCGCGGGGTTCATCGACCGGGCGCGGGCTGCGTCGCGGCTGGTGACGGGGGGCGAGCGGTTGACGCGGGGCGGATCGGATGCCTGGATCACGCCCACGATCTTTGATCGGGTGGACCCGGGCAGCGAGTTGGCGCGGGACGAGGTCTTTGGCCCAGTGCTGGCGGTGATCCCCTTTGCCGATGAGGCAGAGGCGCTGCGTATCGCCAATGACAGCGCCTATGGATTGGCGGCCTCGGTCTGGACGCGGGATATCGACCGGGCCTTCCGCATGTCGGCCGGGTTGCGGGTGGGGACGGTCAGCGTGAACACGGTCGATGCGCTGTCGGCCATGACGCCCTTTGGAGGGGTGAAGCAATCCGGTTTCGGGCGCGATCTTTCGATCCACAGCTTCGACAAATACACCGCGTTGAAAACCGTCTGGGTGAAGCTTGGATGACATCAAGGTGACGTAAGGGAAGATGGGCGAGTCGTTTCCGGCTTGCCGGGTGATCTGCGACGTTCTGTCCCGCCCTTGGCCGGGTAGGGCGGCGCATTGTAATTCATTGAGAAACAATCAGTTCCCCGAAAAAGTGGAAGATTGTTAACGGGGTGATTGACGCGGCGGGCGTCCATCGTCACGCTCTGTTCAGGACGTGGCACGGGGAAAGCCGCGATCCTTGCGCACCGGGGGGTGCCAATGACCGGACTGAACCGCATTCTTCACGTCGAGGACGATGAAGACATCCTGATGATCGCGCGTCTGGCCCTGGCCGATCTGGGCGGGTTTGAAGTGCTGCAATGTTCGTCAGGGGCGGAGGCGCTTGAGAAGGCGCAGGCTTTCCGGCCGGATCTTCTGCTGCTGGATTTCATGATGCCGGACATGAACGGGATGCAGACCTTGCAGGCGCTGCGCGAGAAGCCGGAATTCGCCGATACGCCCGCCATATTCATGACGGCCAAGGCGATGGAACTGGTGGAGCAGGAGCTGGCCGGGCTTGGCGTTGTGGGCAAGATTTCGAAGCCCTTCGATCCGGTGACCCTTCCGGACGAGATCCGCCGCTACTGGAACGCGCAGGACACGGGCCGCGCCTGAGGGGCAGACCGCGAGCCCCGCCGGGAAAGGGCGAGGGGCCGCACGCGACCCGGTCAGCGCGCTGCGATGGTTTCCTCGATCTCGGCCAGAAGGAGCGCGAGGCCGTCGATGATGCGCTCGTTGACGGGGATGCCGTCATTGCTGCTGTGCCAGGGTTCGAGCAGTTCATCGACCAGCGCCGCCGCCTGACCGAGGCTGGTGAAGCCCAGCGTGGGGGCCACGCCGCGCATCTTGTGGGCGTCTTCCTGCAACTGGCGCATGATGGCGGGGTCAACCTCGGGCCGGTCGAAACTGTCAAGGAAGCTGGTCAGCCGATCCCGACGCGGTGGCAGCGTCCCGATGAAATGGGCGCGGATCGGGGCAAGACGCGCGGCCATGTCAGCAGGTTGCGGAAGATCGGCTTGAAAGGTCATTTCGGTCAGTCCTTGAAGGGAAAATCAATGACGAAGGTGCTGCCTTCGCCAAGTTTGCTTGTGTAATCCACCGCGCCGCCATGGGCGGCCATGATTTCCTGCGCGATGCACAGGCCAAGGCCCGTACCGCCATGGCTGCGCCGGTCAGAGCTGTCGACCTGCGAGAATTTGCCGAAGACCTTTTCGCGGGAATTGGGCGGAATGCCGATGCCGTGGTCCTGCACCTCGACCAGAACGCGCTGGCCGCGGATGACGACGCGCACCTCGACCTGTTCGCCGCGGCGCGAGAACTTGATGGCGTTGGACAGCAGGTTGTCGAGCACCTGATGCAGGCGGTCGCGATCGGCCTGCACGATGACCATTTCTTCGGGCGCGAAGAGGACGAAGGTGATCCCGTAGGTCTGGGCGAAGGATTCCATCGCGGCGAGGCTTTCCTCGACGATGGAGACGAGGTCCAGCTCATCGAAATCATAGCTCATCTGGCCGGATTCGATCTTTTGCAGATCGAGCAGATCATTGATCAGGGCCGAAAGGCGGACGCTGTTCTTGTGCGCGATTTCAAGGATGTTGCGCGCCTTGGAGGGATCACTGTCATAGGCACCCGTGCGCAGCAGCCCCAGCGCGCCGTTGATCGAGGTGAGGGGCGTGCGCAATTCGTGGCTGACGACCGAGACGAATTGCGACTTCACCTCATAGGCAGCCTGCACGCGGTCACGTTCAAGCCGCAGTTCATCCAGCTGATCGAGGCCGCGGCGATAGAGCCTGAGGAAGATGATCGAGCATTCCACCACGAAGAACAGCACGAAGACCACGGTGAAGAGCTGAAGCCAGAGAAAGCTCTGGATCGGGGGCATGACCTTGAGGATGTCGGAAATGGGAATGTAGAGGAACACCCCCGCATACATGACCAGGCGCACCAGCAGGATCTGCGGGATCTGGTGGTTGTTCACCGCCGCGAAAAGGCCCGCGGCAAAAAGGAAGAAGAGCGGCATGAAATGGGAGGAGATGCCTTCCATATAGGCCACGATCCCGGCCCAGAGGACGATGGCCGCCGTGCTTTGCACCGCCGAGAGCAGCAGCAGATCGCGGTATCGGCGGGCCTCGCGCAGGCTGCCGCCCTGCCATTTCACAATGCGCAGCGACAGCCAGGTGTCGCAGAATTCGGTGAACTGGATGAAGAGGTAGCAGAAGACCGCAACCTGAAGATCGTAGTAGAAGCCGCAAAGCAGGGCGGCGGCGGCATAGATCGTCTGGCGCTTCCAGAAAAGTTCCAGCGTGACGGTCACATAGTCGCGCACCTGTTTTTCAAGCCGGGTCGCGCTGGTTTCAAGGCGCAGCGCCCCGCGCAGATAGCGGCGCAGGCGCATCCCCGCCGACAGGCGTGTGGCGCGTGTCGAGGACGCGGCCTTGCCCGGCGCAGGGGTCTTGGCTGGCGCCGCGTTGAAGGGGGCGGAAGTCATGCTCTGATCGAGCCTTTCATTCAATGCAGGCGCATCCGGCGCAGCGCATCGACGGCGAAATCTGTCGGCGCGGGAATAAGCTGTTCCGAATCCACGAGGCGACGATAGTCGAGCAGAAGGAAGGTCGTGTCGATACAGGTCGTGCGATGGGGGACGTAGTCGGACTGCGAGAATGTGCCTTCCGCATCAATGGCATCGCCGATGGAAATTTCGGAAAGGAAGCGCTGCATCAGATGGGAATCGGTGATGCAGAAGGTGGTGCGGTGCGGATAGGGGTTGCGCCCGGGCGCGTGCAAGGCAGGTTCGAGAGAGATATCGACCATGAGACGGCGTTCCGGGCGTTCCAGCAGCATCAGATCGGCGACTTCGCCGAATACCTTGAATGTCTGAAAGTAACGCGGCATGGCAACCCCCGGTCTGGAACAGCCATGCCCGGCGCGGCGCGATCCGGCGACCCTGACGATGACTGCATTCACAGGTGTTACTGACCAAGCAGTTGGACGATTTTGTGGTCAGCTTGCGGTGATTTCTGGCGAAGCGCCAGATTTGCGCGCCCGTTCGCCCATAAGCCGAGTTTCTGCTTGATCTTTCCCGCTTGCGGCGATTGTGTGGCAGGCGTGAACAGTGCACGTTTTTTCACCGCCAGTCCGAGGTTGGATTTTGTCAAGAATCCGGACTGGGGGCTATGTTAGGTAGTTGCCACAATATGTTGTAACGGAAGGTTTTTTCGGGTTTGCGGATTTGCCACAGTTTTGCCTGAATCCCCAAATCGGTCTAAACTTTAGTTTGTGTTTCCCGTGCCGCGTGACCTTACACTGTTAACAATTGTTTATGCTTGAGCGCGCAATGGTCAGCCTACCTCCGAACAGGCGGTCTCAGAAATTCTCTGAGGCGATGCCGGCAGAGGCTTCCCAAGAGGGGGCCAACCCCCGGCTGTCCAGCGGTGACGAGGCGATGAAATCAGGGCCAGTGATGCTGACGACCACCCTTTCCTTCCAGAACATGCACCAGCACGGCGATCTGTTCGTCAATCTGCTACGTGCGCGGCGCAAGTCCTTTATCTTGCGCAACAATTGGCGCCTGCCGGAAGCCGAGGGGATGGAGTTCGATCAGTACGACACCCCGGCGAGCCGGTGGATTGCCGTGCATGAGCAGGGCGAGGTGCTGGCGGGCGTCCGCCTGACGCCGACCACGGCCCGGGTGGGGATGTATACCTACATGATTCGGGATGCCCAGCGGGGGATGCTTGAGTCGATCCCCTCGGACCTGATGGATTTCGAGGCGCCGGTCGATCCGAACATCTGGGAAGCCTCGCGCATCTTCGTGTCGAACACGGTTCCGGCCAAGCTGCGCAAGAAGGTTCAGGGCGATCTGATGTACGAGATGATCCGCACGGCGCGGTCGCTCGGGGCGCAGAAGATCATCGCTTTCGGGCCGGCCGTCTGGCCGCGCTGGATCGGGCGGTTGGGCCTGCGGGCGGAACCCGCAGGGCCGGTCATGGAGCTTGACGGCGTGAAGGTTCAGGTCGCGGTGATGAACCTCGACCCGCGCCTGCATTGAGTTCGCCGCGCAGACGGGCGAGATCTTCGGACAGGACCTGCCGCAACAACCCTTCATAGGCCGAACGCTCCTGCTCGCCGCGATAGCGGGCAAGTGAGCGTTGCGGCAGAGAACGGGGCAGGGTGGGCGCGCTGCCCACGGTTTCGATCCGGCGTTCGACGGATGCCGCGGCCTTGTTGATGGATTGCAGCGAGCCGAAGCGCGTGAGCGCGCCCAGCGAGGTGCGATCCCCCACCATGACCGAGACACCCTGCCCGACGAGGATCGAGTCGTTGATATGGGTTTCGATGTCCTGCGGGGTCAGGCGGCTGCGGTTGTGGCTGACACAAAGGAAGGTGCCATTCCCACGATAGGACAGCACGCTGCTTTCGCCTTCGGTCGCCTCGGCCAGCGCCTGGGCCACAAGGCGCAGATGGGCCAGGAATTCCGCCGGGCGGTTTTCGGCGTGAATGCGTTCCACATCGACGATCTTCACCGCCATGACGTTGGAGGTGAACAGCTTTGCCCGGGTCAGGGTGAGGATGTAATTCTCGAAGGACAGATAGGCGATGGTGCGCGGCACCTTGCCCAGATCCAGCGGATCGCTGAGCGAGAGCGCGGGAAGGGTGCGCAATTCGCGCTTGAGCCGTTCGATCGTGGTCAGCCCGTCCTCGACCCGGTGGCGTTCCTCGATCAGGCGGTGGGCCATGCCGATGCGGGTGCTGAGTTCCAGCAGATCGAAGGGCTTGGTGACATAGTCGGTGGCCCCTGCCATGAAGGCGCGTTCGATATAGTCGCGCTGCGACATGGCCGTGAGCATCAGGATCGGCGTATGGGCGTAACCCTGCAGGCTGCGGATTTCGCGACACAGGGCGATGCCGTCCATGCCGGGCATCTGGATATCGAGAAGCAGGCAATCGAAGGGCGTGGTGGTGGCCGCGATCACGCCGAGCGCTTCATGCGCGGATCGGGCGCGGGCCATCCGATCATGCCCCGAAAGCGCCAGCGCTTCGGAAAGCAGGTCGAGGATCGTATCGTCGTCGTCGACGGCAAGTATTTTCATGCTGCAACCAGCTGCCAAGGGCGTCCGACTGGAACTGCACCAGACACGAAACGCACGGCCGGACCACCGAGCGAGAACACACCACACCCACACAACCTAGACCCCTGTGTTCGGGCAAAAGATGGCCAGAGCGGGGCATAAATCCGGCCTTTTCTACGTTCGGGCGGGGAATCCGGGGGTGGGGGTCTTTTTTGTTTCCAGAATCATCCCTGGCCGCGCAGCAGAGCCGTTCCACGCGGAATGCCCGTTTTCCAGGCAGGGCAGGGCGGGGAAAGCCTTTTGGCAAAGGGCAAAGCGGAGGAAAGCAAGGGCCGGAAAAGGTTCCTTTTCCTTAAATAATTTCATGGAGGGAAAAATATTTGACGCGCATTGCTTGCGGCGTTTAGTTTTCCATCCAAAGCAGCGCATAAGAATGCACATGGAGGGAAGATTGAAAAAGCGTGTTGCCGTCATCGGAGCGGGTCCTTCCGGTCTGGCCCAGCTCAGGGCGTTCCAGTCGGCCAAGGCCAAGGGCGCGGACATTCCCGAAGTGGTCTGCTTTGAAAAGCAGTCGAACTGGGGCGGGTTATGGAACTACACATGGCGGACCGGCCTCGACGAGAACGGCGAGCCGGTCCATTGCTCCATGTATCGCTACCTTTGGTCGAACGGGCCGAAGGAGGGGCTGGAATTTGCCGACTATTCCTTTGAAGAGCATTTCGGCAAGCAGATCGCCAGCTATCCGCCGCGTGCCGTGCTGTTCGACTATATCGAGGGGCGGGTGAAAAAGGCCGGGGTGCGCGACTGGATCCGCTTTTCGACCACCATCCGCATGGTCAAGTACAATGAGGCGACGGGCAAGTTCACCGTCACCGCGCATGACCTGAAGAATGACCGGATGTATGAGGAGGAGTTCGACAATGTCGTGGTGGCATCCGGCCACTTCAGCGTGCCGAACGTTCCCGAATATCCGGGCTTCGACAAGTTCAATGGCCGCGTCCTGCACGCCCATGATTTCCGCGATGCGCGGGAGTTCGCGGGCAAGGACCTGCTGCTGCTGGGTTCATCCTACTCGGCCGAGGAGATCGGGTCGCAATGCTGGAAATACGGGGCGAAGTCGATCACCGTCGCCTATCGCAACGCGCCGATGGGGTTCAAGTGGCCCGACAACTGGAAGGAAGTGCCCAAGCTGGAGCGGGTGGATGAAACCACCGCCTATTTCGCCGATGGCACCAGCAAGAAGGTTGACGCGATCATCCTTTGCACCGGCTACAAGCACCACTTCCCCTTCCTGCCCGATGACCTGCGCCTGAAGACGGCGAACAGGCTGGCGGCTGCGGATCTGTATAAGGGCGTGGTCTGGGTGCATAACCCGAAGCTGTTCTATGTCGGCATGCAGGACCAGTGGTTCACCTTCAACATGTTCGACGCGCAGGCCTGGTGGGTGCGCGATGCCATCATGGGGCGGATCGCCATCCCGGCTGACAAGAAGGTTCTGCTGGCCGATGTCGAAAAGCGCGTGGCGGATGAGGATGCCGGGAAGGACGCGCATGACGCGATCCACTATCAGGGCGACTATGTGAAGGAGCTGATCGCGGAGACGGATTATCCGTCCTTCGATGTGGATGGCGCCTGCGAGGCTTTCTTCGAGTGGAAGGACCACAAGAAGGACGACATCATGGGCTTCCGCAACAATGCCTACAAGTCGGTGATCACCGGCACCATGGCCCCCATCCATCACACGCCCTGGAAGGACGCGCTTGAAGATTCGATGGAAAGCTATCTGCGCAACTGACCGGGTGCAGGACCCGACAGGAAGGCCCCGGCATTGCCGGGGCCTTTTTCTTTGATCAGTCAAGGATTGACCATTTCCTGGGCGACGGGTGAGAAACTGCCAATTTTTTGGTCATTATCTTGCGTTTGCAAGTTTTGTCTTGAAACAAAATTGCCGCATCTGAAGTTGCGCGGTCCGGGCAAAGCCCGCCCGTGCTTAACTTTCATGGCCAGCCCCCGGGCAACAAGCGGGGCGGCACAACAGATGGGGAGTGATTGCATGGAAGACCAGATCGCCGCCCTTACGGCGGAACTGGCCACGCTGAAAAGCGGTATGGCCGGACTGAACCGAACGACTGCCGAGACCTTCTACTGGCTGACCATCCCGCTGATGGTGCTGATCCATGCGGGGTTCCTGTCCTATGAGATGGGCGCATCGCGGGCGAAGAACGCGCTGGCATCGGGGATCAAGAACATCCTCGCCTTCGCCTTCATCATCCCGACATTCTATTATGTGGGCTGGTTCATCTACTGGGCCTTTCCGACAGGCTTCAGCATGGCGCCCGGGCCGATCGGCACTTCGGGGCTGGATTATGCGCTGGCCGCGGCCAATCCGGTGGGGGCGGTGATGGGGCCGAACGTCGCCGACAGTGCGACGGGCGTCTTCTTCGGAGCATTTGCCATGTTCGCGGCGACGACGGCCTCGATCATGTCGGGATCGTTGATTGAGAGGATCCAGATCGTGGGCTTTACCATCCTGGCCATCGTGCTGGGCAGCTTTGTCTGGATCCTGGGCGCGGCCTGGGGCTGGCATGCCGATGGCTGGCTGGTGACCTCGTTCGGGTATCACGACTTTGGTGCGGCGGGCGTGGTGCATGCCATCGCGGGCTTCTTCACGCTGGGGGTGCTGATCAACCTTGGCGCCCGGGTGGGCAAGTTCAACGCGGATGGCAGCGCCAATGCGATTGCCGGCCATTCCATGCCCGCGGCGCTGGTCGGGCTCATGCTGATCATCGCCGGTTTCTGGGGTTTCCTTATGGGCTGCGTGATCTTCCCGGGCGAGCCGTGGTCCTGGGGGCAGGGGATCTTTGCCACGATCTATGGCACGCCGGTGACGTTGTCGGCGATGACCTTCAACATCCTGATGGGCTTTGCCGGGGGGGCGATTGTCGCCTGGGTGATGACACATGATCCGTTCTGGATGATGTCGGGCGCGCTTGGCGGGATCATCTCGGTTGCGGGAGGGCTGGATCTTTACTGGCCGCCGATGGCCTTTGTCATCGCCGCGATCGGTGGGGCTATCATGCCGCTTGTCGCGCGCTATGTGGAGCGGTTGCGGATCGACGACGCGGTGGGTGCTGTGGCGCTGCACGGGGTCGTTGGCCTGTGGGGTGTGATCGCGGTGGGCATCTTCGCGGCGGGCTATCCGGCGCTGACATCGGAAGGCGCGCCGGTGATTTCGCTGACGGGTCAGGTCGTGGGCGCGGTGGTGATGGCGTCGCTTGGGTTCATTCCCGGCTATGTGGTGTCGCTGATCCTCAAGAAACTGGGGATGCTGCGGGTGCCCCGCGAAGCCGAGGTAATCGGGCTCGACAAGGTGAAGGTGCCGATCGAGGCCTATCCCGAATTCCTGGCTGCAGGGCCAGCCACGAAGACTCCTGCCGAATGAAACCCTGAAACCGGAGGGCGTGATGCTGATTGGAACGGATGTAACGAACTGGGCTGCGGTGGACGGGGCCTATTATGCCGGCGCGGGGACCGAGGCTGTATGGCTGGCGTTGTCGCTTGTTGTTTGTGTTGTCGCGTTGGTCGCGGGATCGCGGCACGAGCGGGCGGCCTATAGCCGCGCCAAGTAGCAAAAGACCGGGCGCGCAGCGCAAGGGGCGATCGGAAACAAGGCAGAAGGGGGCGGGGACAGGATCCTTGCCCCTTTTTCATGCCCACGGCGAAGAGAGGGCAGCCTGCGGGAAACAAATTTTCGCACGAATGAAATTTTTCTCGCCTTGGCGCATTTACCGTGCTTTCCTGCCCGATACGGGGCAGCGATTGCAGTGATCGTTGGCCGACGGGCACGGGTTTCCCGATGAACCGGGTGGAAAACCGGCCCGGCTGGTCGGAGCGGCGCGGCCGTTTCGTGCCCGAGACAGACCCTTCCGGCCTGCCATGGCCGGCCGGTGGGAAAGCAAAAACCGGACCACGGGCAGGGAAAGGCCCGGGAACCGGTAGGAACAGGGAACAAGGGAGTATGTCTATGTCATCCAATTCAAGCTCCGGCGAGCTTCAACGCGCGCTGGATTGGAAGGGCGCTTTCTGGGTTGCGGCGGGTGTGCCGCCGCTGGTTCTGTTTTCCATCGGGGGTATCTCGGGCACAGTTGGGCAATATGCCTTTGTGGTCTGGATGCTTTCGATGCTGATGGGCTTCTCGCAAAGCTTCACCTATGCCGAGATGGCGGGGATGTTCGGCAATAAATCCGGCGGGACCAGCGTCTATGGTGCCACCGCATGGCTGCGCTATGGCAAGCTGATCGCGCCCTTGTCGGTGTGGTGCAACTGGTTCGCCTGGTCACCGGTCCTGTCGCTGGGCTGTGCGATCGCGGCGGGTTACATTCTGAATGCCCTGTTCCCGATCCCGCTTGCCGACAGCCAGCCCGTGCTGGATTGGGTCGCGGCGAATATCGGTAGTTTCACCGCTGATTCGGAGGCTGTAGTTGCCTACATGGCCGAAAATGCCGGCGTGACGGCAGAGCAGGCCATCCAAGCCGTTGCCGCGAATGCCGGGGTCGAGGCGCTGACGCCGTGGTTCCGGGTCTATGAGGCTTTCCAACTGACCGTTCCGGGGCTGGGGACGCTGCATTTCAATTCGACCTTCATCATCGGTGTGGCGCTGATGCTGATCATCCTTGCGATCCAGGAGCGGGGTATCGCTTCGACCGCATCAGCGCAAAAGTGGCTTGCGATCATCGTTCTGATCCCGCTTCTGCTGGTTGGTTTCGTTCCGATGCTCACCGGCTCCATCGACTGGATGAATGTCACCAACCTGATGCCGCCGAATGCGGGCGATGATGGGTCGTGGAACATCGGTGGCTGGACGCTGTTTCTGGGCGGGATGTATATCGCGGCATGGTCCACCTACGGGTTCGAGACTGCGGTCTGCTATACGCGCGAGTTGAAGGACCCCAAGCGCGATACCTTCCGCGCGATCTTCTACTCGGGCCTGTTGTGCATGGTGTTCTTCTTCCTGATCCCGTTCTCGTTCCAAGGCTATCTCGGTCTGGACGGCATGACCGCGCCGGGCATCGTCGAAGGGACGGGCGTGGGTGAGGCCATGGGCAACATGATGGGCGGTGGGCCGGTGGTGACGCAGATCTTCGTCGTCCTGATGATCATCGCGCTGTTCCTTGCCATCATGACGGCCATGGCGGGATCTTCGCGCACGCTCTATCAGGGTTCGCGGGACGGTTGGCTGCCCAAGTTCCTTGGCACTGTCAACGAACATGGCGCGCCGCGCCGGGCGATGTGGACGGATGTGGCTTTCAACATCTTCTTGCTTGCACTGGCATCGGATGCGACGGGCTATTTCTACGTGCTTGCCATCTCGAACGTGGGTTACATCCTGTTCAACTTCCTGAACCTGAACGCGGGCTGGATCCACCGGATCGACAGCGCGCATATGGATCGGCCCTGGACAGCGCCGACATGGCTTATCGGGCTGAACACGATGCTGGCCTTCGTCAACGCGCTGTTCCTTGGTGCGGGGGCAAAGGTCTGGGGCTATGAGAACGCGCTGTGGTCGGGGCTGATCTTCGCGTCGTTCATCTTCCCGGTGTTCTGGTATCGCCATTACGTCGTGGATGGCGGCAAGTTCCCGAAGGAAGCCTATGACGATCTGGGTCTTCCCTATGGCGAGTTGGGTGAGCGGAAGGCAGGCTTCCTGCCCTATCTCGCGCTGATCGCGGGGGCGGTGGTGGTGCTCTGGGCCAACTGGTTCTTTGTGCTGCCGGGCTGATCGGGGCGCGGAAAACGGATGGAAAGGGGCGGCCTTCGGGCCGCCCTTTTTCGTTGCGGGGGCCGGTTTGCGCCATGTGCTGTGCAAGCTGCTTGTTCCATGGGCGCTGCAGGGCGGGTCTGGCAGGGTCAGGCCAGTAATGAGAGAAAAACTTTCCCTGACAGGAAAACTTTTTGCACATGAAGGTTGATTTCGTGGGGGGATGGTTGGAAAGTAACGGCAATCCATAAGTCCATCGGGAGGGACATGATGACGAATTCCTGGCGCTTCTCCACGCTCGGCGACCGCCACCGGGCGCTTGGGTCTAACCTTGAAGACTGGAGCGGGATGGGAACCGCGTGGTCCTATGACGGTGATCCGGACGCGGAATACATGGCGATCCGTACCAAGGCGGGGCTGATGGATGTGTCGGGCCTGAAGAAGGTCCACATCACCGGTCCGGCCGCCAGCCATGTGATCGAACGGGCCACCACCCGGAACATGGAAAAGCTGATGCCGGGGCGTTCGGTCTATGCGACCATGCTGAACGATCAGGGCAAGTTCATCGACGACTGCGTGATCTATCGCCTTGCCCCCAACGCCTTCATGGTGGTCCACGGGTCGGGCGGCGCGCATGAGCAGCTGACCATGGCCGCGACGGGGCGCGATGTTTCCATCCGCTTTGACGACAACACGCATGACCTGTCGCTGCAGGGGCCGCTGGCGGTGGATTATCTGGAAAAGCATGTGCCGGGCATCCGCCAGCTTCCCTATTTTGCGCATATGCAGACGAGCCTTTTCGGCAAGCCCGCGATGATCTCGCGGACCGGATATACCGGCGAGCGGGGGTATGAGCTGTTCGTGCGCGGGCAGGATGCGCCGATGATCTGGGACCGCATTCTGGACGAGGGCAAGTCGATGGGAATCATCCCCTGCCGCTTTACCACGCTGGATATGCTGCGGACGGAAAGCTATCTGCTGTTCTTCCCCTATGACAATTCCGAGATGTATCCGTTCGAGAATGAGGGCCCCGGCGATACGCTGTGGGAACTGGGGCTCGATTTCACCGTGTCGCCGGGCAAGGTCGGCTTCCGTGGTGCGGAAGAGCATTACCGCCTGAAGGGCAAGGAGCGGTTCAAGATCTGGGGCCTGAAGATGGAAGGCACGAATGTGCCGGGCAACGGTGCGCCGGTGTTCCAGAATGGCAAGCAGGTGGGTCTGGTGACGCAGGCGATGTATTCGCCGCTGAACAAGCACAACATCGCGATTGCCCGCCTGCCGGTGGATTGCGCCAATAACGGCACCAAGCTGGTGGTGAACTGCGCCACGCATGGGGAAATCCCGGCGGTGACGCATTCGATGCCCTTCTATGACGTGGAAAAGAAGCGCCGCACCGTGAAAGACTGACCGAAGCCGGGGCGCGGTGCAGGATGTGCCGCGCCCCGGTTCAACCGGGGCCAGCCGGAACTGACAGGACCATGAGCCAGACCGTATTCGAAAAGTCGATCCGCAGCCGCCCGGTTTATGGGGTGCTGCAGCCGCGCGCGGGGACCGCGCATCTTTGTGTGGCCGATGGCGAAGGGGCAGGGGCGATCTGCGACCTGTTTGCCAAGGCCGGGACTGAGGCAGCCGGGATGCTGGCGCGGACGCATATCATCTATGTGCCCAGCATCGCCACGGGCAGCGATCAGTTCGACAGGCTGCAGGCGCTGGGCGCGGCGCAATGCCACCGCTCGCCCTCCTTCTGGGCGGCAGAGCCGCGCCTGCGCAAGGTGCTGGCTGATGCGCATATGGGCCTGCAGGTCTATCTGGCCGGAACCGAAACCCTGATCGGACTGGCGCAGCGCGACGTGATGGAAGCGGGCCTTCCGCATGAGGCGGTGCAGACCGAACATCGCGGATCGCTGGCGCGGCGCGTTCAATGCGTGCATTGCAAGGGGATCACCGAGAATGTGACGACGGATCCCTTCGTCTGTTCCCATTGTGGGTTGAACCTCTTCGTCCGCGACCATTACTCCCGCAGGCTGGCGGCCTTTCAGGGGGTGAATATTGATGCCGAGGATCCGGGTCAGGTTCCCCCGGCGGTGGAGCGTTTCAAATGAGCGTCGGAGCCCCCAGACTGGATGTTGTCGTGACCGAGATCGTCGAGGTCAACGATCTGATCAAGCGCTTCCGCTTTGAACGCGCGGATGGTGGCGAGATGCCGCATTTTTCGGGCGGATCGCATGTCGTGGTGGAAATGGATGATCACGGCACGCGGCGGATGAACCCCTATTCGCTGATGTCGGACCCGTCCGATACGCGGGGATACGAGATTTCGGTCCGGCGCGATGATGCGGGGCGGGGCGGATCGCTGTTCATGCATCACCATGTGACCAAGGGAATGCGGATGCAGCTGGGTCATCCAGTGAACCTGTTCCCGCCGGATGCGCGGGCGAAGAAGCACCTGTTTCTTGCCGGCGGCATCGGGATCACGCCCTTCATGTCGATGATGGCGCAGCTTGCGCCGATGGGGCAGCGGTTCGAACTGCATTACGCCATCCGGTCCGAGGCCTTGGGTGCCTATGTGGACAGGCTGCGCACGCGGTTCGATGAGCGGGTGCATGTCTATGTCGACGAGAAGGGCGAGGCGATCGACCTGAAATCCCTGCTGTCGACGCAACCGCTTGGCACGCATCTTTATGTCTGCGGGCCGAAGGGGATGATCGACTGGGTGAAGGGCACGGCGCTTGCGATGGGCTGGCCCGCGAACACCGTCCATTCCGAGGAATTCCTTGCCCCGCCGGTGGGCAAGCCCTTTGAGGTGGAGCTTGCGGCATCCGGCAAGACCATCAAGGTGGGGGCGGCGCAGTCCATCCTTGAGGCGATGGAGGCGGCCGGCGTGGACGCGCCCTACCTGTGCCGGGGTGGGGCTTGCGGGCAGTGCGAGACGAATGTCGTGCGCTGTGACGGACATATCCACCATCACGATCACTGGCTTTCGGATGACGAGAAGGCTGCGAATACAAAGATAATGCCATGCGTTTCGCGCTTCGAGGGCAAGACCCTCGTGATCGACCGCTGAGGAGGGAAGCGATGGGTTTCGAGTTCAACAACGAGACATTCCGGAACGATTTCACCTTCCGCAACTCGGAACGCGCAATCAAGCGCTTTCCCTTTCCCTTTGACCGAGACGATTACATGTATTCGGTCAACATGGAGCCGCATGTGCCGGGGCGGCCCGGATCGGTGTTCGAACATGCCTTCGACGTGGATGAGCATTATCTGGCGGAAATGCGGGACCGCGCGCTGGTACTGAAGGACGATCCGCTGCGCTGCCAGTCGCTGCCGCACATGGAATTGGCGGGCTGGGACCTGCTGGAACTGATCATGGAGAGTAAGGCGCGGGACTATCCCCACTGGTTCGAACTTCACAAGACCGGCAATCGCTGGACCTGGATCAACCGGCCGATGGAGATCGAGCAAACCTTCACCTTCCTTGATCCCTCCACGCTGCCCTATGGCCCGATGGAATACATCACGCGACAGGCGCAGGGCGATTTCACCCTGCAGGATCAGCGGGACGAAAACCTGTGGATCGAGGCCGGCATGGTGACGACGCAGGCGGATTGGAGCCTGGATTTCGACATCGGGATGAGCTTTCACGAATGGCACGCGTCGGTGCCGCTGGCCCATGAGAAGGGCGTGTTCGACCGTGCGCTGAAGTTCCTGCTGAAGTTGCAGCATGGGGCGCCAGTGCGGCGGTTCAACTGGACCATGACGGTGGATCCGCTGCTGGACACAAGCCCGGAGAATTACCCCAAATGGGGGCCGACCAAGGCAGAGATCAATCTGGACAATATCAGCCATCGCCAGCATCTGCGGGTGGAATTGCAGACGCTGTGGCGGCTGCCCCGTTCAAACGCCATCGCCTTTCCGATCCGCTGCTATCTGATCAAGTTCGAGGAACTGGTGACCCAGCCGAAATGGGCGCGGCGGCTGCATCGCGTGGTGCGCGACCTGCATCCCGATCTGGCGGCCTACAAGGGGTTCCTGCGCAACCGCGAGACGATGGTGAAGTGGCTGTCGCAATTCGATGACGGGCTGCCCACCTCTCCGGGTTGGTGGCCGGAAGACTGATGCAGGGGCAGGGAGGGGCCACTGCATGACGGAGCCGGGTCAGCCGACAACACTGGGCTTTCTGCTGTTTCCCGGCTTTCCGATGGCCTGCCTGACCTCGGCCATCGAGCCGCTTCGGGCCGCGAACGAGATCGTGGGGCGGCGCGAATTCGCCTGGAAACTGCTGGGCGAGGAGGCGGGGCCGATCCGGTCATCCGCCGAGGTGCGATTCGATCCCGACATGACCCTGACCGAGGCGCAGGGGGTTGATTATCTGTTCTTCCTGTCGATGCCGCAGTCGCATTTCGCCCATCCGAAGCGGTCCAACGCGCAGGTGCGCTGGATGGAACGCTGCGGTGCGGTGCTGGGCGGGTTTTCCGGGGGGGTCTTTCCGCTGGTACGGTCGGGGGTGATGGGCGGGCATGTCTGTTCGGTCCACTGGTGTTATGAGGCGGCCTTCAAGGCGGAATTCCCCGACATCGCGGCAAGCCAGTCCGTGATCATCCGCGACAGGCGCCGTCACACGGCCAGCGGGGCCGGTGCGGTGTTCGACATGATGCTGCGGATGATCGAGGACAAGCTGGGGCGGGATACCATGACCGAGGTGGCCTGCTGGTTCCAGCACCCCTTCGTGCGCAGCGATGACGTGATCCAGAAGGTCCCGGTGCAGAAGCGCGGCGGCACGGATGACCTGCTGCCGGACATGATCCGGCAGGCGATCCGGGTGTTTTCGGATCATATCGAGGATCCGGTGCAGATTTCGGACGTGGCGGAATCGCTGGGCATTTCCGAACGCCATCTGGAGCGCAGCTTCAAGCATGCGACGGGGCAGAGCCCGTTGAAATACTACCGCCTGATGCGGCTGAAGAAGGCGCGGCAGAAGGTGCTTTATTCCACGCAGTCGATCACCGAGATCGCGATTTCGGTGGGCTACGCAAGTTCCACCCCGATGACGCGGCATTATGCCGAAGCTTTTGGCGTGAACCCGGCGGATGAACGGCGGCGTCTGGTGGGGCTGCGAGGGTTGGCCGGGGCCTTGCCACCGTCCGAGTGACGCGGGTTGCCCTCAGCCCAATCCCAGCGCGGCGATCCCGGTGAAGACCAGTGCCACGCCGCCCCATTGCCCGGCGCGCATGGGTTCGTTGAGGAAGCGCCAGGCCAGCAGGATGGTGACGATCCCGAAGATGGACGAGGCGACGGAGGCATATTCCGCATTGGGCAGGCCGCCCGCCAGAGTGATGGCGCTGACCGCGCCGACGTCGAGAAACCCCATGAGCATCAGCGCAGGCCAGATCCGCCCCAGGCCACTGCGCGCGGGACGGCGGCGCAGAAGCCAGACCAGCACGATGCAAAGCGCCGTGACACGGGTGATGGCCGCAACCGGCATATGCGCCCCGGCTTCCGCCGACCATTGCGCAAGGCCGAAAGTCACCGCGAAAGAGACCGAGGCCAGCGCGGCCCAGCCTGCCGCCGCCGCCCGGCTGCCGGATGAGGCCCCGCCCTCGCCCCGCGCCACGATGGCCACGCCCGCGACCACGGCCAGAACCGCCAGCCATTCCTGCATCCCCGCCTCTTGCCCGCGGGCGATGGCGAAGAGGACCGACAGCACGGGATAAGAGCCACAAATCGGCGCAACAAGGCTGACCGGGCCGATGGTGAAGGCGCGATAAAGCGCGATATTGGCGCAGACCGTCCCCATGCCGGCAGCAAGCGCGAGCAGCGCCTGTTGCGGGCCGATTGCCCCCCAGCCTCCGATGAAGAAGGCGATGGGCAGCAATGGGATCAGGCCGAAGGTGGTGACCAGCGCAAGGATCGCCGCGACATCGGCCTTGCCGCCGACGCGGCGGATGGTGAAATCGTGCAATCCCCAGAACAGGGCCGCCACCAATCCAAGCGACAACGCGATCATGCCTCACCCTCCATTCCGTCGGTTTCGGATAGTCTGTCACGGGTGCATCATCACGCTTGCCCGGATCGGCCCTGCTGGTTATTCTTTTTGTGAAACAGTTTTTACACTGATGCAACTCTGCTGCGGGAGAAGCCGATGCTCGATCTCTATCCCAAGGTCATTCCCGGCCCGCCGCGCCCAAGCCGGATCCTGACCCCGTCCTCGGTTGTGCCGCATTCCGGAAAAGAACGCCATGAGGTACCCGGAAACGGCGCGATCCTGATCCGGATCGGGGCCGGGGACCGGGTGGTGATCGGCAATCCCGAAGGCGGGCAGCGGGTGGAACTTGTCGCGGCAGATGACAAGGGGCGTATCGATGCCGGAGTTCTGGGGGTGGCGGCGAATTCCGATGCCGGCGGGCTGAAGGCGCTGCTTGCGGCGGGGCCGCGGGCCGGATCGGGGCTTGGCGGGCTGCGTCTGGGGCTTGAACGGCGGGGAATCGATCTGGCCACGGCAGGGGCGGTGACGCTGTTTTCGGCCGAGACACCGGCCGGGGCGGAAGAGAGCTTTACCATCACCCGCGATGGCGTGCTGGTGATTGCCGCGCCCGGGGGGGACATGATGCCCGACGGGCAGGAGACGGCAACGCCGGTTCTGGTGCTGGTTCAGCGAACCGCGCTGCTGACGGTGAAGCAGTTCGATCTGCCAGATCCGCTGGCCGATCCGGTTCTGGACCTGCGGGTGAAATCGGCGACGGCGCGGGCCTATTTCGTTAAGGCGGGTGATTACATCCAGATCATTGATGTGGATGGCCGCCAATGCACCGATTTTCAGGCCTTCGCGGCGCGAAAGCTGGACAAGGGGATCGAACACGCGCTGGACGTGACGACCTCGCGCACGTTGATGGGGCATGCCTATTCGATGCCGGGCCTGCATTCGAAATACTTCGATCAGGACATGCTGCCTCTGTTGGAAGTGGTGCAGGATACGGTGGGGCGGCATGACGCCTTTGCCATGGCCTGTGCCGCGAAATACTACGACGACATCGGCTATCCCGGCCATGCCAACTGTTCGGACAATTTCAACGGAGCGCTGGCGGAATACAATGTCACCGCCCGGCCCGGATGGATGGCGGTGAACCTGTTCTTCAACACAGGCATCGACGCGCATGGTGTGCTTTACACCGATGAGCCCTGGTCGCGGCCCGGCGATTACGTGCTGTTCCGGGCGCTGACGGATCTGGTCTGCGTCTCTTCGGCCTGCCCGGATGACACGACGCCCGCAAATGGCTGGTATCTGAGCGATATCCATGTCCGCACCTATTCGGGTGAGGAGAAATTCAGCCGCGCCATCGCCTGGCGTGCCACCCCCAATTCGGAGCCGAAGATGACGAAGGACACCGCGTTCAGCGAAAGGACCGGGGCGCTGACGCGCAATGTGGTGGAATACAAGGGCTATTGGCTGCCCAACGTCTATTCGTCCAATGGCGCGATCGAGGAATACTGGGCCTGTCGCGAGAAGGCGGTGGTGCTGGATCTGTCGCCCCTGCGCAAGTTCGAGGTGACGGGGCCGGATGCCGAGGCCTTGATGCAATACACGCTGACGCGGGACGTGAAGAAGCTGAGCGTGGGGCAGGTGGTCTATTCGGCCATGTGCTATGAACATGGCGGCATGATCGACGACGGCACGCTGTTCCGGCTGGGGCGCGACAATTTCCGATGGATCGGCGGGGATGATTACGGCGGCATCTGGCTGCGGGAGCAGGCGGAAAAGCTGGGGCTGAAGGTGATGGTTCGGTCTTCGACCGACCAGTTGCACAATCTGGCGGTGCAGGGGCCGAACAGCCGCGAGATCATGCGCCGCATGATCTGGACCGCGCCGCATCAGCCGACAATCGAGGAATTGGGCTGGTTCCGCTTTACCGTGGGCCGTGTGGGCGGGCCGAATGGCGCGCCGGTGGTGGTGTCGCGGACGGGCTATACCGGCGAATTGGGGTTCGAGGTGTTCTGCCACCCCAAGGACGGGACGGCGGTCTATGATGCGGTCTGGGAGAACGGGCGCGATCTGGGCTTGCGGCCCATGGGCCTTGCCGCGCTGGACATGGTGCGGATCGAGGCGGGGCTGATCTTTGCCGGTTACGATTTCAGCGACCAGACCGACCCGTTCGAGGCGGGGATCGGCTTTACCGTTCCGCTGAAGTCGAAAACGGATGATTTCATCGGGCGTGATGCGCTGATCCGTCGGAAGGAAAACCCGCGCTGGAAATTCGTGGGGCTGGATATCGACGCCAATGTCGATGTGGGCCATGGCGATTGCATCCATGTGGGCCGCGCCCAGGTGGGGGAGGTGACATCCTCCATGCGGTCGCCGCTCTTGGGCAAGAACATCGCGCTGGCGCGGGTGGATCTGGCCCATGCCGAGGTGGGAACGGCGGTCGAGATCGGCAAGCTGGACGGGCATCAGAAGCGGCTGCCTGCCGTCATCGTGGGCCTTTCGCATTACGACCCGAAAAAGACCCGTCCGCAAAGCTGAGGGGGCGGTTTTTGCAGTGGCGGCGGAGCGGGCTTTGCGGTAATCCGCGCCCATCCCGCCGCCATTTCCGAAAGGATGCAAGATGAAGGCTGCCGTCGTCACCTTTCCGGGTTCCAACTGCGATCGCGATCTGGCCGTGGCCTTTGAACGGGCGGGCTGGGACGTTGTGCGCGTCTGGCACAAGGATACGGCGCTGCCCGAGGGCGTGGATGTGGTGGGCGTTCCGGGCGGTTTTTCCTTTGGCGACTATCTGCGTTGCGGCGCGATTGCCGCGCAATCGCCCATCGGGGCCGCCGTCAAGCAGCATGCCGCACGGGGGGGCTATGTGCTTGGGATCTGTAACGGATTTCAGGTTCTGACCGAAATGCAGTTGCTGCCCGGCGCGCTGATGCGCAATGCCGGGCTGAAATTCGTCTGCCGGATGCTGACCCTGCGTGTGGGGACGACCGACAGCGCCTTTACGGCGGGCTATGCCAAGGGGCAGGAGATCACGGTTCCCGTGGCGCATCATGACGGCAACTACACCATCGGCGCCGATGGGCTGAAGCAGTTGCAGGATCAGGACCGCATCGCCTTTACCTATGCCGACAACCCCAACGGATCGGTCGGCGATATCGCGGGGATCCTGTCCGAGAATCGCCGGGTGCTGGGGATGATGCCCCATCCCGAGCGGGTGGTGGACCCGTTGCAGGGTGGAACGGATGGCGCGGCGCTGTTCAAGGCGCTTTTGGGCGGGTTGACGCTTGCCTGAACCGGCTTTCCGGGGGCCGTGCTTGAAGCGGGGCCCGGGGCGGGCCTAGATTGCCGCCATGAGCGCCGAGAGAGACACCAATTTCGATGCAGAAACCCCGCCCGGCATCTCGTGGCGGGTGAAACTGGCCATCGCCTTGATGGTGGTGCTGGCGGTTGGCGTGGTGCTGGTGACCAATCGCTGGCTGTCGGAGCGGTTCACGGAGTCGACGCGCAACCGGGCGGAACTGCGGCTGGCGCTCTATTCCGGGAACATGGTTTCGGAATTGCAGCGGACCTCGGTCGTGCCTCTGCTGCTGGCGGGGGATCCGGCGCTGGTGGGGGCGCTGAAGGAGCGGCTGTTCTCCGACACGTCGCAAAAGCTGATCCGGGTGCAATCGGAGATCGGGGTCGCCTCGATCCTGCTGATTGATGCCGATGGACGCACCGTTGCCGCGACGAACCGCAACCTGTTGGGGACGAACCACAGGTCGATGGGCTATTTTGTAGAGGCGCTGCGCAACAAGGATACCGTCTTCACCGCCCAGGCGCGCGAAGGGGGGGGATATGATTTCACCTATTCCCGCGCGGTCATCGTGGATGGCAAGCCGGGCGGGGTGATCGTCGTCGCCGTCGATCTGATGAAATACGAGCGGGCCTGGGCGGGCCTGCAGGATGCGGTGATGGTGACCGACAGCGAGGGCGTGGTGATCCTTGCGACCGAGCCGCGCTGGCGGGGCCTGCCGATGGCCGATGCCCTGGCGGTGCGGGATGCGCCTTCGGCGCTGAGCCGGGCGCTGCAGGCCACGGCGGATTGGGCGCAGGCCCCGCCGGATGCCTATCTGCGCGGCGAGGCGGTGATGAAGACCGAGGCGCGGGTTCCCTTTCGCGGCTGGCGGATGGTGACCTTTACCGCCTATGACTCGGTCCGCGAGCGGGTGAATGGCATTCTGGCGCTGGAGATCATGGGCTTTGCCATCCTGATGGCGCTGACCTTCTACTTCCTGTCGCGCAAGGCGTGGTCGCAGAGCGTGAGCTTTCAGCGGGAATCGGCGGAGTTGCGGTTGCTGAACGCGCGGCTGCAGCGCGAGATCGCAGAGCGCGAGCGGGTGCAGAAGGATCTGGCGGTGGCGGAGCTGACGCTGGCGCAATCGTCCAAGCTGGCCGCACTTGGCGAGATGTCGGCGGCGGTAAGTCATGAGTTGAATCAACCGCTTGCGGCGATGAAAACCTATCTGGCGGGGGCGCGGCTGCTGTTGCAGCGCAAGCGGCCGGAAGAGGCGCTGTCGTCCTTCCAGCGGATCGACGATCTGATCGAACGGATGGGCGCGATCACGCGGCAGTTGAAATCCTATGCCCGCAAGGGCGGTGAGGCGTTCGAGCCGGTGGATCTGCGGGCCTGTCTTTCCAGCGCCCTGTCGATGATGGAGCCGCAGTTGAAGCTGCGGGTGGTCAAGATCACCCGGACCCTGCCGCGCACGCCGGTGATGGTGATGGCAGATCGGCTGCGGCTGGAGCAGGTGATCATCAACCTTTTGCGCAACGCGCTGGATGCGACGCGAGACCGGAGCGATCCGCAGATCGACCTGATCCTGTCGGCGGGCGATGTGGCGATGTTGGCGGTGCGCGATAATGGCACGGGAATCAAGGACTTGGACAATCTGTTCGAGCCTTTCTACACGACGAAGAAACCCGGTGAGGGGGTGGGGCTTGGCCTTGCCATATCCTCGGGGATCGTCACCGATCTGGGCGGGCGTCTGACCGCGCGGAACGGCGAGGGCGGCGGGGCCGTCTTCGAGATGCAATTGCCCCTCTTGGGCAGGGAAGTGGAAGCAGCGGAATGAGGTTGGCATGGCGCGGGCAATGAAGGTGGCGATCGTCGATGACGAGGCGGACATGCGGCAGTCCATCAGCCAGTGGCTGGCGCTTTCTGGTTTCGATACAGAGACTTATGCCAGCGCCGAAGACGCGCTGAAGGGGATCGGGCCAGAGTTTCCCGGCGTCGTCGTCAGCGATATCAAGATGCCCGGCATGGACGGGATGGCCTTTCTGAAGCGCCTGATGGGCATGGATTCGGGCCTGCCCGTGATCATGATCACCGGCCATGGCGATGTGCCCATGGCGGTGGAGGCGATGCGGGTGGGGGCCTATGACTTTCTTGAAAAGCCCTTCAACCCCGACCGGATGACGGAACTTGCCAAGCGCGCGACGCAGGCGCGGCGGATGACGCTGGACAACCGGGCGCTGCGAAAGGAGCTTTCGGACGGGTCGATCCTGATGAAGAAACTGATCGGGTCCAGCCTTGTGATGGAACGGCTGCGTGAGGATATTCTCGATCTGGGTCAAGCAGATAGCCATGTCCTGATTGATGGCGAGACGGGCACGGGCAAGACGCTGGTGGCGCATGCGCTGCATGCGGTCGGGCCGCGCGCATCGAAGAAATTCGTGACGATTTCCTGCGCCGCATGGTCGGAGGACCAGCTTGCCGCCAAGCTGTTCGGCCCAAGCGAGGATGGCCAGATGCCGCTGGTGGAAGAGGCGCGGGGGGGGACGCTGTGCCTTGAGGATGTGGAAGCGCTGAGCCAGCCCCTGCAGGCGCGGCTTCTGACGCTGATCAACGATCAGGGCACCCCGCCCGAGACGCGCATCATCGCCATCTGCAACGAACATGCGCCGGACAAGACGCTGGAAGATGTGCTGCGGTCGGATCTCTACTACAGGTTGGGGGCGATGACGATCCTTTGCCCACCCCTTAGGGTGCGGGGCGAGGATATCCTGACGCTGTTCGCCCGCGCATCCGAGCAGTTCGCCGAGGAATATGGCTGCGATGCGCCGCAGGTGACGGCGCAGGAGGCGGCGCAGTTGTTGCAGGCGCCATGGCCCGGAAACGTGCGGCAATTGGTCAATATCGCGGAGCGGGCGGTGTTGCAGAACCGGCGGGGATCGGGGTCGATCGCCAGCCTTCTGATGGCCGACAACGAGGCGACGGGGCCTGCGATGACGACCGAGGGCAAGCCGCTGAAGGAATATGTCGAAAGCTTTGAAAAGATGCTGATCGACAATACGATGCGCCGCCACAAGGGCAGCATCGTCGCGGTGATGGATGAGCTGTGCCTGCCGCGACGGACGCTGAACGAGAAAATGGCGAAATACGGGTTGAGCCGGTCGGATTACACCTGAAACGGCGTTAACCCTTTGAAATCACGCAAAATGACCGTTCAGCCGGCCAGTGCCGTGCCCGGTGCAGACGGCGGTGCATACGGCGTATGCCTCCGCGGGCGTTAACCTTAATCCGGCGTTAACCATAGGTTAATGCTGGATGAATGGCGCAGTCACGCAGGGTTGAGGGCGGCGGGGCGGAGTGCAACCCTGGATCGCGAAGGCAGGGCCTGTGCGAAATTCCCCCATTGTGTTTTGCGCGACTTTGCCGCTAGGGTCGGCGGACGCGGGGTTTGCCCCGCCGTGGAATTCTCTGCCCCCGAGGCCGGCGCCTTTCAGCGCTGCCGGGAGGGTGGCAGTCGGATCGGCCGAAAGGTCGTCAGTTTGCCCGTCAGGTCATGCGACGCAGCGGGCTTTAGCAGGTGGGTGCCGCAAGGCATCCGGAAGAGAACCGCGATGACGCGCGCGATTTTGATGACGAAAGCCGAGGGATGCCCACCGGGCATGGCCCGGTCTTTCGCCCCGCGCCGTCTTGCCCAGACAAGCCGCCCATGCCCGTCTGACCCCGATCCCGGAGTTCGCTCCGGGGCGGAGAGGCCGTGCCGGGGCGCATCAGGATATCATGGCAAAGAAAATGCTTATCGACGCCACGCATGCGGAAGAGACCCGCGTGGTGGTGGTGGACGGAAACAAGGTTGAGGAATTCGACTTTGAGACGGTCAACAAGCGGCAGCTGGCGGGGAACATCTACCTTGCCAAGGTGACGCGGGTCGAACCTTCGCTGCAGGCGGCCTTTGTGGATTACGGCGGGAACCGGCATGGTTTCCTGGCCTTTGCGGAAATCCATCCGGATTACTATCAGATCCCCGTGGCGGACCGGAAGGCGCTGCTCGAGGAAGAGCGCGCCTATAACCGCGCGCAGGATGAAGAGGACAACCGCCGGTCGCGCGGTGGCCGGTCGCGCCCCCGGCCCGAGGCCGCGCGCAAGGATGCGGTGAAGGCGGCAGAGATCGGCGGCATGGATGTCGTGGATCTGGACGAGGAGGACGCCGACGAGGCGCTGGTGGCCGAGGCCACCGAGGCCGAGGTCCTGCAGGCCCCCGAGACCGTGGACGCGGGGCAGGCCGAGAGCGCCGCGCCGGAAGCGGCGGGCGATGAGGGCGAGGCTGGAAGCGAGGCGGGCGCTGACTCTGGGGCCGAGTCGGGTGCCGAGCAGCCCTATCGCGCGATGGATCATGCCAGCGACACCGATGACGAGATCGAATCCGTCGCCGAAGAGGATGTCGCCGAAGAGATCAGCGCGCCGCGCAAGCCGCGCCACCGGAAATACAAGATCCAGGAAGTGATAAAGGTGCGCCAGATCATGCTGGTGCAGGTGGTGAAGGAAGAGCGCGGCAACAAGGGCGCGGCGCTGACCACCTATCTGTCGCTGGCGGGCCGCTATTGCGTGCTGATGCCGAACACGGCGCGGGGCGGCGGGATTTCCCGCAAGATCACGCAGGCGGCGGACCGCAAGAAGCTGAAGGAGATCGCGGGCGAGATCGAGGTGCCGGAAGGTGCGGGCCTGATCATCCGCACGGCGGGCGCCAAGCGCACCAAGGCCGAGATCAAGCGTGACTATGAATATCTGATGCGGCTGTGGGAACAGGTGCGGGAACTTACCCTGAAATCCATCGCGCCGACGGCCATCTATGAGGAAGGCAACCTGATCAAGCGGTCGATCCGGGATCTGTACAGCCGCGAGATCGACGAGGTGCTGGTCGAGGGCGAGGCGGGCTATCGCACCGCCAAGGACTTCATGCGGATGATCATGCCGAGCCATGCCAAGCTGGTGAAGCGCTATGACGAGCAGATGCCGCTGTTTGCCCGCTATCAGGTGGAAAGCTATCTGGGGGGCATGTTCAACCCGGTGGTGCAGCTGAAATCGGGCGGCTACATCGTGATCGGGGTGACCGAGGCGCTGGTGGCGATCGACGTGAACTCGGGCCGGGCCACGAAGGAAGGGTCGATCGAGGAAACGGCGCTGAAGACGAACGTGGAAGCGGCGGAAGAGATCGCGCGGCAGTTGCGCCTGCGCGACCTTGCCGGGCTGATCGTGATCGACTTCATCGACATGGAAGAGCGCCGCAACAATGCGACGGTCGAGAAGCGGCTGAAGGAAAAGCTGAAGACGGACCGCGCGCGGATTCAGGTGGGGCGGATTTCCGGCTTTGGCCTTCTGGAGATGAGCCGGCAGCGGCTGCGGCCGGGGATGCTGGAAAGCACCACGCAGCCCTGCCCGCATTGCCATGGCACGGGGTTGATCCGGTCGGATGACAGCCTTGGCCTGCAGATCCTGCGGGCGCTGGAAGAGGAAGGCACGCGGAAGCGGTCCAAGGAGGTGCTGCTCAAGGCGCCGGTGGGGATCGTGAATTTCCTGATCAACCAGAAGCGGGAACATATCGCGCTGATCGAGGCGCGCTATGGGATGAGCGTGCGGATCGAGGGCGATCCCATGCTGGTGAGCCCGGATTTCGTGATCGAGAAGTTCAAGACGGCCACGCGGGTGGTGCCCGAGGTTTCGTCGGTGATTTCGGGCCATGCCGGGCTGATGGGCGCGCCTGTCGAGGAAGAGGAAGACGAGGACCTGCCGCTGGACGAGGATCTGGACGAGGCCGAGGAGGCCGAGGGCCCGGAGCAGGCGGAAGCGCGCGGCGAGGCACGGGGAGAAGCGCGGGGAGACGGGAACGGCAAGAAGAAGCGCCGTCGTCGGCGGCGCAAGAAGAATGGCGGCCCGGGGGATCAGGCGGGCGAGGCCATGACCGCGGGCGAGGCGGATGCCGAGGAGGATGAGGGCGAGGAGGCCGAGGCCGCCCCCGTCGCGCCCGAGACCGCGCCCGAGGCCGCGCCCGAGGCCGGGACCCCGACAGAGCGCGCGCCTGCTGCCGTGGCCGAGGAGGCCGCTGGGGAGACCCCTGCGGAAGCCGCGCCGAAGAAGAAGGTGACACGGTCGCGCGGCGGTGCGTCGCGCAGCCGGAAGGCCGCAGCGCCGGAGGCTGCGGTAGCGGTTGAGGCCGTGACGGAAGCCCCGGTCGAGGCTGTGGCTGAGGTCGCGCCAGAAGTTGCGCCAGAGGTTGCGGCCGAAAAGCCCAAGGCGAAGAAGCCTGCGACCCGGTCGCGCAGCGCCAAGGCCAAGGCGGCCGCGGCCGAGGCGCCAGAGGCGCCGGCCGCGGTGGAGGCCCAGCCGGTGGCCGAGGCGGCCTTCCCGGCCGATCCGGGCATCGCCGCGCCGCAGGAGGCCGCGCTGCTGGCCGATCCGGGCGAGGCCGAGGTTGCGGCCATCGCCCCCGAGGCCACGGCTGCCCCGGCGGAAGCGCCCGCGCCCAAGGCCGAGGCGGACCCGTCGAAGCCGCGCAAGAAGGGCTGGTGGTCGCTGGGCCGCTGATCCGCGGATCATCGCAAATCGGGGCCGGGGGGTGACCTTCGGCCCTTTTGCTTTGGTCGCGCGGGGAAGGGAATTGCGCGCCTGCGGCGCAGGTCTTTTGGGGCGCCTGCGCGGCTTTGCCGCTTGGGTTCCCGGGGGTTTCACCCCCGGACCCCCGAGGGTATTTGGGCCAAGATGAAGCGGCGGGCGCGTGCTGGGCCTGCGGGGGCGGGCGTCAGTGCGCGCGTCAGTGGGGGGGCGTCAGTGGGGGCCGCGCTCGATCAGATAGGTGGTGACGGGGCCTGCCTGCGTGGCGGCGAGGAAGCGGTGGCCGGACTGGCCGCAGAAATGCGGCAGGTCGATCGCGGCCATGGGATCGGTTGCGGTGAGGCGCAGGATCTGGCCGGGCTGCATGGCGGCCAGCCGCTTGCGCGCGCGCAGGACGGGAAGGGGGCAGAGGAGCCCTTCGCAATCCACCTCGATATCCCAGTCCGCAGCCATGGCGGGGTGATAGCGGAAAGGTTTCAGAAGGGCCACGGCAATGTGACAAAGGAGCGTGGTGACGCGCCGGGGGGAAGCGGCTATCACCTTTGGGGAGATGCTGGGTTTCGATATCATAGACGCGGGATTGATCCCGGCCATGCTGGTGGCGCTTGCGGCGGGGATCCTGTCGTTCCTGTCGCCCTGCGTGCTGCCCATCGTGCCGCCCTATCTGGCCTATATGGGCGGGATCAGCATGGGCGAGATGACGGGGCGGGACGGGGCCGTTGTGGCCGGGGCGGCGCGGCGGCGGGTGATGCTGCCTGCGCTGTTCTTCGTGCTGGGACTGTCGACGGTGTTTCTGCTGCTGGGGTTCACCGCCAGCGCCTTCGGGGCCTTCTTCCTGCAGAATCAGGTGCTGTTCTCGCGCATTGCGGGGGCGGTCGTGCTGATCTTCGGGCTGCATTTCCTGGGGGTGTTCCGGATCGGCCTGCTGGACCGCGAGGCGCGGCTGGATGCGGGGGATCGGGGGGGATCGGCCTTTGGCGCCTATGTCCTGGGCCTTGCCTTCGCCTTTGGCTGGACGCCCTGCATCGGGCCGCAGCTGGGGGCGATCCTGTCCATCGCGGCGCAGGAGGGATCGGTGCAGCGCGGCACGGTCCTGCTGGGGGTCTATGCGGCGGGGCTGGGGATTCCCTTCCTGCTGGCGGCCCTGTTCATCGAGCGGGCCATGGGCGTGATGCAGCGGCTGAAGCGGCACATGAAATGGATCGAGCGGGCCATGGGGGTGCTGCTGATCGTGGTGGGGCTGGCGCTGCTGACCGGGGCCTTTACCGATTTCAGCTGGTGGCTGCTGGAAACCTTTGACCGGTTCGGCATTCCCCTCTTGGGCTGAGCGCCGCGCCGGGCCATACTGGCCCACGGGATGGTGGCAGCGTTACGGTGGCGGGGCAGGCAATGGCGGGGCTGACAGCGGCAGAGACGGGGCGCGTGCGGCGGCGGCAGGTCTTTTATATCCCCGGTTTCGATCCCCTGCAGACGCGGCGCTATCGGCAGTTCTACCGCAAGGAAGGGCCGGCGCAGGCGGCGATCTCGGGCTATGCGCTGGAGATCGGGGGCAAGCGGGGCGGGGCGGCGCATGGCTGGTCGGTGCGCGCGCAGATCGACGGCGAGGCGGTGGAGAGCGCGGTGGAGGTGCTGGCCTGGGCCGATATCATCGGCGGGTCGATGCGGCGCACCATTCCCGCCACCTATGCGCAGATGCTTCGGACGGCGTGGATCTATCTGGCTTCGGGCGCGCTGTTCCGGCTGGTGCGGCTGCGCAAGGGGCCGACGCTGGCCGCGCTCTATCCGGTGGTGATGCTGGGCCTGCAGGCGGTGCTGGCGGGGCTGGCGGGGGCGGGGATCGCGCTGGCGGGGGCGCGGCTGGTGCCGGGCGGGCCGGGGATCGCGCTGGGCGCGGTGGCGGGGCTGGCCCTGGCCTGGGCGATGCTGCGGCTGTTCCAGCGCTGGGACGGCCGGTTTCTGGCCTATTACCTGATGCATGACTATGCCTTTTCCGCCGGGCATTGGGGGGCCTATCCGCCGGTTCTGGAGGCGCGGATGGCCGAGTTCGGCGCGCGCATCGGGGCGGCGCTGCGCGAGGAGGTGGATGAGGTTCTGGTTGTGGGCCATTCCTCGGGCGCGATCCTGGGGGTGACGATCCTGGCCGATCTGATCCGGGCGGGTCTGCCTGCGGGGGGGCCTGCGCTTTCCTTTCTGACGCTGGGGCAGGTGGTGCCGATGATGTCTTTCCTGCCCGAAGCGCGGCGGCTGCGCGGGGATCTGGCCTATCTGTCGACGCGGGACGAGGTGACTTGGGTCGATGTGACCGCGCCGGGGGATGGCTGCGCCTTTGCTCTGTGTGATCCCGTCGCCGTGACGGGGGTGGCGGGCGCGGGGAAGCGCTGGCCGCTGGTGATTTCGGCGGCCTTCAGCCAGACCCTTTCCCCCGAGCGCTGGCGGCAGATGCGGTTTCGCTGGTTCCGGCTGCATTTCCAGTACATGTGCGCCTTCGACCGGCCCGGCGATTACGACTATTTCCGCATCACGGCGGGGCCCTTGACGCTGGGCGCGCGCTATCGCGGGCGGGCCGCATCAAAAAGCCGGATCGAGCGGGCGCTGTCGGGCCACAGGAGCGTGGCATGAAGGTGCCCAAGCCCGAGTCGCGCCCGGAGCGGGTTTCGCTCTGGCGGTATCTGCGGCTGTTCCGGGCGGATATCCTGTCGGCGCAGCCGGCGCGGCTTTATCGGGCGTGGATGGCGGAGTTCCGCACGCCCTTCTTTCGCAGCTATATGTGCAACGACCCGGCGCTGGTGCGGCTTGTGCTGCAGGAGCGGCCGGATGATTTCCCGAAATCGGGGCGGGTGCGCGAGGGGTTGGTGCCGCTGCTGGGGCAGTCGGTCTTTGTGACGAATGGCGAGGTGTGGAAGCGGCAGCGGCGGATCATTGATCCGGCTTTCGAGGGGGGGCGGCTGCGCGACACCTTTCCGGCCATGTGGGCCGCCGGAGAGGCGGCGGTGGCGCGGATGGCTGTGGGTGTGCAAGAGGTGGAGGAATTCGCGAGCCACGCGGCGGCGGATGTGATCTTTCGCACGCTGTTTTCGGTGCCGATCGAGGATCGCGACGCATCCGCCGTGTTTCGGGCCTTTCGCGCCTATCAGCGGACGCAGCCGATCCTGAACCTTGCGGCCTTTGTTCCCCTGCCGCGCTGGATGCCGCGCGGGTTCCGGCGCGGGACAAGGGCCGCGGCGGCGGAGATCCGGCGGCTGATCACCGCCATGACGGCGCGGCGGGCGGCAGAGATTGCCGCCGGGACGGCGCCAGACGATCTGGCGACCAAGATCATGGTGACGGCGGATCCGGTGACGGGAGAGAGGTTCGGGACGGAGGAGATGGTGGATCAGGTGGCCATCTTCTTTCTGGCGGGGCATGAGACGAGCGCATCTGCGCTGGGTTGGGCGCTGTGGCTGTTGGCGGCGCATCCGGAGGTGCAGGAGCGGGTGGCGGCGGAAGCGGCGGAGATGGTGGCGGAGTTTTCCGCGCTGTCGCGCCTGCGGCTGACGCGGGATGTGTTCCGCGAGGCGCTGCGCCTGTTCCCGCCGGTGCCGATGATGGTGCGCGAGACGACCTGCCCCGAGGAGTTCCGGGGGCGGGAGGTGAAGCCGGGGGCGCAGGTGGTGATTTCCTCCTGGCATCTGGGGCGGCATGAGCGGATCTGGACGGACCCGGACGGGTTCGATCCCGACCGCTGGGGGCGGGAGGAAACGAAGGCCGAGGCGCGGGACGGGTGGTTGCCGTTTTCCAGCGGGCCGCGGGTCTGCACGGGGGCGGGGTTTGCCATGGCGGAGGGGGTGCTGTTGCTGGCGATGCTCTGCCGGGCGTTCCGCTGTGAGGTGGTGGAGGGGCGGGTGCCGGTGCCGGTGGCGCATCTGACGGTGCGGGCGCGGGATGGGGTGTGGCTGCGGGTGGAGAGGCGGTAGTTGACCGGCTGGCCGGTCTCGAAAACTTTTCAGAAAAGTTTTCGCAAATTCCTTTTGAAGGAATTTGTTAACAGAGCACCCGGACGGGTTCGTTGTTGCAAAAGATGATGAACTGGCCTGCATTCTCGACGGCGTGATAGCCGCGTCGACGCAATTCGCCTTCAAATCTCGTGCGGCCCACGATGCGTTCCACATCGCGGACCTGGCGACGGACGATGCCGCCTTCCCGGGCGGATTTGGCGGTGAAGAGTTGTAACATCCAGATTTCGGGCGGAACGAGGGCATAGATTTCGGGCATGGCTTCCTCCGTTTTGCGCAGGTTGCCAGTTGTGGGTAAACGCCCCCTTAACCGCGATACCTTCGCAGCACGAAGACCCGGATCGCGGAGGCCAGCCCCACGTCGCCTGCCCGCGCCTCGTCCACTTCCACCGCAAGCTGGTTCAGCGTCACGCCCCGTTCTGCCGCGATGGCGCGGAAGGCCTGCCAGAACTCCTCTTCCAGACTGACGCTGGTGCGATGCCCGCGCAGCGTCAGGGAGTGCTTGACGGGCCGCGCGGTCATTCGTCGCGCCGGTGCGCGTCGAGGTCGCGGGCGGATTTTTCCGCCCGCGCCTGTTCCAGATCGCGCTCGGCCTTGGTGCGACCGAACTTCGCCGCGTTCTCGTCGCCCTTGGCGCGGGCGGCCTTGCGGGCCACCTCTTTCCGTTTTGCGCGCAGGTTGACGATCTCGGCCATGCCTCAGCCCTTGGGACCGATCATGTCCTTCGGCCGCACCACGCGGTCGAAGGTTTCGGCGTCGACGAAGCCCAGGGCGATGGCCTCTTCCTTCAGCGTCGTGCCGTTCTTGTGGGCGGTCTTGGCCACCTTGGTCGCGTTGTCATAGCCGATGGTGGGTGCCAGCGCCGTCACCAGCATCAGCGATTCCTTCATCAGCTTGTCGATACGGGCCGTGTTGGCCTGCGTGCCGATGACCATGTTGTCGGTGAAGCTGCCTGCCGCATCACCCAGCAGCTGCATGCTCTGCAGCACGTTGTAGGACATCATCGGGTTGTAGACATTCAGTTCGAAATGTCCCTGCGACCCGGCGAAGCCGACGGCGGCGTCGTTGCCCATGACATGGGCGCAGACCATGGTCAGCGCCTCGGCTTGCGTGGGGTTCACCTTGCCCGGCATGATGGACGATCCGGGTTCATTCTCCGGCAGGATCAGCTCGCCCAGACCGGACCGCGGGCCGGAGCCAAGGAGGCGCAGGTCGTTGGCGATCTTGAACAGCGCCGCCGCAACCGTCTTCAGCGCGCCGGAGAACATGACCATCGCGTCATGGGCGGCGAGGGCTTCGAACTTGTTCGGGGCGGTGACGAAGGGGAGGGCGGTGATTTCGGCGATCTTTGCCGCGACGCGGGTGTCCCAGCCGACGCGGGTGTTCAGCCCCGTGCCGACGGCGGTGCCGCCTTGGGCCAGTTCGTAGATGTCGGGCAGGCAGGCCTTCACCCGTGCGATGCCCTTGTCGACTTGCGTGGCATAGCCCGAGAATTCCTGACCCAGCGTCAGGGGCGTGGCGTCCTGCGTATGTGTCCGCCCGATCTTGATGATGTCCTTGAATTCCGCCGACTTCGCCCAGAGCGCTGCCGACAGCTTCTCCAGCCCCGGCAGCAGCACGTCGCGGGCCATCATGCCGATGGCCACATGCATCGCGGTGGGGAATGTGTCGTTGGAGGACTGCCCCATGTTCACATGATCGTTCGGGTGGACGGGTTTCTTCGATCCCATCACCCCGCCCAGCATTTCGATCGCGCGGTTCGAGATGACCTCGTTCGCGTTCATGTTGGACTGGGTGCCCGACCCCGTCTGCCAGACCACCAGCGGGAAATTGTCGTCGAACTTGCCCTCGATCACCTCTTGCGCGGCCGCCGCGATGGCGTTTCCGAGTTCGGGCGAGATATCGCCCTGGTCGATATTGACCAGCGCGCAGGCCTTCTTGATGACGCCGAGCGCGCGGATGATCGCCACGGGCTGGCGTTCCCAGCCGATGGGGAAGTTGATGATGGAACGCTGGGTCTGCGCGCCCCAATACTTGTCGGCGGGAACTTCGAGCGGGCCGAAGCTGTCGGTCTCGGTGCGGGTTGCGGTGCGGGTTGCGGTCATGGGCAAGCCTCCTGATATCGCTTGTGCCCGCCTTAGCGGGCAGGGACCGCGAAATCAATCGGCATACCGTCGCATACCGCGGGGGCGAAGAATTTTCGTACGAAAATTCTTCGAGGCTAAAAATCTTCGGAGAAGATTTTTAGCCCTCGGCGCGGTCAGTGTTTGCGGAACTTGTCGAGGCTGAGGATCTCGGCGTCCTGCTGGGGGGGGGGATCGTCGTCGCCATCGTCTTCGTCGTCTTCCTCGTCCTCGTCGTCATCCTCGCTGTGGGTTTCGAAGCGCAGGCCGAATTCGACGGATGGGTCGACGAAGGTGCGCACGGCATCGAAGGGGATGACGAGGGGTTCGGGCTGGTTGCCGAAGTTCAGCGTGACGGAGAACTGGTCATCGGTGACCTCGAGGTTTTCGAACCAGTGCTGGATGACGACCGTCATCTCGGCCGGGTAGCGGGCGCGGAGCCAGTCGGCGATGGCGACGCCGGGATGGGTGGTGTCGAAGGTGATGAAGAAATGATGCGCGCCGGGCAGGCCGTCGCGCGCCACGTCGCGCAGGACGGTCTGGATCAGCCCACGCATCGCCCGATGCATCAGGTTGCCGTAGTCGATGGAACGGGCCATGCGCTGTCCTTTCCGCTGCTTGTGTTCATTTACGGGGGATTCGCCCCCAAAGGGAAGGGGCGTCGGGCGGCGGGGTGTCCTTTGTGTCAGGGGGCCATGGTGAGGAGGGGGGGGAGAGCCTGCAGCGCCAGCCCGCCGGCGGCGGAGAGGGCCAGCACGCGGGGCAGCGGCCAGTGGCGGTGCAGAAGCATCCAGCCCGCCAGAAGCGCCAGCGCGGCAAGGCCGGGGCGCAGGCTGGCCGGATCGGGGGTGAGCAGGTGCAGCGGGCCTACGCTGCCGCGCGCGACATCGGCGAAGAAGACATGGGCCGCGAACCAGAGCGAGAGATTGCCGATCACCCCCACCACGGCGGCCATGATGGCCGAAAGCGCCCCGGCGAGGCGCGGGTCGGCGGTGATGCGGGCGATCCAGGGGGCGCCTGCGAAGATCATCAGGAAGCAGGGGGCGAAGGTCATCCAGAGGGTGACCGCCGCCGCGGCAAGGCCCAGCGGCCAGCCGCCCTGCCGGTGGCCGGCCATGTAGCCCACGAATTCGGTGACGAGGATCAGGGGCCCGGGGGTGGTCTCGGCCAGGCCCAGCCCATCCATCATCTGCCGCAGCGTGAGCCAGCCCTTCTCTTCGACAACGGCTTGGGCCATCCAGGCCAGCACCGCATAGGCGCCGCCGAAGGTGAGGGCCGCGAGTTTCGCGAAGAAGAGGCCGATTTCGGCCAGAAGGCCGGCATCGGCGGCCCAGAGGGCGGCGAGCGGGGCGAGCCAGATCACCAGCCAGAGCGCGACGGTGCGCAGGGTATGGGCGGCGCGGGGGCGGGGGCAGGGCGGGGCGGTGCCGCGCGCGGTGGCGAAGCCCCAGCTTGCGGCGGCAAGGATGACGAGGGGGAAGGGCGCGTTCAGGAAGAAAAGCGCGGCGAAGGCGAGGGCGGCGATGATCCGGGCGGCCGGCCCCTGCAAGGCGCGTTTGCCGAGGCGCAGGAGCGCCTCGATCACGATGACGGCGACGGCGGCTTGCACGCCCATGAACAGGGCCTGCACCCAGGGAAGCGTGCCGAAGGCGGCATAGGTGGCGGCGAGCGCAAGCACGATGGCGGCGCCGGGCAACACGAAAAGAAGCCCCGCGATCAGCCCGCCGGGGATGCCGCGCAGGCGCCAGCCCGACCAGGTGGCGAGTTGCATCGCCTCGGGGCCCGGCAGGACCATGCAGAAGGAGAGGGCGGAGAGGTAGTCCCGTTCGGACAGCCATTTGCGGTCTTCGACGAGGGTGCGATGCATGAGTGCGATCTGCGCGGCGGGGCCGCCGAAGGACATCAGGCCGATATGGCCGAAGGTGCGGATGAGATCGCGATACGGGGTCATGGCGCGAGAGCTAGCCCGGGGCGGGTAACAGGGCAATGACGAAGAACCCCGCCGGGGTGAACCGGCGGGGTGGGTGGGGTGTGGTTCTTGCAAGCAGCGCCGGGGTGGGTAATCCCGACAGACTCACTCCTAGCCCCAAAGGATTAAGGAAAGGTTGACGACTTTGCAGGCCAAGGCGTCGGGTCGGGCCGCCTAGAGCCCTTCGAAGGCGCAGAGGGCGTGCACCTCCATCCCCATGGATTCGAGCCGCTTGCGGCCGCCCAGATCGGGCAGGTCCACGACGAAGGCGCAGCCGATGACCTGGGCGCCGAGCCGTTCGATCAGCTTTATCCCCGCCTCGGCGGTGCCGCCGGTGGCGAGAAGATCATCGACCAGAAGCACCTTTTCGCCCGGCTGCATGGCATCGTCATGCACCTCGACCACGGCTTCGCCGTATTCGAGGGTGTAGCTTTGGCTGATCGTGGCACCGGGCAGCTTGCCCTTCTTGCGGATCGGGATGAAGCCGGTGGAAAGCTGATGCGCAACGGCCCCGCCGAGGATGAAGCCCCGCGCCTCGAGCCCGGCGACCTTGTCGATGCGCATGCCGGCATAGGGGGCGAGAAGCTGGTCGACGCACATGCGGAAACCGCGCGGATCGGCGAAGAGCGTGGTCACGTCGCGAAAGAGGATCCCTTCATGCGGGAAGTCGACGATGGTGCGGATGTAGTCCTTGACGGTTCTTGTCATGCGCGGGCCTTGCGGGAATGGGTGATCTGCAAGGTCTAGCGCCCCGGGGCGGGGGCGTCGAGGGGGGAGGCGGTTGCCAAGGGAGGCCGGGGGGCCATGCGGCCCCCCGGACCCCCCCCGGGTCGCCCGGTCGCGCTGGAAACCGCGATCTTGGGCCGGGGCGCGGCTTTGGGCAGGAAGGGGGTATTTGGGCCAAGATGAAGGGGCAGGGGTCGGTTCCCGGCTGGAAAAATGGGCGGCGGGGGGGCGACACGCACTTGGGAGCCGCCCGGCTGGGGGCCGTCGGGACGCGTGCCGGGGTGGGGTCAGTCGGGGAGGGCGGCCTGGACATGCATCCAGTCATAGTTCTTCGTGCGGCCGAGGGAGACCCAGCCTTCGCTTTCCCAGATTTCCCAGAAGGGGCGGTATTCTGGCCGGGCGAGGCGGGCGCGGTCGGCACCCCAGGTCAGGCGGTTCTCGGTATCGTCGAAATCATAGGCGATGCCCCACGCATGCATGGACCATTTCGTCAGGCTGCCGCGCATCAGGCGCGGGTCGTAATCGCCCGAGAAGATATCGAGCCGCAATTCGCGCAGGCGGGCCTCGCCATAGTGCTGGTGGATGCGGGCGAGGATGCGGGCGAGGGAGGGGGCCGTCCTTTCATGCGCCCAGAGAAAGCTGCGCGTCTGGGAGAGGTTCCAGGCGATGCGGAAGGTCCAGGGGGAGGGCACCTTGACCAGTGGGGGGCGGCGGCCTTCGGGAGTGCCATGCGGGCCGTAGAAGGCGGGGACGCCGCTTTCGCGGGGCCAGCCCTGCGGATTGGCCGTGCCGGGGCGGATGTCGCGCCAATCGGGCAGGTGGCCGGTGGTCGCCTGCTGGAGGAGCGCATTGGCGGCATAGTCGGTCTGCGGGCCCCACCAGCCGTCGACCGGGCCGGGGTTGAGGCCCGCCGCCCGCGCCAGAAGCTGAAGGCAGGCGGTGGCCTGCCGCCGGGCCGACCACTGCGGCCAGTCGGCGGGCAGGGGATGGCCGAAGCCGGGAAGCGCCTTGCGGATGGCCGCATCGGTGGCGGGGCCACGGAGGCCGTCGACGGATCCGGCATAATGGCCGAGCGCGGCAAGGCGGGATTGCAGAAGACGGATATGGGACGTGAGCATGACAAGGCTCCACTGGTGAAAGGGGCAACACACGCCCCCGATGCCAGATTAGCACGGACCCTGTCGGTTGACGTAAGGTAAATGCCGCGTGCGGTTCAGCCGCCGAGGACGCGGCCTGCCACGGCGTCGAGCCTTGCCAGAAGCGCGGGATCGCGCTTGTCGGGCGCGGTCATCAGGGCCATGTCGAGGGCGCGGTCGCAGCCATGCGGGCAGGGCGCGCGATCGGGGCCGAGGAAGGTGGGCAGGGCCGCGATCACGGCGCGGGCATTGCCGGCATTGGCGGTGAGCGTGCGGATGACGGCGGCCACGTCCACGGCATCATGGCCGGGATGCCAGCAATCGTAATCGGTGACCATGGCGATGGAGGCGTAGCAGAGTTCGGCCTCGCGGGCGAGCTTGGCCTCGGGCATGCCGGTCATGCCGATGACATCGGCCCCCCAGCCGCGATAGAGGCGGGATTCGGCGAGGGTGGAGAATTGCGGGCCTTCCATGGCGAGATAGGTCGCGCCCTCATGCACGGTGATCCCGGCCTGCCGGGCGGCGGCGGCGCAGGCGGCGGAGAGGCGGGGGCAGGTCGGATGGGGAGAACTGACATAGGCCCGCAGCCCACGCCGAAGAAGAAGGATTTGGGGCGGGCGAAGGTGCGGTCGATGAACTGGTCGACCAGCACGAAATCGCCGGGGCGGAAATCCTCACGCAAAGACCCCACGGCGGAGACGGCGATGATGTCGGTGCAGCCGAGCCGTTTCAGCGCGTCGATATTGGCGCGATAGGGCAGGTCGGAGGGGGCATGGACATGGCCGCGCCCGTGGCGGGGGAGGAAGGCCATGGGAAGGCCGTTCAGGCGACCGAGCAGCACCTCATCCGACGGGTCGCCCCAGGGGGAGGTCCCCTTGACCCAGTCCGCCCCTTCGAGCCCGTCGATCTGATAGACCCCGGACCCGCCGATCACGCCGATCATTGTCTGCATTGCCTGCCCCTTTTTCCCATGTCGCGGGCAAGTCTAGGCGGGGGCGGGCGGCGCGGAAAGGGGGTGCGCGGGGGGCGCGGGCGTGATTGTCTGCCTCTGGCAAGGCGGGTGTGGGAGGGGGTGCGGGATGGATGCGGTGACGTTGGTGGCGGGGCTGCGGGCGGCGCTGATCGCGGCGGGGGCGGAGGATGCGCTGGCGGGCTGGCCCGAGGCGCGGGTGACGCGGGCGGTGGAGCCGGGGATGCTGCCTGTCTGCAGGGTGCTGGAGGCGGCGGTGGCGGGGACGGTGGGGGCGGGGGCGCCCTTTGCCGGGCTGGTGGCGGGGCTGCGCGACGGGGCGGCGGGGCTGCGCTGGGGGCAGACCTATGGGGTGGCGGATTTCGGGGCGGATTTCCTGCGCGGCTATGGCTGGACCGAATTGATCGGGCTGCGCGGCCCGATCGCGAGCGAGGTAGTGGCGGTGGGCGTCCTGCTGCTGGGGCCGGGGATCGACTATCCGCCCCATGCGCATGCGGCGGAGGAGGTCTATCTGCCCTTGTCGGGGCGGGCACTGTGGATGCGGGGCGAGGGGCCTTATGCGCCTGTCGCGCCGGGGCAGGTGATCCGGCATCCGTCCTGGATGGCGCATGGCATGCGGACGGGGGCGGAGCCGCTGGTGGCGGCCTATGTCTGGCGGGGGGGCGATCTGGCGGCGAAGTCGCGGATCCTGCCAAGCCTGCCCCGGGCTTGATCCGGGGCCTCCCGGGCGTTTTGGAGGCTTTGGGGGAAGGGCGGGCTGGGGGAGGTCCCGGGGCAGGCCCGGGACGGGGTTGGTTCTGTGACTGCCGTCACGCCTCGTTCGGGCGTTTGAGTTCGAAGACCTCGCGCATCACCGCGTAATCGCGATAGCCCATCCGGGCGAGGGGTTGGAAGGTTGTCACGTCGAAGCGGCCGTCGATCAGGCAATCGTCGCGCAGGTGGATGCCCACCACCTCGCCCAGCACCAGAAAGTTGTTCTGCCCGCGCAGGGTGAGGATGTCGATCACTTCGCATTCCAGCGTGGCCGGGGCATCGGCAACGCGGGGGCAGGGGATGGCGGTGCATTCGGCGCGGGCGACGCCGGCATGGGTGAATTCATCCTCCCCGGGGGGCAGTTCGGCGGAGGTGGCCGACATCGGATGCAGCATCGCGGCGGCCACGATGTTCACGGCGAAGACGCTCGTGGCGCGGATGTTGGTGACGGAATCCTTGAGGCCCGTCGAGGCGAAGGTGACCTGCGGCGGGGTATAGGCGGCGGCGTTGAAGAAGGAATAGGGGGCGAGGTTGTCGCCCGAGGGGCCACGGGTGGAAATCCAGCCGATGGGGCGGGGCGTGACGATGGCGTTGAAGGGATTGTGGGGCAGGCCGTGGCCATCGGCGGGGCGGTAGAACATCGCGGGGCGCTTTCGGGTTTCCGGGGGGCTGATCTGCGGTTTGATCCTGACCTATTCGCATGTTACGGGCCTTGCCAGAAGATTCGGAGGCCCCGCTTGTATCGCCTGGAAGAGGAAACCGAGGACGACTGGTGGGAGGTGGAGGCGCTTTATGACCTCTGCTTTGCGCCGGGCCGGACGGCGCTTTCCTCCTACCGCTTGCGCGACGGGGTGCCCACGGTGGCGGCGCTGTGCCTTGTGCTGCGCGATGATGACGGGATCCTGGCCGCTGCGATCCGCTATTGGCCGGTGGAGGTGGGGGGACAGGATGCGCTGCTCCTTGGCCCCGTGGCGGTGCATCCAACGCGGCAGGGCGAGGGGTTGGGTGGATTGCTGATTAACGAAAGCCTGGCCGAGGCGCGCCGGCTGGGCTGGGAGCGGGTGATGCTGGTGGGGGATGCGCCCTATTATTCGCGCTTCGGCTTTCACCGGCTGGAGGGGGTGGAGATGCCGCCCCCCACGAACCCCGACCGGGTGCTGGGTCTGGCGCTGAAGGCGGGGGCATGGGCCGGGGTGCGGGGCGCGGTGACGAAGGCGACCTGAGCCTTGCAGTGCCGCCCGCGCTGCCCCACATTCAACGCATGGACAACCTGCCCGCCATTGCCGCCCCCGACCGAACCGCCGAGATCCGGGCGCTGGCGCAGCGCTATCGGCGGGCCAACGGGCCGGTGATGGCGCTGGTGAACCGGCTGGGCGGGCGGGTCGAGGAGCGGCTGGCGGCGCTGCCCGAGGGGCTGCGGGCGCAGGTCGGCGCGGCGACGGAGCGGGCGCTGATGGCGGCGCATGGCATGGCCGGGGCGGGCGAGCGGATGCCGGATCTGGGGCGCCGGGGGCCGATGGCGGCGGCGATTCTGACGGGGGCTGTCGGCGGGGCGGGGGGGATCGCCACATCGGTGGCGGAATTGCCGGTGACGATCACGGTGATCCTGCATGCCATCCGCCGCGCGGCGCGGGAGGCGGGCTATGATCCCGACGATCCGGCGATCCGGGCGGAATGTCTGCGGGTGTTTTCGGCGGGCGGGCCCTTGGCGGCGGATGACGGGATCAATACCTCGTTCCTGTCGGCGCGGATGACGGTGACGGGGCCTGCGCTGGCGCAACTGGTGCGCAGCGTGGCCCCGCGTCTGGCGGCGGCGCTGGGCCAGAAGCTGGCGGCGCAGGCGGTGCCGGTGATGGGGGCGGTGGCGGGGGCGGGGCTGAACGCGGCTTTCCTAAGCTATTACCGTGAAATGGCCGAGATCCGCTTTGCCCTGTTGCGTCTGGCCGAGCAGCACGGGGCCGAGCCGATCCTTGCCGCCTTTGCCAAGGCGGCGACGCCGCCGAAGGTGACCCGCCTCTGATCCTTTGGCCGGCGACGGGGGAAAATTCTTCTCCGAAGAATTTTGCGCCCCCTTGCAGGGGGCGGTGCGACGGATGTGTCGGCGAAACGGGGCGCTGCGCGCCCCTGCGAAAATTCTTCGGAGGAAGAATTTTCGTCCCCGGTCGGGGCGCGGGCCTAGTCCGGCTGGTTGGAGAGCCAATCGACCGGGGCCGGGCGCACGCTTTCGGCGCCCTCGGCGATGGCGCGGTCGATCACGGCGCGCGCCTCGGCGAGATCGACGCGGCGCAGCAGGGCCTTGACCGGGCCGATGGAGGCCGGGCGCATGGAGAGGCCGCGCAGGCCGAGGGCGGCGAAGGCCAGCGCCTCTACGGGGCGCCCGGCATCTTCGCCGCAAAAGGAGAGGGGGGTTCCGGTGTCATCGCAGCGGGCGATGATCTGGCAGAGGAAGTTCAGGAAGGACACGTTGAGCGTGTCATAGCGACGGCGGACGCGTTCGTTTTCGCGGTCGGCGGCGAAGAAGAACTGTTTCAGGTCATTGCCGCCGATGGAGATGAAATCGGTCAGTTCGAAGAAGGCGCGGGGCGCATAGGCGAGGCTCGGGGTTTCCAGCATCGCGCCGATTTCCACCCGCGCGGGCACGGGATGGCCGAGGCTTTTCTCGCGGTGCAGTTCCTTCATCACCTGCGCGCGGGCGGTCTGGAATTCCGACAGTTCGGTGACGAAGGGGAACATCACCGTGAGGGGCCGCCCCTTGGCCGCCCGGATCAGCGCCTGCAACTGCATCCGCAGGACGCCGGGCTTGTCCAGCCCCACGCGGATCGCGCGCCAGCCCATGGCGGGGTTGGGTTCATCCTGCGGCTTCATGTAGGGCAGCACCTTGTCCGACCCGATGTCGAGGGTGCGGAAGGCCACGCGCTTGCCCTTGGCCGCGTCCATGACGCGGGCGTAGAGGGCGGCGAGTTCGGCGCGCTGGGGCATCTTGTTGCGGACGAGGAATTGCAGTTCGGTGCGGAAGAGGCCCACGCCTTCGGCACCCGATCCGTCAAGGCTGGGCAGGTCGGCCATCAGGCCTGCATTCATCATCAGCGTCGTGATGGTGCCGCATTTCGACTGGGCGGGCTGGCCGCGCAGGGAGGCGTAGCGCTGTTGCGCCGCCGCCTGCATGGCGATCTTGTCGCGGAAGGCGCGGGCCACGGTTTCCTCGGGGCGCAGATGGACGATGCCCTGATCCCCGTCGACAAGGATCTGATCGCCGTTCAGCGCCTCGGTCACGATGCGGTCGGCATGGATCACCAGCGGGATGGCCAGAGCGCGGGCGACGATGGCGGCGTGTGAGCCGACGGAGCCTTCTTCCAGCACCACGCCCTTGAGCTTGCGCCCGTAGTCGAGCAGTTCGGCGGGGCCGATGTTGCGGGCGACGAGGATGGGGTTTTCGGGCATGGTCGCGCCCGTGTCGGTGCCTTGGCCCGTGAGGATGCGCAGCAGGCGGTTCGACAGATCGTCCAGATCGTGCAGGCGTTCGCGCAGGTAGGCGTCGGGCACCTGTTCCAGACGGGCGCGGGCGGCGGATTGCTCTTTCTCGACCGCGGCTTCGGCGGAGAGGCCGCGCTGGATGTCTTCCTCCATCCGGCGCAGCCAGCCGCGCGAATTGGCGAACATGCGGTAGGCCTCAAGCACCGCCTTCTGATCCTTGTCGAGGCTTTCGGCCGACAGAAGATCGTCGACGGAGACGCGCAGCTTTCCAACTGCCTCGCGGATGCGGTCGATTTCGGTCAGGGGATCGTCGGCTACCGGGTTCGTCACCACGACGCGCGGTTCGTGCAGCCAGACGCGCCCCTCGGCCGCACCCTCCTGCCCGGTGCCGCCCCGGATCATCACGGATTGCTTGTGCAGCGCGCGCAAGCCGTCGCCATCGCCGTTGAAGACGCCGAGTTCCGTCATTTCCGCCAGAACCATGGCGACGACTTCGAGGGCGTAGATCTCATCTTCCGAGAATTCGCGTTCGATGCGCGATTGCACGACCAGCACGCCCAGCTTTTCGCCGACGCGCTGGATGGGCACGCCGAGGAAGGAGGAATAGATCTCTTCCCCGGTTTCCGGCATGTAGCGGAAGCCCTTCTCGCCCGGGGCATTGGCGGTGTTGACGGGAAGGCCGGTGCGCGCCACGCGGCCGACCAGACCTTCGCCGAGTTTCATGCGGGTCTGGTGGACGGCTTCGGATTTCAGGCCCTCGGTGGCGCAGAGTTCGAGGGTTTCGGGATCGCGGAAGAGGTAGATCGAGCAGACCTCGGTTCCCATCGAGTCGGCGATCAGATGGGTGATGCGGTCAAGCCTGTCCTGCCCGCCCCCGGTGGTGGCGAGCGTGTCGCGCAACCGGCGCAGCAGTTTGCGGCTTTCGCTTTCGGTCCGTTCCGGCATGGTTGTTCTTGTCCCTGTCGGGGCCTTTAGACCACAGGATCGCGCGCAACGGAACCGGGCTCTTGCACGGGAAGGCAGGGAAGGGGGGTATCCGTGGTGATGCTGCCCGAAAGATCAGCGATGCTGACCTTTTCGAGGCGGGCGAGAAGCGCGGTTTCGGCGTCGAGGATGGCGCTGTCCCAGGTGCCGTGCAGGGCGCGTTCGATGGCGCAGGCGGCGGGGTTGTCGGGGCCGAGGCCGGGGGCAGGATCCAGCCTTTCGCCAAGGGCGCGCCAGACATCGGCGATGGTGATCGCGGCGGCGGGCCGGGCCAGCGACCAGCCGCCGGCATGGCCCTTGGCCGAGGTGACGAGCCCGGCGTCGCGCAGGCTGCCCAGCACCCGGCGCACGACGACGGCATGGGTGGCGTGGTGGCGCGCCAGATCCTCGGACCGGGAGACACGTGCGGGATCAAGGCCCATATGGCCGAGGATGTGGAGGGCGAGAGAGAGCTTGCTGTCGCGTTTCATGTAACTATGATAGTTGCGAGAATCGGAATTTCCAGAAGGGTGCGCAAGGATGACAATGATTTCCGGGGCTGACCAGCCGTTCGATGCGGCGGTCGTGGGGGGGAATTTCGCGGGGTTGCAGGCGGCGCTCTATCTGTTGCGGGGGCGGCGGCGGGTGGTGCTGTTCAATGACGGGTTGAACCGCAACCGCTTTGCCCGCCATTCGCATGGATTTCTGGGGCAGGACGGCCAGCCGCCCGAGGCGATCCGGCAGGGCGCGATGGCGCAGTTATGGGCCTATCCGGGGTTCAGCTTCGTGCCCGCGCGGGTGATGGCGATCACGCCGGGGGAAGGGTTCCGGCTGGAGTGGGAGGGCGGCGCGGGCGCGGCGCGGCGGGTGATTCTGGCGACCGGGCAGCGGGATATCCTGCCGGATGTGCCGGGATTGGCGGCCTGCTGGGGGATCACGGCCAATCAATGCCCCTATTGCCATGGCTATGAACTGGCGGATCTGCCGACCGCGATCATCCTTGGGGATCATCCACAGGCGGGCCATTACCTGCGCCAGATCCGGCGCTGGGCGGGGCGGCTGACGGTATTCGACAATGGCGCGACGCTCGCGCCCGAAACGCTGGCGGTGGTGGCGGAGCTTGGTCTTGCGCTGGTGTCAGGCCGGATCGAGACGGTCGCGCAGGAGGCGGGGCGGGTGCGCGCCCTGCATGTTGCGGGCGCGGCCCCGGTGCCGGTGGAGGCGGTCTATCTGGCCAGCACCACCGAACCTGCCGCGCCGCTGGCAGAGGCGCTGGGCTGCGCCTTTGTCGCGGGGCCTGCGGGGCGGCATGTGGAGACGGACAGGTGGCAGCGGACGTCGGTGCCGGGGGTCTTTGCGGCGGGTGATCTGGCCAGCCCGACCCCGGCCGCGATCTTTGCCGCCGCCGCCGGGGCCACGGCGGGCCTGGGCTGCGACATGGACCTTGCGGGGTTGCTGCCGGGCTGATGTGGGGGGCTGAGGGCCCGGGGGGGCGGGTGCCCCTCAGGCCTTGTCCAGCTCGAAGGCGTCGTGCAGGGCCTGCACGGCCAGTTCCAGATATTTCCGGTCGATCAGGACGGAAATCTTGATCTCGGAGGTCGAGATCACCTTGATGTTGATGTTTTCCACCGAGAGCGCGTTGAACATCTTGGCCGCCACCCCGGCATGGGAGCGCATGCCGATCCCCACGACCGAGACCTTGGCCACATCGGTATCGACGATCAATTCGTCATAGCCGATCAGGCCGGCGGCCTTGGCATCCTCCATCGCCTTTTTCGCGCGGTCCACCTGATTGATGGGGCAGGAAAAGGTCATGTCCGTGACGGCGCCGGGATGGGCGTCGTCATAGTCCTTTTCGCTGATGTTCTGAACGATCATGTCGACGTTCACGCCCGCATCGGCGAGGGGGCCGAAGATCGCGCTGGCGACGCCGGGGCGATCCTCGATGGTGAAGAGGGTGATCTTGGCTTCCTCGCGGCTGAAGGCCACGCCAGAGACGACTTTCGATTCCATGATTTCCTCCTCGTCGCACACAAGGGTGCCGGACGTTTCGTCGGTATCCTCAAACGATGACAGCACGCGCAGGCGCACCTTGTAGCGCATGGCAAGCTCGACCGAGCGGGTCTGCAGGACCTTGGCGCCGAGCGAGGCAAGCTCCAGCATCTCCTCGAAGGCGATCTTGTCGAGCTTGCGGGCCTTGCTGCTGACGCGGGGGTCGGTGGTGTAGACGCCATCGACATCGGTATAGATGTCGCAGCGTTCCGCGCCGAAGGCGGCGGCAAAGGCGACGGCGGTGGTGTCGCTGCCGCCGCGGCCCAGCGTGGTGACGCGGCCTTCGGGCGAGAGGCCCTGAAAGCCCGCGACGACGGCGACCTTGAAGCCTTCGGCAAACTTGGCGTCGATATTGGCGCGGGGGATATCCACGAAGCGGGCGGAGCCGTGCTGGGCGGTGGTCTGGATCGGCACCTGCCAACCCTGCCAGGACCGGGCCGGGATGCCCATTTCCTGCAGGCGCAGCGCCATGAGGCCTGCGGTGACATTCTCGCCCGAGGCGACGACGGCATCGTATTCGCGCGCGTCGTAAAGCTTGGAGGTGCCTTCGACATAGCCGACGAGGCGGTTCGTCTCGCCCGACATGGCCGAGACGATGACGATCACGTCATAGCCGCGTTCCACCTCGCGCTGGACCTTCTTCGCGGCGTTTTCGATGCGCGCGAGGTCGGCCACCGAGGTGCCGCCGAATTTCATCACGAGAAGCGGCATGGTTTCCCCCGCAAGGCCCGAATTCCGCGCGCTTCTTATGCGGGGCGGGGGCAGGGTGCAAGGGCTGTAAGGGGGTGAGGCGGTGACCCCGCCGTTGCGCCGGGCACGTCCCGGCAGACCGGGAGGTCCCGGGTCAGGCCCGGGGCGCGGGGGCACATGGTCGGTAGGGCAGGTGGGGATGTTCCGGGCGGAGGGGGGTGCGGGGGGGCGGTTGCCCCCCGCCCCTTGTGGATCAGCCGCGACGGCCGCCGCGGCGTTCGCGGCGGGGGCCGCCGGCATCGTCGCCGGTGCCATCCGAGGCCGAGGAGAAGCCGCCCAGTTTCTCGCTGATCGTCTCGAGCGAGGGGCGCGGGCCCTTGGGGCGGCTTTCCAGCGCCGCGCGCATCGCGCGCAGGTGTTCGGGCATGGTGCCGCAGCAGCCGCCGATGATGCGCACGCCCGCATCGCGGGCCAGCACCGCATATTCGGCCATCAGTTCGGGCGTGCCGTCATAATGGATATGCCCGTCATGGTATTTCGGGATGCCCGCATTGCCCTTGGCGATGATAGGCCGTTCGGTGCCGGTGGAGGCAAAGCCCAGCACGGTGCGCATCAGATCCGACGCGCCCACGCCGCAATTCGCGCCAAAGGCGATGGGCGGGTTGGGCAGTTTTTCCACCAGTTCGGCCAGTGCGGCGGAGGTCACGCCCATCATGGTGCGACCCGCGGTGTCAAAGCTCATGGTGCCGCACCAGGGCAGGCCCGCAAGTTTCGCGGCCTCGGCCGCGGCCTTGTATTCCTCGGGGGCGGAGATGGTTTCGATCCAGAGGACATCGACGCCGCCCTCCTTCATGCCTTCCATCTGTTCGTGGAAGATTTCGACCGCATCCTTGTGGGTGAGGGTGCCCATGGGCTCGAAAATCTCGCCCGTCGGGCCGACCGATCCGGCCACCACGACCTTGCGCCCCGACGCATCGGCGATCTCGCGCCCGAGTTCGACGCCCACGCGGTTCAATTCGCGCACGCGGCCCTGGGCGTTGTGCAGTTTCAGCCGCGCGGCATTGCCGCCGAAGGTGTTGGTCAGAAAGATGTCCGACCCCGCCTCGACCGCGCCGCGATAGAGTTTGCGGATGTTGTCGGGCTGATCGACGTTCCACAGTTCCGGCGGCTCGCCCGAGGAGAGCCCCATGTTGAACAGGTTCGTCCCCGTCGCGCCATCGGCCATCAGCCAGTCGCGGGTGGAGAGAAGCTCGGTCAGCGCATCGGCCATGGGACACCTTTTCTAACAGCGGTCTGATGCCGGTCTGCCATGCGGAGCGGGATCAGGCAATTCGATATTCCGCATGATGTTCTTGAAACGGGCGCGGGGATCGCGGCTGGATCAATGAAAAGGCACCCCGCAGGGTGCCTTTGGCCGCGCGGGGGGGGCGGTGTGGACCGCCCCCGCTCAAAGCTCGTCCATCAGTTGCTGCTTGGCGACGGGCAGCAGTTCGGCCATCTTGGCGCGCACGTCATCGGCGCTGGCATGGCCGGCCAGATCGGCGGCGACCTTGCGGACCACGTCCTCGATCCCGGCTTCCTCGAAATCGGCGCTGACCACGCTCATGGCATAGTCGGCCGCGGCGTCGCCGGACTTGCCCAGAAGGCCCGCGGCCCAGAGACCGACCAGCTTGTTGCGGCGGGCCTCGGCGCGGAACTGCATGTCGGCGTCATGGGCGAATTTGGCTTCGAAGGCGTGTTCGCGATCGTCGAAGGTGGTCATGTCGGGCCCCTTGATGCTGGTTTGGCTTGCCTTCCATATGCCCGCAGGGCGCGGCCACTGCAAGGGGGCGGGCCTCCAACCTTGCGGGGGCGGGCGGCTTGCCGTATAGCGCCGGGAAGCGGGCGGGGAACCACGGGGTGACCCCGCCATCGGCATTTCCGGCGGAGACTTCATGGCGCGACGCAAGAAGGTATATGAGGGCAAGGCGAAGATCCTTTACGAAGGGCCGGAGCCGGGCACTCTGATCCAGTATTTCAAGGATGACAGCGCGCCCACCGCGACGATCCCCGCCCCGGCGGCGGTAGAGGGCAAGGGGGTGCTGAACAACCGCCTGTCCGAATTCTTCATGACGGGGCTGAATGCCATCGGGGTGCCGACGCATTTCATCCGCCGCCTGAACATGCGCGAGCAACTGGTGCGGATGGCCGAGATCATCCCGCTGGAGGTGGTGGTGCGGAACTTTGCCGCAGGGGAATTGTCCAGCCGTCTGGGCATTCCCGAAGGCACGCCGCTGCCGCGCCCGATCGTGGAATACTACTACAAGGATGATCGGCTGGGCACGCCGATGGTAAGCGAGGAACATGTCATCGCCTTCAACTGGGCGACGCAGCAGGATCTGGATGACATCGTGGCGCTGGCGCTGCGGGTGAACGATTTCCTGTCGGGCGTGATGATGGGCGTGGGCATCCGGCTGGCCGATTTCCGCATCGAGGTGGGCCGGATCTGGGAGGGCGACTACATGCGCCTGATCGTGGCCGACGAGATCAGCCCGGATTCCTGCCGCCTGTGGGATGTGCGCACCGCATCCGAGGCGATGGAGCGCGACGGCGTTCCGCGCGAGCCGGGGCCGATGGCGGATGTCTATACGGAACTGGCGCGGCGGCTGGGGGTTCTGCCCACCAACGTCACCCATACGCCCAAGCCCAGCCTGATCAACTGACGCATCGCATCTGACGCCTTGCCCCCATCCGGGCGGGGCGCTAGAGGACGACAAGCCAATCTGCCCCGGGGGACGATATGAAAGCGCGCGTGACTGTCATGCTGAAGACCGGCGTTCTGGATCCGCAGGGCGAGGCCGTGCGCCACGCGCTGGGCGGGCTGGGTTTTGCCGGCGTGAACGGCGTGCGTCAGGGCAAGGTGATCGAACTGGATCTGGCCGAGACGGACAAGGCCAAGGCCGAGACCGAGGTCAAGGCCATGTGCGAGAAGCTTTTGGCCAATACGGTGATCGAAAGCTATCGGGTCGAGATTCTCTGACCTGTGAAAGCCGACAGGCCGTGTCGGGATCGGCCTAGACCTGCGGGCCGGGCTGGCCTTCCCTTGCGGTGAGAAAGCAAGGGGATGGCGATGCGCGCGGCGATACTGAAAGCCTATAACAGCGATCTGGTGATCGAGACGGTGGCAGACCCGGTCTGCGAGGCCGATGGCGTGGTGTTGCGTGTGCTGGCCTGCGGGATCTGCCGGAGCGACTGGCCCGGCTGGGGGGGCGAACATCCCAAGGTGAAGCCGGGCGCGATTCCGGGGCATGAATATTGCGGCGAGGTGGTGGAGGCCGGGCCGCTGGCGAAATGGCGCAAGGGCGACCGGGTGATCGCGCCCTTCATCCTCGCCTGTGGGCAATGCCCGGATTGCCAGGCGGGGCTGTCCAATACCTGCAAGACGCAGCGCGTGCCGGGCTTTGGCGAGCCGGGGGCCTATGCCGAATATATCTCGGTGCCGCATGCCCATAACCTTGCCCGGTTGCCCGAAGCGATCACCCCGGTTCTGGCGGCGGGCCTTGGTTGCCGGGTCACGACGGCGTGGCATGCGCTGACGGGGCGGGCGGAGTTGCGCGCGGGCGAATGGCTGGCGGTGCATGGGACGGGGGGGATCGGGCTATCGGCGCTGATCCTCGGGCGGGCCTTGGGGGCGCGGGTTGTGGTGGTGGATGTGGTGCCGGAAAAGCTGTCCCATGCGCTGGCGTTGGGGGCGGAGGCGGCGGTGGATGCCCGGGCGGGGGATGTGGCGGCGCGCATCGCCGAGGTGACGGGTGGCGGCGCGCATGTGTCGATCGAGGCGCTGGGGATCGAGGCCACGGCCAATGCCTCGATCGACTGTCTGCGCACGCTGGGGCGGCATGTGCAGGTGGGGCTGCCCGTGGGCCATACGGCGCGGATGGAGATCAACATGAACGCCGTCTACATGAAGCAGCTGGCGCTGTTCGGCACGCGCGGGATGCCGGCGTGGAAATATCCGTCGCTCCTGGATCTGATCACGCGGGGCGTGGTGGACATGACGCCACTGATCGCGCGGCAGGTGCCCCTGTCGGGCGCATCGGCGGAGCTGCGCGCCTTCAACGGCCCGATGCCGCCGGGCGTGGCGGTGATCGACGATTTCGCCGCGTGACGGGATTTTGCGGGGGAGTGCATTTTTCTGCCGAAGGGGGCTACACAGCGCCGGAGAGGGGTGCTAATAGCCCGCCACCAAGCCGCTGTAGCTCAGCTGGTAGAGCACGTCATTCGTAATGATGGGGTCGGGGGTTCGAGTCCCTTCAGCGGCACCACTTTTCTTCCGGACAGGTGAAGAACGACGAGGAGCCCCTTGCCGGGCAAGGGGGATCGCGCCTTTGATCCGTGCCGGGCGCGGTTGCCCGGGGAGGGGCACGGCGCCTGCGCGCCGTGCCGGGGGCCAGTCTGGGCCGGGTCAGCCCAGGTGGTGGGTTTCCGGGATGGCGTAGACCGGCGTGTCGATCCCTTCCATCCGCGCCTTGAGTTGCAGCGCGAGGAACTGGCTGTAATGGCGCGACTGGTGCAGATTGCCGCCGTGGAACCAGAGCGCCTCTTGCTTCGTGGGTTTCCACATGTTGCGCTGTTCGCCGACCCAGGGCCCCGGATCCTTGGGCGTGTCGGAGCCGAGGCCCCAGCATTTGCCGACCTTGTCGGCCACGTCCTGACCGATCAGGTCGGCGGCCCAGCCGTTCATGGAGCCGTAGCCCGTGGCATAGACGATCACATCGGCCGGAAGCAGGGTGCCGTCCTCCAGCACCACGCCATCCGGCACGATTTCCTTTACGTTGCCATGGGCGAGCTTGATCTTGCCGTCGATGATCAGCTGGCTTGCGCCGATGTCGATGTAATAGCCCGAGCCGCGGCGCAGGTATTTCATGAACAGGCCCGAGCCATCGGCCCCCCAGTCGAGCCAGAAGCCCGCCTTTTCGAGGCCTGCGTAGAAATCGGCATCCACCTCGCGCATCCTGTCGTAAAGCGGGATCTGGAATTCGTGCAGGATCCGGTAGGGCAGGGAGGCGAAGATCAGGTCGGCCTTTTCGGTGGTCATGCCCGATTGCACCGCCTGTTCCGAATAAAGCGCGCCGAGACCGATATCCATGAGCGTGTCGGAGCGCACGATATGGGTGGAGGAGCGCTGCACCATCGTCACGTCCACGTCGTTTTCCCAGAGCGCGGCGCAGATGTCATGGGCGGAGTTGTTGGAGCCGATCACCACGGCCTTCTTGCCCTTGTAGGTATCCGGGCCGGGATGGCGCGAGGAGTGGTGCTGATCGCCCTTGAAGCTGTCCATCCCGGGGTATTTCGGCATGTTGGCCTTGCCCGACATGCCGGTGGCGAGGACGAGCTGTTTGGGGCGCAGGGTGACCTCTGCCCCGTCGCGATCGACGATCACCGTCCATTCACCGGTCTTTTCGTCATATTTCGCCGATTTGCAGGTGGTTTTGGCCCAGTAGTTGAGTTCCATCACCTTGGTATACATCTCGAGCCAGTCGCCGATCTTGTCCTTCGGGGCGAAGACGGGCCAGTTCTCGGGGAACTTGATGTAGGGCAGGTGATCATACCAGACCGGGTCATGCAGGCAGAGCGACTTGTAGCGGTTGCGCCAGCTATCCCCCGGTTTTTCGTTCTTTTCGATGATGATCGCGGGCACGCCCAGTTGGCGCAGGCGCGCGCCGAGCGCGATGCCGCCCTGACCGCCGCCGATGATCACGACATAGGGTTGGCGGGTGTAGCCCAGTTCCCGCGCCTCGGCCTCGCGGTCTTCCTTCCAGGTGGGGCGGTGCTTGTCGGCGCCGTGGCGGGCGCCCAGCGGGCGGGCGAAGCCCTTGGGCTCTTCATGGCCCTTGAGTTCCACCATGGTGGTGAGCAGGGTCCAGATCTTGCCACCCTTGAGGCGGATCAGCCCGTAGCCGCGCGCGACGGCGGTTTCGAATTCGATCCATGCGGTGGTGACGCCGCCATCTTCGGTGGCGGTTTCGCCGCTGGCGATTTTCCAGCCCGTGGGTTTCGTGGCGGCAAGCTGGGCGGCAAGCATGGCGGCGATGCCGGCCTTGCCTTCGCTGGTGTGGATGTTCCAGGTGAAGGTGATGAGGTCGCGCCAATAGCAATCGTCCTGGAAATGGGCGGTGGCGGCGGCGATGTCGCCCTTTTCAAGCGCGGCTCCGAAACTGTCGAGCAGGGCCTGAACCTCGGCCTGTGTGGTGGTGTCGAGCATGCATTCCTCCCTTTCATGCCTGTGCCGGGACAGGGTGGGGCGGGGCGCGGGCGCGGTCACCGGAAAAGCGGGGCGGAAGGGACGTGCGGGGCGATTTCCGGCCCGCGCTGTTGCAGGCGCAACGGGCGGTGCAACGGATCAGCCGTCGAGCAGCCCTTCGCGCCGGGCGCGGCGCAGGATGGTGGAGCGGTTGACGCCCATCCGCCGCGCGGCCAGCGCCATGTTGCCATCGCAGGCGGCGAGGATATCGGCGAGGGACTCGGACCGGTCGACGGGGGCGAGGGGGGCGGGGGGCAGATCGGGCAGGTCGATCACCGGGCCGTCGGCAAGGGCGATGGCCACTTCGAGCGTGTTGGCCAGTTCGCGCAGGTTGCCCGGCCAGTCGCGCGCCTTGAGTTCGGCCCGGGCGGCAGGCGAGATGCGCAGGCTTTGGGGGTGCAGGTGGCCGAACTGGCGCAAGAGCCTGTCGAGCAGCCAGTCGAAATCCTGACGCAGGCGCAGGGGGGGCAGGGAGAGCGTGACCGGGGCGAGCAGGAAGAAGAGATCGGCGCGGAAGGCCCCTGCCCGCACAAGGGCCGCTAGATCGGCGGTGCTGGCGGTGATCAGGCGGGGCCTGCGGCGTTGGGGCAGGGTATCGAAGGCGGCAAGCGCCTGAAGAAGACGCCCCTGACCCTCGGGCGAAAGATCGCCCGGACCATCGAGGAAGAGCGTGCCGCCGGCGGCGGCCTCGGTCAGTGTGTCGAGATCGGGCAGCGGGGCGGCGCAGGCGAGGGTGACGAAGGGGCGGTTGCCGGGCTGGCTGGTATGGATGGCGCGGGCGAGGCGTTCCTTGCCGGTGCCGGTTTCGCCGCAGAGCAGAAGGGCGATGCCGGTGGGCGCAAGGCGGGCGGCATCGGACTGCAGGCGGCGGATGGCGGGATCGCCGCCGCCGATATTCTGCAGTGGGCCGCTTTCGGGCGCAGAGGTGGTGCGGGGGCGGCGGTCCGTCTGGGGGGCGATGGCATGGCCGAACATGCCCTGCCCGTCGCGCAGCTGGATCAGGCGATCCTCGGTCGGGCGGCCACGCATCAGATCGGGCAGGGTGTCGATGCCGAGATCGAAGAAGCGGTCGATCCTTTCGCCAAGGGCCGCGCCGTCCATCCGGCCGTCCATCTGGCGGGCGAGGACGCGTTCTGCGCCATGCGTCATGCCGATGATGCGGCCCGAACCATCGAGCGCGACCGCGGCTTCGGGATCGACATCGAGGAATTCGGGGCTGGTGGAGAAGCGCAGCACCCAGTCGCCCCGGTTCATTGCCATGAGGTTCGCCATCTCCACCCGGCGGGCGCTGGCCTTGACGAGGTTGAGGGCAAGGCTCTGGCTGATCTTGGGCTGGGGCGAGCGCAGGAGCGAGATGTCGAGGACTGCCGTCAGGTTGCCGCGCGTGTCGAAGATGGGGGCGGCGGTGCAGGACAGGGGGGTGTGGGTGAGATCGAAGTGATCGGATTGGTGGATGGTGATCGCCTCGCGCGTGATGATGCAGGAGCCGACGCCGCAGGTGCCGGCCAGTTCCTCGGACCAGTCGGAGCCGAGAAAGAGCCCGGCCTGCCGGAGTTCCTCTTCGAATTTCGGGTCGCCGAAGTAATCGACGGTGACGCCCTTGGCATCGGCCAGAAGCAGGACGTATTTCTGCCCGGCGATCTGACGGAACAGCGCCTCGAGCCCGCTGCGGGCGATGGAGATCAGGCGTTCGGATTGTTCGCGATGTTCGCGCCGGCGGTCTTCGGTGACGATATGGGCCGGGCTGGGGCGGGCGGGATCCATGCCGTATTCTTCGACGCAGCGCCGCCAGGATTGTTCCACCAGCGCGTCGCGGCCCATGCCGCGCCCGGCGAGGACCTGATCAATTTCGCGAAGATGCGACAGGTTGGACATGGGCGGGTTGCGGTCACCTCTGGCGGGGATGGGGGCGAGTATGAAGGAATGACGGGAGGGGGCAATGCGCCCTTGGTCGCATAGGCGGGACGGTGGCCGCGGCGCGATTGCGCGGTTGAATGGCGGGAGCGCGCGGTGCAGGCTGGGGCCGGTCTGGTGGCTGAACGGCAAGGGGGGAGAGCGGTCTTGCACGGCGAGAGGCGGCGGGCGGGCGAGGTGGCGCTGCCCTTTGATCCGGGGCAGGCGGGGGATGCGGCGATTGCCTTCATCGGCCATCTAGAGACGCCCTGGCGCAAGGGGGATTGCCCCAAGAACCTGACCGAGGCGCGGGCGCGCGGGGGGCGGTTCGCCGTGCATCTGGACCCGGCCTATCGGGCGGGGCTGGAGGGGTTGGCCGAGGGGATGGCGATCATCCTGATCTACTGGATGGCGGCGGCGCGGCGCGATCTGATCCGGCAGCATCCGCCGCATCGGGCCGAAGGGGCGGGCAGTTTCGCGCTGCGCTCTCCGGCGCGGCCAAATCCGCTTGGCTTCGGGGTGGTGCGGGTGCTGGCGGTGGAGCCTGCGGCGGGGATCGTGGCGATCGACGCCTGCGATGCCTATGACGGTACGCCGCTTGTGGATATCAAGCCGTGGCTGGCGCAGGTGGATATTCCGCCGGGTCTGGCGGAGGGTGGGGGGTAGGCTGGATCAGGGCTGCGGGGTGGCCCCGATGGCGGCGAGGGCGGCTTCGGCCACGGCGACATCCTGCGCGCCGCTGCCCGAGCCGATGCCGATGCCGCCCAGAAGCACGCCGCCGCGCCAGATGGGCAGGCCGCCGGGCAGGCCGGTCATGGCGCCTTCGGTCGCTGCGGCGATGGCGGGGCGGACGGCTTCGGGCAGGAGGGCCGAGGCGCGGCCGGTGGAGGCGGCCGTCTGCGCCTTGGCGCGCGCGGAGCGGAGTGACAGGACCTTGGCCCCCGACATGCGCAGCACGGCCAGATCCACGGCGGAAGGATCGACGATGACGATGCATTGCGGCTGATCCATCGCGCGGGCCGCGTCAGAGGCGGCCTGCAGCATGGCCAGAAGCGCCGCATCGGTGAGCCGTTCGGTTGCGGTGGTGAACTGCATGGCGGGCCTTCCGGTTTGACCAAGGTCTGTGGTAACGATAACAGGACGCTAGCAGGGGGAGGCGGTCATGTCATTCTTCGAAATCGTGGATCCGGCCTTTGGTGGCTTTGTCATGGGCAATGCCCCGGTCAAGCGGCTGGCCACCGGGTTTGATTGGGTGGAAGGGCCGGTCTGGTTCGGCGATCAGGGTTGCCTGCTGTTTTCGGACATTCCCAACAACCGCATCCTGCGCTGGACGGAAGAGGGTGTTTCGACCTTTCGCAGCCCGTCGAACTTTGCCAATGGCCATACGCGCGACCGGCAGGGGCGGCTGATCAGTTGCGAGCATGGCACGCGGCGCGTGACGCGGACGGAATGGGACGGGACGATCACCGTGATCGCCGATGGCTATCGCGGCAAGCGGCTGAACAGCCCCAATGACGTGGTGGTGGCGCGGGATGGCGCGATCTGGTTCACCGATCCGCATTACGGGATCATGACCGATTACGAAGGGTTCCGGTCAGAGCAGGAACTGCCCTGCGCCGTCTATCGGGTGGATCCCGATGGCACGATCGAGGCGGTGATCACCGATATGGCCTGCCCGAACGGGCTGGCCTTCAACGCGGATGAAAGCCTGCTTTATGTGGCCGATACGGGGCGGATGTTCAGCGAGGATCCGCAGCATGTCATGGTGTTTGCGATGCGGGACGGCCGGCCCGGCGAGGGGCGGTTGTTCCACCGCATCGCCACGGGTTGCGCCGATGGCATCCGGCTGGACAGCGCGGGGAACCTGTGGTCCTCGGCCGGGGACGGGGTGCATTGCATCGCGCCGGACGGGCATCTGATGGGGCGCATTCTGGTGCCCGAGACGGTGTCGAACATCTGTTTCGGGGGGCGGGCGAAGCATCGGCTGTTCATCACGGCGACGACGAGCCTTTATTCCGTGGTGCTGAACCGGGTGGGGCTGCAATGGCCCTGAGGTGCAGGCAGGGGCAGGCGGACACGGGGCTGGCGGCATGAGGCCGCGGCCGCGCCCGATTTCGCAGGGGGATGTCGCCGCGGCCTGCGGGCTTTCGGAGATGACGGTGAGCCGCGTGCTGCGCGGGCAGCGCGGCGTGTCGCCCGCGACCATCGCCATGGTGCAGGCGGCGGCGCGCGACCTTGGCTATGTGCCCAACCGGATTGCCGGGGCGCTGGCGGGCGCGCGGGTGCCGCTGGTGGCGGTGATCGTGCCGGGCCTTTCCAACATGGTCTTTCCCGAGGTTCTGATGGGCCTTGCCGAGGGGCTGGAGGGAAGCGGGCTGCAACCCGTTCTGGGCCTTGGCAATTATGACAGCGCGACGGAAGAGCGGGTGCTGGCCGATCTGCTGGCCTGGCGGCCTTCGGCGGTGGTGCTGACGGGGCTGGAGCATAGCGCGCGAACCCGCGAGATGCTGTTGCGCGCCGGTGTGCCGGTGGTGGAGATCATGGACAGCGACGGGCCTGGGATCGACTGCGTGGTGGGCCTGTCGCAGCGCGCGGCGGGGCGCGACATGGGGCGGGCGGTGCTGGCGGCGGGGCATCGCCATGTGGTGCTGCTGCAATCGGGCCAACAGGGGGACCGGCGGCAGGAAAGCCGATTCTCGGGCTTTGCCGAGACGCTGGAGGCGGCGGGGGTGCCGATCCTCGGCCGTCTGGCCTATGACGGGGCAAGTTCGGTGCCGAAGGGGCGGGCGCTGGCGGAAGCGGCGATCGCGCGCTGGCCCGAGGTGGATTTTCTCTACTGCACCAATGACATGATCGCGGCGGGGGCGCTGTTTGCGCTGCAGGCGGCGGGGCGGGCGGTGCCGGGGCAGACGGGGATTGCCGGGTTTTCCGGGCTGGAGATCCTGGACGGGTTGGCCCCACGCATCGCCACGACCGATACAGGGCGGTTCGAGATCGGGCGCAAGGCCGGGGAGATGATCCTTGCGCGGCTGGACGGGGCGGCGCGGGGCCTGCGCCACGAGATCGCGCCGCGGCTTGATCCCGGCGGGACGCTGCGCCGCTAGCCGGTTTCGCCGGGCACGAGGCGGGTGGCCACGACGGTGACGTCTTGCCCCTTCTCCCCCCTGAGCCGGGCGACCAGCGCCTCGGCCGCGGCCTTTCCGATGAGGGTGGTGGGAACGATCGTGGTGGTGAGGCGGCGGGGCAGGATGGAGGCGGCCTCCATCCCGCCCCAGCCTGCGATGCCAAGATCGTCGGGCACGCGGAGGCCGCGCGCCTGGGCATAGGCAAGGCCGCCGATGGCCATCTCGTCATTGTGGAAATAGACGACATCGAGATCGGGGCAGCGGCTGAGCAGGGTTTCCAGCCCGTAATAGCCCGCGTAGAAGCCCGGGGCATCATGCAGGATTTCCCGGTCGATCAGGGGATGCCCGGCGCGGGCGAGGGCGGATTCGAAGCCTTCGCGCCGGGATGCGCCCATGACATCGGCCCGGGCCAGCGCGCCGATATAGCCCGCCCGCCTGCGCCCGCGCCGCAGGAGGAACTGCCCCATCTCGACCCCGCAGTCGAAATGCGAGAAACCCACCGACATGTCGATGGGGCTGGTTGTGAGATCCCAGATTTCCACCACGGGAAGGGCCGCGTTGCGCAGCAGATCCACCGTGCCGGGGCTGTGATGGCGGCCCGAAAGGATGAGGCCGGCGGGGCGCCAGCTGATCACCTGACGGATCCAGGCCTCTTCTTCATCCGCGGAATGGTTGTTGGCGCCGATCATCAGTTGATAGCCCAGCCTGCCAAGCGCGCGGTCCACCCCATCGAGGACATGGCCGAACAGGCCCGAGGTGAGGCGGGGCACGCACATGCCGACAAGGGTTCCGGCCTGATCGGCCCCGAAGGCCGCGGCGAGCCGGTTGGGGACGTAGCCCAGCTTTTCCGCGATGCCCAGCACGCGGTCGCGGGTTTCCTCGGAAAACCCGGAGCCGCCGCGCAGAACGCGGCTGACCGTCATCTTCGAGACGCCGGAGGCGCGCGCGATGTCTTCGAGATTGGCCTTCATGCGCGGGGGCCGGGGCGGGTTGACCGGGGCGGGGGGCAGGGCATGGGCGTGATGGCCTTGTTCAGGGCGGCGGGGGGCGGATTGGCGGCAGGCTACGTTACCGGTAAATCTGACGCAAGGTCGCGGTGGGGCGGCGGGATGGGCCGGGAGGCGGTCATCGGAGGCGGAGGCCGGGCAAGATGGGGCATATGCCACCGGCGGCGCATGGTGGGCCAGTGGCCGGATGCGGCGGCACGGGGGCGGCAGGGGGCGCGAGTGCGTTTTTGGGGGAAAGTGGCAGCCCGTAGGGGAGTCGAACCCCTCTTCCCAGGTTGAAAACCTGGTGTCCTAACCGATAGACGAACGGGCCACGATCACAAGTGGGCGCGGTCTATCGAAGGGCATTTCAATGTGCAAGGGGAAAAGTGCATGGGCCGGGCGGCGCGCTGCGGGCGCTTTTGCGGGTTTCCGTCGGCGGCGGGGACGGGCAGGATCGGCGAAAGCCCCCGGACGAGTCGTCGGGCGGGGAGGGGCGGGGTGAGAAGGCGAAGGATGGGCGGATGGTGGTGAGCATCGACCTGAATGCCGATCTTGGCGAGGGGTTCGGGCCCTGGTCGATGGGCGACGACGCGGCGATGATGGATGTCGTCACCACCGCGAATATCGCCTGTGGCGGCCATGCGGGCGATCCCGAGGTGATGTTTGCAAGCCTGCAGGCGGCGGCGGCGCGCGGGATCGTGGCGGGGGCGCATCCCGGCTATGCCGATCCGGCGGGTTTCGGGCGGCGGGTGATCCCGATGAGCCCCGATGAGATCGGCCGGATGATCGTGGCGCAGGTGGGCGCGCTGCAGGGGGTGGCGGCGCTGGCCGGGGTCAGGCTGCGGCATGTGAAGGCGCATGGGGCGCTGGCCAATCTGGCGGCGGATCAGGCCGAGGTCGCAGCCGCCATCGCCCGGGCGGTGCGGGCGCTGCCGGGGGATCTGGTGCTGCTGGCGATTTCGGGCACGGCGCTGGAAAGCGAGGGGCGCAAGGCGGGGCTGGCGGTGGTGTCGGAGGTTTTTGCCGACCGGGCCTATCGGGCCGACGGGCGCTTGGTGCCGCGCAGCCAGCCCGGGGCAGTGCTGCACGATCCCGAGGCGGTGGCGGCGCGGATCCTGCGCTTTGTCGAGACGGGGCGGATGCCGGTTCTGGGCGGGGGCGAGGTGGCGCTGGCGGGGCGATCCGTCTGCGTGCATGGCGACAGCCCCGGCGCGGTGGAGATGGCGCGCGTGCTGCGCGCGCGGCTGGAAGCGGCGGGGGTGGAGATCCGCCCCTTTGCCGGGGGATAGGCGGGTGCTGGCGACCGGGTTTCCCCGTCTGGTGCCGGTGGCCGAGCGCGCCGTTCTGGCCGAGTTCGGCGAGGTGGTCTCCGAGGAGGTGCATCAGGCTGTGCTGGCGCTGGACCGGGCGCTGAGCGACCGTCCGGTGGCCGGACAGGCCGAGGTAGTGCCCGGGATGGTGAACCTGCTGGTGATCTTCGATCCGCTGGTCACCGATCACGGGGCGGTGGCCGCCGCGCTGCGCGACCGGATTTCCGCCGTGCCGGAGCGGCAGGAGCCGGGGCGATTGCACGAGATCGCCATCTGCTATGAGGGGGCCTTTGGCCCGGATCTGCAGGAGGTGGCGGATCAGACGGGGCTGGAGGTCGAGGCGGTGATCGCGGCCCATCTGTCCGGCGATTATCGGGTCTTCATGTATGGCTTCGCGCCGGGCTATGCCTATCTGTCGGGCCTGCCCGAAGCGCCTGCCACGCAAGCCCGCGCCGGTGCGGGATGTGCCTGCGGGCAGCGTGATCATCGCGGGGGGGGCAATGCCTTGTGACGACACTGACCATGCCGACGGGCTGGTGGGTGATCGGATGCTCGCCCCGACCGGATCCTGACGGGCGAGGTGGCGCGTCCCTTTCGTTCGATGTGGATGACAGGGTGCGTTTCCAAGCGGATCGGGGCCGAGGCGCTGCATGATCGGGGGCAGCCGTGAGGCAGGCCGTTCTGCGGATCGTGGAGGCTGGGCCGCACTGTTCGGTGCAGGATGGCGGCAGGCCCGGGATGATGCGCTTTGGGGTGCCGGCCTCGGGGGCGATGGACCGGGTCGCGATGATGCTGGCCAACCGGGCGCTGGGGAATGCGCCGGGGGCGGCGGTGCTGGAGGTATCGCTGGGCGGCTCTGTGCTGGAGGTGGAGCGGGGCGAGATCTCGGTCGCGGTGGCGGGCGGGGGGTTCGTGATCCGCTGCGGCGGGCGGAGTGCTGGGTCATGGTCGGTGCTGACGCTGCGCGAGGGGGACAGGCTGGAGGTGCGGCGCGGCCCTTGGGGGGCGTGGTGTGCGCTGGCGCTTGCCGGGCGGTTGCGCGGCGAGGGCTGGCTGGGCAGCCTGTCCACCCATGCGCTGTCGGGCCTTGGCGGCGGGGCGCTGGTCAGGGGGCGGCGGTTGGTGATCGAGGAGCCGCGCTTGTTGCCCGAACGGGCGATTGCCTGCCCCGTCTGGGCGCGGCCGCGGGGAGAGGTGGCGCTGGTGATCGCCGCAGGAGCGGTTCTTTCCTGAAGACCGGCTGGACCCGCTGCTGGGCGCGCGGTTTCGCCTGGACGGATGCCTATGACCGGATGGGCGCGGCTGCGCGGGCCTGCGCTGATGCCCGAGGGGGCCTTTGGCCATTGCATCTGAGCCGGTCCTGCGGGGATCGGTGCAGGTGGCGGGGATGGGGTTGCGACGGTGCTGCTGGCGGATCACCAGACGACGGGGATATCCGAAGATCGCCACCATTGTCGGTTCCGAGCTTGATGCCTTTGTCCAGTTGCGGCCCCATGCGGCGGTGGCCTTTCGGGCGGTGACGCCCGCGCAGGCCATCGCGATGGTCCGGCTGCGGGCGGCGGCGCTGGCGCGGATCATGGAGGGCGATATGGGACAGGAACGGGGAGGGGCGGCATGGCCATGACGACGGGCAGACAGGACAGGGAGGGGGCGGTGGCCCTGTTGCGCGCGCTGTTCGATGAGGCGGTCGCGGTGGCCGATCCCATGCAATCGCTGGCCGGATTTCTGCCGCCAAAGCCTGCGGGGCGGGTGGTGGTGGTCGGCGCGGGCAAGGCCAGCGCCCGCATGGCCGAGGCCGTGGAGGCGGTTTGGGGGCCCTGCGAGGGGTTGGTGATCACGCGCTATGGCTATGGCCGGCCCTGCCGGGGGATCGAGATCGTGGAGGCCGCGCATCCGGTGCCGGATGAGGCCGGGGCGCGGGCGACGGCGCGGATGCTCGATCTGCTGGGCGGGTTGGGCGAGGGGGATTTCGTGCTGGCGCTGATGTCGGGCGGGGCCTCGGCGCTGTTGGTGGCCCCGGTGGCGGGGGTGACGCTGGCCGAGAAGCAGGCGGTGAATGCGGCGCTGCTGGCCAGTGGCGCGCCGATCGACCGGATGAACACGCTGCGCAAGCATCTGAGCCGGGTGAAGGGCGGGCAACTGGCGGCGGCGGCATGGCCCGCGCGGATGCTATCGCTGATGATTTCCGACGTGCCGGGGGATGATCCGGCCTTCATCGGATCGGGGCCGACGGTGGGGGACGGATCGACCCCGGCTGAGGCGCGGGCGGTGCTGGAGCGCTGGCAGGTGGAGGTGCCGGAGAGTGTGCGCGCGGCGCTGTCGGGCGCGACGGGCGTGATCGCGCCGGGGGATCCGCGCCTGTCGCGGGTGGAGAACGTGATCTATGCCGCGCCTGCGCAATCGCTGCGCGCGGCGGCGCGGTTGGCCGAGGTGCTTTTGCCCGGGGTGGAAGTGCGGTTTCTGGGGGATGCGCTGGAGGGCGAGGCGCGAGAGGTGGCCGCCGCGCAGGCCCGGCAGGCGCGCGAGATCGCGGCCAAGCTGCAGCCCGGAGCGCGCCCGGTCATGATGCTGTCGGGCGGGGAATTGACGGTGACCCGGCGGGGCGCGGGGGTTGGCGGGCCGAATGCGGAATTCTGTCTTGCGCTGGCGCTGGAACTGGCGGGGCATCCGGGGATCCATGCGCTTGCCTGCGATACCGATGGGGTGGATGGGGCGGCCGAGGTGGCCGGGGCGGTGGTGCGCCCCGATACGCTGGTGCGGGCGGCGGCGGCGGGCCTTGATCCGCGCGCGGCGCTGGCGGCGAATGATGCGCACAGTTTCTTTGGCGCGCTGGGCGATCAGGTGGTGACAGGGCCGACCCTGACCAATGTCAACGATTTCAGGGCGATCCTGATACAGCCGCCGCTTGGCGCGGCGTGATCAGAACCAGTCATGCGGCAGTCGGGCGATGACGCCCGCCGCCAGCCGCCGGGGCAGCGAGGCATCGGGTTCGCGGGTGGAGAGGAGATCCGTCCCGTCTTCGCGCCGGAGGCGCCAGCGCATCTGATCCCCGCGCAGGGTGACGGCATGGGCCGAGGTGGGGCTGGTTTGCGCATCGAAGAGTGCGGCCAGTTCAGCGACCAGCGCGGGTTCATGGAACAGCAGGCCGAGTTCGATGTTGATATAGGCCGAGCGCATGTCGAAATTGTGCGACCCGACAAGGGCGTGACGCCGGTCGATCAGGAAGATCTTGGAATGCAGCAGATCGCGCCGGCGGCCGAGGGCGGGGGGCAGGGCAAAGCGGCGGGGAGGGGGCGGGGCGAATTCGTGAAGCTCTGCCCCGGCCTCCAACAGCGGCTTGCGATACCATGAATAGGCGGCGTGGACGGCGAAAAGATCGGTCGAGGCCAACGAGTTGGTCAGCAGGCGGAGGCGGATCCCCTTTTCGGCGAGGGCTGTGAGAAGGTGCAGACCCGCCCGTCCCGGCACGAGATAGGGCGTGGTCAGGCAGACTTCGTGCTGCGCGCCTTTCAGCAGATCGGCGATGCTGTCCAGAAGCCAGGGCCCCCGGCGCTGGCCAAGCGCCTTGTCCGGCGGATCGGCGAGCAGGGTGACGGCGTCGGTCCAGCGCAGGGGCGCGGCGAGGACGGCGGCGGCATCGCGCCCGGCGATAGCGCGGGTGCGCAGCGCCTGCGCCTGCGGATCGGCCATGTGGCGGCGCAGGCGGCGGCGAAAGCGGCGGGGCGTCAGGCGCAGGCCCGGCCATAGCGCGAGAAGCGGCAGCGACAGGCCGAGGTTCCAGAATCTGTCGAAAGCCTCGGCCGTGTCGGCGACGAGGGGGCCTGCCAGCAGGATATCGGCATCATGGGCGCGCTGGTCCGCGCTGGCGGATCCGTCAAGATAGGTGTCGCCGATATTGCGCCCGCCGAGGATGGCGAGGCGGCCATCGGCGATCCAGATCTTGCCATGCATGCGGCGATTGAAGCGCGATATGCCCAGCAGGAATTCCACCGCGCGGCGCAGCCAGTGGCCCCGGCTGCGGATCGGGTTGAAGAGGCGCACCTCGATATTCGGGTGCTGGGTCAGGCCGAGGAAGGTGAAATCGAAGCCCTGGACGTGGATATCGTCGAGCAGCAGGCGGACGCGGACGCCGCGATCTGCGGCGGCGACCAGATCGGCGATCAGGAGCCAGCCGGATCTGTCGGTCCGCCAGATGTAGTAGATGAGATCGAGGCTGCGCCCGGCGGCCCTGGCCGAAAGACTGCGCGCGGCGAAGGCGTCTTCGGGGTGGATGAGGTTGGCAAGGCCGTTTCGGCCCGGATGGGCGGATTCGAGAGGGTCGAGGAGGCGGTCGAGGGCGGTGTCCCCTTCGGGGCCGGAGGGGCGGGGCAGATGGTGGCTATCCGGCCCGCGCGCGCGGCGCGCCCGTTCGGTGAAGCGGGCATGGGACCAAAGGACAAGCGCGGAGACGCCGAAAAGGGCCGCCGCGATGGCGAGGGACCAGAGCAGCAGCAAAGGGATCACGGCGCGGATCCGGGCAGGTGCAGGCGGGCGGTCAGCGGCAGGTGATCCGAGGCGCGCCGCGAGAGGGCGGTGTCATGGGCCGTGACATCGGACAGCGCCCCGCCATGGCCGGCCATCATCCTGTCGAGTGCCAGCAGGGGAAGGCGGGTTGGAAAGCTGGGCACGGGATTGGACAGGGTGAAGTGCCGCGCGAAGAGCGCAAGGGGCGAGCCGGGCCCCGCGCGCCATTCGTTCAGATCGCCCATCAGCAGGGTGGGCAGGGGCGAGAGGCGCGACAGCCGGTCGAGGATGGCCCGCGCCTGTGCGCGGCGCGACATGCGCAGAAGGCCCAGATGCGCCGCGATGAGGCGCAGGGGGTGGCCGTTGATTTCCAGATCGGTGATGAGCGCGCCCCGTGGTTCCAGCCCCGGAAGGGACAGGGGGTGCAGGTCGATCAGGCGGGCATTGCGGGCGAGGATCAGGTTGCCGTGCCAGCCATGCGATGGCCCCGCGCGCCCGGTGGGCAGCAGGGACATGCCCGTCAGATCGTGCAGGTGATCAAGGTCGAGCAGGCCCGCGCGCGTGCCGAAGCGGTGATCGGCCTCTTGCAGGGCCATCAGATCGGGCGAGATTTCGGCGATCACGCGGCTGGTGCGCGCCAGATCGCGGCGGCGATCGGTGCCGATGCCCTTGTGGATGTTCCACGAGGCGACGTGAAGGGCGCGCGAGGCGGCGGGCTTGGACATGGGATCAATCTAGGCATTCGCGCGCGGGATTGTCAGGGGGGATCAAGCCCGGCGCGCGCCCGGGGCCAGCGGCGGTTTGCCGCCGGGGCGGGGTTGGATGGCGCGGGTGGCGCGGCTAAGGTCGCGCCCTGCGACTCGACCCTGCCGGAAAGGATTTCCATGACGACCGACTCCGCCCGCCGCATCCCCCAGATCATCGCGACCGAGATCGGGGCGCAGACCGCGCAGGTGGCCGCCGCCATCGCCCTTCTGGACGAGGGTGCGACCGTGCCTTTCGTGGCTCGCTACCGGAAAGAGGCGACGGGCGGGCTGGACGATACGCAATTGCGCAATCTGGCCGAGCGGCTGAGCTATCTGCGCGAGATGGAGGCGCGGCGGGCGGCGATCCTGTCGTCGATCACCGAACAGGGGAAGATGACGGAAGGCCTGCAGGCCGCCATCCTGAAGGCCGCGACCAAGGCCGAGCTTGAGGATATCTATCTGCCCTACAAGCCCAAGCGCCGGACGCGTGCGATGATCGCGCGGGAAAACGGGCTTGGTCCGCTGGCCGAGGCGATTCTGGCCGACCGGGCGGCGGATCCGGCGGTTCTGGCGGCGGGTTATGTGACCGAGGCGGTTCCCGACGTGAAGGCCGCGCTGGAGGGCGCGCGCGACATCATCGCCGAAGGGTTGGCCGAGACTGCCGATCTTCTGGGGCGTCTGTGCGGGCATATGAAGCAGGTGGCGAAGATCGTCTCGCGCGTGGTGGAGGGCAAGGAGGCCGAGGGGGCGAAGTTTTCGGATTATTTCGCGCATGTCGAAGGTTGGTCCGGGGCGCCTTCGCATCGGGTTCTGGCGATGCTGCGGGGGCGGAACGAGGGGTTCCTTGCGCTGGATCTGGAGGTGGATGCCGATGCGCCTGGGCGGGCGACAGCCCGGCGGAGCGGGCCTGTGGCGCGGTGCTTGGCCTGACGGGGCGCGGTCCGGGGGATGTCTGGCTGCGCGAGGCGGCGGCCTGGACCTGGCGGGTGAAGATCCGCACCTCGCTTACGCTGGATCTGATGGGCGAGATGCGGGAGCGGGCCGAGGAGGAGGCGATCCGCGTCTTCGCGCGCAATCTGAAGGACCTGCTGCTGGCGGCCCCGGCGGGGGGGAAGGCCACGATGGGGCTGGATCCCGGGATCCGGACAGGGGTGAAGGTCGCGGTGATCGACGCGACGGGGAAGGTGCTGGCGACCGATACGGTCTATCCGTTCCAGCCGAAGAACGATCTGCGGGGCGCGCAGGTGGCGCTGGCGCAGTTGATCAGCAAGCACCGGGTGCAGCTGATCGCCATCGGCAATGGCACGGCCAGCCGCGAGACGGAAAAGATGGTGGCGGATCTGCTGGCGGTGCTGCCGGGAGCGGAAAAGCCCGTGAAGGTGATCGTGAGCGAGGCGGGGGCCTCGGTCTATTCCGCATCCGAACTGGCGGCGAAGGAGTTTCCCGATCTGGACGTGTCGCTTCGCGGGGCGGTGTCCATCGCGCGGCGCCTGCAGGATCCGCTGGCGGAACTGGTGAAGATCGAGCCGAAATCCATCGGGGTGGGCCAGTATCAGCATGATGTCGATCAGCACCGGCTGGGCCGGTCGCTGGAGGCGGTGGTGGAGGATGCGGTGAACGCGGTGGGGGTGGATCTGAACACCGCCTCGGCCCCGCTGCTGGCGAGGGTGTCGGGGGTGGGGCCGTCGCTGGCGGAGGCCATCGTCGCGCATCGCGATGCGAACGGGCCTTTCGCCACGCGCAAGGACCTGCTGAAGGTGGCGCGACTGGGGCCGAAGGCGTTCGAGCAGGCGGCGGGGTTTCTGCGGATCGCGGGCGGGAAGGAGCCGCTCGATGCGTCATCGGTCCATCCCGAAGCCTATGACGTGGCGCGGCGGATCGTGGCGGCCTGCGGGCGGGATATCCGGGCGCTGATGGGGGATGCGGCGGCGCTTAAGGCGGTGGATCCGCGCTCTTTCGTCGATGACCGCTTCGGGCTGCCTACGGTGAAGGACATTCTGGCGGAACTGGAAAAGCCGGGGCGCGACCCGCGGCCTTCGTTCCGGACGGCGACCTTCGCCGATGGGGTGAACGAGATTTCGGATCTGAAGCCGGGGATGATGCTGGAAGGCACGGTGACGAATGTCGCGGCCTTTGGGGCTTTTGTGGATATCGGGGTGCATCAGGACGGGCTGGTGCATGTGAGCCAGCTGGCCGACCGTTTCGTGAAGGATCCGCATGAGGTGGTGAAGGCGGGCGATGTGGTGAAGGTGCGCGTGGTCGAGGTGGATGCGGCGCGAAAGCGGATCGGCCTGACCATGCGGTCGGAATCCGCCCCGGCGCGGGATCAGGCGCGGGAGCGCGGCCCGGCCCCCGCCAAGGGCCAGCCGCCGCGCGGGCCGATGGTGGCGGCGCCGAAGGCGGGCGGGGGCGGGGGCAATGCCTTTGCCGATGCGTTGAAGGGCAAGTTCAGCCGATAGGGGCCCGAATGGGCAGGGGGGCCATGCGGCCGCCCCCCGCGATGCGCCTTTGGCGCATCTCCCCCCCGCTGCGGCACCAGGCCTGCGGGAGTGGGGATGCGGCCTCAGGCCGCCGAGCCGCCCACTGTCAGCCCGCCGATCAGCAGGGTGGGCTGGCCCACGCCGACGGGAACCCATTGCCCGGCCTTGCCGCAATTGCCGATGCCGGGATCGAGCTGCAGGTCATTGCCGATGGCGCGGATGCCTTTCAGCGCGGTGGCCCCGTCGCCGATCAGGGTTGCGCCCTTGACCGGGGCGCCGACGCGGCCGTTCTGCACGCGGTAGGCCTCGGTGCAGGAAAAGACGAACTTGCCGTTGGTGATATCCACCTGACCGCCGCCGAAGCCCACGGCATAGATCCCGTCCTTCAGCCCGGCGAGGATATCCTTCGGATCGTCCTTTCCGGCCAGCATATAGGTATTCGTCATGCGCGGCATGGGGATATGGGCAAAGCTTTCGCGCCGCCCGTTGCCTGTGGGGGATACGCCCATCAGGCGGGCATTCTGGCGATCCTGCATGTAGCCCGTGAGGATGCCATCCTCGATCAGGACGTTCTTGCCGGAGGGCGTGCCTTCATCGTCGATCGAGATCGAGCCGCGCCGGTCGGGCAGGGTGCCGTCATCCAGCACCGTGACGCCCGGCGCGGCGATGCGCTGGCCCATGAGGCCCGAAAAGGCCGAGGTCTGCTTGCGGTTGAAATCGCCTTCCAGACCGTGACCGATGGCTTCTTGCAGAAGGATGCCGGGCCAGCCGGGGCCGAGGACCACATCCATCATGCCCGCCGGGGCGGGGATGGCATCGAGGTTCACAAGGGCGATGCGGAGCGCCTCTTGCACCATGGGTTTCCAGCGGGCGGGGTCCATCAGCGCGGCAAGGCCATGGCGGCCGCCGCTGCCCATGCCGCCCTGTTCACGCCGCCCGCCCTGTTCGACGATCACCGAGACATTGAGCCGGGCCATGGGGCGGATATCGGCAAGGCGCAGGCCTTCGGGGCGGAGGATTTCAACCTCTTGCAGGCCGGCGGAGAGGGTGGCGGAGACCTGAACCACACGCGGATCGAGGGCGCGGGCATAGGCGTCGATCTCTTTCAGCAGGTCGAGTTTTCCGGCGAAAGCCGCATCCGCCATCGGATCGGCATCGCCGTAGAGGCGGCGGTTCGTGCCCTGCGGCCCCTGCGCCAGCGTGCCGCCGCCATCGCCCACGGCAAGCCGCGCCGTCTGGGCCGCGCGGCGCAGCGACCGTTCGGAGATTTCGGTGGAATGGGCATAGCCCGCCACCTCGCCCCGGACGGCGCGCAGGCCAAATCCTTCGGAGGCATCATAGGCGGCTGTCTTGATGCGGCCGTCATCGAGAACGATCGCCTCGGACCGCTTGCGTTCAAGGAAAAGCTCGCCATCTTCGGCGCCCGCCGTCGCCTCGCGCAGGATGGAGAGGGCGGTTTCCTCGTCCAGCGCCGTTTCGAAGGGGCGGAATGGCGCGTCGGTCATCTGGGGGCGTCCTTGATCTGTGTCAAACGGCGCGCATTTGCCGCAATGGTTTGGCTTGCCGCGCAGCCCCTAATATGGTTTCAAGCGAAGCGGAAACAACGGGATTCTGTATGTTGGCCAGTTGCGGGCCGCATATGGGAAAAAAAGCAGCGGCGACAGGCCGCGCACTCGAACGGGAAATGAACATGCGTCTTCTGACCACCTTCAAGGCTGTGGCCGCCATCGGCACCGGGTCGCTTCTGTCCAGCGCGGCCTTCGCGCAGGGGCTTGAGGTCGTGGGCGAGCCGCTGCCGCAGAAAATGGGCTTTCAGCCCGCGGCGACGGAACTTGCGCGCGATCTGCAGGGGCTGGATCACATGATCCTCTTGATCATCACGGTGATCACGATCTTCGTGACCGCGCTGCTGATCTGGGTGATGATCCGCTACAACTCCAAGGCCAACAAGACGCCGGCGACCTTTACCCACAACTCTCCGCTGGAAGTGGCGTGGACGGTGGTTCCTATCCTGATTCTGGTGTTCATCGGGGCGTTCTCGCTGCCGGTGCTGTTCAAGCAGCAGGAAATGCCGGTGGCGGATGTCACGATCAAGGTGACCGGGAACCAGTGGTTCTGGTCCTATGAATATACCGACAACGGCGTGACCGAAGCCGCGGATGCCGAACCCATCGCCTTTGACAGCTTCATGCTGGCCAAGGAAGATCTGGCCTCGCATGGCTATGCCGAGAACCAGTATCTGCTGGCCACCGACACGGCGGTTGTGGTGCCGGTCGGCAAGACGGTGGTGATGAATGTGACGGCGGCGGATGTGATCCATTCGTGGAAGATCCCGGCCTTCGGCGTGATGCAGGACGCGGTGCCGGGCCGTCTGGCGCAGCTTTGGTTCAGCGCCGAGCGCGAGGGCATCTATTTCGGCCAATGCTCGGAACTGTGCGGCAAGGACCATGCCTACATGCCGATCACGGTGAAGGTCGTGTCGGAAGCGGCCTATGCCGCCTGGGTGGCGAAGGCCGAGGCCGGGGATGTGATGCTTTCGGATGCCGATCTGGCGCAGCCGGTGGCGCTGGCGTCGAACGACTGAGTGTCGGCAGGAAATGGCAGGGGCGGCCCCGGAGTTTTGTTCCGGGGCGCTTGGCCCCCACCTTGAGGACGTAGCGCATGAGCGACATTCGCGCCTTTGAACAGCCCGGCGAGGCAGGCTTTGGCGATTACGTGCAGCTTCTGAAGCCGCGCGTGATGTCGCTTGTCGTCTTCACCGCGCTGGTGGGGCTGCTGGTCGCGCCGGTGACGGTGCATCCCGTGATCGCCTTTTCCTCCATCCTGTTCGTGGCGCTGGGGGCGGGGGCCTCGGGCGCGCTGAACATGTGGTGGGACGCCGATATCGACGCGGTGATGCGGCGCACCAAGGGCCGCCCGGTGCCCGCCGGCAAGGTGGAGGCGGGCGAGGCGCTGGCGGTGGGGCTGGCGCTGTCGGGGCTTTCGGTGGTGATGCTGGGGCTGGCGGCGAATTGGCTGGCGGCGGGGTTGCTGGCCTTTACCATCTTCTTCTATGCGGTGGTCTATTCGATGTGGCTGAAGCGGTCGACGCCGCAGAACATCGTGATCGGCGGGGCCGCGGGGGCCTTTCCGCCCATGGTGGGCTGGGCCTGCGCCACGGGCAGCGTGTCGATCGAAAGCCTGCTGATGTTCGCGCTGATCTTCATGTGGACGCCGCCGCATTTCTGGGCGCTGGCGCTGTTCATGAAGGATGACTATTCCAAGGCTGGGGTGCCGATGCTGACCGTGACCCATGGCCGCAAGGCGACGCGCAATCACATTCTGGCCTATACGCTGCTGCTTGCCCCGGTGGCGGTGGCGGCGGGGTTCACCTCGATCGGGGGGCCGATCTACCTGACGGCGGCGGTGCTGCTGAATGCGTGGTTCATCATCGGGGCGTGGCGCATCTGGCGGCGGGACGAGGCGGCGGCCGAGGCGGATTCCTATGCTGTCGAGAAATCGGTGTTCCGCTTTTCGCTGTATTATCTGTTCCTGCATTTCGGGGCCTTCCTCGCCGAGGCGGCGCTGCGGCCCTATGGTCTGGGGGGCTGGTGATGGCTGCTTTTCCGCCCGAACATGAATTGCACAAGCGGCGACTGGGCCGGAATGTCGGCGTTGGCGTGACATTGGGTTTGTTCATCGTGCTGGTCTTTGCGCTGACGGTGGTGAAGGTCACGCGCGGGGATCCGATGCAGGCCTTCGATCACAAGGTCCGCCCGGAGATGGCGACGGAGGAGGGGCAATGAAGGGGCAGAACCGCACGGCGATCTATCTGGTGGGCGTTGTTGTGACCATGGCCTCGCTGTCCTTTGCGGCGGTGCCTTTCTATGACTGGTTCTGCCGGGTGACGGGCTTTGGGGGCACCACGGGCGTGGCGACCTCGGCGCCGACACAGATCCTTGACCGGACCGTGGTGGTGAAGTTCGACGCCTCGACCGAGCGGGGGATGCCGTGGCAGTTCCGTCCGGTGCAGCGCGAGATGACGGTGCGGATCGGCGAGAACGCGCTGGCCTTCTATGAGGCCTATAACCCCACCGATCGCGTCGTGGCGGGCACCGCGAGCTATAACGTCGCGCCGGATGCGGCGGGCGGCTATTTCGACAAGATCGCCTGCTTCTGCTTTACCGAACAGATCCTGCAACCCGGCGAGCGGGTGCAGATGCCGGTGTCGTTCTTCGTTGATCCCGCGATGGTCGAGGATCCGGAAGGCACCTTCGTGAAAGAGATCACGCTGTCCTACACATTCTACGAAACACCCCTGACCGAGGAACAGGCCGCGCTTGCCGTTCCTGCGGGCGAGGCGGTAAACTGACAAAAAGAACGAGGGAACCGGAATGGCACACGCCAAGAACCACGATTACCATATCCTGCCGCCGTCGATCTGGCCCTTCCTCGGGGCGGTGTCGGCCTTTGTCATGCTGTTCGGGGCCGTGCTGTGGATGCATGGCAACGGGCCGTGGCTGGGTCTGATCGGCCTTGTCGGCGTGCTTTACGTGATGTTCGGCTGGTGGGCCGATGTGGTGAAGGAAAGCCAGGTCGGGGATCACACCCCGGTGGTTCGGATCGGCCTGCGCTATGGCTTCATCATGTTCATCATGTCGGAAGTGATGTTCCCTGCGGCGTGGTTCTGGTCTTTCTTCAAGCATGCGCTGTATCCGATGGGCCCCCAGAGCCCGGCGATCGACGGCGTCTGGCCGCCGGCCGGGATCGAGACCTTCGATCCGTGGCACCCGCCGCTGATCAACACGCTGATCTGTTGTGTTCGGGGGCCGCGGCCACCAAGCACCATGCGCTGGTGCATGAGAACAACCGCAAGGATCTGGTGAACGGGCTGGCGCTGCACACGTCAGTGTTCTGTTCACCTTCTTCCAGGCCCATGAATACAGCCATGCCGCCTTTGGCTTTGCGGGCAACATCTATGGTGCCAACTTCTTCATGGCGACGGGCTTCCACGGCTACGTTCTGATCGGCACGATCTTCCTGATCGTCTGCCTGATCCGGCGATGAAGGGCCATTTCACCCCTCGAGTAGCTATATCGGCTTCGAAGCCGCCGCCTGGTATTGGCACTTTGTCGATGGTTCTGGCTGTTCCTGTTCGCCTCGATCTATGTCTGGGGTCGCCGACCCACGGACCTGACCGCCCGGGGCGGCGCCCCGCCGCCCTCGACCTTGCAAGGCGGGACCTGGCGGGTGCGCCTTCCTTTTGACCGGAGTGAGATGCATGCTGCGCCGAATGATCTTTCCCCTGCTGATCGGCATTCTGGGGGGGGGCATCCTGATTTCGCTGGGGATCTGGCAGGTGCAGCGTCTGGCCTGGAAAGAGGGCGTGCTGGCCGAGATCGAGGCCGATCGCGGATGTGCCTGTGGCGTTGCCCGGCCACGCCTGACCCGGCGGCGGATCGCTATCTGCCGGTTCTGGTCGAGGGGCGGTTTACCGGGGCGCATGTCGACGTGCTGGTCAGCCGCAAGCAGATCGGCCCCGGGGTGCGGGTGGTGGAAGTGTTCGAAACCGGGGATGGCCGCCGGATCCTTGTGGACCGTGGCTTTGTTCCCCAGGACGCGCGTGGGGCGGCGCGGGTTTCGGGGCCTGCCTTGGTGGAGGGCAATCTGCATTGGCCGGAAGAGACGGACGGGTTCACCCCGCCCCCGGATGGGCAGACGGGGTTGTGGTTCGCCCGGGACGTTGCGGCGATGGCTGCGGCGCTGGAGACGGAGCCTGTCTTCATTGTCGCGCGTAGACCAACCGGTGGCGAGATCGAACCGATGCCCGTCGATACATCGAGTATTCCCAATGACCATATGAACTATGCGATCACATGGTTTTCGCTGGCGGCCGTCTGGCTGGGGATGACAGCGTATCTTCTGTGGCGTATCAGGCAGCGAACGGCATGAAGGCATGGCTATGAACTATATCTCGACCCGTGGTGCGGCACCGGTTCTGACGTTCGGCGAAGCGATGATGACGGGGCTGGCCCGGGATGGCGGGCTGTATGTGCCGCAGACCGTGCCGACCCTGTCGACAGAGGCGATCGCCGCGATGGCGGGGCTGCCCTATGAGGAGATCGCCTTCCGCGTGATGCGGCCCTTTCTGGGCGATACCTTCGGCGATGACGAATTCCGTGGCCTGATCGCCAAGGCCTATGCGGGTTTTGGTCATGAGGCGCGTGCGCCGCTGGTGCAGCTTGGGCCGAACCATTTCCTGCTGGAACTGTTCCACGGGCCCACGCTGGCCTTCAAGGATTTCGCCATGCAGCTTATCGGGCAGATGATGCAGGCGGCGCTGGCCAAGACGGGGGAGCGGATCACCATCGTGGGGGCCACTTCGGGTGATACCGGATCGGCGGCGATGGAGGCCTTCCGGGGCTTGGCGAATGTCGATCTGTTCATCCTTTACCCGCATGGCCGGGTATCCGAGGTGCAGCGGCGGCAGATGACGACGCCCGCCGAGGGCAACGTGCATGCGCTGGCCATGGATGGCGATTTCGACGATTGCCAAGCCCGCGTGAAGGACATGTTCAACGATTTCGCCTTCCGCGATGGTGTGCGGCTGGCGGGGGTGAATTCCATCAACTGGGCGCGGGTTCTGGCGCAGGTTGTCTATTACTTCTCCTCCGCCGTCTCGCTGGGCGCGCCGCACCGCACGGTCAGCTTTACGGTGCCGACGGGGAATTTCGGTGACATCTTCGCGGGGTATATCGCGCGCAAGATGGGGCTACCCATCGAGACGCTTGTCATCGCGACGAACCAGAACGACATCCTCGACCGGGCGATGAAATCGGGGGATTATGTAACCGATGGGGTGCGCCCGTCGATCAGCCCGTCGATGGATATCCAGGTGTCGTCGAATTTCGAGCGGGCGCTGTTTGATGCCTATGGCCGCGATGGGGCGGCGGTGGCGCAGCTGATGGCCGAGTTGAAGGCGGGCGGGTTCCATATCAGCCAGGGCGCGCTGGAGATGCTGCGCGGGACCTTCGCCTCGGGCCGCTGTTCCGAGGAGGAGACGGTGGCGACGATCCGTTCGGCCTTTGCCCGGACGGGCGAGGTGCTGTGCCCGCATTCCGCCGTGGGCGTGAAGGTGGCCGAAGAGCATCTGGGGGAAACGCCGATGATCACGCTGGCAACGGCCCATCCGGCGAAGTTCCCCGATGCGGTGGAGGGGGCGATGGGCGCGCGCCCGGCGTTGCCGCCCCGGATGGCGGATCTGTTCGACCGCCCCGAACGGGTGACGCGGGTGGCCAATGATCTGGCAACCCTGCAGGGATTGATACGGGAAAGGATCGGCGGTTGAGCCTGAAGATCACAACGCTTTCCAACGGTTTCCGCATCGTGACCGAGGATATGCCGGGGCTTCTGTCCGCCTCGGCCGGGATCTGGGTCACGGCGGGTGGGCGGCACGAACGCGCCGAGCAGAACGGCATCGCGCATTTCCTTGAACATATGGCTTTCAAGGGGACGGAGAAGCGGTCAGCGCTGCGGATCGCGGAAGAGATCGAGGATGTGGGCGGCTATATCAACGCCTATACCAGCCGCGAGATGACGGCCTATTACGCGCGTGTCCTGTCGCCCGATGTGGGCATGGCGCTGGACGTGATTTCGGACATCGTTCTGAACCCGGTTTTCGACCCAAAGGAGATCGAGACGGAGCGGCATGTCATCCTGCAGGAGATCGGGCAGGCGCTGGATACGCCCGATGACATCATCTTTGACTGGCTGCAGGAGGTTTCCTATCCGGATCAGCCCTTTGGCCGCACGATCCTTGGCCCGGCAGAGCGGGTTTCGGCCTTTGGGCAGGGCGATCTGCGCCGCTTCGTGGGCGAGCACTACGGGCCGGACCAGATGATCCTTGCCGCCGCCGGGGGCGTGGACCATGACGCCATCGTGCGGCAGGCCGAGGCGATCTTTGGCCATCTGAAACCGGTGGGCACTGCGACCCTGCAGCCGGCGCGCTTTGCCGGGGGCGAGCGGCGCGAGGTGAAGGATCTGGAGCAGGTCCATGTCGCGCTGGCCTTTGAGGGGCCGGGCTATCGCGCGCCGGATGTCTATGCCGCGCAGGTCTATGCCACGGCGATGGGGGGCGGCATGTCGAGCAGGCTGTTCCAGAAAATCCGTGAGGAGCGGGGGCTTTGCTATTCGATCTTCGCGCAATCCGGGGCCTATGAGGATACCGGGCAGATCACCGTTTATGCGGGCACCTCGGAAGAGGAGATCGGTGATCTGGTGGGCCTGACGATGGACGAGTTGAAGCGCGCCGCCGAAGACATGTCCGAGGCGGAGGTGAACCGGGCGCGGGCGCAGTTGAAGGCGGGGCTTCTGATGGGGCTGGAAAGCCCGTCCAGCCGGGCCGAGCGCAATGCGCGGCTCTTGTCGATCTGGGGCCGGGTGCCCGGGGTCGAAGAGACGGTGGCCAAGATCGACGCGGTTTCCGTTGGTGATGTAAGGGCTTACGGAGAGCGGCTGGTGGGGGCGAAGGCGGCGATGGCGCTGTATGGGCCGGTCGGCGACGCGCCGGATCTGGAGGCGATCAAGGCAAGGCTTGCCGCCTGATGCTGGGGCTGCACCGCAAGGCCAGGATCGAGACCGAGCGGATGACGCTGCGCCTGCCGCAACATGCGGACTGGAAGGCATGGGCCGCGCTGCGGCAGGAAAGCGAGGCGTTCCTGACGCCGTGGGAGCCGGTCTGGGCCGGGGATCACCTGACGCGGCGGGCCTTTACCAACCGGGTCTATTGGGCGGCGCGGGCCGAGGGGCAGGGGACGGCGCTGCCCCTGATGATGATCCGGCGCGAGGATCAGGCGCTGCTGGGGGCGATCACGCTGGACAACATCCGGCGGGGTCCAGCGCAGGCGGGGACGCTAGGCTATTGGATTGGCGAAAGATTTTCGCGTCGCGGCTATATGCGCGAGGCGATTTTGGCGGTGGTGCATCATGCCTTTGCGGTGATGGATCTGAGCCGGATCGAGGCGGCCTGCCTGCCGGAGAACGCGGCCTCGCGCGGGGTGCTGGAGAAATGCGGCTTCAAGTATGAGGGCGTCGCGCAAAGCTATCTGCAGATTTCCGGGCGGTGGCGGAATCACGTGCTTTATTCGGCACTTAGAACGGATCGGCGCGGCCGCACCGATGTGGGCTGAGGCCCGTTCCCCGCGAGGTTGACGAAAGCGTGAAGCGGCGCGGCCCTTGCCCCATGGCAGGCTGGTGCATCTTGTTCCGCATCAGCAGCGAGGGAGAAAGGGACCATGCCGCATCCGGTGCAGGGGACTGTGCAGCAGATCGTGCATACGCGCGCGGCCCGAAAGGGCTTTTCCCGCCGGAGTCTGGGCGTGCCGCATGGCGGGATGGTGATCGGCGCGGCCATCATGTCCGCGGCATTCACCCTTGCCGCGCCCGCCGCCGCGCAGGAGCGGATACCCTCCAACTGCTTTGCGCTGGCGCAGGGACCCATGTCGCCCGAGCGGGTATGGCGGGCCGCGATCGGGGCGCCGATTGCGGAGGGGCATGTGCGCATCCGCTATCTGGATCATGCCAGCTTTGCCATCGAGGCCGAGGACGGAACCCTGGCCGTGACCGATTACACTGGGTATATCGGCAACCCGGACGTGGTGCCGGATGTGGTGACGATGAACAACGCCCATTCCACCCATTGGACAAGCAATCCCGACCCCCGCATTCCACATGTCCTGCCGGGCTGGCCGCAGGAGGGGGGGCCTGCGGTCCATGAACTGGATCTCGGCTCCATGCTGGTGCGCAATGTCACGACGGATACGCGCGGCCCCTTTGGCGAAGGCGCACGGGCGGATGGCAATTCGATCTTCGTCTTCGAGGCGGGGGGGCTGTGCATCGGGCATCTGGGGCATCTGCACCAGATCCCGGATGATGGCCAATATGCCTCGATCGGGCGGCTGGATGTGGTGATGGTGCCGGTGGATGGCGGGTATACCATGAGCACCGAAGCGATGAGCGAGGTGGTGCGCCGGTTGCGCGCCTCGGTCGTCATACCGATGCACTGGTTTTCCGGGGCCTCGCTGACCGCTTTCCTGCGCGAGATGGAGGGCCAGTTTCAGGTGGTGGAGGTGGGCGGGCCGGAGCTGGACCTGTCGCTGCAGGATCTGCCGGGGCGGCCCACGATCATGGTGCTGGAGCCGGGCTTTATCCCCTAGGGCCTTTCCGGGCTGCCCGGGGCGGGATAGAAGGCGGTCAAGGAGACCTTGCCGATGCTGAACCCCGCCGATGCCTTGCCGCCCGACTGGCGGCGCTTTTGCCCGAGGGCCGCGTCCAGATCCGAGGCGCGCCATCTGGAAGAACCGCGCGGGCGCTGGAGGGGGCAGGGGGGCGTGCTGGCCCTGCCGCGTTCGACCGCCGAGGTGCAGGTCGTGGTGCGCGCCTGTGCCGAGGCGCGGGTGGGGATCGTTCCATGGGGCGGGGGAACCGGCCTTGTCGGCGGGCAGATCCAGGAGGAGGGGCCCGCGCCGGTGATCCTGTCGCTGGAGCGGATGGCGGCGCTGCGCGGCGTCTGGGCCGAGGAGAACGTGATCGAGGTGGAGGCGGGCATGACGCTGGCCGCCGTGCAGGAGGCGGCCGAGGCGGCGGGGCGGATGTTCCCCCTGTCGCTGGCCAGCGAGGGTTCGGCGCGGATCGGCGGGGTTCTGGCCACGAATGCGGGCGGGATCGGGGTGCTGCGCCATGGCAATGCGCGCGACCTGTGCCTTGGGATCGAGGCGGTGATGGCGGATGGATCGGTGCTGGGCGGGCTGAAGCGGCTGCGCAAGGACAATATGGGCTATGACCTGCGCAACCTGCTGATCGGGGCCGAGGGCAGCCTAGGCATCATCACGGCGGCGGTGCTGCGTATGGTGCCGCGCCCGGCGGTTTCGGTGACGGCGCTTTTGGTGGTGAAGGATCCGGCGGCGGCGCTGCGGCTCTTGACGCTGTGCCAGACGCGGCTGCCGGGGATGGTGTCGGCCTTTGAACTGATCAAGCGGACGGGGTTCGAGTTTCTGGCCGAGACCCTGCCCGAGATCGGCTGCCCCTTCCCCGAGGTGCCGGATTGGTGCGTACTGCTGGATCTGGGCCTGCCGTCGGGCTTCGAGGCCGAGGAGGCCATGGCCGGGATCTATGCCGAGGCCGATGAGGCGGGGCTGGTGCAGGACGGGGTGATCGCCGCGTCAGAGGCGCAGCGGCAGGCGATCTGGCGCATCCGCGAGACGATCCCCGAGGCGAACCGGCTGATCGGGGCGGTGTCGTCGCATGATATCTCGTTGCCGCTGAGCGAGGTGGCGGGGTTCATCGCGCGGGCCGATGCGGCGCTGGCGGCGATGGGGACGTTCCGCATCAACTGCTTTGGCCATCTGGGCGACGGCAATCTGCATTACAACGTCTTTCCCGCGCCGGGCCGCAACCGCCGCGACCATGAGGGCAGCGCGACGCGATCAAGGCCTGCGTGCATGATCTTGTGCAGCGAGATGGGCGGATCGGTCAGCGCCGAGCATGGCATCGGGCGGTTGAAGGTGGGGATCTGGAACGCTATGGCGATCCGGGCAAGCTGGCGGCGATGCGGGCGGTGAAGCGGGCGCTGGACCCCCTGGGGATCCTCAATCCCGGGCGGTGTTGGCGCAGGGCGGAATTTGACGCTATCCGCGCCGTTTTCGACGCAGAAAACGCCTTGCGGAACGGTTGAGAGAGCGCAGGTTTCTGTTGCCGGTACCTGCGAACCCCGCCTTACGCGGCTAAGCGCAAGGGCTTAGATTTGGTATTGCGAGCCGCTTACGCGGCCAGCGCCACCGGAGCACGGTTGTCATTGGCAACTGTGATCTTGGACCGATAACGGTGGTACCTCACCGAGCGAAAGCTGGCCTCTTGAACGTTCGTCGATCCTGTTCGGCTCCCTTACCCCCGCAATGACGGGTGAGTTTGGTGGAGCCGCCGGAGTACTGCCCCGGGTCCGAGCCGTCTATTACAGGTGCGTTTATCGCCATAGTCCGGGTTGCCCCGAACAGGATCAGATATAGGGGCCGGGCGGGCTGGCCGCAAGACATTCCGCGGTAAATGAAAGACGCCGGGGGTTGCCCCCGGGCGCCGTGTCGTTTCGGTTCGGCGGGATCAGAAGCCTGCCTTGATGTTCTCGAACTCCTGGATCATCTTTTCACGGAATTCGGCGGTGACCGGGGTCTGCGCGAGAAGCGTGGTGGAGACCGGATCGACGAAGGCGGCCTTCAGTTCATCCTGCGAGATTTCGGCCATGGCGGCGTTGTTGGAATGGGCATAGCCCAGTTCCTCGAGCAGGGTCTTGGCCGAGCCATGGGCCAGCAGCGAATTGATGAAGTCATAGGCCTTGTCTTCCGAGCCGGGCGCGTCCTTCATGTTCACAAAGCCGCAGAACCAGGTCGAGGCGCCTTCGGCCGGGCTGCGGTTGAAGCTGACGGGGAAGCCTTCGCCTGCAGCAGCGCCACGCCGTCATTCCAGGACCAGGCGACCAGCACTTCGCCCGTGGCCATCAGCTGCGACAGTTCGGACGGGTCGGCCCAATAGGCGCGGACATTGATGGACGGTGCGCAGCCAGTCGGCGGCGGCCTGGAACTGTTCGTCGGTCACGTTGTCCCAGCTGGTGACGCCTGTGGCGAGGAAGGCCAGGGCCCAGATGTCATCGGAATTGTCGGGAAGCGAGATGCGGCCGGCATATTTCGGATCGGCGAAGACCTTGAGCGAGGCCACGTCTTCGGCCGGGACTTCGGTCGAGTTGTAGGCGACGGCCGTGTAGGCATAGTCGGTCGGCACGAACCAGACGCCGGCATCATCCTTGACCACGGCGGAGTTCAGGAGGACCGGGTTGATATTGGCGAATTCGGGGATGCGGCTGGTGTCCCAGGGTTCGATCAGCCCGGCATCCTTGTAGCGCGGCAGGCTGGCCACGCAGGGGTGCGTGACGTCGGACTTGAAGCCGGACGAGACCTTCTGGAAGGCTTCGTCATCATCGGCGAAGAAGGAATAGGTGGGTTTTTCGCCATGCTTGGCGACATAGTCCGTCAGGACGCCGTCGATTTCCCAACCGGCCCAGTCGAAGACCGTCATCTCGGCATCGGCGGCCCGGGCGGCCGAGGACAGGAGCGTGACGGTCGCCGCGGTGGCGAGGAGAATTCGGGTCATCTTCATCAATGTTTCCTCACTGTTGTTGGGCCGCGTCTTTTCCATGCCAGCGGCCGATGCGTTGACGCTATTTCAGCGATGGGTCAGTCTCAACCCCCTAAAGCAGATTGGAATTCCCTGACGCCGGGGCAAGGGGTGGGCAGGGAAAAGCTGTCGCGCGGCGTGCAAGATGCCTGTTTCGCGGGCAGGCAAGGGGGGGGAGGCGGGATGTTCAGGGCGCTGGTGGTGGATCGCGATGCGGAAGGGGCGACGCGGGCGGCGGTGCGGTGGCTGGAAGAGGGCGATCTGCCCGAGGCCGAGGTGACCGTGGCGGTGGCGCATTCCACGCTGAATTACAAGGATGCGCTTTGCATGGGGTCGGGCGGGGGGATGGTGCGGGTCTGGCCGCATGTGCCGGGGATCGACCTTGCGGGGGTGGTGGAGACATCGGGCGATCCGCGCTACCGGCCCGGGGACCGGGTGGTGCTGACGGGCTGGCGCGTCGGCGAAAGCTGGTGGGGCGGGTTTTCGGAACGGGCGCGGGTGCGGGCGGATTGGCTGGTGCCGCTGCCCGAGGGGATGACGACGCGGCAGGCCATGGCGGTGGGGACGGCGGGATTTACCGCGATGCTGGCGCTGATGGCGCTGGAGGAGCGGCGGCTGAGCCCGGATCAGGGCGAGGTTCTGGTGACCGGGGCGGCAGGGGGTGTCGGGTCGGTCGCGGTGGCGCTGCTGGCCGGGCGGGGCTATTCGGTGGCCGCCGTGACGGGGCGGCCCGAGACGGAGCCCTATCTGCGGGCGCTGGGGGCGGTGCGGATCATCCCGCGCGCGGATCTGGCCGAGACGGTGGCCAAGACGCTGGAATCCGAGGTCTGGGCGGGGTGCATCGACAATGTGGGCGGGGCGATGCTGGCGCGGGTGCTGGGGCAGATGAAGGCGGGGGCATCCGTCGCGGCGGTGGGCCTTGCGGGGGGGACGGAACTGCCGGCGAAGGTGTCGCCCTTCATCCTGCGGGGGGTGAACCTGCTGGGGATCAATTCGGTGCTGGTGCCCTATGAGCGGCGGGTCCGGGCATGGGCGCGGATCGCGCGGGATCTGCCGATGGCCAAGCTGGAGGCCATGACGCAGGACTGCGGCCTTGACGACCTGCCCGAACTGGGGCGGGCCATCCTGCGCGGCGAGGTGCGGGGGCGCGTGGTGGTGGATGTGACGCGCTGAGGCGGGCGCGCTGCGGCCGTGCGGGAGGGGCTTGAGCGCCGCGCGGGGCCGCGCTAGCAAGGGCGCGGGGGGTGCGAACCCCTCTGCCCCGGGAGGAGACAGACGCGGGGCTGGCTGGAAGACCTGCCACGGACCGGGACAGGCCCGCCCGTGCGGGGCATGTCCGGGTTCGGTTGGACCTGAACCTTGAAGGGATGCCCCTGATGACCGCGCTTGATCTTGATTTCGTCCGTTCGCAATTCCCGGCCTTCCAGTCGCCGGTCTTGTCTAACCATGCCTTTTTCGAGAATGCGGGCGGGTCCTATCCCTGCCGTGCCGTGGTGGAGCGGCTGCATCGCTTCTATACTGATCGGAAGGTGCAGCCCTATGCGCCCTATCCCGGGGCGCAGGCGGGGGGCGCGGAGATGGATGAGGCGCGGCTGCGGCTGGCCGGGATGATGGGGGTGGCGCGCGAGGAAGTGTCCTTTGGCCCATCGACCAGCGCCAATACCTATGTGCTGGCGCAGGCGGTGCGCAGATGGCTGGCGGGCACGGGGCAGGCCATCGTGGTGACGGATCAGGACCATGAGGCGAATTCGGGGGTCTGGCGGCGGCTGGCCGATGAGGGGATCGAGGTTCGCGAGTGGCGGCTGGACCCCGAGACCGGATCGCTGGATCCGGCGGCTCTGCAGGCGCTGCTGGCCGATGGCAAGGTGCGGCTGGTCTGTTTTCCGCATTGTTCCAATGTGGTGGCGGAACTGAACGATGTGGCGGCTATCTGTGCCATCGCGCGGGCGGCCGGGGCACGGACGGTGGTGGACGGGGTAAGCTATGCGCCGCATGGCTTTCCGGACATCCCCGCGCTGGGGTGCGATGTCTATCTGTTTTCGGCCTACAAAACGTATGGGCCGCATCAGGGGATCATGGTGATCCGGCAGGACTTTGGCATGGAACTGCCGGGGCAGGCGCATTTCTTCAACAATGACACGCTTTACAAGCGGTTCACCCCGGCGGGGCCGGATCATGCGCAGATTGCGGCCTGTGCGGGGATGGCGGATTACGTGGATGCGCTGGCCGCGCATCATGGGATCGGCGGGGATGCGGCGGCGCGCAATCGCGGGGTGCATGATCTGATGCGCGCGCAGGAGGTGGCGGTGATCGCGCCGCTGCTGGACTATCTGGCGGCGCGAAATGATGTGCGGCTGATCGGGCCGCGCGATGCGGCACGTCGGGCGCCGACGGTGGCGGTCGATCTGGGACGCGCGGCGGAGCCGGTGTCGGAGGAGCTGGGCCGGATGGGGATTGCCTGCTGGGCGGGGGATTTCTATGCCGTGCGGCCGCTGACGGCGATGGGGGTAGATCTGGGACAGGGCGTGCTGCGGATGAGTGCTGTGCATTACACCGGTGCCGAGGACGTGGCGCGGTTGATCGCGGCGCTGGACCGGGTGCTGTGATCCGATGGGGTGTCTTGCGCGTATCCTTGAGTAAACAGAACAGAATGCGCGCATGACATCCCCCCTGATCCTGTGGTTCCGCCGCGATTTGCGGCTGGACGACCTGCCGATGCTGACGGCGGCCCTTGCGACGGGGCGGCCGTTGATCCCGGTTTTCATCCTTGACCCCGAGACCGAGGCGCTGGGCGCGGCGGCGAAGTGGCGGCTGGGGTTGGGGGTGGCGCATTTCGCAGAGCGGCTGGCGGCGGCGGGATCGCGGCTGATCCTGCGGCGGGGGCCTGCGCGCGAGGTGCTGGCGGCGCTGCTGGCCGAGACGGGGGCCGCGGGGGTGATGTGGTCGCGGCTTTATGATCCGGCGGCCAAGGCGCGGGATGCGTCGGTGAAGGCGTGGCTGAAGGGCGAGGGGCTGGTTGGCGAAAGCCATGCGGGGCATCTGCTGTTCGAGCCATGGACGGTGGAGACCGGGCAGGGCGGGTTCTACCGGGTGTTCACGCCCTATTGGCGGGCGGTGCGGGGGCGCGATGTGGCGGCCCCGGTGGCGGCGCCTGCGCGGCTGCCCGCGCCCGGGGATTGGCCCGCGTCGGACCGGATCGAGGAGTGGCGCATGGGCGCGGCGATGCGGCGCGGGGCGGCGGTGGTGGCGGGCCATATCCGCGTCGGGGCCGAGGCCGCGCTGGCCCGGATGGAGGCGTTTCTGGCCGGGCCGGTGGCGGGCTATGAGGCGGCGCGCGACCTGCCGGCGGAGGATGGCACCTCGCGCCTGTCGGAGAACCTGACCTATGGCGAGATCGGGATCCGGCGGGTCTGGCATGCGGCGATGGCCGCCCACCTGCGCGGATCGGCGGGGGCGGAGACTTTTCTGAAGGAACTGGTCTGGCGCGAATTCGCCTATCATCTGATGCATCACACGCCCCATATCCTCGATCGGAACTGGAAGGCGGAGTGGGACAGCTTTCCCTGGGCGGGCGAGGGGCCGCGGGTCGAGGCCTGGCGGCGCGGCATGACGGGGGAGCCTTTTGTCGATGCCGCCATGCGCGAGATGTATGTGACGGGGACGATGCACAATCGCGGGCGGATGATCGTGGCCTCATACCTGACCAAGCATCTGATGACGCATTGGAAGCTGGGGCTGGACTGGTTCGCCGATTGCCTGACGGACTGGGACCCGGCGGCCAATGCGATGGGCTGGCAATGGGCGGCGGGATCGGGGCCGGATGCGGCCCCCTATTTCCGCATCTTCAACCCGGCCACGCAGGTGGAGAAGTTCGATCCGAAAGGCCTTTATCGCCGCCGCTTCATCGCCGAGATGAGCCGCGCGCCGAGGGCGGAGGCTGCGGCCTTCTTCGCGGCGGTTCCACTGTCCTGGGGGCTGGATCCGGGGCGGGGATATCCGGAGCGGATCATCGATCTGGCCGAAGGGCGGGCGCGGGCGCTGGCGGCCTATGCCGGGCGCGGAGGCGGCGAAGGGTGACGCCACGTCAGGGGTGGCCTTCGCGGCGCGGGCCGATCATCGGGCTGCATGAAACCCTTGAGTGCGCGGCGCGTATCTGTGACTGTTGAGACAAAAAAGAAGAAACGTGGGGAGTTCATGGACGTACTGACCAGCATCAAGGGCCAATCGGGCCTGCCGCGATATTTTGCCCAGGCGTTTCAGGTGCTGCAGGGCATGGGGCGGGGGCGGCTTGATTTCGTGTTGCCCGACGGGCGCCGGTTCCGGGTGGATGCGCCCAAGCCCGGCCCGGTGGGCGAGGTGGTGGTGCATGACCCCGATACCTTTGCCCGGCTGATCCGCGAAGGGGATCTGGGTTTCTGCGATGCCTATCTGGACGGCTGGTGGTCGACCCCGGATCTGCAGGCGCTGATGGATCTGGTGCAATTGCCCGAGAATGACCCCGTGAATGACGGCTTTCCGGGGATGGGCCTGTTGCGGTTCTATGAGCGGATGCGCTTCTGGCTGCAATCGAACAGCCGCCGGCAGGCGAAGAAGAACATCAGCCATCACTATGATCTGGGCAACGATTTCTATCGACTGTGGCTGGACGAGACGATGACCTATTCCAGCGCGATCTTCCGGTCCGGGCAGGAAAGCCTTGAGGCCGCGCAGACCGAGAAATACAAGTCCATGGTCGATCAGATGGGGGCGAAACCCGGCGATCATGTGCTGGAGATCGGCTGTGGCTGGGGCGGATTCGCCGAATATGCCGCGAAGGAGCGCGGGTTGCGCGTGACGGGGCTGACCATTTCGCAGGCGCAATACGATTATGCCGTGGCGCGGATGGCCAAGGCGGGGCTGTCGGACCGGGTGGAGATCAAGCTGCAGGATTACCGCGATGAGCGCGGCACCTATGACGGCATTGCCTCGATCGAGATGTTCGAGGCGGTGGGCGAGAAATACTGGCCGGTCTATTTCGACAGCCTGCGCGAAAGGCTGAAGCCCGGGCGTCATGCCACGTTGCAGATCATCACCATCGCCGACAAGCGCTGGGAGGTGTATCGCAAGGGCGTTGATTTCATTCAGAAATACATCTTTCCGGGCGGCATGCTGCCATCGCCTTCGGTGCTGCGCGCCGAGGTGGAGCGGGCCGGGCTGAAGGTGAAGGGATCCATCGAATTCGGGGAAAGCTACAGCCTGACCCTGCGGCGCTGGCACGAGACGTTCAACACCCGCTGGGACGAGGTGGCGCGGATCGGCTTTGACGAAAGGTTCCGCCGGATGTGGAACTTTTATCTCACCTCTTGCGCGGGCGCGTTTCAGGGCGGAAACTGCGACGTAACACAGATTACCGTCACAAGACCGAGTTGAGGCCTGCCCATGCCCACCGCCGCAAAGCTTGTCGCCGCACTCAGCTTTGCCTTTCTGGGGTGGGTTGTCTGCATCGTGCTGGAAGGCGTGATGCCCGAGACGCAGCGGGTGGGCTACATGTATCCGGTTTCCATCGCGGGGGCGGCGATCTGCGGCTGGTTCGTGTCGGGTGCGGCGCGGCGGGCGCGCTTTGCCGAGGCGGCAGCAACGGGGATGCGGACGGCCGTCACGGCGGCGCTGGTCGTGCTGGTGGCCTTTGCCGTGGGCACCATGTGGGATACCGCCATGCGCGGGCGCTATCGCGGGCCGATGGACGCGCTTCTGGACATCGTGCATCGCTTTCTTGAATTCGGGTCGATGCTGATATCTGTTCCAGTGATCGCCACGCTTCTGATCGGGGGGGCAGTGGCGGGCATGGTGACGGAATCCGCCGGGCGGCGCTGGCGGTGATGCCGGCCTGTGCAATCGGCGGGTGCGGCAGGTAGCGGGGGCATCTTGAAATATTTCTTTTACGGCACGTTGTGCCATGGGCCGCTGCTGGACCGGGTTCTGGGGCGACCTGCCGCCGGGCGCGCGGCGGCACTTGCGGGGTATCGTGTGGCATGGGCGAAGGGCGGGGATCATCCGGTGATCCTTGCCGCCCCGGGGCAGGAGGCGCGGGGCCTGCTGCTGGAGGGGCTGACCGAGGCCGAAGCGGCGCGGCTGGATTTCTATGAAGGCGGTTTTGGCTATGGCTGGCGCGAGACCGGGGTGGTCATGGCGACAGGGGCCGATGCGGGGCGAATGGCGCTGGCGCGGGTCTATTTCCCGGCGGATGACAGCATCGCGCCGGGGGCGGATTGGGATCTGGCGGTGTGGGAGGCGCGCTTTGCCGCGGCGGCGGTCGAGACGGCGGGGGACTGCATGGCGCTGATGGGCCGGATGCCCGCCGCGGCGGTGGGGGCCCGGCGCGGGCCGATGACGGTGCGCGCGGCAAGCCGCCTGCGGGCGCGGCAGGGCGGGCAGGAGGCGGCGCTGCGCCGCCGGGCCGGGCCGGGGGATATCGAGGTGCAGGCGCGCGGGATGCCTTACGCGAAATTCTTCGCGGTGGAGGATTGGCGCGTCGCCTGGAGGCAGTTCGACGGGCGGATGGGCGCGCCGGTGGAGCGGGCGGTCTTCGTGTCTTGCGATGCGGTGACGGTGCTGCCCTATGATCCGCTGCGGGACCGGGTGCTGCTGGTGGAGCAGTTCCGCGCCGGGCCGATGGCGCGGGGCGATCAGGGGGCTTGGCAGCTTGAGGCGATTGCCGGGCGGATCGACCCGGGCGAAAGCGCCGAAGAGGCGGGACGACGCGAGGCGATGGAAGAGGCGGGATTGCGGCTGGGGGCCTTGCTGCCGGTGGCGGGCTATTACCCCAGCCCGGGGACCATCACGGAATACCTGTATTCCTATGTCGGGCTGGCGGACCTGCCCGATGGCGTGGCTGGCGTCTTTGGCGAGGTGGAAGAGGCCGAGGATATCCGCGGCCATCTGATCGGCTTTGATCGGATGATGGATCTGGTGGCAAGCGGCGAGATCGCCAATGCGCCGCTGATCCTGACGGCGCTGTGGTTGCAGCGCGAGCGGGGGCGGCTGCGGGCGGGGGGATGATCCCCCGCCGCGCGGGCAGGATCAGAGGGCCAGTGTGACCCAGGCCCCGTTGCGCCGCGAGGAGCGCACGCAGGCATCGACGAAGGCCACGCCCTCGAGCCCTTCCTTCAGGCCGGGGAAGGTAACGGCGGCATCCGGGGTGGTGCCCTCGCGGCGGGCGAGGATGGCGCGGGCGGCTTCGGCATAGATATTGGCGAAACCTTCGAGATAGCCCTCGGGGTGGCCGGGCGGCACGCGGGTGACGCGGCCCGCTTCGGGGCCGGATCCGGCCCCGCCACGGGTGAGGCGGTATTTCGGCTGGTTCAGCGGGCCGACCCAGAGATAGTTCGGGTCTTCCTGCGCCCATTCGAGGCCGGCCTTCGTGCCATAGACCCGCAAGCGCAACCCGTTCTCGCAGCCCGCGGCCACCTGCGAACACCACAGCATCCCCCGCGCGCCACCCTTGTAGCGCAAGAGGACATGGCCGTTGTCATCGACGCGCCGCCCGGGGACGAAGCTTTGCAGATCGGCGGCGAGACTGTCGAGTTCCAGCCCCGTCACGAAGGCCGCCAGATTGAAGGCATGGGTGCCGATGTCGCCGGTCGATCCGCCCGCCCCGGTGCGGGCGGGATCGGTGCGCCAATCGGCCTGTTTCTGGCCGCCCTGTTCGATCGGTTCGGCCAGCCAGTCCTGCGCATATTCGACCTGCACGACGCGGATATCGCCCAGATCGCCGTTCCTGACCATGGCGGCGGCCTGCCGGATCATCGGATAGCCGGTGTAATTGTGGGTCAGCGCGAAGATCAGGCCCGATGCCTCGGCCGCCTTGGCCAGACGCTTTGCCTCGGGCAGGGTGGCGGTCAGGGGCTTGTCGCAGATGACATGGATGCCGCGGCGGAGGAACTGCATCGCCACGGGGGCATGCATGTGGTTGGGGGTGACGATGGCCACGGCCTCAATCCCGTCCTTGCGGCGAGCCTCGCGCGCGGCCATTTCGGCAAAGCTGGCATAGGTGCGGCGGGGATCGACGCCCAGATCGGCGCCCGAGGCCGCGCTTTTTTCCGCGCTGGAGGAAAAGCAGCCGGCAACCAGTTCATAGTGATCGTCAATCCGCGCCGCGATGCGGTGGACCGCGCCGATGAAGGCATCGCGCCCGCCCCCCACCATGCCCAGACGGATGCGCGGTGCCCGCGCGACATGTGCCCCGGTAATGGCCATTCCCTTGCCCTCCTGACTTCATCTGTTCTTCAAATATCCCACGGGGGTCCGGGGGTGTGAAACCCCCGGTCCGCCCTTTCAATCCAGACCCAGCATCCGCCTGTTCGCGGCGCGGTCGGTGCCTGCATCGGCGAAATCGTCGAAGGCTTTCTCGGTCACGCGGATGATGTGGTTGCGGACGAAGTCCGCGCCTTCGCGCGCGCCATCCTCGGGGTGTTTGAGGCAGCATTCCCATTCCACCACGGCCCAGCCGTCGAACCCGTATTGCGTGAGTTTCGAGAAGATGCCGACGAAATCGACCTGCCCGTCGCCGGGGCTGCGGAAGCGGCCGGCGCGGTTGGCCCAAGATTGATAGCCGCCATAGACGCCCTGTCGCCCGGTCGGGTTCAGTTCCGCATCCTTGACGTGGAACATGCGGATACGGTCGTGGTAGATGTCGATATGTTCCAGATAATCAAGGTGTTGCAGTACGTAGTGCGAGGGATCGTAGAGCATGCAGGCGCGCGCGTGGCCCTTCACGCGGTCAAGGAACATCTCGTAGCTGATGCCATCATGCAGATCCTCGCCCGGGTGGATTTCGTAGCAGACATCCACCCCCATCTCTTCGGCATGGTTCAGGATGGGCAGCCAGCGGCGGGCGAGTTCGTCGAAGGCTTCCTCGATCAGGCCCGCCGGGCGTTGGGGCCAAGGATAGACATAGGGCCAGGCCAGCGCGCCGGAAAAGGTGGCATGGGCCGTGAGGTCCAGATTGCGGGACGCGGTGAGCGCCTTCTTGACCTGATCCACCGCCCATTCCGCCCGCGCATTGGGATTGCCGCGCACGGCAGGAGCGGCGAAGCCGTCGAAGGCCGTGTCATAGGCGGGGTGGACGGCGACGAGTTGGCCCTGCAGGTGAGTGGAAAGTTCGGTCACGGTGAGGCCCGCCTCGGCGGCGATGCCCTTCACCTCGTCGCAGTAATCGCGGGAGGTGGCGGCCTTGTCCAGATCGAAGAGGCGGCCATCCCAGGATGGCACCTGCACGCCGACATAGCCGCAATCGGCCGCCCAGCGGGTGATGGATGTCCACGAATTGAATGGCGCTGCATCGCCCGCGAATTGGGCAAGGAACAGCGCGGGGCCCTTGATCGTTTTCATGTTGCCTCCTCCCTTGCGGTGACCGCCGCGATGGGCGGTGACCTGCCCGCATCTGACCGCGCTGCCCGGATCGGGGCAAGAGAAATGATCCGTCGGCGGCACGGTCGGGCGTGCTTTGCAACTTGATCAAATCCGCGCCCGAAGGTTACCTGTCTGCGGATATGACAGGGCAGGGCGGATGGGCAGGGCCGATGGACGAGGCTGGGACGCGAAAGATACCCTCGCATGAGGTGACCTATGGCCGGTTGCGGGACATGATCCTGTTCGGTCATCTGCAGCCCGGGCAGGCGGTGACGATCCAGGGCCTGATCCGCGATCTGGAGGCGGGCATGACGCCCGTGCGCGAAGCGATCCGGCGGCTGACGGCGGAGGGCGCGCTGATGCCGCAGGGCAACCGGCGCGTCGCGGTGCCGGAACTGACGCCGGCGCTGCTGGATCAACTGGCCTTCGTGCGCCTGACGGTGGAGCCGAAGCTGGCGGAACTGGCCGGGCGGCATCTAACGCCCGCGCTGATCGACCGGCTGGAAGGGATCGACGACGAGGTGGACCGCGCGATCCGTGCCGGGGCGGTGAGCGGCTATCTGGAGGCGAACCACGCCTTCCATTTCGCGCTTTACGAGGCGTCGGAGGCACCGATCCTTGTGGATATCGCGCGGTCGCTCTGGCTGCGTTTCGGGCCGTCCTTGCGGGTGGTCTGCGCGCGCTATGGGGCCTCGGCCCTGCCGGACCGGCATGAGGAGGCGCTGGCCGCGATGCGGGCGGGCGATCAGGCGGGGCTGGCGCGGGCGATCGAGAACGACATCCAGCAGGGGATCGACCAGATCCGCCAGGCCCAGGCCGAAGGCGGAGTCTGAGGCGGGAGCGCCCGGCCGCGGCCCCCGGGGCCTTGCCCCGGACCCCAGGGTATTTTGGCCAAGATGAAGGGCCGGGGGAAGGGGTGTGGCAGGCGCGCGGAAGAATTTGATCAAATTTCTTGAAGGCGGGCGGTTTTGATCATAAGGTGATGGGGAAGCCTGCCGTTCCGGCGGGCCGCTGATTCCGCGAGGGCCTTGCCATGAACATGATCACCAACCACATGCCGACCGCCGAGTTGCAGGCGCTGGATGCGGCGCATCACATGCACCCGTTCACCGATTCGAACGGTCTGGCCGCGAAGGGCGCGCGGGTCATCACCCGGGGCAAGGGCGTCTGGCTGACCGACAGTGAAGGCAAGCAGATCCTTGATGGCATGGCGGGGCTGTGGTGCGTGAACATCGGCTATGGCCGCAAGGAACTGGCCGAGGTGGCCGCGCGGCAGATGGAAGAGCTGGCCTATTACAACACCTTCTTCCAGACCACCCATGTGCCCGCCATCGCGCTGGCCGCCAAGATCGCGGAAATCGCGCCGGGCGATCTGAACCATGTGTTCTTTGCCGGGTCGGGATCCGAGGCGAATGACACCAATATCCGGCTTGTCCGCCGCTATTGGCAGGTGAAGGGCCAGCCGGAGCGGCGGGTGATCATCGCGCGCAAGAACGGCTATCACGGATCGACCATGGGGGGCGGCAGTCTGGGCGGCATGGCGCCGATTCATGCCCATGGCGGCAAGATCGACGGGATCGAGCATATCGACCAGCCCTATTGGTGGGGTGAGGGCGGCGAGATGGGCGAGGCGGAGTTCGGTCTGGCCCGCGCCAAGCAACTGGAAGAGAAGATCCTTGAGCTGGGCGCGGACAAGGTCGCGGCCTTCATCGGCGAGCCGATCCAGGGGGCGGGCGGCGTGATCGTGCCGCCGGCGACCTATTGGCCCGAGATCCAGCGCATCTGCGACAAATACGGGATCCTGCTGATTGCGGACGAGGTCATCACCGGCTTTGGCCGGACGGGCAACTGGTTTGGCAGCCAGACCTTCGGAATCAAGCCGCATATCATGACCATCGCGAAGGGCCTGTCTTCGGGCTATCAGCCGATCGGCGGGTCGATCGTCTGCGATGAGGTGGCGGCGGTGGTGGCCGAGGGGGGCGAGTTCTTCCACGGCTATACCTATTCCGGCCATCCGGTGGCGGCGGCGGTGGCCTTGGAAAACCTGCGGATCATTCAGGAAGAGGGCATCATCGAGCATGTGCGCGACGTGGCCCATCCCTATCTGGCCGAGCGCTGGGCGGCGCTGGCGGAGCATCCGCTGGTGGGCGAGGCGAAGTTGGTGGGGCTGATGGGATCCATCGCGCTGACGCCGGACAAGGCGAAGCGGGCGAAGTTCGCGAGCGAAGCCGGGACGGTGGGCCTGCGGACGCGCGAGCGCTGCTTTGCCAACAACCTGATCATGCGCCATGTGGGCGATCGGATGATCATCTCGCCGCCGCTGGTGATCACCCCGGAAGAGATCGACACGCTGATCGAACGGGCGACGAAATCGCTGGACGAAAGCTATGCCGGGCTGAAGGCCGACGGGCTGCTGGTGGCCAAGGCCGAGTGATCGGCCTGGCGGGAAAGGGAAAGGGCGGCGGTCATGCGGACCGCCGCCCTTTTTCTTTGCGCTGCGTGGGGATCAGTGATCGGCGGCGGCGGCGGCGGCCTTGATGTCATCCTCGTTCAGGGTGGCCCCGTTGAAGAAGGCGTTGAGCAGGACCGCCGCGACCGAGGCGAGCAGGATGCCGCTTTCGATCAGGGGGTGGATCGCATGCGGCATCCACATCTTGAAGTTGGGCGCGATCAGCGGGATCATCCCGAAGCCGAGGCTGACCGCGACGATGAAGAGGTTGTTGCGGTTGCGCGCGAAATCGACGCCCGCGAGGATGCGGATGCCCGTGGCGGCGACCATGCCGAACATCACCAGCCCTGCGCCGCCCAGCACCATGGTGGGCACGGATTCGACCAGCGCACCCATCTTGGGCACGAGGCCCAGCACGATGAGGATGATCCCCCCCGCCACACAGACGAAGCGCGAGCGGACGCCGGTGACGCCGACGAGGCCCACGTTCTGAGAGAAGGAAGTATAGGGGAAGGTGTTGAAGATCCCGCCGATCAGTGTGCCGAGGCCATCGGTGCGCAGGCCCGCCGAGAGCATGGGCTGGGTGACCTTGCGTCCGGTCATGTCGCCAAGGGCGAGGAACATGCCGGTGGATTCGATCATCACCACGATCATCACAAGGGTCATGGTCAGCACCATGATCGGGTCGAAGACGGGCATGCCGAAGTGGAAGGGGGTGACAAGGCCGAACCAGGCGGCCTCGCCGACCTTGGTGAACCCCATGGCCCCGGTCGCCACGGCGATGATCGCGCCGATGATGATGCCAAGGAGGACCGAGATATTGGCGATGAAGCCCTTGCCGAAGCGGGCGATGAGCAGGATCGACAGCAGCACCACGGCCGAGACGGCGATGTTGCCCAGCGGCGCATAGGCGGGGTTGTTCATCTTGGCCGCCAGCGCGAGGCCCGCGGGCATTTCTGGCAGGCCGGTCACGCTGCCTGCGGCCATGCCTTCGGTCGCGACCTTGAGCCAGTCGGCATGGGCCGGGTCCACGATCTGGGGCGCGGTGGGGCCGACGGGGTTGCCGAAGATCCAGTTGATCCCGATGCGCATCAGGCTGACGCCGATGACGAGGATGATGGTGCCGGTGACGACCGGCGGGAAGAAGCGGAGCATCCGGCTGATGAAGGGGGCGATCAGCATCGAGATGACGCCCGCCGCCATGATGGCGCCGAAGATGGCGCGGGCGCCATCGGAACCGCCCTGCGCACCCGCCATGGCGACCATGGGGCCGACGGCGGCGAAGGTCACCCCCATCATCACCGGCAGGCGGATGCCGAACCACTGGGTCGCGCCCAGCGACTGGATCAGCGTGACGAGGCCGCAGACGAAGAGATCGGCCGAACTCAGGAAGGCGACATCGGCCGGTTCCAGTTTCAGCGCGCGCCCGACGATGAGCGGCACGGTGACGGCGCCTGCACAAGCGATGCCACGTGCTGCAGGCCGAGGGTGAAGAGCTTTGGCGTTACAGAATTTCATCCACCGGATGGACCGATTGGGTCATGTGTCGTTTCCTTTCCCTGAGGGGGGATTATCTTCGCGCCGTCTCCGCCGCCCCCTCGGGCTTGCGGTCCGGTTAGAGTGCCGGTTCTGGGCTGGCTTTTGGGTTGCTCTCTGAGGCCGGTTTGCCCCGCCCCCGGGGCAGGGCATGGACCCGGCGACTCGTGGCGGTTTCGGTGGGATGGGAGGATAGGCCCATGGCGGAGCATCCGGCCTCTGGATTTATTTGAAACCTGTTTGGCGGCGGAAAAGAGGGTGAAGCCGCCGGTTTTCCCCGCATGGCTTGAGATTTCCCGCGCTCGCGCCTACACGTTGGGCAAAAGGTGAAGGACAGCCCCATGCGGATTTACAGCGATCTGGCCGAGACCATCGGCAACACGCCCCTGATCAAGCTGCAACATGCCAGCGAGATGACCGGCTGCACGATCCTTGGGAAATGCGAATTCCTCAATCCCGGGCAATCGGTCAAGGACCGGGCGGCGCTTTACATCATCCGCGATGCGGTGGCGCGGGGGGCGTTGAAGCCCGGCGGTACGATTGTCGAGGGGACGGCGGGCAATACGGGCATCGGGCTGGCGCTGGTGGGGGCCTCGATGGGGTTTCGCACGGTGATCGTGATCCCGGAAACCCAGAGCCAGGAAAAGAAAGACATGCTGCGTCTGGCGGGGGCGGAGCTGGTGCAGGTGCCGGCTGCGCCCTATCGCAACCCCAACAACTATGTCCGCTATTCGGGGCGTCTGGCCGAGGCGCTGGCGCGGACGGAGCCGAATGGCGCGGTCTGGGCGAACCAGTTCGACAATGTGGCGAACCGGCAGGCCCATATCGAGACGACCGGCCCCGAGATCTGGGATCAGACCGGGGGCAAGGTGGATGGGTTCATCTGCGCGGTGGGATCGGGGGGCACGCTGGCCGGGGTGGCCATGGCGCTGCAGCCCAAGGGGGTGAAGATCGGGCTGGCCGATCCGGAAGGGGCGGCGCTGCATTCCTTTTATACGACCGGCGCGCTTGATGCGCCGGGCAGTTCGATCACCGAAGGGATCGGGCAGGGGCGGATCACCGCCAATCTTGAGGGGCTGACGCCGGATTACAGCTATCGCATCCCGGATGCCGAGGCGCTGCCGCTGGTCTTTGACATGCTGCAGGATGAGGGGCTGTGTCTGGGCGGGTCGTCGGGGATCAACATCGCCGGGGCGATCCGCATGGCCAGGGATATGGGGCCGGGGCATACCGTCGTCACCGTCCTGTGCGACTATGGCAACCGCTATCAATCAAAGCTCTATAATCCTGCTTTCCTGAAGGAGAAGGGCCTGCCGGTTCCCGAGTGGCTGGACCGTGCGCCGCGGGCGATCCCGACCGTCTTCGAGGACGCATGACGCCCGGGGGGCGATCCTTGGTCGCACGGATGCAGGGCGGGCTGGTCGCGCTGATCCTGGCGGGGCTTATCGGTCTTGCGCCGGGGGCGCGGGCGCAGGAGGCGGCGGGGCAGGCCCCCGTGGCCGAGGCCCCGGCGACGGAGGGTGCGGCGACGGAGGGCACAGCGACGGGGACGCCCGCGACGGGCGGCACCGCGACTGGGGCGGTTGTCACCACGACGACGACGCCCGCCGCCCCGGCGGGGCAGGGAACGGCAGTTGTCGTGTCCAAGGGCGCGGGCAAGACGAACGCGCTGGACTATGACGCCTGGGAACGGGCCGCCGACCGGGCAGAGACGACCCTTGCCGACCCCGAGGTCGCCAGCCGCGTCATCGAGACCCTGCGCAATCAGCTTGTCGATTGGCGCGCGGCCTTTCTGGTGGCGCAGAACACCAATTCCAGCCGCATCGCTACGCTGCGCGACCAGATCGCCGCGCTGGGCCCGGCCCCCGCCGAGGGCGAGACCGAGGCCGAGGAAATCGCGCTGCGCCGCCAGCAGCTGACGGATCAGCTTGTCCGGCTGCAGGCCCCGGGCATCGCCGCCGAAGAGGCCTATCGCCGGGCCGATGGCCTGATCGGCGAGGTGGACCGCGTCCTGCGCGAACGTCAGGCGAGCCAGCTGATGCAGCTTTGGCCTTCGCCGATCAATCCCGCCAACTGGCCCGAGGCGCTGGCCGTCTTGCGGGATGTGACGCTGGCCCTGTGGACCGAGACGACGACACGCTGGATGCGCGCCGATACGCGGCAGGGGTTTCTGGACAACCTGCCGCTGATCCTTGTGCTGCTGCTGGCGGGAACGGGGCTGATCGCCGTGGCGGGGCGGATCCTTTCCGCCGTGCAGGCGCGCCTGCCCAAGCCGCGCACGCTGCGCGGGCGGCGGGTGGCATCGCTGATCGTGTCGCTGATGCATATCGTGCTGCCCACGATCGGGGCTGTGGCGCTGGCCCATGCGCTGACGCTGTCGGGGATGTTCGGGCCGGTGGGGACGGCGGCGGTCGAGGCGCTGCCTGCGGTGATCTTTGCGGTGTTCACGGCCAACTGGCTGGGCACGCTGGTCTTTCCGGTTGAGGAAGGGCTGGACAGCGCCGGGCTGCCGCTGCCCGAGCGGCGGGCCGAAGGGCGGTTTCTGGCGCGCAGCATCGGGCTTGTGCTGGGGGTAGAGGCGCTGCGGCAGGCCGTGCTGGCAGTGGTGAGCCATTCCGATGCCGCGAGCGCCGTGCTGGGTTTCCCGGTGCTG
>JAWKXK010000015.1:0-120589 GCA_041397045.1 Paracoccaceae bacterium
GGTGGCGGTGGTGGATAGCGTCACGTCGAACCACGCGCCTGCGGTGAAGCCGGGGCAGGTGGTGCTGCGGATCGACCCGCGCTATTTCCGGCCTGCCGAGGTGGAGACGCTGTTGGGCGATCCGACCAAGGCGAAGGAAAAGCTGGGCTGGACCCCGCAGATCACCGCGCAGGAGATGTGTGCCGAGATGGTGGCCGAGGATTTGAAAACCGCGCGGCGGCATCGTTTGCTGAAGGAACATGGGCTGGATCTGCCCGTGTCGCTGGAAGGATAAGGCGATGCGGGGGGCGATGCTGGCGCTGGCGGCCGGGGTGGAAAAGCTGGCCTGCAAGGTGCAGGGCAAGGGCAGCGGATCGCATTCCATCGCGCGCGAGGTGGCGGTGCTGGCCGGGCTGGCGGGCGGGGCGCCAAAGCTGGCCCTTGATATCGGCGGGAACGTCGGGGAGTATTCGGCGGGGCTGAAGGCGCGGTTCCCGGCGCTTGAAGTGCATGTGTTCGAGCCGTCTTCGGTGAATATCGCCAAGTTGCAGGCGCGGTTCGGGGAGGGAGCGGGCGTGACGGTGGTGCCTTTCGCCGTGTCCGACCGCGCGGGTGAGGCGCCGATCTATTCCAACGCGCCGGGGTCGGGGCTGACCAGCCTTTCGATGCGCAAGCTGGATCATCTGGGCATCCCCTTTGCCGAGCAGGAGGTGATCCGCACCCTGCGGATCGAGGATTACTGGCGCGATACCTTGGCTGGGCGGGCGATCGACCTTGTGAAGATCGACATCGAAGGGCACGAACTCGCCGCGCTGCAGGGGTTCGGGGCGGCGTTGACCGCTGTGCGGGCGGTACAGTTCGAGTTCGGCGGGGCGAATATCGACACGCGGACCTATTTCCGTGACTTCTGGTATCTGTTTACCGAGGCGGGGTTCGATCTCTATCGGATCACCCCGCTTGGCCCGCAGCGGCTGAAGCGCTATCGCGAGCGGGACGAGTTCTTTTCGACGACGAATTACGTCGCCGTGCGCCGCGCCTGAGGCGGGGGCGAAGGGAGAGGCGGATGAAGGTCTATGTGGCGGGCCATCGGGGCATGGTGGGGGGCGCGATCCTGCGGCGGTTGCAGGCGCAGGGGGTGGCGATGGTCACCCGGACCCATGCAGAGCTGGACCTGACGGATCAGGCGGCAGTGCGCGGTTTTCTGCAGGCCGAGCGGCCGGATGCGGTGATCCTTGCGGCGGCCAAGGTGGGGGGCATCCATGCCAACAACACCTATCCGGCGGATTTCATTTATGAAAACCTGATGATGGAATGCAATGTGATCCATCAGAGCATTGCCGCCGGTGTGCGGCGGCTTTTGTTTCTGGGATCGTCCTGCATCTATCCGCGCGCGGTGGCGCAGCCGATGGCGGAGGAGGCGCTGCTGACCGGCGTGCTGGAGCCCACGAATGAACCCTATGCGATTGCCAAGATCGCGGGGATCAAGCTGTGCGAAAGCTATAATCGCCAGCATGGCACCGATTACCGGTCGGTGATGCCGACGAACCTCTATGGGCCGGGGGACAATTTCCACCCGACGAACAGCCATGTCATGCCCGCGATGATGCGCCGCTTCCACGAAGCCGTGCAGGAAGGGCGGGACGAGGTGGTGGTCTGGGGGACCGGCACGCCACGGCGCGAATTCCTGCATGTGGATGACATGGCCGAGGCGAGCCTGTTCGTGATGAACCTTGAGCGGGCCACCTATGAGGCGAACACACAGCCGATGCTGAGCCATATCAACGTGGGCACGGGCGAGGATGTGTCCATCCGCGAACTGGCCGAGGTGCTGGCCGAGGTGACGGGGTTCAAGGGGCGGCTGGTCTTCGATGCGACAAAGCCGGATGGCACCCCGCGCAAGCTGATGGATGTGTCGCGGTTGGCATCCATGGGATGGCGGGCGAGGACGGGGCTGCGAGAGGGGATCGAAGAGACCTATCGCTGGTTCCTGCAGAATGCCGACGGCCTGCGCGGGGCCTGAGCGATGGAGGCCGCGGGTTTCGTGATCCATCTGGCGCGGGCGGAGGCGCGGCGCGGGCATGTGGCGGCGCTGCGGCGGCAATCGCCTGTGCCCGTGCAGGTGATCGACGCGGTGGATGGCGCGACGCTGGATGAGGCGGTGGTGCGGGCTGTCTATCAGCCGCATGATCTGCTGGCACCGCGCTATCCCTTTGCGATCAGCCGGGGCGAAATCGGCTGTTTCCTGAGCCATCGGAAGGCGTGGCAGGCGATCCTTGATAATGGCGCGGATGCCGGGCTGGTGTTCGAGGATGACGTGGTGCTGGATCCGGATGTGTTTCCGCGCGCGGTTGAGGCCGTGCTGGGCTGGATGGGGCGCGGGGATTGGGTGGAGTTCCAGACGCGGCCCGTTTCAGGCGCGCTGATCCACGAGGCAGAGGGCTTTCGGATCTTTGAGCCAGAGATCCCGCCGGTGCGGCTTTCGGCGCAACTGATCGGGGCCGAGGCGGCGGCGCGGATGCTTGCGGTGACGGAGCGGTTCGACAGGCCGGTGGATGGGGTGGTGCAGCTTCTGGGCGTGACGGGCCAGCGCATCCTGTGCGTGGAGCCTTCGGGCGTGCGCGATGATACGGCAGCGGCGGGCGGCACGACGATCCAGAAGAAGGGTGCGGCGCTGTGGGGGCAGGTTGGCAAGAGCTGGCACCGCGCGGCCTATCGGCGGGCGATCCGCGCCCATGTCGCCGGGGCGCGGGCGCGGATGGATCAGCGCGTATAGACCGCGTTCATCATCGAGCGGCGGACGCGCGTGCGACGCTGGAACCCCTTGGCCGCCAGCCAGGCATCCAGTTCGGGCAGCAGCACGCCCCCTTCATACCAGGGGGTTGTGGCAACTTCGGACTCGAGCAATGTGACATGCGACAGGAGCGAGGTCGCCCCGCGCAGGCAAAGCAGTTCCGCCCCTTGCACATCGAGGACGAGGATATCGACGCTGGCCAGCGGGATGCCGTTTTCCGGAAGCAGCCGATCAAGGCTGCGCATGGCAAGCTGGCGCACCGTGCCGGTTTCCACGATGGCGGCATGGCGGGCATCCGCCTCGGCGGCCTTGCGGAAGATGGAGCTGGATTCGCCATCGTTGGAGAAGACGTGAAAATCGGTCAGCTTGCCGTCTTCGTCCCCGATCAGGGCTTCGATGACCCTGTGTTCCGTGGCGGGAAAGCCCAGCAGGCGTTGCAGCCATCCCTGCGGACGGCCCGGCAGAGAGGCAAGGTGCTGACGCAGGCCACGGGCGGTTTCGGGATCGGCCTCGACCCATATCACACGGGCGGCCCCCCATTTCTGATAGTCCTGCGCCTCTTGTCCGCGATGGGCGCCCACATGCACGATCGTCTTGCCCCGCAAGCTGCGCAGGCGCATCAGATGGTGCCGGATCAGATACATGGGGAACCTCGGGCCGTTGATCGTGGCGCCCTTTAGCATGCCATGGCGCATGGGGGCAGGGAAAAACGCCCGCATCGGCGGCCGGGATGGCGCGGGGGACTCGCCCCCATCGCGCAATGGGGGTATGTGCGGGAAGGCGGGATTGGTGATGGACGGGGCAGGATGCTGAAAAAGGTTGAGACCGCGATCAAGGGCGTGTTTCGCAAGCTGGATTTGCGGGTGACATCCTATTCGCGCTTTGATCGGCTGAAATCCTATGAGCGGGATCACGCGAGTCTGGCCTTTCTCAAGGCGCTGGAGCCGCAGGCGGCGGCGATGGTGCTGCCCTATCTCGACCAGTCGAAGGCGCAGTTGCATCAGGACCTGTTTGCCTGGGCCGTTTCGGGCGGCAAGCGGGGCGGTTTCTTTGTCGAGTTCGGGGCGACCAATGGCGAAGAACTGAGCAATAGCTGGCTTCTGGAAAAGCGGTTTGGATGGACGGGGATCCTGGCCGAGCCCGCGCGGGTGTGGCATCCGGAGTTGCGGGCCAACAGGACCGCGATCATCGAGACGGATTGCGTCTGGAAGACGACCGGGGACAAGCTGGAGTTTCTTGAGGTGAGCGCGGCGGTCCTGTCGACGGTGGCCGAACATGGTGATGGCGATCTGCACCGTGGGCGTCGGAAGAACGCGACAAGCTATGAGGTGACGACGGTCACGCTTGCCGACATGCTGGCCCGCCATGGCGCACCGCACGAGATTGATTTCCTGTCGATTGATACCGAAGGGTCGGAGTTCGACATTTTGCAAGCCTTCGATTTCAGCCTCTATCGCTTTGGCTGCATCGCGGTGGAGCATAATTTCACCGAGAACCGCGCGCGGATCCATGCGCTGTTGACGAAGAACGGATATCGCCGGGTTCTGGAAGAGGTGTCGCAATTCGATGACTGGTATGTTGCGTCCTGAACGCGGATCGCGAGGGCGCGCATGATTCAGGTCCGTCTTGTCGGGGGGCTGGGGAACCAGTTGTTCCAATATGCTTGCGCGCGGGCCGTGGCTTTGCGGCATGGCGTGGAGGTGGTGCTGGATACGCGTGAACTGGCCCGGGGGGCGGCGCATGCGGTCTATGGGCTGGATCAGTTTGCCATATCGGCGCGGATCGGGGAGCAGGGTGAATTGCCACCGGCGCGCGGGCGGATGATCCCCTATGCGCTTTGGAGGGCCGGGCTGATGCGACCGCGCTTCCTGCGCGAGCGGGGGCTGGGTTTGAACCCGGAAGTGCTGTCGGCGGGGGATGGTTGCTATCTGCATGGCTATTTCCAGAGCGAGGGCTATTTCCGCGATCAGGCTGCGGTGATCCGCGACGATCTGCGCATCCTTGCCGCGCCGGAGGGTGAGAATGCCCGTTGGCTGGATCGGATAGAGGCAGAGCCGCGCGCGGTTTCGCTGCATGTGCGGCGGGGGGACTATGTGGGTTCGGCCAAGGGGGCGGCAGTGCATGGCACCTGCGATGCGGCCTATTACGCGCGGGCGGTGGAGACGATCCGCGCACGCGCCGGGATAGAGCCGCTGCTGCACGTCTTTTCCGACGATCCGGTCTGGGCGCGCGAGAATCTGCGACCGGGGGCGGAGATGGTGGTGCTTGACCACAACGCCGCCTCGGCGGCAGTCGAGGATCTGCGCCTGATGGGGGCTTGCCGCCACCATATCATCGCGAATTCCAGTTTCTCGTGGTGGGGCGCGTGGCGCAATCCGTCGCCTGACAAGGTGGTGGTGGCCCCTGCGCGCTGGTTCGCTGATCCGGGGCTGAGCAATCCGGATATCTGCCCGGCAGAGTGGGCGCGGGTTTAGAACGCGTCGCGGATGATTTCGGCCGCGCGACGGTGCATGTCGGCGTAATGGTCGGCGAGACGGGCATTCACCTCGATCGCGGGGCGGCGGCGATCATAGTCTTCCGCCGAGGTCTGGCGCAGGGCGGCGAGGATGTCGTCACACGTGGCGCATTCGATCAGGCCGGCCGGATCGAAGATCATGCCCACATCCGGCGCGCCCCAGTAGATGGGGATGGATCGGCAGCGCAGCGCGTCGATCAGCTTTTCGGTGATGTAGGAGGGTTCACGCGAGTTCTCGATCACCACGGTATAGCGATAGGGGGCGAGGCCCTCGGTCTTGTCCTCGATGGGGCGATAGCCGCGACCCATCACATCAAGCGAAAGGTTCTGCGCCCGGGCGGCGTCGATCACGGCATGGCGCAGGCGGTGGCCTTCGTAGATGCGCTTGGCCGAGGCGATGATGGAGGTCATCTGGGTCTTGTGCGCGGGGATGTCGTCGCTGGGGGCGACGAAGGAGAAGCCCGCGATGAACGGGGCACCATTGGGGATTGCGGCCAGAAGGCCCGCATTCTTTGTCAGCACGCGGAAGAAGCGGCGATGGAACAGGCGGGCAAGGCGCAGGTGTTTGGCGTGGACGGCGTCGGGTTCGACGATCATCAGGGAAAGCCGCGCCTTGCGACGGCCCCTTGGCGCGATGTAGAGGCGCGTCTTGGGATAGGTGATCAGGTGATCCGTGGCGGCCATGTCGGCCACCGTGCCCTTGGCGAGGCGGGCCGGGCGGCCGAGCGGCCAATCCAGCCGATCAAGCGGCAGGTCAGGCAGGCCTTCGGGCAGGCGTTCCAGATAGGGGATCACCGCGATGGCGGGCTGATCGTCCGGCGGGGTCATCTGTCCAGCGCGTAGAATGAGTTGTTTCGGCTGCGCCCGGCCAGACGATAACCATGCCGGGCAAAGGCGGCGGTGCAGCCGGGGTAATCGGCCTGGGGTTCCGGGTGTTCGATGACGATGCGGCGGGGTTTCATCGCGGGCGTGCAGCCATCGAGGAAGGGGACGAGGGCGCGATCCTCGTGTCCTTCGATATCAATCTTTAACCCGTGGATGGTGGTCATCCCGGCATCGGAGAGGAGCGAGGCAAGGGTGCGGATGGGCATTTCACCGCCCGCGCTTTCCTGCACGGCGACGATGGCGACATCGTCCTTGCGGATCACCAGATCGCCGCGCCCGTCACTGTCGGAGACGGCGGCATGGATGGCGGTGAGGTTGGCCGCGCCCGTCGCCGCGGCGTTCCATCGGATGCGTGTGATCATCTTGGGGTTGGCGTCGATGGAAAGGACGCGGCCTTGCGGGCGGGCCACGGCAAGGGGCAGGGAATAGAGGCCGATATTGCAGCCCAGATCGACAAAATTCGCATCCTGAAGCGCGTCCTCGAGCAGGAAGTCGATATCCTGCCCGTTATAGGTGGGCACCAGCAGCAGGCCGTATTCGATCAGGTTCTGTTCGCCCCGGATGCGATAGGCCGCGCCGCGAAAGCGGATGTCCAGCGTGCCGCGCCCGAGGGCGAGGATGAGGCGGGTCATTGTGCCACGGAAGACGCCGCGTTTCAGGATCGTCGCGCGACACAGGGCGATGAGGGCACGTTGCAGCGGGTTCGGGGCGAAATGGCCGAAGGGAAGGGATGCATCCGCATCCTGTGTGGATTGTTCCGCGGCCGTCACCGACCGCCAGCTTCCCTGCATCGAGGCTGTCCCCTTTTCCTTGCGCGCTGGGTAGCAGGTCGCGGGCGGCTTGAAAACCTGTAGCCGCGCGGGCAGGCGGGAAATGCAAAAGCCCCGGCCTGATGGCCGGGGCTTTCGATTGTTGGAAAGAAACGGGGCTTATGCCTCGGTCTCTTCCTTCTTCTCGGTGATTTCCTCGCCGGTTTCCTGATCGACCATCTTCATGCCGAGCCGGACCTTGCCGCGATCGTCGAAGCCCAGAAGCTTGACCTTCACTTCCTGACCTTCCTTCAGCACCTCGTTCGGGTGGTTCAGGCGCTTGTTGGCGATCTGGGAGACGTGGACCAGACCGTCGCGCTTGCCGAAGAAGTTCACGAAGGCGCCGAAATCGACCAGTTTGACCACGCGGCCGGTGTAGATGTGGCTTCCTCGGGTTCGGCGACGATCGACCAGATCATGTCATAGGCGCGCTTGATCGCATCGGCCGAGGACGAGGCGATCTTGATGATGCCGTCATCGTTGATGTCGACCTTGGCACCCGAGGTTTCCACGATCTCGCGGATGACCTTGCTGCCGGAACCGATGACCTCACGGATCTTGTCGGTCGGGATCTGCAGGGTTTCGATCTTGGGCGCGTATTCGCTGAAGCCTTGCGGGGCCGACAGCGCCTTGTTCATCTCACCCAGGATGTGCAGGCGGCCGTCCTTGGCCTGTGCCAGCGCCTGTTCCATGATTTCCGGGGTGATCCCGGCAACCTTGATGTCCATCTGCAGCGAGGTGATGCCGTTCTCGGTTCCTGCGACCTTGAAGTCCATGTCGCCCAAGTGATCCTCGTCGCCGAGGATGTCGGTCAGCACGGCCCAGCGGCCATCATCTTCGAGGATCAGGCCCATCGCGACGCCCGCGACCGGCGCCTTGAGCGGAACGCCTGCATCCATCATCGACAGCGAGCCGCCGCAGACGGAGGCCATCGAGGAAGAGCCGTTGGATTCCGTGATCTCGGACACGACGCGGATGGTGTAGGGGAAATCGGTGGGCGCAGGCAGCACGGCCTGAAGCGCGCGCCATGCCAGCTTGCCGTGGCCGATTTCGCGACGTCCGGGGGAGCCCACGCGGCCCACTTCGCCGACCGAGTAGGGCGGGAAGTTGTAGTGTAGCAGGAAGTTCGAACGCGAATTGCCGTGCAGGGCGTCGATGATCTGCTCATCCTCGCCGGTGCCGAGCGTGGTGACGACCAGCGCCTGCGTTTCACCGCGGGTGAAGAGGGCCGAACCATGGGTGCGCGGCAGCACGCCGGTTTCCGACACGATCGGACGGACGGTCTTGTTGTCGCGCCCGTCGATGCGCGCGCCACCGGTGATGATGTCGCCGCGCAGGATCGAGGATTCCAGCTTCTTGATCGCCGAGCCGAGGTTGATGTCGGCCAGATCTTCTTCCGACAGCGCGCCCTTGATGGCGGTCACGGCGGCAGAGATCGCATTGGTGCGGTCCTGCTTGTCCTTGATCGCGAAGGCGGCGCGCATCTGGGTTTCGCCAGCGGCTTTGACCTTGGCGTAAAGGGCCGAATAATCGGGCGCTTCAAAGTTGAAGGGCTCTTTCGCGGCTTCTTCGGCAAGGTCGATGATCAGGTCGATGACCGGCTGCATGGCGGCATGGCCGAACTTCACCGCGCCGAGCATTTCGGCCTCGGTCAGTTCATAGGCCTCGGATTCCACCATCATCACGGCGTCCTTGGTGCCGGCGATGACGAGGTCGAGACGCTGGTCGGGATTGTTGCGCAGGCCCTGCAGATCATCGACCGACGGGTTCAGCACATATTCGCCGTTCGAGAAGCCGACCCGGGCCGCGCCGATGGGGCCCATGAAGGGCACGCCCGAGATGGTGAGGGCGGCGGAGGCCGCGATCATCGCCACGACATCGGGTTCGTTGTGCAGGTCGTGCGACAGCACCGTCGCCATCACGAGGACTTCGTTCTTGAAGCCTTCGACGAAGAGCGGGCGGCAAGGACGGTCGATCAGGCGCGAGGTCAGCGTTTCCTTTTCCGAAGGACGCGCCTCGCGCTTGAAGAAGCCGCCCGGGATCTTGCCGGCGGCATAGTATTTTTCCTGGTAGTGGACGGTCAGGGGGAAGAAGTCCTGCCCCGGCTTCGCCTGCTTGGCGAAGGTGACGTTGGCCATGACCGAGGTTTCGCCCAGCGTGGCGATCACGGTGCCGTCGGCCTGACGGGCAACCTTCCCGGTTTCCAGCGTGAGCGTCTCATCGCCCCACTGGATGGATTTCTTGATAACGTTGAACATCAGCGGATCCTATCTGGAGGCGCAGGCCCCTGCCCGCCCCCCGTTTGCATGGCGGCCCCATTGCCGCCGCCCCCTATCCTTCGCATGTGGCCGGGGGCATGGCCTCACGTCGCAGATGGGGGGGCGCATACAGGAAAAGCGGCGGTTTGGAAAGGATGCAGATTCGGCCGCGCCTTCTGCCGCCGATAAGGGGATATTAGAGATTCTGTGGCCAGTATTGCCCATCGCGCTGGAGGGCTGGATGCTGGACGCACATGCAAGACTCGATAGCCGCATCAATCTGCGGTTGGTTCTGGATCAGGCCATAGACGCGGCCGTCCTGATAGATAACAACAATTGCATCATCTATTTCAACGCCGCTGCGCAGCGACTCTGGGGGTATGATGCGCATGAGGTGCTGGGGAGCAACGTCAAGATCCTGATCCCCCACGAAATGCGCGGACAGCATGACTCATGGGTCAATCGCCACCGGCGGACGCAACAGAACCGGATCGTCGGGTCATCGCGTGAGGTGCAGCTTGAACGAAAGGATGGCCGCAAGGTCTGGGTCTCGCTCTCCTTGTCGCAGGTCCGGGGAGAGGACGGGGCGCTGAACTACGCCGCCTTCATTCGCGACATCACCGAGGATCGCAAGAACAGGCTGGCCATCCGGCAGACGCTGGAGAACACGATGGATGCCGTCGTGTCGATCAATGCTGAAAATGCGGTGACCTTCTTCAATGCTTCGGCAGAGAAACTCTGGGGATATTCGGCGGCGGAAGTCGTGGGTCAGAATGTCCGGATGCTTGTTCCGCCCGAAATGCGGGGCGACCATGACGGTTTCGTCAATCGGCACAGGGCGACGGGCGAGAACCGTCTGATCGGCACGACGCGCGAAGTCCGCATCCATCGCAAGGATGGCCAGATCGGCACCGCGATCCTTCTGCTTTCGGCGATCGACCTTGATGATGGGACAAAGCTTTACACGGCCTTTCTGAAAGACATCACCGTGCAAAAGGCCATCGCAAGCCAGACGGCGAAGGTGGTGCAAGAGTTGCTGGGCAACATCATCCAGTTCAATCAGAGGATCGGGTCCATCGCGCAGATGACGAATCTGCTGTCGCTCAACGCTTCGATCGAGGCGGCGCGCGCGGGCGATGCAGGGCAGGGCTTTGCCATCGTGGCGCAGGAAGTCCGCAAATTGGCCAATCAGGTTTCCGCCATCACCGGCGAGATCGAGGGGTTGGTCGAGAATGGCAAGTCCACGGTGCTGGACATGGGCAAGCATTTCTAGAATGCAGAACGCCCGCACCTTTCGGCGCGGGCGTCCGGACGTCTTCGGAAGAGTGGATCAGCGACGCAGGCCGAGGCGCGAGATCAGGGTCGCATAGCGGCCCTCATCCTTGGCCTTGAGATAGTCCAGCAGTTTGCGGCGCTGGGCGACCAGCATCAGAAGGCCACGGCGCGAGTGGTTGTCCTTCTTGTGGGTCTTGAAATGTTCGGTCAGCGTCGCGATGCGCGACGAGAGGATGGCAACCTGCACTTCGGGCGAACCGGTGTCGCCTTCCTTGGTTGCGTATTCCTTGATGAGGCGGGTCTTTTCTTCGACGGTGATCGACATCGGATATCTCCTGTATCCAGAGGGTGAAGGCACAAGCCGGGATGTCGTCCAGCAGGGCCGAGTGAACCCGCGCGAGTCGGTTGATCGCGAAGGATGGCGGCAGTTACGGCAAAACGATGGGAAAGGGAAGCGGGAAAGGCTGCTCCGGTTAACCAGACTGCATCTTTTCGGGCGTGATCCCGGCCTCGATGCTGGAGAAAGGGTGCAATCTCTGGCATGATGCCCGCCGGGCAAGGCGTGGTGAACCTTGGTCCGATGGGTTCTGTGTAAGGGGTGGCCTGATGTTCGGATTGCTCGGTCTGCTGGGATTCCTTGTCGCCGGTATGGCGTCGGATGCAATGGCGGCTGCCACGGAGGACGATGACGAGGCCGACCTGCCCGAGGATGCGACCGAAGATGCGCCGGTGGATGATGGCGCAACGGCGGATCTGATCGCCCAGACCTTTGGCGAAACCAACCCGGATGGAATGCCGATCAGCGATGACCTGCCCGATCTGGTGGATCCCGATCAGGTGATCTACGGGACATCCGACAGCGATGTGCTGAACGGTGGCGGCGGCGATGATCTGATGCGGGGGGGGCCGTCGGGCGATCAGATGTCCGGCGGCGACGGTGCGGACCGGATCTTCGGTGGTTCCGGCGATGACGAGGCAAGTGGCGGCAGCGGGGATGACAGGCTTCTGGGCCGCGTTGGCGATGACAGCCTGCGCGGCGATGCCGGAGAGGATGTTCTGCGCGGCGGCGCGGGCGATGACTATCTGGCGGGCGGCGCGGGGGATGATCTTCTGTCGGGCGGCGCGGGCGATGATACCGTGCTGGGCGGTGATGGCGCTGATATCCTGCGGGGTGGCGGCGGCGCGGACTGGCTGGCCGGGGGCGAGGGGGCAGACAGCCTGAGCGGCGGTGCGGGCAATGACACGCTGGATGGCGGCGGGGGCAATGACACGCTGGATGGCGGGCCGGGGCAGGATTACGTGAATGCCGGAGCGGGGGACGATCTCCTGCGCCTGTCAGATGACACCTATGCCACCGGCGATGCGGGGCGGGATACGTTCGAAGTCATGACCCCCGGCAGTTCGGTCATCGCCGATTACAACGCGGCAGAGGATCAGATCGTCGTTGTCTACGAAGCCGATGCATCGGGCCAGCCGCCCGAGGTTTCGCTGCGGATCGAGGGGGATGATGCGCTGATCCTGATGGATGGTCAGGTTCTGGCCCGGGTCAGCAATGGCGCGGGGCTGACGCTGGATGATCTTCAACTGCGTGCGGGCTGATCGCTGGTAAAGAAGGGAAGGAAGGCCTCAAGCACGGCGTCGGGGTTTTCTTCCATCACGAAATGGCCTGACTCGCAGGATGTGTCGGTCACGCTGGCCGCCCAGCGCCGCCAGATCCCGGCGGGATCGCCGGTCCGGGCCGGAAAGCCATGGCGGCCCCAGAGGAAATGGAGGGGCGCCGTGATGCGGTGGCCTGCGGCGCGGTCGGCCAGATCATGCGCGCGGTCCGTGGTGGCCCCGGCCCGGTAATCGGCGCACATGGCATGAATGCGCCCGGGATCGGTGGCTTGCGCGCGATAGGCCGCCAGCGCGGCGGGTAGGAAGCAATCGAGCGTCTTCGCCTGCGTCCAGCCGCGCAGCGTGTGATCGGCCCATGCGACTGGATCGGCGGCGATCATGCGTTCGGGCACGGGCGCGGGTTGGGCGAGGAACGTCCAGTGCCAAGCGGACATGGCGAGGTCATAGCCCCAGGCATCCCAGTATTCCGCGGTGGGTGCGATTTCGATTATGCCGAGGCGTCGCACGCGGGTGGGATGATCGAGGGCGAGGCGATAGGAGACCCGCGCGCCCCGGTCATGGCCGAGGATATCGGCGGTAGGGATGTTCAGGTGATCCATCAGCGCGACGATATCGGCGGCTATCCGGCGTTTGGAATAGGCGTCGTGGGTGGCGTCGTCCGGTGGTGCGTCGCTTTGGCCATAGCCGCGCAGATCGGGGATGATCACGCGGAAATGGCGGGCGAAGGCCGGGGCGACCTTTGCCCAGCAGAGGCCGTTTTCAGGGAAACCGTGGAGCAGGATGAGGGGCGGGCCTTCGCCGGCCTCCTGCACCGAAAGGGTGATGCCAGGAAGGGCGATGTGGCGGCGGGTGAACCCTGCGATTTCGGTCATGGCCAAGCCTGCGGTTGCTGGTCATAGCCGATATAGAGCGGGTGCTTTGGATGACCGCCCTTGGACAGGCCGAGGGTGAAGAGCGGCTGCCCGGTGGCGCGCAGCAGCGCCTCGACCTGCGGGCCGCGGTTCAGGTGGGCGCCATGGGTGCCCCATGCGCAGATGATGCTGTCGGCCCAGCCTGTGGCGCTGTCGCGGATGGCGGCGTCATTGCCGGGACCCACGGGATCGGGTTCGGCGCGCATGACGCGGGGGTCAGTGGCGCGGAAGGCGAAGATGTTCGTCACGCGGAAGGCCCCGAAGCCAAGCGCGCGGGCACGGCGTTCGCAGCGTTCGACGGTGGGATCGTTCTGGAATTCGGTCGCGGTGGAGGGGTTGAGCATGACGAACAGCGCCTTGGGGCCTGCCGGGTTCCAGACGCGGGTCAGCAGGTAGCGGTAGCGTTCGCAAGGGGAATAGACGGCGGTGCTGGCAGCGTCGCCCTTCTGATGGTCGCGGGTGATCATGCGCTTTTCGCCCTTTCGGTTTCGCCTGTGGCTGGCCCCCGGGGGCTTCACCCCCGGACCCCGAGGGTATTTGGGCCAAGATGAAGCGGGAAGGTCAATTGAAGACGCGTGAAGGGTGCAACTCGCCCGCCTGATAGCGCCCGATGGCGATGGCGCGCCCCTGATACGATGCCCAGACTTCGGTGCCCCAGTCGATGCCGCTGGCGATGACCATGCCGGGATTGCCGTTGCGGATGCGGGCGGCGCCTTCGGGGGTGGCGGTGACCTGCGGCAGATCCTGCAGCGCGAGTTCGAGGGGTTTGAGATGGGTGTCGAGGGCGGGCGTATGAGCGAGGCGGTCGATCTCTTCCAGTGAGATGCCATCAGTGGCGTCGAAGGGGCCGGACCATTCTCGCCGCAGCCAGAGCACATGGCCAAGGCAGCCCAGCGTGCGGCCAAGGTCGCGCGCGATGGAGCGGACATAGCCACCCTTGCCGCAGACCATTTCCAGAAGGGCATGGTCGGGATCGGGGCGGTCGAGCAGGGTGAGGCTGTCCACCCAGAGCGGGCGGGGCGCAAGATCAAGGCGTTCGCCTTCGCGGGCAAGGTCATAGGCGCGTTCGCCATCCACCTTGACGGCCGAGAATTGCGGGGGGACCTGTTCGATCTGTCCGCGGAAGGCGGCAAGGGCTACGCGGATCGCGTCATCTTCGGGGCGCTGGTCGCTGGTTTCGATGATCTCGCCTTCGGCGTCGTCGGTGGTCGTGGCCGCGCCGAAACGGACCATGAAGCGGTAGCATTTCAGTGCGTCGGTGATGTGGGGAACGGTCTTCGTCGCCTCGCCCAGGGCCACGGCGAGAACGCCCGTTGCGGCGGGATCGAGGGTTCCGGCATGGCCGGCCTTCTGCGCAGCGAGCGCCCATTTGACCTTGTTCACCACAGCGGTGGAGGTGATCCCGGCTGGCTTGTCCACGACAAGCCAGCCCGATACCGCCCTGCCTTTTTTCGTGCGCGCCATGCCCGTCTCCTGCTGTGAAGGCGGCCTGCTAGCCAACGGCGTGTCGCGCGTCAACCATCCGGTGGCGTGATTGGCCTTTAACATCTGCTGCAACCCCTGCTATCCCTGCAGGCATGAAATGGACGTTGCCGAATATCCTGACGGTGATCCGTCTGCTTGCCGCGCCGGGCGTGGCGGTGATGTTTCTGTATTTCCACCGGCCCTGGGCGGATTGGCTGGCGCTTGCGCTGTTTGTCAGCGCGGCGGTGACGGATTGGTTCGATGGCTATCTGGCCCGGGCGTGGAAGCAGGAATCGAAATTCGGCGCGATGCTGGATCCGATTGCCGACAAGGCAATGGTGGTGATCGCACTTGTGATCATCACGGGCTATTCGGGGATGAACCCGTGGCTGATCCTGCCGGTGACGGCGATCCTGTTCCGCGAGGTGTTCGTTTCTGGCCTGCGGGAGTTCCTTGGGGCGAAGGCCGGCCTGCTGCAGGTGACGAAACTGGCCAAATGGAAGACCACGGCGCAGATGGTGGCGATTGCGGTGCTGTTTCTTGGCACCGGGCTGGAGCATGTCGAGGGCATCGCGCGGCAGGGCCTGACGATGGAGCAATATGCCGATCTGGTCAGTCAGGGGCTGGCTGATCCGATCCGGTCTTGCGGGACGCGGGGCTGTTCGTCCTATGCCACGCTGGTGGGACTGGCGCTGATCTGGGTGGCGGCGGTGCTGACGCTGGTGACGGGGATGGATTATTTCCGCAAGTCGCTGCCCTTCCTGAAGGACGGGAAATGATCGAGATTCTCTATTTCGCCTGGGTTCGGGAGCGGATCGGTCTGCCGCGCGAGAAGGTGGAGACATCGGCCAAGACGGTGGCCGCGCTGGTGGAGGAGCTGCGCGCCCGGGAAGAGCGTTATGCGCTGGCCTTCGCGGATCTGGGCAGCCTGCGGGTGGCGCTGGATCAGGAACTGTCGTCTTTTGATGCGCCGCTGGCCGGGGTGCGTGAGGTCGCCTTTTTCCCGCCGATGACGGGGGGCTGAGCCATGCGCGTCATCGTGCAGGAGGCGGGGTTCGATCTGGGCCATGAGGCCCGCGCCTTTGCCGAAGAGGCGGCGGGGGCGGGGGCGGTGGTCACCTTTACCGGCGTGGTGCGCGGCGATGGCGGCATGGCCGCGATGGAGATCGAACATTATCCGGGGATGACGGAGAAGGCGATTGCCGGGATCGCGGCGCAGGCCGTGGCGCGATGGGCCTTGATCGACGCCCTCGTGATCCATCGGCATGGGCGGCTGGCGGTGGGTGAGGCGATCATGATGGTAGCGACCGCCGCGCCGCATCGCGCAGATGCCTTTGCCGCGGCGGAATTCCTGATGGATTACCTGAAATCCCGCGCGCCTTTCTGGAAAAAGGAAATCGGCCCCGATGGCGCGTCATGGGTCGCGGCGAAGGACGCGGATGAGGCGGCGCTCACGCGCTGGTGAAGCGGGCGCGCCAGGCGGGCTGGCGGTCATCCGGCATCGGTTCGGCCAGAAACACGGCGCGGGCGATGGCGCGGGCAAGGCAACAGGCGGCGGCGTGGCCAAGGGCGAAGGCGTCGGCGACCGGATCGGTCAGGGGCTGGGCGCCGGTGCTGGCGGCAAAGACCAGATCGCCATCCAGCAGCGTATGTGAGGGGACGAGCGCGCGGGCCATGCCATCCTGCGCGGCGGTGGCAAGGCGCAGGCATTCGGCCTGCGTAAGCGCGGCGTCGGTGGCGACGATGGCGATGGTGGTCGCCTCGCCCATCCGTTTCATCGGGGGCGGTTCGTGGCCGGGATCGTGCCGCGGTGCGGGGCCGAGCCCGCCGAATTCATCCCCCATCTCCCATGGGGCGGCCCAGAAATGCGGCCCGTCGCCCAGGGTGGCAGAACCCAGAGCATTCACCGCGACCAAGGCGCCGATGGTATGGCCGGACGCGAGGATGGCAGAGGCGGAGCCGACCCCGCCCTTCAGCGTGCCGGTCATCGCGCCGAAACCCGCGCCGACGGTGCCGAGGGCAGGTGCAACGCCGCGCGCCGCAAGCGCCCGGCGGCCCAGATCGTGGTAAGGGTTGCGGTCCCACGCCTTGTCGCCGCCATTCAGCAGATCGAAGAGGATCGCCCCCGGAACGATGGGCACGCGCTGATCGCCCACGGCAAAGCCGCGCCCCATGGCGCGCAGGGCATCGGCGACACCGGAACAGGCATCCAGACCAAAGGCTGATCCGCCGGCAAGCACCAGCGCATCCACCTGTTGCACCAACCTGTCGGGCGACAGCAGATCGGTTTCCCGCGTGCCGGGCGCGCCACCCATCACCGATACCCCTGCCGTGAAGGGCTGGTCGGCTGTCAGCACGGTGACGCCGGATCGCAGGCTGGCGTCATGGGCATGCCCCACGACAAGGCCCGGAACATCGGTGATCAGGTTTCTGGCGCCGGGTGTCATCGGGCGTTCCTCTGCCTGTTGCGCGAAGGGTCAGCCATGGGTCGCATGGCCGCGCTGGGCGGGCAAGCGAAAGCCGCGCCGGGGGAAAGCGGGGTTTTTGCGGCATTGGCGCGGGGAATCGGCGGTTCGGGCGGTTCCGGGGGTTGACGCCTGCAGGTGCAAGAGTGCTTTTAGACCCGACATCTTCAAAGATACGAGATCGTGACGTGCAATCCCTGATGATCCGGCTGACTGCCCTTCTCGCGCTGCTTGGCCTCGCCGCCTGCGCCGATGCGCCCCGCACCGAAACCGTTCCCCCCGCCGAAAGCGTGCCGCCGCATTATCAGGCCATGCAGGACGGCGAATACCTGATCCCGGCGGTGGAGCCGCTGCATCTGTTCGGCACGAACGCGCGGACCGAGGTCGACTATGCCGGCAGCGAAGAGCCGGGGACCATCGTCGTGGATACGCATGCCCGCGTCCTTTACTACGTGATGGAGGGCAACCGCGCCCTGCGCTACGGCATCGCTGTCGGGCGCGAGGGGATTTCCTTCCGCGGGACGGGCTATGTCGGGCGCAAGGCGGAATGGCCGTCCTGGACCCCGACGGCCAATATGGTGCGCACGAGGCCCGATCTTTACGCCGATTTCGCGGGTGGCCTGCCGGGCGGGCTGGACAATCCGCTGGGCGCGCGCGCGCTGTATCTGTATCGCGGAGGGCGGGACACGATGTTCCGCATCCACGGCACGATCGACAATGCCTCGATCGGGCGGGCGACGAGCGCGGGCTGTATCCGGCTGTTCAATCAGGATGCGATCGACCTGTTCAACCGGGCTGAGCCGGGCGACCGGATCGTCGTGCGGACGCTGGAGCAGAGCCTCGCCGCAGAAGGGCCTTATATGGACGATGCCTATGGCCGGGCCGTGCCCGACACGCCCGAGAACCGGGCGCGGCTGGATGCGGATCGACTGGCCATCGCCCAGGCCGAGGCGGCGCGGGTCGAGAATGAAAGGCTGGCCGCCGAGGCCGCGGCCAAACAGGCCGAAAAGGACGAACGCCGTCGCCTGCGCATCTGCCGCAACCGCGGTATCGACAGCGCCGAATGCCCGACGCTGGAGGAATTGGTGGGCTGAGGCCACGATTTTTCTGCGAAAAATCGAAAAGGGCGAGGGGAAACCCTCGCCCTTTCTGCTTGCTGGAACAGTGGGTCCGGTCAGATGATCACATAGTCCTTCAGCGTGGTTTCCACCACTTCCCATGTGCCTTCGAACCCCGGGCGGATGATCCAGCTGTCGCCAGCCTTCAGATGGGTTTGCGTGCCGTCCCGATCCGTCAGGATCGAATGGCCTTCAAGGATATGGACATATTCCCATTCCGCATAGGACACCGCCCATTTGCCCGGGGTGGATTGCCACAGGCCCGCATAAAGGCCATCGCGTTCCTCGATGCTCCAGGTCGTGTGGACGGGATCGCCCGCGATGACGCGGGCGGGATCGGGGCGTTCGGTTTCGGGTGTGATGCCGTCACGGCTGACAGGTTGAATGAGGGACGTCATGCTGCGCTCCGCTATCTGTGCCCTGCCATGGGAGGCAAGCGGCAGCCGGTGGTCAAGCGGATTTGCCCCGGGGGTGATGCCGCGTTGCAGCGAAGAATTCTTGCTGTTGCGGCGCGGCTGTGCCTCTATAACGGGCAGAGTTGAAAGAGGGAGACGCCGATGAGCGCCACCGCCCCCGTGCGGCCCGTGCTGCCGCCCGACATCACCGCCCGCAAGGGCGGCGTGCCGCTTGTCACCCTGACGGCCTATACGACGCCGATGGCGCGGCTGGTGGATGCCCATTGCGATATCGCGCTGGTGGGCGATTCGCTGGGGATGGTGCTGCATGGCCTGCCTTCGACCATCGGGGTGACGCTGGAGATGATGATCCTGCACGGTCGCGCGGTGACGCGTGGGCTGTCGCGCGCCATGGCCGTGATCGACATGCCCTTCGGCAGCTATGAGGAAAGCCCGGCGCAGGCCTATCGCAATGCCGCCCGGTTGATGGCTGAAACAGGGGCGCCCGCGGTCAAGCTGGAGGGCGGGCAGCACATGGCCGAGACGATCGCCTTTCTGACGGCGCGGGGCGTGCCGGTGATGGCCCATGTCGGGCTGACGCCGCAGGCCGTGAACACGCTGGGCGGATACAAGGTCGTGGGCCGCGAGGCCGAGGCGGAAAAGGTGATGCAGGACGCGCTGGCCTGCGAGGCGGCGGGGGCCTTTTCCATCGTGCTGGAGAAGGTGCCGGTTGGCCTTGCCGGGCGTATCACGGCGGCGCTGCGGATTCCCACCATCGGGATCGGGGCCGGGGTGGAGTGCGACGGGCAGGTTCTGGTGATCGACGATATGCTGGGCCTGTTCACCGAGTTCCGCCCGAAATTCGTGAAGCGCTATGCCGATCTTGGGCGCACGGCGGACGAGGCCATCGCGACCTATGCGGCAGAGGTGCGGGCGCGGGCCTTTCCTGGGCCGGAACATGGGTTTGCGGATCAGGTGAAGGCGTGACGGAAATCATCCGGACGGTGGCCGAGCTGCGCGCCTTGGTGCGCGGCTGGAAGGCCGAGGGGCATGTCGTGGGCGTGGTACCCACCATGGGCGCGCTGCATGAGGGCCATCTGAGCCTTGCGCGCCGGGCCAAGGCGGAATGCGGGCGGGTGATCACGACGATCTTCGTGAACCCCATGCAGTTCAACAATCCCGACGATCTGAAGAAATACCCGCGCAGCGAGGATGCCGATGCAGCCCTTCTGCACTGGGTCGGGGTCGAGGCGATCTTTGCCCCCGCGCCCGACGAGGTGTATCCCGAGGGTTTCGTGACGACCGTGTCCGTGGGAGGGGTGTCGCAACCGCTGGAAGGGGCGCTGCGGCCCGGGCATTTCGAGGGGGTGGCCACGGTGGTGGCCAAGCTTTTCGGGATGACACAGGCGGATCGGGCCTATTTCGGGCAGAAGGACTGGCAGCAGTTGCAGGTGGTGCAGCGGCTGGTTGCGGATCTGAACATGGCTGTCACGGTGGTGGGTTGCGAAACCGTGCGCGATCCGGATGGGTTGGCGATGTCATCGCGCAATCTGCGGCTGACGACCGAGGGGCGGCGCCGTGCGCCCGCGCTTTATGCGGCGATGCTGGCGGCGGCGCGGGATGTGCGGTCGGGGATCCCGGCGGATCAGGCGATGGCCCGTGCGGCCGAGGCGGTGATTGGCGAAGGTTTCTCCAGCGTGGAATACATCGCCCTGCGCGATGCCGAAACGCTGGGCGAGGTTACCGATCCGGACCGCCCGCTGCGGATGCTGGCTGCGGCCTGGCTGGATGACGTGCGCCTGATCGACAATATCGCCGTCTAGCGATCACAATTCCAGCCGGGCAGACTGGGCCGAGGCGAACTGCGCCGACAGCCCGGCCCCGGCGCGAAAGCGGGCGAATTCCGCGGCGCGGGGATCCGCGGCGCGGAAGGTGCCGGCCGAAAGGCGGGCATCCTTGGCCAGATAGAAGCGCCCGCCATGATCAAGCGTGATCGCCTCAAGCCGGTCGAACAGGGCATGGGCCCGGGGCGTGGCCGGAAAATCGAGCGCCAGAGTGTGGCCCGGCATCGGGAAGGACAGGCCCCCGCCCGCCGCCCCCATGCGCTTTAGCACGGCAAGGAAAGAGCCCTGCCCGCTGGCGGAAATGGCGCGCAGCAGGGCCGCCATGCCGGCATGGGCCGATGCGTCGGGCAGGACGCACTGGAATTGCAGAAAACCCTTGCGGCCATAGATGCGGTTCCAGCCGAGGATGGCATCAAGCGGGTAGAAATAGCTGTCCCAGTCGACAAGGCGGCTGCCTTGCTGGCGCTGGCCTGCCGCCCAGTACAGCGCGTTGAAGGCGCGCACGGAGTAGCGGTTCAGCGCGAAACCCGGCAGATCCACCGGCACCGCGCGCTTGCGCCGGGCGGGGGGCAGGGTGGGCCTGCCGCCCAGTTCGGACAGCGCGGCATGTTCGCCTGTCATCACCAGCGACCGTCCCATGGCATCGCCAGTGGCAAGGCAATCAATCCAGGCCACGGAATAGGTGGATTGGCTGTCGGCCTCCAGCGCGGCAAGGGCCGCCTGGAGATTGGCGGCGGGGCGGGTGGTCTGGCGGATCCAGCCGGTTTCCACCGGGCGCAGGCGGATCGCGGCGCGCAGGATGACGCCGGTCAGGCCCATGCCGCCGATCGTCCATTCGAAAAGCTCGGGGTTTTCCTCTGGCGAGCAGCGCCGGATCGTGCCCGTTTGATCCATCAGGTCGATCCAGTCGGTCACGTGGCGCATGCCGCCGTCGCGATGATGGTTCTTGCCATGGACATCGGCGGCGATCATGCCGCCCAGCGTGACAAAGCGCGTGCCGGGTGTGACGGCGGGAAACCAGCCCTGCGGCAGGAAGCAGGCGATGATGTCGGCCAGAAGCAGGCCCGCCTCGGCGACAAGCTGGCCGGTGGCGGGATCAAAGGCCAGCACATGATCCAGTCGGCGCATGTCCAGCGTCTGCTGGCCCACCGCGCTGTCGCCATAGGCGCGGCCATTGCCGCGTGCGATCAGCGGGCCTTGGGCAAGGGCGGCGCGGATGTCTTCCTCGCCCTCGGGGTGGTGCAGGCGGGTGGCGTGAACGGGCGTGCGGCCCCAGCCCGACAGCTTCATGCCGGTGCCCCCCTGTCGGTAAAGACGAAGCGCCGGTCGAGATTGTATTTGACCACATATCCCACGGTCAGCCCCAGAACGGCCCCGACTTCGCGCATCGCATGGGTTTCCCAGATCAGCCAGAATGCCGTTTCCGTTGCCCAGAAGAGCGCGGTCGTGACAAGGCCCATCACGGTGTAAAGCAGGAACTTTCGCCCGTTTTCCCGCGCGCCGGTGCTGGTGTCGTGAAAGATCCAGCGCTTGTCGAGGATGTATTTCAGCACCAGCCCCGCCCCGGTTCCGGCGATGATGGCAAGGGTGAACAGCGCGGTCCCGGTGCCGAAGGCCAGCACAAGGCGCTGGACGCCCAGATTGGCGACGGTGGCCAGAACGGCAAAGGCCGCATAGCGCAGGATCAGGGTGGAGCGTGTCACAGAAGGACCCCGGCAAGGATGAAACCGCAGGCCATGAGAAGGCACAGGCGGCTGATCCTGTCCTTTACGGCGAAAACGATGGGATCGTCATGCATTTCCCCGCGATGGGTGATCAGGACGATCCGGGTGATCCAGTAAAGCTGCACGGCGAAGATGCCCCAGAGGATGTTGGGCTGGCGATACAGATGCCGAACATCCGGCGTATCGAGGTAGAGCGCCAGAACCAGCACCGATACGAAACCCGCCCCCATGGCGATCATGCTGATGATCGGCAGATCGCTGACGTGATAGCCACGCCCGGCGACGGACAGCTTGCCGCGCTGCGCCTGATCGGTGAGTTCGGCCTGACGCTTTACCGCCGCCAGCGCGAGGAAGAAGAAGACTGAAAAGGCAAAAAGCCAGACCGAGATGGGAATCCCCGTGGCCGCCCCCCCGGCGATGATGCGCAGGGTGTAAAGCCCGGCCAGAACGCAGATGTCGATCACGATCCGCCGTTTCAGATGCAGGGAATAGGCTGTCGTCAGCACGAAATAGCAGACCATCAGCGTCAGGAAGGGCATCCCGAGCGGCAGCGACAGGCCCAGACCCGCCAGAATGAAGGCCGGGGCCAGCCATGTGCCATGGGCGACGGCCAGGCTGCCCGAGGCGAAGGGGCGTTCCCGCTTGCGTGGATGGGCCCGATCGGGGCCAAGATCGAGCAGATCGTTCATCAGATAGACGCCCGAGGCGACAAGGCTGAAGGCGGCAAAGCCCAGCAGGCCAAGGCCGAGCGTCGCCGGATCCAGCCGATGCGCTGCAAGGATCGGAATGAAGACGAGGATGTTCTTGAGCCATTGATGCGGGCGCATTGCGCGCAGAAGCGGCCGCCAGGGCGAAGGGGCGCTGTGCAGATGTTCGGTGGTTTTGCCCAGTGCGGCGGCCTTTCGGCGCGTCGTGGCGGAAGCATTGACGGTGATCACCGCCCCCGCCTTGGCCCAGACGGCCAGATCGGCGGGGGAATCGCCCATATAGGCAAAGCCGCCCTCGCCGAAGCGATCTGTCAGGAAGGCGGCCTTGGTGGCCCCCTTCAGGTTTACGCTGCCGTTTGAGCCATGGACTTCGTCGAAGATGCCCAGATGGGCGGCGATCTTTTCGGCAAGGTCCTGATCGGCGGCCGTCACCAGCGCGGCATGGCCGCCTGCATTGCGCCAATCTTCGATCTGTTCGATCACGGCGGGATCATAGGGCAGGGTCGCCACGTCGATTTCCGCTGCGCGGGCAAGGTGGCGTTTCAGCGCCGCGCGTCCGCCAAAGAGGGCGCGCAGGGCAGAGAAGGGGCTGCGCCAATCCCGCCCGAAGGCCGACCAGAAGCTTTCATGCAGCATGTCAGAGCGAACCAGCGTGCCATCCAGATCGACGACCAGCACCGGCGCGCCCGGTTCCGTGGCGGTGGCAGGGGTGGGCTGTGCCATTGCCTCGGTCATGCGGGGTGGCCTTCGGTGGCGGGCTCGGGACGGGAGAGGATCCGCGCAATCGCCAGTATCATCAGCAGGTTCACCCCGGCCTGGATCGAGGGCAGGGTTGCCGCCTGCCCGCCATCCGGCGTGGCGGAGATCATGGCGGTGGGGATGCCCCAGCCGCAGGCGATCCAGGCCCCTGCCAGCAGGGCGATCCGCTCAGCCGGGCGGCTGCGCGCCATGAGCGCAGGCCCTGTCAGCGCAAGGGCGATGCCGGCCAGGGCCATGTCATAGTCATAGGCATAGGGGCTGATCAGCAGGGGTGCGACAAGTGCCGCCGCCAGCAGAACGCGCGGCGCGGCGCGGCGCAGGGCCAGCAGGGCAAGCCCGGCCAGCACCAGCAGCGCCGAGGCCGCCTGCGCGGCCATCGCCAGATCGGCCGATGCGCCAAGGCTGCGGAACAGCGCATAGACGGAAACCATCCGGTGTAGCGGATAGGCCCCGTCGCGCAGGAATCCCATCGCCTCTGCCGTGGCGGCGGGGATGAGGTGAAGCTGATCCATCCCGAAGGCCAGAAGTGCCGCGCCCAGCGTGACAAGCCCCGTCGCTACCGCGACGGCGGCCAGCCGCCACCGCCCCATCAGCAGCGCCGCCGCGCCAAGGCCCAGCGCCATATGCGGCTTGATCGCGGCAAACCCCAGCGCAATGCCGCCCCGTCCTGCCCCGCCCGCCAGCAGCCCCTGCGCGGCCAGCGCCAGCAGGCCCGCCACCAGCATCCCGTTCTGCCCGGTGCGGATGTTCACCAGAAGGGCGGGAAAGACCATGACAAAGGCAAAGCCCGCCTGCCCCGGCGACAGGCGGCGCAGGGCCACGGCATAAAGCGCAAGGCCCGCCGCCAGCATCAGCGCATAGGCCAGCCAGACCGGCATCAGCCCCATCGTCGCCGTCAGGAAATTGAACTGCGGCGGATAGGTGTAGGGCATGAAGGTTCGGGTTTGCAGAACCTCGGACTGGGCGGCGAAGAAGGCGGTCGCGTCATAGGCTTCGGGCAGGCGGCCCTGCCGGATCAGCCAGCCCGCCAGCCAGAAGGTTTCGATATCCGTCGTCTCGGCCCCGCCGCGCCCGACCGATTTCAGATAGAGATCGACCAGCGTCTTGACCGCCACCGCAAGGCAGGCAAGGCACAGCACCAGAAGCGTGCGTCCGCTGACCAGCCCGCCGGCGGGAAGGGCCGGGGCGGGCGTGGCGGGGGCATGGTCCGGTGCGAGCGGGTGGATCATCGGGGCGCCTTGCGATCAGATCTTCAGCCGCTTGAAGACGGGTTCAGGAATGGAGCGGATCACCAGCATGATCAGCCGCCAGATCGGCCGGACATAGATGACATTGCGCCGCTTTTCCTGCGCCTTGAAGATGGCTTCGGCCACTTCGTCGGGGCTGGCGGTCAGCTTTTCGGGAAGGTCCATCCCGGCGGTCATGCGGGAGGCTATGAATCCGGGGGAGTCGGTTATCACATTAACGCCCCGGCCCGCCAGCCGGTTGCGCAGCCCGGACAGGAAGGCGGTGAATCCGGCCTTGGCCGATCCGTAGATGTAATTCGTGGCGCGGCCCCGGTCGCCCGCGACGGAACTGATCCCGATGATCGTGCCCGCACCGCGCGCGGCAAAGGCATTGGCCAGATGCGACAGGATGCTGGCCGGGCCTTCGTAATTGCTGCGCATCACGGTGATGGCGGCGGGGATGTCGGCTTCGTCCGTCTCTTGCCGGCCCAGCAGGCCGATCGCGCTGATGGCGACATCGGGCAGCGCGGGCAGGGCGGCGACGAAGGCGGCGTGATCCTCGACCTGCAGCGCATCGAAGGCCAGAAGGGTGACAGGCACCCGATAGCGCAATTCGAGATCGGTCTTTTCCGCCATAAGCCGTTCCGGATCGCGGGCGGCCAGAAGGATGCCATAGCCGGCAGCCGCATAGCGGCGGGCCGTCGCGCGGGCGACATCGGATCTGGCGCCCAGAAGCAGGACGGTGGCCTTGGGGTTGCGGTCGATGTCTGTCTGCACGGGTCCAACCTTGAATTCTGGCGCTGGCGCGGGCGGGGCCCTGTTTCGCCGAGGTTCGTTTCGTGATCCGGGCTAGCGGAAGCTTTGGGCGAAATTGTGTCCGGTTTGGTAACAATACCCGGCATGTTTCCCGGATTGCCCTAGGAGAGCAGGTCGCGCAGCACAAGCGCCATGACCTTGGCGCTGTCGGCCATGTCCTGCACGCCGACCCATTCATCGGGCTGATGCGCCAGATGCAGAAGGCCCGGGCCATAGGCGATGCAGTTCTTCAGCCTGCCGATGCGATCTATGTGCTTCTGGTCATAGGTGCCGGGGCTGACGACGTAATCGGCCACCTGCCCCAGCACCCTTTCGATGGCGGCGGCGGTGGACCGCACCACCGGTGCGTCGCGGCCTGTCAGCACGGGTTGCACCTCGAACAGGTCGCGGATCGTGTAGGTGAAACCGGGGCGGCGCGATTGCACGCGGTCCAGCATGGCGCGGAATTCGGATTTCACTTCCTCGATGGTTTCTTCGATCAGGAAGCGGCGGTCCAGCACTATACGGCAGCGATCCGCGACGCAGGGCGCGGGCAGGGCGGTGGAGCCGGGCGGCGGTTCGGGTTCGCCGCCATGGATGGAGTTGATGTTCAGCGTGGAGTGCCGCGCCTGTGGCGGGACGACGGGCATGGCGGTTTGGCGGGTGGCGAGCAGGGGGTAGAGGTGATGCTCGATCTCTTCCAGAACCGCGCCCATGTGGCGGATGGCGCTGTCGCCGAGAAAGGGCATGGAGCCATGGGCAATGCGGCCATGGGTTTCCACCTCGGCCCACCAGACGCCGCGATGACCAAGGCAGATGCGATCCTTGTGCAGGGGTTCGGGGATGATCACGTGCTGCACGCGGTCAGGGGCGAAATATCCGCGTTCCGCCAAGTAGGCGACGCCGCCGTAACCGCCTGATTCCTCATCCGCCGTGGCGCTGATCTCGATGCTGCCCGTCCAATCGGGGGTGGTGGCGAGGAAGGCCTCGGCGGCGATGATGCTGGCGGCAAGGCCACCCTTCATGTCGCAGGCGCCGCGGCCATAGAGGCGGTCGCCGTCCAGTTCGCCGCCAAAGGGATCGCGCGTCCAGCCGTGGCCCACCTCCACCACGTCATGGTGGCTGTTGAAATGCACGCAGTCCCCGGGGCGGCCCGATGTGATGCGGGCGACCATGTTCCAGCGGGGGAAGGCGTCGCTGTCGCCCGGTGCGCCGGTGGCGCGGATCAGTTCCACCGTCCAGCCTTGCGCCATGAGGCGGGCGGCGAGGTAGTCGCAGATCTCGCGGTAGTTCTGCCCGGGCGGGTTCAGCGTGGGGATGCGGATCAGGTCCTGCGCCAGCCCGATCAGGGCGTCGCGGCGGGTGTCGATGATGTGGATCAGCGCGTCGGTCATGGGGGAATGGTGGGCGCGGAGGGGCGATCTGCCAAGGGGGAAGCTTGCGCATCGGGGGGCGCGGGGCCACATTGGGGGCAGAGACGGGGGTTTGCGGCATGATCGCCTTTTTCAAGCTGGCGCTTTTCGGCTATATCGGGCTGACGGTGATCTACTGGCTCTTGTCCATCTATTCCCGGTCGCTGGAGCGCGAGAGGCTGGAGAAGGAATATGATCAGGGCGATATCACCGGGCCGCGCGATGCCCATGTCGCCAGGGGGATGGCGGAATATGAACACAGCCTGCGGCGGCGGCTGATCTGGCTGGTCTTCGTCATACCCACGGCGGTGGTCATCGCCCTGGTCTGGATCCTGAATTTTTCCTGAGGCGGCAATGCGATACGTGAAATGGACCTTCTTCGGCACGCTGGCGCTGCTGCTGTTTGCCTTCCTGCATTACACCCTGCCGCAAACCGATATCGTGCGCATCGTGGGAACCGAGAATCGCCGTATGGATCTGGGCGAGAATGCGTGGTTCTGGGCGTCCTCCGATGTGGGGACGGCGGCCAGCAACAGCCGCGACATCTTTTTCATCAACGCCGTCTATCCCAATGGAAAGACGATGGAATATCGTAACGAGGATACGGGATGGGGCTGGCCGCCCTATTTCAAGATGGACAGTTCCAGCACCAATACCGAGGCGAAGGAGCTGCAATCCACCGCCGCCGCGCCGAAATGGGTGGCGGTGACGCATTATGGCTGGCGTAACCAGTTGTTTACCATTTTCCCGAATGCCATCTCGCTCAGGCAGGTGGAGGGGCCGGATGTCCGGATCATCCCTTGGGTGAATATCGTGATCCTGTCCTTCCTTGCCTTTGTCCTGTTCATGGCGTGGCGGATCTGGGCCCAGTTCAAGGAGCGGATGATCGAACCCGCCGTGATCGAGGCGCAGGAAACGCTGGATGATCTGGATCGCCGGGCCGACAGGGCGAAGGCGGGGATCGGTGGGTGGTTCAACCGGCTGTTCGGGCGCAAATAGGCGCAAGGCCCCGCCCCTTCATCTTGGGAAAAATACCCAAAAACCTTAATTCCCGGCGCCACGCTGGGCGGAAAGGATCAGGTCGGCGGCGCGTTCGGCGATCATGATGGTGGGTGCGTTGGTGTTTCCTCCGATCAGGCGGGGCATCACGCTGGCATCTACCACGCGAAGCCCTTCCAAACCGTGAACGCGCAGGGCGGGGTCCACCACCGCCATGGCATCGCGCCCCATGCGGCAGGTGCCGACCGGGTGATAGATCGTATCGGCCCGGGCGCGGATATCGGCGATGAGCGATTCATCCGTTCCATCAAGGGGATAGAGCCGCTTGCCCCGCCATGGGGCCAGGGCCTCGGCCTGCATCGCCCGGTCGAGGAGGCGCACCCCGGACTTGAGCGTTTCCAGATCGTTGGGGGCGGACAGGAAGTTCGGGTCGATGCGCGGGGGGCTGGCGGGGTTGGCATCCCGCAGCCCGACATGCCCCCGGCTTTCGGGGCGCAGCAGGCAGATATGGGCGGAATAGCCATCGGCCAGATGCAGGCGGCGCATATGGTCATCCACGATGGCGATGACGAAATGCACCTGAAGATCAGGCACTTGCAGGCCGGGCCGCGACATGAGGAAGGCCCCGCCTTCGGCCCCCGGGGTGGTGAGGATGCCGGTGCCCCTGTCGTGGAAGGGCCGCCAGCCCCGGGCAAGGCGCAGAAGGCCAGCCGGGTTGAACCCCACCACATCCGGGCGGAGTGAGCGCCAGATGAGCGTATGATCCAGATGATCCTGCAGGTTCTGCCCGACGCCGGGCAGGGCATGGGTGACGGGGATGCTGTGCTGGCGCAACTCATCCTCGGGGCCGATGCCCGAGAGAAGAAGGAGTTGCGGAGAGCCGAAGGCGCCTGCGGCGAGGATCACCTCGCGCCGGGCCGAAAGGGTGAGGCGGCGGTTTTTCTGCCGCAGGATCAAGCCCTTGGCGCGGGTGCCGTCGAAAAGGATCCGTTCCGCAAGCGCCCCGGTGAGGACCGTCAGGTTCGGGCGGGACAGGACGGGGTGAAGATAGGCGGCGGCGGCCGAGCAGCGGTGGCCCTTGCGGGGGCCATCGTGGAACTGGGTGACCTGATAGAGACCCGCGCCGAATTGGGTTTCGCCGTTGAAATCGGGATTTTCGGGGATCTGCAGGCTTTCCATCGCGCGGATGAAGGCGCGGGAAATGGCGTGGGGGCTGGGCTGATCGGTGACCTGAAGGGGGCCGTGGGCGGCGTGAAGGGGGCCGGTGGCGGTGGAATTTCCTTCTGATTTCAAGAAGTAAGGCAGGACGGACTGCCAATCCCAGCCATCGGCGCCGAGGTTGGCCCAAGTGTCATAGTCCGACGGGTGGCCGCGCACATAGAGCATGGCGTTGATGGCCGAGGATCCGCCCAGCGCCTTGCCGCGCGGCTGATAGCAGCGCCGCCCGTTCAGATGCGGCTGGGGGGTGGTGCGGAAGGCCCAGTTGTGCAGTTTCGGGCGGCCCGAAACCATCGCCGCCACCATGGCCGGGGTGTTGATAAGAAAGGATTTTCCTGGCCCCCCGGCCTCGATCAGGCAGACGGTGATGGAGGGGTCTTCGGACAGGCGGGCGGCAAGGACCGCCCCGGCAGAACCGCCGCCCACGATGACGTAATCGACCTGCATGATCCCCCCCCGGCTTGCCCGTTTACCTTTGCGCGAAGCGGGCGGATCGGGAAGCGTGACGTTGCGGAGGCCGTGCAGCAGCGCAGTGCAGCCATGCAGTGCAGATGGCTGTGCATACAAATCCGGGCAGGTTCGCCGGGCAATTCGTGGTTAACCGTGCTGGGATGCACAGTCTGGAAGGGGGGCCCCTTTCCCGCCCGGGGGGACGGAAAAGGGGAATCGGATCAGAACGTCATCTCATAGGTCAGGTCCAGCCCGGCATCCTGAACGTTGCTGCCGCTTTTCCCGATATCGAGGCTGGCCGACAGCCGCCCCGCGCCGACCATGCCGTTGACGCCCAGCCCGAGGCGGGGGGCGAGATAGTCATCGTCGACGCCCGAAGTATCGCGCAGGCGGCCATATTCGATGTCGATCGACAGGAAGGGGGTCAGCGCCGTGCCGGGCATCGGATCGCGCCAGTCGAACCGCGCGCCGAGCGAGGCGGTGATCTGCTGGCTGTTGCCGGCCACGACGCCGGTGACGCCGGTGGGGAAATCCTCCCATGCGGCGGAGAGGCGCGCGCGGGGCTGCAACTGGCCGGCGGCCTGTTCGATGCTGCCGCTGAGGCCGAGCCCAGCCATGATGCGATCGGTGTCAAAGCTGCTGCCCGCCGCATCATAGGAAACGCGCGACCAGGCGAGATAGCCGTCGGCGAGAAGGTCGCCGGCAAGGCCCTGCGCGCCATAGAGGCCGATCATCGCGGCATCGGCATCGGTGCTGGCCCCGGTGGCATCGCTGACCGACAGGCGGTTCAGGCCGACCATCACACCGACGAGTGTATTGGCGGAAACGAAGCTGTCGACCCCGAAGGACAGATCGGCGGCGCTGCCATCATAGCCATCCCAGAAGCTGCGCCCCGAGAGCGAGACCCAGGCCGAGACATCGCTGCCCTGCCCCTTGGTCGAGGCAAAGACGTTCTGCGGCCCCTGCGGCACGGCCCCGGGCAGGCCAAAGCGATTGCGGAAGTTGCGGCCAAGGGCGGAGCTGATGGATTGCTGCTGGGCAAAGCCGGACAGAAGGATCACTTCCGCGCCGCCCGGGGCGGCGGCACAGGTGATGGAGACGCCCATAAGCTGGGTTGAGTTCGGGCCGGTTTCGCGCAGGCCGAAGGACAGCATCCCGCCCGAGGCCACGGTGAAGACATGGCTGAAGGCGGCAAGCGTGGCGTCATAGGTGGGCGACAGGGCGGTTCCGCCGCTGGCCGTCGGATCGGTGATGTACCAGCCCGCCCCGGGCATAGGCATCATGGTGGAGACGCCGGTCCCGCTGATGGTGACGGTTTCGCCGGCATTCAGCGCCGACAGCGTCAGGGTGGCCGTGGGCATGACCCAGATATCGCCCGTGGGGGTGGCATTCAGGGCGGCGCAACCGGCGGATTGGGCGAGGGCGGCCGAAGCGGGGGCGAGGGTGAAGGCGGCGGTTAAGGCGGCGGCGAGGGTTGCCGCACGGGACAGGGGGCGGGTCATGGAGTCTCCAGCAGGTGAGGGCGGGCCGGGTGGCGGACGCCGGGCGACCTTAGGGAGAAGCCGGGATGAGCGGGAAGGGTGGGGCGCGAATTGACTGGGCGAGTTGCCAAAAAATGACATGAAAACATATGGTTGACCCATCACTTCGGATGGGTCTGCCCGGCCATTGGGCCACCCGCCGGGGCGGATGGCCTGCCGCCGGATCAGCCGCGCAGCGTGCCGCCGGTGGCCTTTGTCACCTTTTCGATGATCCGGGCAGAGACGGATTCGATCTCGGCCTCGGTCAGCGTCTTCTCGGTCGGTTGCAGGCGGACGGTGAGGGCGATGGATTTCTTGCCTGCGCCCATCTGCGCCTCAGCCTTCTCGCCTGTGAACTGGTCGAAGAGGCGGACGCTTTCGATCAGGGCCTTGTCGGCCCCTTGGGCGGCGTTCAGGGCTGTCAGCGCCTCAACCCCTTTATCCACCACGAAGGCGAAATCGCGTTCCACCGCCTGCAGATCGCTGATGGCGAGTGCGGGGCGGGTGGGGGTTTTCACCTTGGGCAGGGGGACATTGGCCACGAGGATGGTGAAGGCCACGGCAGGGCCTTTCACGCCAAGGGCGGAAAGGATGCGGGGATGGACTTCGCCGAAGGTGGCCAGCGTGTTGGGGCCAAGGCCGATGGTGCCGGAGCGGCCGGGGTGCCACCATGCGGCCACCTTGCGCGTGATCTGCACGCGGGCGGGGGCGCCAAGGGCGGCGAGGATCGCTTCGGCATCGGCCTTGGCATCGAACACATCCACCGGGCGGCGGCTGCCATAGGGATCGCGCGGGCTGGTATGGCCCACGATCAGGCCCGTGGCCTGAAGGTGCTGTTCGCCCGGTTCGCCGCCGTGGAAGGCAGGGCCGATTTCGCACAGCGCAAGGTCTGCAAAGCCGCGCGCCTGATTGCGGGCGGCGGCGCGCAGGAGGCCCGGCAGCAGATCGGGGCGGAGATGGGTCATTTCCGAGGACATGGGGTTGTCCACGCGCACGGCATCAGAGCCGCCGCCGAAGAGGGTGGCTGCCTCGGCGTCGATGAAGCTGTAGGTGACGCATTCGTTGTAGCCCAGCGCCGCAAGGGTGCGGCGGGCGGATCTTTCGCGGATCTGGAGCGGCGTCAGGATCGGCTTCGGCACGCCCGGCGCGCTGCGCAGCAGGGGCTTGCCTTCAAGCCGGGTCAGGCTGGCGATGCGGGCCACCTCTTCCACCAGATCGGCCTCGCCCAGAATATCGGGGCGCCATGTGGGGGGGGTGGCCATGTCGCCAGACAGCGTGAAGCCGAGCGCCTGCAGCGTGCGGCGCTGTTCTTCCTCGGGGATATCCATGCCGACAAGGCTGATGACGCGGGCGGGGTTCAGGCGATAGGCGCGGGTGGTGTCAGGCACCGCACCATCCATGGCCAGGTCGGAGGCCGTGCCGCCGCAGAGATCGAGGATCATCTGCGTGGCAAGGTCCAGCCCCGGCAGGGTGAAGGCGGGATCGACGCCGCGTTCAAAGCGGTAGCGGGCATCGGAATTGATCTTCAGCGCGCGGCCCGTGGCGGCGATGGTGATCGGATCCCAGAAGGCGGATTCGAGGAAGACATCGGTGGTGGCCTCGGTGCAGCCGGAGACTTCGCCACCCATAATCCCGGCGAGCGATTCCGGGCCATTGTCATCGGAGATGACCATCATGCCTTCGCGCAGGGTATAGGTCTTGCCATCCAGCGCCAGCAGTTCCTCGCCGCCCTTGGCGGGGTGGATGCGTAGGGGGCCCGCGACCTTGGCCGCGTCAAAGACGTGGAGGGGGCGGTTCAGGGCGAAGGTGAAGAAGTTGGTGATATCGACCAGCGCCGAGATGGGGCGCAGGCCGATGGCCGTAAGGCGGGCCTGAAGCCATTCAGGCGAGGGGCCGTTCTTCACGCCGCGGATCAGGCGGCCGGCGAAAAGGGGGCAGCCCTTCGCCTTGAGCGCGGGGTCGATCTCCACCCGGATGGGCGAGGGGAAGGCGGCGGTGATCGCGGGGATGTCCAGCGGCTTCAGCGTGCCAAGGCCGCGCGCGGCCAGATCGCGCGCGATGCCGCGCACGCCCAGCGCATCGGGGCGGTTCGGGGTGATCTTGATATGGATCATCGGATCGACAAGCTGGGGGCGGTTCTTCGCCAGCCAGTCGGCGAATTTCTCGCCCACCTCGCCCGAGGGCAGTTCGATGATGCCGTTATGTTCGTCGGACAGTTCCAACTCGCGTTCCGAGGCCATCATGCCATGGGATTCCACGCCGCGGATCTTGCCCACGCCCAGCGTCACGTCGATGCCCGGCACATAATCGCCCGGCTTGCACAGAACGACGGTAATGCCCGCGCGGGCGTTGGGCGCGCCGCAGACGATCTGCTTTTCGCCCTCGTCCGTCAGCACGCGGCAGACGCGCAGCTTGTCGGCATCGGGGTGCTGTTCGGCATGCAGAACCTTGGCCAGCGTGAAGGGGGCAAGTTTGGCGGTGCGATCGGTGACCTCTTCCACCTCAAGTCCGAGGTCGGTCAGCGCGTAGAGGATATCCTCAAGCGTGGCCCCGGTATCGAGGTGGTCCTTCAGCCAGGAGAGGGTGAATTTCATCTTTGCCGGTCCCTTCGGAATTGCAGGGCAGGGGATAGCGCAAAGGGCGGCAAAGGGGAAGCGCCGGGGACAGGTTTCCGAAGTGGAAACGGGTTGTTCAGGGGGTGCCCGGAACGGGGCGCGTGGGTGCCACATTTTCGAACGGTATGGGTGGCATCCCTTCGTCTATGGACCCGATGTTTAAAGTACCCGACCCCTCTCGCCGCATCCCGGCATGGCGACTGATCCTGATCATGGGGCTGTCGCTTCTGGCACTGTTGCTGCTTGTGATCTGATTGCACAGAGCCATTTCATGACGTGTGGAAAGCCCCGCTTTGGCGGGGCTTTCCTTTTTGCCGCAGGTGCGGGGATCAGCGGCTGAGGCCGCCCGCCAGATCGGGCATGTCCAGCGCGGCAAAGCCGTAATGGCGCAGCCAGCGCAGATCGGATTCGAAGAAGGCGCGCAGGTCGGGGATGCCGTATTTCAGCATGGCGATCCGGTCGATCCCCATGCCGAAGGCGAATCCCTGCCATTCGTTCGGGTCCACGCCCGCCGCCGCCAGCACCTTGGGATGCACCATGCCAGAGCCGAGGATTTCCATCCACTTGTCGCCCTCGCCGATGCGCAGCTGGCCGCCCACGTTGGAATAGCGGATGTCCACCTCGGCCGAGGGTTCGGTGAAGGGGAAATGGGAGGCGCGGAAGCGGAGTTCCACACGGTCCACCTCGAAGAAGGCGCGGCAGAATTCCTCCAGCGTCCATTTCAGATTGGCCATGGAGATGTCGCGCCCGATGGCCAGCCCCTCCACCTGATGGAACATCGGGGTATGGGTCTGGTCCATGTCCATGCGGTAGACACGGCCCGGCGCGATCACGCGGATGGGTGCGCCCTGTTCCGTCATCGCGCGGATCTGCACGGGGCTGGTATGGGTGCGCAGCACATGCGGCGGGCGGTCATCGCCCGGGGCGCGGTGCATGAAGAAGGTGTCATGTTCCTGCCGCGCGGGGTGTTCGGGCGGGATGTTCAGGGCATCGAAATTGAACCAGTCGGATTCCACCTGCGGGCCTTCGGCCACGGCAAATCCCATATCGGCGAAGATGGCGGTCAGTTCCTCCATCACCTGGCTGACGGGGTGGATCGTGCCGCGCGGGCGCGGGCGGCCCGGCAGGGTGACATCCAGCCATTCGGTGCGCAGCCGTTCGTCCAGCGCGGCATCGGCCAGCCCCGCCTTGCGGGCGCGCAGGGCGGCGTCGATTTCGTCCTTCAGCGCGTTCAGGCTGGCCCCGGCGGCCTTGCGGGCATCCGGATCCATCTTGCCAAGGCCCGCCATCATGGCGCTGATCTCGCCCTTCTTGCCCAGCGCGGCGAGGCGGACCTCTTCCAGCGCGGCTTCGTCCGCCGCGGTGGCGACGGCGGAAAGATACTTGGCCTTGAGCGTGTCGAGCCCGTCCATGGGTGCCTCCTTCGGGTGCGAGGCGGTGGTAGCGGCATGGGGCCTGCGATGCAAGGGGTGCGCCCTGCGGGCGGGCGGGGGGTGCGCCGCCGGGAATGGGGCGGCGAGGGGGTGCGGGGGAGGTGCCCTCCCCCGCCGGCGGCGTCAGCCGCCGTTGGCGCGGATGGCGGCGGCGATGCGCGCGCCGATGGCGGCGCTGCCCTTGGGCGAGGGGTGGATCATGTCCTGCTGGTGCAGGCTGGGATCGCCCGCGGGAACCAGATCCGACATGGGCAGGAAGATCATGCCTTCATCCCGGGCCGCCATGCGGGCAAGGCGGCGGTCGAGTTCGTCGCCATAGGGTTTGCAGGCCCGGACGGGGGTATAGAGGCCGGGATTGCGCAGATAGCCGGAAAAGACGACCTTCGCCCCGGTCTTGCGGATGCGGGCGACCAGTTCGGGAATGGCCCCCGACGTGCCATCGCGCGACACAAGCCGATCGACCATGGTGTTGCAATAGCCGCAGCCGCAGCCGAACATCAGGTCATTGCCGCCGCCATTGATCACCACCCAGTCCCAGTTGCCGGGTTGATACTGGGCGGGCAGGCGCAGCCCCGCCGCGCCCGAGATGGGCAGGAAATAGAAATAGCGCGCGGCGATCACAGACCGGTCGATCACCTCTTCGCCCAGTTGCCGTTCGATGGCGTTTGCGACCGCGCGCCCCGATCCGCGATTGGCCGCCATCATGGAATCGCCGATCAGCAGGATGCGGGCATCGCGGGTGCTTTCAGTGACGACTTCGCCGCAGGCGGACAGCAGGAAGAGCGCAGAGAAAAGGGCAATCAGGGGGCGAAACATGCGTCTGGTTTCCAATATGAGAATCATCTTAAGGTTGCATCCGCTGGGGGGCGGGTCAAGAAGTCGGGAATTGCGGGGAAAATTGGCGTCAGGCCTGGGCCGATCCGGGCCCTGCGGGGATCCTTTCCTGTCAGAGCGGGATCCTTGCGGATCCCCTTGCCGCGGCTTTTGCCATCTGTGCATCAGGAACGGATGATCCGCGCCGGGGTTTATGCCCGGCCATGAAAAAGGCCGCCCCGGGGGGCGGCCTTTTCGATAGGGTGCGATCTTGCGATCAGGCCAGCGCGGCCTTTGCCTGCGCGGCGATGGCGTTGAACGCCTCGGGCTCATGCACGGCGAGATCGGCCAGAACCTTGCGGTCCACCTCGATGCCGGCCTTGGCCAGACCGTTGATGAACTTGGAATAGGTCATCTCAAGGTCGAACAGACGCACAGCCGCGTTGATGCGCTGGATCCACAGGGCGCGGAAGTTGCGCTTGCGGGTCTTGCGGTCGCGGGTGGCGTATTGGTTGGCCTTGTCGACCGCCTGGGTGGCGGTGCGGAAGTTGCGCGAGCGGGCACCGTAGTAACCGGCGGCCTGCTTGATGACCTTGCGGTGACGGGCGTGGGTCACGACACCGGATTTGACGCGGGACATATGCTGTTCTCCTTACCGGTCGTAGGGCATGTACTTCTTGACGATCTTCGCATCGCTGTCGCACAGCAGCATGGTGCCGGACGCATCGCGGATGAATTTCGTCGTACGCTTGATCATGCCGTGGCGCTTGCCGGCGACGCCGGCCTTCACCCGACCGGAGGCCGTGAAGCTGAACCGCTTCTTCGCCGCCGACTTGGTCTTCATCTTGGGCATTTCCATCTCCGTGGTTGCAGGCGCGACTCGGCATGCCACATCGGCCGGTCGCGCGGGTATCGCAAGGTGGGCCGTATAGGCGGGGCCGGGCCGGGGTGCAAGGGGAAAAGCGCGGGGTCAGGGCAGGTAGCGGCCCAGCACCTCGAAGAAGAGATGGGCAAGGGCCCTGGGGTGCAGGCCAGTATCGCCGCCCAGCACCCCCCAGACGACCAGCGCCCCCCCGACGGCCAGCCCGAAGCCCGCGACGATGGGCAGGCGATCATCAATCAGCGCCGAGAGCAGCGAGGGGATGGACAGGATGGCAAGCCCGAGCCCGAGGATGAGAAGAAGGTCATGGTCCATGCGCGGGTCCTGCGACGGGGCTGCGATTGGGGCTGCGTTTGGGGCGGGGCTATTGGAGGAAGGCGCGGATGACGCGGGAAAAGGCGGGCAGCACGTCGTTCAGGCCATAGCCCGAAGGGCTGCGCGCCACGGCAAGCCCGATGAGGACGACGCCGGTGAACCCGATGATCGAGCCGAAGCGCGGGGGGCGATCCTCGGTCCAGGCGTTGAGCAGCGAGGGAATGGCGAAGACGGCCAGCACGATCCCCAGAACGAGGGACAGATCATTGGTATTGACCACAACACGCACCCCTTACAACCGAAACGGCCCGCACCGGGGGTGCGGGCCGTTGCAGGTTATTCGGGATCGACCCTGTAGATCAATCTTTCATCGCAGGGCGCAACGCGCAGGATGTTCGTGGTGCCCTGCACGTTGAAGGGGACGCCCGCGGTCAGCACGATCTGATCCTTCTCCGAGGCGAAGCCATAGGTCCGCGCGGCGCGCACGGCCGAGATGACGGCGCCCTTGAAGCGGTCCTGCTCTTCGGTGATCACGCAATGCGCGCCCCAGGTCAGGCACATGCGGCGGGCGGTTTCCATCAGCGGCGTCAGCGCGATGATCGGCACGCGGGGGCGTTCGCGGGCCACCAGCGAAACCGTGGTCCCCGATTGCGAGAAGCAGCAGATCGCCTTGATGTCGGCGCTTTCGGCGATTTCGCGCGCGGCGGCGACGATGCCATCGGCAACCGAGGTGCGGGCGACGCTGCGGCTGGCTTCGATGATCTGGCGATAGACGGCATCGCCTTCGACGCTGATCGCCACGTTGTTCATGGTGGTGACAGCCTCGACCGGGTATTTCCCGGCCGCGGACTCTGCCGACAGCATGATCGCATCCGCGCCTTCATAGATGGCGGTGGCGACGTCCGACACCTCGGCCCTTGTGGGCATGGGCGATTCGATCATGGATTCCAGCATCTGCGTGGCCACGATTACCGGCTTTGCCGCCGCGCGCGCGCCGCGGACCAGTTTCTTCTGGATCGGCGGCACCGAATGCACGGGCAGTTCGACGCCCAGATCGCCACGCGCGACCATGATGCCATCCGACACCTCAAGGATGGCGTCATAGGCCTTTACGGCTGCGGGCTTTTCGATCTTGGACAGGATGGCGGCGCGGCCACGGGCCAGATCGCGGGCCTCGATCACGTCTTCGGGGCGCTGCACGAAGGACAGGGCCAGCCAGTCCACCCCCAGTTCGCAGGCGAATTCCAGATCCTTGCGGTCCTTGTCCGACAGCGCGGCCAGGGGCAGCACGACATCGGGCACGTTCACGCCCTTGCGGTTGGAAATCGTGCCGCCCACGGTGACGGTGCAATTGGCAAAGTCCTTGCCGCAGGTTTCCACCCGCAGGCGGATCTTGCCGTCATTGACCAGAAGCGAGGCCCCCGGTTCCAGCGCGGCGAAAATCTCGGGATGCGGGAGCTGCACGCGGGTGGCATCGCCCGGCGCGGGATCGAGATCCATGCGGAAGGCCGCGCCTTCGGCCAGTTCCTCGCCCCCGTCATTGGCAAAGGCGCCGACGCGCAGCTTGGGGCCCTGAAGATCGGCGAGGATCGCGATGGGGCGGCCGGTATCGGCCTCCACCTGGCGGATGATGACGTGGCGCGCGCGGATATCGTCATGCGTGCCGTGCGACATGTTCAGGCGGAACACGTCGGCCCCCGCCTCGAACAGGGCGCGGATGGTTTCGTAATCGCTGGAGGCCGGTCCGAGTGTGGCCACGATCTTGACGTTCCGAAGGCGTCTCATAGCCTTCCTCCTTATGCAGTTCTTCATTTTGTCGTGGGCCGAGGCGGGTTATGGCGCAATCGGGGGCCTGCCGCAACTGGCGGTTTCCTCTTCGTCAGAATAAATGACGAATTCATGAAAACGGCAGGGGGTTGGCGGGTGTGAGTGCCTATCGGATCATCGGAGAGGGGCGGCCGGGGCGCTGGCTGATCACCTGCGACCATGCGACGAACCGGGTGCCGGACTGGGTTTCGGGGGGCGATCTGGGGATCGGGCCTGCGGATATGGGCCGCCACATCGCCTATGACATCGGCGCGGCGGGGGTGGCGGAAGCGCTGGGCGAAGGCCTGGACAGCCCGGTGATCCTGTCGGATTTCAGCCGTCTGGTGATCGACCCGAACCGGGGCGAGGATGACCCGACGCTGGTGATGAAGCTGTATGACGGCACGATCATCCCGGCGAACCGCCATATCGGGGAGGCGGGCGTGGAGGAGCGGCTGTCGCGGCTGTATCGCCCCTATCACGCGGCGCTGGCGCGGCTGGCGGCGCGGCGTCCCGATGTGGTGATCGTGGCGGTGCATTCCTTTACCCCCTGCCTGAAGGGTCGCGCGCCCCGGCCCTGGCATGTGGGGGTGCTGCATTCGCATCTGGACGGGCGGCTGAGCCATGCGCTGATCGAGGTGCTGCGCGGCGAGGCGGATCTTTGTGTGGGTGATAACGAGCCCTATTCGGGCCATCTGCCCGGCGATGCGATCGACCGCCACGCGCTGCGGCAGGGGCGGCAGGAACACGCTGGTGGGGAGGTGCGCAACGATCTGATCGGCACGGCCGAGGCGCAGGGGCCGACTGGGGGCAGCGGCGGCTGATGCCGGCTGTTGTGGCGGGCGCTGGACGGGGGTGGGAATAGCGGCGAATTGCCGACACTGGCCGCGCTGGCGCGGGATTGTATCCTGCGCGTGGCGCGAACTGCGCTGCATTTGACAGAATCGGCGAAGATCCCGCTACCGGGCCGCTGGTGTGATTTCCCAGTGCGAGTTTTGCCATGTTGCTGGTTCTGTTGACGATTATCCCCCGGCCTGATCGGGCTTCTGTCAGGGGGGAGGACGATCCCGCCCTGCCGATGGCGGCGATGCCGATCTTTTGCGCGGGGGATGGGCGACAATACTATCCGGGCGATGCCGGATGGACCTGATCCTTGAGTTTCAACGGCGAAGATCTGTTAAGCGGGCAATGGCGGCACGGATCTTCTGGTGGGCGACAATGGCAGCGATACGTTGGCTGGTGGCGGCGGCAATGACATCGTTCTGGGCGGGCGGGCAATGACAAACCTGGCCGGCGATGCGGGCAATGACCTGCTGGTGGGCGGGGCCGGGAATGATCCCATGGCCGGCGGCACGGGCGGGGATGTGCTGGTGGGCATGGACGGGGCCAATACGCTGGATGGCGGGGCGGGGGATGATGTGCTGAGTCGGCCTGGACGCCCGACAGCGCGACGCCCGAAGAGCTTTTGGCCGGGCTTCGACACGAATACCTTCATCGCCGCCGTCGAGGCGCCATGGCGCGATTTCGGGCCGTTGGAGAACTGGTGATGCGGAACCTCTTCTCGGTCGGGGGAGGCGAGCGCGGATCGCTTGATCGCAGGCGATGGCGACGGACACGCTGGTGGGCGACCGGGGCGATGTGATGATCGGGGGCGCGGGGGCGGATGTCTTCTCGGCGCTGGTAAGCGTCGGTGCCGGATGTTCCGGCGGATCCGAATTTCGGGGCAGGTCGTGCGGGTGATGTGATTTCAACCCGGCAGAGGACCAGCTTGAAGTGCTGAGCGGGTCGTAGGGGGATGTCGCGGTGGCGGCGGTGCAGCGGGCCGGGGCGTGGGATGGTCACCGTGACGGGGCGAATGGGATCTTCTGGCGGGGCTGCGGGCCGATCAGGTGAATGTCGGGGCTATTCTGGTATCGCGGGTCTGGAGGCGCGGGCGGCAGGCTGCGCGCTTTGCGCGCGGCGGTCGCGGGGGTATAGGGGTGACGAGCGCACACCCTACCTGTTGTAAAGCTCGAGGAGTGCTGCCATGACCGACAGCCAGATCAGACGATGCCACGATGCAGGCGCTGGAGGTGCGCCTATCGCCGCCTGCGCGATCATCTGCAGAACCGGACCGATGTGCAGAACATCGACTTGATGAACCTGCCGATATCTCGCCGCAACTGCCTGAGCCGCTGGGATGGCCGAGGCGGCGGCCGAGGCGGGCGCTGGGCAAGGACGTTGCGGCCAAGACGCCGGTCTATGGCATGCCCTATGACGACTGAAGGCGCTGCATCAGGCCGAGGCGACCGAGACGCAGAAGGCTGCCTTCACCGAGGCGTTCAAGACCCATGGCTGAGGCCGCCTTGCCGCCGGAAGCGGGAGCGCAGGGCTGATTGTTCGCGAATCGGGAACGGTTTCGGGGCGCGCCCATGAAACGTTTCCGCATCGTTAACGCCGGGACTTTGGCCCAAGGATTTTCTTGCCCTCGGCGCATGAATTGAGTCAAATTCGCGGCATTGTAACCAGTGCCGGAGTTTGTGTGATGAGCGCCCCTCTGATGTTGCTTGCCTTGCCCTTCGCCGCCCTGTCCAACCCGTTCCTTGACAGCGCGACGAATGATGACAGCGGGGAGATCGCCGAGGCGGCCGGGACGGACGACGATACGCCGATCCGGCGGCAGACGACAATCCGGATCAGGATCAGACGCGCTTGGTTAAGGCCGCCCCGGCCCGGCGCGGCAGGTGGCGGTGCGACATCCGGCGATGATCTGCTGGCTGCGGAACGAATGTCGCCGACAGTACGATCGCGGGCCTTGGCGGGGATGATACCCTGCTGGGCCGGGGGCGGGGATGATGTCCTTGGCGGCGGCGCGGGCGCGGATCGGATTCGGCGCGGCTGGCAGACAGCTGCGCGGCTGGGACGGAAGATGTTTTTTACGGCGGGGCGGGCGAGGATCTGGTCTATGGCCAGACCGGGGATGACACCCTGTTCGGCGGCGATGCGGCGGACCGGCTGTTCGGCGAGGCGGGGAATGACCGTCTCTTTGGCGGCGCAGGGCAGGATACCCTGCTGGGCGGCGCGGGGGCCGACCGGATGACCGGCGGCGAAGGTGCGGATACGCTGTTCGGCGGGGCGGGGGCGGATACCGTGACCATGTTCGCCGACAGCGGGGCGGATGCGATCTTTCTGGGCGAGGGACGTGATGTGCTTGCGGGCGGCGGGGCGGTGACGGGCTTCCTTGCACGCGGCGGCGAGGGTTCGGATGCCATGGCCGGTGGCGCGGGCAATGACAGCCTGTTCGGCGATGGGGATGCCGATGCCATGGCCGGTGGGGCCGGGGATGATGCCCTGTCGGGCGGCTATGGCGAGGATACGATCCTTGGCGGGCTGGGCAAGGACACGATCGACGGCGGTGCGGGAAATGACAGCCTGCTGGGCGGCGAAGGGGATGATGTGCTTTACGGCGCAAATCCGCCCGATGGCCCGCAAGGCGCGCTGACGGGAACCGATACGCTGGATGGCGGGGCCGGGAACGACATCATCCGCGCCGATTATTCCGATCGCGTGACGCTGGGCGCGGGCGAGGACAGGCTGTTTGCCGCGGATCCGCGACAGATGGTGGTGACCGATTTCAACCCGGCCGAGGACAGCATCGAGATCGGCTACAATGGTGGCAGCCAGCCGGTGCTGACGCTGGCAGAGGTGCAGGGCGCGGTCATCGTCCAGCTGGACGGGGCCGAAGCGCTGCGGCTGGAGGGGCAGACCCTTGCCAGCATGGCAGGGGTGAACTTCACCTTCTCGGGCCTGCCGGTCTGATGGGCGGGGGCGGCGGTCAGACCGCCGCCTTGCGCATTTCCTCGATATACAATTCACGCAGGCGGGCGGTGACGGGGCCGGGCTTGCCCGCGCCGATCTGCGCGCCGTCGATTTCCACCACGGGCATGACGAAGATGGTGGCGGCGGTGGCGAAAGCCTCATCCGCCTGTTTCACCTCGTCTACGGTGAAGGGGCGTTCCTCCACCTCGAACTGGGCCTCGGCGGCGAAGCGGAGGACGGCGGTCCGGGTGATGCCGTGCAGGATGTCGTTGGAGAGTTGCCGCGTGATGATGCGGTTGCCCTTGACGATATAGGCGTTGTTCGAGGTGCCTTCGGTGACGTGGCCATCCTCGACCATCCATGAATCATCCACGCCCGCCTTCTTGGCCATCATCTTGGCCATGGAGGGGTAGAGCAGTTGCACCGTCTTGATATCGCGGCGGCCCCAGCGGATGTCGGGGACCGAGATGACCTTGAAGCCGGTCTTGGCGGCGGGGGCATCGGCGAGGTTGGGGATCGCTTGCGTGAAGGCCACGATGGTGGGTTTCACCGAGCCATCGGGGAAGAGGAAGGAGCGGTCGCCGGGGTTTCCGCGCGTGACCTGCAGGTAGATCATGCCCTGGTCGAGGCCGTTGAGGCGCACCAGTTCGCGGTGCATTTCCAGCAGGTCGGCGTCGGAGCAGGGGGCCTGCATGTCCAACTCGGTCAGGCTGCGGTGCAGGCGTTTGGTGTGGCCATCGAAATCAATGAGCTTGCCATCGAGGACGGAGGTCACCTCATAGACGCCATCCGCCATCAGGAAGCCCCGGTCGAAGATGGAGACGGTGGCCTGATCCTCGGGCAGGTAGGTGCCGTTGACATAGACGGTGCGGGACATGGGCATTCCTCCTGCGTGTGTGGCTTTTCGCGGTTAGGGCGCAAGGGGGGCGCGGGGTCACGGGGGAAGTGGGCAGGGGCCCGGCTGGCAAAGGGCAGATGTTGCCGATGCGTGCGGAATGATATACATTTAAGATGTATATCATTCATGCGGGAGGGTGGGATGCAGATTGCGAAATGGGGCAATTCGCTTGCGGTGCGGCTGCCTGCGGAACTGGTTCGAGAACTGGGGCTGCGCGAGGGGGACGAGGTTTCGCTGCGCCCGGAGGCGGGCGGATTCGCGGTGCGTCGCGAGGCGCGGCCTGAAGAAACACTGGACGGTTTGAGGCGTTTTCGCGGGCGACTGGCTGCGGGTGAAAGGCTGAGCCGTGACGAAGCCAACGAGCGGTGACTTCATCGACAGCAACGTGATCCTTTATCTGCTGGATGGCGGGTGGAAGGCGGATAGGGCCGAGGCCGTGCTTGCAGCGGGAGGCACGATCAGCGTTCAGGTGCTGAACGAGGTCCTGGTGAACTGTGTCCGCAAGGCTGGGATGGAATTGGCGGAGGCGGGGGAGTTTCTTGCCGGGATCCGGCGTCTGTGTCGCGTCGTTGACCTGACCTTGGATGTTCACGATGCCGGGCGCGCTGTGGCGGCGCGATATGGCCTGTCGGTTTATGACGCGATGATCGTCGGGGCGGCGCTGGTTGCGGGCTGTGACCGGGTGTTGTCGGAAGACATGCAGGATGGTCTGGTCGTGGAGGGGGTGCTGCGGGTGGTCAATCCTTTTGCAGTAAGTGCTGGCTGAGATTGCCTTGCCAACCCCATCCCGGGCTTGACCCGGGATCGCGGGGGGCTCGGCAGGAGGCCCCGGGTCAGGCCCGGGGCGGGTATGCCCGATGGTCACCCCCACAACGCCGCGTCCGGCGGATGCACGCCTTCCTCATCGTAGTTCAGGGGATGGTCGCGGTCGCGTGCCAGCAAGAGCGGGCCGTCGAGATCGGTGAAGGCGGCACCTTGGGCGGGCAGGATGGCGGGGGCCATGGCCAGCGAGGTGCCGACCATGCAGCCCACCATCAGGCCAAGGCCCATGTCGCGGGCGGCATCGGCCATCAGAAGCGCCTCGGTCAGGCCGCCGGTCTTGTCGAGCTTCAGGTTGACCATGTCATAGCGGCCCTTGAGGGCGGGCAGGCTGTGGCGATCATGGGCGGATTCATCGGCGCAGATGGGGATGGGGTGGGGGATTTCCGACAGCATTCCGTCGGCGGAGGCGGGCAGGGGCTGTTCCACCAGCGCCACGCCGAGGCGCAGAAGGTGGGGGGCAAGGTCAGTGTAGATCTCCGGCGTCCAGCCTTCGTTGGCGTCGATGATGATCGTGCTGCGCGGGGCACCGGCGCGCACGGATTCCAGCCTTGGCATGTCCTCCGGGGTGCCGAGCTTGATCTTCAGGATCGGGCGGTGGGCGTTTTCCTGCGCCTGTGCGCGCATGGTTTCGGGGGTGTCGAGCGAGAGGGTGAAGGCGGTGACGCGGGGGCGCGGGGCGGGCAGGCCCGCCAGATGCCAGACGCGGGTGCCTGCGGCCTTTGCCTCCCAGTCCCAGAGCGCGCAATCCACCGCGTTGCGGGCCGCGCCGGAGGGGAGGGCGTCTTGCAACGCGGCCCGCGTGATGTCTTGGGGCAGGGTGGCGATCTGGGCCAGCACGGAGTCGGCGCTTTCGCCATAGCGGGCATAGGGGACGGATTCGCCCCGCCCGGTGATGCCGCCGCGCGTGACGGTGGCGGTGATGACGCGCGCCTCGGTCTTGGACCCGCGCGAGATGGTGAAGGCGCGGGCGAGGGGGAAGGTTTCCAGCGTGGCGGTGATCATGGGGGCCTCCTGTTCCGGCGAGGGGGCGGCAGGGCGGGGGGCAAGTCAAGCCGCGAAGGGGCCATGCTGCGGGTGCGAAATCGCGCTTGCACGCTGTGGCGCAAGAATATATCGCTGACGCAGCGCCAACCGTAATTTCATTGCGAGACTGACCATGAGCTTTCGCCTGCAACCCCCTGCCCCCGCCCGCCCGAACCGTTGCCAGTTGTTCGGCCCCGGATCGCGGCCCGCGATCTTTGCCAAGATGGCGGCGAGCGAGGCGGATGTGATCAACCTCGATCTGGAGGATTCGGTCGCGCCGTCGGACAAGGCGATTGCGCGGGAGAACATCATCGAGGCGATCTCCGGCGTGGATTGGGGGCGCAAGACTCTGAGCGTGCGGATCAACGGGCTGGATACGCCGTGGTGGTATCGCGATGTGGTGGACCTTTTGGAAAAGGGCGGGGATCGGCTGGATCAGATCATGATCCCCAAGGTGGGCTGTGCCGAGGATATCTATGCCGTCGATGCGCTGGTGACGGCGGTGGAACGCGCGATGGGGCGGACGAAGCCCATCGCCTTTGAGGTGATCATCGAATCGGCGGCGGGGATTTCCCATGTGGAAGAGATCGCAGCGGCCAGCCCCCGTTTGCAGGCCATGAGCCTTGGCGCGGCGGATTTCGCGGCCAGCATGGGGATGCAGACGACGGGCATCGGCGGCACGCAGGAGAATTACTATATGCTGCGGGAGGGGGCGAAGCATTGGTCAGACCCGTGGCATTGGGCGCAGGCGGCGATCGTCGCGGCCTGCCGGACGCATGGCATTCTGCCGGTGGATGGCCCCTTTGGCGATTTCAGCGATGATGAGGGGTTCCGCGCGCAGGCGCGGCGGTCGGCCACGCTGGGGATGGTGGGGACATGGGCGATCCACCCCAAGCAGGTGACGCTGGCGAATGAGGTTTTCACCCCGTCGGAGCAGGCGGTGGCCGAGGCGCGCGAGATTCTGGAGGCGATGGAGGCCGCCAAGGCACGGGGCGAGGGGGCCACGGTCTACAAGGGCCGTCTGGTGGATATCGCGTCGATCAAGCAGGCCGAGGTGATCGTGCGGCAGGCGGAACTGATCGCGGGTTGACGTTGCGTCAGCAATGAATCGTTGACAGGCCGCCGCCGGCCCGGGCAGGGTTTCGCGACCGAAGCGCGGAAAATGGGCGCTTTGCAAAGAATACCCGCGCTGCGACCCACGGGGAGAGGAGGCCCCGCGCAGCAAAAGGGGAGGATGCACGCCCCGTGGCCCCGGCCATGGGGCGCTGCTGTCTTTGGGGCAGCCGGATGCCACGCGCCAAGGGGCGAGTTGCATCTTGCCCCGTCCCTGCGCATATAGGGACGATCCGCTTGGGGAGTGCCCGATGAACTATCTGGAATTCGAAAAGCCGCTGGCCGAGATCGAGGGCAAGGCGGAGGAACTGCGCGCCATGGCGCGGGGCAATTCCGGCATGGATGTCAGCAAGGAGGCCGAGGCGCTGGATCGCAAGGCCGAGGCGCTGCTGAAGGATCTTTACAAGGATCTGACGCCCTGGCGGAAATGCCAGGTGGCACGGCACCCGGACCGGCCGCATTGCAAGGATTACATCGACGCGCTGTTCACCGAATACACCGCGCTGGCGGGGGATCGGAACTTTGCCGATGACCATGCGGTGATGGGCGGGATCGCGCGGTTCAACGATCAGCCGGTGGTGGTGATCGGCCATGAAAAGGGCAATGACACGAACAGCCGGATCGAACGGAATTTCGGCATGGCCCGGCCCGAGGGGTATCGCAAGGCCATCCGCCTGATGGACATGGCGGATCGGTTCCGCCTGCCGGTGGTGACGCTGGTCGATACGCCCGGCGCCTATCCCGGCAAGGGCGCGGAAGAGCGCGGGCAGGCCGAGGCGATTGCGCGTTCCACCGAGAAATGCCTGCAGATCGGCGTGCCGCTGATTTCGGTGGTGATCGGCGAGGGCGGATCGGGCGGCGCGGTGGCCTTTGCCACGGCCAACCGCGTGGCGATGCTGGAACATTCCGTCTATTCGGTGATCAGCCCCGAAGGCTGCGCCTCGATCCTGTGGAAGGATGCCGAGAAGATGCGCGAGGCCGCCGAGGCGCTGCGCCTGACGGCGCAGGATCTGCAGAAGCTGGGCGTGGTGGACCGGATCATCAAGGAACCGCTGGGCGGCGCGCAGCGTGGTCGCAAGGAAACCATTGAGGCGGTGGGCAAGGGCATCGAGGTGATGCTGAAGGAGCTGTCGGGCAAGAAGCCCGAGGCGCTGATCAAGGATCGCCGGAGCAAGTTCATCGAGATGGGATCGAAGGGGCTGGCCGCGTGAGCCCTTGGCTGATCGTCGTTCTTGCGGGCTTGCTGGAAACCGGCTGGGCGCTGGGGTTGAAATATTCCGACGGCTTTACCAAGCCTTTGCCTTCGGTGCTGACGGTGGTCGGGGCGCTGGCCTCATTCTGGCTGTTGTCCGTCGCGATGAAGGATCTGCCCGTGGGCACGGCCTATGCCGTCTGGGTGGGGATCGGCGCGGTGGGGACGGCGGTGATGGCCGTCTTCCTGTTCGGCGATCCGGTGAACCTTGGGCGGGTGCTGGGGGTCGGGCTGATTCTGGCCGGGATCATCGCGCTGAAATTCGCCTGACAGCGCGGGGTTGGCCCCGTGGAATTTGGGTATTTGGGCCAAGATGAAGCCCATGAGGCCAGGAAAAAGGGGCAGCCCGGAAGCCGCCCCATCAGGCTGTGATGAAAAGGATTACGCCGCCGCGCGCCGGGTGGAGAGGACGCGCGCCATGGTTTCGCCCATCGAAGACGGGTTCGGCGCGATGGTGATGCCGGCGGCGGAGAGGATTTCCACCTTTTCCTGCGCGCTTTCGCCGAAGGCCGAGATGATCGCCCCGGCATGGCCCATCTTGCGGCCTTTCGGTGCGGAAAGACCCGCGATATAGGCGACGACCGGCTTTTTCATGTGATCGCGGGCGTAGATCGCGGCCTCGGCCTCTTGCGGGCCGCCGATTTCGCCGATCATCATCACGGCATCGGTTTCCGGGTCGGCCTCGAAGAGTTCGAGGATGTCGCGGAAGCTGCTGCCATTGATCGGATCGCCGCCGATGCCCACGGAGGTGGAGACGCCGATACCCAGCGCCTTCATCTGCGAGGCCGCCTCATAGCCCAGCGTGCCGGAGCGGCCGACGATGCCGATGCGGCCGGGCATGTAGATATGGGGCGGCATGATGCCCATGAAGCCCTTGCCGGGCGAGATGATGCCTGCGCAATTCGGCCCGATCAGGCGCATCTTCCGTTCCGCCGGATAGCGCTTCAGGAAGCGCTTTACCTTCATCATGTCCTGGCTGGGGATGCCGTCGGTCACGCAGACGGCCGTCTTGATGCCCGCGTCTGCTGCCTCCATGATCGCATCCGCCGCGAAGGGCGGGGGGACGAAGACGAGGGAGGCTTCGGCACCCGTCGCCTCTACCGCCTCGCGCACGGTGTTGAAGAGGGGGCGGCCGAGGAGGGATTCGCCGCCCTTGCCGGGGGTGACGCCGCCCACGACATTGGTGCCGTGCTTGATCATGTCTTCGGCGTGGAACTGGCCGATGCGGCCCGACATGCCCTGCACGATGACGGGGGTCTTTTCGGTGATGAGGATTGCCATCGGTGCCTCCGTTATGCGGCGAGTTTCTGGCGCGTGGCGACGGCCTTTTCGGCGGCGTCGGCCAGCGTGTCGGCGGTGATCAGGGGCAGGCCCGAATCCTGAATGATCCGGCGGCCTTCCTCGACATTGGTGCCGGCAAGGCGGACGACGACGGGCACGGACAGGCCCAGTTCGCGATAGGCCTGCACGACGCCCTGCGCCACCCAGTCACAGCGGTTGATGCCCGCGAAGATGTTCACGAGGATGACGCTGACGTTATGGTCGCGGCCAGCACGGTGCGGAAGCCCGTGCACGACCTGCTCCGGGCTGGCCCTTCTTCCCCCCCGCCGATATCGAGGAAGTTTGCAGGCTCCCCGGCGAGTTTGCACCGCGCTGTCCACGTGCCCCGTGCACCGTTGATGATGCAGCCGATATCGCCATCGAGGCCGACATAGGCGAGGCCGTGGTCGCCCGCCGTGCTGGCGCGTGCGGGTCTTCCTCGCTGTGGTGGTCGCGGAGTTCCGCGATTTCCGGGCGGCGGAAGAGGGCGTTGGTGTCGAAGGACATCTTGTCGCAGAGCGCGACAAGATCGCCCGAGCCGGTAATGACAAGCGGGTTGATCTGACCATCAAGTGGCGTCAAGATCGCGGTAGGCGCGGTAGCAGGCCTTGAAAAAGATCGTCACCATCTGGGCGATCTGCTGTGGCCCTTCAGGCTAAGCTGAAGGCGAGTTCCCAAGCGCCTGGGAATTGGACAGGCCCGCCGCCGGATCAACGTCATGCGGCGGAGCGAGTTGGGGGTCTTTCTCGCGAGATCCTCGATCTCCATCCCGCCATGGGCGGAGGCGACGATCATGATGCGTTCGGATTTCCGGTCCAGCACGAAGCCGAGGTAAAAAGTTCCTGCGCGATGTCGGAGGCACCTCTCGACCTCAGAGGCGATAGACGCCTTGCCATTGGCACTGGTCTGGCTTCGTGACAAGCTGGCGGCCAAAGAGGGGTGGCGGCGAATTCGCACTCGATCCTGAGCGGCAGAGTTTCACCCCGCCTGCCGCGCCACGCCCGCCGGAATGGATCTGGGCCTTGACGACCCGCATTGCCGCCCAGTTCGCGGCGCGGTAGCCTGCCTGTTCGGCCAGAAAGGCCTGCCGCGCGGGACGGGCACGCCGAAGCGGGCGAGGATGTCCTTGGCCTGATATTCGTGAATGTCCATTCGGTATTCCTCCCTGAATGCCGTAGGGCGATTACTTGCCGGCAATCGCCTCGGCGATCACCAGCACGTTGTTCGCCATCTTTTCGGATGCGGCGTCGATCATCTTGCCGTCGAGGCTGGCCGCGCCCTTGCCTTGGGATTCGGCGATCTTCAGCTCCTCGATGATGCGGCGGGCCTTTGTCACCTCGGCATCGGTCGGGCTGAAGACTTCGTTCGCCATGGAAACCTGGCTGGGGTGGATGGCCCATTTCCCCTCACACCCCAGGGCGGCGGCGCGGCGCGCGCCTTCCTTGTAGCCTTCGGGATCGGAGAAATCGCCGAAGGGGCCGTCGATGGCGCGCAGGCCATAGGCGCGGCAGGCGATGACCATGCGGCTGATGGCGGCGTGCCACTGGTCGCCGGGGTAATGCGGGTTCAGACCGCCGATATTGGTGGTGCGGGCGCGCATGGAGGCGGCATAGTCGGCAACGCCGAAATGCAGCGCCTCCAACCGGCCGCCGAATTGCGCGATGCTTTCGACATTGGCCATGCCGAGCGCGGTTTCAATCAGCGCCTCAAGCCCCACGCGGGTGGTATAGCCCTTGCCCTGTTCGATCTGGTTCACCATCGCCTCAACCATATAGAGGTCGTCGCGCACGCCCACCTTGGGGACCAGCAGCGTATGCACGCGGCTGCCCGCCTGTTCCATCACATCGACCACGTCGCGATACATGTAATGGGTGTCCAGCCCGTTGATGCGGACGGAAACCGTCTTGCCCTTGGCGGCCCAGTCGATGTCGTTCAGGGCCTGAATCGCGTTCTTGCGGGCCTGTTCCTTTTCGGGGGGGGCGACCGCGTCTTCCAGATCGAGGAAAACGTAATCGGCGGGGCCTTCCGCGGCCTTGTCGATCATCGTGGGGTTTGAGGCCGGGACAGCGAGTTCCGATCGCTGCAGGCGTTGACGCCGCAGCGGGTAAAGCGTGTGGGACATGGTTTCCTCTGGGTGTTATTCGGCGGCGATGCGGGCGGCGGCGCGGGTGCTGCGCTGCACGGCGCGTGCGGCGGGTTCGGCATAGATTTCCTGCGCGGCAGCGACGCCCGATCCGAAGCGGATCTGTGCGCCCGCAGCGGCGAGGCAAAGTTCGGCCAGCGAGATGGCCGACAGGCACATGCCTTCGTTCAGATCGCCCAGATGGCCGATGCGGAAGACCTTGCCGTTCAGCGGGCCAAGGCCTGCGCCGAAGGAACAGTTGTAGCGATCATAGGCGATGCGGATCACGTCGCGGGCATCCACGCCCTGCGGCACGCGGATCGCGCTGACGGTATCGGAGTAAAGCGAGGGATGTTCGGCGGCGAGGTCCATCCCCCAAGCGGCAACCGCGTTGCGCACGCCCGACGCAAGGCGGCGGTGGCGGGCAAAGATGTTTTCCATCCCTTCGTCCAGCATCCGGTCCAGCGCGCGGCGCAGACCGTGGAACAGCTGGACGGGCGGGGTATAGGGGAAATAGCCGGTGGCGTTGGCGCGGGCCATGTCGGTGAAATCGAAATAGGCGCGGCGCATCTTGGCGCTTTCGGACGCGGCCATCGCCTTGGCCGAGACGCCCAGCATCCCCAGACCGGCGGGCAGCATGAAGCCCTTCTGGCTGCCGGTGACGGCCAGATCGACGCCCCATTCATCCATGCGGAAGTCGATGGAGCCGATGGAGGAGACGCCATCGACGAAGAGCAGCGCATCGTGGAACGACTCGTCCAGCGCGCGGCGGACAAGGGCCACGTCCGAGGTGACGCCTGTCGCGGTTTCGTTATGCGTCACGAAGACGGCCTTGATCTTGCCGTGGCGATCATTGCCGAGGATGCGGGCGAATTCATTGGCGGGCGCACCGGCCCCCCAGGCGAGATCGACGATCTCCACATCAAGGCCCAGCTTCACCGCCATATCGGCCCAGAGCAGCGAGAACTGCCCGTGGCGCGCCATCAGCACCTTGTCGCCCGGGTTCAGCGTGTTGGTGATCGCCGCTTCCCAGCAGCCGGTGCCGGAGCCGGGGAACATCATCACGGTGCCGGTTTCAGTTTTGAAAACCTTTTTCAGATCGGCGAAGAGGCCCAGCGTCAGATCGCCGAAATCGGGGGCGCGGTGATCCTGCATCGGCACGATCATGGCCTGGCGCACGGACTCGGGCACATTGGTGGGGCCGGGGATGTAAAGGTGCTGCGTTCCGGTTTTCATGACGTCCTCCCGTTCATTGATGCTTGCATGCCACCGGCGCGGGCTTGTGCAAAATGAAAGCGCGTCCTGCTGTGAATGCGAGAATTTACAAGGTTTGATTAATGTAATATTGTAAAGATGACGAAACACGAATTGTGTGCGGCGGTATGCAGAAGACATTCATCGGGCCGCATATGCGGCGGTTGCGGCTGGAGCGGGGCGAGACGCAGGGCCAGATGGCCAAGGCGCTGGGGATCAGCCCTTCCTATGTCAACCTGCTGGAAAACAACGAAAGATCGGTTTCCGTCTCGGTCCTGTTGCGGATGTTCGAGGTGTATGGCGTCGACTGGCGCGAGATCGCGGAAGAGGATGGCACCAGCCAGCTGGCCGATCTGCGGGCGGTGATTCAGGACCCGCTTTTCGCCGAAGTGAAGCCCGACCTTACACAATTGCGCGCCTCGATGGTGCATGCGCCCGCGCTGGTGCAGGCCTTTCTGCGGCTGCACAGCGCCTATCAGGCGGCGACGGATCAGCTTTTGTCGCTGACCGAGGGCGAGGCGCCGCAGATCGTGGCCACGCCCGAGGCGGCGGTTCACAACGAATTCCGCAGGCACCGGAATCATTTTCGCGATCTGGAAGAGGCGGCCGAGGGGTTCTGGGCGGGCGCGACGGTGGAACCGGACGAGACCTATGTCGCGCTGAAGCGCCGCCTGCGCGAAGGGGTGGGGGTGACGGTGCGCCTTGTGCGGGTGGAGGATCTGCCCGGCACGCTGCGGCAATATGACGAGGCCCGGCGCGAGATCCTGCTGTCCGAGGCGCTGGATCACACCAACCGCATCTTCCAGCTTGTCCATATGTGCGGGTTGCTGGAACAGCGCGCGCTTCTCGACAATCTGGCGGCGCGGTCGGGGATCACCGATCCGCGCGGGGTGGCGCGGCTGCGGGTGGAGCTGGCGAACTATTTCGCGGCGGCGGTGCTGATGCCCTATGATGCCTTTCTGGCCGAGGCGCGGGCGACGAAATACGATCTGGATCATATCGCCACGCGGTTCGGCGTGTCCTTTGAACAGGCCTGCCATCGCGCGACGACGCTGCAGCGCGAAGGGGCGCAGGGCGTGCCCTTCTTCTTCATGCGCATCGACAAGGGCGGCAACGTGACCAAGCGGTTCAACGCGACGGGGTTCCATCTGGCCGAACATGGCGGGGCCTGCCCGCGGCTGGATGTGCATACCTCTTTCCGCACGCCGGGCCGGATCGTGCCGCAATTCGTGGAAATGCCGGACCGGTCGCAGTTCTTCGTCTTTGCGCGCACGGTGGACCGGCCCACATGGGCGCGGCATGCGCAGGACAACCGGCTGGCCGTGGCGATGGGCTGCGCCATCGAACATGCCGCCGAGATCGGCTATGCCGAGGCGTTCTCGGTCGCGGGGGCGCGGATGACGCCGGTGGGCATCAACTGCCGCATCTGCCCCCGGTCGGGCTGCGACCAGCGGGCCTATCAGGCGGTGGTGCTGTCGCAGCCGGTGGATGAACGGCGCCCGGGGGCGACCCGGTTCGAGGTGGAGCAGGCCCCTCCCTGACCCTCCCCGTTCCGGGGAGGGAGGGTTCCCCCTCTCCGCAGGGCGGGAGGGGTTGGGGGTGGGGTGGGTTCCTTGGGCGAGGGGGTGGGGGCTCACGATCGACCCGGCGCGTCTGGCCGAGGCTGTATCGTATTCCGTGGCGTCGATCCCGCCCGCCGTTGCATCCGCCAGCATCTGGCCCGTCGTCGGCAGGTCTGCCGACTGATCCCCTGCCGTCCACAACCCCGCCCGCACCACGGCGCGCGCGCATTGGGAATAGACCTCGGCCACCGAAATGACGATCACCGTGCGCGGCAGCACCCCGATCCTGTCGAACCTTGCGCAAAGCGCAGGATCGGCGGTCAGCCTTGCGGTGCCGTTGACGCGCAGCAGGTTCTTCCAGCCGGGGATCAGGAAGCACAGGCTGACCCGCCCGTCGCGGACGATGTTGCGCAGGCTGTCGATCCGTTCATTGCCCTTCCAGTCGGGCAGGGCGAGGGTGCGGTCGTCCAGCACGGTGACGACCGGGCCATCGTCGCCGCGCGGGCTGCCATCGGTGCCTTCTGGGCCGACGGTTGTCAGGATGCAGAACCGGCTTCGCTCCAGCACCGCGCGGTAGGTGGGGATCAGGCGATCCACCACCTTGCGCAGGGCGGGATCGGCCGGGGTGCCGTAAAGCGCGTGCAGTGCGTCGAGCGTGGTGATGCTGTCCATTCCGGTTCCTTCCGCTTGCGCCTGCCGGGCGCGGTGTCCGTCAGGCGGGCTTGGGATAGGTAAAGCCCGCCTCGGCCATCAGCGCGTCGGAGGCGGTTTCGATCACGCGCTCCACCTCGGCCATGAAATCGGCGACAGAGCGGCCGGGCTGGATGGCGGGCAGGAATTCCACCACCGCAAGGCCCGGCTTGCGATAGATGCCGTGGCGCGGCCAGAACACGCCCACATTGGTGGCCGCCGGGATGCAGGGCTGCTGCATCTGCTGATAGAGAAGGCCGGTTCCCACCTTGTAGGGCAGCGGCACGCCCGGGGCCACGCGGGTGCCTTGCGGATAGATGATCAACTGCCCCGGAATGCGCGCGCCTTCGGCAACGGCCTTGCGCATTTCCGCGATCGCCCGGCCCTTCTTGCCGCGATCCACCGGGATGCAGCCGATCCGCCAGGCGTAGAACCCCAGAAGCGGCGTCCAGCGCAGTTCCTTTTTCATGATGAATTTCGGGCGTGGCACGACCGAGCAGATCAGGATGATGTCAAAGAAGCTTTGGTGTTTCGAGGCGATCAGCACCTCGCCCATCGGCACCGTGCCGCGGATTTCAGAGCGCAGGCCCACCATCCAATGCGCCGTCAGCCGCACCCAGCGGCAATAGGCGTGGATCCCCGCCCATGCCCCATTGCGGCTGATCAGGGCATAGGGGCCATAGGCCAGCGCGAAGACAAGCATGGCAAGATACATCTGTCCGATGAACAGAAGCGACATCAGCCAGCGCAATGCATAGGTCATGGCAGTTCCCGAAGCTTTCTGAACGCGGCGGCCCGCGTGGCCAGAAGCGCCACCGCCGCAGCGATCGGGGGTAGCAGAAGCGGCAGCAGCCATCCAGCCCCCTGAAAGCCGAGCCCCGTCAGGAAGCCGCCCGCCTCATCCACCGGGGGAAGCAGGGCCACGCCGATCAGGCCCGCCAGCGCCCCGATGCCCGATCCGGCCAGCGCGCGCAGGGTGAAGCGGCGCACGAAGGCGGCGGCGATGTAATCGTCCTGCGCGCCCACGATCCGCAGCACGCGGATCACCTGCGCATTGGCGGCAAGCGAGGCATTGGCGGCCAGCGTGATCATGGCGGCCATCGTGGCCCCGATCAGCACGAGCGACAGCCCCCCCAGCAGATTGAGCCGCGCCGCCGCCGTGGCCAGCGGGCGGCGCCAGCGGCTGTGATCATCGAGCACGGCGCCCGGCGCTTCGGCCATCAGGCGCTGGCGCAGGCCTTCGCCATCATAGCCTTCGGGGGCTTCCGTCACCTCGATCAGTTGCGGCAGGGGCAGCGCGTCGAGCGGCAGGTCTGGGCCGAACCATGGCGCGAGAAGGGCCTTCTGTTCCTCCGGCGTCAGGGCGCGGGCTGCGGCGATGCCGGGGGTGGTGGACAGCACGGCCAGCACGGCGGCGGTCTGGATTTCCATCTGTTCGGCCGGGGCCGAGATGCGCACCGTGGCAGTGCGGGCCAGCGCATCGGCCCAGCGATCCGCCAGCCGCCCCGAAGCCAGCGACAGCGCCAGCGCGAAGACGGCGAGGAAGGTCATCGCCCCGGCGGTGAAGCCCGTCAGCCATGCGGAATGGCCCGAGGGGGGAACCACGCGGTCGGCCTGCCGGTCGGGGGTGACGAGAAGACGCAGACGGCGAATCACAGGTCGGCCCCCGCAAGCTGGATGCGGCGGTTGCGGATGCGCAGCACGCGGGCGGCGACCTGGTTCTTGGCGGTGCGGATCAGGTTCAGGTCATGGGTGGCGACAAGGATCGTCTTGCCCATCTTGTTCAACTCCACCAGCAGCGTCAGAAGGCGCAGCGACATTTCCCAATCAAGGTTGCCGGTCGGTTCATCGGCAAGGATGACATCGGGGCCCATGATCACCGCCCGGGCCAGCGCGGCGCGCTGCCGTTCGCCGCCCGAAAGCTGCGGCGGCAGGGCATCGCCCAACTGGCCCAGACCGACCCATTGCAAGAGATCCGTCAGGTCGCGCGGATCGCCCGTCCGGCCCGACACCATCAGCGGCATGGCGACATTGGCCGCCAGTGGCAGATGATCGAGGAATTGCACATCCTGATGCACCACGCCGATGCGCCGCCGCGTCAGAGCGACATCGTCGCGCGTCAGGCCGCGCACCTCGCGGTCGAAGATCGTGACACGGCCCGCGGTGGGCAGAAGCTCGGCATAGGCAAGCTTGAGGAAGGTGGTCTTGCCCGCGCCGGACGGGCCGGTGAGAAAGTGGAAGGAGCCCGGCGCAAGGCGCAGGCTGACCTCGGAAAGAAGCTCTCCTCCGCCGTAATTATAGGCGGCATTGTCGAACGCGATCACTTGTGTTTCACAGCCCCTTGCTTGCATGGGCAGCATTGCCCAAGGTGGAGACGGTTGCAATCGGGGCCGGGTGGCGGTTGTGGACCTTGCAGGATGGTGTAATCCTGCGGTGACGGTCGCGGGGGATGGTGTGTCTGCGGCTGAAGGGGAATCGAGGAAGTAGCGAATGCGGCTGATCTGTCCGAATTGCGAGGCCGAGTACGAGGTGGACGATACGGCGATCCCGGATATGGGGCGCGATGTGCAATGTTCCAATTGCGGACATGCCTGGTTCCAGCTGCCGCCCGAGATCGAACTTGCGCTGGAGCAGGAGGACGAACTCTTCGGCGCGGAAGGCGCGGCCGATCCGGTGGACCCGCCCGCCGAGCCCGGGCCTGCATCCGCCGAACCCATGCCCGAGCCCCCCCGCCGCAGCGTGGACGAAAACCTTCTGGCCATTCTGCGCGAAGAGGCCGAGCGCGAGGCCGCCGCCCGCAAGGCCGAGGCCGCCCCGATCGAGACGCAGCCGGATCTGGGCCTGCCGCCCGCCAGTGCCGCGCCCGCCAGTGCCGCGCCTTCTGCCGCCTCTGCAGCTGCCCCCGCCGTGGCGGCCACGGCGGCCACGGCGTCGGGGCTGGGTGCGGCCGCGCGGCGGATCGCGCAACTCAAGGGCATTGATCCCGATGCGCCGCCGCCGAAGCCTGCCACGCGGCGCGATCTGCTGCCGGATATCGAAGAGATCAATTCCTCGCTCAAGGGCGGCAGCCTGCCCGAGGATGCGGGCAGCCCCGATGATGCGGCTGCGGCGGACAATGCAAGCGGCTTTCGCCGGGGTTTTGCCTTGGCGATGGTGATCGCGGTGATCGGACTTGCGCTCTATGTTTCGGCCCCGCGGATCGTGGCCATGGTGCCGGCGCTGGACGGGCCGGTGCAGGGCTATGTCGGGGCGGTGGATTCCGCGCGGCTGTGGCTGGATGCCACGATGCGCGCGGCCACCGATACGCTGCGCGGCATGTCGGGCCAAGAGGCGAGCGGCGGCTGATCTGGCCCCTAATCTGGCCCAGCCACCGCGGGTTCAGAACATGTCGAGCAGGCGGCGCAGGTAATCGCGTTCGCCTTCGGGGCGGGCCTGATCGCCCGAGCGGCGGCGGATTTCATCCAGCAGGTCCTGCGCCCGGCGATAGACATCCTCGCCCTGCAGCATGTTCCTGTCCGATCCGATGCGCGCGGAATTGCCCGGTTCGCGGCCCAGCGGATCGCGCTGGCCGTTGGGATCGGCCTGACCGAATTCCTGCCCCTGTTCGGCATTGCCCTGCTGCTGTTGCTGGTTTTCGGCCAGCGCCTCGCCGAATTGCTGCATCCCGTCGCGCATGGCTTCCATCGCCTCGGCCTGACGGTCCAGCGCGCCGGGCAGATCGCCGTCGCGCAGCGCCTCTTCGGCCTCTTCCATGGCGCGGCCCGCGCGATCCAGTTGCCGGCGGCCTTCCTCGCCGCGTTCGGTGCCGTCGCCGGGCAGGGGGTTGCCCTGCAACTGGCCCAGCCTGTCGCGCAGATCCTGCTGACGTTCGGCAAGGCTGCGGCCTTGACCTTCGCCCTCGCCCTCGCCCCGCTGTTCGCCGGGGCGTTGGCCTTCATTGCCTTCCTCGCCATCCTGCAGATCGCGGAAGGCATCGTCGGAAAGGCCCTGCTGCCCGCGCAGCGTATCCTGCAGATCGCGCATCGCCTGCTGGCCCGGGCCACCCTGACCCTGGCCCTGGCCTTCGCCTTGGACAACCTGCATGTTCTCCATCAGCTGGCGCAGCATCTCCATCAGTTCCTGCGCCTCGGCCATGCGGCCCTCTTCCATCAGGCGCTGCAATTCCTCCAGCATCTGCTGAAGCTGGTCGCCCGACATCTGCATGCCTTCCATGTTCTGCGAAAGCCGGCTGTCGGGGTTGCGTTCGGCCTCTTCGGCCAGTTCGCGCATATAGTCGTTCAGGGCCTGACGCAGTTCCTGCATCAATTCGTCGATCTCGCCCTGTTCGGCGCCATTGCGGATCGCCTCATCCAGCCGGTCCTGCGCGCGGCGCAGGCGTTCCATGGCCGATGCCAGATCGCCCTCTTCCACCAGAAGCGCGATTTCCCACAATTCGGCGGCCGTCGCATCGCGCGCCTCGGGCGAGAGGCTGGCCTTCTGCGCCTCAAGCTCGCGCATCAGGACGCGCAGGCGCAGATAGGCGCGTTCGTTGCGGATCAGGTCCTGGGGGCGGTGGGTGATCGCCTTCAGGATCTGCGACGCGCGGGGGGCATTGGCGCGGTTCCACAGAAGATCGCGCCGCATCTCGATCAGGGCCGCCGCCAGCGGATCAAAGAAGCGCCGCCCCGGCAGGACAAGATGCACGGGTTCGGCCACGCCCTGCTGGCCCGCCGCATCGGCGACGGTAAAGCGCATGGTCACCGGCAGGTTGGCGAAGGGATGTTCGGACAGATCGTCGATCAGCGTTTCGGTGAATTCGGCGCGGTTGCCCGTCATCGGCATCGGCAGATCCAGCACCACCGCCTCGCGCGGTTCGGGATCCATCGTCAGGCCAAAGCTGCGTTCCACCGCGGGCAGGTCCAGCGCGATGGAGACCTGCCCCGCGGCGACGCCGTAATCGTCGCGGGCCGAGAAATCCATGGTGAAGCGGCCATCGCCTTCGCGGGCGGCGCTGTCGCCGGGGGTGACGGTGGGGGGAAGATCGGGCAGCACGGACAACGTCCATGTCCGCCCGCCCGGCCCCGCGATGGCCACCTCGCCCGCGCGGTTCAGCGTGAAGTCATGCACGGTTTCCGACGCGGCGGGAACATCGGTGCGGCCCGAGACGGTTTCGGCCAGCGTCAGCGCCCCCACCTCGCCGTAAAGGCGGAATTGCAGGCGGGTGCCGACGGGCAGTTCGAGCCGCCCCTCGGCGATGTCGTTCATGTAGAGCGAGGGCTTGCCGGTATGGGCGGGCGGCTGCGCCCAGCCTTCCCAGGCGGGACCGGCGGCCAGTTCATTGCCCGCGCCCGGCGCCAGCGCCTGAACCGAGGCGACGCGCCAGAGCGACCCGAAGATCAGCGCCATGACAAAGGCCGTCAGCGCCACATAGCGCAACGCGAAAGGGTCGCGGCGGGCAAGCTTCAGGTCTGGCTCCACCGCGCGGGCCCCTGCGGCGCGGGCGGCCATGCGGGCGCGATGCGCCTGCCAGACCGCCAGCGAGGCGGGATCGCTGCCGCCCACGGCCTGCGTATCGGTCAGGGCGGCGATGGGCTGGCCCGGCAGGCGGGAATCAAGCCGGATCAGCGCCTCGGTTCGGGTGGGGGGGCGAAAGGCGCGGATGCCGCGCCACAGCGTCCAGAGCGCAGTGAGCGCCGCCAGAACAAGCCCCGCCCAGGCCGCCTCCAGCGGCAGCATGTCCTGCAGCCCGAAGGCCAGCGCCGCGAAAAGCAGCAAAAGGGCGGACCAGAGCGGCCAGAAGCACCGTGCCAGCCGTTCGGCCCACATCCCCAGCAGCGTCAGCCGCAGGGGGCGGGCGATGGCCTTCAACGCGTGGTCCTGATCATCCTGCATCCGTGGGAAGGGGTCCTTGCCGCCATGCGCGGCCATGCCGCCTTACAACCATGCAGGGATGGTATCGCGGTTCAGGATTTCGTCAAAGGACGGTCTTTCCCGGATGACGGCGAAGTGATCCCCTTTCACCAGCACCTCGGGCACCAAGGGCCGCGTGTTGTATTCCGATGCCATCACCGCGCCATAGGCCCCGGCCGAACGGAAGGCGACAAGATCGCCTTCCGCCACCAGCGGCAGGTCGCGGCCCTTGGCGAAGGTATCGCCCGTCTCGCAGACCGGGCCCACCACATCGAAGGGCCGGGTCGGCGCGCCGGGCGGGGCCTCCATCACCGGGACGATGTCATGATGCGCGCCATACATCGACGGGCGCGCAAGATCGTTCATCGCGGCGTCAAGGATCAGGAAATCCCGCCCCTCGCCGTTCTTCACATAAATCACGCCCGCGACCAGCAGGCCCGCATTGCCGGAAATCAGGCGGCCCGGCTCGATCTCCACCTCGCAGCCCAGATCGCCCACCGTGCGCTTGATCAGCGCGCCATAATCGGTGGGCAAAGGCGGGGCCTCGTTCGACCTTGTATAGGGAATGCCAAGCCCGCCCCCCAGATCGAGACGGCGGATGTCATGCCCCTCGGCCCGCAGGCGGCGGGTGAGGTCGGCCACCTTGAGATAGGCCAGCTCGAAAGGCTCCAGCTCGGTCAGCTGGCTGCCGATATGGACGTCGATGCCCACCACCTCGATTCCCGGCAGGGCGGCCGCCTCGGCATAGACGTCCGAGGCGCGGGCGATGGGGATGCCGAACTTGTTGTCCTTCTTGCCGGTGGCGATCTTTTCATGGGTGCGGGCGTCCACATCCGGATTGACGCGGATGGTGATGGGCGCGGTCACGCCCAGCGACGTGGCCACCTCGGACAGGGCGCGCAGTTCGGGTTCACTTTCCACGTTGAACTGCCGGATGCCGCCGGTCAGCGCCAGCCGCATCTCATCGCGCGTCTTGCCGACGCCGGAAAAGACGATCCGTTCCCCCGGCACGCCTGCGGCGCGGGCGCGGCGATATTCGCCGCCCGAGACGACATCCATCCCTGCGCCCAGATCGCCCAGCAGCTTCAGCACCGCCACGTTGGACAGCGACTTGATCGCGAAGCAGACCAGATGCGGCAGCGGCGAAAGCGCCTCGGTGAACAGATGGTAATGCCGCGTCAGGGTGGCCGCGGAATAGACATAGAAGGGCGTGCCGACGGCGGCGGCGATGTCAGGCAGCGCCACGTCCTCGGCATGGAGGATGCCGTTGCGGTAAAGGAAATGGTCCATCCTGCGGCCCCTGCGGAAATCCCCTGTCGGTCGCTGCTATAGCAGACGGCGACGGGTGCGCAATTCGCGCGGACAGCCCCCCGCCTCGGCGGGGGCGAAAATTTTTATGCTAAAAATTTTCGAGCGAAGATTTTTCGTACGAAAAATCTTCGTTTCCGCCCGTCATGACGGGCGGCGCAGGGAAAGGTAAAGTGGCAGGCCGCAGCTGACGCCGATGCAGAAGGTGGCGGGAATGGCGATCAGGCCCGCCCAATGCCTGCGCCCGATGCATTCCACCAGCACCCAGACCGTCAAGGTGACCGCCGCGATGGTCAGATCCCAGGTCAGACCGGTGGTCGAGGCATTGACATACCAGGCGTCGATCAGGCCCGACAGGCCGGTGCCGGTTTCGCGCATATAGGTCACGAACCAATACATCGGATGGATCGCCCCCCAGACGGCCAGCGCGAGCCACAGCATGCGGACCCGCGCCATCAGTTGCCCCCCACGACGCCGACCTGAACCTGGCCTGTGGCGGCAAGCCCGCTGGCTGTGGCCTGCGACGGGGCGATGGGCGGGCCATCCGCGCCGCAGGCGGCCAAGAGGGCGAGGGCCATCAGGCGGAACATGTGTTTCATCTGGCGCGGTCCTTGTCTGATCAAACTCACGGGGAATAGCTGACCCGTCCCCCGCCAAGCCCGGCAGAAACCGACGGGCTGACCGAGAAACCCTCTGGTCCAAGGCTCAGCCCGGCATTCAGCCGGGGCGAGGAACAGGCCGCAAGCAGCAGGCAAAGGGTCAGGGCCAGGACTGCGCGTGTCATCTATGCATCCGGTGCAGGGGGTCTGTCACGGTTATACCAAGGATCGAGTCCGGCACATTCAGATCCGTGCCGAAGGATGTAGCCTCGGACAGCGGAATTGCCAGCACCGGCAATCGGCTGTCGGCACAGGCCATCGGGGCCAGCAGGCAGGGCAAGAGCAGGAATGTCGGCGCGATCCTCATCACGCCAGACCCTAGCGCCTGCCGCCCCGCCTGTCACGCCAGCCTTTCGCGCCAGGCCGCGATCTGCGCGCGCACCTGGTCGGGGGCCGTGCCGCCAAGAGACCGGCGCGAGCGGACCGAATTCTCCACCCCCAGCACGTCGAAGACATCGGCGCGGATGCCCGCATGGACGGTCTGCATGTCGGCCAGTGTCAGATCGGGCAGATCGCAGCCCTTGCTTTCGGCCATGGCGACCAGCGTGCCGGTCACATGATGCGCCTCGCGGAAGGGCAGGCCCAGTTCGCGCACCAGCCAATCGGCCAGATCGGTTGCCGTTGAAAAGCCCGAGGCGGCGGCGGTGGCCAGCACATCGCGGTTCGCGGTCATGTCCGTGACCATGCCCGTCATCGCGGCAAGGGCCAGCATCAGCGTGTCGGCGGCGTCGAAGACCTGTTCCTTGTCTTCCTGCATGTCCTTGGAATAGGTCAGCGCCAGCCCCTTCATCACGGTGAACAGCGCGACCGTCGCCCCCATGATCCGCCCCAGCTTCGCCCGCAGCAGTTCTGCCGCGTCGGGGTTCTTCTTCTGCGGCATGATGCTGCTCCCGGTCGTCCAGCGATCCGACAGGCGCACGAAGCGGAACTGGGCGGAGGACCATATCACCAGCTCCTCGGCAAAGCGCGACAGGTGCATGGCGCAGATGCTGCTGGCGGCGAGGAATTCCAGCGCGAAGTCGCGGTCGCTGACGCTGTCCAGCGAATTGGCCGTGGGCCTGTCGAAGCCCAGCGCCCTGGCCGTCATGTGGCGGTCGATGGGGAAGGAGGTGCCCGCCAGCGCCGCGGCGCCAAGGGGGCATTCGTTCATCCGCGCGCGGGCATCCATGAAGCGGCCCCGGTCGCGCGACAGCATTTCGACATAGGCCATCATGTGATGGCCCCATGTCACCGGCTGGGCCGTCTGCAGATGGGTGAAGCCGGGCATGACCCAATCCGCGCCGGCCTCGGCCTGGGCAAGGAAGGCGCGGATCAGCGCCTCGAGCCCCGAGATCGCGGCGTCGCATTGATCGCGCACCCAAAGCCGGAAATCCACCGCCACCTGATCGTTGCGCGACCGGGCGGTATGCAGCCGGCCGGCCGGTTCGCCGATGATCTCTTTCAGGCGGGCTTCCACGTTCATGTGGATGTCTTCCAGTTCGGTGCGGAAGGGGAAGACGCCCGTTTCAATCTCTGACAAGACCGTGAGCAGCCCTTCCCCGATCGCCTCGGCGTCTTTATTCGTCAGGATGCCTGTGGCGGCGAGCATCGCCGCATGGGCGCGCGAGCCTGCGATATCCTGCGCGTAAAGCCGTTTGTCGAAGCCGATGGAGGCGTTGATCGCCGTCATGATGGCATCCGGACCTTCGGCAAAGCGCCCGCCCCACATCTGGTTGGCGGATCTGGTGTCAGGGGAAGCGGACATGGGGGCGGCCTTCGGAGGGATGATGCTGCGGAAAATTCTGGTCGTCCTTTATACGGCCTTGGCCATCGGTGCAAATGCCGCCCTTGCGGGCGATGTGGCGGACCTGCGCGAAGGCGACATGCGGAAGCTCGCGATCCACTCCGCCCCGGTCGATCTGCCCGAGGCGGTGTTTCTGGACGCCCGTGATGCCGAGGTGCCGCTGGCGCAATGGCACGGGCAATGGGTGGTGCTGAACTTCTGGGCGACTTGGTGCGCGCCCTGCCGGAAGGAGATGCCCTCGCTTCTGCGGCTGCAGGAGGCGATGCCCAGCATCGCCGTGCTGCCGGTGGCGACAGGGCGGAATGCGGTGGAAGGGATCGAGCGGTTCTATCAAGAGGCGGGGGTGCAGGCCCTGCCCATCCTGCGCGATCCGAAAAGCGAACTGGCCCGGCCCATGGGCGTGATGGGCCTGCCGGTGACGGTGATCCTGAATCCGCAGGGGCAGGAAGTGGCCCGCCTGATCGGCGATGCCGAATGGGACAGCGCCCATGCGCAGACCGTGCTTTCCGCGATGATCGCCGGAAATTGAATTGCGCGCGCCGGGCGCAGGCGCCCGCCGCGCATTCCTTTTTTCCGTCCCGCCGCGCTGCGGCGGCGTGCCGGCAGAGGGGGGCCCGCCCCCCGGTCGCGTGCCGCGCCCTCCCCCCGGGGTATTTGGGGCCAAGATGAAGATCAGGTCAGTCGCGGCTTCAGCAGGCGGATGAGTTCCGCCCCGTCCGGCCCGATCTCCCGTTCCTACCGCCGATAGTCGCGGCCATCCGGCGTGCGGGAGAGGAGCTTCAACTCGATCATCGTGCGCCGCAGAATGGCCGCATCGCCAAAGCTGTGATGGGCGTCGAGGCGGGCGCTGATCTGGCGTTCGGTGAAGCTTTCCCCTTCGGCAGCCGGGACCAGAGCGCGGTGACGACCAGATGCTGGACCGAGGTCTTGGCAGGCCAGCGGATCAGGCGTCCCTCCCCGTCGAAATGGCGCAGCGCGTCGCGCAGGCGGGGCCAGTCGGGCTCGGGTCGCGGGGTGGTGGCACGGCGCCGGGCCGAGCCCTGCGCGCGCAGATGCTGATGGTTGCGGAAACCCGCAGCCCGCGCGATCAGGTTGAGCAGGGCGAGATGGCCGGGGCGTTCCCCCTCGGCCAGCCCGCGCGACAGGGCGCGGGCGAATTCGGACAGGTCGGGGATGACAAGGGCAAGCGGTTCGCGCATGGCGGCATTTCCTCTGGTCGTGCCTCTTATGATCGGGGTCACCGTCTTGCGATCAGGCACGCAGGGGACGTGCTGCCGGAGGATGGAGGCAGGTTTAGCTGTCCGCGAGGGACCGGTGACGCCTGGGTGATCTGCTGACCCTAATCGCAGCCTAGCGGAGGTCCGACGGGCGATCAAGCGCCGCAACCCGCAGGCGGGCCGGGCAATCCAGAAGGTGATCGTTGACCAGCCCGGTGGCCTGCAGGAAGGCATAGACGATGGTCGGCCCGCAGAAGGTGAAGCCGTCCTTCTTCAACTGCTTCGAGATGGCCTGTGACAGGGGCGTTTCCGTGGGGATGTCGCGCATCGTGGCGGGGCGGTTCTGCAGCGGCCGCCCGTCGAAATGCTTCCACAGATAGGGGGCGAAGCCCTCGCGCTCTTCCACCGCGAGATAGGCGCGGGCGGAGCGGATGGTGCCTTCGATCTTGCCGCGGTGGCGGATGATGCCGGGATCGGCCAGCAGGCGGGTGACATCCGCCTCGCCCCAGCCGGCGATGGTGGCTGGATCGAAACCCGCGAAGGCGCGGCGGAAATTGTCGCGCTTCCTGAGGATGGTGATCCAGCTGAGCCCGGCCTGAAAGCCGTCGAGGATCAGCTTTTCCCACAGCGCGCGGGGATCGCGTTCGGGAACGCCCCATTCGTGATCGTGATAGGCCATGTAGAGCGGATCCGTCCCGCACCAGGGGCAGCTTCCGGCGCGGGGGTCGTGGTCATCCTGTGGCATCGGTCCTGTTCCCCGCGCGGGCCCGTCGGCGGGCCTTTACCCCATCTTTACGGGGCCTGAGGCAGGATTGTCGACGGGTCATGTGGGGGTTCGACATGAAGATGGACAAGGGTGACAGTCTGGCGGAACGGGGCAGCCCGCTGTCCGCCGCGATGGCGGAAGATGCGGCGCGGGCCATCGACATGGTGGCCGAAGCGGTGCGGATGCGCCGCCTGCGGCTGGCCTATCACCCCGTCGTCCTTGCCGGGCGGCAGGGGCAGATCGGGTTTCACGAAGGGCTGATCCGGGTGCTGGATCCCGGCGGGCGGGTGATCCCGGCGCGGGAATTCGTGGGGGCGGTGGAATCGCTGGAACTGGGGCGCGAGATCGACTGCGCCGCGCTGGCCATGGGGCTGGATGCGCTGGCCCGCCATCCCACGCTGCGGCTGTCGGTGAACATGTCGGCACGCTCGCTGGGCTGGCCGCGCTGGATGAAGCTGTTGCGGGCGGGTATCGCGCGCCAATCCGATATCGGCCAGCGGCTGATCCTGGAAATCTCGGAAGCCAGCGTGATGACGGTGCCGGAACTTCTGGCCGGGCTGATCGCGGAACTGCGGCCCTGCGGCATTTCCTTTGCGCTGGACGGGTTCGGTGCCGGGGCCTTTGCGCTCTGCCATTTTCGGGAGCTGAGCTTTGACATGATGAAGGTCGATGCCCAGTTCAGCCGCAACATCCATGCCCATCCCGACAATCAGGTTCTGATGGCGGCCTTCCTTGCCATCGCGCGGCAGTTCGACATGCTGGCCGTGGCGCAGGGCGTGGAACAGGCGGCCGAGGCGGCCTGGCTGGCAGAACTGGGGATGGACTGTCTGCAGGGCTATCATTTCGCCGCGCCGAAGCTGATCCCCGAAGGGCTGGAGCCCGGCGGGGCGGCGTCGTCCTCGGCGGCGGCGGAGCGGCGGCAGGCGGCAAGGTGACGCTGCGGCAATCTGCGGACGCAAGAATGTTGCTTTTGTTTCCCACGGCGTCTAGGCCATGCTGCAAGGCGGCGAGGTCGCGCGGACCGCGCCCGGATGGGAGAGAGAGGATCAGCCATGACCAATGTCGTCATCGTTTCCGCAGGCCGGACGGCCGTGGGCAGTTTCAACGGTTCCTTCGCCAATACCCCGGCCCATGATCTGGGCGCGGCGGTGATCGAGGCGGTCGTGGCCCGCGCGGGCATCGACAAGGCCGAGGTGGAGGAGACGATCCTCGGTCAGGTGCTGACGGCAGGTCAGGGCCAGAACCCGGCACGGCAGGCGCATATCAAGGCGGGTCTGGCCAAGGAGGCCAGCGCATGGTCGCTCAACCAGGTGTGCGGATCGGGCCTGCGCGCGGTGGCGCTGGGCGCGCAGCATGTGCAACTGGGCGATGCGCGGATCGTCGTCGCGGGCGGGCAGGAGAACATGTCGCTGTCGCCCCATGTCGCGCATCTGCGCGCGGGCACCAAGATGGGCGACATGAAGTTCATCGATTCGATGATCAAGGACGGGCTCTGGGATGCCTTCAACGGCTATCACATGGGCCAGACGGCGGAAAACGTCGCCAATCAGTGGCAGATCAGCCGCGACATGCAGGATGAATTCGCGCTGGCCAGCCAGAACAAGGCCGAGGCCGCGCAGAAGGCCGGCAAGTTCAAGGATGAGATCATCCCCTTCGTCATTTCCACCCGCAAGGGCGACATCACGGTCGATGCGGATGAATACATCCGCGCGGGCGCAACGCTCGAATCGATGCAGAAGCTGAAGCCTGCCTTCACCAAGGACGGGTCCGTCACGGCGGGCAACGCCTCGGGCATCAATGACGGGGCGGCGGCGGTGGTGCTGATGTCGGCGGAGGAGGCCGCGCGGCGCGGGCTGACCCCGCTGGCGCGCATCGCCTCTTATGCCACGGCGGGGCTGGATCCCGCGATCATGGGCGTGGGCCCGATCCATGCCAGCCGCAAGGCGCTGGAAAAGGCGGGCTGGAAGGCCGGCGATCTGGATCTGGTCGAGGCGAACGAAGCCTTCGCCGCGCAGGCCTGCGCGGTGAACAAGGACATGGGATGGGATCCGTCCATCGTGAACGTGAACGGCGGTGCCATCGCCATCGGCCACCCGATCGGGGCCTCGGGCTGCCGCATCCTGAACACGCTGCTGTTCGAAATGGCGCGGCGCGATGCCAAGCGGGGCCTTGCCACGCTGTGCATCGGCGGCGGCATGGGCGTGGCCATGTGTCTGGAACGCGCCTGATCGGCGATTGCTGCGGCCACAATGCCGCAGGTGCAAAATGGGCGCGCAATAATGTTGCGCGCCCTTCTTCATTTCGGTAACACCATTTCAACGATGTCCGCATTCAGGAGGAGGGACTTATGGCTCGAGTGGCTTTGGTAACAGGTGGTTCGCGCGGGATCGGCGCCGCGATTTCGGTGGCGCTGAAGGCGGCGGGCTACAAGGTGGCCGCGAACTATGCCGGCAACGATGAGGCGGCGGCGGCCTTCACCAAGGAGACCGGCATTCCCACCTTCAAATGGTCGGTCGCGGATTACGATGCCTGCGTGGCGGGCATCGCCAAGGTCGAGGCCGAGGTCGGGCCGGTGGATGTGCTGGTCAACAATGCGGGCATCACCCGCGACGCCATGTTCCACAAGATGACCCCGCAGCAGTGGAAAGAGGTGATCGACACCAACCTGACGGGTCTGTTCAACATGACCCATCCGCTCTGGTCGGGGATGCGCGACCGCAAGTTCGGGCGCGTGATCAACATTTCGTCCATCAACGGGCAGAAGGGGCAGGCGGGGCAGGCCAACTATTCCGCCGCCAAATCGGGCGATCTGGGCTTTACCAAGGCATTGGCGCAAGAGGGCGCGCGGGCGGGGATCACGGTCAATGCGATCTGCCCGGGCTATATCGCGACCGAGATGGTGAAGGCCATCGACGAGAAGGTGCTGGCCGAACGCATCATCCCGCAGATCCCCGTCGGCCGTCTGGGTGAACCGGAAGAGATCGCGCGGACGGTGGTTTTCCTCGCCTCGGACGATGCGGGCTTCATCACCGGGTCGACGATTTCGGCCAATGGCGGGCAGTTCTTCGTCTGAACCAGAAATTCTCGCAGAGAAAGGCCCGCGCCCGGCGCGGGCCTTTTGATTTTGCGCCACAGCCGATAGAAGGGCCAAAAATCTTCGAAGATTTTTGCAAATTTCTTCGAAGAAATTTGGTGAGGCAGGGATGAAAAGTTCGCGCGCAACGGCCATCGGCTTTACCGCCGTCCTGATGTGGGCGCTACTTGCGCTTTTCACCATCGGCTCGGCCCCTGTGCCGCCCTTCCTGCTCAACGCCCTGACCTTCGGCATCGGCGGCACGCTGGGCCTGATCTGGACGCTCAGGAACGGGCTGGGCCGGCTGCGCGGCATCTCGTGGCGCGTCTATGCCTTCGGCATCCTCGGCCTTTTCGGCTATCACGCGCTTTATTTCACTGCCTTCCGCATCGCACCCTCGGCCGAGACGGGCCTCATGGCCTATCTCTGGCCGCTCTTCATCGTGCTTTTCGCCAGTTTCCTGCCGGGGGAACGCCTGCGCCCCATGGTCCTGATCGGCGCGCTGATCGCCTTCGCCGGGGCCGCCCTTATCGTTCTGGGCCGCGACAGCAGCGGGGCGGCCACGCCCCTTGGCCTGTTCCTCGGCTTTCTCTGCGCGATCACCTGGGCGGGCTATTCCACCCTCTCGCGCCGCCTTGGCGATGTGCCCACCGAAAGCGTCACCCTCTTCTGCCTTGGCACGGCGGTCCTGTCGGCGCTGGTGCATCCTGTGGTGGAGGAAACCGTCTGGCCCACGGGCGCGATCGGCTGGCTCTCCATCCTCGCGCTGGGCGTCGGGCCGGTGGGCGCGGCCTTCTTCACCTGGGATATCGGGATGAAGAAGGGCGACATCCAGCTGCTTGGCGTCGCGTCCTACGCGGCGCCCCTGCTGTCCACCCTCGCCCTTGTCATCGCAGGCATCAGCCCGGCGTCATGGACGATCCTTGGCGCGGCGATCCTCATCACCGGGGGTGCGGCGCTGGCGGCCCGGGCGGGCACCAGCGCCGGGGACTGATCCCTTACGCCTGCTGCAGGCGGGTCATCTCTTCCTTGAGCTTGAGCTTCTGCTTCTTCAGCTCGGCAATCCGCAGGGCATCCGAGCCGGGGCTTCGCTGCTCACGCTCTACCATTTCAGAGAGGTGCTCATGCTTGCGGCGCAGTTCCTGCAGATGCGAAGCAATCGTCATATCCGTCCTCCTCATGACTGGTTCCAATGGGTTGAGTGCACCACAACCCCTGAGTCGTGTCACGGACAATCGGTGCCGACTTACGGATAGGTCTAACGATCCCGGCCAAAGGCCGCCGAAAGATCGCCGCCATTGCGCAAAACCTCGTTCGCGGCGGGGGTATAGCTTTCGCGGTCGCCCTCATGTGATGCGCCGTCATGCAGGGTAAAGGGGGGCAACAGGCGGAACGCCGCCCGCCCGCCCTTGCGCGCCTGCAGGATCACGCGGGGCGGGGCGCGTCCCCTGCGCGGCTCCAAGGGCAGGACCATGGCCGAGCCCATCTTGGGCGGCAGCGCCGCCAGCGCCTCGGGCAGGCAGGGCGTGGCGAAGATCATGGTCAGCCAGCCGCCTGGCCGCAGCCGCGCCCCCGCGGCGGCGACCCAGGCGGCGATGGGCGTGGCCACCCGCAGCGCCCGGTCCCGCGCCGCGACGGGCGAGGGCGAGCCCCCGGCATCGTAATAGGGCGGGTTGGCGATGACATGGTCGAACTCGCGCCGCAGGGCGCGCGGCATGGCGGTCAGATCGCCCTCCACCACCTCCATCGCCATGCCATTGCGCGCCGCATTCCTCCGCGCCAGATCGGCATAGGCGGGCTGCACCTCCAGCCCCGCCAGCCCCACCCCCGGCACCCGCGCCGCCAGACATAAGCTTGCCGCCCCCGCCCCGCAGCCCAGATCCAGCACGCTCTCCCCGCTTGCGCCGGGCAAGCGGCGGCCAGCAGCACGGGATCCGTCGCCGCGCGATAACCCCGCGCGGGTTGCAACAGGCGCAACCTTCCCATCAGGAACTTGTCATCCGTCAGGTCCGCGTCGGCAAACACGCTCACTCCAGCCCCGTCGGGATGCCATTGTCGCGCAGCACGGCGCGGGCGATGAACAGGTCCGCATCCCGCACCATCAAGCGGCGCGGCAAAATGCCAAGGCTGCCGTCAAGGATGCTCATGTGGACGTCCATATCGAATACGTCTATATCCTCGCCCTCAAGCAGCGCGGTTGCAAAGGCGATCACCGTCGGGTCCGTGCTGCGCAAAAGCTCTTTCATGGGCCAAGGTTACCGGGCATTCGCCCGAAGAGTCGAGAGGCGGGGGTATGGGTTTGGACGAGGCCGCGCAGAAACCGCATGACCGTCTGGCCGCTTGGCTGGCGGGGGATATGGCAGCGGTGAATGCCCTGATCCGCACCCGCATGGCCAGCGAGCATGCCCCCCGCATCCCCGAAGTCACGGCCCATCTCGTCGAGGCTGGGGGAAAGCGCCTGCGCCCGATGCTCACCCTCGCCGCCGCGCGGATGTGCGGTTATCAGGGTGAGAACCACGTGAAACTCGCCGCGACGGTGGAATTCATCCACACCGCCACGCTGCTGCATGACGATGTGGTGGATGAAAGCGAACGTCGCCGGGGCCGCCCTACGGCGAACCTTCTGTGGGACAACAAATCCTCGGTCCTTGTCGGCGATTATCTTTTCGCCCGCTCCTTCCAGTTGATGGTGGAAACGCAGTCGCTGCGGGTGATGGACATCCTCGCCAATGCCTCGGCCGTGATCGCCGAGGGCGAGGTGCTGCAACTTACTGCCGCGCAGGATCTGGCCACGACAGAGGCCATCTATCTGCAGGTGATCCGGGGCAAGACGGCGGCGCTGTTTGCCGCCGCCATGGAAGTGGGCGGCGTCATCGCCGCTGTCCCTGAGGAACAGGTGCAGGCGCTGCGCGCCTATGGCGATGCGCTGGGCATCGCCTTCCAGATCGTCGATGACCTGCTGGATTACGGCGGCACCGATGCCGCCATCGGCAAGAACACGGGCGATGATTTCCGGGAAAGGAAGCTGACCCTGCCGGTGATCAAGGCCGTGGCACGGGCCGATGCCGAAGAGCGCGCCTTCTGGCAGCGCACCATCGAAAAGGGCGATCAGCGCGATGGCGATCTGGCGCAGGCCATGGCGATCATGGCCCGCCACGGCGCCATGTCGGCAGCGCGGGATGAGGCGCTGCATTGGGCCGAAACCGCGCGGCGCGCGCTCGACATCCTGCCCGCGCATGAACTGCGCGACATGCTGTCCGACCTTGCCGATTACGTGGTGGCGCGGATCAACTGATCCGCCCGCCCCTCACGCCCGATAAAATCGGCGTCAGCGCGATTGATCCGGCCCGTGTCCATCCCGACCTGTCCCTCAGGTGCATGTGATGGAGGGTTCGATGCGCAGCTTTCTTCTTCTGACAGGTCTTTTTCTGGCGGGTCCGGCCGTGGCGAACACGGTCGCCATCGGCGATCTGCAATATGGCACCACCGCCACCATCAGCGGCGTGGTGGACAGGATCACGGACGAGGATGAATTCCGCCTGCGCGACGACAGCGGATCGGTCCTTGTCTATATCGGCCCCGGCATCGTGCCCTTTGACGCGGGCGAGGCGATCACCGTCAGCGGGATCGTCGATCGGGAATTCGGCCGGCTGGAGGTTTATGCCCGGCAGGCCACCCGCGCCGATGGCACGGAAGTGACCTTCGATCACCGCTACGATTGATCGGCTCAAGGCCGCCCCCTTGCCAAGGGGGGGCGGCTTTCCCACCTCCCTTGGTAACAAAAGACAAACAGGGAGATGACGATGATCCGTTCCGCCGCGATGGCCGCCGTGTTGGTTTCGGCCTCTGCCGCCTTCGCCGCCCCCGTGCCGATCGCCAAGGCCCCGCGCGGCCAGCCCGTCACCGTCAGCGGCAAGGTCATGCGCATCACCGATGCCGATGCCTTCCGCCTGAAGGATGCGACGGGCGTCGTCACCGTCTATGTCGGCCCGAATGGCCTGCCCGTCGAGGTGGGCGAAGAGGTCACGGTCATGGGCGCGCTGGAAGAGGGGTTCCCGCCGGAATTCGTGGCCCGTGCTCTGCGCCGCGCCGATGGCAGCGAGGTGGCCTTCCGTCACGACTGGGGCTAGCTAGGCCAGCAGCGGCGCATCCGCCACCCACCACCCCGGTTGCGCCCCCCGGATCGCCCGCGCGGCGGCATTCGCCGTCAAGGCATCGGCGAACAGGCCGAAACAGGTGGCCCCCGATCCCGACATCCGCGCCATCAGGCAGCCGGGCTGCGCCGAAAGCGCCGCCTTCACCCGCCCGATCACGGGTTCAAGCGTCAGGGCGGGCGGTTCCAGATCGTTCCGTTGCATCATCACAAAGGCCGCCAGTTCCGCCGCGCCGCGCAGACGCGGCAGGTCGCGGGGCAGGGGGGCATTGTCGGCCCGCGCCAGCGCGCGGAAGATCGCGGGTGTGGAAACGGCGACGCCGGGATTTGCCAGCACCAGCCAAACCTCCGGCAAGGGGGGCAGGGGCGCCAGCCCCTCGCCGATCCCCGTCATCCGGGCAGGCCGCCCTGCCAGACAGACCGGCACATCCGCCCCCAGCGCTAGCACCGCCGCCGCATCGGGCAGCGCCCGCCCCGACAGCCGCGCCAGCAGGCGCAGCGTGGCGGCGGCATCCGCCGACCCGCCCCCTATCCCTGACGACACCGGCAGGTGCTTTTCCAGCACGATCCGCGCCGAAACCCCCATCGCGCGCGCGGCGCGCAGGACAAGGTTATCCCCCTCGCCCGTCAACCCCGCCGCCTTCGGGCCTTCCACTGCCAGCGATGGGGGATCAGCCAGCGTCCCGCTGACCTGATCCCCCACCCCCGCAAAGACGACCAGCGAATCGAGCAGGTGATACCCATCCGTCCGCCGCCCCGTGACATGCAGGCAGAGGTTGATCTTGGCCGGCGCGAATTCAGTTTCCGCCATTCGCCACTTCGGTCAGGGGTTTCGCGCCTTCTTCGGCCAGCACGGTATCAAGGCCCACTTCCAGCTTGCGCCGGATCCGCTTGGCCTCTTTCTCCTCCGGGTCGAAGGACAGGGCGCGATGCCATTGGAACCGCGCCTCCAGCTTGCGGCCCACGGCCCAGTAGACATCGCCCAGATGGTCCGTCACCACGGGATCGACGGGTTCAAGGAGCGATGCCCGCTCCATCGGCTCCACCGCTTCGTCATAGCGGCCCAGCCGGAACAGCGCCCAGGCAAGGCTGTCGATGATATAGCCCGCCTCGGGCTGCGCCGCGACGGCGCGCTTGATCATCTCCAGCGCCTCGTCCAGGTTCTCGCCCCGGTCGACAAAGCTGTAGCCCAGATAGTTCAGGACCTGCGGCTGTTCCGGGTTCAACTCCAGCGCGCGGCGGAAATCGGCCTCGGCCTCGGGCCAGTTCCCGGCCCGTTCATTGCTGATGCCGCGCGAATAGAACAGCGTCCAATGGCGTTGCGCGGCCTCGGGGATCAGGTCGATGGCGCGGGTATAGACCGGGATCGCATCGGCAAAGCGTTCCTCGCGGCGCAGCGCATCGGCAAGGGCGGATTGCACCTCGACCAGATCGCCATGGCTGCGTGTCAGGGCCTGCAGCACCTCAAGCGCGGCTTCCGTCTTGCCCTCCGCGATCAGCGTATCGGCCCGGCCGATTTCGGCCACGTGATAGGCCGGGTCCGATGCCGGGATCAGCGCATAGGCCTCGCCTGCCAGCGCGTGCTGATCGAGGTTCTCCAGAAGCCCCGCCGCCAGAAGCCGCGCCTCGGAATGATCGGGGCGCAGATGCGTCGCCGCGCGGGCGTAAAGCAGGGTATAGCCATCCTCGGCCTCGCCCCGCAGCGCGGTGGCCAGCGAGAAGAACACCTCGGCGATGCCATCCTTCGGGTTGCGCAGCATGTCGAAGGACAGCGTCTCGCCCGCCTGCAACCGCGCGCGCAGGCCATCCACCTGCGGGTCGGCCTCGGCTCCGAAGGCGCGGTCGAGAAGCGCGATCGCATCGGCGGGGCGTTCAAGCTGGCTCAGGATCTGGACATGGGCGATGGCCCCGCGCCGCATCAGCGCGATCTGCCCCGCCTCGCGGCCCGACAGGATGTTGTCGGCGCTTTCGAAATCCCCGACAGAGGCAAGCGCCAGCGCCTTGTGATACAGACCAAACGCCTCAAGCCCCGGCGCGGCGGCCAGCTTGTCAAAGCCCGCCACCGCATCGGACATGCGCCCGTCGCCCAGCGCGGCCCAGGCCATCACCAGATCATCCAGCAGCCGCCCGACAGAGCGGCCCGCCTCGATATCGGCGATCAGCGCGGCATAATCCTCGCGCGCGGCCTGCTCCGTCAGCAGGGCGATGTAGGCGGTCTGGCTGCGCCCGCCCTTCTGCACCAGAAGCCGCGACAGTTCCGCCGCGCGGTCGATGTCGCCAAGGCTCATATGCGAGATGATGCTGCCTTCCAGCGTGGCCGCGTCATTCGCGCCGCTGTCGAGCAGCCGGTCATACCAGCGCGCGGCCTCGCGGAAATCAAATTCCGATGCGGCGACGCGCGCGGCAAGATAGGCCCCGGCGCTGCCCTCCACCTCTTGCGCGGTGCCCTGTCCGGCAAGCGGCAGGGCAAGACAGGCGGCAAGGGCAAGGGCCTTGAGGGGCTGGCGGGTCTGGGCGGGCATCGGCTGGCAACTCCGGCGGGTTTCGCAAAAGCTAGCGTCGGGGCGGTTCACTGGCAATCGGGCCGGGGGTCATTCCTGCCCCCGGCCCGCCGTTTCCCGCCGATTCACACGGAATTGTCAGAAATGCCGCATCACATGTTGGGATAGTTCGGCCCGCCCCCGCCCTGCGGCGTGGTCCAGTTGATGTTCTGGCTGGGATCCTTGATATCGCAGGTCTTGCAATGCACGCAGTTCTGGAAGTTGATCCGGAAGGTCGCGTCATTCCCCTCGCCCAGCACCTCATAGACCCCCGCCGGGCAATAGCGCTGCGCGGGTTCGGCATATTTCGGCAGGTTCACAGAAATCGGGATCGACGGATCCTTCAGCTTCAGATGCGCGGGCTGCGCCTCGTCATGGTTGGTGAAGGAATAGGCCACGTTGGTCAGCCGGTCGAAGGACAGCACGCCATCGGGTTTGGGGTATTCGATCGGCTTGTGGTTCTTGGCCAGCCCCGTCGCCGCCGCATCCGATTTGCCATGGCGCAGCGTGCCAAGGATCGTCAGCCCGATGGTATTGGCCCACATGTCGATCCCGCCACCCATCAGCGATGCCACCAGCCCGTATTTGGACCAGAGCGGTTTCACGTTGCGCACCTTCTTCAGGTCCTTGCCAATCGGCCCCGTCCGCACGGCGGTTTCATAGGCCGAAAGCTCATCCCCCGCGCGGCCCGCCTTGATTGCGGCATGGGCGGCCTCGGCCGCCGCCTTGCCCGACAGCATGGCATTGTGGTTGCCCTTGATGCGCGGCACGTTCACCAGCCCCGCCGAACAGCCCAGCAGCGCCACGCCCGGCGCCACCATCTTGGGGATGGACTGCCAGCCCCCTTCGGAAATCGCCCGCGCGCCATAGGCCACGCGCTTCCCGCCCTTCAGCAACTCCGCCACCATCGGGTGGTGCTTGAAGCGCTGGAATTCCATGTAGGGGTAAAGATGCGGGTTTTCGTAGTTCAGGTGGACGACGAAGCCCACGTAAACCTGATTGTTCTCAAGGTGATAGATGAACGACCCGCCGCCCGCATTGCTGCCCAGCGGCCAGCCCATCGTGTGGGTGACCGTGCCCTCGCGGTGCTTGGCGGGGTCGATCTCCCAGATCTCTTTCATGCCAAGGCCGAATTTCTGCGGGCAGTGACCCTTGGACAGGTCATACTTCGCGATCACTTCCTTCGACAGCGACCCGCGCACGCCTTCCGACAGGAAGACGTATTTGCCGTGCAGCTCCATCCCCGGCTCGTAAGACGGCCCCGGCTCGCCGGTTTCCGGATCGCGCCCGAACTCGCCCGCCACGACACCCTTCACCCGGTCGCCCTCATAGACCAGCGCGCTCGCGCTCATCCCCGGGAAGATCTCAACGCCCAAGCCTTCGGCCACGCCCGCCATCCAGCGGCAGACATTGGCCATGGAAACGATGTAGTTCCCATGGTTGTTCATCAGCGGCGGCATCGGGAAATTCGGGATGCGCACCTGCCCGGCGGGGCCGAGGATATAGAAATTGTCCTCTTTCACCTCGGTCTTGATCGGCGCGCCCATGCTGCGCCAATCGGGCAGCAGCGCATCAAGGCCGCTCGGGTCCAGCACAGCGCCCGAAAGGATATGCGCGCCAACCTCGGATCCCTTTTCAAGCACGACCACCGTCAGGTCGGGATCAAGCTGCTTCAGCCGGATCGCCGCCGACAGGCCGGCCGGGCCCGCGCCCACGATCACCACGTCATATTCCATCGACTCACGGACGATGTCGGCCATTCTGCCTGCTCCTTCCCCGCGTTTCCCTGCCAGCCGCGCAAGATTGTTGCGGGCTGCCGTCTCCCCTAGCCCAAGCCGCGCCAGAGGGTCAATCATAACGCGGCATCACGATGTCGCATTGCGGCATCCGCCCTGCCCCGATGCGGAATTCCGCACGCGCCGCGCGGCAGGGCCTTGCATTTGCGCCATGGGTCGGATCAGGTGAGGGACACTTCGCAGGTTGCAATGCGCCACAGCCTTGGAAAAGGGCCGTGGCATTCCTTTTGTCATGTTGGGGCCGATGGAAAAGATACCGATGACGCGCGCGGGCTTCACCGCGCTGGATGAAGAACTCAAGACGCTGAAATCCGTCGAGCGCCCCGCCGTGATCCGCGCGATTGCCGAAGCCCGCGAACATGGCGACCTTTCCGAGAATGCCGAATACCACGCCGCGCGTGAAAAGCAGTCCTTCATCGAGGGCCGCATCAAGGAGCTTGAGGCGATGCTCTCGCTGGCCGATGTGATCGACCCGGCCAAGCTTTCGGGCGCGGTCAAGTTCGGCGCGACGATCACCATCGTCGACGAGGACACGGATGAGGAGAAGACCTATCAGATCGTGGGCGAGGCCGAGGCCGATATCGAACGCGGCCTGCTGAACATGCGCTCGCCCCTTGCCCGCGCCCTGATCGGCAAGGAAGAAGGCGACAGCGTCGAGGTGAAAACCCCCGGCGGCCAGAAAAGCTATGAGATCCTGACGATCCGCTACATCTGATCGCCAGAGCGGGGAATTTCGGGGAACGCAATGCCGGACGCGCAAGACAAGCCGGAACCCTTGGGCCTGTTCCTCAGGGCCGAAGAGTCGCCGCCTTTCGGCCCGACAGAGATCGTCGCCGCGCTGCTGGCGCTGGTCTGGGTGGTGGCGGTGATCGCCTATGCGATCATCTCGCCCGCCACGGATGGCGGCGGGCTTCTGGGCCTTGTGATGACGCTGCTTGTCGTCTTCCTGCCGCTGGCGCTGATCTGGGCGGCGGTGACGACGCTGCGCTCCGTCCGCGTGCTGCGCGCCGAAGCCGCGCGCCTGCAGGCGACGGTGGATGCGATGCGCAACGCCTATCTCCTGTCGCAGCAGGCCGCCGCCGCGATCAAGCCGCTGCCCGATCCCCGTTCCCCCGACCCCCGCCCCGACGAAGGCCCGTCGGGCCTGCCCGCCACCTTCCAGACGCGCCGTGATCCCGGGGCCAGCCAGCCCTCGGCCGATCGCAAGGCGGCGCTTGTCACCCCGCCATCGCCGCGCCCCGCCGCGCCGGATGAGCAGCCCGCGCTCGCGCTCGGCACCCCGGCCGAGGCGCTGCGACCGCCGATATCTGTCGCCGATTTCATCCGCGCGCTGAACTTCCCCGAAAACCCCGATGATCGCGAAGGGTTCCGCGCGCTGCGCAGCGCGCTGGAGGATCGCACCACCGCCAAGCTGATCCGCGCCGCGCAGGACGTGCTGACGCTTCTGTCACAGGAAGGCATCTACATGGATGACCTGCGCCCCGAACGGGCGCGCCCGGAATTCTGGCGCAAGTTCGCCCAAGGCGAACGGGGCCGGGCGATTTCCGTGCTGGGCGGGATCCGCGACCGGTCGTCGCTGGCGCTGACCGGGGCCCGCATGCGCGAGGATCCGATCTTCCGCGATGCGGCGCATCACTTCTTGCGCACCTTCGACCGCACCTTTCAGGAATTCGAGAAGGTCGCCTCAGATGCCGATCTGGCGGAACTGGCCGATACGCGCACGGCGCGGGCCTTCATGCTGTTCGGCCGGGTGACGGGCGTCTTCGACTGAGGCCCGCATAGCAGGCGACAGCGTCGCCATTAAAAATCTTCGGAGAAGATTTTTACCCGCGCGGGGCCGCCGCGCGGCGCAGGCGATCGTTGATCGCCCGTCCCAGCCCCGCCTCTGGCACCGGGGCAAAGGCGATGCGTCCGCCGCTCCCGGCCAGCGCATCCGCCTCGCGCAGCACATGGAACAGCCGCGCCGCCGCCTCCACCGGATCGCCCTGTTCGGATAACGACAGATCCGCCCCCGGGCAGGGACCGAAGCCCACCCAGATCTCGCCCGCCTGCGGTTCCGTCACCTCCAGCCGCACCGCCGCCCCGGGCGCGTAATGGCTGGCCAGTTGCCCGGGTGCGTTGGGCCGTTCCGCCGATCCGCCCATGGCCAGCGTCTCTCCCAGAACCTCTTCCAGCACCTCCACCGCCACCCCCCCGGGGCGCAGCAGTTCCGGCTGGCCGACTAGCCCCAGAATGGTGGATTCCACCCCCACCGCGCAGGGCCCGCCATCGAGGATCGCCTCGATCCGCCCCGCCAGCCCGGCCCGCACATGTTCGGCCCGCGTGGGCGACACCTTCCCCGAAGGATTGGCCGAAGGCGCGGCCAGCGGCCCGCCAAAGGCCCGCAGCAAGGCCCGCGCCAGCGGATGCGCGGGCAGTCGCAGCGCCACGCTGTCCAGCCCCGCCGTCACCAGCGGCGACAGCCCCGATCCCGGCCTGATCGGCAGCACCAGCGTCAGCGGCCCCGGCCAGAAGGCCCGCGCCAGCGCCTCGGCCCGGTCATCGAACACGGCCAGTTCCCGCGCGCTTTCCACATCGGGCAGATGCACGATCAGCGGGTTGAAGCGCGGCCTTCCCTTCGCCTCGAAGATGCGGGCCACGGCGCGATCGTCCCGCGCATCGCCGCCAAGGCCATAGACGGTTTCCGTCGGAAAGGCGACAAGCCCGCCCGCGCGCAGGATTTCGGCCGCGCGGCGAAGGCCGGTTTCGCTGTCCTTCAGATCTTCGGTGGCAATCATGGCCTGTGACGCAGCGTTGGGCTTGAGGTGGCGGGGCAGGGCTGTAAACCTTTTCCCATCAGGTGCCCTTACCCGCCATGCCGCAACTTGCCAAGGCTCTGGCGCTGCAGGGGGACAGCCGAAGGAAAGACCGATGCCCTATCGCGCGCCACTCGCCGATCTTGATTTCCTGCTGACGCATGTTCTGGGCTTTGACCGCGTCACCGCCACCGACCGCTTCGCCGAGGCAGGCCCCGACACCGCCCGCGCCATCCTGGCCGAGGCCGGGCGTCTGGCCGAACAGACGCTCGCCCCCCTGAACCGCACGGGCGACAGGCAGGGCGCGCGGCTGGAAAACGGCATCGTGCGCACCAGCCCCGGCTTTGCCGAAGGTTATCGCGCCATCGCGGGTGGCGGCTGGGTCGGCATGGCCGCTCGGCCGGAAAACGGCGGCATGGGCCTGCCCATGACATTGGCCACCGCCGTGAACGAGATGATGTCGGGCGCCTGTCTTGCCTTGCAGATCAACCCCCTGCTGACGCAGGGCCAGATCGAGGCGCTGGAACATCACGCCTCGGACGCGATCCGCGCGACCTATCTGCCGCGCCTTGTATCGGGCGAATGGGGCGGCACGATGAACCTGACCGAACCGCAGGCCGGGTCCGATGTCGGCGCGCTGCGCAGCCGGGCCGAACCGCGCGGCGATGGCAGCTATTCGGTGACGGGGCAGAAGATCTATATCAGTTGGGGCGATGCGGATTTCATGCCGAACATCTGCCATCTGGTGCTGGCCCGCCTGCCCGATGCCGCGCCGGGAACGGCGGGGATCAGCCTGTTCCTCGTGCCGAAGTTCATTCCCGATGCGGCGGGCAATCCGGGGCCGCGCAACAGCCTGTCGGTGGTCAGCCTCGAACACAAGCTGGGCCTGAACGGCAGCCCCACCTGCGTGATGCAATATGACGGCGCGCAGGGCTGGCTGGTGGGAGAGCCGCACAAGGGCATGGCGGCCATGTTCACCATGATGAACAATGCCCGGCTGGGCGTGGCGGTGCAGGGCGTGGGCATCGCCGAGGCCGCGCTGCAACAGGCGCTCTCCCATGCCGAAGGCCGGGTGCAGGGCCGCACCCCCACCGGCCGCGCGCCGATCACCGATCATGCCGATGTGCGCCGGATGCTGGCGCGGATGCGGGCGCAGGTCTTTTCGGCCCGCGCCATCGGGCTTTCCTGTGCCGTGGCCATCGACATGGCCCGCGCCACCGGATCGCCCGAATGGCAGGCCCGCGCCGCGCTGCTGACGCCCATTGCAAAGGCCTATGGCACCGATACCGGGGTCGAGGTGGCGCAGATGGGCCTTCAGGTGCATGGCGGCATGGGTTTCATCGAAGAGACGGGCGCCGCGCAATTCGCCCGCGATGTGCGGGTCACGACGATCTACGAAGGCACCAACGGCATTCAGGCGATGGATCTGGTCGCGCGCAAGATGGCCGATGGCGGCACCGCCGCCTTTGCCCTGATAGACGAAGTGCAGGCCGGGGCGGAATCGGCCCGGGCGGGCCTGCCCGATCTGGCGGGCGATGTCTGGCAGGCCGCCGAATCCCTGCGCGAAGCGACCGAGGTGCTGCTGCGGCAAGAGATGAACGATCGCTTTGCCGGGGCTGCCGCCTATCTGCGCGCCTTCGCGCTGGTCCTCGGGGCCGATGCGCATCTGCGCGCGGCCCATGCCGCGGCCGGGGCGGGCCTTGCGCAGGCATCCGCGCGGGCGGCGCTGGCGCGGGTCGCGATCCGCCGCCTGCTGCCGGAACAGGCCGGGCTTCTGGCGGAAATGCGCGAAGGCGCGGCGGGGCTTTATGCGCTGTCGCCTGGGGATCTGGCGGCGTGACGGCGCAGGCCGGGCAGAAGGCCCCTGTGGCCTTGGCCGATGCCCCACTTCCGGGCCTGCATCACCCCTTTCCCACCCCGCCGGAAGAAGGCGGCGCGGTCGAGATTGCCGAAGGCCTCCTCTGGATGCGCCTGCCGCTGCCGATGGCGCTGGATCATGTCAATGTCTATGCGCTGGATGATGGCGATGGCTGGACCGTCGTCGATACCGGCTTTGCATCGAACCGGGGCCGCGCGATCTGGCAGCGCCTGCTGGATGGCCCGCTGCGGGGCCGCCCCGTCCGGCGCGTGATCGTCACCCATTACCACCCCGATCACATCGGCCTTGCCGGCTGGTTTCAGGCGCAGGGGGCCGAACTCGTCACCACGCGGACAAGCTGGCTTTACGCCCGGATGCTGGTCCTGGATGAACAGGCCCTGCCTGCGCCCGAGGTGCTGGCCTTCCAGCGCCTCGCCGGGGTGCCGGCCGACCGGCTCGCCAGCCTTGCCGCCACCCGGCCCTTCAACTTTGCCGATGTGGTGGCCCCGCTGCCGCCCGGCTTTACCCGCATCCGCGAAGGCGACAGCCTTTCCGCCGGGGGGCGGCGCTGGCTGGTGCGCTGCGGCGATGGCCATGCGCCGGAACATGCCACGTTCTGGAGCATGGAAGATGATCTGGTGCTGGGCGGGGATCAGCTGCTTCCCGGCATTTCCGCCAATATCGGCGTCTATCCCACGGAACCCGCCGCCGATCCGCTGAGCGAATGGCTGGACAGTTGCCGCCGCCTCGCCACCCATGCCGAGGATCGCCACCTTGTCCTGCCGGGCCACAAGCTGCCCTTCACCGGCCTGCCCCTGCGCCTGCGCCAGATGGAAGAGAATCACGAATCCGCCCTTGCCCGCCTGCTCGATCACCTGCGCCAGCCACAGACCGCCGCCGATTGCTTCCTGCCGCTGTTCAAGCGCCAGATCGACGGCCCGGAATACGGCATGGCGCTTGTCGAATCGGTGGCCCATCTCAACTGCCTCTTGCGGCGGGGGCTGGTTTGCCGTTCGCTGTCGGATCAGGGCGCGTGGCTGTGGCAGCGCCGCAGCGAGGAATGACAGGGCGGGCGGATGAAGACGGACGACATCTCCACCACGGCGGAATTCGCCGAGGTGGCGGCGCTGAAGGCCGCCGCCGAACCCCGGGCAAAGGCCGTGCATGCCGATCCCGCCCAATGCGGCACGCTGGAAAGCACGCCCCTGCCCAAGGCCGCCACCCGGCGCAGCGTCGAAGAGAAAAGCCCCGCCGAATGGGCCTATGAACGGCTGATCCTCTATATCCAGAACTTCGAGGCGCAGTTGGACGCCAGCGAAGAGGTGGCGATGGGCTTTACCGGCGGGCAGGCGGGCGTTCTGTCGATCGAAGGGGTGGGCTTCTTCGATCCCGATCTGGTGACATTCTATGGCCGCGATGAGGACGGGCTGCGCACCCAGCTGATCCAGCATGTGACCCAGCTCAACGTCATCCTGCGCGCCGTGCCGCGCGAAACCCCGTCCGAGCCGCCCCGCCGCATCGGCTTTCAGATGATGCAGCAATGGGCAGGCGGCGATTCCGGCGATGCCTCGGCCTGAGGGGCGCTGCCTGAAGGCGTGACAGGCGGCGATGAATCGGCTATTCGGCCATCAAGAACAGGAAAGGGAACCTGAAATGGCCGATCACCACAGCGAGTTCAAACCCGGCAGCATGGACATCCGCGCGCAGGAGAAAACCTTCGCGGGCTTCGTGAAGTTCGTGCAATACGGCGTCGTCATCATCTTCGCCATCCTGATCTTCATGGCGCTTGTGAACGCCTGACGCGGCCACGGGGCCGCCCGGCGGCCCCCTCCCTGCCCGATTTCAGACCCGCCGAATTGGATTGATAGATGCTGCGTGCCGTTCTTGCCTTGCTGGCCCTGCTGAACCTTGCCGCCTGTGGCGCGGATTCGGTCTGGGCACCGGATGAACAGGTGCAGGCGGCGCGCTATGTGCATGACGGCCCGAATGCGATCACGCTGTTTACGGTGATCAACAACCGCTCGGGCGCGGGGGCGCATAGCGGGCTGATGATCAACGATTCCGAACGGATCATGTTCGATCCGGCGGGCACCTGGAACCATCCGCGCATCCCCGAACGCAATGACGTTCATTACGGGATCACTCCGCGCATCGTGAATTTCTACATCGACTATCACGCCCGCGAAACGTTCCGCGTGGTGGAACAGACGGTTGTCGTCTCGCCCGGCGTGGCGGATCTGGTGGCGCGGCGGGTCAAGGAATACGGCGCGGTGCCCAAGGCGCAATGCGCCAATTCCATCTCGTCCATCCTGCGCGGCGTGCCGGGCTTTGAAGGGATCCGCAACACCTGGTATCCGAACAAGCTGATGGAAGATTTCGCCAAGATCCCCGGCGTCACCACCCGCGTGATCCGGGATGAGGATGCCGACAAGAACCACGGCGTCCTGCTGATACAGGCGGGCGAATCCCCGCTCTGACCGCGGGGATCAGCCGACCGTCACCAACAGCGCGAACAGCGTGCCCGCCCCGGCAAGGATCGCGGCCATCGTGCTGCGCGTGGCAAGACCCACCGCCAGCGTCACCAGCGCCGCCGCCAGACGCGCGGGGTCCGTCTCTCCCCCCGTCGCCGCGGGCCACAGCACGCCCGGCGCCACCAGCGCGGGCAGCACCGCCACCGCCGTATAGCGCAGCGCCCGGGTCAGCCAGCCCGGCAGCGGACGCGTCCCCAGCGTTCCCAGAAAGGAAAAGCGGATCGCATAGGTCCCCAGCGCCAGCACCGGCAGCACGATCCAGAAGGTGGCCTTGTCGATCATGCGCGCCGCGCCTCCAACCAGCGGTCGATCAGCGCGCCCACCGTCATCGCCACTGCCGCCGCGATCAACAGCCCCGTGCCGTAGGGCAGCCCCGCCAGCAAAAGCGACAGCAGGATCGACACCCCCGCCGCCGCCAGATGCGGCAGGCTGCGCAGCATCGGCGCGACCATGGCCAGAAAGGTGATCGGCAGCGCGAAATCCAGCGCATAGTCCGGCGGGATCGCCCGCCCGATCATCGCCCCGGCCAACGATGCGAGAAACCACAGTGGCGCAACCGCCACCACCGCCCCGAAAAAGACCGCGCGCTTTTCCTCTGCCGTCATCGCGGGGGTGCGGTCGATCTCGGCCACGGTGGTGGCAAAGCTCTGATCCACCAGAAAATAGGCCATCAATGCGCGCGACCGCAGCGGCAGGGTTCCGAAATGCGGGGCCAGCGTGACCGAATACATCACCATCCGCAGATTGACGGCCAGCGCCGTGGCCAGCACCACCAGAACGGGCGCGTTTTCCTGCATCGTCTGCAGGGCCGCGAATTGCGACGCGCCGGCAAAGACCGAAACGGAAAACAGCATCGCCTCCAGCACGTTCAGCCCGGCCTCTGTCGCCACCACCCCGAACAGCAGCGCAAAGGGGCCGACGACCACGGTCATCGGCAGGGCGGCCAGCAGGCCGCGCAGAAAGGCATGTCGGGCAGATGTCATCGCGCCTCGCGCTTTACCTTGCGCAGCGAAGGGCTTAGGCCATTGCAGGACGAAGGGAAAGGGCGCGCGTGCGGATATTCGGGGTGATTCTGGCCGGCGGGCAGGGCCGCCGGATGGGCGGGGCCGACAAGGCCATGCTGCCGCTGGCCGGGCGCGGCCTGATCGCCCATGCCATTGAACGGCTCGGCCCGCAGGTGGACCGTCTGGCGATCAGCGCCAATGGCGATCCTGCGCGGCTTGCCCGCTTTGGCCTGCCCATCCTGCCCGATACCGACGCCTCGCAAGGCCCGCTTTCCGGCCTTCTGGCGGGGCTGGACTGGGCCGCGCCCCTTGGCGCGACGCATCTTGTCTCCGTCCCGGTCGATGCGCCCTTCTTCCCGCCCGACCTCGTGCCCCGCCTCCTGCTGGCAGGCGAAGGGACGGGGGCCGCACTCGCCCGCTCGGGCGGGAATGATCACCCGACCTTCGGCCTCTGGCCCGCCACGGCCGCCCCCGCCCTGCGCGCCTTTCTCGCCAGCGGCGAAAAGGCGCGTGTGCGCAGCTTTGCCGACAGCCTCCACGCCGCCCGTGCCGATTTCCCCGATGACGGCGCCTTCGCCAACCTCAACACGCCCCAAGACCTCGCCACGGCCGAGGCCCGCATCCGGGGCGCGCGATGAAGATCTACGGCGTCATCGGCTGGAAGAATTCGGGCAAGACCAGCCTGATGGAACGGCTGGTGGCCGAAATCACCCGGCGCGGCTTTTCCGTTTCCACCGTGAAGCATGTCCATCACGAGGTGGATCTCGATCAACCCGGCAAGGACACTTTCCGCCACCGTCAGGCCGGCGCGCGCGAGGTGGTTCTGGCCGCCAAGGACCGTTTCGCCCTGATGGTGGAACATCGCGGCCCCGAACCGGCCCTGTCCGATGTTCTGGCCCGCCTCTCGCCGGTCGATCTGGTTCTGGTCGAAGGCTACAAGCGCGACAGCCACCGAAAGGTGGAAGTCTGGCGCCGCGAGACGGGGCATGACCTGATCCAGCCGGGCGATCCCCTGGTGCGCGCCGTGGCCAGCGACGCGGCAGGGCTGTCCCTGCCGGTGCCGGTGCTGGATCTGAACGACACCGCCACTGTTGCCGATTTCATCCTTGCCGAAACCGGCCTTGCCGCGCCTGCCTTTGACGGGGTGATGGTGGTGGATTGGTCGGCCACGCATGGCCTTTCGCCCGCCCGCCCCTCGGCCGATGCGATCTGGATCGGTCAGGCCGATGCGGCGGGGGAAAGCGCGCGCTACTTCCGCAGCCGCGCCGAGGCCGAGGCGCATATCCGCGCCAGCATCGACCGCGCCGCCGCCCGGGGCCACCGCCTGCTGATCGGTTTCGATTTCCCGATGGCCTATCCCGCGGGCTTTGCCGCCCGCCTGACGGGCCGCGCCGATCCCCGCGCCGTCTGGCAGTGGCTGGCCGAGCGGATCACGGATGAGGGCAATCGCAACAACCGCTTTGCCTTGGCCGATGATATCAACGCCATCATCGCCAAGGCCCCCGCGCCCGGCCCCTTCTGGGGCCGCCCGCGAGCCTTGCCCACCGCATCTGCCGCCCCGCAAGCTGGCCGATTACCCGCGCTGGGCGCTTGCCGAACGGCAGGCCGTCAGATCGCGCGTGCCCGCGCCCAACCCATGGCGAGCTTTACACCGCGTCCGTCGGATCGCGGGCGCTGATGGGCCTGCCGATGATCCATCGCCTGTCCACGCAGCGCCCCGATGTCTCGGTCTGGCCCTTCGATCCGCAGCTTGTGCGGCACCGTTCCAGCCCGAGGTCTGCCCTCGCTCCTCGCCCCGCTCGTGGCCCCGCGCCCCGGGCATCCGCGACGCTGCAGGTCATCCTGCTGGCCCGCGCCCTGTGGCGGCTGTCGCATCTGGGCGAGCTGGCCGGATCATGCAGGATATCAGTGATATCGGCACCGAAGAGGGCTGGATTAAGGCGCAGGGCGGGGCCACCAGGCCGCAGCGGAAGGAGAGCTTGCATGATCCGCATCGAAGGGGCCTGCCCCGATCACCTGCGCGACAGGCGGCGGTGCTTCTCTACTGGGCGGCCTTCGGCGACAAGCTGGAGCCGCGTGCTGGACCCCGAAGCGGCTTGCCCTCGTCTTCTTCGCCCGGGTGATGCGCCGATCGTGCACAACGGCCTATGATCGATGGCCGCCTTGTCGGCCTTGCCGGTTTCAAGCGGAACGGGGCACCTTCGCCGGCGGCGAGAGGATCTGCGCGCGGTCTACGGGCGCCTTTGGCGAACTGGCGGGCGTAGTCCTGCGCCTGCTGGGAAGCAGATCGATCAAGGCCCGCTTCCTGCTGGATGAATGCTCTACGTCCATCGATATACCGGGAGCGAGGGCGTGGGCGGCGCGCTTTGACTTCATAGCTAGAAGCCGCGCATCAGCTTCGGCGCCGGTGCGGCTGGACGTCGTCGATACCAACTGGCGCGCCGCGCGCTTTTATGAACAGCGAGGTTTCGTCGTCGACCGCACGCCGACCATCAGGCCGCTGGTGATCTTCCGCTTCAACGCCGCACAGCATGGTGCCGCCCGATCGACGTCCTCCAAGGGCGTCACCGACACAACCCGGGCCGTCCGCGCCGACTTTTTCCAATGAAAATTTCGCGAAAATGCGGCAGGCTGTCCCCTGCCGCCGGGGGCAGGGACGGTGCCTGTTTCGATCATGGCGAAATGGCTAAAGGAAAAAACGTGGGAACCGTGAAATGCTGAATGAATTCAAGACGTTTATCGCGCGGGGGAATGTCGTCGACCTCGCCGTGGGTATCATCATCGGTGCCGCCTTCACGGCCATCGTGAACTCGCTCGTGGGGGATCTGATCAACCCGATCATCGGCCTGATCACCGGCGGGGTGGACTTTTCGAACCTGTTCATCGACCTGTCGGGAACGGATCCGGCCTCGCTCGCCGCGGCGCGGGATGCGGGTGCGCCGGTCTTCGCCTATGGCGCCTTCATCACCGCCGTGATCAATTTCGTGATCATCGCCTGGGTGGTGTTCCTTCTGGTGAAGGCGGTGAACAAGCATCAAGGATGCCACGGCCAGAAAAGAGGCCGCCGAGGCCGCCCCGCCAGGCCGTCGAACTGGATATCGGTAGGTAAACTCGCTAGTAAGCCGCCTCATATCGGCTTAAGGCCGCAGGATGGTCCCGCGGCCCGCCCTTGTCTGTTCAGACATACAAATCAGATCGCCAGCGCCTCCGCCGCGCCCAGTCGTGGGCAGGCGGCGCCGTGCCGACCGCCGCATAGGTCAGCCTGCCCGCATGCGTTGTTCAGCCCGGCCAGCAGATGCTTGTCCTCAGCACAGGCGCTCTGTCGGCCAGCGCGAGCGAGAAGGGCATGTTGCCAAAGGCCTGCGTCGATGTCCGCGCCGCGCCGGGCATGTTGGCCGCAGTAGTATGATCCCGTCCACCTCCTTAGATCGGTCCTGATGCGTGGTCGCGCGCGATGTCTCAAAGCACCCCGCCCTGATCAATCGCCACATCCACCAGCGCCGCGCCGGGCGCTGGCTGCCGGCCTGGCGCGGAAATCAGCAGGCGCCGCGCAGGATCAACACCGCTGATGATCTGTGTCGGCCTGCCGCGCCAGTTCGATCGTCGTGGTGGCATCGGCATAGCCGCATTGAACTGCCCGCCGAACACATCATCCAGATAGCGCAGCCGGTTCACCTACGCCGGTCCAGCACGGTGACATCCGCCCCATCCCACGGCGCTGATCGCGGCGGCATGATTGCCCACACCCGCACTTACGTCCGCCATACTAGCAGGCAGCACACCCGGCACGCCCCCATCAGCACTGCCGCCACGCCATTGGCCTTTTGCAGCGTCCAGGCCCCACCTGCGGCGCCAGCCACCCGCCACCTCGGACATGGGCGCCAGCAGCAGCCCGCCGCGATCATCCGTCACCGTCTCATAGGCGATGGCCGTCACGCCGATGCCAGCAGGTCCTTCGTCTGGGCCGGATCGAGGGCCAGATCACAGATGGGCGACAAAAGCTGCCCCGCGCGCAGGCGGACCGCGTTCCACGGCCTGCGGCTCTTCACCTTCGATCATCTCGGAACTGTGAACCTCTTCCGCCGTTCCCGCGATCACGCGCCCGCGGCCAGTAATCCGCATCCGAAAAGCCCGCGCCGACACCGGCCCCGCTTTCCACCAACACCTCATGCCCATGGGTCACCGCCTCGCGCGCGGCGACGGGCATCATGCCGACACGGAATTCCTGCGGCAGTCTCTTTCGGGACGCCCGATCTTCCTTGGTTGCTTCCTCCCGTTCCGGGCACGGATACGGCCCGCTGTGGGAAAAGCTTCTGTCAGCTTCCCCGCCGTTTCTTTGATTTCTGCATGACGCGGGGGCATCCCTGCGGTAGAATTCTTCGCAATCGGCCCAGATGGTGAAAGCTTCTTCCGCGAATGTCCGAACTCGACGCAACCGACCGCCGCATCCTGACCGTCCTGCAGAAGGAAGGCCGCATCACCAATGCCGAATTGTCGGAACGGGTGAACCTGTCGCCCTCGGCCTGCCACCGCCGCACCCAGCGGCTTGAGGAAGAGGGGTTCATCGCCCGCTACGTGGCCCTGCTCGATCCGCGCCGCCTTGGCCGCCCGACGACAGTCTATGTAGAGATTACCTTGCAGGGCCAGGCCGATGAATTGCTCGATGCCTTTGAGCGCGAGGTGGCGCGCATCCCCGACATTCTGGAATGCCATCTGATGGCGGGGCAGGCGGACTACCTGCTCAAGATCATGGCGCAGGACACCGAGGATTTCGCGCGTATCCACCGCCAGTATCTGTCACGCCTGCCGGGTGTGCGGCAGATGCATTCCTCCTTCGCGCTGCGCACCGTCGTCCAGACCACCGCGCTGGCGGTGTAGGGCGGGTGTTTCCCCGCCGTCCCGCATGGCGGAATTTGACACAAATTCCGCGCCGAAATCTGCGTCAGAAATCGGTTCCCCACCCCCGCATCCGCGCACGGTTAACCATGATACCCTTCATCACCCTGCCGAAACTTGTATGCACGCCCTGCTGCACCGCCGCGCTGCACCGGCTGTGGCACGGTCGAATTCGCCCATCCTGCTGAAATTCCCGGGAAAATCCCCAAGATTAACGGCGCAGGCAATGAAAAACCCCCGGCCTTGCGGACGGGGGTTGATCGGGCGGGCATCGCTGCCCCAGTGTCGCAAACGCCTCAGAGAGCGCCTTCGCGTTGTGCCTTCTTGCGCGCGAGTTTGCGCGCACGGCGGACCGCTTCGGCTTGCTCGCGCGCTTTCTTGACGGACGGTTTCTCGAAATGCTGCTTGAGCTTCATTTCACGGAAAACGCCTTCGCGCTGGAGCTTTTTCTTCAGGGCACGGAGTGCCTGTTCGACGTTATTGTCGCGGACGCTGACCTGCATGTGGTTGTCACCACCTTCCTAGGTTAGAGTTGCACTACAGTGTGCAGGCGCGCCCTATAACAAAGGAATGACCGCCTGTCCACCGATGCCCCGAAGAGTCCGCCATGGAAAGCCCGCAAAGCCCTGAAAACGCCCGCGAAGCCGTGTTGAACGCGGCGCTTTCGCATGTTCCCTTCGACGGCTGGTCAGAAACCACCCTGCGCGCCGCCATCGCCGATTCGGGCGTGGCCGAAGGTCTGGCCCGCGCCCTCTATCCCCGTGGCGGCATCGACCTTGCCGCCGCCTTCCACCGCGACGGCGACCGCCGCATGATCGAAGCCATTGGAAATACGGACCTTTCCCAGATGCGCTTCCGCGACCGTATCGCCCATGCCATCCGCCTGCGGCTGGATCTGATCGAGGATCGCGAACTCGTCCGCCGGGGGACCACGCTTTTCGCCCTGCCGCAACACGCCGCCGAAGGGGCGAAACTGATCTGGGGCACGGCGGATGCCATCTGGATTTCGCTGGGCGACACGACCCGCGATCTGAACTGGTATTCCAAACGCGCCACCCTCTCGGCCGTATATGGCTCCACCGTCCTTTACTGGCTGGGCGATGACAGCACTGGTCATCAGGCGACATGGGATTTCCTCGACCGCCGGATCGGCGATGTGATGCAGATCGAAACGCTGAAGGCCAAGCTGCGCGAAAACCCGCTTGGCAAGGCGATCCTTGCAGGCCCCGCCAAGGTGATGGAGAAATGGCGCGTGCCGACGGTCCCCGATGACTTGCCCGGCAAGATGATGGACCGCTTCCGCCAAGGCTAAGCCCAAGGAATCACGATGGAACTTTCCCACACGATGCGCGCCGTGGAAATCACGGAACCCGGCGGGCCGGATGTGCTGAAACCCTGCACCCGCCCCGTCCCCGTCCCCGGCCATGGCCAGATCGTCATCCGCGTGGCCTATGCGGGCGTGAACCGCCCCGATGCGCTGCAACGCGCGGGCAGCTATGCGCCGCCCGCCAATGCCTCGCCCCTGCCGGGGCTGGAGGCATCGGGCACCGTCGTCGAAATCGGCCCCGGCGTCACCCGCTACAGCATCGGAGACAAGGTCTGCGCGCTGCTGCCGGGCGGCGGCTATGCCGAATACGTCACCACGCCCGAGGCGCATGCCCTGCCCATCCCCGAGGGCCTTTCGATGAAAGAGGCCGCCTGCCTGCCCGAAACCTGTTTCACCGTCTGGTCCAACGTGGTGATGCGCGGCGGGCTGAAGGCGGGGGAACGGTTCCTTGTCCATGGTGGGTCTTCCGGCATCGGCACCACCGCCATCCAGATCGCCAAGGCCCTTGGCGCGCGGGTCTTCACCACCGCTGGATCGGATGAGAAATGCGCCGCCTGCGAAGCGCTTGGCGCGGAAAAGGCGCTGAACTATCGCAGCGGTGATTTCGTTGCGATGATGCATGATGAGGGCGGCGCGCAACTGATCCTCGACATGGTTGGCGGCGGCTATTTGCCCCGCAATGTCAAGGCCTTGGCCACCGAAGGCCGCCTTGTGCAGATCGCCTTCCTGCAAGGTGCGAAGGTGGAGTTGAACTTTGCCGAGGTGATGATGCGTCGCCTGACGATCACCGGATCGACGCTCCGCCCGCAAAGCGACCTCGCCAAGGCCCGCATCGCGGCACCGAGGTGGAGGCGCATGTCTGGCCCATGATCGCGGCGGGCAAGTTCCGCCCCGTGATGGACAGCGAATTCCCCCTTGAACAGGCCGCTGCCGCACATGCCCGCATGGAAAGCAGCGGGCATGTGGGAAAGATCGTCCTTAAGGTGGAATAACGGTCAAACCCCGTCCAGCGCCGCCTGAAGGATGGGCGGCAGCTTGGCCGGGGGATGCCCCGTCAGCGTCTTGTCCAGCGTGCAAAGCAGGTTCAGCCTGGCCGGGCCCGACAGCGCACCCTGACGGTCCAACTCATCCCGCACCGCGCCCAGCACCTGTGGCGGGGCGGCAATCACCAGCGGCCGGTCGCCCGCGACCTTGCGCAGATGCACCACCACCTGCGCGGCCAGCCTTTCCCCGCCGAGACGATCAAGATCGGGCTGTTCCATCGCCGATCTCTGGTTCTTGCCCACGTCATGGGCCCGACCGGGCCTGTCGCTATAGGGGGCCAGCGGCTCTGCCGCCATGCGCTCCACCTCGTGCAGATTGGGGACGTCCACCGTGCCGCCATTCTCCAGAAGGATGGCGCGTTCCTCGTCCATCACCAGAACCCATGTTCCCTTTGCCAGAAGTGCCATGTCCTGTCCTTTCCCGGGTGATCAATGCGGTGATTGAACGCCGTCCCCGGCCCCCGCGCCATGATCTGGCGCAAGGTTCAGCGCACGGCCTCCATCCCTGCCACCCCCCGGCAGACGCGGCCCACATCGCCGCCGCAATCGCGGAATTCCAGATCCTTGGTCAGGCAGATCCGCACTTCCTGCACCATGCCCGACCGGCAGGTCACCACCACGCCTTCCGGTGCAAGCTCCGGATTCGCCTCAAGAAAGGCATCCTCGATCACATCCGCCTCGACGCGGATGTCGCGCGACAGCCCCTGCAGGGGCGCGGGCACCGCCACCCGTTCAAAGGCCGCGCGGGCGGTGTCGTAGAACTCCGCCGCCGACAGGCCCGAACAGCGGCCGTGCTTCTTCCACTGATAGAAGGCCGCGCCCGCCCCGCCAAAGACATCCGCCTGCGCCGCCGTCATCGCCCGCGACGGATCGCGCGCGCCCGTCCGGCAGAAGGACGGCCAGCCCTCTCGTATTGCGGCCAGAGGCCATGCAGCACGAAATCAATCCCGCGCCCCGCGTCGCATTGCGGATCGTCCCGCGCATCGCCTTCCAGCGCGCACCAAGTGGCCGACCATGACAGCGCCATCACGTAATAGTCGAAATCCCCGGCCCTTTCCCCTTCGGCCCGGGCCGGTGCGGCGGCCATCAGGGCCAGCAGCAGCAGTTGCATCACGCGCATTTTCACTTTCCTCCGTCGTCGGAAACGACTATATCCCGCCCTGAAATTCCCCGAAATCGTGGAATGGCGGCCCCGGTCGCAGCCGATTTCCCGGCCCGAGAGAGATATTGCAAGGAGCAATCCTATGAACAAACCGCTCATGGCAAAGGCCACCGCCGTCTGGCTTGTGGACAACACCACCCTGTCCTTCAAGCAGATCGCCGATTTCTGTGGCATGCACGAACTTGAGGTGCAGGGGATTGCCGATGGCGATGTGGCCACCGGGGTGAAGGGCTTCGATCCCATCGCCAACAACCAGCTTGACGCGATTGAGATCGAAAAGGGTCAGGCCGACCCGCTCTACAAGCTGAAGCTGAAGCACAATCAGGCCGCCGTGGGCGAGGAAAAGCGCCGCGGTCCGCGTTATACGCCGCTGTCCAAGCGGCAGGATCGCCCCGCCGCGATTCTGTGGCTGGTGAAGTTCCACCCGGAATTGTCGGATGGGGCCATCGGCAAGCTGGTGGGCACCACCAAGCCCACGATCCAGTCGATCCGCGAACGCACCCACTGGAACATCAACAACATCACCCCCATCGACCCGGTCGCGCTGGGCCTCTGCCGCCAGTCGGAGCTTGATACCGCCGTGCAGCAGGCCGCCCGCAAGAAGGCCGCCGAAGGCACCGTAATGTCGGATGACGAACGTCGGAAACTGGTGTCCACCGAACAGTCGCTGGGCATGTCGCCCGAGGCGAAGATGCCTTCCTCCATCGCCGGGCTGGAGGCTTTCACCCTGTCGGAACGCGAAGAGAAGCCTGCCGATTTCTCGGATGCCGAAAGCTTCTTCAACCTGCCGCAGTCGGATGACGACGAGGACGAGGACGAGGATGACAACCGCCGCCGCTAAGGCGCGGATTGCGCGATGAGCCAGGGGCCGGGGCAGCGATGCCACCGGCCCTTTCCTTTGGCTTCAGAAGGATTTCCGCGCCCGCAGCGCCGCGCCCAGCGTGCCGTCGTCGAGATAGTCCAGCTCGCCCCCGATGGGCACGCCCTGCGCCAGCGAGGTGACCGTCACCCCTGTGCCTGCCAGAGCGTCGGCGATGTAATGCGCGGTGGTCTGGCCATCCACGGTGGCATTCAGCGCAAGGATCACTTCGCGCGCACCTTCCGCCGCGACCCTCTCGATCAGGGCGGGGATTCGCAACTCTTCCGGCCCCACGGCATCCAGCGCCGACAGCGTGCCGCCCAGCACGTGATAGCGCCCCCGAAACACCCCGGCGCGTTCCAGCGCCCAGAGGTCGGCCACATCCTCGACCACGCAGATCTCGCCCGTCGCCCGCCGCTCATCGGCGCAGATCGCGCAGAGGTCCGCCGTGCCGATATTCCCGCAAACGCGGCAATCGCGGGCTGATACGGCCACCTGCGCCATGGCCTGCGCCAAGGGCGCCATCAGCGCCCCGCGCCGTTTCAGCAGCACCAGCACCGCCCGTCGCGCCGACCGGGGGCCAAGCCCCGGCAGCCGCGCCATCAGGTCGATCAGCGCCTCGATCTCGCGCGGGCCATCACCGCCGCCTGCGGCCATGTCAGAAGGGCAGCTTCATGTCGGCGGGCAGACCCAGCGCCTCGGTCATGCGGCGCATCTCTTCGGCCATGCGCATCTGGCCCTTGGACTGCGCATCCTTGATCGCGGCGACGATCAGGTCTTCGACCACTTCCTTTTCCGATGCGACAAGGATCGACGGGTCGATATCCAGCCCGGTCACTTCGCCCTTGGCCGTGGCCCGCGCCTTGACCAACCCCGCCCCGGCTTCGCCGATCACCACGGTATTGGCCATCTCGGCCTGCATCTCGGCCATCTTCGTCTGCATGTCCTGCGCGGCCTTCATCATCTTGGCCATGTCGCCAAGGCCACCAAGGCCCCCGAGTCCCTTCAGCATCGCGATACTCCTTCGTTCCGGCGCGCGGGTTACAGTGATAGGGCCTGCTCAGGGGCGCGGCAAGGCTGCCTCATGCGCGGGTCTTCCGGCGCGGCCCGGCGCGGAAGCCTCGGACAAGCACCACCGCCGCCATCAGGACAAGCAGGATCGAGACAGGCACCGCCGTTCCGATGCAGCCTTCGGACATGGCAAGCGCCGCAGCATCCGACATGCGGCCTACGGTGAGCAACCAGGCGAGGACAAGCGCGGGCAGGGCAAGGATCGCTGAAAGCCATGGCCGCGGGAAGACAAGGCCGATCACCAGCAGCATGAGGATCCCCAACCCCAGAGGAGAGCCGAGGATGTAAAGGCTTTCGCCCCAAGCGCCGACGGGGCCGTCGGCTGCCTGCCAGCCGGGGCGCTGGGCGGCGCAGAGGCCCGCCTCGGCCGCCTTGGGCAGCAGCAGGGCGGCGGTGGCGATCAACCCTCTTCGAACGGGTCCCATTCATCCTCGACTTCTGGCAGGGCCTCGGCCTCGGCCGCGGCAGCAAGGGCGGCGGGCGTGCGGATATCGGCGATCCGCGCCCCGGGAAAGGCGGTCAGCACCGCCTGCACCAGCGGATTGCGCAGTGCCTCGGCCTCGGCCTCGCGCCGGGCTTGATCGCGCAGTTCGGCGATGGTGGGGGCGCCGCCTTCATTGACGACCGACACGCCCCAGCGCGCGCCCGTCCACATCTGCAGGCGCTGGCCCAGTTGGGCGGCAAGATCGGGGCTTGCCTCGGGCGTGGGCTGAAACTCGATCCGCCCGGGCGTGTAGCGGACAAGGCGGAGGCCCTGCTCAACCTCGTACAGCAGTTTCATGTCGCGCTTTTCGCGGATCAGTTCGACCACCTGATCAAAGCTGACAAAGACCTGCAGCGTCCCTTCCGCTACGGCGAGGGCCTGCCCGCCCCCCTGCATCACCGGGCCGCGCGCGGGGGCAGAGGGGGCCATGCGCATGGCAGGGGCATGGACCATGCGCCCCCCCCCACCGGCAGGCGCGCCGCCCCCGCCACCGGGGGCAGGCCCGGGCTGCGGGGCGGATTGCAGCTTGCGGATCAGGGTTTCGGGATCGGGCAGGTCGGCCACATGCGTCAAGCGGATCACGGCCATTTCGGCGGCCATCATGGCATTGGGGGCAAGCGCCACCTCTTCCAGCGCCTTGAGCAGCATCTGCCACATCCGCGTCAGCACGCGCATGGGCAGGCGTGTGGCCATATCCACGCCGCGCGCGCGTTCATCGGGCGGGGTTGTCGGATCTTCGGCCGCGGCCGGGGTGATCTTGATCACCGAAATCCAATGGGTGATCTCCGCCAGATCGCGCAGCACGGCCATCGGATCGGCCCCGTCGGCATATTGGCCCGACAGTTCCGAAAGCGCGCCGGCGGCATCGCCCGTGACGATCAGATCGAACAGGTCCAGCACGCGGCCCCGGTCGGCCAGCCCCAGCATGGCGCGCAACTGATCTGCCGTCACCTCGCCCGCGCCATTGGAAATGGCCTGATCCAGAAGCGATGTCGCATCGCGGGCCGATCCTTCCGCCGCGCGGGTGATCAGCGCCAGCGCGCCATCGGTGATCTGCGCGCCTTCCGCCGTGGCGATGCGGCGCAGAAGGGCCATCATCACCTCGGGCTCGATCCGCTTCAGATCGAAGCGCTGGCAGCGCGACAGGACCGTGACGGGGACCTTGCGGATCTCGGTCGTGGCGAAGATGAACTTCACATGGGCGGGCGGTTCCTCCAGCGTCTTGAGCAGCGCGTTGAATGCGCTGGTCGACAGCATGTGAACCTCGTCAATGATATAGATCTTGTAGCGCGCGCTGGCCGCCCGGTAATGGACCGAGTCGATGATTTCGCGGATGTCGCCAACGCCGGTACGAGAGGCTGCGTCCATTTCCATCACATCGACATGGCGGCCCTCGGCAATCGCGCGGCAGGGATCGCAGATGCCGCAGGGATCAGTGGTCGGCCCGCCCTTGCCATCGGGGCCGACGCAGTTCAGCCCCTTGGCAATGATCCGCGCCGTGGTGGTCTTGCCGGTGCCCCGGATCCCCGTCATCACGAAGGCATGGGCGATGCGATCCGCGGCGAAGGCATTCTTCAGCGTGCGCACCATCGCCTCTTGCCCGACGAGATCGGCAAAGGTTTCGGGGCGGTACTTGCGGGCAAGAACCTGATAGGCCTTTTCGGGCGTGTCGGACATGGTCGCTCCTTGATCCGTCCCAACCTAGTGCGACTGGGGAAGGCAGGGCAAGGTCGCCCATCCGCAAAGCGGCGGTTATCCACTGTCACGGCGCGGTTGCGGGCAGTTTGGACATGAGAAGGCCCCGGCGATCAAGGTTCGCCGGGGCCGAGGGCGTGCCAGCATGGGGTGCGCCGATCAGGCGCCGAGGATGAAAACGTCCTGATTTTCGCGAAGGAAATCCAGGGTGACATTGTCGATCCGCAGGATATCCGACGCGGTCAGCCGCAACTCGACATAACCGTCGCCCTGATAGCCATAGGCATCCAGCAACTGGCCGACATTGCCGAATTGCGCATCGCCCCAGAGGTCGGGCACGATCGCAAGCCCGTCTTCGTCACCGAAATCAGAGATCCGATCCGACCCGAAGTTGGCATTGAACACGAATATGTCGCCTCCTGCCCCGCCGGTCAGCACGTCATTGCCCGCGCTGCTGAACAACACGTCATCTCCTGCGCCACCGATCAGCGTTTCCGCCCCATCGCCGCCGGTCAGACTATCGGCGAAGGCCGACCCGATGACACGTTCCACGTTCGAGATCCGGTCGCCTCCGGACTCGGACCGGTTTCCGCCATCGCCCGCGCCGACGCCAAGGTGAACAACCACCCCGCTCTTCGCCGCGGCGTAGGACAGGGTATCCACCCCGCGCCCGCCATCAATCGTATCGGCACCAAGACCACCCATCAGGAAGTCGTTGCCATCGCCGCCGGTCAGCAAGTCATCCCCCGCCCCGCCGAACAGACGGTCCGCGCCGCGGCCGCCGTCGATCGTGTCGGCACCCGCACCGCCATAGAAGATATCCGCCAGCGCGCCGCCCGTCAGGGCATCGCCAAAGCGCGAGCCGGTCACCTCCTGGATGTTCAGCAGGATATCGCCTTCGGCATGGCCGCCGGTATTCACCCCGGTCGCAAGGTTGACGTTCACCGCAGTGTCCGAGTCGTCATAGGTCGTCCGGTTCTGACCCGCGCCGCCATCCATGCTGTCGGCCCCTTGCCCGCCGCGCAGCATGTCATTGCCATCGCCGCCAAGAAGGGTGTCATTCCCGGTCCCGCCGCCAAGCGAATCCTGCCCGTCCCCGCCTTCCAGCCGGTCATTGCCAAAGCCGCCACGCAGCACGTCATTGCCGGCATCGCCCATGAGGGTGTCGGCCGAGAAGCCGCCGCGCAGCAGATCGTTCCCTTCGCCGCCACGCAGGCTGTCAGCGCCATCGCCGCCATCCAGCAGATCGTCGCCCGCATTGCCGATCAGCGTGTCGGCCCCTGCCATGCCATAGAGCGAGTCATCCCCGGCCGATCCGATCAGGTGGTCGCCGAAGCGCGACCCGAGCACGACGTTGATGTTGCGCAGCACATCGCCTTCGGCATGGCCGCCCTGACCGATGCCCTTCGACAGGTCGACCGTCACCCGTGCATTCGACGCCTCATAGGACACCGTGTTCACGCCCGATCCGCCGTCCATCGTATCGGCGCCAAGGCTGCCCAGAAGCAGGTCATCGCCCGCCCCGCCATCCAGCAGGTCAGCGCCATCCGTGCCGGTCAGCGTATCCGCCCCGCTGCTGCCGGATACCTCCGCCATGACGGAATAGTCCTGTTCCACGGAAAGGAAGGGTGGCAGGTTCAGGGACTGACGCAGGGCGTCCAACTGCCCGGGGATATCGTCCTGCGACGTGACATAGAACACGTGCTCCAGCACGGTAATGCCGCCCGTTGCCGTGTTCGTGGCCGTGGTCGTTACCGCCACCCGATAGAGCGTCTCGGGCACCGTGCGCACATTGTCGAACAGCGGCGTCTGGTCATAGGGCGGCCATTGATCGCCAGGCTGTGGCGGGATCGCCGTGCCGACAGAAATGCTGGGGAATTCGATTTCCCCCCCGAACGGCGAATAATAGACTGACGCGGTGATCTTGTGCAGCCCCGGCGGCAGGTCAAGGATCAGGCGCCCTTCCGGCCCTTCGACTTCATAGGTTTGCCCGTTCACCTCCAGTATCAGGAGATCGTTCACCCCGTTGAAGGCGATGACCGTCCTTTCGCCAAAGTTGACAGGGCCGACATTCAGCAAGCCCGAGTAGTTCACGACGAATTCATCCGGCACGTCGTCGGTGAAAAGATCGGTCGGGTCCAGATCGCCCGTGATGCCGCTGGCGCCGTCGACCGGCACCCAGGTTTCATTCACCCATCCCAGGATCTGATAGGACATCTCCTTCGAACCCGCAGGAAGCAGGTTCACCGTCACCACCTGCGTATCCGTCTCGCCATCCGTATCGCTGATCGTGATGGTGATGTCGCGGCTGGCCACCGTTGAGGGCGCGGTCGCCCGGAACAGGAGGTTCTCGATCATCGCCTCCACGTCTTTCGCAGTCGTTTCTACGGTAAAGGCGATCTGCGGTCCGCTTTCGAAAGTGTAAAGGGTTCCAACCTCACGCCCGTCGATCAGGATCGTGCTGCCTTCCAAGACAAAGGGCGATCCGCCATCGGTGCGCAGGATGATTTCCTCACCCTTCCCAACGCCCGTCACCACCACGCCGCCGTATTCCAGATCGCTGTCCACCCGGAAGGACACATCCGCATCCAGCAACTGGCCCGCCGCGGCTTCGGCCGCCGTCAGATCCAGTGTATCGACCATGTCGGTCAGCGTGGGGATATAGCCCACATTCACCGTCACCGTATCCGACGCCACGAAGCCGCTGCTATCCGACACGCTGATCGTCAGCGTGCGCGCGCCCGACGTGGCCTCGACAAGGCGGAGGCTTTCGATGATCGTCTCGACCTCTTGGGTCGAGATGCCACCAAGCGTGATCGTGTAAGTCGATCCGCCGGTGGTGGGCAAAGCGGCGATTTCCGTGAACCATTCCGGTTCGAAGCCGCCACCCCTCGTGCCGAGGATCACGCCTTCGTCGCTGATGTAAAGCCCCGATCCGGATGCAGGGATGAACATAAGGCTGTCGCCCTCGCCAAGGCCCGTCACCTCGATCTTGCCGCCCTCCCAGGGGCCTTCGCCGGTAAGGGTGACATTCGAATCAAGAAGAAGCCCTTCATTGTTCACGGAACTGTAGCTGACATCGACAGTCTCGCGCAGGTCAGAGAGCGAGACAGGTGCCTGCGTGAAGGTCACCGTCCCGAATTGCGGCGCGATTGGCGTCGTGATCGTTATGGTGATCGTCTGGGTGCCAGCGCTGTTGAGCTGCGGCTGGATCGTCACGCCTTCCAGCATTCTTTCCACCAAGGCGGGCGTCGCGGCGGTGTTGAAGTAAAACGTTCCGGAGGAACCCTGCAGGACACCGATCTGGGTTCCATCCACATAGACGTTACTGCTGGAACCGGCGTCGGCAAGGATCGAAACTCCTGACCCTTCGACAGTTCCCAGCGGGATTTGCTGCCCCGTCCAGCCGGTGATCGCCATCGTCAGGTTGTTCAGGGAACCCGGGGTGGAATAGGCCTCGACAAAATCCACCGACAAGAGCAGGGCGGTATCAAGGGCGACGGCGCCGCCCGACGGGCTGACGGTCTGGTTGTCCAGATCGCCGATCAGGTTACGCTCTTCGGGGGCCGACAGGGTGATATCGACCGACCCCGTCAAAGGGGTTGGCGTGTCGAGGGAAAAGTTCAGTGTCCGCGAGGTCTCGGCCGGGTTGTTGGGCCCGGCCTGGAACGTCATCGCCTGCAGCATCTGCTCCAGTTGTGCGGTCGTGATCGCCGTGGTGAAGGTGAACGTGGTGGAGAAAGCGTTGCCAGAGGTCGCGGCAATCGGCTGCCCGTTCAAGGTGGTGTTCGGGTAGCCGAGGACGAAACCGGATCCAGCCGCGAACCGGATCGCATCGCCGAACTGCGTCCCTGTGATCGTCAGCGTCCGGCCGTTCAGCGTGGTGGTTTCGTCGAAAAGGTTGGTGAAGGAGGTCGGCAGGGTGATGTCGCTGTCGATCACGTTGCGGACAAAGCGCGCTTCAAAGGGGATGGTCACATCGTCAAAGCTGCCGATGACCGGCGGCTCCTCGCCGATGGTGATCTTGACCGTCCCGGTCTGCGGGAAGGTGGGCGTGTTCAGGCTGAAGGTCAGGTCCCGGGTCGAAAACGCGCGGTCGTCGGTCGTGCGGAAGGTCAGTGACTGGAAAAACGCATCAAAGCTGGCGGAATTGGTCCCAAAGAAGGTGAACGAAACCGAGGTCGAAGTTTGGCTGACTTGCGCGATCGGCGTGGGTCCCTGTTCTACATAATTGGCGACTATCGAATAGCTGCCCGTGAGGCCAATTGTGTCATCCTGCGTCAGCCCCGAAATCGTCAGTGTCTGTCCGTTCAGATTGGATGCGCCAATCATCCCGCTATAGGCCGTGGCGAAATCGGTGGGCAGCGAGATATCGCCGTCGATGACAGTCGCGGTCCCCCGGTTGGCGAAGGGGATGCTCAGATCGTCAAGGTTCAGGATTGTGTCGGTCATGGGTCACTCGTACAGGGTTGAACGTTTTACAGGGGACAGCCCGGCCTGACTGGCCAAGGGCGGGGATCGGAAGGAAGCGGTCAGACGGTCATATTCGGTTCGGGCCTTCGCGCGGGTCACAGGTCAATTGACCCCTGCATCGCAGGATGCAGGGGCAAGCTTCGCTTTGTCGGGATGTCCGGTCGTCATGGCTGTCGCCTGCCTTCTGGCAGAACCGCCCGTGCTCCCTCCACCGGGTCTTTTCCAGTTGGTCGAGAATTACCGTGCAGTCGCCAAATCTGTCAACGAAATGACGGTTTTGATCGGCCTTTCCGTCAAAGGGCAAACATTTGAAACAAATAGGTAATTGTGAGCATCATCATTTTTGGTGCGAATGTCATTGCGGGAATCCGGCCTCTCTGGCACCTTCGCGATGAGGGCATCCCGGCCCCCGGATGTGCGCCGGGATGCCGGATATCCCGCTGGTTGTGTCTGTGTCTGCGTAAAGGGTGCCCGAATGTTCAATCGGCTGGTCGACTGGCTTTGGGGCCCGCCCGAGACCCGCCGCATGGTACAGGCCAATTTCCGCAGCCGCGCGGATTTCGTGCAGGCCGGGCGGGCCTACATGACGCATCCTGTCACGCTTTACGGCTATGCGCTGCCGCTGTTGCTGTTGCTGACCGGAATGTTCAAGCCCGAATTCACCGAAGTCGGCCTTCCCGAATTCGTCAGCCATATCCTGACCTTTGCCAAGGTCGCCGCCTTTTGGCTGTTCTGCTGGCTGGTGCTGGGCCATGTCCTTTGGTTTGCGATGCGACGCGGGCTTTCCTTTGTCGCGGTCGTCATGGGCCTGTGGGTGATGGCGGTGCTGCTGTCGCAGGGGCTGACAATTCTGACGGTGCCGGGGGCGGAGTGGACTTGGGTCCGCATCTTTCGGCAGGCCATCATAACGGTTCCCTCGTCGCTGGTCGCGGTCCATGCCTCGGCCCCGATCTTGCGCGAAAGGCTGGGGCATATCCCCGAACTCGTTCCCATCTGGCGGTCGAATGTCAGCGTGCAGGTTCCCCTTTTGCTGAAACTCCCGCTGGAAAAACGGGCCCGTATCCGCCGCATCCACGCCGCCAACCAATATGTCGAGGTGGTCACCGATGCGGGTTCCGCCATGGTGCGCATGTCGCTGCGCGATGCCGTATCGCTGATCCCGGCCGAAACTGGCTGGCTCTGCCATCGGTCGCTCTGGATCCGCAAGGATGAGGTTGTGGCGCTGGGCTTCCAGCGGGGCCAGCCCCAGATCACCGATCGCAATGGTGAGACCTATTCGATCAGCCGGGGATCCGTTTCCGAAATCCGCGACTGGCTGGATCGCACGCGCCCCGACCCGCTGACAGAGCCGACGCTTGCCGTGGTGGCCTGATTGCGAGGCACGCCCCGTTGGGGTAAGCCTTTGGCGATCAATGTAAGGAAAAGGTGAGAGGCTGGACAACGACCCAAGCGGGGCTCGTTACGGCTGCTACCTTCCGGTCCTGACCGGGTTGGCGAGGCGCTCGCCCGCGCCAACCTCTCGCCGGGGGATATAGGCCCCCGGGCGCGGATTCGCAAGCGTGACGGGCGGGCGGATCAGATGATCCCTGCCGCCCGCGCGCCCGAGAGCAGATCCTGCGCCAGATGGCGGGCGAAACGGCCTTCGGTGGGGGCCACGTCGGGCACCTGCACGACGGTGCAGCCCGCGCGATGCGCGGCCTCGGCGCCGATGTCGCTGTCTTCGAAGACAAGACAGCGGGCCGGGTCGACGCCCAGCGTCCGCGCGGCCAGCAGATAGGGTTCCGCTGCGGGCTTGGGTTCGCGCACGTCATCAAAGGTGATGACGGTCTGGAAGTGATGCGCGATCCCGGCAAGGCCCAGCTTGTGATGTGCGCCCTGCCGCCCGGTGGAGGTGACAAGGCCCAACGGATGATCCAGCATCTCCAGCAGTTCCACCGCGCCGGATTTCAGCGGAAGTCCCGCATTCAGCCCGGCATCGAAATTCGCCCGCCACGCATCGCGGAAGGCGGGAACGTCCAGCGAGGGCAGGGATTGCCGGATGATCCTTTCCGCCTGCGGTTCGGCCTTGCCCACAAGGCCGTGCATGAAGCTTTCATCGACGCTATGGCCAAGATCCGCAAAGGCGCGCAGACCCGTGACCAGCGCGAGGCTTTCGGTATCCACAAGCGTCCCGTCCAGATCAAAGAAAATCGCGTCGAACATGTCCTGCTCCGTCGGTTCGGGGCTGTCCTATCCGATCAGAGCTTCAAACGGAAGCGCATGACGCCCGGCTGGGGGCCGGGCAGGGCCTCGGGGTGAAGGGTGGCGATGTGGTCGAGGCAGGTCATTGCGCGGGTCGAGGTTTCGAACAGCGCGCTTGCCCCCAGCGGGCGCAGACGCCAGTCAAAGCCGATGCCGGGCCTGAAGGGCGGGCCCGCCTCAAGATAGCGGACAAGGGCCGCGCGGGTGGGGGTCTTGTCGTCCAGAATGACGCGGTCGCGCCGGCAGGCGGGAAAGCCACCGCTGCCCGCGGCGCGATAGCTGTTGGTGGCGAGGATGAAGCGATCCTCGGGGTGGATGGCCCGCCCGCCATGGGAAAGGTCGCGGATGCGGCGGGCCCCGGGCGCGACAAGGCGGCCCAGCGCATCGAAGCGCGGGGGATGTGACAGGTCGATCTCGAAGGACAGGCCGTCGATCAGATCGAAGTCGAACCCGGGATGATCGGGATTGATCAGGGGAATGTCGCGGTCGCCCGGTTTCAGCGTGGCGAACTGGATGACGGCGCGTTCCAGCCAGTCTTCCAGTTCCGCGCCGGACACCAGCAGTCCAACCACGTTGTTGGGAAAGGGGTAGATGTCGTTGGCGTGGCGCAGTTCCAGCGGGCCCGCGTCGATTTCCGTGAAATAGTCCGGCCCGCCCCGCCCGCCCGCCCGGAAGGGCGCCGCCGCCGCTAGGAGCGGCAGATCCGCAAAGGGCGTCTGTGCCAGCCTTTCGCCGAGGTGATGGGCCTGCGCGGCCGCGACGAGACGCAAGAGATCGGTCGGCGCGACACGGGCGAAATAACTGCTGAGCGGGACAGGCGTCTGCCCGATCCGGGTGCCGAGCCAGCTCCTTGCCGCCTGATGCGCCGGTCCGCAGACCGTCTCGATCCCTGGGTGGATCTCTGGTTTGGGGCGCGCGGGCAGAAGTTCGGCCCGTGCCCCCGACAGCGACCACCCCCGCCCGTCATGGCGCAGCGCCATGTCGATCTGCCCGAGATGCGAGCCGAAATAGCCCGGCATCACGGCAGGGGTTCCGTTCAGCAGCGCGGGTGGGCTGTCTTGCCGGCTTTCCTGCGGATCGGGAAAGACCATGTGCGTATGGCCAAGCACCATCGCATCCGCGCCCGAAAGGGCGGCGAGCGGCAGGGCGACGTTCTCCGTTCCGCCTTCGTCGGGGCCGTCGGGGCCTATGCCGGTATGGGCCAGCAGGATGACAACATCCGCGCCCATCATGCGCAAGCTTCGCACCTCTTGCGCGGCGGCAAGGACGGCATCCTCGGCCGAGAGGTTCCCGTTGATCGAGCCTGCTTCCCACTGGATCGTCTGTGGCGGGGCGATTCCAGTGATGCCGATCCTTATGGCACGCTGCGCGCCATCCGGGGCGGCCATGCTGCGTTCGATCACGATGGAGCGGTTGACCAGCGGCACATCGTCCACCGACCGGATATTGGCCGAAATCATGGGAAACTGCGCTTCGGCGATGGCGCGTCGCAGCAGGGGCAGGCCATGGCTGAATTCATGATTGCCCAGCGTCGCTGCATCATAGCCAAGCGCGTTCATGGCCGAGATCATGGGATGGGGCTGATCCGCGCCCTGTTCGGCGGCCCAATCGCCCAGGGGGCTGCCCTGCAGAAAATCCCCATTGTCCAAAAGCAGGGTGTTGGGGCATTCGGATCGCGCGTCGTCAATCAGATGCGCGAGATCCGACAGGCCCAGACCGGCCTGATGCCGGTCGGCGTGATAGTCCCAGCCAAAGGCGTGGGCATGCAGATCCGTCGTGGCAAGCAGCCTGAGAATTGCCTCGAACGCGGGCACATGCGTGATCCTTGAAAGGCCTGAGTCACGGGGCAGATCCGTAGGGCCATGTCTGTAATGCATAGTTTACAACTTTTACGTGTTATCTGGCAAGAGAAGTTTACAGGGGCCGGAGGGTTTGCCTTGCAGGGGGCGACGTGGCAAGACAGCGGCAGAGGTCAGGGGGGTGGGGCAGGTCTGATGCGGCTGGCTGAGACAGTGACATTTGGCGGCTCCGGTCTGGATCGGGCGGCGCATCTGCGCGGCGATCCCGACAGGCTGGCCGCGATGGCGCAGACGGGGCGGATCCTTCCGGTCTGGCGGGGCAAGCCGCTTTGCCTGCCGGGCGAGGGGCTGGGATGGGTCGATGCGGCGTCGCCGGTTCTGGCCAAGGCCGGGCCGCTTGTCTTTCTTGGCCTTGACGACGGCCACGGCATCTTTGCCGCCGATATCTCGGACTGGTCGCCAGAGGCGGGTGCCGAAGCGGTGGAGCAGGGATTTCTGGACACCACGCAGCAGCGGCATCCGGCGCTGGACCCGCAGTATTGCTTTGCCGAATTGCGGGCCGTCATGGCCGGGCTTGCGCCGCGGGATGCCGAACTTGCCGCCACGGCGAAGGCTGTTCTGCACTGGCACCGCAGCCACGGGTTCTGTTCCGCCTGCGGAGCGCCGTCGGACATGGCCGAAGGCGGATGGCAGCGCCGTTGCCCGGCCTGCGGGGCATCGCATTTTCCGCGCACGGATCCGGTGGTGATCATGCTGGTGACCCTTGGCAACAGCCTGTTGCTGGGGCGGAATGCCGTCTGGCCCGAGGGGATGTTCTCGCTTCTGGCCGGTTTCGTCGAACCGGGAGAAACGGTCGAGGCCGCTGTCCGCCGCGAGGTGCAGGAGGAAACCGGGGTGCGCATCGGCGCTGTGCGCTATCTGGCCAGCCAGCCCTGGCCGTTTCCGGCAAGTCTGATGCTGGGCTGCGCGGCTGAGGCGACCAGCGAGGAAATCACGCTGGATCCGGCTGAGCTGGAGGATGCCTGCTGGATCAGCCGGGAAGAGATGGTCACCGTGATGGCAGGGCGACATCCGCGCATCAGACCCGCAAGACCCGGCGCGATTGCGCATTTCCTGATTGCGAACTGGCTTGCTGACAGGCTTGATTAGTCTGCATATCGCCGGGGCGGGATAACATTGCCCCGGAATTGGTCGAGTAAATGGTGGCAGGACGGGTCGGGTAGGGAATGAAGCTTAGCGGTCGGACAGATATCGGGGCGCCGGTCGGCGTTGTTTTTGCGGCGCTGTCGGATTTCGACGCGTGGGAGCGTTCTGCCATGCGCCGTGGCGCGGATGTTCACCGCACCGACAAGCTGCGTCTTCCCGGGCCGGGCATGACATGGCAGGCGCGCTTTGCCTGGCGCGGGCGGGAACGGCAATTGCAGGTTCGGCTGTCGCGGTTGCAGGCCGATCAGTTCCTGGCTGTCGATTTCGATGGCCCCTCGGTTGAGGGGGTGCTGAACATCGAACTGGTCGAACTCGCGGCGCGGCGGACAAGGATGCTGATGCAGGTGGAAACCAAGCCCCGAACGCTGGCTGCGCGGCTGTTCATCCAGTCGATGAAGCTGGCCAAGGGGCGCGTGCAGCGCAAGTACGACGCCCGCCTTCAGGCCATCGCGCGCGATATCGAACAGCGCTTTACCGGGCAGCCGACGCTTTAGAAGCGTTCGCGATCGGCCGGATAGACACCAAGGATGTTGAAGGCCGAGGTGAAATAACGCAGCTCGTCGAAGGCCAGCTTGACGTTCGGATCCTCGGGGTGGCCTTCGATATCGGCGTAGAATTCGGTGGCGGTGAAGCTGCCGCCGACCATGTAGCTTTCCAGCTTGGTCATGTTCACCCCGTTCGTGGCGAAGCCGCCCATCGCCTTGTAAAGCGCGGCAGGGATGTTGCGGACGCGGAAGGTGAAGGTCGTCATCATCCGGCCCGCCCCGCGGCGGGAAAGATCGGGTTCGCGCGCCATCACCAGAAAGCGCGTGGTATTGTTGGCTTGATCTTCGATATGGCGGGCGACCACATCAAGACCATAGATCCCGGCCGCGAGTTCCGAGGCCAGCGCCGCGCGGGTGGGATCGCCGGCTTCGGCCACTTCGCGCGCGGCGCGGGCATTGTCGCTGCTGACCTTGCCCTTGATTCCATGCTTGCGCAGGAAGCCCGCGCATTGCGGCAGGATCACCACATGGCCATGCGCCTCGGATATCTGTTCCAGCCGCGCGCCGGGAACGCCCAGCAGGTTGACATGCACGCGCACGAAAGCCTCGTCCACGATATGCAGCCCGGCCTTGGGCAGAAGGGAATGCACATCCGCCACGCGGCCATAGGTGGAATTTTCCACCGCAAGCATCCCCAGATCGACGGCGCCCGAGCGGGTGAGTTCGACGACATCCTCGAATGTCTGGCACGGCACGGCCTCCATCTCGGGGCGGGCCTGCGAGCAGGCCTGATGCGAATAGGCCCCAAGTTCCCCCTGGAATGCGATGCGTCCGGTCATGTCGGCTGGGCTCCAACTGCGAAAACCCCGCAAAAGGGGCGATTGGTCGCGCTAGTATACCTTGAAACCGGGTGGTGGAAGCGGATACATACCGCGCCAAACGACGGCCAAGGGAAGGCGCGACATGTTCGACACGATGACGATGACCAAGGCAACCGGTGCGATCTGCGGGTCGCTTCTGGTCTATCTCTTTGCGGCCTGGGGCGCGGAAAGCCTGTACCATGTCGGGCATGATGGGCATGGCGGCGAGGGCGAAGAGATCGCGCAGGCCTATTCCATCGACACCGGAGCCGAAGAATCGGCTGGTGAGGTCGTGGAAGAGGGCCCCGATTTCGCAACGTTGCTGGCTTCGGCCGATCCTGCCGCGGGCGAGAAGGTCTTTGCCAAGTGCAAGTCCTGCCACAAACTTGATGGCGCGGATGCCACGGGCCCGCACCTGAACGGTGTCGTCGGCCGCGCGAAGGCCGCTTCGGCCGGGTTCGCCTATTCCGACACTCTGGCCGGAATGTCGGGGGATGTCTGGTCGGAAGACAACCTGAACGCCTTCCTTGAAAACCCCAAGGGCTATGCCCCGGGCACCAAGATGTCCTTCGCGGGTCTGCCCAAGGTTGCGGACCGCGCGAACCTGATCGCCTATCTCGCCACCGTTCAATAAGTGGCGCGGAATTGATTGCGCAAAGGGCCGTTTCCGCAAGGAGGCGGCCCTTTTGGCATTTCCGCGCCCATTTCCGTGCCGCAGATCGCGCTCGTTTCACGCAAACGCAACTTGTGGCTTGGACATCGCGCGAATTACCTTAGATCCATGACAGAGGGCCGATGACAGGGCCGATGACAGGGCCGATGACGGGGCTTGTGACAGGGGAGAGCAGGATGCGCAGAAATGTTGCCGGTGCGGGCGATGTGGCCTTGGCGGTGCGGCGGACCGCGCGGCCGATCGTCTGGAGCGGGCTTCTTGCGCTTTCGCTGGCGGCCTCGGTCGTGGCGGCCCATGCCCAAGGGGAAACGATCACCAGCCACGCGATCACCACGTTCGGCGATCCGCCGAAATATCCTGCCGATTTCGCGCATCTGGATTACGTCAACCCCGATGCCCCCAAGGGGGGCGAGATCTCGATCTGGACGTCGGGCGGCTTTGACAGCATGAATCCCTATTCCGTGAAGGGACGGGCGGCCGCGCTGTCTTCGGCACCGTATGAATCCATCCTGACAAGCACGGCCGACGAAATCGGCACATCCTACTGCCTTCTGTGCGAGACGATGGAATATCCGGCCGACAGATCCTGGGTGGTCTTCAACCTGCGCCCCGACGTCACCTTTTCGGACGGCACCCCGATGACGGCCGAGGATGTGGTGTTTTCCTTCAACCTCTTCCTGACCAAGGGCCTGACGGATTTCCGCACGGTCTTTGGGCAGCAGGTCGACAAGGCCGAGGTTCTGGATCCGCTGAAGGTGAAGTTCACCTTCAAGCCGGGCGTGCCGACCCGCGATCTTCCGGCATCCGTTGGCGGGCTGCCGATCATGTCCAAGGCGCATTACGAGGCGAACAATCTGGATCTTGAGGAAAGCAGCCTCACGCCCTTCCTTGGCACCGGCCAATACGTGCTGGACAAGATGGATGTCGGCAAGTCGATCGCATGGCGGCGCAACCCGGATTACTGGGGCAATGACCTGCCCATCAATCGCGGGCGCGGCAATTTTGACGTGATCCGTGTGGAATACTACGGCGACTATCAGGCCGCCTTCGAAGGCTTCAAGGCTGGCAACTATACCTTCCGGAACGAGGCATCCTCGATCACATGGGCCACGGGATACGATTTTCCTGCCGTGACGAACGGGCAGGTGAAGAAGGTCGAACTGCCATCTGGGGCCAAGGCCAGCGGGCAGGCCTTCCTGTTCAACCTGCGGCGCGAGAAGTTTCAGGATCCGCGCGTGCGTGAGGCGATCGGGTTGATGTTCAACTTCGAATGGTCGAATGCCACGCTTTTCTATGGTCTTTATGACCGTATCCATTCCGTCTGGGAGAACACCGAACTGGCCGCGACCGGCCTTCCCACCCCGGAAGAGGTGGCGATCCTGCAGCCTCTGGTTGATGAGGGGCTTCTGCCCGCCACCATCCTGACGGATGAGGCGGTGATGGCCCCCGCATCGGGCGAGAGGCAGCTGGATCGTGGCAATGTGCGCAAGGCATCAGCCCTGCTGGATGAGGCGGGCTGGACCGTCGGCGATGACGGCCAGCGCCGCAATGCCGAAGGAGAGGTCCTGCGCGTGGAATTCCTGAACGACAGCCCCACCTTCGACCGCGTGTTCAACCCCTATGTGGAAAACCTGAAGGCCATCGGGATCGACGCGCTGATGACCTCGATCGACAATGCCCAGATGGAGGCGCGGACCCGGCCTCCGCAATATGATTTCGACATCATCACCGGAAATGCGCGATCCGATTACATCTCGGGTTCGGAACTGAAGCAGTATTACGGTTCGGAAACGGCGGATGTCTCGTCCTTCAACCAGATGGGCCTGAAATCGCCCGCGGTGGACAAGTTGATTGATGTGGTGATGGCGGCGGATTCGAACGATACGCTGCGGGTTGCGACCAAGGCACTGGATCGCGTGCTGCGGGCCGAACGGTTCTGGGTGCCGCAATGGTACAAGGCCACGCATACCATTGCCTATTACGACATGTATGAACACCCCGAGACCCTGCCCCCCTATGCCTTGGGAGAGCTGGATTTCTGGTGGTACAACGCCGAGAAGGCCGCCGCGTTGCGGGCATCCGGCGCGTTGAAGTGATGGAAGGCGGGCAGCGCTGATGGGCGCCTATATCCTGAGGCGACTGTTGCTGATCATCCCGACGCTGATCGGGATCATGGTCATCAACTTTTCCCTGACACAGTTCGTTCCGGGCGGCCCCATAGAACAGGTCGCCGCCCGGCTGGAAGGCGATGGCGATGCGCTGGAAAGCGTGTCGGGCGGCGGCGATGCGGGCATGGATCAGGGCCGCGATGATGGCTATATCGGCGCGCGGGGCCTGCCGCCGGAATTCCTTGCCGCGCTGGAAGTGCAGTTCGGCTTTGCGCGCATCGTCTGCGACGATGGGTTCACCGGCACGCCATCCGTCACCGCGCCGGAATGCCGCAAGGAGATGATCCCCGCGACAGAGCGGTTTTTCATCATGATGTGGAACTATATGCGCTTCGATTTCGGGGAAAGCTATTTCCGGTCCATCGACGTGGTCGATCTGGTCATCGAAAAGATGCCCGTTTCGATCACGCTTGGCCTGTGGTCCACGCTGATCGCCTATCTGATCTCTATCCCCTTGGGCATCCGCAAGGCGGTGCGCGACAGCACGCCCTTTGATACCTGGACCAGCGGCGCGATCATCGTGGGATATGCGATCCCCGGCTTCCTGTTCGCCATTCTTCTGCTGGTGCTGTTCGCGGGCGGATCCTACTGGAAGATCTTTCCGCTGCGCGGGCTGACATCGGACAACTGGGAGCAGTTGTCGTTGATGGGAAAGGCGCTGGATTACCTCTGGCATATCGCGCTGCCGGTGATCGCTTCGACGATTTCCAGCTTTGCCACGCTGACGCTGCTAACCAAGAACAGCTTTCTGGACGAGATCAAGAAGCAATATGTGATGACCGCCCGCGCCAAGGGATTGAGCGAGGGACGCGTCCTTTATGGCCATGTGTTCCGCAATGCGATGCTGATCGTAATCGCGGGCTTTCCCGCGCTGTTCGTCAGCGTGTTCTTCGGCGGCAGCCTGATCATCGAGACGATCTTCTCGCTTGATGGGCTGGGGCAGTTGGGGTTCCGCGCGGCGGTGGAGCGGGATTATCCGGTGATCTTCGGAACGCTGTTCTTCTTTGGCCTGATCGGGCTGGTGATGGGGATCATTTCGGATCTGATGTATGTCTGGATCGACCCCCGCATCGACTTTAGCTCGCGGAGGGGATGATGGCGCTGTCCCCTCTCAATCAGCGACGCTGGCGCAACTTCAAGGCCAATCGCCGGGCCTTCTGGTCGCTTTGGATATTCCTTGTGCTTTACGGGATCACGCTTTGCGCCGAGGTGGTTGCCAATGACCGGCCCCTGCTGGTCAGCTATCGGGGCGAGTTGCATACGCCTTTCCTGCGCTTCTATCCCGAAACGGCCTTCGGCGGCGATTTCCGGACCGAGGCGAAATACACCGATATCGAGGTGCAATGCCTGATCCGGTCAGGCGGCAGCCTTGATTGCTGGGACGATCCCGAAGGCGTCATCGCCGAGGTCGAGGATGGCAGCCGGGCGGGCGCGGATCCCGAATTCGTGCAGGGCTGGATCCTGTGGCCGCCAATCCCCTACAGCTATAACACGATCAACGATCTGGCGGGGCCGGCGCCTTCGGCGCCTGACGCGAACCACTGGCTTGGCACCGATGACACGGCGCGCGACGTGCTGGCGCGGGTGATCTACGGGTTCCGCCTGTCGGTCAGTTTCGCGCTGATCGTGACGCTTATCACCTCGGTCGTCGGTATCGCCGCCGGGGCGGTGCAGGGCTATTTCGGTGGCCTGACCGACCTGATCTTTCAGCGGATCATCGAATTGTGGGGATCCACGCCCAGCCTTTACGTGATCATCATCGTGGCGGCGATCTTCACCATGGATTTCTGGTTGCTGGTGGGCCTGATGGTGCTGTTTGGCTGGACGGCGCTGGTGGGGGTGGTGCGGGCCGAATTCCTGCGCGCGCGCAACTTCGAATATGTGCGCGCGGCCAAGGCGCTGGGCGTGTCCGACCTTGTGATCATGTTCCGCCATGTGCTGCCCAATGCCATGGTGGCCACGCTGACCATGCTGCCCTTCATCATCACCGGCACCATCGGCAGCCTTGCCACGCTGGATTTCCTTGGCTTCGGCCTGCCGGAAAGCGCGCCCAGCCTTGGCGAGTTGACGCAGCAGGCCAAGCAGAACCTGCAGGCGCCGTGGCTGGGTTTCACCGCCTTCTTCACCTTTGCCATCATGCTCAGCCTTCTGGTCTTCATCTTTGAAGGCGTGCGTGATGCTTTTGATCCCAGAAAGACCTTCCGATGAACGCCGTGCTGGAGGTTCAGGACCTGTCGGTGAAGTTCCGGCAGGACGGCCGCGTGATCGAGGCGGTGAAGGGCGTCAGCTTTTCCGTCGGCAAGGGCGAGACGGTCGCGCTGGTGGGGGAAAGCGGATCGGGTAAGTCGGTCACCGCGCTGTCGACCGTGGCGCTGCTGCCCGACAGCGCGGGGGTTGCCGGATCCATCCGCTATCTTGGCCGTGAAATGGTGGGGGCATCAGAGGCCGATCTGCGCCGGGTGCGGGGCAACGACATCAGCTTTATCTTTCAGGAACCGATGACGAGCCTGAACCCGCTGCACACGATCGAACGTCAGTTGGGCGAAAGCCTGGCCCTGCACCAGGGCCTGTCGGGCGATGCGGCGCGGGGGCGGATCGTCGAATTGCTGGAAAAGGTCGGCATCGCCGAGGCCGAAAGCAGGCTTGGGGCCTATCCGCATCAGCTTTCTGGGGGCAGCGCCAAAGGGTGATGATCGCCATGGCGCTGGCCAACGGGCCGGAACTGCTGATCGCCGATGAACCGACAACCGCGCTGGACGTGACGATTCAGGCGCAGATCCTTGATCTGCTGGCAGAACTGAAGGCGCGGGAAGGGCTGAGCCTTTTGTTCATCACCCATGACCTTGGCATCGTGCGGCGGATCGCGGATCGGGTCTGCGTCATGCAGGGTGGCGAGATCGTGGAACAGGGGCCGGCGGCCCAGATCTTTGCCAATCCGCAGCATGCCTATACCCAGAAGCTTCTGGCGGCCGAGCCGACGGGCCTGCCCGATCCGGTGCCCACCGACGCGCCCGAGGTGGTGCGCACCGAAGGGCTGCGTGTCTGGTTTCCCATCCAGCGCGGCCTGATGCGGCGGACTGTGGGCCATGTAAAGGCGGTGAACGACGCCACGCTTTCCGTGCGGGCGGGCGAAACGCTGGGCATCGTGGGGGAAAGCGGATCGGGCAAGACGACGCTTGCGCTGGCGATCCTGCGGTTGATCGGGTCCGAGGGGCCGGTCGTCTTTATGGGGCGCGATCTGCGCGGGGCGCGCGGGGCCGATCTGCGGGCGCTGCGGCGCGATATGCAGGTGGTCTTTCAGGATCCCTTCGGCAGCCTTTCGCCGCGCATGACGGCGGAACAGATCATCGCCGAAGGTCTGGGCGTGCATGGGCTGGAACCCGGGCGCGACCGCCGCGCCATGGTGGCCGAGATCATGGCCGAGGTTGGCCTGAACCCCGAATGGATGGGGCGATACCCGCACGAATTTTCGGGCGGGCAGCGGCAGCGCATCGCCATTGCCCGGGCGATGATCCTGCGGCCCCGGCTTGTGGTGCTGGATGAACCCACAAGCGCGCTGGACATGACGGTTCAGGTTCAGATCGTCGAACTGCTTCGGGCGTTGCAACGCAAGTGGGGCCTGGCCTACATTTTCATCAGCCACGACTTGCGGGTGGTGAAAGCGTTGTCGCACAGGGTGATCGTGATGAAGGCAGGTGATGTGGTTGAGGCGGGCCCTTCGGCGGCGGTGTTCGAGCAGCCGCAGAATGATTACACCAGAGCCCTGATGGCCGCGGCCTTCGCGGGACGTTCGGCGTGAAGATCCTTCTGGTCCATCAGAATTTCCCCGGACAGTTCCTGCATCTTGCCCCCGCCCTGAAAGAGCGCGGGCATGACGTCCTGGCCCTGACCGACATCCGCAATCAGCGCGAAACGGGCGTGCCGACCCTGCGCTACCGGCATGAGGCGGCCAAGGTCGAACCGGCACAGGCCCGGCTGGGGCGCAACTTCATCACCCACAGCGACCGGGGCGTCACCGTGGCGCGCGCCTGCCTGCGCCTGCGCAACGAGACGGGCTATGTGCCCGATGTGATCTTTGGCCATTCCGGTTGGGGCGAGACGCTGTTTCTGAAGGAGGTCTGGCCCGAGGCGCGGTTGATCGTCTATGCGGAGTTCTATTATCGCGGGCGGGGCGCGGATGTCGGCTTTGATCCCGAGGCGGGGGATGCCGGCTTTGATCAGGTCCTGATCGCGCAGGGCCGCGCCGCGCATCTTGGGCAGGCGCTGCTGCATGCCGATGCCGGGGTATCTCCGACGGAATGGCAGGCCTCCACCTATCCGCCCGCGCTGCGCCGCATGATCGAGGTGATCTTCGACGGTGTCGACAGCGAGAAGGTCGCGCCGGATCCAGCCGCCGTGGTGCATCTGCCCGGCGGCCCTGTCCTGCGGGCCGGGGACGAGGTTCTGACCTTCGTCAACCGCAACCTTGAACCCTATCGGGGCTATCACAGCTTCATCCGTGCCCTGCCCGAGGTGCTGGCCGCCCGGCCCGCGGCGCAGGTCGTGATCGTGGGCGGCGACGAGGTCAGCTATGGCCCCGCACCAAAGGACGGGCGGCGCTGGAAGGACATCTATCTGGACGAGGTGCGCGGCCGGATCGACGCAAGCCGCGTGCATTTCCTTGGCAAAGTGCCCTATGGCACCTTCCTGTCACTGATGCAGGTCAGCCGGGCGCATGCCTATCTGACCTATCCCTTCGTGCTGAGCTGGTCGATGGTCGAGGCGATGTCGGCTGGCGCGCTTGTGATCGGGTCGGACACGGCCCCGGTGCGCGAGGTGATCCGCCATGGCGAGAACGGCCTGCTGGTCGATTTCTTTGATGTCGGGGCTTGGTCGAAAACGCTGATCGCTGCGCTGGCGGAACCAGAACGTTTTCACCCCCTGCGCGCGGCGGCACGGCAGACGGTCCTTGATCGCTATGATCTGCGCCGGATCTGCCTGCCGCGCATGGTGGCAATGGTGGAAGGGCAGGGCAGCTAGGTCGCCCGGCCGTTCAGATGGCCGCGGAATGCTGGGCCTTTGACTGATCATAGGCGTCGAAGGCGCGGGCGATCATGCGGGTCAGCGGGCGGCCTTTTGGCGGGATCGACAGGCCATCGGGGCCATTGTCCACCATGCCGGGAAAGGCGCTGGCGGCCGCATCGAACAGCTGATCCAGACGTTCGGGCCGGGCGCCGAAATCGCGCAGCAATTCCGACCGATCCACGCGAAAATCGCACATCAGCGCCTCGATGATGCGGGCGCGCAGAAGATCCTCGCCCGCGAAGACATGGCCGCGATGGGTAGAGAAACGGTCCGCGCGGATGGCCTTGGTGTAATCCGACGTGCCCGAGGCGTTCTGCGCGTAGCCCTGCGGAAAACGGCTGATGGACGAGGCGCCAAGGCCAATGAGGACCGGGGCGGTGTCGTCGGTATAGCCCTGGAAATTGCGGCGCAGCGTGCCGTTGCGGGCGGCGACGGCCATGCCATCCTCGGGGCGGGCGAAATGGTCGATCCCGATTTCCTGATATCCGTCCCATGTGAAAAGCTGGCGCGCGGTTTCGAACAGGCGCAGGCGTTCCTCGGGGGTGGGCATGGCGTCCGAAGGGATCATCTGCTGGCGGCGGCTCATCCATGGGACATGGGCATAGCCGTAAAGCGCCACGCGATCGGGCGAGAGCGTCAGAAGTTTCTGGACGGAATCGGCGGTCGGGCCTTTGTCTGATGCGGTAAACCGTAAAGAATATCGGCATTTAGGCTGCGGACGCCGCGGGTTCGGATCATGTCGGCGACGCGTTTTGTCAGGTCGTAGCTTTGTTCGCGGCCGATGATTTTCTGGATTTCCGGATCAAAGTCCTGCACCCCGATCGAGGCGCGGTTCATGCCGGAGGCGGCAAGTGCATCGAGGCGGGCGTCGTCGATTTCGTTCGGGTCGATTTCGACACTGAACTCGGCCCCCGGTCCCATCGGGACGGCGTCGAAGACGCGGTCGGCCAGATCGCGCATCATGTCGGCGGGCAGCAGGGTCGGCGTGCCGCCCCCCCAATGCAGCCGCGACAGGGTGACGCCGGGGGCGAGATGGCGCCGCAGAAGCGCGATTTCGGCCTTGAGCGTCTGGGCATAGGCGCGGACGGGTTCGTCCGACGAGGTGCCCTGCGTGCGGCAGGCGCAGAACCAGCAAAGCCTGCGGCAGAAGGGCACATGCAGGTAGAGCGAGATCGCGGAACCTGCCGGAATCGCTTGAATCCATTCAGTAAACAGCCCGGGATCAACCGTCGCCCCGAAGTGCGGGGCGGTCGGGTAGCTGGTGTATCTGGGCACCCGCGCGTCAAAAAGACCGAGGCGCATGAGTTGCGATTCATGGGTCATTCGAATAGGTTTATGAGAGGACAGGAATTTGGCCTTGATGCAGATCAAACATTTCTTGATCGGTTGTCGGGCAAGAGACAGAAAGGCCGGCCATGGCACATCATGACCTGCAGACGGTGTCTCACGAGTGTGGGGATTGCCCGATCCGGCATCGCGCGGTTTGCGCCCGTTGTGAATCGGATGAACTGCAGCGGCTGGAACAGATCAAGTATTACCGCAGCTATCAGGCGGGGCAGACGCTGATCTGGTCGGGCGACCGGATGGATTTCGTGGCCTCGGTCGTGACGGGAATCGCCACGCTGACCCAGACGATGGAGGACGGGCGGCGGCAGATGGTGGGGCTTCTGCTGCCTTCGGATTTCGTGGGAAGGCCCGGGCGGACGACGGCGGCCTATGATGTGACGGCGACAACCGATCTTGTAATGTGTTGTTTCCGCAAGAAACCTTTCGAGGAACTGATGACCTCGACCCCGCATATCGCGCAGCGCCTGCTGGAGATGACGCTGGACGAACTGGATGCCGCGCGGGAATGGATGCTGCTCTTGGGGCGCAAGACGGCGCGGGAAAAGATCGCCTCGCTTCTGGCGATCATCGCGCGGCGGGATGCGCATCTGAAGCTGAAATCGGCGAAGGGGTCCATCGTGTTCGACCTGCCGCTGACGCGCGAGGAGATGGCGGATTACCTTGGCCTGACGCTGGAGACGGTGAGCCGTCAGGTCAGCGCGCTGAAGCGGGACGGGGTGATCGAGCTGGAAGGCAAGCGCCACATCATCGTGCGGGACTTCGATCTGTTGCTGGAAGAGACCGGGGATGACAGCGACGGCGGTTATCTGGTCTAGGTTAACTTTCTGATTTTTCAGAAGAATGGGCCAAGAATGGCACGTGGCCACCGTTCAGCCGCGCGGTGCAGCAGCGCAGTGCAGATGGCTGTGCATACAAGATCCGGCAGGGTGAGCCGCCGGATCATGGTTAAGAGTGCGTCGGCGCACAGGGGCAGGCCGGGCCCAATCCGCGAAGCGGACGGGTTTCTTCCAAGAAAACTGTTTTCGGCGGGCCGCTATCGGCCCGCCCCCGGATCATTCCGCGCCGTCAATGCGCCATCAGGACCGGCACTTCGGCCTGTTCGAGCATGTTGCGCGTGGCGCCGCCAAGGATCGCCTCGCGGAAGCGGGAATGGCCATAGGCGCCCATCACCAGAAGATCGGCGTTCATGTCGCGGACATGGCGGGCCAGCACTTCGGAGATGCGGGGCAGGGTGCGGGCCAGCACCGATACCTCGGCCTTGACGCCATGGCGCACCAGCATCTGGCACAGCATCCCGCCGGGATCGGAGCGTTCGGCCCCGTGCTGGGGCGGGTCGATCACCGCGATATTGACCATGTCGGCCTGTTTCAGCATCGGCAGCGCCTTGCGGACGGCGACCATGGCCTCGGCGCTCTGGTTCCAGGCGATGACGATGCGGCGGGGGGCGGCGGCATGGCCCGCGCCGGTTTCGGGCAGGATCAGAACCGGGGCCTGGCCTTCGAAGAGCGCGGC
>JAWKXK010000016.1:0-106985 GCA_041397045.1 Paracoccaceae bacterium
TCGACGGACAGGGGGACTTCACCTGTTACGGTCATCGGCGTCCCCGCCTGTACCGTTCGATCAATCTGAAATCGAAGCATTAACATTCCGTTACTTCATCTGTTTCCAAATATCCTCAGGGGGTGAGGCGCGTCAGCGACGAGGGGGCAGAATGCCCCCTGATTTTTCGCATGAAAAATCGTCATGCGCCGAAGGCCCGCAGCATCTGGCGGCTGATGATGTGGCGCTGGATCTCGGACGTGCCTTCCCAGATGCGCTCCACCCGCGCGTCGCGCCAGATGCGTTCCAGCGGCAGGTCGTCCATCAGGCCCATCCCGCCATGGATCTGGATCGCCTCATCCGCGATGAAGGCAAGCACCTCGGTCGCCTTGAGCTTGGCCATGCTCATGTCGGCCTCGGTCACGGTGCCCTGATCGAATTTCCACGCGGCTTCCCATGTCAGCAGTTCCGCCGCCTTCAACTCCATCGCCATGTCGGCCAGCTTGAAGCTGATCCCCTGGAACTTGCCAATCTGCTGCCCGAATTGCTGCCGCTCCGCCGCATATTGCACGGCATGGGCCAGCGCGCGTTCGGCGCGGCCAAGGCAGGTGGCGGCGACCTGTAGGCGGGTGGCGCCGAGCCAGGTGTTGGCGACTTCGAATCCCTTGTGGAACTCGCCCAGCACCTGTTCCTTGGGGATGCGGCAATTGTCGAATTCGAGGATGGCGTTCGTGTATCCCCTGTGGCTGACATTGCGATAGCCGTCGCGCACGGTAAAGCCGGGGGTGCCCTTGTCCACGAAAAAGGCGGTGATCAGCTTCTTCCTGCCGCGCGGGGTGTCCTCTTCCCCGCTCGCCATGAAGCAGATGGCGAAATCGGCCAGATCGGCATGGCTGATGAAATGCTTGGTGCCGTTCAGCACCCAGTCATCCCCATCCTGCCGCGCGCTGGCCTTCATGCCACGCAGATCGGACCCGGCGCCGGGTTCCGTCATGGCAAGGCAATCCCATTTCTCGCCCCGGATGCAGGGGTAGAGGTATTTCTGCCGCTGCTCCTCTGTCCCTGCCAGCAGGATGTTCGACGGCCGCGCGACGCAGGTCCAGTGCAGCGCATAATTCGCCTTGCCCAGTTCCTTTTCATATAAAAGCCATGACAGCGTATCGAGACCCGCCCCCCCCACCTCGGCCGGCATGTTGGCGGCGTAGAGGCCGGCCTGCATGGCCTTGGCCTGAATCTCCTTGATCAGGTCCATGCGCAGGTGGCCGGTGCGTTCCACCTCCATCTCATGGGGGTAAAGCTCGTTCTCGACGAAGCTGCGCGTCGTCTCGACGATCATCTGCTGTTCTTCGGTCAGGCCGAATTGCATGGCGGTCTTCCTTACGGATCAACGGTGTAGGTCATGCCGTCGACGGCAAGCGCCTGCCCCGACACCATCCTTGCCCCCTCCGAGGCCAGGAACAGCGCCATGGCGGCGACATCTTCGGGGTCTGACAGCCGCTTCATCGCGGTGCCGCTGGCGTAGCCTTGGCGCACTGCGCCGGGCGTCATGCCCTTGGCGGCGGCCTCGGCCTCGATCACGCGGTCGATGCGGGGGCCGTTCACCGACCCCGGGCAAATCGCATTGGCGCGGATGCCGTGGGGGCCAAGCTCCATGGCCACCGTCTTCATCAGGCCGATCACGCCCCATTTCGCGGCCACATAAGGGGCGCGAAAGGGCGTGCCATAAAGGCCGGAGGTGGAGGAGGTGAAGATCATCACCCCGCTCCCCGCCGGTTTCATCATCCGCGCTGCATGTTTGGCCGCAATCATTGCGCCGTCGAGGTTGACGGAAAGGCAGGCATGCCATTCGGCAAGGTCCATATCCTCGATCCCGGCGGTCGGCCCCTTGATCCCGGCATTGGCACAAAGCACGTCCAGCCCGCCCCAATCTGCGGCGATGGTGGCGAAGAGGGTGACCATCTCGCCCTCGTCGGATGCGTCGCAGAGCGTGGCGCGGATACCGGAAGGACCGCAGCCACGGCGGCGGCATCAACATCGGTCACCCAGACCTGATCACCCGCCGCAGCAAAGGCGCGGGCCATCTCAAGCCCGATCCCGTTCGCTCCCGCTGTGATCAGGACGCGGCGTGTCATTTCTTTTGCCCCACATGGCGGCCTGCGGATGCAGGTTTCGGCAGGGCGGCATGGGCCTTTGCGATGGGCAGAAGGCGATCAAGGATCGCGGGCGGCGCGGCGCAGGTCTTGCCCGCCTTCATGTCGACATGGAGGAGCATCTGTTCCAGCGTCGCCACCGCCTCATCGCCCTTCAGGATGCGGATGAAGATGTGCAGCCGTTTCTCATCGGCATGCAGCACCTGCACCGTTCCCGACAGCGCATCGCCCAGCTTTGCTTCGCCCAGATGCATGATGTGGGTTTCGGCGGTGTAATAGCTGAACCCCGTGCCGACATAGGCGATATCCGCGCCGATGTGGCGGAGGAAGGCGTCAGAGGTTTCCGAGGCCGCAAAGAGGTAGCGGCTTTCGGTCATGTGGCCGTTATAGTCGATCCAGCCGGGGAGGACATGCATCCGGGCCATTTCCATTGGGGCCGCGCTGTCGGGCGACGGGTCCACCATTGCCTGACGGCGGCGGGCGTCGTGGTCGAGCAGGACCTTGCCCGCGCCCCAGTTGCGTTCCTTCAGCACGCGCAGGAAGCCGATCAGGTTCTGGTCGCGGATACGCTCCAATTCGCGGATCGAATGGTGGCCGGATTGGGCGTCGGATTGCCCGGCGATCAGGTCAACGAGTTCGTCGTTGAATTCGGGGACGTCCATCAGTTTCGTCCATGGCCAGGTCAGGCAGGGGCCGAACTGCGCCATGAAGTGCTTCATCCCCGCCTCGCCCCCCGCGATGCGGTAGGTTTCGAACAGGCCCATTTGCCCCCAGCGCAGGCCGAAGCCCATGCGGATCGCCTCGTCGATTTCCTCGGTCGTGGCGATGCCGTCCTTGACCAGCCAGAGTGCCTCACGCCAGACAGCCTCCAGGAAGCGGTCGGCGATATGGGCGTCGATTTCCTTGCGGATATGCAGGGGGAACATCCCGATTTCGCGCAGGGTTTCCTTGGCGGCCTCGATCAGGGCGGGGTCGGATTTGGCGGAGGGGACGATTTCGGCCAGCGGCAGGAGGTAGACGGGGTTGAACGGGTGGGCGACGAAGATCGTCGTAGGGTTGGCGGCGTTCTGCTGCAACTCGGACGGTTTGAAACCAGAGGTGGAGGAGCCGATGGGCGTATCGGGCGCGACCTGCTGGATCTGCGCAAAGACGCGGTGTTTCAGGTCAAGCCGTTCGGAAACGGATTCCTGGATGTAGTCGGCCCCTTCCACAGCCTCTGTGATGGTGGAGGCGAAGGTCAGCTTGCCCTCGGGCGGCATCGGACCGTCGGACAGGGCGGGCAGCGCGCGTTTGGCATTGGCGATGACCTCGCCCACCTTGCGCGGAGCCTCGGGATCGGGGTCGAACACCACCACATCCCAGCCATTGAGCAGGAAGCGCGCGGCCCAGCCGCCGCCGATGACCCCACCCCCGATGATGCCCGCCTTGCGCGCCATATCCGTTCTCTCCGTCAGACGGCCCAGAGAAGGGCCAATGCCAGCAGCGCGATCAGCGCCGCCCCGATGATGCCCGCGCGGGGGAGGAAGGACCCCTGCCCCGGCGGCTGTTCCTGTGGCACCCGGGCGTCGCCGCCCTGCGCCGTGTTGCTGCCCCGGCCCGAAAGCCGAAGCGCCTCGTCCGAGAAGGCGACGGTCACCGCGCCGGGGGGCAGGTGATGCGGCACGACCCCGTGCCGCTGCGCCATCTGTTCCGGCGTCACCTCGCCCTGCCGCAGGGCCTGTGCCTCTTCGCCCGTCACCCGCACCTGCAAGGCTTCCGCGCCTTGCAGCAGCGTCTTCAAAAGGAACCCAGTCTCCAGCGGTTCCAGCACCCAGCCCTGCCCCAAGGGGATCAGCCGCGCGATGCTTTGCGCGGCATGGGGCGGCGGGATGGGGCCGACCCGTTCCACCCTATTTCGGCAGAGGCGGGCGCTTTTCCAGCTTCAGCCGGGCGCGCGCTTCGGCGGGGGTGATGACGCGGGCGCCCATGTTTTCCACGATGGTCGCAGCGCGTTCCACAAGCTGGGCGTTGGTGGCCAGCACGCCCTTGTCGAGCCAGAGATTGTCTTCCAGCCCCACGCGGACATTGCCGCCCGCCAGCACCGCCGCGGCGACATAGGCCATCTGGTTGCGGCCCAGCGAGAAGGCGGAATAGTGCCAGCCTGCGGGGACGTTGTTCACCATCGCCATGAAGGTGTTCAGATCATCCGGCGCGCCCCACGGCACGCCCATGCACAGTTGCACCAGCACGGGTTCGGGGATCACGCCTTCCTTCACCAGTTCCTTGGCCAGCCAGAGATGGCCGGTGTCGAACGCCTCGATCTCGATCCGCACGCCTGCCGCCGTCATGCGTTTCGCCATGTCGCGCAGCATGCCGGGGGTGTTGACCATGACGTAATCGGCTTCGTTGAAATTCATCGTGCCGCAGTCGAGCGTGCAGATTTCCGGGCGGCATTCCACGACATGCGCCACCCGTTCCGTCGCCCCCGCCATGTCGGAGCGGGGGCCGATGCGGCCCATATCCTCGGTCCCTTCGAAATAGATGTCGCCGCCCATGCCGGCGGTCAGATTCAGGACCACGTCGGTATCGGAATCGCGAATGCGTTCGGTGACTTCGCGATACAGCGCGGGGTCGCGGGCGGGTTTGCCGGTTTCGGGGTCGCGCACATGGCAATGCACAACCGCTGCGCCGGCCTTGGCCGCCGCGATGGCGCTTTCGGCGATCTGCTGGGGGCTGCGCGGCACATGCGGGCTGCGGTCCTGCGTGCCGCCTGATCCGGTGACGGCACAGGTGATGAAAACCTCGCGATTCATGGCGAGCGGCATGGCGATCCTCCCTTGGTTGCCGTCAGATTAGCCTGCTTGCGCCGCGATGCTTTGCGGTTTACGCAATTCATATGGCTGAAAACGTCAAGATCTTCCTTCCGTCCCGTGCGCCGCTGACCTTGGCCGTGCTGGTGCTGCCGCATGCCTCGATCCTTGAGGTGGCTTCGGTGCTGGATCCGATGCGGGCGGCCAATCGGCATCTGGGGGAAGAGGTCTATCGCTGGCGCGTGGTGTCGCCCGATGGGCGGCCGGTGCCGCTGACCTGCGGGATCGAATTGCCCTCGGCGGGGCCGCTTGCCTCGGCCGAAGGGGCGGATGTGCTGATGGTGATCGTGGGCTATCGGCAGGCGGAGGTGGCGACGCGGCCGTTTCTGCAGGCCCTGCGGCGGATGGCGCCCGGTTCCGGCTGATTGCCGGGGTGGATGCGGGGGCCTGGGTGATGGCGCGGGCGGGGTTGCTGGACGGCTATCGGGCCACCGTGCATTGGGAGGATCTGGAGGATTTCGCCGCCGCCTTCCCGCAGATGGAATGCCTGCCTGACCGCTATGTCATTGATCGCAATCGGATAACCGTCGGGGGTGCGGCGGCGGCGCAGGATCTGATGCTGCATCTGATCGGGGCGCGGCATGGCGCGCCCCTGGCGCGGCAGGTGGCGGCGTCTTTCCTGACGACGCAGCGCGCCGGGCATGAGCCGCAGGTGGCCCCGGTTCTGCGCGACCCGCGGCTGGATGGGCGGGTGGCAGAGGCCATCGCCCGAATGGAGGCGCGGATCGACGATCCCGAACCCATGGCGCGCATCGCGCGGGCGGTGGGGCTGTCGCCTCGTCGGATGGAAAGCCTTTTCCATCAATATCTTGGCGAAAGCCCCGGGGCCTATGCCATGGGGCTGCGCCTGCAGGCGGCGCGGCGGATGGTGACGGATACGCGCCATCCGCTGGCGGAGGTGGCGCTGCGGACGGGGTTCTCCTCGCCCTCCACCCTGAGCCGGGCGTTCAGTCGGCGGTTCGGGGTGCCGCCTTCGGCCCTTCGGCGGGGGCAAGTCCATGCGAACGCTGCGTTTTCTTCCGGGCAGGGGTGAAAAAACCCGTGCCACGGCCGGTGCAGACAGTCGGTGCAGACGGCTGTGCATACGCCCGGGCACCGTTTTTCCGTTAACTCTGTTCGCAGAAAGATGCGAAGCGCGGCGGAAGGGGCACAGGGACCATCGCACCAGTCCGGCGGCGCGCGGGTGGGAAATGTCGATTGGGTATTTGGGCCAAGATGAAGGGGCTAGCCGTGGTCTGAGGGATCGGCGGTGGCGGCCCGGCGACGCAGCGCCGCGAAGAGGCGGGTCTGCAGCGCGGAGGCGAGGAAGAGGCCGAGCGAGAGGATCAGCCCGACCAATCCGGTGATCAGCGCATAGCCGAGACCGGTGATGCGGGTGGTGGCGCGCAGGAGGCGGGCCTTGCCCAGAACCTCGGCCCGGGCGGTGATGCGGGGGCCGAGCGCCTGTGTCGCATCGGCAAGGCGGCGGGCATCGTTCGCATCGTCGATCAGTGGCAGGAGGTGGAGCGCGGTGGTCGTGTCGGTGGCGGTCCGGATGCGGTCAAGGTCGGCGGCGATGGAGACGAGGGGGGCGAAGGCATCGGCGCGCAGCGAGAGGGCCAGGTCATCCATGCTGCGGGCGCGGCGGAGCGCGATCCAATCCACCCCATCGGTCGCGGCGCGGGTGGTGAGCGCGGTGAGCCGGGGGGAAAGGCGGTTCATGGCGCGGGCGGTCTTGAGGCCGGAGGCCCCCAATTTGGCTGCGGCGGAGGTGCCGCCTGAGGCGACGACGGTCGCCGTCGCGCCAAGGCCCACGATGGAGAGGGCGACGGCGATGCGGTCCACCTCGGCCCCGGACATGTAGTCGATCCCGGCATCGGTGATGGTGGCGAGGTCTCCGATCGGCGTCAGCATGATCGGGGCCTGACACATCATGAAGGTGGAGAGCGTGCAGGCCGCCGGATCCAGCGCGCAGGCGGCGCAATTGGCGGCATTGGCCCAGAGGCCGGAATCTTCGGACCATGCCGCGTCATAGGCGGCGAGGGTTGCGGGAGGCAGCGGGTGGCCCAGTTCGGTGGCGAGGTCGCGCAGGGATTGCAGCACCACCCAATCGCGGCGGTCTGCGGCGAGGTGGGTGTCGATGCGCGCGGGGAGAGTGCCGGGGGAGAGGCGGGCGAGTTCGCGGTCGATGGCGGCGGTGATTTCGGAGGTTGTCGCCGCGCGCAGGGGGGCGAGGGTCGGGTCCATCGCGATACGGCCCGCCGAGAGGAGGGTGAGCGCAAGCGAGCCTGCGATCACCAATGTCATGCTGTGGCGTGCCAGACGCCGGAACATCAGCGCCCCGTCACGACCGCCGCGAGCGGACCATGCCGACGATGTCGTAGACCTGATCGACGATGGGCCGGGCGATGGCATCGGCGCGTTCGGCCCCCTGCCCCAGAATGCGGTCAATCTCGGCCGGGTCCTGCATCAGGCGGTTCATTTCCAGCGTGATGGGTTCCAGTTTCGCCACGGCGAGATCGGCCAGCGCGGGTTTGAACGTGCCGAATTGCGCGCCCGCGTAATCGGCGATCACCTGTTCGGGGGTATGGCCGGCGAGGGCGGCGTAGATGTTCACCAAGTTCCGCGCCTCGGGCCGGTCCTTCAACCCTTCGAGGGTTTCGGGCAGGGGTTCGGGGTCGGTCTTAGCCTTGCGGATCTTCTTGGCGATGGTGTCGGCATCATCGGTGAGGTTGATGCGCGACTGATCGGAGGGATCGGATTTCGACATCTTCTTGGTGCCGTCGCGAAGCGACATCACGCGGGTGGCCGCGCCTTCGATGACGGGCTCCACGACGGGGAAGAAGTTCACCCCATAGTCGTTGTTGAACTTGATCGCGATGTCGCGGCAGAGTTCGAGATGCTGTTTCTGGTCATCGCCCACGGGAACATGCGTGGCCTTGTAGGCAAGGATGTCGGCCGCCATCAGCGAGGGATAGGCGAAGAGGCCGAGCGAGACGTTTTCGCTGTTCTTTCCCGCCTTGTCCTTGAACTGGGTCATCCTGCTCATCCAGCCCATGCGGGCGATGCAATTGAAGATCCAGCCGAGTTCGACATGGGCCGAGACCTGGCTTTGGTTGAATAGGATGGAGCGCGCGGGGTCGATCCCCGCCGCGATGAAGGCGGCGGCGCCTTCGCGCGTCTGCTGGCGCAGTCTTTCGGGGTCTTGCCAGACGGTGATCGCGTGCATGTCCACCATGCAGTAGATCGTTTCGATCCCTTCTTCCTGCTTTTCCACAAAGCGTTTCAGCGCGCCGAGGTAATTGCCCAGCGTAAGGCCCCCCGACGGCTGAATGCCCGAGAAGATGCGCGGCGGGAAGGAAGCCTGAGGCGTTTGGACCGGCTCGGCCATGATATGCTCCGTCTGGAAATGGTTGCGCTTTCCGCTTATCGCTGGGGCGGCGGGGCGTCAATCGACCCTGCTTGACCCTTGCCAGAAGTGAGAGCCGCCCGGAATGCAGGATCGCAATGCCCCGCCCCTGAACCCCCTGCCCGCGATCATCTGGATCCTGGCGCTGCCCATCATCGCGATGGAGGTGGTGCTGGCGCTGGGCGGGGCAGGGCTGGCCGGGGGGGCGGAAGGCGCGGGCTGGCGGCTGGAGGCGCTGGAGCGGTTCGCCTTTTCGCCGCCGCTGATGCAGGCGATGATGGAGCGGGGCGATTATCCGCTCCGCCACCTGATGCGGCTGGTGAGTTATGTCTTTGTCCATGGCAACACGACGCATGCGCTGTTCGTGGTGGTGATCCTCTTGGCCTTGGGAAAGATGGTGGGCGAGGTGTTCCGCTGGTGGGCGGTGGTGGTGGTGTTCTTTGGCGCGGCGGCGGCGGGGGCATTGGCCTTCATGGCGGTGCCGGGGAATGCGGCGCCGCTGTTCGGGGGCTATCCGGCGGTTTACGGGCTGATCGGGGGGTTCACCTTCCTGCTGTGGGTGAACCTGGCGGCGGTGGGGGCGAACAAGTATCGGGCCTTCAGCCTGATCGGGTTCCTGTTGGGGATCCAGCTTGTCTTTGGCGTGATCTTTGGCGGCGGGCTGGAATGGGTGGCGGATCTGGCGGGGTTTGCCGTGGGGTTCCTTCTGTCGTTCATCGTGAGCCCGGGGGGTTGGGGGCGGGTGCTGGCGAAGATGCGTCAGCGCTGACGGCGCAGGGCAGTTTTCACGTCGGACAGGCGGATCGCGCCGAGGGCGAGGGCGGCGATGGCATAGCTGGCCATGCCCGCGACGACGAGGATGGCGAGCGCGGCGAAGCGCCAGCCGCGGCTGCCGAGCATGGGGCCGAGAAGGATCATCCCCGCCCAGAGGACCGCGCCCATGAGGGCGCTGGCGATCAGGATGCGGGGGAGGCGGGCGCGGAAGCGGGGGTCGAAGCGGGCCTCGTCGCCCATCTTGCGCGTGCCGAGCCAGAGTTGCAGGACCATGGTCCAGCCGGAGATCGTGGTGGCAAGGGCCGCCGCCGAGAAGCCGATGAGGGGCAGAAGGCCCACGGCGATGGCGGCGTTGACCACCATAGACCAGACGGCAAAGCGGAAGGGTGAGCGGGTATCCTCGCGCGCGTAATAGAGCGGTTGGAAGACCTTGTGCAGGACGAAGGCGGGCAGGCCCGCGCCGTAGATGGCAAGGGCCAGCGCCGTGGCTGCGGTGTCGTCGGGGCCGAAGGCGCCGCGCTGGAAGAGAACCTCGCAGAGCGGCAGCGCGATGACGACAAGGGCCACGGCGGCGGGGATCGTGAGGAAGAGCGCGAATTCGGTGCCCCGGTTGAAGGAGGCGCGGCCTCCCTCTGCGTCCCGGCTCGCAGGCGGCGGGAAAGATCGGGGAGGAGGACGGTGCCCACGGCGATGGCCACGACGCCGAGGGGGAGTTGGTAGAGACGGTCGGCATAGGAGAGCCACGCCACCGCGCCTTCGGTGAAGGAGGCGACCTGGCGGCCCACGAGGAGGTTGATCTGCACCACGCCCCCCGCCAGCACGGCGGGGGCGGCGATGACGGCGAGGCGTTTCAGATCGGGCGTCAGGCGCGGCAGGCCGGGGGAGAAGCGGAAGCCCGCGCGATGGGCGGAAACCCATGTGAAGGCGAGTTGCGCGATGCCCGTGAGGGGAACCGTCCATGCCAGCGTCCGGCCCATGTCCCAGCCCCAATGATCGGCCAGCAGCATGGCGGCGATGAACATCAGGTTCATCAGGACGGGGACGAAGCTTGCCTCGGTAAAGCGCCCGAAGGCGTTCAGCACGCCCGAGAGCAGCGCCACAAGCGAGATGAAGAGGATATAGACAAAGGAGATGCGCCCGAAGAGGACGGCCAGATCGAAGCGTTCGTCCCCCGAGAAGCCCGACGCCATGAGCCAGACCAGCCATGGCATGGCCAGCGTGCCGAGGATGGAGAAGACGATGAGGATGGCCGCCAGCCCGTTGAAGGCATCGCGGGCAAAGCCCTGCGCGTCTTCGCCGCCTTCCAGTTTCTTCGAGAACATCGGCACGAAGGCCATGTTGAACGCCCCTTCGGCGAAGAAGCGGCGGAACATGTTGGGCAGCGAGAAGGCAATCAGGAACGCCTCGGCCACCGGCCCCGCGCCAAGATAGGCCGCCATCATCACATCGCGGGCGAAGCCCGCCCCGCGCGAAAGCAGCGTCCAGCCCCCCACGGTGACGATGGAGCGGATGAGGCGGATGGGCTGCATCAGCCTGCCGCCCGTTCCGCGCCTTCGGCGATGGCCTGACGCAATTTCCGCTCCAGCGCTTCCTGCTTTGACTTGGCGTGAAGTTTCAGGCCGAACATGTCTTTCACATAGAAGCTGTCCACCACCTGCGCGCCGAAGGTCGCGATCACGGCAGAGGCGATATAGATGTTGTTGGCCGCCAGCGTGCGCGTCAGATCATAAAGCAGGCCGGGACGATCCCGCGTGTCGACCTCGATGATGGTATAGATATCGGAGCCGTCGTTATCGAAGGTGATATGGGTGGGAAAGCGGAATTCGCGTTCGCGCTTTTTCACCTTGTCGCGGTCCTTCAGCGCCTCGCGCGGGACGACCTCGCCCTTCAGGGTTTTCTCGATCATGCCGCGCAGGCGCGGCAGGCGGGCCACCTCATAGGGTTTGCCGTCGCTGTCCTGCACCCAGAAGACGGCGGTGGCATAGCCATCCTTCGAGGTATAGGTGCGGGCATCCACCACATTGGCCCCGACCAGCGCCAGCGCCCCCGCAAGGCGCGAGAAGATGCCGGGATGATCGACCAGCGCGAAACAGGCGCGGGTGGCATCGCGATCGGCATCGGGGTGCAGGTCGATGCGGATATCGGTATCGGGCAGATCCTTGAGCAGGCGGGCAAAGACCACATGGGTATCGGTGGGCAGTCCCTGCCAATAGGGCGGGTAATGGCGCGTCGCCTCGTGCCGCAGATCGGCGGCGGGCCAGTCCTTCAGCCGGTCGCGCAGGGCGCGCTTTGCCTCATCCTCGCGGTTTTCGCGGTTGAGGGATTCGATCCCGGCTTCCAGCGCCTCGGCCGTCTGGCCATAGAGTTGGCGCAGGAGCATGGCCTTCCAGTTGTTCCATGTGCCGGGGCCGACGCCCCGGATATCACAGACCGTCAGCACCGTGAGCAGATCGAGCCGCCGCCGCGATTTCACCGCCTTGGCGAAATCGCGCACGGTGCGGGGATCGCCGATGTCGCGCTTTTGCGCCGTGTCGGACATCAGAAGGTGGTTGCGCACCAGCCATTCCACGGTTTCGGTTTCCTCGGACGAGAGGCCAAGCCGGGGGCAGACGCGGCGCGCGATCTGGGCGCCAAGGATCGAGTGATCCTCGGGGCGGCCCTTGCCGATATCGTGCAGGAACAGCGCGAGGTAGAGGATCTTGCGATCCACCCCCGCCTTGAGGATGCCCGAGACGACGGGCAGTTCTTCCACCAGTTCGCGGCGTTCGATCTGGGCGAGGATCGAGATGCACTGGATGATGTGTTCGTCCACCGTGTAGTGGTGATAGACGTTGAACTGCATCATCGCGACGATGGGTTCGAATTCCGGGATGAAGGCGGCCAGCACCCCCAACTCGTTCATCCGGCGCAGCGCGCGTTCGGGATTGCCGTGTTTCAGCAGCAGATCGAGGAAGATCTGCACGGCTTCGGGATCGGCACGCATGTCATCGTCGATCAGGTCGAGATGGGCGGTGATCTGCAGCATCACGTTGGGATGCATCAGATAGCCGGTGCGCAGCGCCTCCTGGAAGACGCGCAGGATGTTCAGCTTGTCGGCGAAGAAGTGCTGCGGTTCGGCCAGATCGAGCCGGCCCTGAACCAGCTTGTAGCCCGCCTTGATGCGCTTGCTGCGGCGGAAGATGCCCAGAAGGCTGGCTTCGGGCTTGGCATGGCGGGCCTCAAGCTGGGTGAGGAAGACGCGGGTCAGTTCGCCCACGCGGGTGGCGTGGCGAAAGTAATCCTGCATGAAATGTTCGACGGCCCGCCTGCCGCCCCTGTCGGCATAGCCCATGCGGGCGGCCACCTCGACCTGAAGATCGAAGGTGAGCTGATCCATGGCGCGGCCGGTGATGTAATGCAGATGGCAGCGCGCGGCCCAGAGGAAATCCTCGGCCCGGGTGAAGAGATCGTATTCCTCGCGCGTCAGCAGGCCGGCGGCGACGAGACCTTCGGAATCGGTGACACGGTTGAGGTATTTGCCGATCCAGTAAAGCGTTTGCAGATCGCGCAGCCCGCCCTTCGCCTCTTTCACGTTGGGTTCCAGCACATAGCGCTGGCCGCCCTGCCGTTTGTGCCGTTCGGCGCGTTCGCGCAGCTTGGCCTCGATGAATTCGGGGCCGGTATTGCGGAACAGCTCGCCCCAGAGCCGATCGCCCAGTTCGGCGGCGAGCGCCTCGTATCCGGCGATGAAGCGGTGCTCGAGAAGGGCGGTGCGGATGGTGATATCCTCGCGCCCGAGACGCAGGCAATCCTTCACGGTGCGCGAGGAATGGCCGACCTTCAGCTTCAGATCCCACAGCATGTAGAGCAGGGATTCGATCACCGATTCCGCCCAGGGCGTGATCTTCCACGGGGTGAGGAAGAGCAGATCGACATCGGAATGCGGGGCCATTTCGGCCCGGCCGAAACCGCCGACGGCAAGGACGGCCATGCGTTCCGCCTCGGTCGGGTTCGACAGCGGGTGGAGGTGGTGGCGGGCAATGTCGAAGGCGGTGGCGACAAGGCCGTCGGTCAGGTGCGACTGGGCACGGATCAGGGCGCGGGCGTCATGCGGGCGGGCGGCGAAGGCGGCGGCCAGCGCGGCATTGCCGCGGGCCTTCGCCTCGGCCATGTGCTGCACGGCGATGGCGCGGGCGGCGCGGGGATCCTCGGCGCGGGACAGGTCGGCCATGATGGCCGCGCGCAAGGTGACGGTGTCGATGATCGCGGCCCCGGGCAGGATCATGCCCGGGGGTTCCGGTGGAAGGCTGCGGTCAGACAAGGCCGGCACGGCCCGGGGCATGGGAGAAGGCCCTTGTTGCGCTGCGGTCAGAAACCTGCCCCGCCAAAGCTGCGCGGGGCCGGGTCGATCACCGTGACGGCGTTGTTCAGGATCCGCGCGATGGCGAGGCCGCGTTCGTTGGTGCCGTCGCCGCGCAGGCGGAAGACGCCGTTGACGCCGACGAAGCCCGCCCCCTGCGTGAGCGAGGCCCGGTCCATGCCGCGGCCCTGCTTGGCCAGCGCGCCGATGGCGGCGATGCCGTCATAGGCGATGGCCGAAACCGGGTGGGGCTGTTCGCCGAAGGCCGCCTGATAGCGCGCCTGATACTGCGCGAAAAGCGACGGGTCGGGCATGGCGAAGATGCCGCCCTGCACACCGGGCAGCGACAGCGTGGCGGCGGGAATGTCCCAGCGCGTCAGGCCGATATACTGGGTGGTGGCGGGATTGACGCCGTTCTCGGACAGAAGCTGGGTGACCAGAGGCAGGGCACCCGCCGTATCCGCCGTCAGGAAGATCGCCTGCGCGCCGCTGGATTTGGCCTGCGCCGCGATGGCCGGAACCGCCTGCACGATGCCGTTCTGCGAGAATTCATAAGAGCCGGTCGCCGCGACCCGCCCGCCCGCATTGGCCACGGCCGCCTGGATCGCGGTGCGCCCGACCTCGCCCTGAGCGTTGCGATCATGCACGATCATGATCTGCGACTTGCCCGAACGGGTGGCATAGGTCGCCAGACGCTGCGCGGTATTGGCGAAGGTGGGGCCAAGGACAAAGACATTGCCCCCCGCGATGGCGGGGTTGTTCGAGAAGCTGAGGACATTCACCCCGGCCGAGGCCACGGCCACCCCGGCGGCATTCGCCTCTTCCGCGAAGACCGGCCCGAGGATGACCGCCGCCCCTTCGGCGACCGCCTGCTGCGCGGCGGCCGAGGCCTGCGCCGGATTGCCCGCGGTGGGATAGACCCGCAGATCAATCTGCACACCGCCCAGATCGGTGATGGCAAGGCGGGCCGCATTCTCGATCGAGCGGGCGAGAAGCTGGTCGCTGGCCTGCCCGGATCCCGACGGCACCAGAAGCGCCACCGGCACCGCGGCGCCGGGCCGGGTGGCCGGGCCTGCGGTGGGCGTACAGGCGGCGAGGGCCACGGCGACCACGGACATCACGACGGCGCCCAACGACTTGCGGGCGGTGCGCAAAACAGAGAACATGCGGGCTCCTCACCTCTGGGTCGCGGCGACGCGGGCCGCGCTGAAATCGCGGTCAAGCCTAAGGGGTTCGACTGGGGAAGTAAACTTGTCAGGGGAGCCGCGCGCATGCCTCCGCCCATCCAGGCCTGGGAGACAAAGCCGCTTGCGGCCGGGCTTTACCTTGTGGCCACGCCCATCGGCGCGGCCCGCGACATCACGCTGCGCGCGCTGGATATCCTCGCCTCGGCCGATCTGCTGGCCGCCGAGGACACGCGCACCCTGCGGCACCTGATGGAGATCCACGGCATCCCGCTGAACGGGCGGGCGATCATCCCCTGCCATGACCATAACGAAAGCGCGGCCAGCCCGCGCCTGCTGCGCGCCGTGGCCGAGGGGAAATCGGTGGCCTATGCATCCGAGGCGGGGACGCCGCTGGTTTCGGATCCCGGCTTTGTCATCGCGCGCGAGGCGGTGGCGCAGGGCCTGCCCGTGCTGGCCGCGCCGGGGGCATCGGCGGTGCTGTGCGCGCTGGCCGTGGCCGGGCTGCCCGCAGACCGCTTCCTTTTCGCAGGCTTCCCCCCCGCCGCCCGCAGCGCGCGGCTGCGCTTTCTGGAAGAGCTGCGCCAGATCCAGGCGACGCTGATCCTCTACGAATCGCCCAAGCGGCTGGCGGCCCTGCTGGCGGACCTGACCGCCGTGATGGGGGCGGGGCGGCAGGGCGTGGTCTGCCGGGAACTGACCAAGCGATTCGAAGAGGTGATCCGCGCCCCGCTGGGCGAACTGGCCGCCACCCTTGCCGAGCGCGAGGTGAAGGGAGAGATCGTCGTGCTGATCGACCGCGCCGCCCCGGAAGAAACCGACAGCGCGACCTGGGAGGAAGCACTCGATCAGGCGCTGCAGAGCCTTTCCGTCAAGGATGCCGCCGCGATGGTGGCCGAAGCCTTCGATCTGCCAAGACGGGATGTCTATCAGGTGGCACTGAAAAGGGCGAAGACGCGTTAGGCAAATCTTCGCTTATCTGTTGCAAGCTGAAGGGGAAGACGGCCCAATTCGGGCAGGGCAATGGATCTGGGGGCGCGGGAATGGCACTGGACAGGCTGGCACATCGGGGCAGATGCAGCCATCTGGCGGGCCTTGCCGCCGAAGACAGGGTCGCCAGCCACTATGACCGGGGTGGCATGCCCGTCTGCAGCCGGCGCTGGCGCGGCCAGTCCGGCGAAATCGACATCGTCGCCCGGGATGGTGACCGGGTTATCTTTGTCGAGGTCAAGCAAAGCAGCACGCATGCGGCGGCGGCGGCGCATCTCTCGCCGCGCCAGATGCAGCGGATCTGGAACGCGGCGGCCGAATTTCTCGACGGGGAACCGAAGGGGTCTCTGACCGAAGTCCGGATCGACGTGGCGCTGGTGGATGGCGCGGGGCGGATCGAGATCGTGGAGAATGCCTTTGCCGCCTGATTGGGGCGGCGGAGGGGCAACATAAGCGCTGCGGCGGGGGGGCGGCCAAGCTGATGGCGATGGCGATGGCGATGGCGATGGCGATGGCGATGAATTGCATCCCGCCCGGTGATGCGCCATCAAGGGGCGAACACAGCGCGGAGTGAAAGATGCCCCTCAAGGTCGCCCTGCAGATGGACCCGATCGGCGCGGTCAACATCAACGCGGATTCCACCTTCCGGATCGCGCTGGAGGCGCAGGCGCGGGGGCATTCGCTGTTCTTCTACACGCCTGACCGGCTGGCCTTTGTCGAGGGGCGGGTGATCGCGCGGGGCTGGCCCATCGAGTTGCGGCGCGAAATCGGCAACCATGTCACCTATGGCCCGGAGACCGAGGTCGATCTGGCGGAGTTCGATGTGGTCTGGCTGCGGCAGGACCCGCCCTTCGACATGGGCTATATCACCACGACCCATCTTCTGGAGCTGATCCATCCCGGCACGCTGGTGGTGAACGATCCGTTCTGGGTGCGCAACTATCCCGAAAAACTGCTGGTGCTGCGCTTTCCCGATCTGACGCCGCCCACGGCCATCGCCCGGGATCTGGCGACGATCCGCGCCTTCAAGGCGCGACACGGCGATATCATCCTGAAGCCGCTTTACGGCAATGGCGGGGCCGGCGTGTTCCGGCTGGATCCGAATGACCGCAATCTGGCATCGCTGCACGAGTTGTTCACCGGCATGAGCCGGGAGCCGCTGATCGTGCAGAAATTCCTGCCCGCCGTCGCGCAGGGGGACAAGCGCGTGATCCTTGTCGATGGCGAACCCATCGGGGCGATCAACCGGGTTCCGCAGGCCGGGGAGACCCGGTCGAACATGCATGTCGGCGGGCGGCCCGAGAAGATCGGGCTGACGGAGCGCGACCGCGAGATCTGCGCGCGCATCGGCCCGCTGCTGCGCGAAAAGGGCCAGGTCTTCGTGGGGATCGACGTGATCGGCGACTGGCTGACCGAGATCAACGTGACCTCGCCCACCGGGCTGCAGGAACTGGAACGTTTTGACGGCACCAATGGGGCCGAGCGGATCTGGCAGGCCATCGAGGCAAGGCGCGCCGGCTGAAGGGGGCGAATTTTCTGCGAAAATTCGGGCCTGTTCCCGGTCGGGAACAGGCCGATCCTTTCGGCAACGGGAGATCCAGCAGGACCTAACCCAGAATTTTCGCAGAAAATTCGTGCCTTCAGCCGTGGGTTCCGATGACCAGACGGTAACCCACCGCCTCGGCGATATGGGGGCGGCGGACGGTGGGGCTGGCGTCGAGATCGGCGATGGTGCGGGCCACGCGCAGGATCCGGTGATAGCCGCGCGCCGTCAGCCCGAAGCGATCGGCGGCGCGGGACAGGAAATCGCGGCCCTCGGCATCGGGGCTGGCGGTTTCCTCCAGCAGGCGGCCTTCCATATCGGCATTCACCCGCAGCCTTGGATGATCGGCGAAGCGGGCGCTTTGGCGCGCGCGGGCGGCGGCGACGCGGGCGGCCACGGTGGCGGAACTGTCGCCCGAGGGCGGCAGGTCGAGATCCTGCCAGGCCACGGGCGGTGCCTCGACCCGCAGATCGAAGCGGTCCATCAGCGGGCCGGAGATGCGGCCGAGGTAATCCTCGCCGCAGACGGGGGCGCGGGTGCAGGCGCGGGCCGGATCGGTAAGGTAGCCGCATTTGCAGGGATTGGCGGCGGCGATCAGCAGGAAGCGGCAGGGATAGCGGACATGGGCATTGGCGCGGGCCACCACCACCTCGCCCGTCTCGATGGGTTGGCGCAGGGTTTCCAGCACGGGGCGGGCGAATTCCGGGAATTCGTCCAGAAACAGCACCCCGTTATGCGCAAGGCTGATCTCGCCGGGTTTGGCCCCTTTGCCGCCGCCGACGATGGCGGCCATGGAGGCTGTGTGATGCGGTTCGCGGAAGGGCCGCGCGCGCGAGATGCCGCCTTCGGTGATCAGTCCCGCCAGCGAATGGATCATGGAGGTTTCGAGCGCCTCTGCCGCCGAAAGGGGGGGCAGGATGCCGGGCAGGCGGGCGGCGAGCATGGATTTGCCCGATCCGGGGGTGCCGATCATCAGCATGTGGTGGCGCCCTGCGGCGGCGATTTCGAGGGCGCGCTTGGCGCGCTCCTGCCCCTTGACCTCGCGCAGGTCGCGGGGGGCGGCGTCGGGGGTCACCTCGCCGGCTTCGGCCGGGGTCAGGGTGATCTGGCCGGTGTAATGGCGGACCACTTCGTCCAGCGAGGCGGCGGCGAGGACCTGCACCGCGCCGACCCAGGCCGCCTCGGCCCCCGAGGCGCGGGGGCAGAGGAGGGCGCGGTCTTCCTCGGCGGCGGCCATGGCGGCGGGCAGTGCCCCGGCCACGGCGATCAGGCGGCCATCGAGCGACAATTCGCCCAGAGCGACCGTCGATTCGACCATGTCCTTGGGGATGATCTCCAGCGCGGCGAGCAGGGCCAGCGCGATGGGCAGGTCGAAATGCGAGCCTTCCTTGGGCAGATCGGCGGGCGAGAGATTGACGATGATCCGGCGCGAAGGCAGCGCGATGGACATGGCGGCCAGCGCGGCGCGGACGCGTTCCTTCGCTTCGGACACGGCCTTGTCGGGCAGGCCCACGACGCCGAAATAGGGCATTCCGGGGGCGACGGCGCATTGCACCTCGACCATCCGCGCCTCGACCCCTTCGAAGGCCACCGTGAAGGCCCGTGCCAGCATCTTTCCCGCCCTTTGCCCCGGCCTCAGGCATAGGGCGGGAATGGTTTACGAACGGTAAATCGCCATGAAGGCGGGCCAGGCTTCCGGGTCGGCCACCGTCTTGTCGCGGCAGAAGGCGTTGCAAAAGCCGAAGCGGCGGCCATCCAGTTCCAGCGCATGGGTGACGGGGGTGCCGGAATAGGGGCAGAGGGCGTTTTCCGTCGCCAGCCCCTCGATCGCCCGCGCGGGCAGGGGCGCAGGGCCGGGCCAAGGGCGGGTGGGATAGTCGCGGCGGTAGAAGTCCTGATCCGCGCCGTCGACCAGGCCCATCGCGCGCCAGCGGCGGAAGGAGGGATGGGCGAGGTGGGCATTCACGTAATCCATCGCGGCGGGGGTCACGGGCAGGTTGTAGGTGGCGATGCGGGTGGCGACGGGGGCGAACATGGCGTCGGCCACCGAATAGGCGCCGCAGAGCCACGGGGTCGTGCTGCCCGTATCGCTGCGCGCCCATGACCAGATGGTGTCGAGGCGGGCGAGATCGGCCAGCACCGCGTCGGGCGGGGCGCAGTCGGTATAGCTGACGCGCAGGTTCATGGGGCAGTGGGAGCGCAGCGCGGTGAAGCCTGCGTGCATTTCCGCCGATACCGCGCGGGCGATGGCGCGGGATTTGGGGTCGCCGGGCCAGAGGTTCGCTTCGGGGTGGCGGGTGGCCAGTTCCTCGGCGATGGCGATGGTTTCGGGGACGACGGCACCTTCAGGGGTGCGCATCGTGGGGGCGGTGCGGGAGGGGTGGAATTGGCGCAGCAGGGTTGGCAGTTCATCAGTGTAGAGCCGCGCGCGGTGGAGTTTCACCGGAATGCCGAAGGCATCGAAGAAGAGCCAGCCCCGCAAGCTCCATGAGCTGTAGGCGCGGTCGCCGATGACGAGGTCGTAGGTCATGTGGTCCCCCTGTTTTGCGGGCGAGGGTAGGTCAGGGATGCTGCCGCTGCCAAATGGTGATTTGTGCGGTGGGGCATCACGGGCGGTGATTGATGGCGATGATATCCCAGCCGCCTGCGCGTCGGTCGATCCGGGTGACGGAGAGGTTGTCGATGCGATGGGCGAAGACGTCCACCGGCGCGCAGCCCATGGCGCGTTGGACTTGCGTCAGGATCGCGCCGAAATGGGCGACTGCGATGATATCGCGCCCCGGATGGGCGGCGATGAGGGCGTCGGTCGCGGCGGAGATGCGGGCGGCGGCTTCGTTCCAGCTTTCGCCGTTCGGGGGGCGGTGGTCGCCCGGATCGTCCCAATAGGCGAAGGACAGTTCGGGGTGGGTGTTGGCGATTGTGTCCCATGTCTGGCCGTCCCAGTCGCCGAAGTGCAGTTCGCGCAGGCCCGCGTGATGGGGCAGGCGGTGGCGGTCCTGTGCGAGCGCGTCGGCGGTGGCGCTGGCGCGGATCAGGTCGGAGGAGACGACAAGCGCGTCCTGCGGCAGATGCGCGTTCAGGCGTTCCAGCGTTGCGGTGTCCGACAGGTCGGCGGGGACGTCGCGCCAGCCGACCATTGTCTTTTCATGCGTCGGGCCATGGCGGACCCACCAGAGGCGCGTCACATCCATGCGGGGAGCCGTCCCTTGAGGACCATCGGCAGGCCCGCCATGACGCCGAGGACAAGGTCGGCCTGCGCGGCGATCTGCTGGTTCAGGCGACCTTGCGCATCGCGGAAGGTGCGGGCGAGGGCGTTGTCGGGAACGATGCCCCAGCCCACCTCGTTCGACACGATGACAACCGGAGCGGGGGAAGTGGTGAGGGCGGCGAGGAGGGTTGCGCTTTCGGCGGCGAGGTCGTGCTCGGCGAGGAGGTGGTTCGTAAGCCAGAGCGTGGCGCAGTCAATGAGGATGGCCTCATCCGGGGAAGCGGCGGCGAGGGCGGCGGGCAGGTCGAGGGGGATTTCGACGGTCGTCCAATCCGCGCCGCGGTCGGCGCGGTGACGGGCGATGCGGTCGCGCATTTCATCGTCCCAGACTTGCGCGGTGGCGATGTAGCGGCGGGGGCGGCGGCTGCCGGTGATCAGGCGTTCGGCGAGGCCGGATTTGCCGGAACGTGCGCCGCCGATCACCAGAGTGAGGGCGGGGAGTAATTTTATTGCGTCTGCGGGTGATCCAGCCACGTCTTAGCCTCGTATCAATCTCAAAACGGCAAGAATGCCGATGCGCGTTATCTGACTGGGGGTTCGAAATGGCGCTCGACGGATATACCGACCAAACCATGTCGCGCCAAGCGATGCGGGCGGAGTTGCTGGATGCGGAAACGGAATTGCGGCTGGCCTATGCCTGGCGCGACCAACGCGACGAACAGGCGCTGCATCGGCTGGTGACGGCCTATATGCGCCTTGCCATCAGCATGGCCGCGAAATTCCGCCGCTATGGCGCGCCGATGAATGATCTGATTCAGGAGGCGTCCTTGGGCCTGATGAAGGCGGCGGACAAGTTCGACCCGGATCGGGGCGTGCGGTTTTCGACCTATGCGGTGTGGTGGATCAAGGCGTCGATCCAGGACTATGTGATGCGCAACTGGTCGATGGTGCGGACGGGATCGACCAGCAGCCAGAAGGCGCTGTTCTTCAACCTGCGCCGCGTGCAGGCCAAGCTGGAGCGCGAGGCGGCGGCGCGGGGCGAAACGCTGGACCAGTTCCAGCTGCGCCAGATGGTGGCGACCGAGGTCGGCGTGCCGCTGGCGGATGTCGAGATGATGGAAGGGCGGCTGTCGGGATCCGACTTCTCGTTGAACGCGACGCAGTCTTCCGATGAGGACGGGCGCGAATGGATCGACGCGCTGGAGGATGACGGTGTGCAGGCCGCCGAGGCGGTGGAGGGCGCGCATGATGCCGAACGGCTGCGGTCCTGGCTGGTGGCGGCGATGCAGGCGCTGAATGCGCGGGAACGCTATATCGTGGCCGAGCGCAAGCTGAAGGATGAGGGCCGCACGCTTGAATCGCTGGGCGAGGAACTGGGGCTTTCGAAAGAGCGGGTTCGGCAACTTGAAGCCGCCGCCTTTGCCAAGATGCGCCGCAGCCTTGAAGCACAGTCCCGCGAGGTTTATGCGTTGTTGGCATGACCCGGCTTCTGATCCCTGCCCTGCTGGCGCTGCACCTTGGCGGTGCGGCCGCCGCACGCGAGATCGGGCCCGAGGCGCTGGACAATCTGCCGGTGGTGGATGTCGTCGTGCTGGGTGAAGTGCATGACAACCCGGCGCATCATCGCAATCAGGCGCGCGCGCTGCGGTCCATCGCGCCGGCGGCGGTGGTGTTCGAGATGCTGCAGCCAGAACATGCAGCCGCCCTGCCCGAGGATCTGAGCGATGCCGAAGCGGTGGAGGCCGCGACGCAATGGGAGGCGCGGGGCTGGCCGGATTTCGCCATGTATCACCCGCTGTTCACCGCCGTGCCGGGGGTGCGGATCTATGGCGGCGACGTGCCGCGCGCCAAGGTGCGCGAGGCCGCGCAGGCGGGCGCGGCGGCGGTTTTCGGGGATGAGGCGGCGCGGTTCGGCCTGACCCGGCCCTATCCCGACGATCTGCAGGCCGAGCGCGAGCAGGATCTGCTGGCCGCCCATTGCTTTGCCCTGCCGGCCGAGGCGATGGCGGGCATGGTGCAGGCGCAGCGCCTGCGCGATGCGGCGCTGGCGCGGGCGGCGCTGACCGCGCTGCAGGAAACCGGCGGTCCGGTGGCGGTGATCACCGGGGCGGAACATGCGCGCACCGATATCGGGGTGCCCGCGCTGATCCGGGGGGCGGAACCGGGGGTGACGGTGCTGTCCATCGGGCAGGTGGAGCGCGTGCCGGTCGGGCGGCCGCCCTATCATCTGTGGATCCTGACCGATGGCGTGCCGTCGCGCGGGGATCCCTGCGCCGCCTTCGGTTCGACCGAGGGCTGAGGCCCGGGTCCGCGGGAAGGCCGGGCGATGCGCGGTTGAGTTTGCGCCCGCGCGCCCCTACACCTTGGGCTGACGGGACAAGCGGAGCCTTCCGATGCTGGCCGACAAGCGCATTCTTCTGATCATCGGCGGCGGCATCGCCGCCTACAAGGCGCTGGAACTGATCCGCCTTCTGCGCAAGGAAGGCGCGGCGGTGACGCCGGTGCTGACGAAGGCGGGGGCGGAATTCGTGACGCCGCTTTCGGTTTCGGCGCTGGCGGGCGAAAAGGTCTATACACAGCTTTTCGACCTGACGGATGAGGCCGAGATGGGCCATATCCAATTGTCGCGCGTGGCAGACCTGCTGGTGGTGGCCCCGGCGACGGCGGATCTGATGGCCAAGATGGCGCAGGGGCGGGCGGATGACCTGGCATCGACCCTGCTCTTGGCCACCGATACGCCGGTTCTGGTGGCGCCCGCGATGAATGTGCGCATGTGGCAGCACCCGGCGACGCAGCGAAATATCGCGACATTGCAAGGGGATGGCCTCCGCTTCACCGGGCCGGACGAGGGCGAGATGGCCTGCGGCGAATATGGGCCAGGGCGGATGGCGGAGCCTGCGGCGATCCTTGCCGCGATCCGGGCGGCGCTGTCGGACGGGCCGCTGACGGGGCGTCATGTGCTGGTGACATCGGGGCCGACGCATGAACCCATCGACCCGGTGCGCTATATCGCGAACAGGTCGAGCGGCGCGCAGGGCACGGCGATTGCCGCTGCGCTGCGCGATCTGGGGGCGCGGGTGACCTTTGTCACGGGGCCCGCGAGCGTGCCTGCGCCGCAGGGGGTGCAGGTGGTGCGGGTGGAGACGGCGCGGCAGATGCTGGAGGCGGTGGAGGCCGCCCTTCCCGCCGATGCCGCCGTGATGGCGGCGGCGGTGGCGGATTGGCGGGTTGCCAACGAATCCGGCAGCAAGATCAAGAAGGTGGCAGGCGCCGCCCTGCCCGTGCTGGAGTTTGCGGAAAACCCCGATATCCTGAAATCAGTGGCGCAATCGCTGGACCGGCGGCCGCGTCTGGTGGTGGGCTTTGCCGCCGAAACGGATGACGTGCTGGCCCATGCGCAGGCGAAACGGGCGCGCAAGGGGTGTGACTGGATCGTCGCCAATGACGTGTCACCCGGGACAGGGATCATGGGCGGGGCCGAGAATGCGGTGACGCTGATCACCGCCGCCGGGGTGGAGGACTGGCCGCGCCTGCCGAAGGCGCAGGTGGCGGAACGGCTGGCGCGGCGGATCGCGGAGGCGTTGGGGTGAAGGCAAAATTCTTTGACGAATTTTGGCAAGAATTTTCTGAAAATTCTTGCGGTTGCGAGGGATGGGCATGACGGTCCTGAAGCTTTTGTGGGAGGACTGGGCCGACCGCGCACTGGGCCTGCCCGCCTATGAAACGCCGGGTTCGGCGGGGGCGGATATCCGCGCCAACCTGATGCCCGAGGATCGCGAAAGCGGCTTCACGCTGGACCCGATGCATCGGGCGGTGGTGCCAACGGGCCTGCGGGTGGAGATCCCGGTGGGGTTCGAGATGCAGATCAGGCCCGGTCGGGGATGGCGTTGAAGCACGGGATCACCCTGCCCAATACGCCGGGCACCATCGACAGCGATTATCGCGGGCCCTTGGGCGTGGCGCTGGTTAATCTGGGGGCGGAGCCTTACACGATCCGGCACGGGGATCGCATCGCGCAGATGATCATCGCGCCCGTGATTCAGGTGCAATTTCAGGTGGTTGACGCGCTTTCGGATACGGCACGGGCGTGGGCGGGTTCGGGTCGACGGGCAAGCGATGATCGGGCTTCTGGGGTTCGTCGCGCTTTGGGCGCTGGGGCGCTGGCGGGGCTGGGGCGCGCTGGCTGGTGCTGGCGGCGATCTGGTGGGCGCTGCTGATGGTGGCGCATCTGCCGATGCAGGTGGAGAACCCGCTGGCGGGGGTCGTTGGTGGGACGTTCGAGGGTTGGGTGGTCTTTGCCCTGCTGGCGGTGCTGGTGCTGATCTATCGGCAGGGGTTGCGGATGGTGGCGGGGCGGCGGCGGGTGGAGCCGGTCGCGGCACCGGCGCCGGGGGCGTTCCGTCCGCCGAGCTGGACCGCTATGCACGCCATGTGATGCTGCGCGAGATCGGCGGGCCGGGGCAGAGAAAGCTGAAAGATTCCAAGGTGTTGGTGATTGGTGCGGGGGGCTGGGTTCGCCTGCGCTGCTCTATCTGGCGGGGGCCGGGGTGGGGGTTCTGGGCTTTGTCGATGATGACGTGGTGGATGGATCGAACCTGCAGCGCCAGATCATCCATGCTGATGCCCGGATCGGGATGCCCAAGGTGTTTTCGGCGGAAATCGCTCTGCGGGCGCTGAACCCGTTCATCGAGTTGCGCCCCTATCACCGGCGGCTGGATGAGGCGGCGGCGCGGGCGCTGTTTGCCGATTATGACCTGATCCTTGACGGGACGGACAATTTCGACACGCGCTACATGGTGAACCGCCTGGCGGTAGAGGCGGGCAAGCCCTTGATTTCCGGGGCGATCACGCAATGGGAGGGGCAGGTGTCGCTGTTCCATCCGGCAGGTGGCGCGCCCTGTTATGAATGCGTTTTCCCGGTGCGGCCCGCGCCGGGGATGGTGCCGACCTGCGCCGAGGCGGGGGTGGCCGCGCCGCTGCCCGGGGTGATCGGGTCGATCATGGCGATGGAGTCGGTGAAGCAGATCACAGGCGCGGGCGAGACGTTGCAGGGCCGGCTGATGATCCATGACGCGCTTTATGCCGAGACGCGGGTGATCGGGGTGAAGCGGCGGGCGGATTGCCCGGTTTGCGGGGCAAGCACCTGAGAACGCTGGATTTACGGCCGGCATTTGGCGGAAATGGCGGTGCAGCGCCCGGTGCAGACGCGCGGTGCAGCAGCCGGTGCAGACGCGCGGCGGGGTCAGGGCGCGTTAACCATGATTGGGCGGCAGGACGGCGGCGATTCGCGAGCGGCGTTCTTGGGGGGCGTTCTTGGGGGCGTTCCGGGGTTGGGAGGCCCCGTTGCGCGCGCGGGCGCGCTGGGGGCAAAGCGAAGCCCCTCTCTGGACAGGCGCGGGGGCGCGCAGCATAGTCTGCGCCAGATCAGAGAAACCCACGGGGAGACCTTTCCATGAAGCTTTACGCGCTTGCCTCCGGCCTGACGCTGGCCCTTGGCCTGACCGCGACCGCCGCCCTTGCACAGGACGTGCCCGATCTGGGCGGGCGCGAGGTGGTGGTGGTGACCGAGAACGCCTATCCGCCGCTGCAATTCCTGAACAAGGACGGCGCGGCCATCGGCTGGGAATATGATGCCATGGCCGAGATCGCGAAGCGGCTGAACATCACCGTGACCTATGAGAATATCAGCTGGGACGCGATGATCCCCGCCGTTTCGGAAGGCCAGTTCGACATTGGCATGACCGGCATCACCATCAAGGACGAGCGCAAGGAGGCGGTGGATTTCTCGGACCCCTATATGCGGTCGGAGATGCTGATGATCGTGCGCGGGGATGAGGCGCGGTTCACGGATGCGGCGTCCTTCGCGGCGGATCCGGAATTGCTGGTCTCGGCGCAGCCGGGGACTTCGCCCTTTTATGCCGCGATCTACAATATTCTGGACGGCAACGAGGAAAACCCGCGTGTCGTGAAATTCGAGACCTTCGGGGCCGGGCTGGAGGCGCTGAAGGCCGGGGACGTGGACCTGACGCTGTCGGATTCCACCGCCGCGAACGGCTATGTGGCGGCATCGAACGGGGGGCTGAAGATCATCGGCGAGCCGCTGGCGAGCGAGGATTTCGGCTTCATCTTCCCGAAGGGATCGGACCTTGTGGCGCCGATGAACGCGGCGATTGCGTCGATGAAGGCGGATGGCACGCTGGATGCGCTGAACACCAAGTGGTTCCTTGACTACAAGATGGGCGAATGAGCCTTTGCGCCTTTGACAGGGGGGCCCCGGTTGCAATGCCGGGGCCTTTCGCATGACGCCGAACGCGCAGCCGGAGAAGGATTTTCCGTGGTGGCTGGTCCTTGTCGTTGGGATCGGCCTTTGGCTGTTTTACGAGGTGCTGGCGAATGCGGATTATGCGCAGGTGCTGGACACGCTGTCGAAGGGCATCGTCATCACGGTGTTGGTGTCGGTGGTGGCCTATGCGGGGGCCTGCCTTCTGGGGCTGGCGCTGGCGGTGGGGTGCCTGTCGCGCTTTCTGATCCTGCGGCAGTTGTGCCGGTTCTATATCGAGGTGATGCGGGGCGTGCCCATCATCGTGCTGCTGCTTTATGTGGCATTCGTGCTGTCGCCATTGGTCGTGGCGGGGTGGAACGCGGTGGCGGAGCCGCTCGGCTTGGGCGAGATCCGGACGCGGGATTTTCCGCTGCTGTGGCGGGCGGTGCTGGCCTTGGTTCTGGCCTATGCGGCCTTTCTGGCGGAGATTTTCCGGGCCGGGTTGCAGGCGGTGGACAAGGGGCAGATCGAGGCGGCGCAGGCGCTTGGCCTGAATGGCTGGCAGCGGTTCCGGCATATCACCTTTCCGCAGGCCTTCCGGATGATCCTGCCGCCGCTGGGCAATGATTTCGTGGCGATGGTGAAGGACAGCTCGCTGGTTTCGGTGCTGGGGGTGGGGGATGTGGCGCAATTGGCCAAGGTCACGGCGGCGGGGAATTTCAAGTATTTCGAGACCTATAACGTGGCGGCGCTGATTTACCTCGATGACGATCGGGTTGAGCCTGTTGATGCGGCGGCTGGAGAAGCGGCTGAAGGCGCGGGAGCGGTGGTGGCGGGAGTGAACCCCGCCCGACGGTGGTTTTGCCGGACTGCCCCCACTCCCTGCCCTCCCCGGATGCGGGGAGGAGATGGGCGCGGCAACCGGGCGGGGGCGCGGGGTGCGGCGGCGGATTTGGGTATTTTTGCCAAGATGAAGCGGCAGGGTGTTGGGGGTGGACCTTTCGCGGGGGGCTGCCTAGCTTTGCGGTACATAGGAGATTTGTGACATGACCAATCCGCTGCTTGCCCCCTGGACCGCGCCCTTTGGCCTTCCGCCTTTTGCCGAGATTTCGGATGGGGATTTCGGGCCGGCCTTCGATGCGGGGCTGGCCGAGGCGCGGGAGGCGGTGGCGCGGATCGCGGAGCAGGCGGAGGCGGCGAGTTACGCCAATACGATTGCGGCGCTGGAACTGGCCGAGGGGACTTTGGACCGCGTTTCGGGGGTGTTCTACAATCTGGCGGGGGCGGACTCGACCGAGGCGCGCGAGGCGTTGATGCGGGAGCTGGCGCCGAAGATGAGTGCCTTTGCGTCGGAGATCACCAACAACAAGCGGCTGTTTGCGCGGATCGAGGCATTGTGGGCCGCGCGGGACGGGTTGGGGCTGGATGCGGAAGAGATGCGGGTGCTGACGCTGTATCGGCGGATGTTCGTCCGGTCGGGCGCGGAGCTGGAGGGGGCGGCGGCCGAGCGGTTGACGGCGGTGAAGGCGCGGCTGGCGGTGCTGGGGACGCAGTTTTCGCAGAACCTGCTGGCGGATGAGCGCGCGTGGTTCATGGTGCTGGCGGAGGAGGATCTGGAGGGGCTGCCTTCATTCGTCGTGGTTGCGGCGCGGGCGGCGGGGCGCGAGCGGGGGCAGAACGGGCCGGTGGTGACGTTGAGCCGGTCGTTGATCGTGCCGTTCCTGCAGTTTTCCCCGCGCCGGGAGTTGCGGCGGGTGGCCTATGAGGCCTGGGCCGCGCGCGGGGCGAATGGCGGGGAGACGGATAATCGCGGCGTCGCGGCGGAGATTTTGGCCCTGCGGGAGGAGCGGGCGAAGCTGCTGGGCTATGGGAGTTTCGCGGCGTTCAAGCTGGAACCCGAGATGGCCAAGACGCCGGATGCGGTGCGCGATCTGCTGATGCGGGTCTGGGAGCCTGCGAAGCGGAAAGCGCTGGCGGATGCGGGGGTGCTGGAGGGGATGCTGCGGGCGGATGGGATCGCAGGGCCGTTGGAGCCTTGGGATTGGCGCTATTACTCCGAGAAGCGGCGCATGGCGGAGCATGACCTGGATGAGGCGGCGTTGAAGCCTTACCTCGGTCTGGAGGCGATGCTGAGGGCGATGTTCGGCTGCGCCTCGCGCCTCTTCGGGTTGGAGTTCCGCGAGATTGCGGGGCCGTTCTATCACCCGGACGTGCGGGGCTGGGAGGTGACGCGGGGGGGCAAGCATATCGCGGTGTTCCTTGGCGATTATTTCGCGCGGTCCTCGAAACGGTCGGGGGCGTGGTGTTCGGCGATGCGGTCGCAGCGGAAGCTGGGCGGGGAGCAGCGGCCTATTGTGGTGAACGTGTGCAACTTCGCCAAGGGGGAGCCGACGCTGCTGTCATGGGATGACGCGCGGACGCTGTTCCATGAATTCGGCCATGCGCTGCATCAGATGCTTTCCGACGTGACGCATGGGTTCATTTCGGGGACATCCGTCGCGCGGGACTTCGTGGAATTGCCGAGCCAGTTGTATGAGCATTGGCTGGAGGTTCCGGCGGTGCTGGAGGAATACGCGCGGCATTGGGAGACGGGCGCGCCGATGCCTGCGGAGATGCGGGCGCGGCTGCTGGCGGCGGGGACCTATGATCAGGGGTTCGCGACGGTGGAATTCGTGGCCTCGGCCCTTGTCGATCTGGCCTTTCATGAGGGGGCGGCGCCTGCCGATCCGATGGCGATGCAGGCGGAGGTGCTTGACGGGATCGGGATGCCGCGCGCCATAAGGATGCGCCATGCGACGCCGCATTTCGCGCATGTCTTTTCGGGGGACGGGTATTCGGCGGGCTATTATTCCTACATGTGGTCGGAGGTGATGGATGCCGATGCCTTTGCCGCCTTCGAGGAGGCAGGGGATCCGTTCCACCCCGAGACGGCGGCGCTGTTGGAGAAGCATATCCTGAGCGCGGGCGGTTCGGAGGAGGCGGAGGTTCTCTATACCCGCTTCCGGGGGCGGATGCCGGGGGTGGAGGCGCTGCTGCGCGGCCGGGGCCTGCTGGAGGTGGCGTGAGGTCTGGCGTCCCTCGCGGCGGGGTGGTTTAGTCGCCCGCGCAAGACGGAGGATGGCATGACGATCGGGACGAATATCCGCACATGGTGGCAGGGGCGCTGGCACGAGGGTGACATCGCGGTGATGAAGGCCGCGGATCACGGGATATGGCAGGGATCCTCGGTCTTTGACGGGGCGCGGATGTTTGACGGGGTGGTGCCTGATCTGGGCCGCCATTGTGCGCGGGTGAATGACAGCGCGCGGGCGCTGATGATCACGCCGACGATGGAGCCGGGCGAGATGGAGGCCGTGATCCGCGAGGGGCTGCGCGCCTATGCCCCGGGGGCGGCGGTCTATATCCGGCCGATGTATTGGGCGATCGACGGATCGGATCTGGGGGTGGCGCCTGCGGAGGGGAAGAGCGGTTTCGCGATCTCGCTGGAGCAGGTGGCGATGCCACCGGCCACGTTCCAGACGACGGTGACGCGGACGCGGTTCCGGCGGCCCGTGCTGGAGGACAATGTCTGCAACGCCAAGGCGGGCTGTCTTTATCCCAACAACGCGCGGATGCTGGTGGAGGCGAAGGCGAAGGGGTTCGGCAATGCGCTGGTGGCGGATGCGATGGGCAATCTGGCCGAGAGTGCGACGGCGAATGTTTTCCTCGTGAAGGACGGGGCGCTGTTCACGCCCATTCCGAACGGGACGTTTCTGGCGGGCATCACGCGGGCGCGGCACATTGCCAATGCGCGGGCGGCGGGGATCGAGGTGCATGAGACGGTGCTGACCTTTGAGGATGCGCATCGGGCGGATGAGCTGTTCCTGTCGGGGAATTTCGGGAAGGTGACATCGGTCCGGGCCTTTGACGGGACGGAGTATCGCAGCCGCACGGTGACGGAGCGGATGCGGGGGCTGTATATGGACTGGGCTGCGTCGCAGCCGGTGTGACGGGCGAATTCTGACGCAGAATTCGCGGCGGAAATTGACGCAATTTCCGCTCCCCACGGTCGGGCACCGGAAATTGCGTCAAATTCCGGCGCGGTTTTTGCGTCAAAAACCGCTGTTGCGCGGGCGTGGTGCGGTCGGCATGATCGGCGCGCAGTGGGAGAAGAAGATGCGGAAGTTCCTTGTCGTTCTGGACGACACGCGCGAATGCCTGAATGCGATGCGCTTTGCCGCGCTCAGGGCGGCGCATACCGGGGGCGGCGTCACCATCCTGTCGATCATCCCGCCCGAGGAGTTTCAGCACTGGATGGGCGTGGCCGATCTGATGCGGGCCGAGGCGCGCGAGCGGATCGAGGCGCATTTCGAGGTTTTCGCCAAATGGATGCGCGACCGGCAGGGGATCAACCCGGAACTGGTGATCCGCGAGGGCGATCCGGTGAACGAGATTCTGGCGCAGGTGAAGGAAGACCCGGAGATCGGGGTGCTGGTCCTTGGCGCAGGGACCGAGAAATCCGGGCCGGGTCCGCTTGTCACGCAGATGAGCCGGAATTCGGGCAACCTGCCCATTCCCATCACCATCGTGCCGGGCGACATGTCGAAGGAACGGCTGGAGAGCATCACCTGATGCTGCACTGCGGCACGAATCGGTGACAGGCGGGCCGTGGCGTGGCAGTCTGGCGGGAGGGAGGACTGACAGGGGAGCAGGATCATGCACCGCCGACGTCCCTTTTCCATCGCCCTGCCCGCGCCCTTGCGCCTGCTGATGCGCCGCGCGGCGGATCCTTTGCGCTGCCGCGCCGCCCTGTCGCAGATGTTCGCCGATTGGGAGCCGTGACGATTTAGAACGGTTCCAAACTTGACAGCGCCGGGGTGAGGGCGCATATCCGAGGGGAATTGTCGGACAAGCCCCCCGGAGGTGGCCAGATGTTCATCCAGACCGAATCCACGCCGAACCCCGCGACGCTGAAATTCCTGCCCGGCCAGACCGTGCTGGAACTGGGCACGGCCGATTTCCCCAATGCCGAAGCCGCGCAGAAATCGCCGCTGGCGCGGCGCATCTTTGCCACGGGCGGGGTTGCGGGCGTGTTCTTTGGCGCCGATTTCGTGACGGTGACCAAGGCCGAGGGCGTGGAATGGGATCATGTGAAGCCCGCGATCCTGGGCGCGATCATGGAGCATTACCAATCCGGCGCGGCGGTGATCGAGGGTGAGGGCGCGGCGGGCGGCCACCGCGAACATAGCGGCGAGGATGGCGACATCGTGCGCCAGATCAAGGAACTCTTGGATACCCGCGTGCGGCCTGCCGTGGCGCAGGATGGCGGCGACATCACCTTCCACGGCTTCGACCGGGGCGTGGTTTACCTGCACATGCAGGGGGCCTGCGCGGGCTGCCCGTCCTCGACCCTGACGCTGAAGATGGGGATCGAGAACCTGCTGCGGCATTACATCCCCGAGGTGCTGGAGGTTCGGCCCGTTGCGGCCTGATCCTGTCATCCTTGCCTTCGACACATCGGCCGCGCATTGCGCGGCCGCTTTGCTGTCGGGCGGGCGGGTGGTGGCCGAGGCGTGGGAACCGATGGAGAAGGGGCAGGCGGAACGGCTGCTGCCGATGTGCGAAGAGGTGATGGCGCAGGCGGGGCTGGGCTGGGCCGATCTGGATGCCGTGGCCGTGGGGACGGGGCCGGGGAATTTCACCGGGGTGCGGATCGCGGTGGCGGCGGCGCGGGGGCTGGCGCTGTCTTTGGGCGTGCCTGCCATCGGGGTGACGCGGCTTGAGGCGCTGGCCCATGGCCTGCCGCGCCCTCTGACGGTGGTCGAGGATGCCCGGCGGGGCGAGGTCTATGTGCAGGCATTCGCCCCCGACGCGGGCGAGGCGCGACTGAGCGCGGTGGCCGCGCTTGGCGTGGAGGGTTGCCCGCCGGATGTCGTGGGTTCGGCGGCGGAGGCGGCGGTGGCGGTGACGGGCGGGCGGGTGCTGGTGCAGCCCCTGCCGCTGACCCATGCAATGGCGCTGATCGCGGCGGGGCGGGCGGGCAATCCGCAGCCGCGCCCTGCCCCGTTCTATCTGCGCGGGCCGGATGCCGCGCCGCCCGCCGATCCGCCGCCGGTGATTCTGCCGTGACGCCCGAATCGCTGGCCGCGCTGCATGGGCGCTGTTTCACGGCGCCGCCGCCTTGGGATGCGGCGGCCTTTGCGGGGTTTCTGGCCGATCCGCTGGTCTTTGTGCTGGTCGAGGGGGATGCGGGCTTTCTGCTGGGGCGGGCCGTGGCGGGCGAGGCCGAGGTGCTGACCCTTGCCGTTGCGCCGGAATCGCGGCGGCGCGGGCTGGGGCGGAAGCTGGTGGCGCGGTTCCTGTATCAGGCGCGGCTGCGGGGGGCGGAGACGGCCTTTCTGGAAGTGGCGGCCGACAATGCGGCGGCGCAGGCGCTTTATGTGCGGGCGGGATTTGCCGAATCCGGGCGGCGACGGGGCTATTACCGCAGGCCCGATGGCGGCGCCCTTGACGCGCTGGTGATGCAGCGCGCGCTTTAGCGGCCGGTTTCCCCTGCGTCAGGCGCAAGAAATTTGATCACAAGGTCAAACCGCCCCCCGGCTGCGCACAAGAAGGTGTTGACCGTCCTTTGGGAATCCGCCCTAAATTGGCGGCGATGCGCCCCATCCGAATGGCGGGGTGACAAGAAAAGACCCAAAACGAAAACCGGGAGAGCGACCCATGACCCTGATGAAACAATTCCTCGGCGCGGCGGCCACGCTGGCGCTGACGGCTGGCGCAGTGGCGGCGGAACCCGCCATCATCTTTGACCTTGGCGGCAAGTTCGACAAATCCTTCAACGAGGCCGCCTTCAACGGGGCCGAGCGTTGGGCGCAGGAGACGGGCGGCACCTACAAGGAGCTGGAGATGCAGGACGAGGCCCAGCGCGAGCAGGCGCTGCGCCGTCTGGCCGAGGCCGGATCGAACCCGGTCGTGATGACGGGTTTCGCCTTTGGCGATGTGCTGGCCAAGGTCGCCCCGGATTTCCCGGATACCAAATTCGCGATCATCGACGTGGATTGGCTGGACCAGCCGAACATCACCCAGATCGCCTTTACGGAACATGAAGGCAGCTATCTTGTGGGCATGATGGCGGCGCTGGCCTCCAAGACCGGGACGGTCGGCTTCATCGGCGGGATGGATATTCCGCTGATCCGTCGCTTTGGCTGTGGCTATGCGCAGGGCGTTGTGGCCGCGAACCCCGATGCCAAGGTCGTGCTGAACATGACCGGCACCACCCCGGCGGCATGGAATGACCCGGTGAAGGGCGCGGAACTGGCCAAGGGCCAGAAATCGCAGGGCGCGGATGTGATCTATGCCGCCGCTGGCGGCACGGGCGTGGGCGTGCTGCAGGCCGCCGCGGATGAGGGCATCCTGTCGATCGGCGTGGACAGCAACCAGAATGGCATGCATCCCGGTTCGGTTCTGACCTCGATGCTGAAGCGGGTGGACAACGCCGTCTATGACGCCTTCACCAAGGGCACCGACCTTCAGCCCGGCGTGACGGTGATGAACCTTGCGGCAGGCGGCGTCGGCTATGCGATGGATGAGAACAACGCCTCGCTCGTGACCGCCGAAATGCAGGCCGCCGTGGACGCGGCGGCGGAAAAGATCAAGTCGGGCGAGATCGTCGTGCATGACTACATGTCCGACAACAGCTGCCCGGCGGCGACGTTCTGATCGCCTGACGGTCATCTGAAAGCCATGCCGCGCCAAGCCATTGGCGCGGCTTCTTTGACAGGTCTTGGCCGAACCCGCGAAAAGACGGGACCGGGAACAGGGGGAACCAAATGGCGGATCCACGTTACGCCATCGAACTGAAGGGGATCTCGAAGTCCTTCGGTCCGGTGCAGGCCAACAAGGACATCCACATCGCCGTGCCCCGGGGCACGATCCACGGGATCATCGGCGAGAATGGGGCGGGGAAATCCACGCTGATGTCCATCCTCTATGGGTTTTACCGCGCCGATTCGGGCGAGATCTTCATCAACGGCAAACCGACCGCCATCCCCGACAGCCAGAGCGCCATCCGCGCCGGCATCGGGATGGTGTTCCAGCATTTCAAGCTGGTGCAGAATTTCACCGTGCTGGAGAACGTGGTTCTGGGCGCGGAAGAAGGGGCGTTGCTGGCCGGATCGCTGTCAAAGGCGCGCAAGGTGCTGACGGATCTAAGCCGGGAATATGAGCTGGACGTGGATCCGGATGCGGTGATCGAGGATCTGTCGGTGGGCCATCAGCAGCGGGTGGAAATCCTCAAGGCGCTGTATCGGCAGGCGGATATCCTGATTCTGGATGAACCCACGGGCGTGCTGACGCCCGCCGAGGCGGACCATCTGTTCCGCATCCTGAAAGGGCTGCGCGATCAGGGCAAGACGATCATCCTGATCACCCACAAGCTGCGCGAGATCATGGAGACGACCGACAATACCAGCGTCATGCGGCGCGGCACGATGGTGGGCACGGTCAAGACCGCCGAAAGCAGCCCCGAGGAATTGGCCGAATTGATGGTGGGGCGGAAGGTTCTGCTGGAGGTGGAAAAGAAGCCCGCCCTGCTGGGCAAGACCGTGCTGAAGGTCGACGACCTGCGGGTGAAGGACGAGCATGGGGTGGAACGCCTGAAGGGCGTGAGTTTCGAGATACGGGCGGGCGAGATTCTGGGGATTGCCGGGGTGGCCGGGAATGGCCAGTCGGAATTGCTGGAGGCGCTGGGCGGCATCGCGAAGGCCACCGGCAAGGTCACGCTGAACGGCGTGGATCTGCCGCTGTCGGGCAAAGGGGCCGATGGGCGCAGCCGCCGCGCGGCGGGCATCGCCCATGTGCCGGAGGACCGGCAGGCGCTGGGCCTGATCATGGATTTCACGGCATGGGAGAATGTCGCCTTCGGCTATCACGACGCGCCGGAATATCAGAAGAACGCGCTTTTCATGGATAATGATGCGCTGCGGGCGGATACGGAAAGGAAGATGGCCACCTTTGACGTGCGCCCGCCGATCCCGACACTGGCGGCCAAGAATTTTTCCGGCGGAAACCAGCAAAAGATCGTGGTCGCGCGCGAGATCGAGCGGAATCCCGATCTGCTGCTGGTGGGGCAGCCGACGCGGGGGGTGGATATCGGGGCGATCGAGTTCATCCACAAGCAGATCGTGGCGCTGCGGGATCAGGGCAAGGCGATCCTGCTGGTCAGCGTGGAACTGGACGAGATCCGCAGCCTTTCGGACCGGATCGCCGTGATGCTCGACGGCCAGATCATGGGGATGCGCGACCCGGAAACGACGGATGAGCGGGAGTTGGGCCTGCTGATGGCGGGGATCGCCGAAGGCCGCAAGGGGGAGGCCGCCTGATGGAACGCTTGCCGAAATGGGCCGATGTGGTGCTGGTGCCGGTGGTCAGCCTTGTGCTGGCGGCGCTGATTGCTGCGCTGGTGATCCTGGCCATCGGGCAGGACCCGTGGGAGGCCATCACCGTGATGGTGCAGGGATCGGTGATGAATGCCTATGGCTGGGGCTATACGCTTTATTACGCCACGAGCTTCATGTTCACGGGGCTTGCCGTGACGGTGGCCTTTCATGCGAGCCTGTTCAACATCGGGGGCGAGGGGCAGGCGCAGCTGGGCGGGCTTGGCGTGGCGCTGGCCTGCCTGCTGATCCCCTGGCCGCATTGGACGCTGGCCCTGTTGGGCGCGGCGACGGCGGCGGCGCTGTTCGGGGCGGCCTGGGCCGCCATTCCGGCCTATCTGCAGGCGCGGCGCGGCAGCCATATCGTGATCACCACGATCATGTTCAACTATATCGCGGCGGCGCTACTGATTTTCCTGCTGGTGGATGTGCTGCGCCCGGATGGGCAGATGGATCCGGCGACGGCGCGCTTTCCCGAAGCGGCGCAACTGCCCACGCTGAACCAGATCCCCGGGTTTGACCTGATCTTCACCTCGAACGTGCCGGCGAATGTGACGCTGTTCATCGCGCTGGGCATGGCGGTGGTGGTGTGGGCGCTGCTGTGGCGCACGCGGCTGGGCTATGCGATCCGGGCCTTCGGCAAATCCGAGGCGGCGGCGAAATATGCGGGGATCAGCCCGTTCACGATCATCATGGTGGCGATGCTGATTTCCGGCGGACTTGCGGGGATGATGGCCATCAACAACGTGATGGGCGAGGCGGAGCGGCTTTTGCAGAATTCGGCCTCGGGCGCGGGGTTCATCGGGATTGCGGTGGCGCTGATGGGGCGCAACCATCCGGTGGGGGTTGTGCTGGCGGCGCTGCTCTTCGGGTTCCTGTTTCAGGGGGGGGCGGAGCTGGGCCTGTGGACCAAGATCCCGATTGAAATGCGGACGGTGGTGCAGGGGTTGGTGATCCTGTTCACCGGGGCGCTGGATGTGATGGTGCGGATGCTGCTGACCTGGATCTTCAACCTGTTCCGGGCGGGCCGGGCCGTGAAGGGGGCCGCGTGATGGATTACGCAACGCTTCTGCAACTTCTGGATACCACGCTGCGGCTGGCGACGCCGCTGCTGTTCGCCTGTCTGGCGGGGCTCTATTCCGAGCGGGCGGGGATTTTCGACATCGGGCTGGAAGGCAAGATGCTGATGGCGGCGATGGCCTCGGCCTCGGTGGCGTTTCTGACGGGGTCGGTCTGGGCGGGGATGTTCGCGGGGATGCTGGCTGCGCTGCTGCTGGCGGGGATCCATGGGGTGGCGTCGATCACCTTCCGGGGCAATCAGTTGATTTCAGGGGTGGCGCTGAACTTTGTGGCGTCGGGGATCACGGTGCTGATCGCGCAGCGGCTGTTCGGGCAGGGCGGGCGGACGCCGCCCCTGGCGGGGGATGCGCGGTTCGGGCCGATCACCCTGCCCTTGGCCGAGGAATTGCGCGGCGTGCCGGTGATCGGGCCGCTGTATGCCGAGGTGATCTCGGGCCATCCGCTGCTGGTTTATGTGGCGCTGGCGATGGTGCCGCTGACGTGGTGGGTGCTGTATCGCACGCGGTTCGGGCTGCGTCTGCGCGCGGTGGGCGAGAACCCGGCGGCGGTGGATACGGCGGGGATTTCGGTGGTGGGCCTGCGCTTTGCCGCCGTGGCGATCACCGGCATCCTGTGCGGGCTGGCGGGGGCCTATATGGCGACCGCGCTGCAGGCCGGTTTCGGGCGCGAGATGACGGCGGGGCGGGGCTATATCGCGCTGGCGGCGCTGATCTTTGCCAAATGGCGGCCGGTGGCGGCGCTGTGGGCCTGCCTGCTGTTCGGGTTTTTTCAGGCGCTGGCGCTGCGGCCCGACGTGGTAGAGGCGGTGGTGCGGGTGAAGGTGCCGGTGCCCTTCCTTGACGCGCTGCCCTATGTTCTGACGGTGCTGGTGCTGGCGGGGTTCGTCGGCAAGGCCATTCCGCCGCGCGCGGGGGGGGAGCCTTATGTCAAGGAGCGGTGATCTGGCGGCGCTCGTCCGGGCGCGGGCGGGGGATGCGCCTGTGCGGCTGGGCCTGATCCTTGGGTCGGGCCTTGGCCATCTGGCGGGGGCGGTGGACGGCGTGGCGATCCCCTATGGCGATCTGCCGGAGTTTCCGCATGCGGGCGTGTCGGGGCATAACCCGAACCTTGTGATCGGAGAGCTTGAGGGGGTGCGCGTGGCGGTGTTCGGCGCGCGCGAGCATTATTATGAAAAGGGCAACCCGGCGGCGATGCGGCCTGCGCTGGAACTGCTGCAGGCGCTGGGGGGCGAGGCGTTGATCGCCACCAATGCGGCGGGCAGCCTGCGCGGCGATATCCGGCCCGGCGATCTGATGCTGTTGTCGGATCACATCAACTTTTCCGGCCTGAACCCGCTGATCGGCGAGGCGACGGATGCGCGTTTCGTGCCGATGGGCGATGCCCATGACCCGGCCCTGCGCGCCGCCCTGCGGGCAAGTGCCGAGGCCGAGGGCGTGGCTTTGCCGGAAGGGGTTTACGCCTGGTATTCCGGGCCGTCCTTTGAAACTCCCGCCGAAATTCGCGCCATCCGCATTCTGGGCGGCGATGCGGTGGGCATGTCCACCGTGCCCGAGGTCATTCTGGCGCGGTTCCTTGGGCTGCGGGTGGCGGCGATTTCCACCATCACCAACATGGCGGCGGGACTGTCTGACGAAAAGATCAGCCATGAACATACCAAGGCCATGGCCCCCCTGGGTGCGGCAAAACTGGAACGGGTGTTAAGACATTTCCTGCGTCATCTCCGATGACGGGCCGAGTGGTTTGACATCGCGGCCAAAGGGGCGCAACCCTTTGGCCTGACTGCCGCTTCTTCCCCGGCCTTGCCCATGCAGCTTTACCTTCCGATTGCCGAGGTATCGGTCAATGCCTTCCTCCTTTTGGGGTTGGGCGGGATTGTGGGCTTTTTGTCGGGCATGTTCGGCGTGGGCGGCGGGTTCCTGATCACGCCCCTGTTGTTCTTTATCGGGGTGCCGCCTGCCGTGGCCGTGGCGACCGGGGCCAATCAGGTGGTGGCCTCGTCCATTTCCGGGGTGCTGGCGCAGCTGAAGCGGAAGGCGGTGGATTTCCGCATGGGCCTTGTGCTGCTGGCGGGGGGGCTTGTCGGATCGGCGGGCGGGATCTGGGTGTTCCAGTGGATGACGCGGCTGGGGCAGGTCGATCTGTTCGTGCAGCTGTCCTATGTGCTGTTTCTGGGCCTGATCGGGGCGATGATGCTGCAGGAAAGCCTGCGGGCGTGGTTCCGGTCGCAGCGGGGCGGGCCGGTGCGGCGGGCGCATGTGCATACATGGGTGCATGGCCTGCCGTTCAAGATGAAATTCCGCGCCTCGGGCCTGTATATCAGCGTGCTGCCACCCTTGGGCGTGGGGGCGCTGGTGGGGTTTCTGGCGGCGATCATGGGCGTGGGCGGCGGGTTCGTCATGGTGCCTGCGATGATCTATCTGCTGGGGATGCCAACCAAGGTGGTGGTGGGAACATCGCTGTTCCAGATCATCTTTGTCACCGCCTTTACCACGCTGATGCATGCGGTCACCAACCAGACGGTGGATATCCTGCTGGCGCTGCTGCTGATCCTGGGCGGGGTGGTGGGCGCGCAGATCGGCACGAGCATCGGGGTGCGGCTGAAGGCCGAGCAGTTGCGGATCCTGCTGGCGCTTCTGGTGCTGGCGGTTTCGGTGAAAATCGCGCTGGATCTGCTGATCCGCCCGTCCGAGCTTTATTCCGTGATGCCGGGGGTGCTGCCATGAGGGCGGGGGCAAACCTGCGGCAGGGTCTGGGGATGGCGGCGCTGGCCTTTGTGCTGGGGGGCGCGTTGGGGGTGGCGGGGCGGCCTGCCCCGGCGGCGGAAAGCATCGTGGCGGGGCTGAGCCAGAACCGCGTCTCGATCACCGCCGATTTCGACGGGTCCGAGATCCTGATCTATGGCGCGGTCAAGCGCAACGCGCCCCTGCCCGAGGGCGCGATGGAGGTGATCATCACCGTCGAGGGGCCTTCGACGCCGGTCACCATCCGCAAGAAGGACCGCCGCGCGGGCATCTGGATCAATACCGAGGCCGTGCATATCGACGCCGCCCCCAGCTTTTACGCCGTGGCGACGACCGGCCCCCTGCGGCAGATCCTGTCGGAGACCGAGGATCTGCGCCACCGCATCACCCTGCCCCGGGTCATCCGCGCCATCGGGGCCGCGAACGAGGCCGGGGATCCGGGCGAATTCATCGACGCGATGCAGCGCATCCGGATCGCGGAAAGCCGGTTTCGCGTGTTGCAGGGGGCGGTGGAATTCACCGAACAGACGCTGTTCCGGGCCGATGTGGTGCTGCCCGCGAACCTGACCGAGGGCGAATACCGGGTGCGCATCTTCCTGATGCGCGAGGGGCGGGTGGTGGATGCGCAGGACCGCGTGGTGGGCGTGCGCAAGGAAGGGCTGGAGCGGTTCCTGTTCAACCTCGCCCGCAGCCAGCCGTGGCTTTACGGCCTTCTGTCGCTGGTGATGGCGGCGGGGGCGGGGTGGGCGGCCTCGGCCGGGTTCGGGATCCTGCGGCGCTAGGCGGGGCTTCGTCACGCTGTGATGCGCGCCTCGGCCCGGGGGGCGGCGCGGGCCATGGTCAGGCCGCGCGCGCCGTTCAGCACCATCAGCGCCGCCCAAAGCCCGTGATTGCCGAAGGCGGGCATCAGCAGGGCCAGCGCCAGCGCATAGATCGCGACCGACTGGATCATGGTGCGCCGCATCTCGGCGGTCAGGGTGGCGCCGATGAAGATGCCGTCATAGATCCAGGAAAAGACGCCGATCAGCGGGGCCGCGACAAGCCAGGGCAGATAGGCGCGCGCCTCGGCCCGGACATCGGGGGCTGTGGTCATCAGGTCGATCAGCGCGGGGCCGGTGGCCGCGAAGACAAGGGCCAGAAGCGCCGCCCCCGCAACGCCCCATTGCATCGACAGTCGCGCGGCGCGGCGCAGATCGGCGCGCGCCTTTGCCCCCACCGCCTGCCCCACAAGGGTTTCGGCGGCGAAGGCGAAACCATCAAGCGCATAGGCGGTGATGGACAGGAACTGCAGCAGCACCTGATTGGCGGCCAGCGTCACATCGCCCAGCCTTGCGCCGAAGAAGACGAAGGCTGTGAAGCTGAGTTGCAGCAGGACCGAGCGGATCATGATATCGCGGTTGACCGCCAGCATGACGCGCAGCGCGGCGCGGTCGGGCAGCCGCGCCCAGGCCGCGCGCCAGACCGGCAGCACCCCGTCGCGGCAGAGCCAGAGCCCGAGGGCGAGCCCCGTCCATTCCGCGATCAGCGTGGCGGCGGCAACCCCGGACACGCCCCAGCCAAGGCCGAGGACGAACCACAGGTCCAGCCCCACATTCACCCCGTTGATCCAGAGTTGCAGCAGCAGCACGCCGCGCGTGCGTTCCACCGCGATGAGCCAGCCCGTCAGGGCATAGGCGGCGATGGTGGCGGGCGCGCCCCAGATGCGGATCGCCAGATAGTCGCGCGACAGGGCTTCCACCTCGTCCCCGGCGGGGGCGATCAGGAAGGCCGCGTGAAAGAGCGGGCCTTGCAGCAGGATGAAGGCCAGCCCCGCCGCCGCCCCGATCAGCAGGGCGCGCAGCAGGATCGCCCCGCGTTCGGGCAGATCGGCCGCGCCATGGGCCTGCGCGGCAAGGCCGGAGGTTCCCATGCGCAGAAAGCCGAAGATCCAGTAGAGCGAGATCAGGATCACCGATCCCACGCCCACGGCCCCGATGGGGGCGGCCTGCCCCATCTGGCCCACGACGCCGGTATCCACCGCGCCCAGAAGCGGCACTGTCGCATTGGACAGCACGATGGGCGCGGCGATCTTGAGCAGGCGGCGATGGGTGATCGTGGACATGGTTGCGCGACCATGGCGGATTGGCGCGGCGGGGGGAAGGGGCCAGATCGCGGCGCGTCAGTCGTTATCGGAGCTGGCCGCGCCCGCGTTGCGGCGCGAGGCATCGGAGGGCGGGACGGTGGTGCGCAGGGCCAGCCCATCGAGGCAGTCGATCACCGAAGCCGAGACGAGGGCGCGGGTGGTGGTGGGGGCGTCCGTTGTGGGGGGCTCTGTGGCGGGGGCGATGGACCAGCCCGCGCTGGCCTGCGCCCAGCCCGGCCCGAAGGTCACCCCGCCATCGGGATCGACCGTGGCAACGGCGATCCCGCCCGCGCGGATGGCGATGGCCCCCCGCGCACGGGCGATCAGATGCAGGAAGGGCAGCAGATAGCCCGGCGCGGGCAGATAGTCGGGCAGCGCGTCCTGCGGCAATGGACCACCTTCCGGGGCGAGCCTGTCGGCAAGCGCCGCCCCGATGGTGACAGGCCCTTCGCCCCCCGCGACGCAGCGCGCCAGCCAGAGCGTGGCCCAATCGGCGGCGGGCAGGCCATGGCGGGCCAGCCATTCGGCGGCCCAGCCCGCCTCTTCGGCATGGCCCCAGCCCAGCCCCGCGCCGCGCGCGGCCTTGGTCACCAGCGCGCGCAGTTCCGACAGGGCCATGTCGATGGGAGCGGTGGTCATGCGCCGATCTCATCCGGGAAGGGCTGGCCCTGAAACAGGCTGATCCGGACCCAGCGGTCCGAGCGCGGATCAAAGCGTGTGGCCCCGAAGAAGGCCAGCTTGCAGCGCAGTATGTCGATGGGCAGAAGGGTGGCATCCAGCAGGTTGTCGCGGATCTCGGCATAGGGCAGGCCGCGCAGCATCAGCACGCGGCGCAGGCTGTGGCGATGTTCGGGATGGCGCAGGAGGAAGGCCGCCAGCGTGCCTGTGGTGCCAAACTCATCCAGCGCGGCACGAAGTTCGGCAATGGCGCGGGCGATCCCGAGGGGCTGTTCGCGGTGCTGGCCCTCTTCTTCGTGGCGGTTGCCAAGGCGGGGTTCCAGCTTTTCCTCGGACACATACCAGAAGCGGGCGGAGCGGTCGGGATCGGCGAAATCGAAGGCGCGGACCCAGCCGTAATCGCGGGCAAGAAGGGCGCGGAGGGTGGCAAGGGGAAGGCTGCCGTCAAGGGGAAAGCCCGTCTCTTCATCCGCGTCGAGGGTGTCGGCCAGATCATCCACCACCGCGCCATGCGGTTCGAGAAGCAGGGCGAGAAGGCATTCCTGCCCCTCTTCCGACAGCGTCCCCACGCCCCAGCGCCAAAGCGCATCCCAAGGGCGCGGCGCGGCGGGGTTCCAGACATGGTCCACATGGGTGGCGACAAGATCGAGATCGTCACGCAGATGGGCAAGCTTGCGGATCTGCGCGGGATGATCGCTGTGCCAGAGGGCGGCGTTTTCCTGCGCCTCGGCCAGCGCCTGCCGGAAGGTGGCGCGGGCATCCGCATCGGCGGAGGGCAGCGCGCGGACGCGCGCCAGCGCGGTTTCACGCGCGGTCATCCAGCTGTTCAGAAGGCGCGGGTGCCGCACGAGGAAGGGCGCCATGCCCAGCCCGGTGGAATTGCCCACGCCCAGACGGCGGCGCAGATCGCGATCCAGCCGAACCGCCTGCGCGCCGCCCTGCATCCGCGCCATGTGTTCGGCGATATCCACGGTGAAGGCGCGGGTCAGCCAGACCGACAGCATCTCGGCCTGAAAGGGGGCCTTGAGTTCGGGGCGGGCGGCGATGCAATCGCGATCCGCCGCGCCGAACTTGCCCGAGCCGTAGACGGCGGTGGTGCGCATCAGGTAGCCCACGGCGTCGATCTCGGCCCGGTCGGGCTGCTGGCCCCGGGCCAGACTGTCCACCACATGGGAAAACAGCCGGACAGAACGGTTGGCGCGGCTGAGGGAAAGCTCTTTCGCGCTGATGCGCCCGGCCTCTTGCAGGGGGACATTGGCGGCGAGACGGTCAAGATCGGCGGCGTCGGGTTCGCCCTCGACAAGGGCGAAGGTTGCGTCCCACGCCGTGGCGATGACGCGGTCAGAGCGCATCTCGTCGGGCAGGTCATGGGCGAAGGCCACAAGGCAATAGGTGCGTTCCGGGCCGCGCGCGCGATAGACGGCGCGGCCGACGCCGCGCGCATCCACCTCCCACAGGGGGCGGTCAAGGCGCCAGCCTTCGGATTTTATCCGGCGCAGCAGCACGCGCAGGAAGGACAGGCGCATCGGATGGGCCGATCCCATGCGCGACAGGCGCATCACCACATCGGGATCGCGCGGGGCGATGTCCTGTGCCGGGGATTGCCGTTCCGCGATGGTCATTCCGCCGCCCTTTTCCCTTGCGCGCCCTGCCCTTCGGCCCCGAAGGAGGCGGCGAAGAAGCGTGCCCAGTTGCCGCCCATGATCGCGGCGACCTCGGTTTCCGAGAATCCGGTGGCGCGCAGGCCATCGGCGATATTGCCGAAATCGCGGTTGTCACGGAACCATTCGGGCATGGCGGGAAAGCCCGGCGCATCCTTGCTGCCTTCGCCGTAATCCACGGCCTTGGTCCAGCGCCCGGTGCGCATCCATTCCACCACGCTGTCGGGCTGGTTCTGGCAAAGGTCGGTGCCGATGCCAAGGAAATGGGTGCCGAAGCGTTCCGCCGTGCGGGCGATCATGGTGCAGAAATCATCGACCCCACAGGCGCTGCCGCCTTTCAGGTGGTGGGGGTAAAGCGAGAAGCCCAGCATCCCACCCGTCTGCGCCAGCGCGGCGATCACGGTGTCGGATTTGTTCCTGCGCGCCGGGTGCCACTGGGCGGGGTTCGCATGGGTGATGGCGATGGGGCGGGTGGAATGGTCCAGCGCCGCAAGGGTGGAGCGTTCGCCGGAATGGCTCATATCCACGACCATGCCGACGCGGTTCATCTCGGCCACCACTTCGCGGCCCATGCGGGTAAGGCCGGTATCTTCCGCCTCATAACAGCCGGTCGCGAGGAGGGACTGGTTGTTGTAGGTGAGCTGCATGAAGCGCAGGCCAAGGCGGTGGAGGACTTCGACCAGACCGATGTCATCCTCGATGCAGGAGGGGTTCTGCGATCCGAAGAAGATGGCGGTGCGCCCGGTGGCGCGGGCAAGGGCGATGTCGGCGGCGGTGAAGCCTTGAAAGATCAGGTCGGGCCATCGTTCGAACCAGCGGTTCCAGCGTTCGATATTGGCGACCGTCTCGCGGAAATTCTCATGATAGACCAGCGTCACATGGATGGCATCGACGCCGCCCGCGCGCAATTGGCGGAAGATCTCCTCGGACCAGTTGGAATATTGCAGCCCGTCGATCAGGTAACTCATTCCGGGACCCCTGCCGCCATGTAGGCGGTCTTGACCGTAGTAAAGAACTCGGCCGCGTATCGGCCCTGCTCGCGCGGGCCGAAGGACGACAGGCCGCGCCCGCCAAAGGGGACGTGGTAATCCGTTCCCGCCGTGGGCAGGTTCACCATGACACAGCCCGCGCGCATATTGGCGCGGAAATGTGCGGCGCGGGCGAGGCTGCGGGTCATGATCCCCGCCGTCAGGCCGAAGGGCGTGTCATTGGCGAGGGAGAGCGCCTCGGCATAGCTGTCTGCCGGGAGGATGCAGGTGATGGGGGCGAACATCTCAACCCGGTTCATCGCCATGGCATTGGTGGTGTCGGCAAAGACGGCGGGGGCCATGAAATGGCCCTGTGTGGGGCGGTCCAGCCTTTCGCCCCCGGTCAGGAGGGTGGCCCCCTCGGCCCGGCCTTTCGCGACCCAGTCGAGATTGGCGGCAAGCTGCCCTTCGCTGACGACCGGGCCGATCTGGGTGCCTTCGTCCAGCGCAGGACCCACGCGCAGGGCGCGGGTCGCGGCGACCAGTTTCTCGGTGAATTCGGCCAGCACGGCGCGATGCACGATCAGGCGCGAGGCGGCGGTGCATTTCTGCCCCGTCCCGCCAAAGGCCGCGTTGCAGGCATGGGCCACGGCCAGATCCATATCGGCGTCATCCATGATGAGCATGGGGTTTTTCGACCCCATCTCCATCTGCAGTTTCGCGCGGTTGGTCAGGACGCGGGCGGCGATGCCCTGCCCCACCTCGACCGACCCGGTAAAGGTGACGGCGGCCACGTCGGGATGGCCCACCAGCGCATCACCAACCGCGCGGCCCGCGCCCATGACCATGTTGAAGCTGCCCGCAGGCAGGCCCGCCCGCGCGATGACCTGCGCCAGCGCCACGGCGGAGGCCGGGGTCAGGTTCGCCGGTTTCCACACAACCGCATTGCCATAGGCCAGCGCGGGGGCGATCTTCCAGGCGGGTGTCGCCACCGGGAAATTCCACGGCGTCACGATGGCCACGACGCCCAGCGCTTCGCGGCGCACCTCGATTTCCACCCCGGGGCGGACGCTTTCGGCCTGATCGCCCTGATTGCGCAGCGACTCGGCCGCGAACCAGGTGAAGAACTGGCCCGCGCGATAGACCTCGCCCTTGCCTTCGGCCAGCGGTTTGCCTTCCTCACGCGACAGAAGCGCGCCGATCTCGGCCGCGCGGGCCATGAGTTCGGTGCCGATCTGCATCAGGGCGTCATGGCGGCGCTGGATGCCCGCCGCGGCCCATTGCGGCTGCGCCGCGCGGGCGGCGGCCACCGCGCGATCCACATCCGCCACCGAGCCTTGGGCGAAATGGCCGATCACATCGGACAGGTCCGAGGGGTTGGTATTGGCAACCGTCCCCTCGCCTGCGCACCAGTCCCCGGCGATGTAGTTGCGTGTTTCGATATCCATATCCGTCCTCATTGCCGTGCCAGCGCCTGCATCACCTGCCGGGCGGTCAGGCCGCCCGCGATCTGCCCTGTCTCATCCCGCACCGCCACGGCCTGCGCGCCTTGGGCGAAGGCGGCGAAGGCGGATTCCAGCGTGGCCCCGGCCTCGATCACCGGGGCATCCGGGGGGGGGATCAGCCCCGCATCGGCAAAGCCCCCGCAGAGCAGGATGCGGCTGCGGTTCACATCGCGCACGAAGCGCGCGACATAGTCATCGGCGGGGGCGGCAAGGATGTCCGCCCCGGTGCCCACCTGCCGCAGGGTGCCATCCTTCAGGATGGCGATGTGGTCGCCCAGAAGCAGCGCCTCATCGAGATCATGGGTGATGAAGACGATGGTCTTTCCCAGCCGCGCCTGAAGTTCCTTCAGTTGCAACTGCATGTCGTGCCGGATCAGCGGATCGAGGGCCGAGAAGGCCTCATCCATCAGCAGAACCTCGGCATCGGTGGCCAGCGCCCGCGCCAGCCCGACGCGCTGCTGCATGCCGCCCGAAAGCTGGGCGGGATAGCTGTTTTCGAACCCGGCAAGCCCCACCAGCGCGATCTGTTCGCCCGCGCGGCGATGCGCCTTGTCCCGCGCCACGCCATCGAGGGTAAGGCCATAGGCCACATTCTCGATCACCGTGCGGTGCGGCAGAAGGGCAAAGCGCTGGAACACCATGGCCACCTTGCGGCGGCGGAAGGCTTGCAGCCGCGCGGCATCGAAGCCAAGGATGTCCTCGCCATCAAAGAGGATGCGCCCGCCCGTCGGTTCGATCAGGCGGTTGAAATGGCGGATCAGGGTGCTTTTGCCCGATCCGGACAGGCCCATGATGACAAAGGTTTCGCCCGCCCGGATATCGAGCGTGATGTCATGCAGGCCAAGGACGTGGTCCGTCTCGTCCTTCAGGCGGGTCTTGTCCATGCCGGCATGGACCTTGGCCAGCGCGCCCTTGGGATCGCGGCCAAAGACCTTGGACACGCCATCGACCCTGATCTTCACCGGACCCATCATTTCCCCTCGCGATGCAGATTGGCCTGCACGCGGCGGCCATAGCTTTGGGCGATGCGATCGAAGATGATCGCCAGCAGCACGATCCCCAGCCCCGCGATCAGCCCGCGCGACACTTCCAGACGCTGGATGCCCTGCAGCACCTGATAGCCAAGGCCGCCCGCCCCGATCATCGAGGCGATCACCACCATGGACAGCGCCATCATCGTGGTCTGGTTGATGCCCGCCATGATGGTGGGCATGGCCAGCGGCACCTGCACCGACCAGAGTTGCTGGCGCGGCGAGGCCCCGAAGGCGCGCGAAGCTTCGACGATTTCGGGATCGACCTGCCGGATGCCAAGGTCTGTCAGCCGGATCACCGGCGGGATGGCGAAGACGATGGTCGCGAGCAGCGCCGGGATCTTACCGGGGCCGAAGAGCATGACGAAGGGGATCAGATAGACGAAGATCGGCATGGTCTGCATGATGTCGAGGACCGGCAGCATCCCGCCGCGCAGCCTGTCAGAGCGCGACATGGCGATGCCCAGCGGCATGCCGATCAGGACCGACAGGATCGTCGCGGCCAGCATCAGCGCGACCGTGGCCATCGCCTCGTTCCAGACGCCCAGAAGGCCCAGCAGGACCAGCAGCACCGCCACCACCGCGACCGGCGGCCAGCGCCGGGCGGCCCCCCATGTGGCCGCGCAGAACAGCGCCACCACCACCCACCACGGCAGGAATTGCAGCCCCCGCTCCAGCCCGGTGATGGCACGCAGGACGGGCATGAACAGAAGTTCCAGCGTCTCGCCCCAATTGGCGACAATGCTGTTGAAGGCTGTGTCCAGCGCGCGGCCGAAGGCGCGCGTGTCCCACAGTTCGGGGAAGCCGGATGTCATGGAAAGGGTCCTTGTCGGGCAGGCCGCCCCCCAAGGCAGGGGGGCGGCCCGCAATCATCTTCAAAGCGAGGATTTCACCTTTTCGGCCACTTCGGCGGGCACCCATGCGCCCCAGATCGCATCGTATTCCTTCAGGAAATGCACGGCCACCTCTTCGGGGGTGGCGCCATTGTCATCGCCCCAGGCCAGCACGGTGCTGATCTCGTCATTCGGGACCTGCATCTTCGACAGGAAATCGGCCACGGCGGGGGCCTCTTCCTTCAGGTCGGACACGACGGCGACCGCCACTTCGCCCGCGGCCCAGCCGGTGACCTGCGGATCGGCGCAGTTGGCATCGGTCAGGCAGGTGAACTTTTCCCGGTCGCTTTCGGGCATGCCAAGGCGGACCAGCTTGAACTTGCCCACCACATCCGACGGCCCCCAGTAATAGCCGACCCAAGGCTCGCCCTGCGCCACGGCGCGCGCGATGGAGGCCTTGAGGTTTTCGCCCGATCCCGGCGAGAACAACTCGAACGTGGGGTCAAGGCCCAGCGCCTTGTAGTAGTTGGTGATGATCACCTCGCTCGCCCAGCCGGGGGGGCCGTTATAGAGCCTGCCCTTGCCGGGGTTCTGGTTATCTTCGAAGATCTGCCAGTTTGCGGCCAGATCCTCGATGGATTTCAGTTGCGGGTTCTGTTCCAGCACGTAATCCGGCACCCAGAGCCCGTCCTGCCCGCCCCCGGCGAAGATGTCGGAGGCCTTGTAGACATTGCCCTTGGCCTGCATCTCGTCCCACTGGGCCTGCACGGTGGACACCCAGAGTTCCGGCGCGACGGTGGGGGTGGAGCGGGTGAGCATCGAGGTGGCCGTGGGCACGGTATCGCCCGGCACAAGCTGCGCATCGCAGCCATAGCCCGCGGCCATGATCTTTTGCGCGACATGGGCCAGCGTGGCGGCGGAAAGCCATGTCATCTCGGCCACCGTGATGGTGCCGGCGTTGCCGCAATCCTGCGCGGCGGCGGGCTGGGCCTGCGCCATGCCCGCAAGGGCAAGGGCGGCAAGCGCGGCAAGGCGGGGTGTCTGTGTCATCGCGAACCTCTCCTGTGGGGGGGCGGGGTTCGGCCCCGGCCCGTTCTGGACAGCAGTCTGGGTTGGGGCGCAGCTTCAATCAAACGATAACGAATGAGATTGATTTCAGTTTTCCTTAATCCCCAGCCGCCGGGCCAGATCATCGTCGATCACGGTTCCCTCCGCCTCGATCCGCGCGCGGGCGGCGATGCGGCGGCTGCCGGGCAGGCGCGCGCCGGGCTGGCCTTCGATCGCCCCGGCAAGGGCCGCGATGCGATCGGCGAAGCCCGGGGCAAAGGCCGCAGGGTCGATGGCGATGAAGCATTGCCCGGTGCCGGGCGGGCCGCCCACGGGGCCGGAAAAGGGGCTGGCGTCGCGGCTGGCCACAGCGCCCGACAGGGCGGAGGCCAGCACCTCGACCAGCAGCCCCGCGCCAAAGCCCTTGGCCCCGCCCGCGGGCAGCATCGACCCTTTCAGCGCGGCGTCGGGATCGGTGGTCGCGCGGCCTTCGGCATCCAGCGCCCAGCCTTCGGGGATCGCCTCGCCCTTGCGCGAGCGCAGGATCACCTCGGATTTCGCCACCACGCTGGCCGATTGATCCAGCACGAAGCGCGCGCCGCCCGCGCCATCGGGCACGGCCAGCGCAAGGGGATTGGTGCCGATCACCGGCATCCGCCCGCCCGGGGGCGCGATGGAGGCGGGCGCATGGGTGAAGCACAGCCCGATCAGCCCCGCCCCGGCGAGACGTTCGGCGTGATGGCCAAGGATGCCGCAATTGTAGGAGCGGGTCACTGTCATGGCGGCGATGCCGCAGGCGCGGGCCGCCGCCACCAGCGCGGGAAGGCCAAGGTCGATGGCCGGATGGGCAAAGCCATGGGCCGCATCCACCACCACCGCCCCGGCGCGGGGCTGCGACAGGGCGAGGCGGGCCTGCCCGTCCACCTTGCCGCAGGTCAGATGATCGGCATAGACCGGCAGATACATCAGCCCATGCGACCGCACGCCATCGCGTTCCGCCGCCCGGATCGACCGCGCCACGGGGCCGGCCTGCGCATCCGTGGCCCCCGCCCCCCGCAAGCGGGCCAGCGCCAGCGACTCTACCTCATCCAGACTTATCCGCATCGGCCCCGTCTCCTGTTTCGCGATCAGGGGCAGGGTCACGATTGCGGGATTCAATTCAACACAGTACTTCTTGTCTGAACTTCAACAGGATTGAACCATGTTGCGACTCGAAGCCCTGCGCGCCTTTGTCGAGGTGGCCGATCACGGCAATATCAAGGATGCGTCGGACCGGCTGTTCCGCACGCCTTCGGCGCTGTCGATGACGCTGAAACAGATCGAAGAGCGGCTGGGCTGCGCCCTGTTCGAGACCGACCGCAAATCCAGCCTGACGGATATGGGGCGGTTTCTTTACGACCAGTCGGTGATCCTGCTGCGGGATTACGACCGCGCCATGGAACGGATCGAGGCGCAGTCGAAGGCGCGCAGCGGGCGGTTGCGCATCGCCTCGGTCCCGTCGGTGGCGACGATGCTGCTGCCGGGGTTCCTGCAGGATTTCATCGCCACCCGGCCCGATCTGGACATTGATCTGGTGGATACCGACAGCACCGATGTGCGGCATCTGCTGGAGACGGGGCAGGTGGATCTGGGCATCGCCGGGCTGCCGCCCGATCTGCCGGGGCTGGCCAGCGATCCGATCTTCCGCGATCCCTTTCGCCTTGTCTGCCGCAGTGACAGCCGCCTTGCGGCGCAGGCCCGCGTGCCGGACTGGGCCGATCTGGAGGGCGAGGCGCTGATCCTGAACGAGGCGGCGCGCGGGCTGACCGCCCCCGCCTTTCAGCGGCTGGCGCTGGGGGCGCGGTTTTCGGTGCGCAATGTCGCCTCGCTTCTGGCGATGGTGCAGGCGGGGATGGGGGTCACGCTGCTGCCTGCGCTGGCCACGGTGAACCTGCCTGCCAGCCTGACCGCGCGCGCCTTGGCCGATCCGGCCTGCATGCGGCGGGTCAGCATCCACTGGCGCATCGGGCGCATCCACAGCCCGGTGGCGCAGCTTTTCCTGCAGGAGTTCGCGGCGGAGGCCCGGCTGCAGGCCGGGCGGCTGGGGCTGGAGCCGATCAGCTGAGCGCCGGGCCGCGCGCGCGGATCACTCGGCCGGTTCGCCGGGGGCGGGGGGCATCAGGAAATGTCCGGTGCCCTGCGCGAACAGGCGGGCGCGGTTGTCCTGCCATGCCTCGACATGCACAGAGGCATAGCGGCGGCCCGAGCGGTTGACGCGCGCCCGCGCATAGGCATCGCGCGGCAGGCCGGTGCGCAGGTAATCCACCGTGAAATCAATCGTCTTGGGCAGGCGCGGCGGATGGGCGGCGATGGCGGCGGGGTCAAGCTGGCCTTGCTCCATCTCTTCCCAGAGGATGGCCCAGGACAGTTCGATGATCGCCGCCACCTCAAGGAAGGCCGCGGTCACGCCGCCATGCAGGGCGGGCAGCGACGGGTTGCCGATCAGCTTTTCATCAAAGGGCAGGATGGCGGTCAGTTCATCGCCACGGCGATCGAACTGGATGCCAAGGTATTGGATGTAGGGCACGCCCGAGAGCAGCGCCTTGAGCGCGCCATCGCGGCGCTGCTTGACCACCTGCACGGGTTCGGGTTTCGGGCGGGTCATTTCACCCCCTTCGGACGGTCGAGCGTGAAGGCCCCGGTCGCGGCGGCGACGGGGCGGCTGACATCCTCATCCGTGGCGGTGACGCGGACAAAGGCGACGGAGCGGGTCACGTGATAGCATTCGGCGCGGGCGGTGATCGTCTGGCCCGGGGTGGCGGCGCGGAAATAGTCGATCCGCAGGTCCAGCGTCGCGGTCGAGGCCGGCGCGGCCGGGTGGCACATCACCGCCGCCCCGCTGGCCGTATCCATCAGCGCGGAGACCGCGCCCCCATGCAGCACCCCCGTCGCCGGATCGCCGACAAAGCGCAGGTCATAGGGCATGGTCATCACCACCCGCCCCTCGCCCAGCGATTCAAGATGCATCCCCAGCGCGCGGGAATGGGGGATCGCCTCGATGAAGCGCCGCGCCAGCGCGGTCACGTCCTGTGCCGTAACGTCGGTCATTGCCAAACCCCTTTCCCGCCCATTAATCGCGCGCCCACCACGATGTGCAACCCCTGCCCCGCCGTCATGCGCGGATTGCGCGGTGCCTGCCGCGCGCCTATGCTGCCCCCGTCAGGAGAGTGCCGATGTCTGAAACCCGCCTCAGCTTCAAGGAGATGTGCGCGAAGTTCGACGTGACGCCGCGAACGCTGCGCTATTACGAATATATCGAACTGCTGCAGCCCGAAAAGGAAGGCCGCGCCCGGTTCTATGGCCCGCGCGAGGTGGCGCGGATGACGCTGATCCTGCGCGGGCGGCGCTTCGGCTTTTCGCTGGAAGAGATCCGCCAATGGCTGCTGATCTATCGCCAGAAGGGCACGCGCAGCCAGCTTGAGGCCTGGTTGCAGATGGCCGACCGCCAGCTTGCCGCGCTGACGACGCAGGTCGACGAATTGCAGCTTTCCATCGCCGACCTGCGCGCGCTGCGCGAAACGGCGGTGGCCGAACTGTCGAAACTGCCCGAGGAATGATCCCGCAAAGGGACATCACGTCATTCGGGCCGTGACGCCACGTTACGTTTACGTTCACGTCAACTTGTCTGGTAAGCTTCGGGAAAGACGCCAGAGTTACCGTGTCACCCGACGCAAGCTGCCAGACGAGTTGCCCCATGACCACCAAGGAAGATCTGCTGACGATCCGCGACATGTGCGACGCCTTCGAGGTGACGCCGCGCACGCTGCGGTTCTATGAGGCGAAGGAACTCCTGTCGCCGATCCGGCGCGGCACGGCGCGATTCTACACCTATCGCGACCGCGCGCGGCTGAAGCTGATCCTGCGCGGCAAGCGGTTCGGCTTCTCGCTGGAGGATATCCGCCAGCTGCTGGACATGTATGACCGCGAGGGTCGCCAGCAAGAGGCGCAGCTGCGCCGCACCTATGAGGTGGCGGCGGACCGGCTGGCCCAGATGGAACGCCAGCGCGCCGAACTGGATGAGGCGATTGCCGAGCTCAAGGAACAGATGGCCTGGGGTGAGGGCGTGCTTGCCGCCTTTCGCCGCGCCGCCGAATAAGGAGGAAAGAGACGATGCCCAGCTATACCGCCCCCGTGAAGGACATGCAGTTCGTGCTGCATGACGTGCTGAACATCACCGGCTCTGACATTCCCGGCTATGCCGATCTGGATGCAGGTTTCACCGCCGCCGTTCTGGAAGAGGCGGGCAAGCTGGCATCCGACGTGCTGGCCCCCCTGAACGCGGTGGGCGACCGCGAGGGATGCCATCTGGAAAACGGCGTGGTGCGCACGCCGACCGGGTTCAAGGCGGCCTTCGATCAGTTGAAAGAGGGCGGCTGGACCGCGCTGGATTGCGACCCGGATTATGGCGGGCAGGGGCTGCCCTATCTGATGGGCACCGCGGTGGGCGAGATTTTCGTGGCCGCGAACATGGCGCTGAACATGTATCAGGGCCTCACCCATGGCGCCTATTCGGCGATCCACGCGCATGGCACGGCGGAGCAGAAGGCGACCTATCTGCCCAAGATGGTCTCCTGCGACTGGACCGGGACGATGAACCTGACCGAACCGCATTGCGGCACGGATCTGGGGATGATGCGCACCCGCGCCGAACCGCAGGCGGATGGCAGCTATCGCATCACCGGGCAGAAGATCTTCATCTCGGCCGGTGAACATGACATGGCCGAGAACATCATCCATCTGGTGCTGGCCAAGGCCCCGGGCGGGGGTGAGGGGACGAAGGGTATCTCGCTCTTCATCGTGCCGAAATTCCTTGTGAACGCGGACGGGTCGCTGGGGCAGCGCAACGCCCTCTCGGTCGGCAAGATCGAAGAGAAGATGGGTATCCACGGCAACGCCACCTGCGTGATGAATTATGACGGCGCGACCGGCTGGCTGCTGGGCGATCTGCACAAGGGCATGCGCGCCATGTTCACCATGATGAACGAGGCGCGGATCGGCGTGGGCGTGCAGGGCTATGCCGTGGCGGAGGCGGCGTATCAGAACGCGCTCGCCTATGCCAAGGACCGCCTGCAAGGGCGCGACGTGACGGGGGCGAAGAACCCGGATGGCCCCGCCGATCCGCTGATCGTGCATCCCGACATCCGCCGCAACCTGATGGATCAGAAGAGCTTCGTCGAAGGCGCGCGGGCCTTCACCTTCTGGGGCGCGTCGCTGATCGACCGGGCGCATCGCAATGGGGATGCGGCGGCCGAGGGGCTGGTGTCCTTGCTGACGCCGGTGATCAAGGGCTTCCAGACCGACAAGGGGTTTGATGTGGCCGTGGCCGCGCAGCAGGTTTATGGCGGGCATGGCTATATCGAGGACTGGGGCATGTCCCAATTCGCCCGCGATGCCCGGATCGCCATGATCTATGAAGGCGCCAACGGGATTCAGGCGCTGGATCTGGTGGCGCGCAAGCTGGCGGCGGATGGCGGCAAGCATGTGATGGCCTTCTTCGAGATCGTGAAGGGGTTCCTGAAGGAAAACGAGGGGGATGAGCGGCTGAAGGCGGGCTTCCTCGATCCGCTGAAGGCCGCGTCGAAGGCGATGCAGGGGGCGGGGATGTATTTCATGCAGAACGGCATGAAGAACCCGAATGCCGCGCTGTCGGGCAGCTATGATTTCATGCATCTGGTGGGGCATGTCTGCCTTGGGCTGATGTGGGCGAAGATGGCCAAGGCCGCCTATGCCGCGCTGGACGCGGGCGCGGCGGATCGGGATTTCTACGAGGCCAAGATCGCGACGGGCCGGTATTACATGGCCCGCCAGCTGCCCGCCTGTTCGATGCATCTGGCGCGGATCGAAAGCGGGGCCGAGCCGGTGATGGCGCTGCGGGCGGAGGCGTTCTAAGCTGTGGGGCGCACGAATTTTCTGCGAAAATTCACGCCCCACCCCGATGACAGGAGAGCCCGATGCCAAAGCGTTTCCGCCTGACCCGCCGTTTCCCGGTGGCCATGACCGAGGATGGCTATCGCAAGCTGAAACGTTTCGCGCAGGAGGCGGGTCTGGACGAAGGCGAGGCGCTGTCCTTCCTGTTCGAGAATTTCGACAGCGTGATGGACAAGGAGAACCTGACGCATCGGCTGCGGCTGTTCAATTCGGAACTGGAAGACCGGAAGCGATAGCACGGGGGGAGAGGAAGGATTTGGGTATTTGGGCCAAGATGAAGAGGCAAGGTCACGCTGCATCCCGAGCCTGGGGTTTGGCTAACCTTCGGGCGGAATGCAGCGCTTCACCTTGGGCGGTCATCGGCTCCCCAGCCTGTACCGCGGGTCCGAGATTGACAGGGCAAGATTAAGAAGAGGTTTCTTCATCTTGGCGAAAAATACCCTGGGGGTCCGGGGGGAACCCCCGGGGGCGGGGCTGGGAGGAACGGATGGGAATGAAGCTTTACTGTTTTGGCGAAAGCGGCAATGCCTACAAATGCGCGCTGGCGCTGAGCCTGACGGAGACGCCATGGGAGCCGGTCTTCGTGGATTTCTTCAAGGGCGAGACGCGGGGGCCCGCCTTTCGGGCGATCAACCCGATGGGCGAGGTGCCGGTGCTGGTGGATGGTGAGACCACGCTGACGCAATCCGGTGTGATCCTTGACTATATCAGTTCCAAGACCGGCCGGCTTGGCGGGCGGTCGGCGGCGGAGCGGCGCGAGGTTCTGCGCTGGCTGTTCTGGGACAATCACAAGCTGTCCACCCAGGTGGGCACCTGCCGGTTTCTGGCCAATTTCCTGCCCGTAGAGAAGCGGCCCGATGGTGTGATCCCCTTTCTGCAGGGGCGGCTGAAGGCGGCCTACACGGTTCTGAACGATCACCTTGCCACGCGGGACTGGATCGTGGGGGATGGCCCGACCATCGCCGATCTGTCCTGCTGTTCCTACCTTTATTACCCCGAGCCTTTCGGGTTTTCCCGGGGGGATTGGCCCCATATCGACCGCTGGCTTCAGGGGATCTCTGCCCTGTCTGGCTGGAAGCACCCCTATGACATGATGCCCGGCAATCCCTCCGACCGGGCATGAAGGAGACGACGATGACCGATGCCTATATCTATGATGCCATCCGTTCCCCGCGCGGCAAGGGGCGCCCCGATGGCGCGCTGCATGAGGTGACCTCGGTCGCGCTGTCGGCCCGCATTCTGAACGCGCTGGCGGCGCGGAACGGGCTGGAAGGCCATGCGGTCGAGGATGTGATCTGGGGCAATGTCACGCAGGTGGGGGAACAGGGCGGCTGCCTTGCGCGGTCTGCCGTGCTGGCCTCGGATCTGGACGAGAGCATCCCCGGGCTGGCCATCAACCGCTTTTGCGCAAGCGGGATGGAGGCGGTGAACCTTGCCGCCAATCAGGTGAAGGGCGGCGCGGGTGCCGCCTATATCGCGGGCGGGGTGGAGATGATGGGCCGCGTCGCCATGGGCAGCGATGGCGCGGCGATTGCCGTTGATCCGTCGCTGGCGATGAAGACATATTTCGTGCCGCAAGGGATCAGCGCGGATATCATCGCCACCGAATACGGCTTCACCCGCGACATGGCCGATGCGCTGGCCGTGGAATCGCAGCGCCGCGCGGCGGCGGCCTGGGCCGACAACCGCTTTGCACGCTCCATCGTGCCGGTGACGGATCAGAACGGCCTTACGATCCTGTCCACGGACGAATACATGCGACCGGGCACCGACATGCAGGCGCTGGGCGCGCTGAAGCCATCGTTCAAGGATATGGGCGAGGCGATGCCGGGCTTCGACAAGCTTGCGCTGATGAAATACCCGCATCTGGAGCGGATCGAGCATATCCACCATGCGGGCAATTCCAGCGGCATCGTGGACGGGGCGGCCGCCGTGCTGATCGGCAATGCGGAATTCGGCAAGGCGCATGGGTTGAAGCCGCGCGCGCGCATCCGGGCCACGGCGAAGATCGGCACGGACCCCACGATCATGCTGACCGGCCCCGTGCCGGTGACGGAAAAGATCCTGAAGGATCACGGCATGGCGATTTCCGATATCGACCTGTTCGAGGTGAACGAGGCCTTTGCCAGCGTGGTGCTGCGGTTCATGCAGGCCTTCGATGTGGACCCTGCCAAGGTGAACCCGAATGGGGGTTCCATCGCCATGGGCCATCCCCTTGGCGCGACCGGGGCGATCATCATCGGCACCCTGCTGGACGAGCTGGAGCGGACGGGCAAGGGCGTGGGTCTGGCCACGCTTTGCATCGCTTCCGGCATGGGGGCGGCCACCATCATCGAGAGGGTGTGATGCCGAAGCTGGACCTTTCCGTGCTTCCGGTCAGAACCGGGTCGATCTACCCCGCGCCCTATGCAGAGATGATGGCGGGGCGATCCTCGCTGCGGCTGGGCCAGGCGGGGGGGCTGACGCAGTTCGGGGTGAACCTTGTCACGCTGGAGCCGGGGGCGCTGTCCTCGCTCAGGCATTGGCACATGGCTGAGGATGAATTCGTCATGGTGACCGAGGGCGAATGCATCATGGTGACCGATGCCGGGGAAGAGGTGATGCGCGCGGGCGATTGCGCGGCCTTTCCGGCAGGCGTTGCGGACGGGCATCATTTCATCAATCGCAGCGCCGCCCCGGCGCGGTTTCTGGTGGTGGGGACGAAGGCCCCGCGCGAGGTGGCGACCTATTCGGATGTCGACCTGAAGGTCGTGATGGAGGGCGGCAGCGCCACCTTCACCCGCAAGGACGGGTCGCCCTATCCGGAACCGGAGGCCGGGCTGTGATGCGCCACCCCCTCCCTTGCCCTCCCCCAAAGATGGGGGAGGGAGAAGGACAAGTCCTGCAGGGCAGCGCCTGCCACTCCCTCCCCCGTGGGCGGGGGAGGGCCGGGGAGGGGGGACGCTGATGCCAAAGCTTGCTCTGCCCGATTGGCAGACCGACAATCCGACCCATCCCATCCTTGGCCCCGGCCCCGGCCTCTATGGCTATCAGCTTCTGTCCGATCCGGGTGGCCTGACACAGTTCGGCGCGTTTCTGGAAGAACTGCCGCCCGGTTCGCGATCCGGCCATCGCCACTGGCATGAGGCCGAGGATGAAATGATCCTGATGCTGTCGGGCGAGGTGGTGCTTGTCGAAGAGACCGAGACGCCGCTGCGCGCGGGCGATGTGGCCTGCTGGCCAGCCGGGCATCCGGTGGGGCATCGGCTCGACAACCGGTCGGACGCGCCCGCCCGCTACCTTGTCATCGGCACGCGCGGCCAGCGCGACCGCATCCATTACACAGACCATGACCTGATCACGGAAAAGGACGGCGCCGCGCGCCGCTATCTGCACCGCGACGGCACCCCTTACGGAGAAACACCATGACCGATTTCACCATGACCCTTGATGCCGATGGTGTCGCCACGATCATCTGGGATGTGAAGGCCAAGTCGATGAACGTCATGTCGACCGAGGCTTTTGCCCTGCTCGACAGCCTGATCGATTCCGCGCTGGCCGATCCGGGCGTGAAGGGGATCATCGTGACATCCGGCAAGAAGGATTTCGCCGGCGGGATGGACCTGAACGTGATCGCCCAGATGCGGGCGGGCGGCGCGCAGGCGATTTTCGAGGGCGTGACGCAGATGCACCATGTCCTGCGCAAGATCGAACGCGCGGGGATGGACCCCAAGACGAAGAAGGGGGCCAAGCCCATCGTCGCCGCCCTGCCCGGCACGGCGCTGGGGATCGGGCTGGAACTGCCGCTGTCCTGCCACCGCATCATCGCCGCCGACAATCCCAAGGCCAAGATCGGCCTGCCCGAGATCATGGTCGGCATCTTCCCCGGCGCGGGCGGCACCACGCGGCTTGTGCGCAAGATGGGGGCGATGATGGCCGCGCCCTTCCTGCTGGAAGGGAAACTCAGCGATCCGAGATCCGCCAAGGCGGCGGGGCTGGTGGATGAGGTGGTGGCCCCCGAAGACCTGCTGACCCGCGCGAAGGACTGGGTTCTGTCGGCCAAGGACGCCGATCTGGTGAAGCCCTGGGATGACAAGGGCTACAAGATGCCCGGCGGCGCGCCCTATCATCCGGCGGGCTTCATGACCTTTGTCGGCGCCAATGCCATGGTGATGGGCAAGACCATGGGCGTCTATCCTGCTGCGCGGGCCCTGCTGGCGGCGGTCTATGAGGGCGCGCTGGTCCCTTCGATACCGCGCTGAAGATCGAGGCGCGGCATTTCACATCGGTGCTGATGAACCCGTCATCGACCGCGATGATCCGCAGCCTCTTCATCAACAAGGAGGCGCTGGAGAAGGGCGCGAACCGGCCTTCGGTCGCGGATCAGACGGTGCGCAAGGTGGGCGTCATCGGCGCGGGCATGATGGGGGCGGGGATCGCCTATGTCAGCGCCAATGCCGGGATCGAGGTGGTGCTGATCGACGCCGCGCAGGATGCGGCGGATCGCGGCAAGGCCTATTCCGAAGGCTTGCTCGACAAGGGCATCGCGCGGCGCAAGGTGACGGCCGAAAAGAAGGCCGAGGTTCTGGCCCGCATCCATGCCACCACGGATTACGCGGCCCTTGCGGGCTGTGACCTGATCGTCGAGGCGGTGTTCGAAGACCCGAAGGTGAAGGCCGAGGTGACGGCAAAGGTCGAGGCGGTGGTGGGCGCGGATTGCATCTTTGCGACCAATACCTCGACCCTGCCGATCTCTGGCCTTGCCAAGGCATCCGCGCGGCCTGCGAATTTCATCGGCATCCATTTCTTCAGCCCGGTCGACAAGATGATGCTGGTGGAAATCATCCGGGGCAAGGAAACCGGCGATGTGGCCGTGGCCAAGGCGCTGGATTACGTGCGCCAGATCCGCAAGACGCCCATCGTGGTGAACGATGCGCGCTTCTTCTATGCCAATCGCTGCATCATCCCCTATATCAACGAAGGCATCCGCATGGTCGCCGAAGGGGTGGAGCCTGCGCTGGTTGAAAACGCAGCGAAACTGGTGGGCATGCCCTTGGGGCCGCTGCAGCTTGTCGATGAAACCTCCATTGATCTGGGCGTGAAGATCGCCAAGGCCACGCGCGCCGCGATGGGCGATGCCTATCCCGATGGCGCGGTGGATGCGGTGCTGTTCCGGATGGCCGATCAGGGGCGGTTGGGCAAGAAATCCAACGCCGGGTTCTATGCCTATGACGCCGCCGGCAAGCGCGAGGGGCTGTGGGACGGTCTGGCGGCGGATTACCCCGTGGCCGATGCCCAGCCCGATCTGACGACGGTGCAGCATCGCCTGCTGATGGCGCAGGTGCTGGAGGCGGTCAGGGCGCTGGAGGATGGCGTGCTGACCGATATCCGCGAAGGCGATGTCGGCGCGATCCTTGGCTGGGGCTTTGCGCCCTGGTCGGGCGGGCCGTTCGGCTGGCTCGATATCATCGGGGCGGCCCGGGCGGTGGAGATCTGCGACAGCCTGACCGCCGCGCATGGGCCGCGCTTTGCCGCGCCCGCATTGCTGCGCGACATGGCGGCGAAGGGGACGTCCTTCTACGGGCGGACCTCGGGGCAGAAGGCCGCCTGAAGGGCCAGATGGGCCGACATGCGTTCGCCTTCGGCGATCAGGCCCGCCACCAGATGGCGGGCCTCTTTCAGGCCCAGTGTCATCATCCCGTCGCAGCGGAACAGATTGGCCGCCCGCGCGCCCGTCCCCGCGCAGCCCAAAAGCAGGCTCGGCCCGGCAAAGACAACCTGCGGGCCCTCGAATTGCAGATGCACGATTTCCGCCTCGCGCGGGGCGCGGCGGGCGATGCCGTTCCAGCCCAAAAGGGACAGGGCCGGCACCATGACAAAGGGCTCTCCATACAGGTCTTCGGCCAGTTCGCTTTCCAGCATCACCATCTGCGCGGGCAGAAGTTCCACCGGATGGGGATTGGCCATCGCCCCTTCGGGCAGCAGGACCGGCCAGAAGGCGGGCGGGACCCAAGCCACCTGCGCCGACCGCGTGACCCGCGCCACCGGCATCTCGCCCTGTTCGAAGGTCAGCACCGGATCGCCCGGCTCCAGATCGCCGACCTCGACCCAGCCATCGGATGTGGCCAGTTTCTGCGTGGCGGCCAGCCCATCCACCAGAATGGCCGGAACCCCCGCCTTGTCATGATGCGCAACAGATGAACCCACGGACCTGCCCTCTCGCAAGCAATGATACCGGGGCAGGATGACGGGGGGCTTTGTCGCCGAAAGGGCAAAAGCCGGGCATTCCCTTGATGGATTGTGTCGAAAACGCGAACGATCAATCCGGATCGAAGCGATAGCCGAAACGCGCGATATCCCGGGCGCAAAGCGCGCCCAGAAGGGCCGCATCGGCATCGCTGTAATAGGGCCGCCAATCGCGGGCGCGGGCGCTGTCATTGGCGCGCGGCAGGGGGGTCAGGCGGAACCCGAGATGCGCCTCGAAGGGGATCAGGTCTTCATCCAGCCGTTCAAGCCGGGCGAAAAGCGTGGCGCGCTCCTGCCCTCGGGCATCGGTGACATGGGCCGCATAGGGCCAGGCGGCAAAGGCGGCCCGCGTATCGGGGTGGTTGAGGAAGGCGCTGAAGTCCTGCGCCTTGGCAAGCGCCACCGCCGGATGGGCAAAGGATTGCCCGCGCAGCCAGTGGTAATAGCTGACCATCCGATCCCACGGGTTGCGCACGAGGGTCAGGATGAAAAGGGCATCAAGATCATCGGGGGAAAGCCAGCCATCAAGATCGGCCAGCGTGGAATGCTTCCACAGCCGCCCCCGGGCGGACAGCCCCTTGAGCCGCCCCCGCCGCGCCCGCGCCTTGGGCGTGTCGCCGATCAGGATGTCATCCTTCATCGCCCGCGCCTCGAGCGCGAGCGTCAGCGCGGTGCCGCCGGTCTTGGGGATATGAAGGAAGAGGTAGCCCCGCCCGCGCGACAGGATCATGGCCGGCCGCCTCCGGCGGCCCAAGAATTTTCGAAAATTCTTGGCAAAATTCTTCGAAGAATTTTGTGGCCTGCGGCCATGCTCACCCCACGCGGTTGGGAAGGTCGCGCCCGTCCAGATGGGCGATCAGGTTCGCGACCGCCATCATCCCCATATTCTCGCGCACCTCCAGCGCCGCCGTGCCCAGATGGGGCAGGAGCGTGACATTCTCCATCGCCATCAGTGCGGGCGGAACCTGCGGTTCGAATTCATAGACATCGAGCCCCGCCCCCGCGATGCGGCCTTCGGCCAGCGCCGCGATCAGCGCGACCTCGTCCACCACATCGCCGCGGGCGATGTTGATGAAGATGCCCGCAGGCTTCATCGCGGCAAAGGCCGCGGCATTGATCAGGTGATGGGTGGCCTTGCCGCCCGGCACGGCGACCACGACGAAATCCTGTGCCATCGCCTCATCCATGCCCACCTGCCGCGCAGGAACGCCAGCATCCGCGACGGGCGAGCGGTTGTGGAACACCACCTCCATCCCGAAGCCCGCCTGACAGCGCCGCGCAATGGCCTTGCCGATGCGGCCCATGCCGATGATCCCCACCGACTTGCCGCTGACATGGGTGCCCAGCATCTGCGTCGGCCCCCAGCCGATCCAGTTGCCCGCGCGCAGGATACGCTCCCCCTCACCCAGCCGCCGCGCCGTCATCAGGATCAAGGACAGCGCGATATCCGCCGTGGCATCCGTCACCGCGCCGGGGGTGTTGCTGACGGCCACGCCTGCGGCCTTGGCGGCCTCCACGTCGATATGGTTGTAACCCACCCCGAAATTCGCCAGCAGGCGGCAGCGCGGGGCCGGCACATCGGCAAAGACCTCGGCCGAGAAGCGGTCGCCCAGCGTGGGCATCACCACGTCATGGTCGCGCAGCGCGGCGCGCAGTTCATCGCCCGTCAGCACCCGCGCCTCTTCATCGCGCAAGGTCACGTCGAACCGCGCGCGGGCGGCGGCCAGCACCCGCGCGGGCATCCGGCGCGTGATCAGAAGCTTCATCAGAACATCCTCCCCCCAAGCGGCGCATCCTGATCCGGCCGCAGAAGGACAACCTCGCCCTCTGCATCCGGAACGCCCAGCACCAGCACCTCGGACATCACCTTGCCGATCTGGCGGGGCGGAAAGTTCACCACCCCCATCACCAGACGGCCCAGCAGCCCCTCTGAGGTATAGTGCCGGGTCAGCTGAGCGGAAGAGCGTTTCTCGCCAATCTCTGGCCCGAAATCGACCCAGAGTTTGATCGCGGGCTTGCGCGCCTCGGGATAGGGTTCGGCGCGCACGACACGGCCCACGCGGATATCGACCTTCTGGAAGTCGTCATAGGTGATGGTCATTTGCCCAACTCCCGCCCGCGATCCGCAGCGGCCTTCACCGCGCGGGCCATCAGACCCGGCAGTTCCGGCATCAGCACGGCCAGCGCCGCCGCCGTGGTGCCGCCGGGCGAGGTGACGTTGACGCGCAGTTGCGCCGCGCTGTCAGGCGAGCGATGCGCCAGTTCGCCCGCCCCGCAGACGGTGGCGCGGGCAAGCTGCATCGCAACCTCGGGCGACAGCCCCTCGGCCTCGCCCGCCGCCGCCATCGCCTCGATCAGGTGGAATACATAGGCGGGGCCTGATCCGGACACGGCGGTGACGGCGTCGATCTGATGCTCGCCCTCAAGAATCACCGTCTCGCCCACGGCCGCCATCAGCGCCACGGCCAGCGCCATGCCGTCATCCGACACATGGCCATTGCGGCAGAGCGCGGTGATGCCCCGGTTCACCATCGCGGGCGTGTTGGGCATGGTGCGCACGATGGGGGTGCGGTTGCCCAAGGCGGCCTCGAAGGCCGCGATCGTGGTGCCCGCCGCGATGGAAACGAAGAGCGTCGCGCCATTGCCCAGCGCCTGCAGCGCGGGCAGGGCCGCGCCCATCATCTGCGGCTTCACCGCCAAAAGCGCCACGGCAGGCGCAGGCGGGACACCTTCGTTCAGATGCACACCGGAGGCCTTCAGCCAATCAGACGGATTCGGCTCGATCACCCAGACCGATCCCGCAGGCACGCCCGCGCCCAGCCAGCCCGTCAGCAGGGCCGTTCCCATCTTGCCACATCCCAGAAGAACCAGCCCGTCCCGGGCCACGCGTTCCAGCGCCATCATCTCTCCCCGTATCAACCGGGGGGCAGGTTAGGCGCGACCGTAAGCCTCGGCAATGGCGACATTCATCGCCTCGGCGGGGACCTTGCCCCCCCACGAGACAAGCTGGAAGGCCGGATAGAAGCGTTCCGCCGCCGCGACGGCCGCCGCGATCAGGCGGTCGATTTGATCGGCGGTCACATATTGCCCGCCCGAGAGCAGGAGGCCATAGCGCCAGACCATCAGCTTCTGCTCTTCCCACCAGGTGAAGGCGCCGGTCCAGACCATGTCATTGCAGCGGTTCAGCACATCGTAAAGCGCACCGATGCGGTCTGCGGGCGGCTCCATCTCGAAGGTGCAGATCAGGCGGAGCGTTTCGTCCTGCGCCGACCATGCCAGCGTCAGGCTGTAGGTGCGCCACTGCCCCTCGACCGCCATGGCGATCTGGTCGTCGGTGACGCGGTCGAATTCCCAATCATGCCATTCGGCCAGGGTTTCCACGATGTCGATCGGGTGCTGATCATCCGAGGAAAGGAATTCTTCTACAAGCGACATGCCCTGCCCCACCATGAAGCTTCTGCAGATTGGCCATCCACTAGAAGCTGCGCATCAGGCAAATCACTGCGTCTGCCCCTCTGCACCCATACTAAATATGGTGTTACAGAAGGGGAACCCTGTAAAGTGATTTCTGGCCAAATCTTCTGTGGACAAAAGCCGCCCCTTCCCCGCCCGCCTGCCCCGGGCTAGGCTGGCGGCATGCAGACAGCGATCACCGGCCGCTGCCTTTGCGGCAGCATCACCTATCGCGCGGGCGAAGCGGCCCTGTGGCAGATGCATTGCCATTGCGAAAGCTGCCGCCGCGCCACGGGATCGGCCTTCGCCTCGTTCCTCGGGGTGGGCGATGCGGCCTTTGTCTGGGTTTCGGGAGAGCCTGCGATCTATCGGTCCTCGCCGGGGGTGGAGCGGTTCTTCTGCCCGGCCTGCGGCACGCCGCTGGCCTATCGGGCCACACGGTTTCCGGGCGAGATCCACCTGCATGCGGGCACGCTGGACGATCCCGCCCGTTTCCGGGCCGAGGCGCATGTTCACATGGCCGAAGCGGTGGCTTGGGCCGATATCCATGACGGCAAGCCCCGCCATGCCGCCGGATCCGACGACTGATCGGGTGGGCGCCTGCGCCACTGCCACCCTTGCGCCGCTGCCCCCCTTGCGCCCCCGCCCCCTTTCACTCGGCCCCCTTGCACTCGCCCCCCGCCCGCTTAGGTTGCCTGCCAGACCGCGTGGAAAGGCCCCATCCTCATGCTTACCCTGCTTGGCATCCCCGGCGCATTGCGCCAGGCCTCGACCAACCGCCTGCTCTTGGCCGAGGCGCGCCGCGCCTTTGGCGAGGCGCAGCAGACCGAGGCCGATCTGCGCCTGCCGCTGTTCGACGAGGATCTGGAAATCGCCGAAGGGTTCCCCCCGGGGGTGATGGCCCTGCATGGCCAGATCAAGGCCGCCGATGCCATCGTGATTTCCACGCCGGAATACAACAAGGCCCTGCCGGGCGTTCTGAAGAACGCGCTGGATTGGGTGTCGCGGGTGCCGGGGGCGGCGTGGCGCGACAAGCCGGTGGCGATCCTGTCGGCCGCCGATGGCCGCGCCGGGGGCGAGCGGTCGCAATATTCGCTGCGGCTCTGCCTGACGCCGTTCCGGCCCCGGCTGATCACAGGCCCCGAAGTGCTGATCGCCCAGTCCCGCAGCGCCTTTGATCCCGAGGGCCGCCTGATCGACGAACGCAGCCGCAAGGGGCTGACCGAACTGATGCAGATCCTGCGCCATGAGGCCGAAGCCGGGGCCGCGCGGCGCGGCTGATCATTCGGCGGCGGGGCGGTTGCGCTGGCGGTCCAGCTCGTCCAGCACATCGAGGAACTGCCCGGTCGAGACGGGCTTGGTCAGCACGCGATCGGTGCCCGCCTCTTCAAAGCGGGTCCGCTCATCGCCGATGGCGGCCGCCGTCATGCCGATGATGGGGCAATCCGCCCCCTTGGCCCGCAGCGCGGCGGTCAGGTCATCGCCGCCCATTTCCGGCATGAAGAGATCGGTCAGCACGATATCGGGGGGCTGCACCTCGTATCGCGCCAGCGCCTCGATCCCCGTCCGCGCCCAATCGACCGCGCCGAAGACGCGCTTCAGCCGCGCCACCAGCAATTCGCCGATCAGGTCGCTGTCCTCGACCAGCAGCACCCGGTGGCTGCGCCAGTCGCGGGCCGGGCGGGCGGCGGGTTCCCCGCCCTGCCCCGGCACCGGCGCGGGTTCGGCGGGCAGCATCGGCAGGCGCAGCAGAAAGACCGACCCGCCCCGTGGCCCGGGCTGATGGCCCACCGTGCCGCCCAGCAGTTCGATCGAGGATTTGGTGACATAAAGCCCCAACCCCGAGCCATCCACCTGCGTGCTGCGCGGCCCCTCGCCCCGGCGGAAGGGGCTGAAGAGATCACCCCGCAGCGCGGCGGGCACGCCCTGCCCGTCATCGGCGATCTGCCACAGGCCAAAGCGGTGATCCTCGGCGCCGTCTTCGGCATAGGACAGGGTGATCCGCTGGCAGCCGGAATGCAGGATGGCGTTCTTCACAGGTTCGACAGCGCCTGCATCAGGCGCACCCGATCCGACCGGCGCGGCAGCGCCGCCTCGGGCGCGAGGTTCAGGTCGATCTCGATCCCCTTCGCCTCGGCCATCAGAAGGAAGGTGTTGCGCACCGTTTCTGCCAGATCCTTGGGCAGGAACGAGGTCAGCGTGACGGGCAGGTTTTCCTGCGGGCGGACGGCCTGCCGCATATCGGCCAGAACCGACAGCAACTGTTCGCTGACCGCGCGCAGGCGGGGGCCCATCTCGGCCCATTTCGCGCCGCCTTCCAGTTCCTCGATCAGCATCGAGATGACCGAGGCCGGCGTGCGCAACTCATGCGACACGATGGAGAACATCCGCGTCTGCCGGTCCTGCTGTTCGGACAGGCGCGACAGGGCAAGGCTCAGCGCCTCTTCCCTTGCGTGATCCGCCGTCAGGTCGATCACCGCGCCATAGGCCAGAACCCGGCCACCGGGGCGGGTTTCATACCAGGCATGCACCGTCAGGTATTTGCGCGCGCCCTCGTCCTGCCATTCCGCGCCTTCACCCAGAAGGAAGGACAGCGTCCGCGTCGTCAGCATCCGTTCGGCCAGCGCCACCTCGATCGCGGCACGGTCGGCGCGGGGGACGCGCTGCAGGATCGTGTCGACGGCAAAGCGCGGCCCGGTGTCCAGAATGCCCGCCGCCACGTCATCGACGCGCACCTCGCCGGTCTGGGTATCCAGCACGAAATAGCCGATATTGGCCAGCGACTGCACCCGCATCAGGCGCGAGATGGTCTGCCGCGTCTCGCGGGCGCGCATGGTGGCCTGATGGCGCTGCAGCAAAAGCAGGTAAAGCAGCGCCAGCAGCAGGATCGACACCAGTTCAAGGCGCAGCACCTCGGGCGAAGTGATGGGGATCTGCACCAGAAATTCGCCCGTGATGGCGACATAGGCGATCACGCCGATCACATTGGTCAGGATCGCGGCATAGACCGGGGCCAGCAGCACCACCGCCAGCGCCAGAAGTTCCACATCCAGCGTCGGATGCGGCCAGATATCATTGTAGCGCAGCATCCCCAGCACCACAAAGGCCGGCAGCACCGCGAAGGCCACGGTCAGGTTACGCCGGTTGGGCCTGTCCAGCATCACCAGCGTCAGCACCGCGCCGCAGAGCGCGATGCGCGCCACCCGGAACAGGCCCGCACCTGTCACGCCCGGCCCGCCGGTGGCGGCGGGGATCCAAGCGGGATCATAGAGCAGCGCCGTCACCGCGATGACCATGCCCCCGCCCAGCAGCAGATAGGCCAGCGTCATGGTCAGCGACAGCATGATGTCGCGGTAGCGCGGCCGTTGCGCGCAAAGCGTGATGGCCATCCGCCCGGCCAGCCCCGCCAGAACCGCAGGCACCCCGTTCAGCGCCATAGCCCCCAGCAGAAAGCCAAGGAACGGCACCCCTTCGGGCAGATAGGCCGGTTCAAGCTGCCAGCGCAGCAGGAAGGCCAGCGTGAAGCACAGCGCATAGGTGCCAAGCGGCACAAGGATCATCCGCAGCGGAAACACCGCCATGCCCATCAGGATGGGAAAGACCGTCTCGCTGGGCAGAAGATCGACGACCGATCCGTTGTCGACGGCCCGCACCTCGGCCAGCACCAGAAAGACACTGAACCCCAGCATGGCCAGCACGAAGATGATTACCCCGCGCAGCGGGGCCTGGGTGAGGGATTGTTCGAAAAAGGCAAGGCGCGGCTCGGCCAGCCCGGCGAACAGCCCTTCTGGGCCGTTGCGTCTGTGTTTTCCGTTGCCCAGCATCTGGCCCGATCGCCTGCCTGTTCTGCCGAATAGCCTGATGTTTCTGTTACCCCGACAACAGACTTCGGGAAATGCAGACAAAAGCATGCCTGACATCCCTTTCCCGCCGGATCGCGGCCGGTCTGTGGCAGAAGGGCCGCAGGATGCGGCAAGGGCGCGGCGGCGGGACGCATTGGGGCCGCGGCGTCGGCGACGGGCAATTTCGCGCCGCATCATTTCGCAGTCGCAGCATGGCCGCGATCCCAAAATTTGTGCAACGGGCGGGCCCCGCTTCGGCAAATTCGCGCCTCCCGCTTCACAGCCGGTTGAACCCTCCTTGCAGTTGTCCTTCGCTCGCCCCTATATGCCGGGCTGAGTCGCGCCCTGCATGGCGCGGGAAAAAACCGTTGGGTTCTATACCTCTATGTCTATCGCAGGCCCTTTGACATCCAGGCTGTCGCGCCGGGAACTTCTCTCTGTGGCGGGCGCGGTCCTGCCGGTTTCGCTGCTGGCGCTGCCGGTTCCGGGCTTTGCCCAGGAAACGGTCACGGCCCCCGAAACCGCGGCAAAGCCCGTTGCGGCAGCGCAGCAATTCTCGTTCGACATCCTGACCGAAGAGATGCGCCTGCTGGCCGGTCAGCCGCCTGTCACCGCCCCCGCCCCCGAAGGCTTTCTGGGCGATCTGGACTATGACGATTATCGCCTGATCCGCTTTCGCGACGACAGCGCCCGCTGGGCCGGCGAAAAGACCCGCTTCCGCCTTGCCGCCTTCCATATGGGATGGCTGTTTCCCGAACCCGTCCGCCTGTTCGAGGTGGCAGAGGGAATGGCGACGGAAATGCTCTTTTCCACCGACGATTTCGAATATCTGAACGATCTGGCCGCCCGCGTGCCCGAACATGCCGAATTGCCGGGCGTCGCAGGGTTCCGGCTGAACCACCCGCTCAACCGCCCCGACAAGTGGGATGAACTGGTGGCCTTCGTCGGCGCGTCCTATTTCCGCGCGCTGGGGCGCGGATCGGCCTATGGCCTGTCGGCGCGCGGCCTTGCGCTGAACACCGCCACCGCCGAGGGCGAGGAATTCCCCCGCTTCTCGCGCTTCTACATGGAGCGTGACAGGGCGGGCGGCGACAGCATCACCGTGCATGCCACGCTGGAAAGCGCCAGCGTGACGGGGGCCTACCGCTTTGTCATCACCCCGGGCAGCGAAACGCTGATGGATGTGACCGCGCGCCTGTTCTTCCGGCAGGACGTGGCTGAACTGGGCGTCGCGCCGCTGACCTCGATGTTCCTCTTTTCAGAAAAGAACCGCGCCGCATTCGACGATTACCGCCCCAATGTCCATGACAGCGATGGTCTGCGCATCCTGCGCGCCGATGGCGATATCATCTGGCGGCCGCTGAACAACCCGCCGCGCCTGACCGGCAGCTATTTCACCGAAACCGCGCCGCGCCGTTTCGGCCTGCACCAGCGCGACCGCGCCTTCGACAGCTATCAGGATACCGGCGCGCGCTATGAACGCCGCCCCTCGCTGGATGTGGAACCGCTGGGCGACTGGGGCCGGGGCAATGTGCGCCTTGTCGAGATCCCCTCGGATCTTGAGGCGAACGACAATATCGTCGCCTATTGGGTGCCTGAGGCGCCGGTCAAGGCGGGCGATGCACGGGAATTCGCCTATCGGCTGCACTGGGGCGACCTTCCGCATGACTCGGGCGAGCCGCTGGCCTATGTGTTTGAAACCCGTTCCGGACATGGCGGCTTTGCCGGGGTCGAGGCGCAGCAGGGCACGCGCAAGTTCGTCGTGGATTTCCGGGGGGGGCTGATCGGCCCGCTGGACGCGGAAACCAAGCTTGAACCCGTGGTCACCATCGCCAATGGCAGCCTGACGGGCAGCGTGCTGGAAAAGATCGCGGGCACCGATATCTGGCGGCTGGTGATCGATATTTCGGCCGAAGACGACGCCGTGGTGGAACTTTCCGCGCATCTTGCCGGGTTCGACCGCAGATTGACGGAAACCTGGCTCTATCAGTGGATCAACGCGACATGATGGATCTCGCGCAGCCGGACCAATTCGATCTCGACCGCCTGGCCGAGGATCTGGGCAGATTGCCCGATGCCCCGCTGGCCATGCCCCTGCAGCAGCTTGAATCCGCGCCCCGGCGGGGCGGGCTGATGGCGCTGCTGCGCCCGGGTGCCGCATGGCTGCGGAAAGCCGGGCACTGATGCCATGGGGGCCCCCCTCGCCCCTGCGGGCCGGGTGCATGTGACGCGCATCCTTGTCCTTGCGGCGGCGCTGCTTGCCGCTGCGCTGGCCTTTGTCGTCTTCCTGCAATTCGGCGCGTCGGACGGGTTCGACGCCTTTGATCCGCTGCGCGCGGGGCTGATCTTCGCGTCCACCTTCTGGCTGGCCTGGGGGGCCTTCACCGCGCTTCTGGGCCTGACCACGCAGCCCCCCGCCGTGCCGCGCGATCCCGGGCCGGTCCGCGCCATGACGGCGGTGCTGGTGCCCGTCTATAACGAAGACCCGGTCGCCACCTTCGCCCGCATCGCCGCGATGGATGCCTCGCTGCGCGCCACGGGCTTTGGCGACCGCTTTCATTTCGCCATCCTGTCGGACACCCGCAACGATGAGGTGGCCGCCCGCGAACGCATCTGGTTCCTGCGCCTGCTGGCCGATACCCATGGCGAGGGGCGCATCTTCTATCGCCGCCGCACCAGCAACAAGGGCCGCAAGGCCGGCAATATCGAGGATTTCATCAAGCGCGCCGGGGCGGCCTATACCTATGCCATCATCCTCGATGCCGACAGCCTGATGGAAGGCGCGACCATGGTGGAAATGGTCCGCCGGATGGAGGCCGCGCCGGAACTGGGCCTGCTGCAGACCCTGCCCAAGGTCATTCGCGCCCGGTCGCGCTTTGGCCGGATCATGCAATTCGCGGGCAGCTTCTATTCCCCCGTCTTCGCGCGGGGCCTTGCCATGATGCAGGGCCGCACCGGCCCCTTCTGGGGCCATAACGCCATCACCCGCGTCCGCGCCTTCGCCGAAAGCTGCGGCCTGCCCGAACTGTCGGGCCGTCCGCCCTTTGGCGGCCATATCCTGAGCCATGACTATGTCGAGGCCGCGCTTCTGGCCCGGGCGGGCTGGACCGTCCGGGTAGATGACGATCTGCAGGGCAGCTATGAGGAAGCGCCCGAGAACATCATCGACCATGCCAAGCGCGACCGCCGCTGGTGCCAAGGCAACCTGCAGCACGCGCGCCTGATCTTCGCCCCCGGCCTTAGGGGCTGGAGCCGCTTCGTCTTTCTGCAAGGGATCCTTGCTTATATCTCGCCGGTGTTCTGGCTGGCCTTTCTGGCCGCCTCGATCGCGGCCCCGCTCTTTGCCCCGCCGATCGACTATTTCCCGATCGAATACTGGCCCTTCCCGGTGATCCCCGTCAGCCAGGTTTCCAAGGCGCTGGGTCTTGCCATCGGGATCGGCGGGCTTCTGTTCCTGCCGAAACTGCTGATCCTTGCCGATGCGGCGCTGCGGGGGCGCGCGCGGGGCTTTGGCGGCGGCTTCCGGGCGCTGCAATCGACCATGGCAGAGCTTGTCTTTTCCTCGATCACCGCGCCGATCTTCCTGATGTTCCAGACCCGTTCGGTGCTGCAGGTGCTGCGCGGGGCCGATGGCGGCTGGCCCGCGCAATCGCGCGGCGACGGCACGCTGAGCTTTGGCGATGCCTGGGCGGCGTCGCATTGGATCGTCACCAGCGGCGGCGCGGTGCTGGCCTTCGCGCAATGGCTCTCGCCGCAGCTTGTGCCCTGGCTGATGCCGGTGGCCCTGCCCATGGTGCTGGCCCCGGTGATCATCGCGCTCTCCTCGCGGCCCAGCCGAGGTGGGCTGTTCCTGACCCCGGCCGAGGCCAGCCCCGCGCCCGTGATGGGGCTGCACGACGCCGTTCTGCGGCGCTGGCAGGCCGAGACTGTCGCCCTTCACGCCGCTGCCTGACCTGCGGCGCGGGCGGCCTTCTGCCGCCTCCGCGCCGCCCGCCCCGGGCGGGCCTTGCGCAGGTCGCGCCAAGCGGGCAATAGCCGCGCCAGCCCGGACCCCAGCCAAAGCCCCCCGGCCAATCGGTGACCCATGCCCGCCCCAAGCCCAGCCCCGGCTGCCCCCCCGAACACCCGCGACCCACGGCTTGACGTGTTTCGCGGGCTTTGCCTTGTGATGATCTTCATCAACCACGTTCCGGGCAATATCTACGAAGGCGCAACCAGCCGGAACTTCGGCTTTTCGGATGCCGCCGAAGGCTTCGTCCTGATGTCGGGCATCGCGGCAGGCCTTGCCTATTCCGCCGATTTCCGCGACGCGTCGATGCGGCTCTGGACCGGGGTCGCCCGCGTCTGGCGGCGGGTCTGGACGCTCTATCTTGTCCATATCCTTGCCACCTTCGCGGCACTGGCGGCGGCGGCGGCGGTGGCGCTCTGGCTTGGCAATGCGGAATCGCTGTTCGAGAACCAGATGAAATGGGTCTGGATGGATCCGCTGCGCACGCTGATCGGGCTGGTGATCCTGACCCACCAGTTCGGCTATGTGAACATCCTGCCGCTTTACCTGGTCCTGCTGGCTTTCGCGCCGATCCTGCTGTTCCTGGCCTGGCGCTGGCCGCTCTGGCTGCTGGCGGGGTCGGTCGTGCTTTGGCTGGTGGCGGGGATCTGGCGGCTGGGGCCGCCGAACTATCCCACCTCGGGGGTGTGGTTCTTCAACCCGCTGACTTGGCAGGTGATCTTTGTCACCGGCCTTGTCATCGGCGTCGCGCTGAAAGAGGGGCGCCGCCTTGTGCCGGTGCGGCGCTGGCTGCAGGTGGCAACCGGGCTGTTCCTGATCTATGCCGCGCTGTCGGTGCAGATCCCCGCGGTGTCGAAACTCACGGGCAACGGCCTGTGGCTGCTGCGCGAAACCTTCAACCTGCCCTGGAACCTGACGGCCTTCGACAAGACCTATGTCACCGCGCCGCGCCTGTTGCATATCCTGGCGCTGGCCTATTTCCTGTCTTCCTTCCCGGCGGTGCGGCGCGCCTGCGCCCATCCCATAGCCGCGCCGTTCGAACTGCTCGGCCGTCAGGCGCTGCCCGTCTTCGCGCTGGGATCGGTGCTTTGCATCGGGCTGCAGGGGGTAAAGCATGTGACGGGCGAGGATATCCTTGCCGACAGCCTGATCCTTGCCGGCGGGCTGGCCGCGCAATTCGCGCTGGCCGCCGCCCGGCAATACTGGCCAAAGCCCGCGAAGATCAGCTGAAATCGGCCGGGTCCGGCCCCGTCCTTTCGCCTGCCTCCAGCGTGGCGATGGCGGCCATCTCCTGCTCGGTCAGCGCGAAGTCGAGGATATCCAGATTCTCGGCCAGCCCCGCCGCCCGGGTAGAGCGCGGGATCACCGCGCAGCCCAGTTCAAGATGCCAGCGCAGGATCACCTGTGCCGGGCTGCGGCCCAGCCGCGCCGCCGCCGCGCGCACCGGGCCTGCATCGAAGCTGCGCCCCTGGCCCAGCGGCGTCCAGCTTTGCGTGACGATGCCATGGCGCGCATGGAAGGCGCGCAGTTCCGCCTGCTGCAGGCGGGGATGCAGTTCGATCTGGTTCAGCACCGGCACGACGCCGGTTTCGCCGATGATCCGCTCCAGATCCTGAACGCGGAAGTTCGACACCCCGATCGAGGCGAACTTCCCCTCGTCGCGCAGCGCGATCAGCGTCTTCCATGTGTCAAGGAACCGGTCCTGCGCCGGGCAGGGCCAGTGGATCAGCATCAGATCGACCTGCGCCACCCCGATCCGGGCAAGGCTTTCACCAACCGCGCGGCGCGTCTCGTCCCTGCCCTGCCTGTCATTCCAGACCTTGGTGGTGACAAAGACCTGCTCGCGCGGCAGCCCCATCCGGCGCAGCCCTTCGCCCAGACCCTCTTCATTGCCATAGATCGCCGCCCCGTCGATCAGCCGATAGCCTGCCGCCACCCCCTCGACCACCACCCGCGCGGTCTGGTCGGCCGGCACCTGCCACAGGCCAAAGCCGATCTGCGGCAGGCTGCGTCCATCGTTCAGGGAAAGCATCGGCGTGGTCATGGGGCCTCTCCTTGCGGTCTTGTCCGGCGCATAAGATATCGCGCCGCGCGGGATTTCCACCCGCAACCGCCCGCAGGGCGGCGCAGCGCCCCGGAAGGGGCGGTTCGGATCACTTGGGGGAAGGATGGTGGCGAGGGGGGGACTCGAACCCCCGACCCTGCGATTATGAGTCGCATGCTCTAACCAACTGAGCTACCTAGCCACTGGCGGGCTAGCTACAGTGCAGCACAGGTGGCGTCAAGCCACGATCCGCAGGGTTTTTCTTCAGGAATGCGCGACGCGGGGTCGCCCCGATGCGGTGGCCGTCAGAACCGCCTCGATGAACATCTGCCGCCCCTCCACCTCGGCGGCGCGGATGTCGCGGGTGACGGTCACGCGCTGATCCTCGGCCCCGGCAAGGCGGGCGCGGCTGCGCGCCTCCTCGACCAGCGCCGCCTCCAGCGCGGCCAGCGCCGTGTCCTGATCGGCGAAATGCTGCACGCCCTCGCCCAGATGCACGACAAAGCGCCCCTCGGCGGGCGAGGTGACGGTGCCCGTCGCCCGCTGGCTGACCTGCCCCACCACCGCGCCGATGGCATTGGCCACCCCCGCATGGGCGGGCAGCACCATCCGCGCGCCCAGCCTTTCGCCCACCGCGCCGTAATAGGACGGGGCGGATGCCCCCAGCCCGATCACCGGCACGCCCAACCGGGCGGTGATTTCCACGATCCCGCGATGCTGGCTGAGGCCCGCCGCCACCAGAGGGTGCCGCGCCAGCGCCTCGGGCGCCTCGCCGCCAAAGGCGCCATCCTCGGCAAAGGCGGCCTCCAGCAGGCAATCCACCGTCTGCTGCGTCAGCTGATCCACGATCCCCTGCGCCAGCACCGCCGCATCGGGGGCAAAGCGTTCACCCCGCCCCGTCCGCCGCCGCGCCAGCAGGCGCACGGCCTTTTCCGCCGCCGCCCCGTCCCAGGCCGCAAGGCGGCCCAGCACATGGCTGGCATCCGACGGCGTCACCCCCGCAATCATCACCAGCCCGCGCGCCACCAGCCGCTCCAGCGCCGCCACCTCAAGGCGCGAGGTCAGCGCCTGCCCCACCGGCATCGGCTGCGTCAGCCGCTCCAGCACCGCCCGGTCGCGCGGGCCAAGCCCGCCGGCATTGCCCCCCATCGGAATGGCAAAGCGGCCGTCGAATTCGCCCACCGCATCGGCGGAAAGCCAGCGGTCCAGCGCCGCATGCACCATCGCCCCATGCTCCACCGCCAGCAGAGACACCGGCACCAGCCGCCGCGGCCCCAGCCGCAGCCCGCCTTCCAGACCTTCGGTGATCAGATGCACCTCGCTGTCGCCGCCAAGGCCGCTGGTCCGCATCGCCACGGCCTCGACCATCGTGCGAAAGCCTCCCACCCGCGCGCCCTGCGGATCAATCTCGGGCAGGCCATCGCGCAGCAGGGCCACATCGGTGGTGGTGCCGCCGATATCAGAGACCAGCGCATCCTTCTCGCCCGTCAGCCAGCGCGCGCCCACGATGCTGGCGGCGGGGCCGGACAGGATCGTCTCGATCGGCCGCTCGCGCACCATCGCGGCGGAAATCAGCGCGCCGTCGCCGCGCACCACCATCAGGGGGGCATGGATGCCCACGGCATCCAGATGCCGTTCGCAGGCCGCGACCAGCCGGTCGATCATGCCGATCAGGCGGGCATTCAGCACCGCCGTCAAAGCGCGTTTCGGCCCGTTCAGATTGGCCGAAAGCTCGTGCGAACAGGTGACGGGCCGCCCGGTCACCCGCCGGATCACGTCGCGCGCCGCCACCTCATGCGCGGGGTTACGGGTGGCAAAGCTTGCCGCCACCGCAAAGCCCATCACCTGATCGGCGAGCGCCGCCACCTCGGCCTCCAGCCGGGCCAGATCCAGCGGCGCGATCTCGCCCCCGGCATGGCTGTGCCCGCCCGCCAGCCGGATCACCGGATCACCCTTCAGCGCCTCGACCAGACCGCCCCGCTCCAGATCGGCATCGGCAAAGCCGATGAAGACCAGCGCCACGCGCCCGCCCTGCCCTTCGACCAGCGCATTCGTGGCCAGCGTGGTGGAGAGCGACACCAAAGCCACCTCGGCCGGGGCAACGCCCGCCTCGGCCAGCGCCGCATCCACCGCGCGCCCCACGCCCAGCGCCAGATCGCCCCGCGTCGTCAACGATTTGGCCGAGCCGATCACCCGCGTCGCCGCCTCGTCCACGATCACCGCGTCGGTGTAGGTGCCGCCCGTATCCACGCCCAGAAAATACGCCATCGTTCCGCCTGCCGGTTTCTTCCGTCCGGCAGCTAATGCGAAGTGCGGGCAAGTTCACCCCCGAAGGCGACCCTTTCCTGTCGCCAAAGCGGTTTCTGACACAGAAACCGCGCCGGAATTTGACGCAAATTCCGGACCCCATCCGTCACGCCCCGTCGAGCAGGCGAAATCTGCGTCAGATTTCGTCGCCCCTCAGCCCACCCGCAGGAAGGCCGGTCCCTCTTCCACCACGCCCACCACCGCCGCGGCCTCACCCGCCGCCGCCAGCGCCGCGATCACCGCATCGGCCTGATCCCCCGGCACCGCCGCCAACAGCGGCCCCGCCGTCTGCGGATCGAACAACAGCGCCCCCCGCGCGCCCATTCCCCCCGACATCCGCCCCGCCACCGCCGCCCGGTTCGCCGGCGCGAGCGAGCTTTCCACCCCCTGCGCCGCCAGCGCCTCTGCCCCCGGCAGCACCGGCACCGCCTCCAGCCGCAACGATGCCCCGCAACCCGATGCCTCCAGCATCTCCAACAGATGCCCCGCCAGCCCGAACCCCGTCACATCCGTCATCGCATGGGCCACCGGGGCCAGCACCGCCGCCGCCCGGTCCTGCATCCGCCCCATCTGCGCCAAGGCACCCGCCACCGCCTCGCCCAGGATCTCGCCCGGCAGCCGCGCAAGGGCCATCTCGCCCGCCATGATCACGCCCGTTCCCAGCGCCTTGGTCAGGATCAGCGCGTCGCCCGGACGCGCGCCCCCTTTCGTCACCGGCAGCACGGCCAGCCCCGTCACGGTGAAACCGATGGTCAACTCCGCCCCCACGGTCGTGTGGCCGCCCACCACATCGGCCCCCACGGCGCGGAATACCGCGCCCGCTGCCGCCATCACCTCGGCCAGCATATCCGCCTGCAGCGCCGCCGACAGACGCGGCAGCGTCACCTGCGCCAGCGCCACCTGTGGCGCGGCCCCCATCGCCCAGACATCGCCCAGCGCATGAATGGCCGAAATCCGCGCCATCAGCCCCGCATCCGCTGTGAAGGCCCGCAGATGATCGGTGGTGATGACCTGCACCCCCCCGCCATGGCGCAGCACCGCCGCATCATCGCCCGCGCCCGCCAGCACATCCCCGCGCGCCGGGCGCGGCAGGCCGCGCAGCGCATCGGTCAGCGCGCCCGCCCCCACCTTCGCCCCGCAGCCGCCGCAGATGGGCTTTGCCCCCATCGCCTCGGCCAGGCCCAGCACCGCAGGCTCGGGCAGCGCCAGGGCCATCGCGGGATAGGTATCGAACTTCGCCATGAACTTGCGGTCGATCCGATCCTTCAGCCGCCACAGCCACGCGCCCCCGGACCGCAGACCGAACTTGTCGGCCACCGCCTCGCGCCCGCCCAGCGAGACGAGCTTCAGGTAATCGCGCTGCGGCCGATAGCTTTGCAGGGGCCGCCCCGTCACCGCCGCGCGCAGGTTGTGCAGCAGGACCGGCGCCTCACGCACGGCAAAGACCCCGGCCTTGGGGCGCGGCGCATGGGTCAGATGCGCGCAATCCCCGGCCGCAAAGATCGCGGGGTCAGAGCTTTGCAGATGCGCATCCACCGCGATGAACCCGTCCTGCAGATCAAGCCCCGTCTCCGCCAGCCAGCCCTGCACCTGCGCCCCCGCCACGGCCAGCGTGAAATCCGATGCCAGCCGCGCGCCATCCGTCAGCAGCACATGGTCCGGCCCCACGGCCGCCGCCGTCACCCCCGTTCGCAGGGTGATCCCCTCCGCCGCCAACCGCCTCAGCAGCACGTCGCGCGCCCGCGCACCGATATTGGGCAGCACCGCATCGCCCTGTTCCAGCAGCGTGATCCGCGGCGCGCGCCCCGCCGCCCGCAACCGATGGCTTGAGGCCAGCGCCAGTTCCACCCCGCCGACCCCGGCCCCGATCAGCACGAGCGCAGGCGAGGCCGGCGCCTCGGACACGAAACACTCCCACCGCCGCGCATAATCGCCCAAGGGCTTTGCCGCCGCCGCATGTTCGGCAAAGCCCGGCACCCCGGGCAGGTCCGACCCGATGCCCACATCGACCGAGGCTATGTCATAGCGCAGCACCCGCCCGCCCCCCAGATGGATCCGCTTCGCCGCCCGGTCGATCCCCACCGCGCGGTCAAGGATCACCCGCGCCCCGGCAAAGCGCGCAAGGCGGACAAGGTCGATCATGATCTCGTCGGCGCGGTAATGCCCCGCGATCAGGCCCGGCAACATGCCGGTATAGGGCGCGGCGGGGTTGGGGTTGATCACCGTCAGCCGCACGCCCGGCAAAGGGTCCATCCCCCACATCCGCAGCACCAGCGCATGCGCATGGCCACCGCCCACCAGCACGATATCCTGAACAAGGGGAAGGGGGTCCTGCATCATCGCCAATCCGTCGCATGCCGCGCGGGCACCCTAGCCGCTGCCCCCGCCAAAGGCGAGGGGCCGCCCCCGCGCCCGATTGCCCCGGCCCCGCGCAGGCCCTAGACTGGCCCCATGCCACACCGCCAGCGGATCGGAGTCACCACAACCCAGCGCCTGAACCTTTCGGTGGCGCTGCAGGCCTCCATCCGCATCCTGCGCGCCGATGCCGCCGGGCTGACGCGCTATCTGGAGGAACAGGCCGCCGAGAACCCCGCGCTGCTGCTTGGCCCGCCGCCCGCCAGCGACTGGCTGCCGCGCTGGGACGCGATGTTCCGGGGCCCCGAACCACCGCCCGACCATGCCGAAAGCGCCGCCCCCAGCCTGATCGCCCATGTCACCGACTGGCTGTCGCGGCAGGGCTTTAGCGCCGCCGAAACGCGCATCGCGCTGGCGCTGGCGGAAAATCTGGAACCCTCGGGCTGGCTGGGTGCGCCGCTTGCGCGCATCGCCGCCGAAACGCGCATCCCGCAACCCCAGATCGAGGCGGTGCTGACCCGCCTGCAGCGCATCGAACCGGCGGGGCTGTTCGCCCGCTCGCTGGCCGAATGCCTGCGCCTGCAGGCGCTGGCCGAAGGTGCGCCCGACCCCGTGCTTCTGGGCGTGATCGACAATCTCGATCTGGTGGCCACCGGCGACATCGCCCGGCTTGCGCGCAAGCTGGGCGTCGCCGATCCCGCCGTGGCGCAGGCGATCCGCAGCATCCGCGCCATGAATCCCAAGCCCGGCACCGGCTTCGACGTGCTGGCCGCCCCGATCCGCGAACCCGATCTCATCGCCCGCAAGGGCGATCTGGGCTGGACGGTCGCGCTCAACCGGTCGTCCCTGCCCAGTGTCGAGATCGCCCCCGGCCGGGGCAAGGGGCAGGGCCCCGCCCGCGCCCTGCTGCGCCTTGTCGAGGCGCGCAACGCAACGCTTCTGCGCGTGGGTCAGGAAATCCTGCGCCGCCAGCAGGCAGCGCTGGAGGAAGGGGCGGCCCGGCTCCTGCCCATGACCATGGCAGATATCGCAGGCGCGCTCGGGCTTCACGAAAGCACGATCAGCCGCGTCGTCGCGGGCACCAGCGTGGACACGCCGCGCGGCACGCTCTGGCTGCGGGCGCTGTTCTCGGCCCGGATGGGCGATGACAGCGCGCCGGGGCTTTCCGCCGCCGCGCTTCGCGCCCGGCTGGCCGATCTGATCGCGCGCGAGGATCGCAGCCATCCCCGCTCGGACGAGGCGCTGGCCCGGCTACTGTCCTCGGAAGGCGCGGTCGTCGCCCGGCGCACCATCGCCAAATACCGCGAGATGCAGGGCATCCCCCCCGCCCATCGCCGCCGCCTGCGCGGCTGAACGGGGGCAGAGCGGGGGGACAGCCGTCCCCCCGCACCCCCCTTTTCCCGAATCCCATGGTCGGCGCGGTGGAGTGGCGGCCCGTCGCCACCACCGCCCCCCACCCTCCCGCAAGGGCTCAGACAAGGGTGCCGGGGGGGTGCAGGGGCGTGCCCCGCCCGGCCCGCTGTCACATGTGCTGCACGATCTCGGCGATCGGTCAACACCGCGCCCGGATCCGCCAGCCCCTCCACCACCCAACCTCCGGTCACGGAACCTCCATCCGCGCGATGCTTGCCATAGCGCGGGTCGTAATGCCGCTCCATCAGCCCCTCGGCCAGATCGACAAACCGCCTCGTCGCCGCCATCGCCCGCCGAAGCGGCGTCACCTCGCCGCGATGCGCAGGAGCGACAGGGCCGCCAGCACCCCGTCCAGCCGCGCCGGATCGGCCACCAGATCGGCATAGGCCCGCGCAAGTAGGCCGCCCCGCCGCCGCCGGCACCTCGATCGCCACCCTTGGCGCGGCCACCATCGCCCGCCTGACCTCGGCGGCAGGCGGCACTCACCTGGCGCTTTCGGCCTCCACCACCACAGACGCGCAGGATCCAGCCGCGCCAGCGCCAGCGCCAGCCGCCCCTCGAACGCCTTCTGGCTGGGCTGCGCGCCCATCGACCCGAACAGAGACCGCGATGGTTCGCGCCAGCCCCGCAGATCCACCACCTGCGCCCGCGCGCGGGCCAGCGCACCAACACCTCGGTCTTGGCCGATCCGGTATTGCCATCCAGCACCACCAGCCGATGGAAACAGGTCATTGTAAGCGCGCATCCACCACCAGCCGCCGCCAGCTTTGGCAACCGCCCTGCAAGCACCTCTACCACCAGCCGATCTGGCCAAGGATCATCGCGAGGAAACTGCCCGACCGCTGCCCACCTCCAACAATAGACGAGGGGTCGCCATCCGCCCGGCCTGTCCGCAAGCGGACCCTGCAGATGCGCCGCCGCATTCTTCGCCACCAGCGCCGCGCCGATCTTGCGCGCGGAAAACGGGCTCACCTGCTTGTAGATCGTGCCCACTCGCGCGCGCTCCTCATCGTCCAGCACCGGCAGCGAGATCGCGCCGGGCACATGATCCTCGGCCCATTCCGACGGGGATCTGACATCAATGATATCGTCGAACTCCAGCGCCAGCACATCCGCCAGCGATCGCAGCAGCACCGCCATCAGAACCCCGCCTCGCAGCGCGCCACCAGTGCCGCCAGCATCGCCTCGCACCGGTCCATCTGCTCGACCGACACGAACTCGTCCGGCTTGTGCCCCTGCGCCATCGACCCCGGTCCGCAGATCACCGTAGGCACCCCCAGCCGCGCATCGAACAGCCCCCCTTCGGTGCCGAAGGCCACCTTGATCGTCCCGTTCGCGCCCGTCAGCCCCTTGACGAAATTCACCACATCCGCATCCGAAGGCGTCCCCAGCCCCGGATAATCCCAAAGCCGCTCGATCCGTATCTCCGCCTCCGGAAACTCCGCGCGCAAAGGCGCAACCACCGCCTCGCAGCCCGCCCGAACCTCCTCGATCAGCCCGGCCACATCCTCCCCCGCCAACGACCGGATCTCCCAATCCGCCACCGCCTGATTGGGAACGATGTTCACCTGCACCCCGCCATTCAGCTTGCCCACATGCAGCGTCGTGTACGGCACGTCGTAATCGCCGTCGCGCATCCCCTCGGCCGCCACCCGCGCCTGCACGCCCCGCAGCACGCCCACGAAATCCGCCGCCAGATGCAGCGCATTGAGCGCAAGCGGCGCCAGCGCCGAATGCCCCTCACGCCCCACGCAGGTCGCGCGCAAAGCCACCTTCCCCTTATGCCCCGTCGCCACCGCCATCCCCGTGGGTTCCCCCACGATGCACATGCGCGGCCGCACCGGCGCGCGCTCCAGCATCTCGATCATCGACCGCACCCCCATGCAGCCGATTTCCTCGTCATAGGACAGCGCCAGATGCAGCGGCACCCGCAACGGACGCCGCGCCGCCTCCAGCATGCAGGCAATCGCACAGGCGACAAACCCCTTCATGTCCGCCGTGCCGCGCCCGTAAAGCCGCCCCTGATCCTCGGTCATTTCAAACGGAGGATAAGTCCAGGCCTGCCCTTCCACCGGCACCACATCGGTATGGCCCGACAGCATCACCCCGCCCACGTCCGAAGGCCCCACCGTCGCGAAAAGATTGGCCTTCCCGCCACCCGCATCGGGGATCAGCACCGCCTCCACCCCGACCCCGGCCAGAAGCCCCGCCACCCAGTCCATCAAGGCCCGGTTGGGCCGGTCGCTGACCGTGTCAAAGGCGATCAACCGCTCCAGTATCGCGCGCGCATCCATCGGGCCGTCCTCCATTCCTGCGCCACCTAACCGCAAAGACCGGCCAAGCGGAAGGCCCGCCCCTTTCCCCGCCGCGGCCGGGGTGCAAATGTCGCGTGACACAGAGGAAAGCGAATCCCCCCCAGGCCTGCCCTTCGCCCCCCCGCCCGTCGCTCCCCCGCCCCGCGTATGCCTGCCGCCGCGCTCTGCCTTGCCCTCATCTCCGCGCCCGTCGCCGCGCCAACCGCCCGCGCGCAAGACGCTATCCCCGCGCCGCGGGATGGCGGGGCGGTTTCGCAACTCCTTTTCGCCCATGCGCTCTTCGATCTGGCGCTGGCGCGCAAGGATCCCATGGCCCGCGCTCGCCGCCGCGCCTTGCCGCCGGGATCACGGAAACCGAAAGCGACCGCCAGCCCGTCCCCCCGGGCGAGGCGGCCCCCGCCACCTATCCCGCGCCCAGCCTGCTCTTCACCCTCGCCGGAACACTGACGCAGGAAGACGACCTGACCACCGACATGCTCGCCCGCAGCATCGCGGAAGCCGGCCGCCAACCCACCCGCAGCGTGATCCGCGCCAGCCGCAGCATCGACCCGGGCATCGCACAGGTCTGGTCGATCCCGTTCTTCGCGGGCAGCCTAGCCGAAATCGGGCTGATGGGCGATGGCAAGGCCGATCTCGATCTGGCCATTGCCGATGCCGAAGGCCGCGCGCTCTGCCTCGACAGCGGCCCCTCGGACCGCGCGCTGTGCAGCCTGCGCCCGGTCGAGAACCAGACCTATACCATCACCGTCACGAACCGCAGCGAAACCGCAGCAAGCTACAGCCTGCTGATAAACTAACCCATTGATGAAAAACATTTGCTGCGCAGCATCCCGCGCAGCATTCCGCCTTCGCCGCGCAGCATCCGGCCCCTTCATCTTGGCCCAAATACCCAAATTCCACCGCCCGCCACAGGCGCCACGCGGCCTCTCCGTCCCGCCACCGCCAGAAGGCCGCATCCCATGAAAAAGCCGCGCAGGAAACCCCTCGCGCGGCCGTAGGGCGGGGTTCACCCCGCCCTGCCCGAAAGATCACATCACGTCCGACATCTTCACCACACGCCCCTCGGCGACCGACTTCACAGCCGCATCCGCCAGCGCCAGCGCGATCAGCCCGTCCTCGCCCGTCGGCTCCGCCTTGCCCGTGCCGTTCAGCGCCGCGATGAAGGTGGCGATCTCGGCCGCATAGGCCTCGGTATAGCGCGTCATGAAAAAATCATGTAGCGGCGGCCGCGTATAGCCCGCGCCCGTCGCCACCTCGATGGAGACCGGGCGCTGGTTCTCGGCCGACACGGCCCCCTTGGACCCATGCACCTCGATCCGCTGATCATAGCCATAGGTCGCGCGGCGGCTGTTCGAAATCATCGCCTGCCGCCCCGACGCCGTCTTCAACAGCACCTGTACGCTGTCGAAATCCCCCGCAGCACCAATGGCCGGATCGACCAGCACCGCCGCCGTCGCCACGACCTCGGTGATCTCCTCGCCCAGCAGGAAGCGGGCCATATCGAAATCATGGATCGTCATGTCGCGGAAAATCCCGCCCGACCGCTTGATATAGTCGACCGGCGGCGCGCCGGGGTCGCGGCTGGTGATCACCACCATCTCCACCTCGCCCACGGTGCCCTTGTCGATCTCGGCCCGCACCGCGCGGAAATGCGGGTCGAAGCGGCGGTTGAACCCCACCATCAGCGTCCCCTTATGCGCCCGCACCACTTCCAGACAGGCCTTCACCCGCGCCAGCGACAGATCAATCGGCTTTTCGCAGAACACGGCCTTTCCCGCCTTCACGAAACGCTCGATCAGGTCGGCATGGGTATCCGTCGGCGTGCAGATCACCACCGCGTCGATATCCTTCGCCGCTTCGATCGCCTCGATCGTGCGCACGTCGCAGCCGTATTGATCCGCAATCGCCTGCGCCGCCGGGGCCATGGCATCCGCCACCGCCACCAGCTTCGCATTCGCGTCGCCCGTCACCGCCTTCGCATGGACCTTGCCGATGCGCCCCGCACCCAGAAGCCCGAACCTGATCGCCATTTCACCACTCCTCTGCCCGCCCGGGGCGTTTTCATCCGACCACGGGGATCACTCCCCATAGGCCCCATTCACATTCTGATCGAAATCCACCATCGCGCCGGTCATCACGCCCGACTCCGGCGACAGCAGATAGGACACCAGTCCCGCCACATGGCCCGGCTTCACCAGCATCCCGAAGGGCTGCTTCGCCTCCGCCGCCTCCAGCCAGCCATCCCCCGCGCCATGAAACTCCCGCTGGATCGCATCCTCGCCCGGCGTGTCCATCCAGCCCACATTCACCCCGTTCACCCGGATGCGATGGGCGCGCAGCGCATTGGCGCTGTTCTTGGTGATATTGGCCAGCGCCGCCTTGCTCGCCGCATAGCCCGCAAGGAAGGACTGCCCGCAATGGCTGCTCATCGTCACGATGTTCACCGCACTCGCCGGATGCCCCGCCGCCACCGCCGCCTGCGCAAAGCGCTGCAGCGCAAAGAACGGCCCCTTGGCATTGGTATCCATCAGCTCGTCCCACCCCTCGGGCGTGGTGTCCAGAATGGACCCCCGCGCCGTCGAGGCCGCCGCATTCACCAGCGCGTTCACCGGGCCAAAGCGCATCAGCGCCCGCTCCACCAGTTCCACCGCCTCGCCCGCATCCGACATGTCGGCAGGCAGGAACCGCACATCCGCACCGCTGGCGCGCAACCCCTCTGCCGCCGCCTCGCCCTTCGTCACGTTGCGGCCCGAAATCACAAGCTTCCGGCACCCTTCCGCCACCAGCCGCTCGGCGATGGCAAGGCCAAGCCCCTGCGCCCCGCCCGTGATGACCGCAACAGTCGAAGAATGATCCGGCATGACTCCCCCCCGTGGAACGCACACGCTTCAAGCGGAACTTCTATTCCATTTCAACCCAGATTCAACCCGGATGTTCCAACCTGACGAAGATCGTCAGACCAGCCCCAATTCCGCATCGCCTGCCACCCGGTCATACTTGTCCTTCGGCGGCATCGGTCGCGCCTTCCAGTGCGGATCAAAGACAAAGGACGACCGCGCCCGCCCCTCCGGCAGCGCCCCGTTCCCCTTGCCCACGGCGTAGTCGTAATACAGCTTCACGATCTCCTCTGCCGTCACCTGCTGGGCTGCGGGATGCGCCAGACAGGCCGCCTTCCACCGCGCCACCCGGGCAAAGGCCGGATCGTCGGGCAACTCGAACCCCTCGTAGTAATCCAGAAACCAGAACCGCATCATCAAGGGCGTGTAAACCGCCTCGGCCCAGCCGAACCGATCGAACAGGAACACCCCGCCCGGATTGTGATGCCGCAGCATGTCATCCAGCCAGGCATACTGCGCCAGCAGCGCCTGCCGCTTCGCCCCCGCCTGCGCCCGGTCGCGGTTCATCACGTAACCATAGCCCGCATTCCCGAACGGCCCCTCGCGGGAAATGAACAACCGCTCCACCGCCCGCGCGTAAGGGTCGGCCCGCGCCACGGGAACCTCCGGGAACCGCTCCTCGAAATAGCGCATCAGGACAAGGCTCTCTTTCAGGATCCGCCCATCCTCCAGCTCCAGCACCGGCAGCGCCGTCGTCCCCCGCGTCTTGGCCAGCAATTCCGGATCGCGGGGCTTGGTGATATCCACCACGCGGAACTCCACCGCATCACTCAACCCTTTCAGGGCCAGCAGAATCTCCACCCGTTGGGAAAACGGGCAGACGGGGATATGATGGATGATGGGCTTGGTCATGTCGGCCTCCGCAGGATGGGCAATACTGCCCATCCTAAGCAGCGCACCGCAAGGGTCACTCCTGCGCCCGCAGCACCTGCGCCGGCCGCGCCGCCAGTGGCCGCAGCGCGAACAGAAGCCCCGCCGCCATGGTGGCAAACACGCCGCCCGCCACGATCGCCACCGCCGACACCGGCTCGAAGAAGTAATCCGCCTCCATCACGAACACCATCACCGCCCATCCGGCAAGGCCCCCCGCGACAATGGCCACCACCCCCGCCGCCGCGCCCATCAGCGCCGACCGCAGGGCAAAGCTCGCCAATAGCCGCCCCCGCGTCGCCCCCAGCGTCTTCATCACCGCCGCCTCATAGACCCGCGCCCGCTCCCCCGCCGCCGCCGCGCCGATCAGCACGACGAACCCCGTCACCAGCGTCGCCGCCGCCGCCCAGGCCGTTGCCGTGGCAATCGCCTCCAGCGCCTCGGTCACCCGGTCGATGGCATCACGGATGCGGATCGCGGTCACATTGGGATAGGCCCGCGCCACATCCCGCAGGATCGCCGCCTCCGCCGCTTCCTCGGCATAGACGGTGGAGATGAACGTATGCGGCGCCCCCTGCAGCGCGGCGGGGTTCATCGTCATGACAAACCCCATCCCCGCGCTGGAAAAATCCACCTGCCGGAAAGAGGTGATCGTCGCCGGGATATCCCGCCCCAGCACATTGACCACCAACTCATCCCCCAGCTTCAGCCCGATCTCCTCGGCCTCTTCCGCCGCAAAGGACACCTGCGCCGGGCCGGTGTAATCGGCGGGCCACCATTCCCCCGCCACGACCTTGGCATTCTCCTGCGGCGCGGCGGAATAGGTGATCCCCCTGTCGCCCCGCACCACCCAATGCTCCCCCGCCACCTCTTTCGCGGGCCGCCCGTTGATCTGCGTCAGCACCGCGCGCAGCATCGGCGCGCTTTCCACCTTGCTCACCGCGGGGTCATTCTGCACCCTGTCAAGGAACCCCTCGATCTGGTCCGGCTGGATATCGACGAAAAAGTAACTCGGCGCCCGCTCCGGCAGATCCGTCGCAATCGCCGCCCGCAGATTGGCATCAATCTGCCCCACCGCCGCCAGCACGCTCAGCCCCAGCCCCAGCGAAAGGACCACCGCCCCCGCCTCTTCCCTCGGCCCGCCAATGCTCGCCAGCGCCAAACGCAGCGCCACGCGCCCTCGCGCCAGCCCCGCCCGCGCCGCAGACCGCGCCGCCCGCCGCAAGGCCCATGCCGCCCCCGCCAACACGATCAGCGCGGCAATCACCCCGCCCGCCGATCCCAGCGTCAATTCCCACGTCCCCGAAAACCACACCGCCCCGCCGATCAGCAGCACCGCCAGCCCCGCAATCGCCAGCAGATGCCGCGCCGCAGGCACCCCCCCGCGCCCCGATCCACGATACAGCGCCGCCGCCCGCACCCCTTCCGTCCGCGCCAAGGGCCAGAGCGTGAACAGAAAGGCCGTCACCAGCCCATAGAAAGCCGCCTCGATCAAGGGCAGCGGATAAACCCCCACCTCCGCCGGAAAGGGCAGCGCCGCCTCGATCACGCCACCGAACAGCACCGGCACCGCCGCCCCCAACAGCAGCCCCAAGGCCACGCCAACACCTGCCAGAACCCCGATCTGCATGAGGTAAATGCGAAAGATCAGCCGCCCCTCCGCGCCCAGCGTCTTCAACGTGGCAATGGTCGCAACCTTCCCCTCCAGATAGGCCCGCACCGCCGCCTGCACGCCCACGCCCCCCACGGCCAGCCCCGCGATGCCCACAAGGATCAGGAAAGACCCGATCCGATCCACGAACCGCTCCACCCCCGGCGCGGCGCGGCGGCTGTCCTGCCAGCGCATCCCCTTGTCGGCAAACTCGGCCTCCGCCCGCGCCTCCATCGCCTCAAGATCCGTGCCCGCCGGCAGCAGCAGCCGATATTCCGTCTCGAACAGCGACCCGGGCTCCAAAAGCCCCGATCCCGCCAGATCCACCGTCCGCACAATCGTGCGCGGCCCCAGCGAAAAGCCGCCATTCGCGCTGTCCGGCTCGCGCAGCAGCACGCCGCCCAGCCGGAACTCCTTCACCCCCATACGGAACCTGTCGCCGATGGCCAGCCCCAACCGCTCCACCAGAACCTTGTCCATCGCCACGCCCGGCAGCCCATCCACCGTGGCCAGCGCGCCGGGCAGATCGCCCGCCTCCATCGCCGCCGAACCCAGCAGGGGATAGGCGTCATCCACGCCCTTCACCTGCGTCAGCGCCGTCTCATCTCCCAGCACCACCATCGACCGGAAATCGACGATCTCGGAAACCCGCTCCGAAATCCCCTCCATCCATGCCCGCTCTTCCTCGGTGGCGAAGCGATAGGTGAACTCCATCTGCGCATCGCCGCCCAGCAGCACCGCGCCCTGATCGCTCAATCCCTGCTGGATCGAGGCGCGCACAAGGCCCACCGCCGCGATCGCCGCCACGCCCAGCGCGAGGCAGGCCAGAAACACCCGGAATCCCTTCAGACCCCCCCGCAACTCCCGCCGCGCAATCCGCCAGGCCAGACTCACGCCACCACCTCCGGCGCGAGCCGCCCATCCTGCAACCGCACCACCCTGTCACAACGCGCCGCCAGTTCCGGCGCATGGGTGACAAGGACCAGCGTCGCCCCATGCCGATCCCGCAACCCGAACAGCAGATCCATGATCGCCGCCCCGTTCACGCCATCCAGATTCCCCGTCGGCTCATCCGCCAGCAGGATCGCAGGCCGCGGCGCCGCCGCCCGCGCCAGCGCCACCCGCTGCTGCTCGCCCCCCGACATCTGGCTCGGGTAATGCCCCATCCGCGACCCCAGACCCACGGCCTGCAACTCCGCCTCCGCCCGGGCAAAGGCATCGGAAACGCCCATCAACTCCAACGGCACCGCTACATTCTCCAGCGCCGTCATCGTCGGCATCAGGTGGAAGGACTGGAACACCACACCCATCTTCCCACGCCGGAACCGCGCCAGCCCGTCCTCATCCATCGCCGTCAGGTCCTGCCCCAGCGCGCGCACCTCGCCCCCCGGGGGCCGGGGCTCCAGCCCCCCCATCAGCATCAGCAGCGACGACTTCCCGATCCCGACGGCCCCACCAGCCCAACCGTCTCGCCCGCATGAACTTCCAGTGATATGCCTTTCAGGATATCGACCGGCCCCGCATTTCCCGCCAAAGTCAACCGAACGTCCCTTAGCGCCAGAACCGTACCGAGCACCGCATCCGTCATGAAACCGCCTTCCAACTGTCCAACGCCAGATATGGCGCGCCACGCTGCATCCGCAACATCACATTGGCGACAGCCTCTGTAACGCTCCTCGCCCTCGCCCCCGTCGCCGCCAGCGCCGAAACCACCATCGTGGCCCTTGGCGACAGCCTCACCGCAGGCTACGGCCTGCCGGAAGGTGAGGGCCTCGTCCCCCAACTGCAAGCCTGGCTCACCGCCCAAGGGTCCGACATCACCATCGTCAATGCAGGCGTCTCCGGCGACACCTCGGCAGGCGGCCTTTCCCGGCTTGATTGGTCGCTGACGCCCGAAACCGACGCCCTCATCGTCACCCTCGGCGGCAATGACCTGCTCCGTGGCATCCCCCCCTCGGAAACCCGTTCCAACATCGACACCATCGTGAAAACCGCCACCGAGCGCGGCCTCAAGGTCCTCGTCGTCCCTATGGAGGCCCCCGGCAATTTCGGCCCCGACTACAAGGCCCAATTCGACGCCCTCTACCCCGAAATCGCGCAAACCCACGGCGCGCAGATCACCCAACCCTTCTTCCGCCTCCTCTCCCCCGACGCCACTGACCCCGGCCAGATCGCCCAATGGATGCAACTCGACGGCCTGCATCCCAACAAAGACGGCGTGGCGAAGATCGTCACCAACCTCGGCCCGGCGATCCTCGATCTGGCCAAGGAGACAGAACGACCGCGCAGATGATCCCGGCCATCATCAAGGGCACCTTCTTGATCGGCTTCCTGTCGCTCTGGCTCGGCCTCGTCCTGATCAGCATCTCATTTATCATCCCCGTCCTGTCCCACCCGGCCTACTGGCAATCCTTCTCCGCACGCTTCACCGAACGCTTCCGCATCAGTGGCGAACTGATGACCCATGCCTTCCAGACCGCCGGCAAATCCCGCCTCAACCGCATCGGCCAAGTCCTAGGCGCCATTGGCCTTTCCATCATCCTCGCCACCGGCCTTCTGTGGCTCGCCCTCCGCATCGCCTACGGGCAAAACGCCTGATCTTTATCTCGGCCCAAATACTCCGGGGGTCGCCCATCGTGTTCGCCATCGGTTCGAGAACCGATGGACGACGGGGCTGGCCCCCGGTGGCTGGCCCCGCAAGACCACGCCCGAAATCCCCCTTGCAACTCCCCCGCCCGCGTCCGATGACTCCCCCGCAGACCGGAGCGCCCCATGCCCCTCATCCCCGCCCTGAAATCCCTCCTCGGTGACGCGCAGGTCCTCACCGGCCCCGACATGGCGCGCTACGCCCGCGACTGGATGGGCAACTACCAAGGCACCCCCCTCGCCGTCGCCCGCCCCGCCTCCACCGCCGAGGTCGCCGCCACGGTGAAACTGGCGGCAGAACACGGCATCCCCGTCATCCCGATCTCGGGCAATACCGGCCTGACGGGGGCCACCTATACCGAGGGCGGTCTCCTCCTCTCCACCGAACGCCTGAACCGCATCCGCGAGATCCGCCCCGCCTCCCGCATCGCCATCGTTGAGGCGGGCGTCATCCTCTCCAAACTCCACGACGCCGCCGAAGCCCACGGCCTCTACTTCCCCCTCTGGTTCGGCGCGCGCGGCTCCGCCATGATCGGCGGCGTCCTCTCCACCAATGCCGGAGGCTCCAACGTCCTCCGCTACGGCTCCACCCGCGCCCTCTGCCTCGGGCTGGAGGTCGTCCTTCCCGATGGCCGCGTCCTCAACCTCATGTCGGAACTCCACAAGGACAATTCCGGCTACGATCTGAAAGACCTCTTCATCGGCGCCGAAGGCACGCTCGGCATCATCACCGCCGCCGTGATGAAACTCGTCCCCGCCCCCCGCGCCCACACGACCGCCACCCTCGCCGCCCGCTCCCTCCCCGACGCGCTTACCCTGCTCAACCGCCTGCAATCCGCCAGCGGGGGCCTTGTCGAAGCCTTCGAATACATGCCCGCCGACTATATGGCCCGCCTCGAACGCATCCGCCCCGATCTCGGCATCCCCTTCCCGGCGCATCGCGACTGCACGATCCTCGTCGAACTCGCCGCCACCTCCCCCGCCCTCACCACCGAAACGGACCACGGCACCCGCCCCCGCACCGACCTGCTGGAGGACACCCTCGTCCAACTGATGGACGAAGGCCTCATCCTCGATGCCGCCATCGCCCGCTCCTCCACCCAGCGCGCGGCCATGTGGGCGCGGCGCGAGGCAGCGGCGGAAATCGGTGCCGCCGTCAAACCGATGATCGACAGCGACATCGCCCTCCCGCTGGACAAGGTTGAAACCTTCCTCACCCGCATCGCGCCCCGTCTTGCCGACATCGCCCCCGGCGCGGAAACCGTCACCGTCGCCCATCTGGGCGATGGCAACCTGCATTTCTCCGTCTATCCCGGCGATCCGTCCAAGGCGCTCTACGACCGCGTCATCACGGCGATCGAAGATATCGTGCAAGACCTGGGCGGCTCCTTCTCCGCCGAACATGGCGTGGGCCTGTCCAAGCTCAACTCCATGGCCCGCCGCAAGGATCCCGTGGCGCTCGATCTGATGCGCGCGCTGAAACAGGCCATCGACCCGGGCAATCTGATGAACCCCGGAAAGGTGATCCCGCCGAAATGACCACCCTCGCCGTCCTGCGCGACCCGACCCTGCGGCTCATCGCATGGGCGCTCCTGCTTCTGGGCGCGCTGAATGCCTCGGTCTATCCCTATCAGTCGTTGGTGGGCATCGAACGCATCGGCCTTTCCGAACCTGCCTTCGCCCTGATCCTCGTCATGGCCTCCGCCGTCTCGGTCAGCGCCTCGGTCCTCCTTGGCATCCTGTCGGATCAAAAGTCCAACCGCCGCCGCATCGCGCTGTTGACGGCCGCCTCTGGCGGCACAGGCGTGGGCCTCATGCTGGTTGCCCCCTCGCCGCTCACCTTCGCGCTGTGCCATGGCCTCCTCTTCCCCGTGGCCTCCTCGCTCTATGGCCAGCTTTTCGCCCTCGCCCGGCTTGCCCGGTCTGATGACGGGGCCGCGCGCGATGCCATCCTCTCCACCATCCGCGCCGCCATGTCGCTCAGCTTCCTCGCCATGCTGGTCTTCTGGACCGTCGCCTTCGGCTGGGGCGTCGACGTCATGGCCGTCTATCTTTCGGGCACCGCCGCCGCCGTGGCCGTGACCACGCTCATTGCGCTGAAATGGCCCCGCGACGGCCAGACCGCATGGCAGGATCAACCCTCGGGCCTGAACTTCCCCCGCGCCATGGCCGAAATCGCCAAACCCCCGATCCTGATCCGCCTGCTGCTGCTCGGCGCCATCGCCTCGGCGGGCAATCTCTACATGATCCTCACCTCGCTGGTGTTCGAGGCCTCGCCCACCCGCGATGCCGGCACCACCGCGCTCTATATCGGGCTGGTCGCCGGGTGGGAGGTGCCCTTCATGCTGCTCCTGCCCCTCATCACCCACCGCTTCAGCCGCTCCACCCTCATCGCGGGCGGCACGCTTCTTTACGTCACCCACCTGGCCCTGATGCCGATCCTTGTGGAAAGCGCATGGCTCTGGGCCCTGCCCCTCCTCGCGGGGCTTGGCGGCACCGCCATCCTCACCCTGCCCATCGCCTATTATCAGGACCTGCTCGCAGGCCGCCCCGGCACAGCCGGGGCGATGCTGGCGCTGCAAAGGCTGGTCTCCGAACTCCTCGCCGCCTGCGCCTTCGCGGCGGGCAGCGTCATCGGCGGGCATACCGCCACCGCCTTCCTTGGCGCAGGCGTGGCACTGACGGGGGCGGCAGCGCTGCTCTGGATCGACCGCAACCGCAACTGACCACGATGTTTCTGCGAAAAATCCCGTCCCGCGAATGTTCTGGCGAAGATTCACACCCCGCGCGACCCAGAATTTTCGCAGAAAATTCGTCCCAAGAATTCTTCGCAGAAGAATTCTGCCCCTAGCGCCAGCTGAAGAACCCCGCAGGCGCGCGCGCCAGCAATTCCTCGGCCAGATCGCGCCCCAGCGCCGCCGCCTCGGCGACGCCGCCGCGCCGCTCGCCCGTGATCGACTCGCTGCCATCGGGCCGCAGGATCTCGCCCCGCAGCCACAGCGCATCGCCCTCGATCATCGCAAGCCCCGCAATCGGCGTCTCGCAGGATCCGTCCAGCCGCGCCAGCATCGCCCGCTCGGCGGCCAGCCGCACACCCGTCGGCCCGTCATGGATCGCCGCCAGCATCCATTCCACCCGCGCATCCGCCGCGCGCCGCTCCACCCCGATTGCGCCCTGCGCCACGGCAGGCAGCATCTCTTCCGGCGCGATGGCCGACCGCGCGACATGCGCCATCCCCAGCCGGTTCAACCCCGCCATGGCAAGGAAGGTCGCCACCGCCACCCCCTCTTCCAGCTTGCGCATCCGCGTCTGCACATTGCCCCGGAATTCCACCAGCCGCAGGTCAGGCCGCCGCAGCGCCAGCTGCGCCCGCCGCCGCAGGCTCGAAGATCCCACCACCGCCCCCTGCGGCAGATCGGCCAAAGACGCCACGCCCGGCGACACGAACCCATCCCGCACATCCTCGCGCGGCAGATAGCAATCCAGCACCAGCCCCTCGGGCTGCACCGTCGGCATGTCCTTCATCGAATGCACCGCGATGTCGATGCCGCCATCCAGCAGCGCCTCCTCGATCTCGCGCGTGAACAACCCCTTGCCGCCGATTTCCTTCAGCGGCTTGTCAAGGATCTGGTCCCCCGTCACCTTGATCACCACGATCTCGAACGCATCTTCGGGCAGGCCAAAGGCCCCCATCAGACAGCGCCGCACCTCATGCGCCTGCCACAGCGCAAGGGGCGACCCACGGGTTCCGATCTTCAAGGGCTGGGCGGGATGGGGAAGCGGATATGTCATAAGGCAAGGCATACAACTGTCACGCAAACCTGACAACTCTTGACAAGACCCCGCCACAAGCCGACGCATGGGGCATGATCGCCCTGTATCTGACAGCCCTCGCCGCCTCGGCCCTCTTGCTGACCATCGCCTTCCGGATGGAGCGGTCGGCCATCCAGAAGCGGATCAACGGGGCCAATGGTCTGACGCTTCTCGCGGCCGTCATTGCATCGGCCTCGGCCACGATCCCCGTCGCCGCCCTGGCCTGGTGGGCCAAGGGGCAGATCACCGCCGCCGCCATCCTTGTTTTCTCTGCCCTCTGGCACCTTGCCGCATGGCGTCTTGCGCTGCGCAGCCTGCAATCCCTCATCGCGGCCAGCCCGGCCGACCCCACGAAAGCCACCCCATGACCAAAGCCACAAAGACCATCCTCCGCGCCCTTGCCGGTGAAACCCTGCCCACGCCGCCGATCTGGATGATGCGTCAGGCGGGCCGCTACCTGCCCGAATACCGCGCCACCCGCGCGCAGGCGGGGGATTTCCTGAAACTCTGCTACAACCCTGATCTTGCAGCAGAAGTTACCCTGCAACCGATCCGCCGCTACGGCTTTGACGCGGCGATCCTGTTTGCCGACATCCTGCTTCTGCCGCAGGCACTCGGCCCGAAACTCTGGTTCGAAACGGGCGAAGGCCCGCGCATGGAAACCACCACCACGATGGATCAGGTCCGCGCCCTGAAACCCACCTCAGCCATCCACGACACCCTCTCCCCCGTCTACGAAACCGTCCGCATCCTTGCCCGCGAACTGCCCCGCGAAACCACCCTCATCGGCTTTGCCGGCGCGCCATGGACGGTGGCCACCTACATGATCGCCGGACGCGGGTCCAAAGACCAAGGCGCCGCCCACGCGCTGAAAAACACCGACCGCGCCACCTTCACCGCCCTCATCGACCGCATCACCGAGGCAACCGTCGAATATCTGTCGTCCCAAGTCGAAGCCGGGGCCGAAGTCGTGAAACTCTTCGACTCATGGGCGGGCTCGCTGAAAGGTCAGGACTTCGAGGATTTCGCCGTGAAACCCGCCGCCGCCATCATCGCGGCGATGAAGGCCCGCTATCCCCACCTGCCGATCATCGCCTTCCCGCGCGAGGCGGGCGATGGCTATATCGGCTTTGCCGCGAAAACCGGGGCGGATTGCGTCGCCATCGACAATTCCGTGACGCCCGAATGGGCCGCCGCGCATGTGCAACCCGGCGGCTGCGTCCAAGGCAACCTTGCCCCCGAACACATGGTCACGGGCGGCGAGGCGCTCGTCCGCGAAACCCGCCGAGTCGTCGATGCCTTCCGCAACGGCCCGCATATCTTCAACCTCGGCCATGGCATCACGCCCGATGCCAACCCCGACAATGTGCAACTGATGATCGACACGGTGCGCGGGGCCTAAGCCCCCCACCTTGCCGCCCGCAGGAACACGGCATAGGCTGCCCCCAAAGGGACCAGCCATGCCACCCCCCGCAATCCTTGAAACCGTGATCTATGCCGCAGACCCGGATGCCTGCGCCGATTTCTACATCCGCGCCTTCGGCTTTCCCGAACAGCGCCGCGTCGCAGGGCGCTTCGCCTTTCTGCGCGCAGGCGACCAGATGCTCCTGATCTTCAACCCCGGCCCCTCATCCGACCCGGCACAGCAATCGGGCATCCCCGCCCATGGCGCGACAGGCCCCGGCCATATCTGCTTTCGCGCAGCCGATGCCGCCGACATCGCCCACTGGCGCGACCGCCTCACCGCCCTCGCCATCCCCATCGAACACGAGCAGGACTGGCCCGCCGGGCGCCGCTCCCTCTATTTCCGCGACCCCGCCGGAAACTCGGTCGAGATCGCCGAAGCCCGCATCTGGGGCCTGACATGACCCTTCCCCTCTGGGTCTGGGCCGCGCTGATGGGGGCCATCGCGCAAACCGGGCGGAACGCCACGCAGGCGGGGCTGACCACGGCCCTTGGCACGGCGGGCGCGACGCAGGTCCGCTTCCTCTTCGGGCTGCCCTTCGCCGCCGCCTTCCTGCTGACCCACACCGCATGGACCGGCACGCCCATCCTCCCCGGCCCCACCACGCTGGCATGGACGGCGATGGGCGCATGGGGCCAGATCGCAGGCACCGCGCTGATGCTGGTGCTGATGAAGGACCAATCCTTCGGCGTCGCCACCGCATGGCTGAAGACGGAACCCGTCCTCGTGGCGCTGCTGGGCATCGCGCTGCTGGGTGACCACCTCACCCCGGGCATCCTGATGGCCATCGGCATCGCCACCTTCGGCGTGCTGATCCTGTCGATCAGGCCCGGCGCCTCGGCAACCAGCTTTCTGCAAACCCGCCCCGCCGCGCTCGGCCTGCTGTCGGGCCTTGGCTACGGCCTTGCCGCCATCGGCTTTCGCGGCGGCATCACATCGCTGCCCTCGGGCGATTTCCTCACCCGCGCGCTGACCACCCTCACGCTGGCGCTGGCGATCCAGTCCGCCACCCTGCTGATCTGGCTTGCCCTCTTCGACCGCGCGGCGCTGAAAGGTTCCTTCCGCGTCTGGCGCTCATCGCTTGCCGCGGGCTTCCTCGGCGCCTTCGCCTCGGCCTGCTGGTTTACCGGTTTTTCGCTGACCTCCGCCGCCAATGTCCGCACGCTGGCGCTTGTGGAAATCCCCTTCGCCCAACTCGTCGCGCGGCTGCATTTCAAACAGAAAACCACCCCGAGACAGTATCTCGGGATGGCCGTCATCCTGACCGGAGTCGCCGCCCTTCTGTGGCAGCAGGGCTAGGTCACAGCCCCGAATAAGCGCGAACTGGCTGCGCTGGCCAAAGGTCGCCTTGCCGCCGCCAAGCTGGAAATTCAGCCCCACGCCCACAAAGGGCTCGCTGACCGATGTGGTCCCGTCATCGAACCGGGCAGATCCCACCTCGGCAAAGATCGTGGTCCCCTGCCCCAGCGCATGCAGACCCTTCACGCCGATCCGCGTGGCGTCCAACTGCCCATCGTAATCGGCATTGTCCGCCTTCAGGCCAAGGCCCCAGTTCGGGTTCAGCTCGAACAGGGCCTCTGCCCCGATGACCGTGCCGGTAACGCCCGCTTCCTTGCCGCGCGCGCCATAAACCTCGAAGCTGCCCGCGCCAAAGGACTGGCCATATTCGATCCCATAGAAATCGTCCGATTGCCCGCCTGCCGAATCCACGCCAAGGAACAGGCCAAGCGATCCCTGCGGATGCACGTCATAGATGCCATGCAGCACCACGTTGCCGCCCTCGACACCGATCAGGCCGAACCCGTAGATACCCAGATCAAGCTGCACCGAGGCGCGGTCCCCGATCCCGAACTCAAAAGACCCGGTGCCCAAAAGCGTGTTAAGCGAGGTGTCGCTGGTAAAGGCCGAATAGCCCAGCGTGATATCGCCCTTGAAATCCTGCGCCGCCGCCATGCCGCTGGAAATAGCCACCCCAAGGGCGGCCGCGAAAAGCTGCCGTTTCATGTCTGTAACTGCCTCTATGTCGTTTTTGTTTATGAACCGAACTTTAGTCCGCAAAGGGCTGCGGGAACAAGGGAAACTTGCAATTCCGGCACATCTTTAGCGCGATGACGCGCTGCAAATGATTGAAAAGCATTGATAAAGAATACGCGCCACCTCTGTGGCCCCGCTCCGCGCCATTTCCGCACCGGCCAGCCGGCAAGGCTCAGCCCTGCCCGATCAACCCCCGCAGCACCGCCAGCGCCGCCTGCCCGTCACCATCCTCGGCCGCCACAAAGACCGCCACCGTCGCCACCATGCCCAGCTTCGCCTGCATCGACGCCCTGATCGTCAGCACGAAGCCTTCGTCGGAAAACGAAACCCCCTCCACCGCGTCCTTCGCGGCGAAAATCTCGTCCGACACCTCCAGATACAGCCCCTTCCGGTCCCCCGGGCGGCCCTCGAAGATGACATAGCCATCTTCCGCATCCTCGCTCGCGGCAAAGCCCACGGCATGTTCGCCGCCCTCGGTGTCGGTCCAGAAGGCCCGCGCCCTGATCTCGATATCCGCCGCGTTTCCGGCCATGCCCCGCACCCTTTCGCTTCACCGCGCGCCCCTTACAGGCAGCGCGGGGTCAAGTCCACTTGGCAATCGGCGGCAGGCTCATCAGCACGGCATTGGCATCATGCCCCGTCTCCAGCCCGAACTTCGTGCCCCGGTCATAGACAAGGTTGTATTCCGCATAAAGCCCGCGATGGATCAACTGCGCCTCGCGGTCGGCCTCTGTCCACGCCGTGCCCACCCGCCGCTCGGTCACCGGCACGAAGGCGGGCAGGAAATGCCGCCCCACCTCCTGCGTGAAGGCGAAATCCGCCTCCCAGCTATCGCCCGCAGCGCCGCCGGTGTTCAGGTCATCATAAAAGATGCCCCCCACACCCCGCGCCCGCCCGCGATGCGGAACAAAGAAATACTCATCCGCCCAAGCCTTGAACTTCGGGTAATAGGCCGGATCGTGCAGGTCACAGGCCGCCTGCATCTGGCCGTGGAAATGCGCCGTATCCTCGGGGTATTCCAGCGCCGGGTTCAGGTCGGCCCCGCCCCCGAACCACCAGGCATGGGGCGTCCAGAACATCCGCGTGTTCATATGCACCGCCGGGCAATGCGGGTTCACCATATGCGCCACCAGCGAAATCCCGCTGGCCCAGAAGCGCGGATCGCGGTCCATCCCCGGCACGCCCCGCGCCGCCATCGCCTTCTGCGCCCGCTCGCCCAAGGTGCCATGCACCTCGGACACGTTCACGCCCACCTTCTCAAACACGCGGCCGCCGCGCAGCACGCTCATCAACCCGCCGCCGCCATCCGCGCGCACCGTCGGCGTCACCTCGAACCGGCCCGGCGCGCCTGTCCCGAACCGGTCCTCCAACCCCTCGAACCCCGCGACGATCTGATCGCGCAATTCACGGAACCAGGCGGCGGCGCGCGCCTTGCGGGCATCGAACAGGTCGGTCATCTGTCTCTCCAAGTTTACACTTCCATGCCTAGCACCGCACCTCGCGCTCGCCAACATGGCATTTGGCATCCCCCCTCCCCCGCGCTATCACGGACAGAACACGGAGAGTCCCATGCGCCGCCTTGCCCTCTTCTGCCTCCTCGCGCTCACCGCCTGCGGCACCCCGCAGGAACAGTGCATCAACCGCAACACCCGCGACCTGCGCACGATCCAGCGACTGGTGGATGAAACCCAATCCAACATCGCCCGCGGCTACGCGATCGAGGAATATACCGTCTATATCCCCGTCTGGCAGATCTGCGACTATCAGCCCTCCGCCGATCCGGCCAACCCGGCCCCCACGCCCCGCTACTGCTTTGAACGCGAGGCGCAGACCCGCACCCGCCCCAAGGCGATCGACCTGAATGCCGAACGGGCCAAGCTGCAAAGCCTGCTCGACCGGCGCGACGAACTGGCCCGCGCGGCGGAACCCGTCATCGCCCAGTGCAAGGCGCAATATCCCGAGTGATCAGAAACTGGGCGCCGCCACCGCATCCAGAAGGCCGCGCCCGCCATCCAGCGTCAGCACCTGCCCCGTCATGAAGCCCGACGCATCGGAGGCAAGGAAATGCGCCGCCTCCGCCACCTCGTCGGCGCTGGCGATGCGGCCCAGCGGCGTTCCCGCCTCCACCACCTCGCGCCAGTCGGGGTTTTCCTTCAGCGCGCCTTGCATCGACGCGCTCATCACGCTGGCAAAGGACACCGCGTTGACGCGGATCCCCTTCGGCGCCAGCGCCACGGCAAGCGAGCGTGTCATCTGCTCCACCGCCGCCGAACTGATCGAATAGGCCAGAAGCTGCGGCTGCGTCCGCACCGCCGCCAGCGACGACAGGTTGATGATCGACCCGATCATCCCCTCTGCCCCTGTCTTTTCCGCCTTCTGGATCATCCGCTTCGCCGCCATCTGGCTCAGCCGCAGGCTGGTCAGCAGGTTCTGCTCCAGCAGATCCTCGACCGCGTCCTTTTCGGGATCCAGCACCTCGGACAGGGCGCATTGCCGGCTGGCATTCACCAGAATGTCGATCCGTTCAAAGGCATCCACCGTCGCCGACAGCAGATTGGCCATGGTCAGCTTCTGGCGCAGATCGCCCGCGAACATGCGCACCGGCCCTTCGGCGCGGGCCTCTTCGCCCACCTCATCCTCAAGCCGGGCCTCGTCCATGTCGGCGAACATGACATTCGCCCCCTTGTCCAGAAAGTGCCGCGCGATGGCCAGCCCGATCCCGTTGGCCGCTCCCGTCACGATGGCCGTCTTGCCCGATATCGCAAAGCTCATTGCCCGTCCCCGTTCAGCGTGACCGGATGGGATGCGAGGCCCGCACCACCCGGAAGGCGGCATCGCCGCCAATCTCCTGTACCTCGCGGAACAGGCTGCCCAGCATGCGATCATAGGGCAGGTGGCGATTGGCAACCAGCCATAGCACGCCCTGCGGCGCAAGCATGCGCGCCGCCGCGCCGATAAAGGCGATGCCCAGCCCGGGATCCGCCTCGCGGCCCTGATGGAAGGGCGGGTTCATCACCACATGATCCATCGCGCGCGCCAGCTTGACCGTGGTCGCATCGGCCCAGTGGAACTGCGCCCGCGCGTCCGTGACGTTGACCCGCGCGCAATCCAGCGCATCGGCCTCGGCCTCGACCAGATGGCATTCCTTCACACCCTCGCGCGCCAGCACCGCCCGCGCCAGATAGCCCCAGCCCGCGCCCAGATCGGCCACCTTGCCCTTCATCTCCTCAGGCAGAGAGGCCGCCAGCAGGGCCGATCCCCTGTCGATCCCGTCCGCGCTGAAGACGCCCGCCACCGTGCGGAACCCCTCCACCTCGGCCGGGCGCGCGGCCCAATCCTCCAGCCCCGGCCCGGCGGGAAAGACCGCGATCTTCCCATGCGCCTTGGAAAAGGCCTCCGACAGCGCCACCCGCCCGCGCAGATCCTTCAGCATGGCATCCACGCCGTCCGTCTTCTGCCCATCCACCGCGACAGGCCCGCCCGGGGTAACCCGCGCCGCCGCCTCGGCGATCAGTGCCTGCCCCTGCGCCCGCGCGCGCGGCAGGCAGACGACCGCCGCCGCCCACGGCCCCTCGGCCCGCGTCGCCACGGCATAACCCCGCCCGGCGAACCAGTCGGCATCCGGCTTGAACCCCGTCACCACCTCCACCCGGTCCTTCGGCAGGGCCGAAAGATCATCGCCCTGGCGGGGCCGGATCACCGCGATCCGCCCCTCGGGCGGCAGGTGCCAAAGCCCCGCCTCCAGCGCCTGTTCCAACCGCGCAGACCGCATCGCCATCCCCTTCGCATATCGCCGCGCACCCTAGGCGGAGGCCGACGAAATGCCAAGGGAAGCGAAATCTGACGCAGATTTCGCGTCGTTTCCTGACGCAGGAAACGAAAAAACCGCCCATAGGGCGGTTCACTCCGGAACTTGCGTCAAATTCCGCCGCGATTGTCTCGCGTCAGAAATCGCCCCGTCGGGGCAGCGGCATCACTCTTTTTCCATCGTGCATTGCAGCGGATGCTGATGCCGCCGGGCGAAATCCATCACCTGCGCCACCTTCGTCTCGGCCACCTCGAAGGAAAACACCCCCACCACCGCCAGCCCCTTCTTGTGGACCGTCAGCATGATGTCGAAGGCCTGCGCATGGCTCATGCCAAAGAACCGCTCCAGCACATGCACCACGAATTCCATCGGCGTATAGTCGTCATTCAGCAGCATCACCTTGTAAAGCGGCGGGCGCTGGGTCTTTGCCTTGGTCTTCGTCAGCACACCGGATTCATTCCCCGGCTCTTCGGGTTTTCCTGTCATGTGAAACGGTGTCAGCGTCACGGAAGGTGAACTCCGGGTCAGATGTGGCAGGGATTCGGCTTTGACGGTTGCGCCAAGAATATAGCCCAATCCGCCGCAGCGAAAAGGGGCCATGCCCCGCCCCTTGCAGTCGGGCCGCGCAAAAGGCAAGAAAACCATAGCCCGAAGGAACCCCCCATGCCCCAGCGCCGCATCACCACCATCGGCTTCGACGCGGATGACACGCTCTGGCAGAACGAATCCTTCTTCCGCCTGACGCAGGACCGTTTCACCACCCTGCTGGCCGATTTCGCCGATCCCGACCATCTGCATGACCGTCTGCTTGCCGCCGAACGGCGCAACCTCGGCCATTACGGATTCGGCGTGAAGGGCTTCACCCTGTCGATGATCGAAACCGCCATCGAGGTGACCGAAGGCCGCGTTCCCGCCTCGGTCATCGCCGAACTCATGGCCGCCGGGCGCGAGATGCTGGAACATCCCATCGAACTGCTGCCCCATGCCCGTGCCACGGTCGAATCGCTGGCACAAAGCCACCGCGTCCTTCTCATCACCAAGGGCGATCTTCTGGATCAGGAACGCAAGCTGGCCCAGTCCGGCCTCGGCGATCTGTTTCACGGGGTCGAGATCGTGTCGGACAAGACCGCCGCCGCCTATGCCCGGATCTTCACCCGCCATGGCGAGGGCGCCGCGCGCGCGCTGATGGTGGGCAACTCGCTCAAATCCGATGTCATCCCCGTGATCGAGGCGGGCGGCTTCGGCGTCCATGTGCCGCATGGGCTGACCTGGGCGCTGGAACGGGCCGACCCGCCCACCGATCACCCCCGCTTTTCCCTGCTGGAAGATCTGGGCGGCCTCCCGGATCTGGTATCCCGGCTGGATTGACCCACTACAGATGGGGTCTGTTCGCGGGCACCCATCCCTTTGGATCACGCCAACTACATCCGAAAAGCCCTTGAAATTCAGGGGTTTTCCGACATGCGGCCTTGTGCTAACCTGATTGCAGCAGACAAGCCCCACCAAAAAAACCGGGGCAGACCAGAGGCAGGAACAAGGAACCGGCGACGTGGCATCGCTTTCAGGGCATTTGGCCCGACTGTTTTCATTCATGTGTATCGCGGCCCTGTCGGCACTCCTTGCCGCCTCTCCCTTGCGCGCCGCCCCCTATGCCTCGATCGTGATCGACGCCCGCAGCGGCGAGGTCCTCTATGCCGAGAATGCCGATACGCGGCTGCACCCCGCCTCGCTCACCAAGATGATGACGCTTTACATCGCGTTCGAGGAAATCCAGCGCGGCAATATCTCTCTCGATACGATGGTGACGGTCACCAAACATGCCGCAGCCCAGCCCCCCTCGCGCCTTGGCCTGCGCGCCGGGCAGAAGATCTCGCTGCGCAACCTGATCCGCGCCGCGGCGATCAAATCCGCCAATGACGCCGCCACCGCCATTGGCGAGGCCATCGGCGGCAACGAGGCCGATTTCGCCCGCCGCATGACCCGCACCGCCAAGGCGCTGGGGATGAAGAACACCACCTTCAAGAATGCCAATGGCCTCACGACGCAGGGCCACCTCTCCACCGCCCGCGACATGACGATCCTCGGGCGGCACCTGTTCTATGACTTTCCGCAATACTACAACCTCTTCTCGCGCCGCTCCGTCGATGCGGGGCTGGCCACGGTGAACAACACCAACCGCCGCTTCCTTGACGCCTATGAAGGCGCGGACGGCATCAAGACGGGCTATACCGTCGCCGCGGGATTCAACCTCACCGCCTCGGCCGATCGCGGCGGCAAGCGGCTGATCGCCACGATCTTCGGCGGCAAATCCACCGCCGACCGCAATGCCAAGATGATGAAACTGCTCGATCTCGGCTTCGGCAAGGCCCCGCGCAACGCGCCGGTCAACCCGCCCACGCCCCCCGGCTATCAGGGCGGGGACGAGATGCTCGTCGCCGATGCCGATCTGCCCGAAACCGCCGATGGCGCGGGCAAGACGCTGCGCGTGTCGATGGAACTGGCCTCCTCCCCCCGACCCGTCGCCCGCCCGGGCGCGGCCCCCGCGGCCGAGGCCCCCGAAACCGTCATCGCCACGGCCGAGGCCGTGGATGCCATGCAATCGGGCATCGAAGGCGCGCTCGCCGCCGCCCTAGCGCCCGAAGACACGCTCGAATCACAGGCGGCCGACCTTGCGCAAGAGGCCGCCCCCGCGGTGGCCAGCCTTGCCGTGGACGATGTCGAAATCGCCTCGACCGGCGGCACCGACAGCGCCCCCCTGCCCGATGCCGAAACGCTGGCCGCCGCGATGGAAAGCACCACCCCCCTGCCCCGCCCCGGCGACCTTCCGGTCGAGGCGCTGGTCGAAACCGAGGTTGAACCCGAAGCCGAGATCATCCCCTTCCAGGTCGTCTCGGCCGCTGGCGTGGCCCTCTCGCCCCGCCCGCAACGGCGCAATGCCCCCATCTATGACGAAGTGGCCCTTCCCGCCCCCGGGGCGGAAGAGGCAGAGCCGGAAATCGTTCTCTCCGTCTCCACCTCGGGCGATCGCCACTGGGGCGTGAACGTGGGGCGCTTCGGATCGAGCTATGATGCCGAACGCGCGCTTCTGAAAACCCAGCTTGTCGAAAGCGCCACGCTGAACGGATCGCTGCGCAAGGTGATGCCGCGCGGCGGCGGCTTTGACGCCACCTTCGTGGGGCTGACACAGGATCAGGCCGATCTGGCCTGCCGCCGCCTGCAGGCGCGCGCCATCCAATGCTTCACGATGGGGCCGTAAGGGTGCCATCGCTGCCCCCCCTTCCCGCGCCCGTCACCCTGCCGATCCAGGGCAGCGCCGACCGTTTCCCTGTCCGCCGCATCTTCTGCGTGGGCCGCAACTACGCCGAACACAGCCGCGAAATGGGCGGCGACCCCACGCGCGAGGCGCCCTTCTTCTTCACCAAACCCGCCGACGCGCTGGTGGATTCGGGCCGCACCATCCCCTACCCGCCCCGCACCGCCGACCTTCACCACGAGGCCGAGCTTGTGGTGGCCCTTGCCACGGGCGGGCGCGACATCCCGCCGGATGAGGCCCCCGCCCATATCTGGGGCCATGCCGCCGGCAACGATCTGACCCGCCGTGATCTTCAGGCCGAGGCAAAGGCCGCCCGCCGCCCATGGGACATGGCGAAGGCCTTCGATCACTCCGCCGTCATCGGCGCGCTGGTCGCAGGCCCCATCGCGGATGCGCCCATCACCTGCCATGTCGGGGACCGGCTCACGCAATCCGCCCGGCTGTCGGACATGATCTGGTCCGTGCCCGAGATCATCGCCCATCTGTCCACCTATGTGGACCTCCGCCCCGGCGATCTGATCTTCACCGGCACCCCCGCAGGCGTCGGCCCCATCGCGCGCGGTGAAACCTGCACCGTCGCCATAGGCGACCTGCCCCCCGCGACCATCACCCTCGCCTGACCCAAATTTCTTCGAAGAAATTTGCAAAAATCTTCCAAGATTTTTGGCCAAGCCTCACGGCTTGGGCCGGTCATCCCAATCCGTGGTCAGGATGCGGTTCGCATCCCCTTCGGGATCATCGAACTGCTTCGTCTTCATCGCCCAGAAGAACGCCGCCAGCCCCAGCCCGCCCAGAAACAGCGACACCGGGATC
>JAWKXK010000017.1:0-96008 GCA_041397045.1 Paracoccaceae bacterium
ACCGATAAAGCAGCGATTTCCCGTTGGCGAAGAGATGCACCTTCTCCGGCGCGGCCGCCAGCGACACAGTCTTGTGCCGCAACTCGGCATGGATGCCCGGCAGTTTCGCCACGACCTGCCCCGCATCGCCTTGCCGCTTGAAATAGAGCAGCGTCACCTCCCCCAGCGCCTCGGTGATCTCCACCTCGCCCACAAAGGCCGCATCCCCCGTCGCAGTGACAAGATCCTCGGGCCGGATGCCGACATTCACCTTCAACCCCATATCCGCCGCCGTGGTGGGCACCGCCGACCGCGCCACCCCGCCATTGGCCAGCTTCACCACCGTCTCGGCCCCGGTCCCCACGACCTCGCCCGCCAGCAGGTTCATCGACGGGCTGCCGATGAACTGCGCCACGAATTCGTTCTCCGGCCGCTCGTACAGTTCCAGCGGCGTTCCCACCTGGCTGATCCCGCCCCCCGCCAGCACCACGATGCGGGATGCCAGCGTCATCGCCTCCACCTGATCATGGGTCACATAGATCATGGTGGAATTCGGCATCTGCTCCTTCAACTGCGCGATCTCGATCCGCGTCGCCACCCGCAGCGCGGCATCAAGGTTCGAAAGCGGCTCGTCGAACAGATAGACCTTCGGGTCCCGCACGATGGCCCGCCCGATGGCCACCCGCTGCCGCTGCCCGCCCGAAAGCGCCTTGGGCAGACGGTCCAGATAGGGCGTCAGCTGCAGGATCTTCGCCGCCTTGTCGACCGCCGCCGCGATCTCCGACGCGCTCTTCTTGGCCAGCTTCAGGGCAAAGGCCATGTTGTCGCGCACCGTCATATGCGGATAGAGCGCATAGGATTGGAACACCATCGCGATGCCCCGCTGCGCCGGCGGCACATCGTTCATCCGCATCCCGTCGATCGAGAAATCCCCGCCGGTGATCCGCTCCAACCCCGCGATCATGCGCAGCAAAGTGGATTTCCCACAGCCTGAAGGGCCGACGAAGACGATCAATTCCCCCGTCTTGATGTCAAGGTTGATGTCCTTCAACACCTTCACCTCGCCATAGGCCTTTTCGACATTGACCAGTTTCAGGTCCGCCATCCGTCCACCCTCCCCTTAAACCTTGCGCGCGATGCAGCAGCCCCAGCCGGGCAGTTGCACCGTCCCCCCCGCGGGCGCGACGCTGCCCACGGACTCGCCGATCCGTTCCCAATGCCCCGCCGGAAGCGTGACCTCCGCCGCGCCCTCGCCCAGATTGAAGGCGCAGAAGATCTCGATCCCCCCGCTGCGGATGAAAGAGAACACATCCCCCTCCGCCTTCCACCCGGTCATGCGCCCCTGCGCGAATGTCGGATGCCCGCGCCGAAAGGCCAGCACGCTGCGGTAATGATGCAGCATCGACCCCGGCTCCGCCTCCTGCGCCGCCACCGACAGGGGCCGATGCGGCGCCGTCACCGGCAGCCACGCGCGCTCGGCGCTGGAAAACCCGCACAGCCCGTTATCCGTGGCCCAAGGCATCGGCGTCCGGCAGCCGTCGCGGCCCTTGAACTCCGGCCAGAACTCGATGCCATAGGGATCTTGTAACTCGTCAAAGGCGATCTCCGCTTCGGGCAGGGCCAATTCCTCGCCCTGATACAGGCAGACCGATCCGCGCAGGCACATCAGCATGGTCGCATAAACCCGCGCCGCCGCATCCGACAGGCCCCAGCGCGTCACATGCCGCACCGTGTCATGGTTCGAATATGCCCAGCAGGGCCAGGCACCCGGCGCAGCCGCCGCCAACCGGTCGAAGGTCCGCGCCGCCAGCGCCGCCGTCAGCCGCGCCGGTTGCAGCATCTCGAACGGATAGCACATCTGCACCTTGTCCCCGCCCGAGGTATATTCGGCCATGATCTCCAGCCCCCGCTGGGCATCGCCCACCTCGCCCACCGCCGCCGCGCCATAGGGTTCAGCACCGCACGGAATTTCCGCAGGAAATCCAGATCTCCGGCTGGTTCTTGGAAAACAGGTGCAACTGGTGGTTATAGGGTTCACGCTCGGCGCGATGCTGTCATTGCGCAATTCCGGCGGCAGCGACGGGTTGTCGCGCAGATACCTGTCGGCGAAATAGAAGTTGATCGTATCCAGCCGGAACCCGTTCACCCCCCGCTCCAGCCAGAACCGCGCCACATCCAAAAGCGCCTCCTGCACCGGCTCATGGTGCAGGTTCAAATCCGGCTGGCTGGTCAGGAAGTTGTGCAGATAATACTGCCGCCGCCGCCCGTCCCACTGCCACGCACTGCCCCCGAACACCGACAGCCAGTTGTTCGGCGCCGTCCCATCCGGCTTCGGCTCTGCCCAGACAAACCAATCCGCCTTGGCGTTCCCCCGGTCCTTCCGGCTTTCCTTGAACCACGGATGCTGGTCGCTGGTATGCGACAGCACCAGATCAATCATCACCTTCAGGCCCAACTCATGCGCCCGCGCCACCACCCGGTCGAAATCGGCAAGGCTTCCGAACATCGGATCGACGTCGCAATAATCGCTCACGTCATAGCCGAAATCCTTCATCGGGCTGGTGAAGAAAGGGCTGATCCAGATCGCATCCGCCCCCAGCCCCGCGATATGCGGCAGCCGCTCCACGATCCCGCCCAGATCGCCCACCCTGTCGCCATTGTTGTCCTGAAAGCTGCGGGGATAGATCTGATAGATCACCGCCCCGCGCCACCAGTCGGCATCATGGCCGATCACATCCGTCATTCTTCCGTTCCGTCCTTACTTCACCGATCCGGCCAACAGGCCCCGGACCAGATATTTCTGCATGGCAAAGAACACCCCCAGCGGCACCGCGATGGAAATGAAGGCCGCCGTCGCCAGGATCTCCCAGTTGCCGCCCCGCGTGCCCAGCAGTTCCACGATCTGCTTGGTCATCACCGTTGTCTCGCCCGTGGCATCCAGCAGGAAGACCAGCGCCACCAGCAGGTCGTTCCACGTCCACAGGAACTGGAAGATCGCGAATGAGGCCAGCGCAGGAAAGCTCAGCGGCAGGATGATCTTGATGAAGATCTGGAACTCCGTCGCCCCGTCCACCCGCGCATTCTCGATGATGTCGCGCGGCAGGCCCACCATGTAGTTGCGCAAAAGATAGATCGCCAGCGGCAGGCCAAACCCGGTATGGGCCAGCCAGACGCCCAGATAGCCCTTCCCGATCCCCACCTCGTTATGCAGCTTCAGCAACGGGATCAGCGCCAGTTGCAACGGCACCACCAGCAAACCCACGATGGCCGCGATCAGCAGCGCCCGCCCCGGGAAATCCATCCAGGCCAGCGCATAGGCAGCAAAGGCCGCCACAAGGATCGGGATGATCGTCGCCGGAATCGTCACCGTCAACGTGTTGAAAAAGGCCTTCGCCATCCCGTCCACGTTCCGGGGATCGAACAGGATCGCGCGGTAATTGTCGGTCGTGAATTCCGGCGCGGTGGTCGCGGTGGAAAACACCCGCGGCAACCGCTTGTCCCCGCTTGGCATGGGCGAGGAATAGAGGTAATGCCCCGCCTCGTTCACCGTCAGCGTCGCCCCATCCTCCAGATCCACCACCTGATCGGGTGCATAGGCCTCCGGCTCGCGCGAGGATGTGCCCCATGCGCTCACCTTCGCGTCGCCCTCGAAGATCTGCCCCTCGATCACATAGCGACCGTCGATCAGCACTTCCTCGCCCTCCACCCGCGTGGCGGGCTCCTGCCGCTCCTGCGTCAGGAAGGATGCCCACCACCCCGAGGTGACGATCTGGTCCGATGTCCGGAAGGACGACACGAACAGACCCAGCGTCGGGAACAGCCACAGCGCCACCAGCGCGGCCACCGCGAAATGCACGGCCCATGTCAGGGCAGGCTTGCCTCCGGCGATATTGTCCATCAGCGCATCTCCTTGCGGGCATTGTAGACGTTCCAGACAAGGATCGGCGTCACCAGCAGCATGATGATCATCGCGCTGGCCGATCCGATGCCCCAGTCATTGGCGCGGAACAGCTTGTCATACATGTAATTGGCCAGAACCTGCGTCTCCCACTGGCCATTGGTCATGGCGAATACGATGTCGAACACCTTCAGAACCACGATGGTGATCGTCGTCCAGACCACCACGATGGTCGGCATGATCTGCGGCACCTTGATCTTGAAGAAGATCTGGAACGGGTTCGCCCCATCCACGATCGCGGCTTCCACCGTCTCCTCCGGCACGCCCCGAAGCGCGGCCGAAAGGATCACCATGGCAAAACCCGTCTGGATCCAGACCAGGACCGCCATCAGGAAAAAGTTGTTCCAGAACGGGATCGTCAGCCAGGTCTGCGGCTCTGTCCCGCCAAGCGCCAGATAGACCGCGTTCAGAACCCCGATCTGTTCCTGATCAATCGGCCGCGTGTCATAGACCAGCTTCCAGATCACCGCCGCACCGACAAAGGAAATCGCCATCGGCATGAAGATCAGCGATTTCGCCAGATTACCCCAGCGGATCCGGTCCGTCAGCTGCGCCGCCAGCAGGCCGAAGGCCGTCGAAAGCGCCGGCACCACGATCAGCCAGAGCATGTTGTTCCTCAGGGCTTCCCAGAACTTCGGCTCGCCGAACATGTTCTGATAGTTCTGCAAGCCCACCCATTCCGAACCGCCCCCCGGGATGCGCTGCGTCAGCGATAGGCGCAGCGTCTCGAACACCGGATAGGTCAGATAGATGCCAAGCGCCAGCAGCGCCGGAAACAGGAACAGCCAGGGCCGGATCATGTTGGCGCGGTTGATGTTGTCGCCCGCCTTCGGGCCCTTGGCCGGAAACAGAACCTTGTCGAGGAAAAGGTTCGAGAAATAGAAGTATCCGATACAACCGCCGACCCCGATGATGATCGTGATCAACCCCTGAAGCGCTGGATTCATCCCCGCTTCTCCCCCCTGTCACGCCCCTGTCAGGCTGTTGGTCCCACAGGCGCCCGGCCGCATCGCCCGGCGTCTTTCGGCAAAGATCTCGGTCATGTCGCGACCGATGCCCGCATGCCTGCACGTCAGGCAGATCTAACCCTGTAACGGAAAGCCCCCGGCGCAGGTCCTGCGCCGGGGGCAAGGTCGCTTTACTTCAGTGCGTCCCACGACGTCTGGATCGCGTCGGCAACTTCCTGTGCCGACTTCCCACCGGCATAGTCCACCATGCCCGTCCAGAAGGAACCTGCCCCCACGCCGCCCGGCATCAGGTCGGATCCGTCAAAGCGGAAGGTATCCGCGCCCAGCAGGATGTCGCCCATCTTGCGCAGCGTCGGGTCGCCATAAAGTTCGGTATTCACGCCCTTGTGCGGGGTGAGGAAGCCCGATTGCGCCATCCACACCTCATGCGCGACCGGCACCTTCAGCCAGTCGATGAAGGCGCGCGCGGCGGGGCTGTCCTTGGTGATGCCGAACAGGGTGCCCGCACCCAGAACCGGCTTGCCCAGATCCTTCTCGGCATAGGCCGGGAAATAGAAGAAGTCGGCATCAACGCCCATCTGCGTGCCTTCCGGAAAGAAGGACGGGATGAACGACGCCTGCCGATGCATCATGCATTGCGGCGGCGACGAGAACAGGCCCTTCGGGCTGTCGCGGAAATCGGTTGTCGCCACGGCACCCTTGCCGCCCGCAACCTTGCCATCCTCGATGAACCAGCCGAATTCCTCGATGGCACCCACGACCTTGGGATCGTTGAACTTCAGGTCGTTCCTGACCCATGCGTCATAATCGGCCGGGGTCTGCGTGCGCAGCATCAGATCCTCGACCCAGTCCGTCGCCGGCCAGCCGGTCGCGGCCCCCGAACCCAGCCCGATGCACCACGGCGTCACGCCATCGGCCACCATCTGATCCGTCAGCGCCTTCAGCTCTTCCATGGTCTGCGGCACGGCATAACCCGCATCCTCGAAATTCTCGGGGCTGTACCAGACCAGCGATTTCACATCGACCTTGTAGAAAAGCCCGAACAGCGCCGGGTTGCCATCGGGGCCGGCAAAGGTCGCCAGATCCACCCAGGACTGGCCCGCCGCGTAATTGTCCCTGAGCCATTGCCCATCCGCATCGGTCAGCGGCGCGACATAGCCCAGCTTGGCAAGGTCCGCCGTCAGGCCGGGCTGCGGAAAGACCGAGATATTCGCCGCCGAACCAGCCTCGGCGTCGATCCGGACCTGCGTCTCAAAGCTGTCGGAGCCGACATATTTCACATCCACGCCGGTGGCGGCTTCGAAATAGGCCACCATCGATTCGACCAGTTCCTGATCGGGGCCAAGCCAGGGGCCGGAAATCGTCAGTTCCTGCCCGGCCAGATCGCCATGCGCGGCCTTGAACTCGTCCAGCGACGCCCAGTTGAAGGCCCCTTCGCCGACGGGAAACTTCAGGTCCTGCGCCAGCACGGGGCCAGCAAGAAGCGCCAGCGCCGCAGCACTGGCGAGATATTTCGCCTTCATCTTCTTCCTCCCGATTCCCCCGCCCACTTGACGGGGCTTGAACCAACACCGGCCAGAATCACACTCAAACCGCTTTGGATGCCACACAGTCGCACAACCTCCTCCGCAAGTCAATCCAAAGCGCATTGGAATCCGTCGTTTTCGCCTTGTTTCGGCACATCTTTCCCGCGAAAACGTTTTCCTACGGCGGTCGCTTACCCTTTGACCTTGACAGATCGAATGTCTAACCTGCCGTGCAATTGAAATCGGTTTGGATGATCTCGTCCGATGAACCTGAAGGAACTGGCCACCAAGCTGGGGCTGTCGCCCACAACCGTCAGCCGCGCGCTGAACGGCTACCCCGAGGTGAACGAAACCACCCGCGAACGGGTCATGGCCGCAGCCAAGCGGCACAACTACCGCCCCAACACCCGCGCCATCCGCCTTGCCACCGGGCGCGCGCTGGCCGTGGGCCATGTCATCCCGCTGGCCACCCGGCATGAAATCGTCAACCCCATCTTCGCCGATTTCATCGCCGGCGCGGGCGAAACCTATTCGCGCAACGGCTATGACATGATCCTCTCCGTCGTCCCCGACGAATCCGAGGAACAGGCCTATCGCGATCTGAAATCCCGCGGTTCTGCCGATGGCGTCATCCTGCATGCCCCGCGGATGCAGGACAGCCGCATCCCGCTCCTGCACGAAATCGGCATCCCCTTCGTCGTGCATGGCCGCGCCACGGGAACCGACCTGCCCTATTCCTGGGTCGATGTGAACAACCGCCGCGCCTTCCAGCGCGCGACCGAATTCCTGCTCGATCTCGGGCATCTGCGCATCGGTCTGGTCAACGGGCTGGAATTCATGGATTTCGCCATCCGCCGCCGCACGGGCTATGTCGACGCGCTCGCCGCGCGCGGGCTGACGCCCGACCCCTCCCTGATGGCCTCGGACGAGATGACGGAAATCTCGGGCTATCGCGCGGCCTCGGCCATGCTCGATCTGCCCGCCCCCCCCACCGCCTTTCTTGTCGCCTCGATGATCTCGGGGATGGGTGTGCGCCGCGCCATCGAAGAACGCGGCCTGCGGATGGGGCGCGACATTTCGGTGATCATCCATGACGATGATCTGTCCTACATGAAGAACGGCGATGACGTGCCGATCTTCACCGCCACTCGCTCCTCGGTCCGCGATGCCGGGCGGATCGCGGCGGACCTGCTCCTCGGCATCATCGCCAATCCCGGCCAAGGCCCCGAACACCGCCTGCTCGAGGCCGAGTTGATCATCGGCCAATCCACCGGGCCGGCCCCCCGCCTATCTGCCCCCCGCCCCTCTGCTCCCCGCAAGGCCTGATCCCATGTCCCTGTCACGCTTCGATTTTCCCGAAGGTTTCCTCTTCGGTTCCGCCACCGCCGCCTATCAGATCGAGGGATCGCGCTTCGGCGACTGCGGCCCGTGCCACTGGGACAGCTTCGCCGCCACCCCGGGAAACGTCCTGCGGGCCGAAGATGGCTCCACCGCCTGCGACCATTACCACAACTGGCCCGCCGATCTGGATCTGGTCCGGCAGGCCAACATGGATGCCTACCGCTTTTCCACCTCATGGGCGCGCGTCATGCCCGATGGCGTGACCGTCAATCCCGAAGGTCTGGCCTTCTATGACCGTCTGGTCGATGGGATGCTGGAACGCGGCCTGAAACCCTTCCAGACCCTCTATCACTGGGAACTCCCCTCCGCGCTGGCCGATCGCGGCGGCTGGACGAACCGCGACACCTGCCATCGCTTCGCCGATTTCGCCGAAACCATCACCCGCACCCTTGGGGATCGCGTCGCCTCCATCGCCACGGTGAACGAACCCTGGTGCGTGGCGTGGCTGTCGCATTTCCTCGGCCACCACGCCCCCGGCCTGCGCGACATCCGCGCCGCGGCCCGCGCCATGCACCATATCCTGCTCGCCCATGGCCTTGCCGTGGAGCGTCTGCGCAGCATGGGCCAGCCGAACCTCGGCATCGTGCTGAATTTCGATCACGCCACCCCGGCCACGGCCAGCCCCGAAGACCTCGCCGCCGCCGCCCGCGCCGATGGGATCAACAACCGCTGGTTCATCGAGGCGATCACCCGCCAGTCCTATCCCGACATCGTGCTTCAGGGCCTCGCCCCCCATATGCCCGACCGCTGGCAGGATGACATGCCCCTCATCGGCCAGAAGCTCGACTGGCTCGGCGTCAATTACTACACCCGCCACCTTCACGCCCATGATCCCGCCGCGCCCTGGCCGCATCTGCGCGATGTCACCGGCCCCCTGCCGAAAACCCAGATGGGCTGGGAAATCTACCCCGAAGGCCTGCACGGCTTTCTTACCCGCATGACGCGCGACTATGTGGGCAACCTGCCCATCCATGTCACCGAAAACGGCATGGCCAATGCCGATGCGGCCGACCTGCCCGATCAGACGCGCGAGGATTTCCTCTTCGCCCATCTCGCCGCCACCCGGCAGGCCATCGCCGATGGCGCGAATGTTCAGGGCTTCTTCTACTGGTCGCTTCTGGACAATTACGAATGGGCCTTCGGCTATGAACGCCGCTTCGGTCTTGTCCATGTCGATTTCACCACCTTGAAGCGCACCCCCAAATCCTCCTATCACGCCCTCGCCCGCGCCCTCGCGCGGAACGACTGATCCCGCAAGGCCCCCGCGCCCGGCGACACGCAAAACGGAGCGTTCCATGACCCTCGCCATCCTCGCCGATATCGGCGGCACGAATACAAGGGTCGCCCTCGCCGACGGAACCGCCGTCCGGCCCGACAGCATCGCGCGCTACGCCAACGCCGAATACAAGGCCCGCGGTCAGGACATCGCCCGCATCCTGCAAGACTACCTCGCCACCACCGGCGCGCGGCCCGATGGCGTCTGCGTCGCCGCCGCCGGCCCCGTGCAGGACGGCATCGCCACCATGACCAATCTCGATTGGGTCATGGACGGCGAAAAGCTCGCCGCCGCCACCGGCGCGCGCCGCGTGGCGATCCTGAACGATCTGCAGGCTCAGGGCCATGCGCTGGGCCATATCGCCCCCGCCCATCTGCGCGAGGTGATCCCCGGCCCGGCCCATCCCGGCGCGCCCATGCTGGTGGTCGGCCTTGGCACTGGCGTCAACGCCGCCCCCGTCCATGGCGCAGGCGCCGCCCGCGTCGTGCCGCCCTCGGAATGTGGCCATGTCAACATGCCCGTCCGCAGCGAGGAAGACCTCCGCCTGATGCGCTTCGTGGAAACCCGCCTCGCCGCGCGGGACGAAGTGCCCCATTGCGGGGTCGAAGAGGTGCTGGCGGGCCGCGGCCTTGCCAATCTCCACGCCTTCGCCGCCGCCGAGGCGGGCCAGATCATCGAACGCACCTCGGCCGAGGTTCTCGCCGCCCTCGCCGCGGGCGACGCCACCGCCACCCATGCCGCCCGGCTTTATGTCCGCATCCTCGCGCAGGTCCTCGCCGATCTGGCCCTCATCCATCTGCCCTATGGCGGCATCTTCCTGATCGGCGGCATGTCGCGCGCCATGACCCCGCATTTCGCCCGCTTCGGTCTGGAGGATACCTTCCGTGAAGCCCGCCGCGTGGACCTGCTGCAAAAGGATTTCCGCGTCTCGGTCGTCGAAGACGATTTCGCCGCCCTCACCGGCTGCGCGGCCTTCCTTGAGGCCACCACCCACTGACCGAAACCTCGCGCGCCCCGGGCCTGACCCGGGGCCTCCCGCGCCGCCGCCCGAACCGTCGGGAAAAAGTCAGCCGTCGCCCTAACCCGGCAAGCGTTCCTTCAGGAATTGCAACGCCACGCCAAGGCCATCGGGGGCGATGCCATGCCCGGTTCCCTCCATGACATGGCCATAGGTCTCGAACCCCGCCGCCACCAGCGCATCTCCCGCCAGCCCCATATCGGCAAAGGGCACGACCGGATCCTGATCGCCATGGATCAGCAGCACCGGCGGCTTCACCACCACCTCCGTGGCCAGCTGCTCCGGCACCAGCAACCGCCCGGAAATCGCCACCACCCCGGCCACCGCCTGCGCCCGTCGCGGCGCCACATGCAGCGACATCATCGCCCCTTGTGAAAACCCGATCAGCGCCATCGCCGCGGGCTCCATCCCCTCCGCCGCCAACCGCTCGTCAAGGAATTCATCCAGCAACGTCACCGAGGCCGCCATCCCCGCCTTCGCCGCCTCCTCGCTCGATCCGTCCAGCCAGGGGATGGGAAACCACTGAAAGCCAAAGGGATTGCCCGTGCAGGGCTGCGGCGCATCGGGGGCGACAAACACCGTATCCTGCAGATGCGGCGCCAGCGCATCACCAAGACCCAACAGATCCGCCCCATCCGCCCCATAGCCATGCAGGAACACGACCAAAGACCGCGCCTTCCCGCTCCGCGCCGCCTTGCGCCCGAATTTCAATCCGCTCACCTGATGCCCTCCCGGTCCTTCGCCACGCGGTAGTAGGCCCAGAGAAGCCGCGCCGCAACCGCCCGCCAGGGCGACCAGACCTCCGCCATCGCGCGCAAGGCCCGTTCCGAAGGCCGCTCGGCCAGGTCGAACACCAGCCGCGCCGCCTCCTGCAAGGCCAGATCCCCCGGCGCAAAGACATCCGCCCGCCCCAGCGCGAACATCGCATAGATCTCCGCCGTCCAGCGCCCGATGCCCGGCACCGCCACCAGCGCCGTCATCACCTCCTCATCGGGCAAACCGCGCAGGGCGGCAAAGTCGATCCCCGCCCGCGCCAAGGCCTGCCCATAGCGCGCCTTCTGCCGCGACAGGCCCACCGCCCGCAGCGCCTCTTCCGATGCCCCGGCCATCACGGCCGGATCGCAGAACCCCGCCGCCTCCAGCCGCGCCCAGATCGCTTGGGCCGAGGCGACCGAAACCTGCTGGCTCACGATCGCCGACAACAGCGCCTCGAACCCGTCCGCCCGGCGGCGCAACGGCAACACCCCCACCACCTCCAGCGCCCGGGCAAGCCGCGGATCGCGCGCCGCCAGCCAGGCCGCGCCCTCCGCCACACAGGCCTCCGTCGCGATGATCCGCCCCACCGTCATTCCCTCTCGCCCCCCTTCCCCTTCACCTTGGCCCAAATACCCCCTTCCCCGCCAGCCCCGCAAACCACCGCTCTCCATTGCGCGAAGGGGTCGCGGGGGACGACCGTCCCCCCGCGCCTGATCACATATTCCCCCGCGCGCATTTGACCCTTGCCCCCGACGCGGCAGAGGTTAAGCCTAGCAGCCATGACCACAGCCAGCCTCGCCTCCGATCACCGCGCCAAGCGCAATGTCCTCGTCCTTGTCGCGGCGCAGGCCATTCTCGGCGCGCAGATGCCCATGATCTTCACCGTGGCGGGCCTCGCCGGGCAAAGCCTCGCCCCGAATGCCTGCTGGGCCACGCTCCCGATCAGCGCCGCCGTCATCGGCTCCATGCTCACCGCCACCCCGATCTCGGCCTTCATGCAACGCCACGGGCGGCGCGCGGGCTTTGCCATCGGCGCGCTGGGCGGCGGGATCGGCGGGGTGCTCGGGGCCTATGCGCTCTCCACCTCGAATTTCCTGCTCTTCGTCATCGCGGCCCTCTTCACCGGCATCTACATGTCGGCGCAGGGCTTCTACCGCTTCGCCGCCGCCGATACCGCCTCCGATGCCTATCGCCCCAAGGCGATCTCGCTGGTCATGGCGGGCGGGCTTCTGTCGGCGGTGATCGGCCCCCAACTCGTCAAGGTCACGGCCGAGATGATGGTCATCCCCTTCCTCGGCACCTATCTCGCCATCATCGGGCTGAATGCCGTGGGCGTCTTCCTCTTCCTCCTCCTCGACATTCCCGCGCCACGCCGGGCGGCGCAAGACGCCCCACAGGGCCGCTCACGCTTGCAACTGATCCGCAGCCCGCAGATCGGCGTGGCCATGATCTGCGCCACCGTCTCCTATGCGCTGATGAACCTCGTGATGACCTCCTCGCCGCTCGCCGTGGTGGGCTGCGGCTTCACCTCGGGCAATGCCGCCGATGTCGTCACGGCCCATGTCCTCGCCATGTATGCGCCCAGCTTCTTCACCGGCCATCTGATCGCCCGCTTCGGGGCCGAACGTATCGTGGCCATCGGACTTGTCATCCTCGCCTCGGCGGGGGCCGTTGCCATCGCCGGGGTGGATCTCGCCAATTTCTTCGTGGCGCTCGTCCTTCTGGGGATCGGCTGGAACTTCGGCTTCATCGGCGCCACCACCATGCTCACCGCCGCACAAGCGCCCGAGGAACGCGGCCGCCTTCAGGGCCTGAACGATCTGGTCGTCTTCGGCGGCGTCACGCTCGCCTCATTCTCCTCAGGCGGGCTGATGAACTGCTCGGGCGGTTCGGTTCAGGCGGGCTGGCAGGCGGTGAACTTCGCCATGCTGCCCTTCCTCGTCCTTGCCGGGGGGGCCTTGATCTGGCTTGCCATGCGGCCGCGCGAAACCCGGGTCTGACCCGCCCCGCGCGCGCGCCTGCCCGACCTCAGGCCGCCAGCGACAAAAGCCGCGCTTCCTGCGCGCTCAGCGCCGGGCGTGCCGCATCCGTCGCGCCGCCGATGGCCACCTGCAACCCTTCCACCACGATGGTGCAGGCCCGCGCCAGCGTGATGTCATGCCAGATTTCCATCATCGGGGCCTCGATCAGGCGCAGATCCCCGCCATTGACCAGCGCGCCCACCGGGGCCAGCGCCTCTTCCACCCCGAAATAGGCCGCCAGCCGGTCGCCCGCCACCACGATCATCTGATCGGGCGTCAACAACAGCGGCGCCGCGCCCCGCCCCTGCCCACGCGCCTCGCCGCCCACACAGACAGCCTCCGCCCCGGGGCCGGCCAGCATCATGCGGCGTGTCGCGATGATTTCCACACCCTGCCCCTGATCGCCGGACAGCACATCCCCCACTGCCAGATCCTCGACCAACCGCCATCCGCGCGGCGTCATGATTCGCGTGCCATGGGCAAATCCCCGCAGGGACAGGTCCGTTCCAATGTCGTCAGGAAAGATCGGTGATACGATACTCATGAGTTTTCCCAGAACCGCTCAGGGCCACACGACAAAGGAAAGGGCGCAATCCACCCTGTCCCCGACCGTGACAGCCTTCCGTGTTCTCAAACGGACGCAATTCAGGAATTTGTAGGGCAATCATCCCACGAAAATGGAATAATCGGCGGGTTTACGCCGTTGCCGCCATATCCGCGCCGCAGGCGTTAAAGCCCGCCGCGCCACCCCGCCCGCAGAAGGCCCCAGCGCCGGCCGAATTCCGAAAGCCGCAGATCGCCCCGCTGCACCCGCTCCGGCTCCGCCTCTGCCAATCGCAGCAGCCCGCCCGCCTGCCAGGCCGCCAGCGTCGCCGCCCGCGCCGGGGCGGCCATCCGGCCCGCGCCAGCCCTGCCCCGCGCCAGCCGTGCCAGCCCCGCCCGGGCCATCGCGGCGATCGTCTCGGCATCCTCCCGGATCAGCGGTTGCCGCCCACGCGCCAGCAATTCGGGCACCGCCCGCAGATAGGCCGCCATCCCCGCCGCCCATCCCAGATCGCGCAGCGCCGCCTCATCCGCCTGTGCCGCGCCCAGACAGCGCCCTGCCGCCCACATCAATCCCGCCCCCGTCGCCTCAAGATACCCGCCAAGCGCCGAGTCATCCGAAAAGGGTTCGCGCCAGATATCCTGCCGCCGCGCCTCCACCAACCGGTCCAGCACCGCCACCGGCACATCGCACGCGCGGATCAACCCATGCAAGGGGGCCGCCACCTCATGCCCGCGGGCGGGCTTCCCCTCGGCCGCCTCGGCCAGCACGTCCCGCCACCATTGCAGCCGCATCTCGGCGATCAGCGCCTCCTGCGTCACCCAGGGCGCCCGCGCCACCTCAAGGTTGAAGGCGTAAAGCACGAACAGCCGCCCCCGCGCCGCCACCGGCGCCGCCATCACCGCCTGAAAGCGGTCCGGATCCCCCCGCGCCACCAGCGCGGCGCAGGCCCCTATGGCCTCTGGCGTCAGCCCTTCCACCGCGCCACCGTCAGCAGATACCCTGTCTCGTCCTTCACCCGCCGCCACTGCGCCGCCTCATCCGCGCATAGATCCAGCATCTCGGTCAAGGCGGCCCCCGCCCCCGGACGCAGCGCCGCGATGCGGGCCTCCAGCGGCCCGTAATAGGCCTCCCAGCCCGCCTCGGCCACCTTCCGCGCCCCGAGATTTTCGAACCCCGCCGCCGCCACAGCAGCGGCAATCCCTGCCGCATCCCGCACCGGATAGCCGTCCCAAAAGGCCACCGCCGCCTCCGATGGCGCGTCGACGAAATGGCACGGCTCCGAAAAGGCCAGCACGCCCCCCGGCCTCAGCGCCGCCGCCAACCGTGAAAGCCCCTCCTCCAGCCCCAGAAAATACAAGGCCCCAGCACACCAGATCATGTCGAAAGGCCCCGCCGGATGCGCGGCCAGCTCACCCATATCGGCCTCTTCCACCGTCACCCGCGCCTCACCGGCAAAGCGCGCCCGCATCTGCGCCACGAATCCCGGATGCGTGTCGACCGCCAGCACCCGCGCCCCCGGCACCGCCAGCAGCGCCGCCACATCGCCCCCGGCCCCGGCCCCCGCATCGCAGATCGCCGCCCCCTCCGGCAGGCAGGCCAAAGCCAGCGCCCAGGCCACATCCGCGGCCTCTCCCGGCCCTTCGCGCGGCAGATCGCCATGGACGGTAAAGAACGCCTCCCAATCCATCACGACGCAGCGCCCACCGGCCGCCCCACATCCCGGATCAACTTCCAGCTGATCGCATCCAGCAGCGCCTCGAAACTCGCATCCACGATATTCGCGCTCACCCCCACGGTCGACCAACGCCTTCCCCGTCCATCCTCGCTGTCGATGATGACCCGCGTCACGGCCTCGGTGCCCCCTTGCGTGATCCGCACCTTGAAATCGACCAGCTTCATGTCGTCGATACAGGCCTGATAGGGCCCCAGATCCTTCCCCAGCGCCTTGGCCAGCGCGTTCAGCGGCCCCCGATCCGTCCCCGTCTCATCCATCGATTCCGACACCGACAGCATCTTCCGCTCGCCGATCTTCACCACGACCACGGCCTCCGAAAGGCTGATCATCTGGTTATACTTGTTCTTCCGCCGCTCCACCGTCACCCGATAGCGCTTCACCTCAAAGAATTCCGGCAGCAGCCCCAGTTCCGCCCGCGCCACCAATTCGAAACTCGCCTGCGCCCCGTCATAGGCATAGCCCTGATCCTCGCGCTGCTTCACCACCTCCAATATCCGCCCCAGCCGCGCATCCTTCGGATCGACCTCGATCCCCGCCGCCACCAGCCGCGCCCGCAGGTTCGATTGCCCCGCCTGATTGCTCATCGGGATGACGCGCTCATTGCCCACCACGGCAGGATCCACATGCTCATAGGTCGACGGATCCTTCAGGATCGCGCTCGCATGCAGCCCGGCCTTGTGGGCAAAGGCACTCGCCCCCACATAGGGTGCGCTCCGCAAGGGCACCCGGTTCAGGATATCGTCCAGCTGACGGCTCAGCCGCACCATCCCCGCCAAAGCCTCCCGGCTTACCCCCGTCTCGAACCGCCCCGCATAAGGCTCCTTCAACAGAAGCGTCGGGATGATCGTCGTCAGGTTGGCATTGCCACAGCGCTCGCCAAGCCCGTTCAGCGTCCCCTGAACCTGCCGGCACCCCGCATCGACAGCCGCCAGCGAATTGGCCACCGCATTCCCGGTATCGTCATGGCAATGGATGCCCAGGCGCTCCCCCGGCACCCCCGCCGCGATCACCTCCGCCACCACGCGCCCCACTTCGGCGGGCAGCGTCCCGCCATTCGTGTCGCACAGCACCACCCAGCGCGCCCCGGCGCCAAGCGCCGCCTTCAGGCACTCCAGCGCATAGGCCGGATCGGCGCGATAGCCGTCAAAGAAATGCTCGGCATCAAACAGCGCCTCGCGCCCTTTCGCCACGCAATGCGCGACACTGGCACGGATGGCCTCCACATTCTCCTCCCGCGTGCATCCCAGCGCGGTCCGCACATGAAACTCATGCGTCTTGCCCACCAGACAAACCGCCGGCGTCCCCGCATCCAGAACGGCGGCCAGCACATCGTCATTCTCGGCAGACCGCCCGACCCGCTTGGTCATGCCAAAGGCCGTCATCACCGCCCGCGTCGCGGGCCGCGCGGCAAAGAATTCACTGTCGGTCGGATTCGCCCCCGGCCAGCCGCCCTCGATATGATCCACCCCCAGCGCATCCAGCGCCAGCGCGATCTGCCGCTTCTCCGCGGTGGAAAACTGCACCCCCTGCGTCTGCTGCCCGTCGCGCAGGGTGGTATCGAACAGGTAAAGCCGTTCCTTCACGACCAGCCCCCTTCATCTTGGCGAAAATACCCCCGGGGGGCCCGCCGCAGGCGGGCGGGGGCAGCGCCCCCCCGATTTTTCGCAGAAAAATCGTTCACAACAGCCCCTCCAGCCTGCCCGCATCAAAGCCGGGCCCCGGCAACAACTCCACCCCCGCCTTCGACATCCGCACCTCGACCCCCGCAGCCACCAGCGCCGCCTTCATCGCATCGACCGGCGCGAAATCCCTCGACTCCATCGCCGCCTCGCGGAGCGCGGCCAGCCGCGCGGCGAAAGGTGCAAGGTCCACCGATGCCTCGGCCCAGCCGCCCATATGGTCCTCAAGCAGCCCCATCAATCGCGCCGTTGCCAGAAGTGTAGAAACGTCATCCGCAACAGAAAGCTGATGCAGTTCGGCAATCGCCCCCGCCGTGTTCAGATCGTCAGCAAGCGCGTGAACCACTGGTTCATAAACCTCGCCCGGCGTGATGCCCTTCGTTTGGCGTCTCCATTTGCGCAAAGTAGCCTCCGCCTGCGCCGCCTTCTCGGCGGTCCAGTCCATCGGCCGCCCGTAATGCGTCCCGAGGAAAACAAACCGGATCACCTCCCCCGGCACGCCCTTCTCCAGCAGGTCCCGCACGGTGAAGAAATTGCCCAAGCTCTTGGACATCTTCTTCCCCTCGACCTGCAACATCTCGTTATGCATCCAGACCCGCGCGAACTCCGCCTCGGGATGGGCGCAGCAGCTTTGCGCCACCTCGTTCTCGTGATGGGGAAACTGCAGGTCGATGCCCCCGCCATGAATGTCGAAACTCGCCCCCAGCAGCGCGAGACTCATGGCCGAACATTCGATATGCCACCCCGGCCGCCCCCGCCCCCAAGGCGACTCCCAGCCGGGCAGCGACGCATCCGACGGCTTCCACAGCACGAAATCCATCGGATCTTCCTTGAACGGCGCCACCTCGACCCGCGCGCCCGCGATCATGTCATCGACCGATCGCCCCGACAGCCGCCCGTAGTCCGCGAAGGACCGCACGCGAAACAGGACATGCCCCTCCTTCGCATAAGCATGGCCCCGCGTGATCAGATCCCCGATCATGGCGATCATCTGCCCTACATAGGCCGTGGCGCGCGGCTCTGCCTCTGCCGACGCCACGCCCCGGATGGCGGGCCGCAGCGCCCCCAGCGCATCCATATCCTCGTGATACCAGCGGATCGTCTCCTCCGTCCGCTCCGCGATCAGCGCCTCCAGCGTCCCCGCCGCCCCCGCCTCCTTCCGTGCAAGGGCGGTGGCGTTGATCTTGTCATCCACGTCGGTGAAATTGCGCACATAGGTCACATGCCCCGCGCCATAGACATGGCGCAGCAGCCGGAACAGCGTGTCGAACACCACCACGGGCCGCGCATTGCCCAGATGCGCCCGGTCATAGACGGTCGGCCCGCAGACATAGACGCGCACATTCTCGGGGTCGATCGGGGTGAACACCTCCTTCACCCGCGTCCTCGAATTGTGCAGCCGGATCGTCACCATGTCCCAAATCCCGAAATGCGGCCCAAGGCTCGCCATGCCGTTCCCGGCGCGGGTCTATCAACTTCGTCTGTTCATGGGAACGAGAAGAAGGCCCGCGCGACCAATGGTCAGCGGGTAATGCAGCAGCAGCCGATGATGCCCTTCATGCTCATACCCCCTCGCTACAACCAATCCCATGGCCTGCCAAGCCCAAGTTTCGGTGGCCAACCCGCCGATTCGCGCCCTGTGGTTAACGTTAAGACTTCCGCCCTTGGCCGCGCGCTGCGTGCATACGCCCGTCTGCACCGCGGCGCTGCACCGGCTGCTGCCAGGCCAATTTCGCCTAACCCACTGATTTAACGCCCGGAACGCCGCCCCTTGCAGCCCTTCGCCCCACCTGTTCAACTCACCGGCGGAGAAGGGGAAAAATACAGATGAATCACGACGATCTGCGCGACTGGTCAAAGCGCGCCGCCGATTGGGCGCATGACTACCATTCCACCCTGCGCAACCGCCCCGTCCGCGCCCCCCTCACCCCCGGCAGCATCGCCGTCCAACTGCCTGAAAACCCACCCGAAAACCCCGAAACCGCCGAGGCCATCTTCGCCGATTTCGAACGCATCATCCCCCCCGGACTGACGCATTGGCAGCATCCCCGCTTCTTCGCCTATTTCCCCGCCAACGCCTCCCCCGCCTCCATGCTGGCCGAACAGCTTGCCAATGCCATCGCCGCGCAGGGCATGCTCTGGCAAACCTCCCCCGCCGTGACCGAACTGGAACAGGTCATGATGCGCTGGCTCACACAGGCCCTCGGCCTGCCCGACAGCTTCACCGGCACCATCCATGACAGCGCCACCACCGCCACCCTCTCCGCCGTGCTGACCATGCGGGAACGCGCGCTGGGTTGGCGCGGCCTTGAAAAAGGCCTCGCCAGCCAGCCGCGCCTGCGCCTCTATGCCAGCGCGGAAACCCATTCAAGCGTCGACAAGGCCGCCCGCATCGCGGGCATCGGGCAGGAAAATCTGGTGAAGATTCATACAGATGCCACCCATTCCATGAAACCCGGCGCACTTGCCGGGGCCATCGCCGCCGACCGCGCGCAAGGGCATGTCCCGGCGGGCGTCATCCTCTGCGCGGGCGGCACCTCCATCGGCGCCTTCGACCGCATCGCCGATTGCATCGAGGTCGCCCGCTCCGCCAACATCCCCGTCCATGTCGATGCCGCCTGGGCAGGCAGCGCGATGATCTGCCCCGAATTCCGTGACCTTTGGAAAGGCGTCGAAGGGGCCGACAGTATCGTGTTCAACCCGCATAAATGGCTCGGCGCGCAATTCGATTGCGCGGTGCAATTCCTCGCCGATCCCGCCCCGCAGATCCGCACCCTCGGCCTGCGCCCCACCTATCTGGAAACCGCCGGAAGGGACGAGATCACCAATTTCAACGAATGGACCGTCCCTCTCGGCCGCCGCTTCCGCGCGCTTAAACTTTGGTTCACCCTTCGCGCCTATGGTCTGTCCGGCCTGCGTGCGCGCATCCGAAACCATGTGGAATGGGCGCGCGCGGCCCGCGATGCGCTGGCGCGGCTTCCCGGCGTGACGATCACCACCGAACCCTCGCTTTCGCTTTTCACCTTCGCCCTTGCCACCGACCACGAGACCGAGGCGCTCTTGCACCGCATAAATGAGGATGGCCGCATCTACCTGACCCAGACCCGCCATGCCGGGCGCTATGTGATCCGCGTGCAGGTCGGCCAGTTCGATTGCACGGCGGAAGATGTGGCCATGATCCCGCAGGTCGTGGCCGAACTGATGTGATACGAAATGGGCGGCCCGCTGCCGGGCCGCCCTTTCCAAGAACCGGTTAACGATCCGTTAATGAACGGGGAAAGTATCGTAACCCGTTGATATATCGTCAGAATCGGAAACCAAGCCGCGCATTGACCGTGGTCGCGTCCAGATCGGTGCCGCTGCCCACGAAATTGTCGAACCGATGCTCCATCAGCTCCGCGCCCAGCGTCATGCGGTCGGTCAGGGCGTAATCCACCCCGATCCCCGCACCCCAGCCATTATCGGCCCCAAGCGAACTGTCCGCCCGCACCGCCGCCACCGTGCCATAGACCAGCGCCGGGCCCATGTCATAGCCACCGATCAGCTTCAGCCGGGTAATGCTGTCCAGCGTCGCGGCCCCCCCGCCAAGCTCGATATCCGTCCAGTCATAGTTGCCCTCGATCCCGGCCACGAACTGCCCGAAATCGGCGCGATAGCCGGCGAAAATCCCGCCCGTCATGCCGCTGCCATCCAGCGCCCCGGTCGAGGATCCGACATCGCCATAGCCAAGCTGCGCACCGGCATAAAGCCCGCCCCAATCGGCCGAGGGTGCCATCACCGGCACCGGGGCCGGGGCCACCATCGGCTCTTCGGCCACCGGGACCGGGCCACCCGCAACGGCGGGAACCGCCCCGAAGGCCGTCACGGCGGCCATTGCCGCCAGACTGTTCCTGATGATCATCTCTCTGTCTCCTGTGCCTGTTCCGTGGCCGTCCGCAGCCGCGTCGGCCATCTCGCCCCCCCGACATGCGCCCCTCGCACCGCCCCGGCAAGACTGGATGACAGGCAGGTGACGGCGCGTGATCGAAACCGGCAGAAAGAGGATCACGCCATCCCGCCGGATCGGCCGGTTTTGGCCTATCCCCTCAAGATTGCGTGATAATTTCGGGGGTGCGGGCCTGCTTCAGGCCCGCTCTTCCAGCGTCAGCCATTCTGCCTCGGCCGCCGCAAGGGCCAGTTGCCGTTCGGCCATCGCCTCGGTTGCCTTGCGGAACTTCACCGGCTCGCGGGTGAAGAGATCGGCATCCGACAGCAACTCGCCCAGCTTGGCGATCTCGGCCTCAAGCCGCTCGATCAGCGCAGGCAGCGCCTCCAGCCGCTTGCGCTCGGTAAAGCTCAACCCGTCGCCCTTCGCGACCTCGGCCTTCGGCAGGGGCTTGGCGGCCTCGCCCTTCGCCGCCTTCACCTCCGGCTCCGCCGCCTTCGGCCGCTGCGCCGCGTAATCCGACCAGCCGCCGGGATAGACCACCGCCCGCCCGTTCCCCTCCAGCGCGACGGTCGTTGTCGCCACCCGGTCGATGAAATCGCGGTCATGGCTGACAAGCAGCACCGTCCCGTCATACTCGCCCAGAATGTCCTGCAACAGATCCAGCGTTTCCACGTCCAGATCGTTCGTCGGTTCGTCCAGAATCAAGAGGTTGGACGGTTTCGCCATCAATCGCGCCAACAGAAGCCGCGCCTTCTCGCCGCCCGAAAGGCTTTTCACCGGGGCCCGCGCCTGCCGCTCGTCGAACAGGAAATCCTTGAGGTAAGCCACCACATGCCGCGCATTGCCCCGCACCATGACCTGATCGGAATTCCCCGAAACCCGCATCATCGGATCGCCGGTCAGGTTCTCCCACAGGCTCGCCTCGCCATCCAGTTGCGCACGGGTCTGGTCAAAGACCGCGATCTCCAGATTGGTGCCAAGGGTCACGCTGCCCGCATCCGGCGCAACCTCGCCCACCAGCATCTTCAGAAGCGTGGTCTTGCCCACCCCGTTCGGCCCGACAAAGGCCACCCGGTCGCCGCGTAGCACCCGCAGATCGAACCCCTTGACGATCACCTTGTCGGCAAAGCCCTTTTCCAGCCCCTTCGCCTCGATCACGCGCTTGCCGCTGGTGGGGCCGCTTTCCAATTCCATCGCCGCCGTCCCCTGACGGCGGATCATCGAAGCCCGCTCCTCGCGCAGCGCGGCCAAGGCCCGCACCCGCCCCATGTTCCGTTTGCGCCGCGCGCTGATCCCCTCAACGGCCCATTTCGCCTCGGCCTTGATCTTGCGTTCAAGCTTGTGGCGCGCCTCGTCCTCTTCCGCCCAGACCGTCTCGCGCCAGTCCTCGAACCCGTCGAACCCGGAGTCGCGCCGCCGCACCTCGCCCCTGTCGATCCAGAGCGTGGCCTTGGTCAGCGCCTTCAGAAACGCCCGGTCATGGCTGATCAGGACGAAGGCCGTCCGCGTTTCCAAAAGCTGCGCTTCCAGCCATTCGATGGCCTGAATGTCCAGATGGTTTGTCGGTTCGTCCAGCAGCATCAACTCCGGCGCCTCGGCCAGAAGCTTGGCCAGCGCCGCCCGCCGCCTCTCCCCGCCTGACGCCGTGGCGACCGGCGTTTCGGGGCGAAACTTCAACCCCTCCGCCACCATCTCCACCCGATAGGCCTCGCCCTCGGCCAGGGCGCAGGCGGCATAGTCGCCCAGCGTGGCATAGCCCGAAAGGTCAGGGTCCTGTTCCATATAGCCGACGCTCACCCCCGGCGGCACGATGCGCGCGCCCTGATCGGGTTCCACCAGCCCGGCCATCACCTTCATCAGGGTGGATTTCCCCGATCCGTTCCGCCCCACAAGCGCCACCCGATCCCCCGGCTGAACCACAAGGTCCAGCCCGTCGAAAACGGGGTTGCCGCCGAAGGTAAGCGAGATGCCGGAAAGCTGAAGAAGGGGTGCGCGTGCCATGACGGATCAGGTATGCGGGCCGGCGCGCGCCGTCAACGCCCCTCAATCCGCATCGGCCCGCAGGAGCCGTGCCCTTGCGGGCGGGATGGCCGCGATATCAACCACCGTCAGAACATGCAGCGTACCCAGATCGCGGTCCACCACCGCATGATCGCTGACCCATCCGCCCATTGCCAGATAGCTGCGCAGCAGGCCGGGCATCTGCGCCTGTGCCCGACGCCGGTCGTAGGGTTGCATGGCAAGTTCCACCACCTCGCCCGCCCGCTTGCCGGGGGCCAGACCCGCAGGCGGCATGTGGTGCGCGGCCAGCAGGGCAAAGGCATCCCGATGCGCCGCCGGATCCGTTCCCGGAAAGGACGAACAGCCGAACAGCGCGACGGCCTCAATGGCCTGAACCATTCGCGTCAATCCGGCCCAGGCGATGCGCAGCACATCTGGATCCCCCGTCCCCTCGGCCACGCAAAAGCGGCCGATCTCCAGCTTCGGGCCCTGCATGCGCCTCATCGGCCCCAGATCATAGAATTGCGCGGAATAGCAGGTGGAAAGATCATTCCCCGCCGGAATGATCAGGAACCGGCACGTGCCAACCAGATCGCCCTGCGCGCTTTCGATCATCAGATGCAGGCATCGGTCGTCGAAACTGTCCTGATCAAGGGCGGGTGAGACGCCTGCCGAACGGTTGGACAAACCCCTGCGGAAAGCCAGAAATCGCAGGCGCTGCACCGCGCGCAGATCCCCGGAACTTTCGGCAAGACGGGCCCGATATCGGCCCTTGCAGAACGGCAACACGGAACAGGCTCCTTGCGCGCTTGGCCTTGGCGCGACAGACGCCTAGATATGGGCCAAGCCGATTGGCGGGCGCAAGCCCCAAGAACGGACAGGACCAGAAAGGATGACCAATGGACAAGGTGGTGAAATCGGACACGGAATGGCGGGCGCAATTGTCCGATCTGGCCTATCGCGTCACCCGCAAGCACGCCACCGAGCGCGCCTTTACGCATGACGACTTCCCCAAGAAGGCGGGCACCTTTCTCTGCGTCTGCTGTGGCGCGCCTCTGTTCGATGCCCGCACAAAGTTCGACAGCGGCACGGGTTGGCCCTCTTTCTGGCAACCCATCGACCCTGCGATGGTCGGCGAAACGGAAGACCGGACCCTGTGGATGCGCCGGACCGAAGTGCATTGCAATCGCTGCGACGCGCATCTGGGCCATGTTTTTCCTGATGGCCCCGCCCCGACCGGCCTGCGCTATTGCATCAACGGCGTGGCCCTGAATTTCGAACCCGAGGAATAAACAAAGGGGCGCGGTCCAAGCCGCGCCCCTTCGCAATTCGCCGGAAAACCGCTTGGCGCGGATCAGTCGCCGGTGATGACACCCGGCGCGATCCGGCCAAAGCTGCCAAGCAGTTGCTGGATCAGGCTCAGCCCCTTCACATTCGTTTCCGTCACGCGCCGGGACAGCGGCACGACCTTGCCGCGTTCAAGACCGAAGCGTTCGACATTCTCGACGCGCCCGGCTTCCGTAAAGGTGATGGAAACCACCTGCCGGTCGATCTCCTTGGGTTCGAACGCGCCGCGATAGGCCCAGCGGCTCTGGACGTAGAACCAGCCCACATCGTTCAAAAGACCCGAAGCCGTGGGACGGCCGATCTTTTCCGTCACGGTTTCGCGGGTGTCGACCCCGACTTCAACCAGCGCCAGATCGTCATCCGTCGGAACATAGCCGTGATTGCGATAGACCGTCGCGCAAGCCGCAAGAAACAGCATCGCACCGACAAGACCGAAGCGGATCCCCCTGCTGATCCCCACCGAGGCCGAAATTTTGTCGAAAAGCCCCATCCCGTTCCCTACCTGCCTCTGCCATCCGTATCAGCCGGACAACCGCCTTGCCTTGTCTTGCGCCGGTTCAGCACGTATTGCAAAGCAGATGACGGCATGCGGCGCTTTGTCTTCGGCTTACAGAAGGTTGGCCTCCTGTTCAAGAATGGAACGGCGTCAGCCCGTTCTGACGGGCAGTCTCCCGTCTGTCAGGCAGCCGGAAACCCTGCGCGCGAGGGAAAGCAGATGACGCAAAAGACACAGACCCCACGGGAAGACGCGGCGCTGCCCGCCCCGATCCGCACCGCCACGCTTTCAGCCCGCAAGCCCACGCGCTTTGATCTGCGGCCGGATGCCAGCCTGCGCCAGGGGATCGCGGACAGCCTTGGTCTGCTTGGCCTGTCCGCCCTGCGGCTGCGGGGCGAAATCCACCCCGTCGGACGCCATGATTTCGAACTTCAGGCCGATCTGACGGCAAGCTTCGTTCAGCCCTGCTCCATCACCCTGGCCCCGGTTCCGGGCACCATCTCTGAAACCATTCGGCGGAACTACCTCTCCGATTGGCAAGAGCCGGAGGGCGTCGAGGTGGAGATGCCCGAGGACGACACGCAGGAACCGATGCCGGAAGTGATCGACCTTGCATCCGTGATGGTCGAATCCCTTGAACTCGCCTTGCCGCTTTATCCGCGCGCGCCGGGAGCGGAACTTGGCGAAGCCGTTTTTGCCGGCCCCGGGGCCGAACCGCTCAAGGATGCCGATCTGCGGCCCTTTGCGGGGCTGGCCGCCCTGAGGGACCGGCTTTCGACGGGCAAGAACGGCGAAGACGGCAGCGAATGAGGGCCTTTTCGACACCGAAAGAAAGGGGCTTGCGCCCAATCTGAATCCGGGTATTTTCCGCGCCTCATCCGATGGCTGTTATCGGCTCGCGCAGAAAGCGGGCAAACCGCTGATCGCAAAGCAAAATCCGGGGCATGCCCCCACTATCCGAGGTTGAGACATGGCTGTCCCTCAGAACCGAGTCACCCGTTCGCGCCGCAACATGCGCCGTGCGCATGATGCCCTGGTTGCCGGCAATCCGCAGGAATGCTCCAACTGTGGTGAGCTGAAGCGTCCGCACCACGTCTGCGGCGCCTGCGGCCATTACGACGCGCGCGAAGTCGTGGCGACCGCCAAGGAAGTCGATCTGGACGAGGACGCGGCGTAAGCCGCATCCAGCACGCCCAGCCCGATGGTCAACGGACTTCACACTCCGGCAACCGATAGCGGGCGGCGCATCGTTATTTCCGTTGACGCCATGGGTGGCGACCGGGGACCGGCAGCAGTTGTTGCCGGTCTTGTCCTGTCTGCGGCGGCGCATTCCGATGTCGACTTCATTCTTCATGGCAAGGAAGCGGAACTGTCGCGCCTTTTGGCCAACGAAGGCGCGCTCTCCGGACGCGTGACCCTACGCCACGCGGACAGGATCGTGTCCATGCAGGACAAGCCCAGCCAGGTCATGCGCAATGGCGATGGCACCTCGATGTGGTCCTGCATCGAAAGCGTCAAGCAGGGCGAAGCGAAGGTTGCCGTTTCCTGTGGCAATACTGGCGCCCTGATGGCCATTTCCATGATCCGCCTGCGCAGGCTGCCCGGCATCAACCGGCCCGCCATCGCCAGCCTCTGGCCATCGCGGAATACGGTCGGTTTCAACGTGATGCTGGACATGGGGGCCGATGTGAAGGCCGATGCCGGCGATCTTTTGCAGTTTGCGATGATGGGCGCCTCTTATGCCCGGAACGGGCTCGGACTGTCGCGTCCGCGGGTCGGCCTGCTGAATGTGGGCACCGAAGAACACAAGGGCCGGGCAGAGCTGAAGGAAGCGCACGAACTTCTGGGCGTGGCGGCGGACTCGGGCAGTTTTGAATTCGTGGGCTTTGTCGAAGGCAGCGACATCCCCTCGGACCGGGTCGATGTCATCGTGACCGATGGCTTCACCGGCAATGTCGCCCTGAAGACAGGGGAAGGCACTGCAAAGCTGATATCGGATTTCCTGCGCGAGGAATTCAACGCCACGGTCTTTTCGCGTCTTGCCGCCCTTTTCGCACTGGGCACCCTGCGACGCCTGCAGCGGCGGATGGATCCGCGCCGCGCGAATGGCGGGGTATTTCTCGGGCTGAATGGCACGGTGGTGAAATCCCACGGCTCGGCCGATGCGACCGGCGTTGCCGCAGCCATCGGCCTTGCGCGCCAACTGGCCGCCGCCGACTTTCAGGATCGGCTTGCCGCGCGGGTTGCGTCCGCTGCGCGCGCGGGGCAGGATGCCCCCACAGACAATGCCCCGTCCGATGCGGCATCGGGGTCGGGAGGCGGGACAAGAGAATGACGATACGGGCCGTCGTAGCGGGCGTCGGGCACTATCTGCCTGACAGGCTTGTTCCCAACTCCGAACTGGAAGCACTGGTCGAAACATCCGATGAATGGATCCGCAGCCGCTCGGGGATCGAGCGGCGGCATTTCGCGGCCGAAGGGCAGACGACATCAGACATGGCGATCCGCGCTGCACAGGCCGCCTTGCAGGATGCCGAGCTGACAGCCGATGATGTGGACGCGATCATCCTTGCCACATCAACGGCGGACCTGACCTTTCCCTCCGCCGCCACGATGGTTCAGGCAGGGCTGGGGATGACGCGGGGCTTTGCCTTTGACGTGCAGGCCGTCTGCGCCGGTTTCGTCTTCGCCATGGCCAATGCGAATGCCCTGATCCTTTCCGGTCAGGCCCGGCGCGTGCTGGTGATCGGTGCGGAAACCTTTTCGCGGCTGATGGACTGGACGGATCGTTCGACCTGCGTCCTGTTTGGCGATGGCGCGGGCGCGCTTGTCCTTGAGGCGGGCGAAGGCACGGGCACGACGGCGGATCGCGGCATCCTTGCAACCGATCTCAACTCGGACGGCAGGCATCGCGACATCCTTTATGTCGATGGCGGCGTTTCGACCGGGACCACCGGGCATCTGCGGATGCAGGGCAAGGAAGTCTTTCGCCACGCGGTCGAGAAACTGGCCGAGACCGCCCATGCCGCACTGGCCAAAGTGGGGCTTTCGGGCGGCGATGTGGATTGGATCGTTCCGCATCAGGCCAATATCCGCATCATCGAGGCCACGGCAAAGCGCATGCAGGTGTCGATGGACCATGTGATCGTCACGGTGCAGGATCACGGCAATACCTCGGCAGCGTCGATCCCGCTTGCGCTTTCGGTGGGCAAGGCGCGCGGGCAGATCAAGACGGGCGACCTGCTGGTGACCGAAGCCATCGGCGGTGGCCTAGCCTGGGGTTCCGTCGTTCTGCGCTGGTGACACGGCCCGCGTCTTAAACCTGCCCGACAAGCTGTTGATATTGACTCGGAAATCCAAAGCGCTCACTCTGTGCTGAAATGCCCGGGGGGGACAGGATGAGTGAAACGACGCTAACCCGCATGGATCTGTCGGAAGCCGTGTTCCGCGAGGTGGGGCTTTCCCGTAATGAAAGCGCCCTTCTTGTGGAAAGCGTGCTGCAGCACATCTCGGATGCGCTGGCCAGTGGGGAGACGGTCAAGATCTCTTCGTTCGGAACGTTCTCTGTGCGTGACAAGTCCGCCCGCGTGGGACGCAACCCGAAGACCGGCGACGAAGTGCCGATCAGCCCCCGCCGTGTTCTGACCTTCCGGCCCTCCCATCTGATGAAGGATCGCGTGGCCGCCGGATCCAGAAAGTAAGGAGCTGACCCGCCGATGGAGAAATCCCCAGAGGCGTTCCGCACCATCAGTGAGGTTGCCGATTTCCTTGATACGCCCGCGCATGTGCTGCGGTTCTGGGAAAGCCGTTTCCCGCAGATCCGGCCGGTAAAGCGTGCGGGTGGGCGACGCTATTATCGCCCCGGCGATGTTGCGCTGCTGGCCGGCATCAAGAAGCTGCTGCATGATGAAGGAATGACGATCCGCGGCGTGCAGAAAATCCTGCGCGAACATGGGATTCGCCATGTGGCCGGCCTTTCCGAAGGATTTTCAGGGGACGCGCTGGAATCACCCCTTGATCCCCTTGTCGACAGCATTCTGTTTCGCGGCGACCTTGATGAGGAAGACGACGGGCCCGAAGCCGAAGGGGCGAGAAGTGCTCAGATCATTTCGCTGGAAGTGGCCCTCGGGCGCGCAGAGCAGGCCTCAGCGGCGGGTGAAAATTCCTGGCCCCAAGATCCCCGGGACTCGACCACCGATGAAGCGGACGCCGCGCATTGGCCCGCGGACAAGCAGGATATCCCCCCTGCCCCAACCGCCGCCGACCTGCAGTCTGCTGGGCCGACAGTCGCCGAAGCCCCAGACATGCTGGATGACACGCCCGCACAGCAAGAGCAGGCCGCTGGGTTGACCGATGGCCCAGACCATGGCCTGCCTGCCGAAACACCCACAACAGAGGCCTTGTCGAAAGAACCTGCCACGCCCTCCTCCACCGGGGCCGAGAGCATCGCAGATAGCGCAATCACGGACAGTCCGCAGGATGCGGCCCTTGTCCCGGAAGAGATGGCAGCGACCGAAGGAGCCGGATCCGATTCGCCGGAAGATGAGCCGAAAGCCGATCCCGAAGTGGTTGTCGAACCTACCCTAGCAGCCCTCTTGCGGCGCAGATCTGCGGTGCAATTGGCGGACCGTCAGGCCGATCTGATCCGCCTTCGCGACCGACTATCCGATCTGCGCCATCGCGTGGCGGAAGCCGCGCGCCGCAGGGCAAAGTGATCATTCGGGAAATGCGCTTTCCTGCTTGCCCCTGCCCGGAATATCGGTATGTATCCCGCCTGTCGGGCCGTGGCGCAGCCTGGTTAGCGCGTCCGTCTGGGGGGCGGAAGGTCGTGAGTTCGAATCTCACCGGCCCGACCAATACCGAAACCGCCCGCCTGCCTCGTGGCAGCGCGGGCGGTTCCGTTTCTGGCTACTGATCGGGGGATTGGCGGAATGCAGGACAAGGGCGTGCTTCCTTCGCAGGCGATCAGGGAGCTGATCCGTGAGGGGGCAATTTCATCCGAAATCCCCGTCCTTGATGCACAGGTGCAACCTGCGAGCATGGATCTGCGTCTTGGGACCGTAGCCTATCGTGTGCGGGCTTCCTTCCTGGCCGGAAAGGGACGGACAGTGCAGGAGCGCCTGTCCGAATTCGAGATGCATCGCTTTGATCTGACATCGGGTGCCGTGTTGGAAAAGGGCTGCGTCTATGTGATTCCGTTGATGGAAAGCTTTGGCCTGCCCGCGGATCTGACCGCGGTTGCCAATGCAAAAAGCTCCACCGGGCGGCTTGATCTTCTGACGCGCACCATCGCGGATGGCGGCACGGAATTCGACCGGATTCCCGAAGGTTACACCGGCCCGCTTTACGCCGAGGTTTGCCCGAAAAGCTTTTCGGTGCTGGTACGGCCGGGGATGCGGCTCAACCAGGTCAGGTTCCGCTGCGGGCAATCCATTCTTGACGATTCTGCACTGGAAAAGCTGCATCGGGAAGATCCGCTCGTCTCAGGCACCGCCGTGATATCCGAGGGTCTGGGCTTTTCCGTGGACCTTCGGCCCGACAAAGGCGATCTAGTGGGCTATCGGGCCAAGCCGCATGCCGGTGTCGTCGATCTTGACCTGATCGACCATTATGCCATTGCCGATTTCTGGGAAGAGATCCGCACGACAGAGGGCCGGATCATCCTTGACCCGGGGGCCTTCTACATCCTTGTCAGTCGCGAAGCGGTGACAATTCCGCCAGACCATGCGGCCGAGATGGCCCCCTATCTGGCCATGGTTGGCGAATTTCGGGTTCATTACGCGGGCTTCTTCGATCCCGGCTTCGGCCATGCCGCAGCGGGCGGGGCCGGGTCACGCGGCGTTCTGGAGGTGCGCTGCCATGAGGCGCCCTTCGTTCTGGAACATGGCCAGATCGTCGGCAGGCTTGTCTATGAACGCATGGCACAGCGCCCGGACACGCTTTACGGGCAGGCGATCCGCTCGAACTATCAGGGGCAGGGTCTGAAACTGGCCAAGCAGTTCCGCGCGGCCTGATCAGCGCCAGAGGCGGCGGGCGATCTTCATCACATCGCGCATGCGGTTCTGCGCGGCACGGGTCTGCTGGCTGCGGTGACGGTCCTGTTCCGGAGAGGCGGTCCCCTTGCCCCCCTGAGATCCCATCCGATTGATGCCTTCCTTCATCAAACCGCCAAGCGCCTGCCGCAGCAGACGCCCACCATATTTCTGCATCAGTTTCGTCAGATCCATCGGTACGTCCCCACTCAATCCTCGAACAGTTCACTCTGGCCGGTAGCAGCCTCTTCCTCATCATCTGGTCTTTGCATGCTGCCGGGCAAGGGCCGGCTGTCCAGAAGCCCTGCCGCCCGCAATTCCTTGAGCCCGGGAAGATCGCGCGCGGATTCCAGCCCGAAATGATCAAGGAACTGTTCCGTCACGACAAAGGTCACCGGGCGGCCCGGTGTCATCCGGCGGCGGCCAAGACGGATCCACTCCATTTCCAGAAGCTGGTCGACTGTCCCGCGCGAGACGGCAACACCCCGGATCTCTTCGATCTCGGCCCGGGTGACGGGTTGATGATAGGCGATGATGGCCAGCGTCTCGATCGCCGCCCGCGACAGCTTGCGCTGTTCCACGGTTTCCTTGCGCATCAGATGGCCCAGATCGGCGGCGGTGCGGAAGGCATAGGCATCGCCGACGCGCACAAGATGCACGCCCCGGCCCTCATACCGCTTACGCAAATGAACAAGCGCCTCGGCCGGATCGCAGCCATGCGGCAGGCGCGAGATGAGTTCCGCCAGCGAAACCGGTTCCGCCGAGGCGAAGAGAACGGCCTCGACCATCCGTTCCTGCTCTGCCATGGGCGGTGCCTCGAACAGGCTGCGCTCGATCGGTTCGGCGTTATCCGTCATGGCTCTTTCCGTCGCAACTGGATCGGGGCAAAGGTCTCACCCTGACGAAGTTCGATCTGCCCGCGTTTTGCAAGCTCCAGAACGGCGGCGAAATGTGCAGCCGTGGAAGACCGCCGTCGCATCGGGTTGACCTCCCAGCCTTCGGGAAGAAAGGACAGCAGATCCGCCCAGTCACCCACATAGCCGATCAGGCCACGCAGCCGATCCAGCGCCTGTTCCATGGTGAAGACATGGTCACGATCCATCACGAAGGGGCGGAATTCATCCTTTGTGCGGATCCGGGCATAGGCGCGCATCAGGTCGATCAAGGTCGCCGAATACGTGACGCTGCGCAGGCGCGTGATGTCTTCGGGGATACCTCGGGCAAAGAAATCACGACCAAGCTGATCACGCGCCATGAGCCGCGCCGCGGATTCCCGCATCGCCTGCAGACGTTCCAGCTGAAACGCCAGATGGGCTGCAAGCTCTTCGGCCGAGGGGCCGTCCTCGCCCGGTTCCGGCGGCAGCAGGAGGCGGGATTTCAGGAATGCCAGCCACGCGGCCATGACTAGGTAATCCGCAGCGAGTTCGATGCGCAGCGCGCGGGCGCGTTCGACGAAGCCCAGATACTGATCCGCCAATTGCAGGATGGAAATCCGCCGAAGATCCACCTTCTGCGTGCGCGAGAGCGTCAGAAGCAGATCAAGCGGGCCTTCATAGCCATCGACATCGACGATAAGGGCCTCGGCCGACAGGCGTTCTGCCGGGGAAAGACGCGCCTCATCCGTCCAGTCTTCGTCAGCCATCCGGGCCTTCCTGCAGCATTTGTGCAAGCTTGGCCTCAAGCGCGGGGATGTCAACGACATCGGGGGCTTTTCGCCATTCCAGCGCTGCGGCGGCTCGATCCAAGCTGTCCGGCCCCATCTGCCCCGCGGCCGTGGCAACGGCGATCATCTCGGCCAGGTCGCCCTTGCAATGCAGGGCCAGATCGCAGCCCGCAGCCATCGCCCTGCCGGTGCGTTCGGCCAGCGAACCGGACAGCGCCTGCATGTTCAGGTCATCCGTCATCAGCAGGCCCGCAAAACCGATCTGTTCGCGGATGACACGGTTCATGGCGGGCGATTGGGTGGCGGGCAGATCGGGATCATAGGCCGGAAAGACGATATGGGCCGTCATGGCCAACGGCAGGTTCTTCAATGCCCGGAAAGGGGCGAAGTCAGTTTCGATCAGGGTTTGCGCGGGCACATCCACCCGTGGCAGATCATGATGCGTATCGGCGGAGGATCTGCCATGGCCGGGCATATGCTTGATCACCGGCAGAACACCGCCCTGCAAATGCGCCTCGGCGACTTGGCGGGCCACAAGGGCCACCTGATCCGGACTTTCGCCATAGCAGCGGTTGCGCAGGAACGGATGGGTGGCGGCCGTCGCCAGATCGGCGCAGGGCGCACAATTGCCGTCGATCCCGACGGCACGCAACTCTGCGGCGATGATGCGGCTGCGGATGGCCATGCCTTCGGCGGCGCGGCGGCCTGTCCTTTCGATCTGTTCAAGCGGTGGCAGCCATTCCCGCCAATGCGGCGCGCGCAGGCGTTGCACCCGCCCGCCCTCCTGATCAACGAAAACCGGCGCATCCCGCCCCACGGACGAGCGCAGCGCATCCGTCAGGCGGCGAAGTTGTTCCGGGCTTTCGACATTGCGCGCGAAAAGGATGAAGCCGAAGGGATCGGCATCGCGGAAGAAGGCGCGCTCGGCTTCGGCAAGGTCAGGCCCCGCGCAGCCAAAAATCGTTGCGCCGGTTCCGGTTGCGCTCATCGTTGTTCGACCGGAATGCAGGAGGCCTGCTGCGCAAGCAGATCCACGCAGAAGCCGCGCGCGGCGGCATCATCGGAAAATCCATGCGCGCGCAGGCGATAGAAGGTGCGCCCACCGCTTTCCGCGGCCTGCACGACAAGCGATTTGTCCTGCAGTTGCGGGCCGAAGAGTCCGGCCAGACGGGCCCATTCCTCGCGCGCCTGATCGGCGGTGTCGAAGGCGCCCAGTTGTACAAGATTGGTGCCTGCCGGGATCGTGGAAGGGTCGATCTCGGTCGCCGCGATGCCGGGGCTGGATGCGCTAACTGGAAGCGGGGCAAGGTCCGTTGTCCCGGGCAGGGCATTGGACGGGCGCGGGCGTGGGCGGATCGGGGCGGAGCCACCATCCGCGGCAACCTCGGTCGCAGCGAGATCGTCCAACGGGACGGCCAATGCCTCGGCCAAGGCCTGGGCCACGGCATCGGGATCAGGGCCGAGAGAGGGGTCGGCGGCAACAGCGGCAGGGTCGCGCGGGGCGATCACGGCAGCGGCCAGCGTGGGTGTGAGCGCCTGGGGGGCAGTGTCAGGGGGGGGCGCAGAAGACAGCCCGGCCAGATCCTCGGGATCGAGGTCGACAGCGCGGGGCGCCAGGATCAGACGGTCGGGGGGCGGCGCGGCGGCGCCGAGGGCGGCCACGGCATTCACCGCCAATCCCTGATGATCGGCCACCTCGCCGCCCGGATTTTCAGGCGCGATCCGCATCGGCCCGGCCATGGCGCGGACGACCGGCACGCCGGTCACATCCCGCACGGCCAGTTTGTAGCCCCAGTATCCAAGGCCCAGCACAAGGCAGACAGAACAGGCCGCCCCGGCCAGGTGCATCACCCGCGAAGCGCGGGTCGCCATCCGTCCGCCGTCAGCCCAGACATCGGACAGACCATTGTCGTAGTCGTCGTAATCCACATCCGCCATGCCATGCCTCAATCGGGATGCGATACATGCCGCATCCGCCTCGTTTGCCTGCTCGACCGGACGGGGCGCCTTGGATCAGCGCATTTCCTCGACCGGAGTGACGCCCAAAATAGCAAGACCTGCGGAAATAACAACGGAAACGCTGCGGGCAAGGGCGATTTTCGCCTGCGAAACGGCAGGGTCCCCCTCCTGCAGGAAGCGAAGCGAGGCGTCTTCGTTGCCGCGATTCCACAGGCCGTGCAGATCGGAGGCCAGTTCATAGAGATAGAAGGCCACGCGGTGGGGTTCGTTGTTGCGCGCCGCGATATCCACCAGACGCGGCCATTCCGCGATCTTGCGGGCCATGCCGATTTCCGCCTCATGCGTGAGGATGGAAAGATTGGCCGCGATCAGGGCCTTGTCCGACACGTCAAGCCCGGCATCGCGTGCCTTGCGCAGGACGGAGTTGATGCGGGCATTGGCGTATTGGACGTAGAAAACGGGATTGTCCTTGGACTGTTCCAACACCTTGTCGAAATCGAAATCGAGCGCGGCATCGTTCTTGCGCGTCAGCATGACGAAGCGGGTGACATCGGCCCCCGCCTGTTCGACCACGTCGCGCAGGGTGACAAAGGTCCCTGCCCGCTTGGACATCTTGAAGGGTTCACCGTTCTTGTAGAGCTTGACCAGCTGGATCAGCTTGATGTCGAGCGGCACGCGCCCGTTGGAAAGGGCCGAAACGGCGGCCTTCATGCGTTTGACATAGCCGCCATGATCGGCCCCGAAAATGTCGATCAGCGCATCGAAACCGCGGCGGACCTTGTTGTAGTGATAGGCGATGTCGGGGGCGAAATACGTCCAGGACCCGTCGGATTTCTGCACCGGGCGATCCACGTCATCGCCATGCGCGGTGGAGCGGAACAGCGTCTGGACGCGCGGTTCCCAATCGTCCGGCTCCTTGCCTTTTGGCGGTTCGAGGACGCCTTCATAGATCAGGCCCATCTCCCGCAGGGTGGCGATGGCGGCTTCGATCTCGCCCGTGCCGTAAAGCGCCTTCTCTGACGAATATACATCCATTTCGACCCCTAAAACCTTAAGATCGTTACGGATTTCTGTCATCATCATTTCGGTTGCAAAGTCGCGCACGTCCTTTAGCCAGACCGATTCCGGCTGGTTCAGCAGGCTGTCGCCATATTTCGCCTTCAGCGCCTCTCCCACCGGAATGAGGTAATCGCCGGGATAGAGCCCTTCGGAGATGGCGGGTTCCAGACCATGCGCTTCGCGGTAGCGTTCATAGGCGGAACGGGCCAGAACATCGACCTGCGCGCCGCCGTCGTTGATGTAGTATTCCCGCGTCACATCCCAGCCGGCAAAGGCCAGAAGCCGCGCCAGCGCATCGCCGAAGACCGCGCCGCGGGTGTGGCCCACATGCATGGGGCCTGTGGGATTGGCGGAGACGAATTCGACATTGACCCGACGCCCCTGCCCAAGGGTGGACCGGCCGAAATCCGGCCCTGCCACGAGGGCGGCGCGCAACAGGCCGTGCCAGACCGCCGGATCGAGCCGGAGATTGAGGAAACCCGGCCCCGCAACATCAGCCCCGGCGATGCGGGGATCCGGCATCAGCGCCTTTGCCAGCGCATCCGCGATGGCGCGGGGTTGCAGGCCCGCCGGTTTTGCCAGAACCATGGCAGCATTCGTGGCCATATCGCCATGCGAGGGATCGCGCGGCGGTTCCACGGCGACCGCCGAAAGATCGAGACCGGCGGGAAGGCTGCCCTGCGCGGCCATATCATTGAGCGCCGCGACGACAAGCTCCCGGATTTCCGAGAAGAGGTTCATTTGATCACATTCCTGTCTGCTTGCCTCCGGCAATGCCAGAGCGGACATGACAGGTCAAGGACGGCCCGTATCCGCGCGGCCGGGTTCAGGGGGGCCTTGCGGGGCCTTGGCAGGACCGTGGCGCAGATGATGCACTTCGCGCGCGCCGAAATGCCCGGCCAGAAGTGCGCCAAGGATCCACCACATCTCGTCCGGCATGCTGCGCAGGGCTTGCATCCGTTGGGCAAAGGCCAGCGGATCCACCATGGCAAAGAGAAAGACTCCGATCACCCCGAAGGCCAGCACAGGGCGCGGCAGGCGGTTCGCCGCATCGACGAAACGATCGAAACGGCCCGCCGGATTTGCAGCGGGCGCGGCATCGGGCAGCGACAGCGTCAGGCGGCGGCGGAGGCCGATCAGGGTATCGGCGGCGCGCAGGCCGTTCTTCAGGGTGGGTTTCATGGCTTTGCCGCCTTTTCCTGCGGCGCGTTGAGGGCCATGATTTCTTCCCTCAGGCGGCTGTGGAAGGGGCTGGCATCCGCATTCAGGCAGGCCCGCACAGAGCGGAGCGTGAGCGGGCCTATCACCCCATCCACCGCGCAATCGGCGCCCTGTGCCGCGATGGCCCGTTGCAGGGCCTGAATGGCCCTGCGGCCATGCTGGAGATAGGCCAGAAAGACCGGGGCCTGCAGCACCTGCGGCAGGGCGGAAAGGCCGGGGGCGAAGAAGAACCTGTCGATCAGGTGACGCGCGGTCTGGGGCGCGGCATCACCGGCGGCTTCGGTGGCGATGGTTTCCACGGATAACATGGGCTTCCCTTCCTTGGCTGAGGGGGAAAGCCTGCGATGTTGGGGTTAACGGAGCCGGTAAGGCGCGCGCGGTCAGCTGCCTTGATCGTTCGGATCGACATAGACGCCCTGTTCCTTCAGCGCGTCGACCACTTCCTTGGGCATGTAGGTTTCATCATGTTTCGCAAGGATTTCCGTGGCCTGGAAGGTGCCATCGACCATCTGCCCGGTGCCGACCATCCCTTGCCCTTCGGAAAAGAGATCGGGCAGCACGCCGGTATAGGCGACCGGGACCGTCTGGTTCATGTCAGTCACGCGGAAGGTGACGGTTTCGCCCTGACCGCGCATGATGGACCCTTCCTCGACAAGGCCGCCGATGCGGAACACCTCGCCCTCGGCGGGCGGAGTTTCCACCACCTGGGTGGGGGAGCGGAAGAAGTTGATCCCGTCGCGCATGGCGTAGCCGATCAGTGCGGTCGACACCAAAAGAGCCACCGCCGCCAGCGCGATGATCTGGATACGGCGTTGTTTCTTCAAGCCTTTCAGACCGGCCATGATCCCTCCTTACGGGAAGACGGGGGCGAGCATCAGCCCTTGGGTTTCGGGCAGGCCCAGCATCAGGTTCGCGTTCTGGATCGCCTGCCCCGATGAGCCCTTGGTCAGGTTGTCCAGCACGGCGATCACCGTGGCATGCCCGGGAACCCGGTCACCGATGACGCCGATATGACAGAAATTGGAGCTTGCGATATCGCGTGTCGAGGGGAGTGCGCCAAAGGGTAGCACCTTGAGGAAAACCTCGTCCTGATAGGCGGTTGCGAGGGTTTCGTGAACCTCGGCCGGGGTGCCGCGCACATAGACGGTGGCAAGGATGCCCCGGTTCATCGGCAGAAGATGAGGGGTGAAGCGCACGCGGACGGGACGGCCGGCGAGGGCGCTGAATTCCTGATCGAATTCGCCCAGATGGCGATGCTTGCCCCCGGCGGAATAGCTGTGCGTGCCGCCGGAGAGTTCGGCATGCAGGAGGTTTTCCTTCAGGCTGCGCCCTGCCCCGCTGACGCCTGCCTTGAGGTCGATCAGGATGTCATCCAGATCAATGCAACCCTTTGAAATCAGGGGACGAAGCGCATATTGACCGGTCGCCGCGTTGCAGCCGGTTCCGGCCACGAGGCGGGCGGAACGGATTTCGTCGCGGTAGAATTCCGTCAGGCCGTAGACGGCCTCTTTCTGGAGGTCGATGGCGGTGTGGGGCTGGCCATACCAGCGTTCATATTCTGCCGGATCGCGCAGGCGGAAATCGGCGGAGAGATCCACGATCTTGAGTGTTTTCGGCAAAGATGCCACCACCTGTTGTGTGGTGGCGTGCGGCAGCGCGCAAAAGCACAGGTCGATGCCGGAAAAGTCGATCTCGTCGATCTTCTGCAGGCGCGGGAGCGTGAGGTGGCGCAGGAAAGGGAAGACGTCCGCCATTGCCATCCCGGCCTTGCGATCGGCGGAAAGCGCTGCGATTTCAATGCCCTGATGCATGGCCAAAAGGCGCACGAGTTCGGCACCCGTATAGCCCGATGCCCCAAGAATGGCGACTTTTGCGGTCATCCCCGCCCCCTTTTTCCGATGGGGGAGTGATGCGGCAGGCGGGGGCCGAGGGCAAGGGGTTTTTGGCCTTTGGGCGGTGCAACATCCGGTGCAGCCGTGCGGTGCAGACGGCTGTGCATACCGAGAGGCAGCAAGATCCCCGTGCGGAAGGTGGGATGCAGGGGGAGGGGTGGCGGGGTGAACCCCGCCCTACTCAGGCGCTTTGGAACTCGATCCGTCGGCGCAGGAATTGCGTTGCCTTGTTCGACACGGCCTTGGGATCGCCCGTCGTCAGGAATTTCGACTCGCGTCCCGGGCCGATGAATTCCGGCCGCCGGGTCAGATAGTCGGCCAGCGACTCGGCCACCAGATTGGCCTGGGAGTAGACCTTGACCCCCTGCCCCAGCGCCTCTTGGAACACTTTCTCCATCAGCGGGTAGTGGGTGCATCCGAGGATGGCGGCCTCGGGCTGGGGCATGCGGCGCTTGAGCGCCTCGACATGGCTGCGCACCAGCGCCTCGGCCAGGATTTCGTCGCCCTGTTCGATGGCATCGACCACGCCGCCGCAGGGCTGCGCCTCGACATCGACGCCGATGGCGCGGAAGGCCAGTTCGCGCTGGAAGGCGCGGGAGGCGACGGTGGCGGGGGTGGCGAAAAGGGCGACATGTTTCACCGCCACCTCGCGCGGGGGGGAGTTGTCGCCCCATTGCCGTTCGGTGAGCGCCTCGATCAGCGGGACGAAGACGCCGAGGACGCGCTTGTCGGCGGGCACCCAGGTTTCCTGCATCCGCTTCAGCGCGGCGGCGGAGGCCGTGTTGCAGGCGAGGATGACCAGATCGCAGCCTTCCGCCCAGAGCCGTTCGGTGGCGGCACAGGTGAGGTTGAAGATGTCGTCGGCGGTGCGCACGCCATAGGGGGCGTGGGCATTGTCGCCAAGATAGACAAAGGGGATATCGGGCAGGCGGCGGCTGACCGCATCGAGAACCGTCAGCCCGCCCAAGCCCGAATCGAAGATGCCAACTGCCATCGTGCCGCCCTTTCCTGCCTGTGCCGGACCCATGGCGGGACCGCCGTCGCGGGTTTGCCCCGCCTTGGGGCAGCATAGGCGGGATGCGGGCCATGGAAAAGGCCAAGCCGCGCCCGAGCGGCACCTGTGGCAAATTCGGAGCCATGCAGCCTTTACATAGCTGCTATACTTCTTATGTGGGGGCTTCCGTGTTAGCGTGGCGCGGATTTCAGGGGTGAGTACAGAGAATGGATTGGGACAAGCTGCGGATTTTCCATGCGGTGGCCGACAAGGGCAGCCTGACCCATGCCGGGGATGTGCTGCATCTGAGCCAGTCCGCCGTCAGCCGCCAGATCCGCGCGCTTGAGGAAAGCCTGAGCGTGACGCTGTTCCACCGCCATGCCCGTGGCCTGATCCTGACGGAACAGGGGGAGTTGCTGTTCGATGCGACGACCCAGATGGTCAAGCGGCTGGATGCCACGGCGGCGCGCATCCGCGACAGCGAGGACGAGGTCTTTGGCGAGTTGCGGGTGACCACGACGGTGGGTTTCGGGACGCTGTGGCTGGCGCCACGGCTGACGGCGCTTTACCGGAAGTATCCGGGTTTGAAGATCGACCTGATGCTGGAGGAGAAGGTTCTGGACCTGCCGATGCGCGAGGCGGATGTGGCGATCCGGATGAAGGAACCGAGCCAGGCCGACCTGATCCGCAAGCGGCTGATGCAGATCCGGATGCGGCTTTATGCGACGCCGGAATATCTGGCCGAACATGGCACGCCGCTGACGATGGCGGATTTCCATTCGCATCGTTTGATCTGCCAGCATCCGGGAACGGCGCAGGTGGCGGCGGGGGCAAGCCTGGTGCAGCAGTTGATGAGCAATGACATCCCCTCGACCCTGACGGTGAACAACTATTTCGGGGTTTTGCAGGGGGTGTTGAACCATATCGGAATCGGGGTCCTGCCCGACTATATCACCGAGGATTTCCCCCATCTGGTGCGCGTCCTGCCCGAGACGGAAAGCGGCGAGGTGCCGGTGTTTCTGGCCTATCCCGAGGAGTTGCGCCATTCCAAGCGGGTGGCGGCCTTCCGTGAATTCGTGAGCGAAGAGATCTTCAAGTATCGCAAGCGCGAACAGGCCTGAACGGGGCCCGGTGCCCTGCCCCGCGACGGCGGGATCGGGCGGATGCAAGGGCCGGACGGGAAACGTTTTCAGAGGGATCGGCAAAGCCATGCATTCCGCGCATAGCGGCAATGCTGCAACTGCGGCATTCCGGCCCTTGCACGGAATCGCCCGCCCCCCTAAATCGAGCGGCGAGGCGGTGGTCGAGTTCTTCTCTCATCGCTTCATACCTCCCTGTTGGACTTGGGCCGAGCTTCTGCTCGGCCTTTTTTTTGGTTTTCGCGCGAAAGGGCGCGTTCTGCCCGCGTATGCGGCAGTGTGGCCCGGGCTTTGCCAAGGAATGCGGCATCGGGAGAAGAGGTCGTCAGCGCGAGCGCCCTGTCACAGGCGGCGCGGGCCGAGTCGGGATCGCCCCCCCGGGGGCGGAGTTCGGCACGGGTGCCCGAGGGATGACGAGATTTTCCGGGTGGGGGGCGGTCTGGACCGCCCTTCCCCCTTCCCCTTTGCGCCCGTTTCGCCTAGACGCGCGGGCAAGCACCAGACCCGAGGGATGCCGCCATGACCGAACCCGCCCTGACGCCCGACCTGATCGCCAGCCACGGGCTGAAGCCGGACGAATATCAGCGGATATTGGAGATCATCGGGCGGGAGCCGACGTTCACCGAACTCGGCATCTTTTCGGCGATGTGGAACGAACATTGTTCCTACAAATCGTCGAAGAAATGGCTGCGGACGCTGCCGACGAGCGGGCCGCAGGTGATCTGCGGGCCGGGCGAGAATGCGGGCGTGGTGGATATCGGCGACGGGCAGGCGGTGATCTTCAAGATGGAGAGCCACAACCACCCGTCCTATATCGAACCGCATCAGGGCGCGGCGACGGGGGTGGGCGGCATCCTGCGCGATGTCTTTACCATGGGCGCGCGGCCGATTGCGGCGATGAATGCGCTGTCTTTCGGGGAGCCGTCGCATCCGAAGACCTCGCATCTCGTGAAGGGTGTGGTCGAGGGGATCGGGGCCTATGGCAATGCCTTTGGCGTGCCGACGGTGGGCGGCGAGGTGCGGTTCCACCGGGCCTATAACGGCAACTGTCTGGTGAATGCCTTTGCGGCTGGCCTCGCGGATGCGGACAAGATTTTCTATTCCGCCGCGTCGGGCGTTGGGATGCCGGTCGTTTACCTTGGCGCCAAGACGGGGCGCGACGGGGTGGGCGGGGCGACCATGGCCTCTGCCGAGTTCGACGACACGATCGAGGAGAAGCGGCCCACCGTGCAGGTGGGCGACCCCTTCACCGAAAAGCGCCTGCTGGAGGCATGTCTGGAGCTTATGGCCTCGGGCGCGGTCATTTCCATTCAGGATATGGGGGCGGCGGGCCTGACTTGTTCGGCGGTGGAGATGGGCGACAAGGGCGGGCTTGGCATCAAGTTGCAGCTGGATGACGTGCCCCAGCGCGAGGTGGGGATGACCGCCTATGAGATGATGCTGTCGGAAAGCCAGGAGCGGATGCTGATGGTGCTGAAGCCGTCGATGGAGGCGGAGGCGCGGGCCATATTTGAAAAGTGGGATCTGGATTTCGCCATCGTGGGCGAGACGATCCCCGAAGATCGCTTCCTCATCCTGCATGGCAACGAGATCAAGGCGGATCTGCCCTTGTCCAAGCTTTCCTCCAGCGCGCCGGAATATGACCGGCCTTGGGTGGAGACGCCGAAGGCTGCGCCTTTGGGTGACCTTCCGGCGATTGCGCCCTTGGCGGGGCTGCGGGCGCTGATCGGCAGCCCGACCTATGCGCATAAGGCCTGGGTGTGGGAGCAGTATGACAGTCAGGTGGGGGCCGATACGGTGGTGACGCCGGGCCTGCCTGCGGGTGTGGTGCGGGTGCATGGGACGGGGAAGGCGCTGGCTTTCACCAGCGACGTGACGCCGCGCTATGTGAAGGCGAACCCGGTGGAGGGTGGCAAGCAGGCGGTGGCCGAGGCTTATCGCAACCTGACGGCGGTGGGGGCGAAGCCCCTTGCCACGACGGACAACCTGAACTTCGGAAATCCGGAGAAGCCCGAGATCATGGGGCAGTTCGTCGGCGCGATCAAAGGGATCGGGGCGGCGGTGGCGGCGCTGGACATGCCCATCGTTTCAGGGAACGTGTCTTTGTATAACGAGACGGATGGCAAGGGCATTCTGCCCACGCCGACGATCGGGGCGGTTGGTTTGCTGGCCTCGCTGGATGAGGTGATCAACGGCAAGCCTGCAGCGGGCGATGCGCTGGTGCTGATCGGGGCGGCGGGGTCGCATCTGGGGCAGTCTGCGGTTCTGGCCGAGGGCTTTGGGATCGAGGCCGGGGATGCGCCGCCCGTCGATCTGGTGGCGGAGAAGCGGCACGGGGAATTCGTGCGCGCGAACCGCGCGCTGATCCGGGCCTGCACGGACCTTGGCGATGGGGGCCTTGCGCTGGCGGCCTTCGAGATGGCCGAGGGCGCGCGGGTCGGCCTGACGGTTGAGAATGGCGAGGCTGCGTTCCTCTTTGGTGAGGATCAGGCGCGGTACATCGTGGCGACGGACAAGGCGGATGCGTTGATCGCGGCGGGCAAGGCGGCGGGGGTTCCCGTGGCGGTGGTCGGTCGGTTCGGCGGGGATACGGTTTCGCTGGGTGGTGAGAGCGCGGCGCTGGCGGAGCTGTCGGCGCTGTATCGCGGGGCCTTTGCGAAGGCCGTTGCCTGATGCTGCGGCGGGCGACCGAGGGGGAAATCCCGGCGGTCGCCGCGCTGATCGCGGCGCATCCCAAGGCGCTTTTGCAGCAGGATGAGGCGTGGCTGCGGGAAATCCTTGCCGGCCCGGCGCGCGGCGTCCTGGTCTGGGATGGGGGCGGCATCGCGGGCGCTGCGGTGATCGACTGGGAATATCCGGGCGTCGTGGTGCTGTGGAACCTTGTGATCCGCGCGCCGGGACACGGCCATGGGGCGCGGCTGATCCGGGCGGTGGTGGATGAGGTGTTCGGGGCGCTTGGTGCGCATCGGCTTTACTGCGATGCGGCCTTCGACAACGCGGCGGCGGTTGCGGCCTTCGGGAAGGCGGGCTTCGTGCGGGAGGGCGTGATGCGGGAATGCTGGCAGCGTGAACCGGGGGTCTGGGTGGATTGCGTGGCATTCTCGATGCTGGCGCGGGAATGGCGGGCACTGCAATGAGCCTGCGCCCTGCCCTGCCTGCCGATTTCGCCTTCATCCGGTCGCTGGCGCAGCGGCCGGATTATGCGCCCTTCCTCACGGATGAGGATGAGGGGCGGTTGGCCTTCTATGCCAGCGATCCCGCGCATCGGTTGCTGATCTGGGAGGAGGATGGTCGCGCGGCGGGGTTCTGCCTCTGGGCCGAGATCGGTGATCCTTCCGGGCGGGTGGAGTTGCGACGGCTGGGGCTGGCGGAAGTGGGCGGCGGGCGGGGGCTTGGCTTCGTGCGGGCGCTGACGGATTACGGGTTTCAGGAACTTGGCGCGCGGAAGGTCTGGCTGGATGCGAGCGGCGAGAACCTGCGAGCGCAGAAGGTGTATGAGCGGGCGGGATATCGGCTGGAGGGGCGGCTGGTGGATCACTGGTTCCGACCGTCGCTGGGGCGGAATGTGGATGTGATGCTTTTTGGCATGTTGCGCAGCGAATGGGAGGCGCAGGCCCCACTTGCAGCCACTGCCCCATAGGCATACATCTTCGATCAGGAATACCGGAGACCAGAATGATCACGGCAAGCGATATCGAGAGGCTGATCCGCGAAAGCTTTCCGGAGGCGAAGATCACGGTGCAAGGCGATGACGGCCAGCATTTCGCGGCGGAAGTGATCGACGCGAGCTTCAGGGGAATGAACCGGGTCCAGCAGCAGCGGGCGGTCTATGCCGCGCTGAAGGGCAAGATGGATGGCGCGCATGGAGAGCTTCATGCGCTGGCGCTGACGACCAAGGCGCCGGAGTGAGATGAACCCGCATACGGCGCAATGGTTGGTGGACCATGCGCCGTGGGCGGTGCCGATAGTCGTCGGACTTTTCCTGTGCGGGTCGCTGGTCTGGCTTGCAACGGAAGGCAGAGGGCTGTGGAAATATGGGCCGAGATGGTGGCGGGTGACGCGAAAGCGTGATCAGTCGCAGTTCAGGAAGGAACAGAAAGATGAGCGCTGAAGCACAGATCCGCGAGACGATCGAGAAGAACGACGTGGTGCTGTTCATGAAGGGCACCAAGATGATGCCGCAATGCGGGTTTTCCTCCCGCGTGGCGGGGGTGCTGAATTACATGGGCGTGAATTTCGCCGATGTGAACGTGCTGGCGGATGCGGAGATCCGGCAGGGCATCAAGGATTTCAGCGACTGGCCGACGATCCCGCAGCTTTACGTGAAGGGCGAATTCGTGGGCGGCTGCGATATCGTCACCGAGATGACGCTGTCGGGCGAGCTGGACACGCTGTTCGAGGCGAAGGGCGTGGCCTTCGACAAGGACGCGGCGAACAAGATCCGCGAGGCGAATGCCTGATCGGGCGTTCCGCGTGTGAGGAAAGGCCCGCCTTTTGGCGGGCTTTTTTGCGTATCAGGCCCCGGTCAGCATCAGATCGAAGGCTCGGATGATCCGGTCACGCTCATGCGCAAGGTTGGCGATATGCGTCCCAAGTTCCACCAGCGTCAACGTCGCAAGGACATGCGGAGCGAGGCGCAGGCGGATGTCGCCCACGGTGAGGATCGGGGACAAGGCGGCAAGGGCAGGAACCGCAGCGCCTTCGGGGATAGCCAGACAGACGGCGCGTGTGTTGAGGGCATCCAGAAGCCCCGACTGCAGGACGAGGACGTAATCCCCTTCCGCCATGCGATACAGATCGAACTGATCCGCCATCAGAATTTCCTGAACCGCGCGAGGGGAACACCGTTTTCCTCGATCCAGCGGTTGTACGCCGCAATGTCGGCGGCGTTCTCTTCCTTCCAGCGGCGGGCGCGTTCGGCGCGGACCTGGGCGAGGATGCCCTCCTCGGCGGCGCGGGAAAGGTTGATGCCAAGGGCGCGCGCCTCATCCAAGAGGGCCGCGTCGAGGGTCATGGAGGTGGCGCGGCGGGTGGCGGTCATGGCGGGTCTCCGGCTGTGCTGGGACTAGCATACCGCAGAACATACCGCATCAAAAGCGGTATGCGCCTAGCCTTGGCGGCAGGAGAGGATGGCGGTTTCGGTTCCGGCCGCGCCATCCTTCCAGAAAAGCGTGGCCTCTGCCCCCTTGGTCCACCAGACATAGCCGGACCCGTCCGAAGGCCATGCGTATCGCGCGCCGGAGGCTGCGGGTTCGTTGTAGAGAAGGATCTGCGATCCGTCTACATGGAGGACCGCAAGCGCGGTGTCCGGCGCGTTCACATAGACGACCGGCACCTGAACATCGCGGTCGCAGAGATAGGTCATGTTCTGGACCGTGGTTTCGGCCCCGGCGGCAGAGGCCGCAAGTCCGAGAGAGAGCGCGAATGGCAGGCGCATGGGGGAACCTTTCGTCTGGTGTCGCGATGCCGGGATCACGCGGGTTTGCAGACCTTTGTCGAAATGGCATCGCCCGTGGCCGTGACGATCTGGCTGAGGGTCGCCTGATCGGCCTCGATCCGCAGGAACATGTGGGTTCCCTCTTGCACGCTTGCGCCTTCGTATTCCTCGGCCGATGGCAGGGTGGCGGATATTGAGAACTGCGCAAATCCGCCCTCGTTCTGGATCACGGCCAGGCCATTGGCCCAGACCAGATCCATGCTGCTGCCGTCGTCGCAGGTGTAGACCCGCCCGAAGGCGACCGTGGGCAGAAGCACAACGGCAAGCCCGATCAGGGTGATCCGATCAGCGCGGGGCATTCGCCTCATCCAGACGATCGGCGAGCGCTTCGGCGCGGGCGGCGATCTCGGCCATGGTTTCGGTCACCTGCGGCGGGATCACCGGCACCTCGACCCGGGTTTCGGGGCGGGCTTCGAGTTCGGCGAGGCGGGCCTTGAGGGCGCGGATCTCATCCTCGACGGCGGCGGTCTTGTCGGCGAGCATGAGGCCGGCCATCAGCAACATCCGCGCCTCGGGCAGGCGGCCGAGTTGCGCGATGAGGGGCTGCGCCTCGGCATCCAGCATGGCGGCGGCGGAGCGGAGGAAATGCTCTTCGCCTTCCTGGCAGGCGACGGGGAAGGACCGCCCCCCGATGGAGATGGAGAGTTCAGGCATCGGCGCGCTCTTCCTTGATCAGCGGGGTGAGTTCGGAGAGGATTTCATCCATCTCGGCCACTTCCGACAGGCGGGTGACGCGGACGGCCTCGAGTTCGGCCATCATCGCGCGGTTGATCTGTTCGGGATCGGCGAGGTTGGCCGCCTGTGCGCGGCGCAGCCCGCGCAGGTTTTCGCGCAATTGCACGACGGTCTTGCGCATGCGGTGCATTTCAAGGCCCTGCACATCGAGTTGCGCGGTCATCTTTTCGATCCGGGCGTGAAGGGCGGCGGTATCCTCATCCACCGGGAGCGCAGGGGCGGAAGCGGCAGGCGCGGCGGCTTCGAGTTCGGCAATCCGGTCGCGCAGATCGGCGGTGGTGCGGCGTTCGGCGGCGAGGTCTGCTTCCAGCTGGCGAAGCCGGTCGTCCTGACCCGGTGTCGCGGCGATCTCGGGTTGGGGTGGCGGGGGAGGCCAGCGCCTCGATCCCGTCGCCTATCCTTTGCAAGGCGGCCGCGATGCGGCGTTCGAGATCGGCCAGATCCTGCATGGTGTTCCCCTTCATCCGTGGTTTGCCCATCTTTCTGCGCAAGCGGCGCGGCGCCTGCGAATCGCCCTACCCTGCCCTGACATGGAGTGTAGCGCAAGAATATGGCGCAACTCATCCTTTTGCACCCAAGGGCTTGCGCGGGCAGCTTGATCTTGCCCCAAGGACTGCTTAAGGCGGGGCCGCAATCACCCTTCATCAGACAGGACCACGGCCTTGGACATTGAGACGCTCCGCGCCCGCCACCCGGATCACTGGAAGCGCGCCTGCGCGATCCGCACCCTGACGCTTGATGCGGTGGCTGCCGCAAATTCGGGCCATTCGGGCATGCCGATGGGCATGGCGGATGTGGCGACGGTTCTGTTCGAGAAGCACCTGAACTTTGACCCGGCCGCGCCGCGCTGGGCGAACCGCGACCGGTTCATCCTGTCGGCGGGGCATGGGTCGATGCTGATCTATTCGCTGCTCTATCTGACCGGCTATGCCGACATGACGCTGGAGCAGATCAGGAACTTCCGCCAGTGGGGAGCGATTACCGCCGGTCACCCGGAATTCGGCCATGTGGCCGGGGTGGAGACGACGACCGGGCCGCTGGGTCAGGGGATCGCGAATGCCGTGGGTTTCGCCATGGCGGAAGAGAACCTGCGCGCGCGTTGGGGGGCGAAGATCGTCGATCACTACACTTACGTGATCGCGGGGGACGGCTGCCTGATGGAGGGTGTTTCGCAGGAGGCCATCGCGCTGGCGGGCAAGCAGCAGTTGAGCCGCCTGATCGTGCTGTGGGATGACAATGGCATCACCATCGACGGCAAGGTGTCGATTGCCGATGTGACGGACCAGAAGGCGCGGTTCGCGGCGAGCGGCTGGAACGTGTTGTCTTGCGACGGGCATGATCCAGAGGATATCGACCGCGCTTTGACGGCTGCCAAAGCGTCGGACAAGCCCACGATGATCGCCTGCAAGACGCATATCGCGCTGGGCCATGCGGCGCAGGACACGTCGAAGGGCCATGGCGCGCTGACGGATGCGGCGCAGATGGCGGCGGCGAAGGCGGCTTATGGCTGGGACTATCCGGCGTTTGAAATTCCGGCGGATGTGAAGAAGGCTTGGGAGGCCAAGGGCAAGCGCGGGGCTGCGGCCCATGCGGAATGGCAGGCGCGCTTTGCGGCCCTGTCGGCGGCGAAGCAGGCAGAGTTCACGCGGATCTTCGCGGGCGAAGCCCCGGCAAAGCTGGCCTCGGTCATTCGCGGGGTGAAGAAGGCGGCGGTGGAGAGCCTGCCGAAGCTGGCCACGCGCGCGGCATCGGAAAAGGTGCTGGCGGCGGTCAATCCGGTGATGACGGAGACGATCGGGGGGTCGGCGGACCTGACCGGGTCGAACAACACCAAGACGGCCGATCTGGGTGTCTTTACGCCCGAGGATCGCAAGGGGCGTTACGTCTATTACGGCATCCGCGAGCATGGGATGGCGGCGGCGATGAACGGGATGGCGCTGCATGGGGGCGTGCGTCCCTATGGCGGGACCTTCATGTGCTTTACCGACTATGCGCGTCCGTCCATGCGCCTGTCGGCGCTGATGGGGCTGCCGGTGGTTTATGTGATGACGCATGATTCCATCGGTCTGGGCGAGGATGGCCCGACGCACCAGCCGGTGGAACATCTGGCGATCAGCCGCGCAACGCCGAACACGCTGGTGATCCGCCCCGCCGACATGGTGGAGACGGCGGAGGCGTGGGAAGTCGCGCTGACCTCGAGGTCGACGCCCACCGTGCTGGCGCTGTCGCGTCAGAACCTGCCCGCGGTGCGCAAGGCGCATGTGAACCAGAACCTTGTCGCCAAGGGGGCCTATGTGCTGACTGAGGCGACGGGGAAGCGTCAGGTCATCCTGATCGCGACCGGGTCCGAAGTGGAGATCGCGCTGAAGGCGCGCGATGCGCTGGAGGCGGAGGGGATCGGGACGCGTGTCGTGTCCATGCCGTCGATGGAGCTGTTCGCGCAGCAGGACGAGGCCTATCGCAAGCGTGTGCTGCCGGGTGGCCCGGTGCGTGTGGCCATCGAGGCGGGTGTGCGTCAGGGCTGGGACCGCTGGCTGCTGGGCGAGCGTGGCAAGGAGGCGAAGGCCGGGTTCGTGGGCATGTCTTCCTTCGGTGCATCCGCCCCGATGGAGCGGCTTTACAAGGAATTCGGCATCACGGCAGAGAATGCCGTGGCGGTGGCGAAGTCGCTGCTGTGAGGGTGGCGGCAAAAGTTTTCTGAAAACTTTTGCCAAAATTCTTCGGAAGAATTTTGGGCCGCGCCTAGTGCGCGGCCTTCTTCTTTCCGGTGACGGCGGCGATGGCTGGGCCGATGATGCGCGTCACCACCGGGATCAGCGCCACGCCAAGGATCAGACCGAAGATACCGTCGACGAAGGCCGTGACGAGCCATGCGACGAAACCCTGCGCGGTGCCGATGGCAGCGGCGGCGGCGTCGGCCAAGTGGTGGATCGTCTCATAGGGCCAAGCCCAGAGATGCGTCACCTCCAGCCCATGGGTGACGATATTGCCGCCGACCCAAAGCATCGCGGCGGTGCCGACGAGCGAGAGGAAAGCCATCAGTTTTGGCATCCCCCGCACCAGCCCGCGTCCGAGCGCGCGCCCTGCCCCGGTGCGGCCCGTGGCGGCCAGGTGCAGGCCCACGTCATCCATCTTTACGATCAGCGCCACCGCGCCATAGACCGCGACGGTGATGAGCGCGCCCACCACGGCCAGCGTGATGGCCTGCAGCCAGAAGCTGGGGCTTTCGATGGTGGCGAGCGCGATGGTCATGATTTCTGCCGAGAGGATGAAATCGGTCTTGATTGCGCCTGCGACCTTCTCTTCCTCAAGATGGGCGGGATCGGCGGTGTCGAAATCGGCCTCGACCTTGTCATCGGCATGGGGGGCCAGCGCGTGGACCACCTTTTCCGCTCCTTCAAAGCAGAGATAGGCCCCGCCCAGCATCAGAAGCGGCGTGATGGCGGCGGGAAGGAAATGATCCAGCGCCAGAAGCGCGGGCAGCAGAAGGATCAGCTTGTTGCGCATGGACCCAACGGCGATGCGCCAGATGATCGGCAGTTCCCGGTCGGCCGAGAAGCCGTGCACGTATTTCGGGGTGACGGCGGCATCGTCGATCACCACGCCTGCGGCCTTTGTCCCGGCCTTGGCGGCAGCGGCGGCGATGTCATCGACGGAGGCGGCGGCGAGTTTGGCGATGGCGGCCACGTCGTCGAGAAGGGCGAGCAAACCACTCATGCAGAAATTCCTTTATCCATGCCCGATCTTCCTAGCGCGGCTGCAACCATTTGGCAAAGGCCGGAAGATGTTAGCGCAAACCGCGAATGTTTGCGTTAACATATTGATTTTGTGTCGCTTTTGGACTTTTCGACTCTGCCCCCCTTCGTTAAGCGCGAAGCATCCCACGGTATGCAACGGCATGGAGCGGCAGACATGACCATCACCATCGGCATCAACGGTTTCGGGCGCATCGGGCGCTGCACGCTGGCCCATATCGCGGAAAGCGCCCGCAACGATGTGCAGGTGGTGGCGATCAATGCCACGGGGCCCATCGAGACGAACGCGCATCTTCTGAAATACGACTCGGTTCATGGGCGGTTCCCCGGCACGGTGAAGGTGCAGGGCAACACGCTGGATCTGGGGCGCGGGCCGATGCGGGTGATGAGCACCTACAACCCCGAGGAGCTGGACTGGGAAGGCGTGGACGTCGTGCTGGAATGCACGGGCAAGTTCAACGACCGTGACAAGGCGGCGGTGCATCTGGGCCGCGGGGCCAAGCGGGTGCTGGTGTCGGCCCCAGCGAAGCGGGCGGACAAGACGGTGGTCTACGGCGTGAACCACCGCAGTCTGACGGCGGAGCATCTGGTGGTTTCCAACGGGTCCTGCACGACGAACTGCCTTGCCCCGCTGGCGAAGGTGCTGAACGACGCGATCGGGATTGAGTCAGGGATCATGACGACGATCCATTCCTATACCGGCGACCAGCCCACGCTGGACCGGCGGCACAAGGATCTGTACCGCGCGCGGGCGGCGGCCATGGCGATGATCCCGACCAGCACGGGGGCAGCCAAGGCGCTGGGTGAGGTGCTGCCGGAACTGGCGGGGCGGCTGGACGGGACGGCGATGCGCGTGCCGACGCCGAACGTGAGCGCGGTGGATCTGACCTTTGTCGCGGGGAAGGACGTGACCGCGCATGACGTGAACGAGATCGTGCGTGAGGCGGCGGCGGGCTATATGGGCATGGTGCTGGCCTATGACCCGGAACCCAAGGTTTCGATCGACTTCAACCACACGCCGCATTCGTCTATCTTCGCCCCGGACCAGACCAAGGTCGTCGGCGGGCGCACGGTGCGCGTGCTGGCATGGTATGACAACGAGTGGGGCTTCTCCTGCCGGATGGCCGATGTGGCCGGGGTGATGGGGCGGCTCCTCCACTGAGGGAGGGGTCGTGACAGACCGGATCGCGCTTGCGCTTGGGATCGTCCTGATCGGACTTGTCGTGCTGGATCTTGCCGCCAATGGCGGCGAGGCCCTGCTCTTTCTGATGAGAAAGTTCTTCGTCTTCATCGAATTCTTGGCATTCTGGCGCTGACACGGCGAGAGTCGGGTTGTGTTTTGACCCGTTCTGCGGATGTTAGCGCTATCGGAGCGGCGGATTCGCCGCCTTACCCCTATCGGAGGAAATGCCATGACCGTCAAAGTCGCCATCAACGGGTTCGGCAGGATCGGGCGCAACGTGCTGCGCGGGATCATCGAGTCGGGCCGGAAGGATATCGAGGTCGTGGCGATCAACGATCTGGGGCCGGTGGAGACGAATGCGCACCTGCTGCGGTTCGATTCGGTGCATGGGCGGTTCCCGGCGACGGTGACGACGGGCGAGGATTGGATCGATGTGGGGCGCGGGCCGATGAAGGTGACCGCGATCCGTAACCCGGCGGATCTGCCCTGGGGCCATGTGGATATCGTGATGGAATGCACGGGCATCTTCACCAGCAAGGAGAAGTGCCTTGCCCATCTGGAGAACGGATCGAAGCGGGTGCTGATTTCCGCCCCCGGCGATGGGGCGGACAAGACCATCGTCTATGGCGTGAACCACCACACACTGACCAAGGATGACGTGGTCGTTTCCAACGCCTCTTGCACCACCAACTGCCTGTCGCCGGTGGCGAAGGTGTTGAACGAGGTGGTGGGGATCGAGAAGGGGATGATGACGACCATCCATTCCTATACCGGCGACCAGCCGACCCTCGATACGATGCACAAGGACCTGTATCGCGCCCGCGCGGCGGCACTGTCGATGATCCCGACCAGCACGGGGGCGGCCAAGGCCGTGGGTCTGGTGCTGCCGGAGCTGAAGGGCAAGCTGGACGGCTTCGCAATCCGGGTGCCGACACCGAATGTTTCCGTCGTGGACCTGAAATTCATCGCCAAGCGGGCGACGAGCGTGGAAGAGATCAACGCGGCGATCAAGGCGGCGGCGGATGGGCCGATGAAGGGTATCCTCGGCTATACCGAGTTCAAGAACGTCTCGTCGGACTTCAACCATGACCCGCATTCGTCGGTCTTCCACATGGATCAGACTAAGGTCATGGATGGCACCTTTGTTTCGATCCTGTCGTGGTATGACAATGAATGGGGCTTTTCGAACCGCATGGCCGATACTGCCGTGGCGATGGGCAAACTGATCTGATTTCTGCCCGTCACATGCCATTGTTGCAGGCCGGTCATATCATGTGACCGGCCTTTGCTTTTGTTTCCGCTGCTTACGTTTATCTAGGGTTTCATGGATCTAGTTGTCGTCATCGCGATTCTGAGCGGGCTGTTTCTGGCCATCGCTCTGGCAGAGCCGCTTGCCGCGCGGCTGCGGCTGCCGGTGCCCGTGATCCTGGTGGGTCTTGGCATCGCCATCGGGGCGGGGGCGTCATGGTTCTGGCGGACGGAGGTGACGGATGCGCTGAACCCGGTTGCCATCGCCATCCTGAGCCTGCCGATCTCGTCGGATGTGTTCATCTATGTGCTGTTGCCGATCCTGTTGTTTCAGGTTTCGCTGACGCTGAACCTGCGGCGGCTGATGGATGACTGGGTTCCGGTGCTGTCGCTGGCGGTGATCGCGGTGTTTGCGGCGACGCTGGTGATCGCGGTGGCGCTGTTGCCCTTTGCGGAACTGCCGCTCTTGGCGTGCCTGCTGCTGGGATCCATCGTTTCCACGACCGATCCTTCGGCGGTGGTGGGCATCTTTCGTGCGACCCCTGCCCCGCAGCGCCTTGCGCGGATCGTCGAGGGGGAGAGCCTGCTGAACGATGCCGCCGCGATTGCGCTGTTCACGGTGTTCCTGTCGGCGCTGGTGCTGCGGGAAACCCAGCCCGAGCCGATGACCGTGCTGATGCAACTGCCCTGGGTCATCGCGGCGGGGGCGGCGGTGGGCTGGGTGCTGGCGCGGGTGGCGATGTGGGTCATGGCGCGGATGAACCCATGGCCGCTGGCACAGCTTTCGGTAAGCTTCGCCCTGCCCTTTGCCACCTTCCTGATCGTGGATCGGATGCTGGCTGCCTCGGGCGTGGTGGCGGCGGTGGTGGCGGGAATGACGGTGAACTTCCTTTCGCCCGGACGGCTGGCACCGCCGGCTTTGGCCTTTCTGCGCGAGGCGTGGAACCTGCTGGCCTATTGGGCGGGCGGGTTGATCTTCGTGCTGGCGGCCCTTCTGGTGCCAAGCGCGCTGGCGCAGGCGCAGGCGCAGGATTTCCTGCTGGTCGCGGTGGTGGTGGTCGCGGCCTTTGCCGCGCGGGCGATGATCCTGTGGGGGTTGCTGCCGCTGCTGACATGGGCGCGGCTGTCGCCCCGGGTGGAGGGGCCCTATCGCATTGCCATCCTCTGGGGGGGGCTGCGCGGGGCGGTGACACTGGCGCTGGCCCTTGCGGTGACGGAAAACCCGGCGATTCCCTTCGAGATCAAGCGGCAGGTCGGTATCGTAGCGACGGGCTTCGTGCTGTTCACGCTGCTGGTGCAGGGAACGACGCTGCGCCTGCTGATTGGCAGGCTTGGGCTGGACAAGCTTTCGCCGCTGGATCGCGCGCTGTCGGATCAGGTGGTGGCGGTGGCCCTGCAGGATGTGCGGGAAACGGTGGCGGAAACCGTGCGCAGCTTTGACCTGACGCCCGGCATCATCCGGGAAGAGGCGAAGCGGTTCGGCGAAAGGTTGAACCGTGCGGTGGAAAAGGCCGACGAGGCGCAGGACATTCTGGACAAGGACCGCGTGACACTGGGCCTTGTCGCCATGGCCGGGCATGAGCGGGACCTTGTGCTTTATGCGTTCCGCGACGGCTTCATTTCAGACCGGACGGCGGAACGGATGCTGACGGATGCCGACCGCCTGATCGAGGCGACGCGGACGGCGGGGCGCGGGGGGTATCGCGGGCAGGCGCGGCGGGCATTGCGCCGGGGGCGGATGCTGGGGCTGGCGGATTGGGCGCATAGCCGGTTCCGGCTGACCGCCGGTTTGCAGAGCCTGATCGCGGACAGGTTCGAATTCCTTGTCGCGCATCAGCAGATGCTGCGCTTTCTGATCACCTTCACGGAAAAGCGCATCCTGCGCATCCATGGCAAGCGTGTTTCGGCGCTTTTGGCGGATCTGCTGCGCTGGCGGATGGAAGAGGCAGGCCGCGAGATGGAGGGGTTGCGCATCCAGTTTCCCGGCTATGCCGAAGAGGTGGAGCGGCGGCTGATCCGGCGGCTGGCCTTGCGGCAGGAAGAGGTGGAATATGACCAGCTTACGCAGGACGGGCTGATCGGGCCGGAACTGCGCCTGTCGCTGCAGGAGCGCATCGCGGAAGAGAGGGCGAAGCTGGCGACGCGGCCAAAGCTGGATCTGGCCGTGCAGCGGGTGGATATCCTGCGCGGCTTTGCCCTGTTTGCCGCGCTGGATGAGGCATCGCTGAAGCAGCTTTCGCGGCGGATGAAGGCGGTCTATGCCGCGCCGGGGGATGTGCTGGTGCGCAAGGAGGCCCTGCCCGACCGCGTGTGGTTCGTGGCGCGCGGCGCGGTGGAAGCCGAGATCGCGGCGACGCGGCATCTGTTGGGACAGGGCGAGATGTTCGGGCATCTGTCGGTGCTGCAGAAGCGGCCAAGGCGGGCCACGGTGCGCGCGCTGAGCCATACGATGCTGCTGACGCTGCAGGAGCAGGAATTCGTGGCGCTGATGGCGCAGGTGCCCGATCTGGCAGCGGCCGTGAAGGCCAGCGCCGAGAAGCGCGGCGTGATCGTGGATCTGCCCGCGCCATCCGGCCCGAAAGCCGCGCGGCATCTGATGGAACGTTTGCGCGGAGGCTTGCGCCAGGCAGACTAGCCATGCATCCAACGCATGGCGGCTTGCTTGTGGTGGTGGTTGTTAGCGGTAACGACAAGGCCCATCTTGGAGGCATGTCGAAGGGATAACCGAGAAGCCCTTGGCAGAACCGAAAGGACGAAAAGATGAAACTGATCGAAACGCTTAAAGCCGCTGCCGCCAATCATGCCCTGTATCGGCGTACCCGCGACGAGATCGCCCGCATGCCGCGCGATGTGGCGCTGGATCTGGGGATCTTCCCGGAGGATGCCGAACGCATCGCCTGGGCTGCAACCTACGGCAAATAATCCCCAAGGACAGGCGAAGAACCGAACGCGGGGGCCTTTGCGGGCCCCTTTTTCGTATCAGCCGAAACGCCGTGACAGGGCTTGCTGGACGGGCGGGGTGACGAAGCTTGACACATCCCCGCCAAGCCGCGCGATTTCCTTGACGAGTTTGGAGGCGATGGCCTGACGCCGGGCATCGGCCATGAGGAAGACCGTTTCGATCGAGGAGTCGAGCGCCCGGTTCATCCCGACCATCTGGAATTCATATTCAAAGTCGGCCACTGCGCGCAGGCCGCGGACGATCACCGTGGCGCCCACGTCGCGGGCGCAATCTATCAGCAGGTTTTCGAAGGGATGGACCACAATCTCGCCCCCGGTGCGGGCAGCAATGGTGGCGCATTCGGATTCAACCATGGCGACACGCTCTTCCAAGGAAAAGAGCGGGCCCTTGTCACGGTTGATCGCCACACCGATGACCAGCCGATCCACCAGCGCCATGGCGCGCTGGATGATGTCGACATGCCCCAGCGTGATAGGGTCGAAGGTGCCCGGATAAAGGCCGATGCGCATGGGTCCGCTTCCCCCCTCTGGTGGCGTGGATGCACGCAACATTATTGCGCGGATGAGTGCAAGACCCAAAAGCGACGCAATCGGGGCCGGATCAGAAGCCCTTGATCATCCCTTCCAGCGCGTCCTTTTCCATGGCGAGTTCGGTGAGACGGGCCTTGACCACATCCCCGATGGAGATCAGCCCCACAATCTGGGTGCCGTCCATGACGGGCATGTGGCGGAAGCGGCCATCGGTCATCTTCTGCAGCACCTCGGTTGCCTGCTCGTCACGCCGGCAGCCGACGATATTGGCGGTCATGATGCTGTCCACCGTGTCGGACATGCAGTTCGGCCCGCGCCGGCCAAGTTCGCGCACCACATCGCGTTCCGACACGATGCCCGAGACGCGCTTGCCATCGGGAGAGACGATCACCGCCCCGATGCGGCGCGAGGACAGGATTTCCGCCGCCGCGGCGATTGACGTTCCCGGGGCAACCGTCACCACACCATCATCCGATTTGGACTTGAGGATTTGCTGGACAAGCATCGCGGACCTCCCTTTCCGATGGCCAAGGGTCGGCCCGTGAGAAAATTCTGTCAAGTCAGGGATTCGAGGCGGGCCACTTCGGCCCGCAGACCCTGCGCCAGAAGATCGGCAAAACGGTTGAGCCGCTCCACCCGGCCATCATCGGCATGGCGGATCAGCCAGAAACTGCGGGTGAGCGCCACTTGCCCGGGGATGAGCTTGACCAGTTCGGGCGCCGTGGGAAGGGCGAAATCATGGACCACGCCCACCCCTGCCCCGGCGCGCAGCCAGTTCAGCTGCACCGAGACGGAGTTGGAGGCCAGCGCGACAGAGCGCGCGCCGAGTTCGGCAAGGTAATCCAGTTCCTTGTCGTGGATCATGTCGGGGATATAGCCGATGAGGCGGTGATGCGGCAGGTCGGCCGGGCTGTTGATCGGGGCAGCACGGGACAGGTAATCCGGATGCGCGGCGAGGTGGAGGTGGTAATCCGTCAGCTTCTGCACCGTCAGGCGGCCCGCCGTGGGGCGGCTGACGGCGATGGCGAGATCGGCCTCGCGCTTGGACAGGTTGAACACCCGCGGCAGGGCCACGATCTGCACCTCGAGCCCCGGATTGGCATCGCAGATCCGGGCGAGCACCTGCGGCAGCAGGTAATTGGCGCAGCCATCGGGGGCACCGATGCGGATCTGTCCGGTCAGGCCTTCGGGGCCGGAAAGCGCCTCGCGCGCGCCGTCGAGGGCGGATTCGGCCCGTTCGGCATGGGGAAGAAGGCGATTGCCTTCCTCCGTCAGGGCATAGCCTTGGGGCGATTTGGCGAAGAGCCGTGCGCCCATCGCATCTTCCAGCCGTGCAATGCGGCGGCCCACGGTTGCGGCGTCGATCTTCAGCCGCTTTCCCGCGCCAGACAGGCTTTCGCTGCGGGCAACGGCAAGGAAGATGCGAAGGTCGTCCCAGTCCATTCCCGTTCGTCCTGCATTTTTGCAAAGCCTGTTTGAATCATTTCCCCTGTTTCCGGCATTTCCGCAAGGCTATTGTGGCGGCAACGCATTGAGGGAGGATCCCATGAAAGAGATCGGACACTGGATCAACGGCAAGCATGTGAAGGGCACGTCGGGCCGTTTTGCCGATGTGTTCAACCCGGCCACGGGCGAGGTGCAGGCGCGGGTCGCGCTGGCGACCAAGGCGGAACTTGACGCCGCCGCCGCCGATGCCGCTGCCGCGCAGGTGAAATGGGGGGCCACCAACCCGCAGCGCCGCGCGCGGGTGATGATGGAATTCGTGCGCCTGCTGAACCGCGACATGCAGAAACTGGCCGAGGCGCTGTCCAGCGAGCATGGCAAGACGATCCCCGACGCCAAGGGCGATATCCAGCGCGGGCTGGAGGTGATCGAATTCTGCATCGGCGCGCCCCACATGCTGAAGGGGGAATTCACCGACAGCGCCGGCCCCGGGATCGACATGTATTCGATGCGCCAGCCCATCGGCGTGGCGGCGGGCATCACGCCCTTCAACTTTCCGGCCATGATCCCGATGTGGAAGATGGGGCCCGCGCTGGCCTGCGGGAATGCCTTCATCCTGAAGCCGTCGGAGCGTGATCCTTCGGTTCCCCTGATGCTGGCCGAACTGATGCAAGAGGCGGGGCTGCCGGATGGCGTGCTGCAGGTGATCAACGGCGACAAGGAGTCGGTGGACGCAATTCTGGACAATCCGATCATTTCCGGAATCGGTTTCGTCGGATCGACCCCGATCGCGGAATACATCTATGGCCGTGGCTGTTCCAACGGCAAGCGCGTGCAGTGCTTTGGCGGCGCGAAGAACCACATGATCATCATGCCCGATGCCGACATGGATCAGGCAGCGGATGCCCTGGTCGGTGCGGGCTATGGCGCGGCGGGCGAACGCTGCATGGCGATCTCGGTCGCGGTGCCGGTGGGGGATGAAACCGCGGACCGGCTGATCGAGAAGCTGATCCCGCGGATCGAGAAGCTGAAGGTCGGGCCCTATACCGCCGGCAACGATGTGGATTACGGCCCGGTCGTCACGGCGGCGGCGAAGGCGAACATCCTGCGGCTGGTCGAGTCTGGCGTGGCGCAGGGCGCGAAGCTGGTCGTCGATGGCCGCAACTTCAAGCTGCAGGGCTATGAGGACGGGTTCTTTGTCGGGCCGCATCTGTTTGACCATGTGACGACGGACATGGACATCTACCAGAAGGAAATCTTCGGGCCTGTCCTGTCCACCATCCGCGCCAAGACCTATGAAGAGGCGCTGGGCTATGCGATGGACCATGAATATGGCAACGGCACCGCGATCTTCACCCGTGATGGCGACACGGCGCGCGATTTTGCCGCCCGCGTCAATGTGGGGATGATCGGGATCAACGTGCCGATCCCGGTGCCGCTGGCCTATCACACCTTCGGCGGCTGGAAGAAATCGGCCTTCGGCGACCTGAACCAGCATGGGCCGGATGCCTTCCGCTTTTACACGCGGACGAAGACCATCACCTCGCGCTGGCCTTCGGGCATCAAGGAAGGCGCGAGCCTGAACTTCAAGCCGATGGATTGACCGGATCGAATGTTGAAACGGAACCGGGCCGCGCATTGCGCGGCCCGGTTTCATTGAAGCCTTGATCGCGCGCGCCGCGCGCTGTTGACTGCGGCAAACCGGGTAAGGGGTGCAAGATGGACTGGATGGCAGGGCTGGGCGCGATCATGCCGGAAACGCGGGGGGAACTGGCGGCGTTGCAGCGGCGATCCTTGCCCAAGGGGCTGGATCTGTTTTCACCCGGCGACCGCGCGCAGGGCTTTCCTCTGGTGCTGGCGGGGCGGGTGGAGGTGTATCTGACCGGGCCGTCGGGGCGGGAAATCCTGCTTTATGCGGTAGAACAGGGGCAAAGCTGCATCCAGACGACGCTGGGCCTGCTGGGGGATGAGCCCTATAGCGGCACGGCGGCCACCGTCAGCGAGGCCGAGGTGGTGACGATCCCCAAGCCGCTGTTCCTGCGGCTTATGGATCGAGATCCGGCCTTTCGCGGCTTTGTTCTGCGGTCTTTCGGACAGCGCATGGCGGATCTGACGCGGCTTCTGGAATCGGTGGCCTTTGGCCGGGTGGAGGCGCGCCTGGCCGCTGCCCTGCTGGATCTGGCGGAAGGCGGCGTGGTGCGGGCCACGCAATCCGAGATCGCGGCGCGGATCGGATCGGCGCGCGAGGTGGTGTCGCGAAAGCTGGATGCCTTTGCCAAGGCTGGCTGGGTGGCCACGGAACGTGGCGAGGTGCATCTGCGCGACGAGGCCGCGCTGCGCCGGGCGCGGGGCCACTGACCCCCGCGTGACCTTATCACAGACAAGAAATGCATGATTCGCTATATTTGGCGCAGGGCCCGGAGAAACCGGGGCCATGAGACCGGAAAGGGAACCATCATGTTGAAGAAGAATGTCGGCGGGATTGACCGTGTGCTTCGGATCGTTGTCGGGCTGGCGCTGATTGTCGGGTTCTTCCTGAACACGGAGGGCGCTTATCGCTGGGCCTATCTGATCGGGATCGTGCCGCTGGCGACGGGGCTGATGTCGTCTTGCCCGCTCTATTCCATCCTCGGGCTGTCGACCTGCCCGATGAAGAAGGCCTGAGCGCAGGCACATGAAGACAGTGGAAGCGCCGCCTGTGGGGCGGCGCTTTTCTTATTCCGCGGCCACGCGGCGCGGTTTCAGCATATCCTTGAGGTAGCGCCCGGTATGGCTGCGTTCGGCCTTGGCCACATCTTCGGGCGTGCCTTGGGCGACGATCTGCCCGCCGCCATCGCCGCCTTCGGGACCAATGTCGATGATCCAGTCGGCAGTCTTGATGACATCGAGGTTGTGTTCGATCACCACAACCGTGTTGCCCTGTTCGACAAGTTCATGCAGCACTTCAAGAAGCTTGCGTACATCCTCGAAATGCAAGCCGGTTGTCGGCTCATCAAGAATATAGAGCGTGCGCCCGGTTGCGCGCCGCGACAGTTCCTTTGACAGCTTGACGCGCTGCGCCTCGCCGCCCGAAAGTGTCGTCGCCTGCTGGCCGACCTTGATATAGCCCAAGCCCACCTGACAGAGCGCATCCATCTTTTCGCGGATCGAGGGGACGGCCGCGAAAAATGTTTGGGCGTCTTCGCATGTCATATCAAGAACGTCTGCTATGCTTTTGTTCTTGAACTTTATTTCAAGTGTTTCCCGATTGTAGCGGTGGCCTTTGCAGGTTTCGCAGGTGACATAGACATCGGGCAGGAAGTGCATCTCGATCTTGATGACGCCGTCGCCCTGACAGGCCTCGCACCGCCCGCCTTTCACGTTGAAGGAGAACCGTCCGGGCTGATAGCCGCGCGCCTTTGCCTCGGGCAGGCCCGCGAACCAATCGCGGATGGGAGTGAAGGCACCCGTGTAGGTGGCGGGGTTTGAACGCGGTGTCCGGCCGATGGGACGCTGGTCGATGTCGATGACCTTGTCGAGCTGTTCGAAGCCCTTGATCGTCTCGCAGGGCCCTGGGGTTTCGCGCGCGCCGTTCAGGCGCATGGCGGCGGTCTTGAAGAGGGTTTCGATGGTGAGGGTGGACTTGCCCCCGCCCGACACGCCCGTGACGCAGACGAACTTGCCCAAGGGGAAGTCGACGGTGACGTCCTTGAGGTTGTTCCCCGTTGCGCCGACGACGGTAAGTTTCTTGCCGCTGCCCTTGCGGCGGGTCTTCGGCACCGCGATCTCGCGCTGTCCCGACAGGTACTGGCCCGTCAGGCTGACCGGATCAGCCGCCACCTGCTGGGGCGTGCCGTGGCTGACAACGCGGCCGCCATGGACGCCCGCGCCGGGGCCGATGTCGAAGACGTAATCGGCCTCGCGGATGGCGTCTTCGTCATGTTCCACGACGAGGACGGTATTGCCTTGGTCCCGCAGGTTCTTGAGCGTGGTCAGAAGCCGGTCATTGTCGCGTTGGTGCAGGCCGATGGAGGGTTCGTCCAGCACATAGAGGACACCCGTGAGGCCGGAGCCGATCTGCGACGCAAGGCGGATGCGCTGCGATTCCCCGCCCGAGAGGGTGCCCGCGTTGCGCGACAACGTCAGGTAGTCGAGGCCGACATTGACAAGGAATCCAAGGCGTTCGCGGATTTCCTTCAGGATCGCGCGGGCGATTTCGTTCTTCTGGTTGGTGAGGTGGTCCGGAACCGTGCCGATCCAGACATAGGCTTCCTTGATCGACATGCGGACGACCTCGCCCACATGAAGACCTGCGATCTTCACCGCCAGCGCCTCGGGCTTCAGGCGATAGCCGTGGCAGGTGCCGCAGTTGCGGTTGTTCTGATAGCGCTCGAACTCCTCACGCACCCAGGCGGAGTCCGTCTCGCGGTAGCGGCGTTCCATGTTGGGGATGACACCTTCGAAGACGCGCGAGACTTCGTAGATGCGGCCGCCTTCATCATAGCGGAAGCGGATCTCTTCCTCGCCCGAGCCATGGAGGAAGACCTGATGCACATGGGCGGGCAGGTCTTTCCATTTCTTCTTCGGATCGAATTCGTAATGTTTCGCAAGGGCCTGGATGGTTTGCGTGAAGTAGGGGCTTTTCGATTTGGCCCAAGGCGCCAGCGCGCCCTGCATCAGGGTCAGCCCTTGATCGGGCACGACAAGGCGTTCGTCGAAGAAAAGTTCGACCCCCAGCCCATCACAGGCGGGGCAGGCCCCGAAAGGCGCGTTGAAGGAAAAGAGGCGCGGTTCGATTTCGGGGATGGTGAAGCCCGACACCGGGCAGGCGAAGTTTTCCGAATAGGTGATGCGTTCTGGGTCACCCTCGGCCGGGGCGGTTTCGAGGATGGCGATGCCATCGGCAAGGTCGAGCGCGGTGCGGAAGCTGTCGGCAAGGCGCGTCTCGATCCCTTCGCGCACCACGATCCGGTCGACCACCACGTCGATGTCGTGGCGGAATTTCTTGTCGAGCGTCGGGGGTTCCTCAAGCTCGTAGAACTGCCCGTCCACCTTGACCCGTTGGAAGCCCTGCTTGCGCAGGTCGAGGAACTCTTTCTTGTACTCCCCCTTCCGGTCGCGGACGATCGGGGCGAGCAGATAGGCGCGCGTCCCCTCTTCCATGGCCATGACGGCATCCACCATGTCCTGCACCTGCATCGCGGTGATGGGCAGGCCCGTGGCAGGGCTGAATGGCGTGCCGACGCGGGCGAAGAGGAGGCGGAGGTAGTCGTAGATCTCTGTCACCGTGCCGACGGTGGAACGGGGGTTCTTCGACGTGGTCTTCTGTTCGATGGAGATGGCGGGGGACAGGCCCGAGATGTGATCGACATCCGGCTTTCCCATCATGTCGAGGAACTGCCGCGCATAGGCCGAGAGCGATTCCACATGGCGGCGCTGCCCTCGGCATAGATGGTGTCGAAGGCCAGCGAGGATTTGCCCGAGCCGGACAGGCCGGTGATCACCACAAGCTGATCACGCGGGATATCGACATCCACGCCTTTCAGATTGTGTTCGCGCGCGCCGCGCACCTCGATGAACTTCTGTTCGGCCATGCCCTGATCCCCCGGACGGATGCACGACAGATAGGCCATGTCGCGCGAGTCTCCAATCCAAAAATGTGAACATTTCATGAACGCCGAGAGATTGCGCGCCGCCCTGCCCCGTGCGCGATCACCCGGCATTTTCCCTCTTTACATATTCCGTTTTGTGCATATCTATTCGGGCAAGATTTCCCGTGTCGAAAGGCGCAGCCATGACCCCCATCACTTCCATCCCGCAGGCCATCGACATGGCCGCAAAGGGCCAGATCGTGCTTCTGGATGTGCGCGAAACGGGCGAACTGTCCCAGTCGGGCACGGCGAAGGGCGCGGTGCATATCCCACTGGGCCTTTTGCCATTGAAGGCCAACCCCGGGGCCCCGGATTACGACAAGCGTCTTGCCGGAAAGCCGGTGGCGGTCTTCTGCGCGGCGGGGGCGCGGGCCGGGCGGGCGGTATCGCTCTTGCGCCAGTTCGGGCACGAGGCGGTGAATATCGGCGGCTTCGGCGATTGGTGCGGCTGCGGCGGGCCGGTTCAGCGCCACGCCTGACGGCGACGCGCCTGCAATTCGTGCAGGGCGATCCCGGCAGCACAAAGCGGCAGGGCGAAGAGGATTACGCCCATCGGCCCCATTGCGCCGATCATCACCGCAAGCAGCGGCGTGCCCGTTGTGGTGCCGACATTGCCCAGCTGCGCCACGGCGCCCGAGGCGCGGGCGCGATCCTCGGCTGTTTCGTTCAGTTGCGGGATCGAGGCGAAGCTTGCTCCCTGCACGATGCCCATGGCCCCGGCCAGGGCGAAGGCCGCGATCAGGGCGGGTGTCCCCTGCCCCCATGTCGCCCATAGCGCGACTGTCGCCAGAAGCCCCGCCGCATATCCCGCCTGCACCATGTGAACGGCGGAAATGTAGCGCAGGCCCCAGACGCCCAGCGTCAGCGATATGACGATGGAAAGCAGCGGCATGCCTGCGGCGGCGAGCGCCCTTTGCCCTTCCGGAAGAAGCGGGGGAAGCAGAGTCAGCAGCGCGACATAGAGCGCGGTGTAAAAGACAAAGCCCATCGCCGGGGCGGCCATCCGGGGTGAGGCATAGATGATGCCGTGCTGGCGGATCAGACCCCCGATGGACGGCAGCGGCGGGGCCGCCGGATCGCCCGGCAGCAGAAAGGCGAGGATGAGCGACAGCGCGGCCATCCAGACGGCATGGGACAGGAACAGCACCGTGATGCTGCCCCCCGCCAGCAGGGGCGGTGCAAGGATGGCCAGAAGCGCATAGGTGACGCCGAAGAAGCTGCTCCACAATGTCATCGCAAGGCCCTGATGCCGTGGCGGGGCGATACCGGCGATCATCGTGGGGCCGACCACGACGATGGCCAGATGGGACACCCCTTCAAGAACGCGGGTCAGGATCAGGATCGCATAGGGCAAGGGCAGCGTCTGCAGCGCCGAAACCACGGCCCCCAGCGCCAGCGCCGCCACGATGGCCCGGCGCGGGCCGATGCGGGCCACGAGCAGGCCCGAGGTCGTTCCGAAGATCAGCCCGACGATGCCCACGATGGAGACGATCAGCCCGATCCCCGCCGCCCCCTGTTCGGGATAGCGCGCGGTCATCAGATCAAAGGCAAAGGACAGCTTGCCGAACTGCGCCGCCGAACCAAGCCCTGCCAGCCAGAGGGCCAGCACCGTGACGACAGCGCGCATCCCTGCCCCTTCATCTGTTCTCAAATATCCTCGGGGGGAGGGCCGCAAAGCGGCCCGTGGGGGGCAGACAGCCCCCCTCCCCGGCCCGGCACCGGGCGCGCCGTCAGAAGTGCAGCGCGCGGCCGTAGGCGTCAAGCACCGCTTCGTGCATCATCTCGGACAGCGTCGGATGCGGTAAGACGGTGTTCATCAGGTCTTCCTCGGTCGTCTCCAGCGCGCGGCCCACGACATAGCCCTGAATCAGCTCCGTCACTTCCGCGCCCACCATATGCGCGCCGATGAGTTCGCCGGTCTTCGCATCGAAGACGGTCTTGATCATGCCTTCCGATTCACCCAGCGCAATCGCCTTGCCATTGCCGATGAAGGGGAAACGGCCGACCTTGATGTCGTAACCTGCCTCCTTGGCCTTCGCCTCGGTCAGGCCGACGGATGCCACCTGCGGGTGGCAGTAGGTGCAGCCCGCGATGGAGTTGGGCTTGATCGGGTGCGGATGCTTGCCCGCGATCAGTTCGGCGACCATGACGCCCTCGTGGCTCGCCTTGTGGGCAAGCCACGGCGCGCCTGCGATGTCGCCGATGGCGTAAAGGCCGTCGATACCCGTGCGGCAGTATTCGTCGGTGATGACATGGGTGCGGTCGATCTTGACCCCCAAGGCCTCTAGCCCGAGGTTTTCCACGTTGCCAACGATGCCTACGGCGGAGATCACGGTGTCGAAATCATGCGTTTCGATCTTGCCGCCCACTTCGATATGCGCGGTGACGCCGACGCCCGGCTTGCGGTCCAGCTTCTTCACGCCCGCCTTTTCAAGGATCTTCATTCCCTGCTTGACGAATTGCTTCTTGGCGAAGGCGCTGATCTCGGCATCCTCGACGGGAAGGATGCGGTCCATCACCTCCACCACGGTCGTATCCGCGCCCAGCGTGTTGAAGAAGGAGGCGAATTCGATGCCGATGGCGCCGGAGCCGATGACCAGCAGTTTCTTCGGCATCCGCTTGGGTTGCAGCGCGTGCTTGTAGGTCCAGACCAGATCACCATCCGCCTCCAGCCCCGGCAATTCGCGGGCGCGGGCACCTGTGGCGAGGATGATGTGCGGGGCGGTGAGGTCTTCCACGCCCTTGTCGGTCTTGACGCTGACCTTGCCCTTGGCGGTGACGGTGGCCTGTCCCATCACAACGGCGATCTTGTTCTTCTTCATCAGGTGGCCGATGCCCGACGACAACTGCTTCGCCACCCCGCGCGAACGGGCGACGACGGCGGGCAGGTCATAGCCGATGCCATCCGCCTTGAGCCCGAATTCCTTGGCGCGATGCATCAGGTGGAACACCTCCGCGGAGCGCAGCAGCGCCTTCGTGGGGATGCAGCCCCAGTTCAGGCAGATGCCGCCCAGATGTTCGCGTTCGACGATGACGACCTTCAGCCCCAGTTGCGCGGCCCGTATGGCGGCGACATAGCCGCCGGGACCTGCACCGATCACGATCACATCATAGGCAGCGGCCATGCGTTTTCCTCCCGCAAAGAAATTGGTTTGGCCTTAAACTATTTTTTGCACCCAAGCAACGCAGGCCGCGCCGGGGGCCTATGCACCGGCTGCATGGCTGCGGCGCGGGGGGGACGGCCCGTCATCCCTGCCCCTTCATGCGGCGCACCTCGGCCCCGTAGCCACCTGCATCAAGCCAGTCCTGCTCTTCCGGGGTGCTGAAGCGCGACAGGGCGGTGTTGCGATGCGGAAACCGGCCGAAGCGCGCGATGACGGCCTGATGAGCGCGGGCATGAAGGGCAAGTTCGGGATCGGAGGGAAGGCGTTCCTCCATCAGGGCCACGGCGCGGGCCTGATCATCAGGGTCTTCGGAATGTTCGAAAGGCATGTAGAAGAACTGACGTTCCGGCTCTGGCGCGCCCATGTCCCAGCCTGCGGCAAGGGCCTTGCGGGCGGCGGCAACGGCCATGGGATCGGTGGCGAAGCTGTCGGCGGTGCCGCGAAACATGTTGCGCGGCAACTGATCGGTCAGGATCAGGAAGGCAAGCGTCCCGACCGTGCCGTCGATCCAATGATCGAGATGGCCGTCGCGCGCCGCCTGCCACAGATCGCCGAAGCGGGCGCGGCAGGTGCTGTCGATCTCATCCCCGCCGGCATACCACCCTGCGGGACCGATTTCGCCCAACCAGAAATCGAGCAGTTCGACCGGGTCCGACATCGGGACCTCCTTCCCCATTCTTCCCGCGAGGGTGGCAGGGAAAGCCGGGCGGTGCAACCTTTGCCTAGCGGTCCTTCTCGATCACGGCGGTGGCGGCCACGGGCGAAGCGGTGGGCACGAGGAAGGCCGAAGGCGCGGTGCCCGCAGGCGCGGCGCGGCGCGACATCCGCCAGAGCGCATAGGCGGTGAGCAGCGTGAAGAGCGCCGAGATGAAGAGGAAGAACCCGCCCGAGCCGACCTGCCCCATGATCCAGCCGGTGACAATGGGGCCGAAAATGGCGCCGAAGCCATTGAGGAAGATCATCCCGGCGCTGGCGGCGGCCATGTCATCCTGGGCGAGGAAGTCGTTGGTATAGGCGATCAGCAGGGCATAGACCGGGTTGGTGATGCCCCCAAGCAGCAGCGCCGCGACCAGATAGGCAGCGAAGGGCAGATCGGCGAGGCCCGCGATCAGCATGGTGACGGCCGCGATGCCGGAAAGCCCGGTGATCAGCAGGCGGCGATCCATGCGGTCTGACATCCAGCCGATCGGATATTGCAGCACAAGCCCGCCGACATAGAGCGCACCGACAAAGATCGAGATGTCGCGGACCGAAAGCCCCTCCATCGCGCCCCAGACGGCGGCCATGCCGAACATCGCCGAGAAGACGCCCCCCGTCAGCAGCATGCCGACACAGCCGAGGGGCGAGATGCGGAAGAGTTCGCGGAAGGACAGGCCCTTGGTCGTCTGGAAGGTGGGCGCTGGGGTGGGGGCAAGCAGGATGGGCATGAAGGCCAGCGACACGAGTACCGAGGGGATCACGAAAAGCACGAATCCCGAAGGATCGCCGACGTTCAGGATCGCCTGACTAGCGATGATGCCGACCATCTGCACGATCATGTAGGCCGAAAGCGCCTGGCCCCGCGTTTCATTGGTGGCGGCGTTGTTCAGCCAGCTTTCGGCGGTGATGTAGATGCCGGAAAAGCAGAAACCGATCAGCACGCGCAGCGCTGTCCAGACCATCCAGTCGGCGGCGACCGGGTAGACCACCAGCACCGCCGAAATGAGCGAGCCGAGTGCCGCGAAGACGCGCACATGCCCCACCTTGCGGATCATCGAGGGTGCAAGCTGCGAGCCAAGCAGGAAGCCCGCGAAATAGGCCGACATGACCAGCGAGATCTCGAAGGTGGAGAACCCCTCGATCGCGCCCCGGATGCCCAGCAGCGTGCCCTGGATGCCGTTGCCCACCATGAGCAGCATCACACCCAGCAGAAGCGGCCAGGAGGTGGAGAGAACCTTGATCATCGGGGCACCGGAAAAAGAGGCGGAGGGAAGGACGCTCTGGCGATCAGGGTAGCATTCCTGAGGGGGCGGCCAAGGATAGAATGCGACGCTGGCGGCGGATTGCCCGTCAGGGGATGAGAAGCGAGGAATCGCCATAGCTGAAGAAGCGGTACCCGTTCGCCACTGCATGCGCGTAGATGCGCCGGATCCGTTCCGGCCCCATCAAGGCAGAGACGAGCATCATCAGCGTCGATTTCGGCAGGTGGAAATTGGTCATCAGCGCATCGGTGATGCGGAAGCGGTAGCCGGGATAGATGAAGATGTCGGTCGGCCCCGTCCATGCCTGCAACGTCCCGTTTTCATCGGCCGCGGATTCGATCAGGCGCAGCGCGGTGGTGCCAACGGGGATGATCCGCCCCCCGGCCCGTTTGGTGGCGTTGATCTCAGCCGCAGCAGCGGCGGTAATCTGGCCCCATTCGGCATGCATCCGATGCGTCGTCACATCCTCTACCTTCACCGGCAGGAAGGTTCCTGCGCCGACATGCAGGGTGACTTCGGTGAAGGTCACGCCCTTTTCGGCCAGGGCCCGCAGCAGCGGTTCGTCGAAATGAAGCGAGGCGGTGGGGGCGGCCACCGCGCCGGCATGGCGGGCAAAGACCGTCTGGTAATCCGTGGCGTCCTGCGCATCGGGCGCACGTTTGGCGGCGATATAGGGCGGCAGCGGCATCGCGCCTGCCTCGGCCAGGGCGGCATCGAAATCATCGCCGGTCAGGTTGAAGACAAGCCGCAGATCGGTTTCGCCCTTTTCGGCCACGGTGGCGGAAAGGCGGTCGGAGAAGGTGATCACCTCGTCCGCGTTCACCTTGCGCAAAGGTTTTGCCAAGGCGCGCCAGCCTTCGGCGGCGGGCTCCAGCAGCGTGATTTCCACCTTGGCGATGGCCTCTCCCCTTTGCCGGTGGCCGGACAGGCGGGCGGGGATGACCTTGGTGTTGTTCAGAACCAGCCGGTCGCCGGGGCGGAAGATGTCGATCAGGTCGGAAACCCGTCTGTCGGCGATGCTGTCACCTTCCGCAAGGAGCAGCCTTGCGCTTGTGCGCGGGCGGGCGGGGCGCGTGGCGATCAGCGCCTCGGGCAGATCGAAATCGAAATCGGAGAGTTTCATTCGCGGTCATTCATCCCTTGGGTTCCGCAAGGCTGGGCGGATCGCGGCGGAACAGGTCGCGGAACATGCCCGGTGTGAGGATCGAGAGCGGGTTGACCGAGACGAGCGAACGGTCCTTGGTACCACGCACCCGATAGTTGAAGCCGAAAAGCCCCTCTCCCCGGCGGGTCAGGACAGAGCCGATGCCGTTGAGCATGTAGACCGGCGAGACGACGCCCTGCAGATCAAGCGCGCCGGTTTCGGTGCCATAGACCCCGGCCATCGAGACGCCGATGGAATTGCCCACCGCCGACCCGCGCGAGATTTCGACGGCCTCCGGTGTGAGGATGAATTCTCCCAAGGCCTGACTGAAGGCCAGACCGGAGCCGTTGAGTTGCTCCAGCAGGCCGACGACCGACACGGCGTTCAGGAGTTCGGCCAGAACGGGGGCGTCGATCACGCGGAAATCGCGGATGTCGGCACGGCCGTCATAGACGCCATCCTGCGGGCGGGGCACGAGGCTGAGGTCAAGCTGCCCCCCCCGGGCCGAGGCGAAGACCCCTGCCGAGGCCAAAACGCCCCCGGCATTGTCCGACCGGATGCGGAAGGCCGGGCCATTGCGGCCCGGAACCACGGTGCCGGTGATGGCGGCCTGCCCGTTCACGAGCGAGGAGAAGGTCCCGTTGAATCCGCCTCGCGGCGAGAATTCGCCCCGGAACCGGGTGAGGGAGATGCTTTCCGTGATGCGCAGGCGATCCAGCGACAGGGTCAGCGGGATATCCGCCATGCCATCGGCCCCGCCCCCGTCGGCATTTCCGGCGGGGGGCTTGCGGCGGATATCGACATTGCCCCCGGTCACGGTGATCGCCACAGGGCGACCTTCGCCCCGGCCCGCCACGCGCACGGCCCCCGTCATCCAGCCGCCTAGCGCGACTTCGGGAAATTCGGCGGCATCAAGCCCGCCATCGGGGCGCAGGGTGACGCGGCCACGGGCGGAAAGGCCCGGGGCCTCGATCACGAGGCTGTCGATCAGGGGCTGTTGGCCCAGCGTGGCGTCCACCTCCAGCCGCCCGGTGGCGGCGGCGGGTTTGCGCCAGCCGGTGCCGGGCAGATCCATCGCGATGCGGTTCAGATCGGAGACAAGGCGCAGCCGGGCCGGTTCGCCCTTGGGCAGGTCGATCGTCACCATGCCTTGCCCATCGCCGCGGGCCAGAACCTCGGGCAGGCCGAGGCCGAATTCCGTGATGGTGTCACGCGAGAGCGCGACCGTTCCCTCTACGCGGGCGGGCCCGGCCTCCTTGCCGAAGGGCTGGGTGAAGGTGACGTCGAAGGGCACCGCGCCGATGCGGCCGGCACCCGAGACACGCAGGCCGCGCGGATCGGCGGAAAGCGACAGGTCGGGTGCCGTGACGACCTTGTTCGGAACGAGGCGGTCACTGGCGAAATCGGTGACGGTGCCGAAGACGGAAAAGACCACATCCTGCGCCTGTAGCCGTGGCACGAGGGGAAAGCGCAGCGTCGCCTCGATCCGGGCCTGCCCCTGCCCCAGATCGACCGGGCGGCCCGCCTTGGCCAGAAAGCCGAAGGGCGGTTCGTCAAGAAGCGACAGCGCGGCCGTCAGGCTGGAGGCGGTGCGCAGCATCACCTCGGCCTGGGCCGGGCGGCGGGTGATATCCAGGACGGAGAAGACAGAGCCCGCCATGTCGATGACGCCGCCCTTCGGGGGCGTGATGGAGCCGCGGCTGACCACCATCGTATAGGTCATACCTTCTATCGTGGCATAGCCATCGGCAGCGCGGATCGGCGGCAGGGTGCGCAGGAAGCGCACATCCGCCGCGCGGAAATCGTAACCCAGCGACAGGACCGGTTCCTTGCCCGGCGCGATACGGAGCGCGGCCTTCACATCCGACAGGGTGCCTTCGAGGACGTTCTGCGCCAGCCATTCGCGGGTGCGCACCACCAGCTTGACCGGCCAGAGCGCCAGCAGATCGGTATGGCTGATGGAATCGAGCGCGAGATCGACAGAGGCGGTCCAGCCATCGCGTCCGGCGCTGATCGTGCCCCGGGCCGAGAGGCGGCGATCCGCCTCGACCAGCGCCACCTGTCCGATGTCGATCTGGAAGGGATCGAGATGGATGCGCAGATCAAGCGCGCCCTGACTGAAGCGCACGGGTTGCTGGAAAAGCCCGGCTGGATCGACCTGCATCTGGGAAATGCTGATCTGGCTGAGAAAGGCCGCGGGCAGGCGCGCCCCGAGCGGGCCTGTCAGGATCGCGCCTTCCCCGTCGACCAGATAGGAATGCCCTGACGCCTTGAGCCGGAGCGTGTTGCTTTCCACACCCAGCGCGGTGAGGTTCACCCTGCCCCGCGCCGCATCATAGGCCAGCGTCATCGAGGCGCGGTCAAACGGAACAGGCACCGAGGCGGGCGTCGGGCGCAATGCGCCAGAGCCAAGTTCAAGCACCGCATCCATGGCCGTGATGCCATCCGCGGCAAGGGCCGCGCCCAGTTTGCCCGAGATCGCCCCGCCTTCCACTGCGGCAAGCGGGGCGAGCGGCGGGATCAGCGCGGCCAGATCTCCTGCCTTCACGCGATCCACCGTCGCCGAAAGGCGGGCGGTGCTTTCGCCCTTGCGGGTTATGGCCGTCATCTGGGCCTGTGCGGGGGTGCCTTGCGTATCGAGAAGGGAGAACCCCATCTCGGCGCGCAGTTCATCGGTGCGGTTCTCCAGCCGCAGCCGCCCATCCCCCAGATCCCAGATCCGGCCGCTGCGGCGATCGGTCAGCGTCATGGTCAGGGCGTCGGCCTCGATCCGGGACAGATGCGACAGGCCCGGCAGGGCAAGTGCGGCGTCGATGGAGGCGAAGAGCGCGGTCAGGCTGTCGATCCGGCTGGCGCCCTGACCGCCCTCGAAGGCTAGGTTGAGGCTTCCATCCCTTTCGCGGATCAGGTCGATCCGCCCGCCTGACAGGCGCAGGCTGCTGGGGCGCAGCTGGCCTTGCTTCAGGGCCGAGAGGGAAAAGGCGAGGCGCGCCTCGGGCAGGATCAGGATGGGGCTGCCATCGCGGTGGAGCAGGCGCAGATCCTCGATCCGCAGGCGGGGGATCCAGTCGCTGTCGACCCCCACCTCGACCCCGCCGAGCGACAACGCCGCATCGGGCATTGCGGGGGCCAGCGTCTGGTTCAGCCGCGCCTCGGCTTCGGCCACGACCCAGACCGGAAGGCGCAGGAAACTGCCCGAGACGCCGAGCAGCGCGAAGCCGCCCGAGAAAAGCAGAAGCAGCACGATCAGCAGGCTGATCAATCCGCGGCGAAAGCGGCGGCGCGGGCGGGGGGCAACGGCAGAGGTCGTGACGGAAGGCGACGGCGCGGCCCCGTCCGGGGGCGGCCCGTCTTCGGCCTGTGCCGATTGCCTGTCCGTCTGAGACACCGCGCCTGTTTCCCCTGCCGCCTGTTTTGCCGGGATTGCCTTTATCTTCCACCGAAGGCAACTAGAACGCAAAGAATTGATATGTGAACAGCAAGGAGCCGCCCGATGATCACCGCAGGCGATACCGCCCCCGATTTCACCCTACCGCGCGATGGCGGGACGACCGTCACGCTTTCGGCCCTGCGTCCGGGGAAGGTTGTGCTTTACTTCTATCCCAAGGACGACACCCCCGGCTGCACGCTGGAGGCGCAGGATTTCACTGCCCGTCTGGCCGAATTCACGGCCGCGGACACCACGGTGATCGGGGTCAGCAAGGACAGCGTGAAGGCGCATGACAAGTTCTGCAAGAAGCACGGGCTGGGCGTGATCCTGGCCAGCGACGAGACAGGCCATACCTGCGAAGATTACGGCGTGTGGCTGGAGAAAAGCATGTATGGAAAAACCTATATGGGCGTGGAGCGGACGACTGTCCTGATCGACGGGGCGGGCAAGGTGGCGCGGGTCTGGAACAAGGTCAGCGTCAAGGGCCATGCCGATGAGGTGCTGGCGGCGGCGAAGGCGCTTTGATGCAAGGCCTGGCCGAAATGGCGGTGGAGGTTCTGACCACCGCCGACGGGCGCGAAAAGACGGCGCTGGGGCGGCGCCATGCGGCAGCGTGGTTCGCCGCGCGCGCCGCCGGGGATCCGTTGCCCATCGGGCAGGCGGCACCGCCGCCGCGCCCGGCCCGGCCGGCCAAGCCCGACCTATTGCCCCCGCGCGACGTGCCGCGCCGCAGGCCCGGCACCCCCGCCGGGCGCATCGCCCTGCTGCATGCGGTGGGGCATATCGAGTTGAATGCCGTGGACCTGCACTGGGACATCATCGCGCGCTTCACCGACCACCCCATGCCGCTGGGATTCTATGACGACTGGGTGAAGGCCGCCGATGAAGAGGCCAAGCACTTCAACCTGATCTGCGATTGTCTTGAGGCGATGGGCAGCCATTACGGTGCCCTGCCTGCCCATGCAGGAATGTGGCGCGCGGCCGAGGATACGGCGGGCGATCTGCTGGGGCGACTGGCCGTGGTGCCGATGGTGCTGGAGGCGCGGGGGCTCGATGTGACGCCCGGCATGATCGAGATCTTCCGCAAGGCGGGCGAGGCGGGCCCTATCGCCGCGCTGGAAACGATCTATGCCGAGGAAGTGGGCCATGTCGCCTATGGATCGAAATGGTTCAACTGGCTGTGCGGGCGCGAAGGGCTGGACCCGAAGGAGGTGTTCCACGATCTGGTGCGGAGGTATTTCCACGCCACGCTGAAGCCCCCCTTCAACGAGGAGAAGCGCGCCGAGGCCGGGTTGCCACCCGATTTCTATTGGCCCCTGACCGAACGAGAAGAGGCGAACGGATAGGCCCGCCCGCCCCATCGGCGAGTTCTTGCCGAGTTCTGGCGGAAAATCCGCGTGCTTTCCGGGCATCAGGTCAAAATTCTTGCGAGGGGGGCTGAGGCTGGCTAATCAGACGGTGCCTCCACTTGGGAGCGTTTAACCCGTCCCTCGAAGCAACGCACGGACCCTGCCAAGTGCTGACGCGCCTCTCTTACCGGATCAACGCCACGCTGGAGCGTTTCCTTCCCGAACAGCGCCTGTTCCTGAAATCAGATACCGAAACCCGTTTCATCCGCCTGCGCCCGGCGACCCAGCTTGTCGCGATGACGGGCGGGGCCATGTTCGTGGCCTGGACGATCGTGGCGACGGCGGTTCTGATGATGGATTCGATCGGCGCGGGATCGTCGCGCGAACAGTCGGCCCGGCAACAGGCGCTGTATGAAGAACGGTTGAATGCGCTGTCGATGGACCGCGACCTGCGTGCCGAAGAGGCGGCGCGCGCGCAGGAACGGTTCAATCTGGCGCTGGAACAGGTGGCGGACATGCAATCGCGGCTCTTGGCATCGGAAGATCGCCGCCGCGAGCTTGAGACGGGCATCGAGGTGATCCAGTCCACCCTGCGCCGCACGATCGTCGAACGCGACGAAGCCCGCGCCACGGCCGATCAGGCAGAGCTTGCGCTGGCCGAAAGCTCCGGTTCTGTCCGCACCGAGGAGGGCCGGATCGAGGACTCGCTGCAGACATTGGACCTGCTGACCAAGGCCCTTGGCGAAACCGCGCAGGAGCGCGACCTGATGCTGGGCGCGGCCGAGAAATCGGCCGAGAAGGCCGAAGAGATCATGGCCGAGAAGCGCGCGATGGAGCGCCGCAACGACGAGATCTTTGCCCGGCTGGAAGAGGCCGTGACCGTGTCGATGGAACCGCTGGACAACATGTTCCGCGATGCGGGCCTGTCGCCCGACGATCTGCTGAGTTCGGTGCGCAAGGGCTATTCCGGAACGGGGGGGCCGTTGTCGCCGATCTCGTTCTCTACCTCGGGGGCGGCCGCCGTGCCCGAAGCGACGCGGGCCAATGCGGTCCTGCAGGGGCTGGACCGCATGAACATGTACAAGATCGCCGCCTTCAAGACGCCCTTCGCCATGCCGGTGAATACGCCCGTCCGCTATACGAGCGGCTTCGGCGGCCGGAACGATCCCTTTGGACGCGGCTATCGCCGGCACGAGGGGCAGGATCTGGCCGGGGCCTATGGATCCCCGATCCTTGCCACGGCGGATGGTGTCGTGATCTATGCCGGATGGGAGAACGGCTATGGCCGTCTGGTGAAGATCCGGCACGATTTCGGGATCGAGACCCGGTATGGCCATATGTCGCAAATCCGCGTCAACGTGGGCGATCGGGTATCGCGCGGCGACAGGATCGGTGATATGGGCAATTCAGGACGCTCCACCGGCACGCATCTTCATTACGAGATCCGTATCGGGGGCGAGGCAGTCAACCCGATGACCTTCATAAAGGCAGCGAGAAATGTTTTCTAAGAGCCGTATCAATGAGCCGGGCCCCAAGCAGGCCGAAGCGGAAAAGCCCAAAGCACCGGAGGCAGGCGTGACGAAACCCAGCATGGACTTCACCCCTTCGGCACCCAAGGGGAAGGCTGCGGCCTCGGTCCTGTCGTCGGACCTGACGGTGGTCGGCAACCTGCGCACCACCGGCGATATTCAGGTGGAAGGCACGGTCGAGGGCGATATCCGCGCCCATCTTCTGACCGTTGGCGAAAGCGCCACCATCCGGGGCGAGATCGTCGCCGATGACATCGTGGTGAATGGCCGCGTGATCGGCCGGGTGCGCGGGCTGAAAGTGCGCCTGACATCGACCGCGCGGGTCGAGGGCGACATCATCCACAAGACGATTGCCATCGAAAGCGGTGCGCATTTCGAAGGATCGGTCCAGCGTCAGGAAGACCCGCTGGCACAGGGACGGACCGCCGCCCCTGCCCCGGCCGCTGCTGCCCCGGCCCAGAAGGCCGAGACGCCCTGATCGCAGGCGCGACCGGCATGCCATGCATGAAGGGGCCCGCTGGGCCCCTTTGTCATTCCGGCCAGGCCACCGCGCGGCGGTAAAGATGCCATGTGGCATGGCCCAGAACAGGCAGGACGATGAAGAGCCCCAGAAAGCCGGGCAGCATCCCCAGAAACAGCAGCACCGCGATAAAGGCCCCCCAGCCCAGCATCACGGCCGGATTTTCCCGCACCAGCGCCAGTGATGTCAGCATCGCCGTCACGAAATCCACCTCGCGGTCATCCAGCAGCATGGGCAGGCTGACCACCGTCAACGCATAGAGAAGCGTCGCGAAGACCGCCCCGACCGCCGTGCCGAAGGCCAGCATCGCCAGACCCTCGGGCGTGAGAAAGACCGCAAGCGAGGACGAGACATTCGTCATCGTGGCCTTGCCGAGGAAAAGCGCAAAGATCATGTGCGACAGGAAATTCCAGAACAGGAAAAAGACCACGATCACCGCAGCCATCGACGGGATCTGCCGGTCCTTCTGGCGGAAGACCACACCAAGGATTTCCGACAGGACCATCGGCTCGCCGGTTTCGCGGCGGCGGCTGACTTCGTAAAGACCGCAGGCGATGAAGGGGCCAAGGATGGGAAAGCCTGCCGCGGCGGGCAAGGTCCACCAGACCTGCCCCTGCGCAGTGAAAGCAAAGGTCAGCAGCCAGCCACCCAGCACGTAGACCAGCGCAAAGAAGGCGCCCATCCCCGGACAGGCGCGGAAATCCTTCCAGCCGTTGGCAAGGGCATGGCGCAGATCGCTGGTATCCAGCGACAGTATCTCTGGCAGCGCCGCGGGCGGCGTGCCGGTCTGATCTGACATGGGTCCCCTCCCGTTCTTGCCGACAGGCTATGCGGTGAAGGGGCCGGGATCAAAGATGTATTTTCGGGGCGGCTTAATCTTCGGCCGTCGCCTCGGCGCGGGATTTGCCCGCCACGTCCATGGCCAGAGTTGCCGCCATGAACCGATCCAGATCGCCATCCAGCACGCCTTGCGTATCGGAGGTTTCCACCCCCGTCCGCAGGTCCTTCACCATCTGATAGGGTTGCAGGACATAGGATCGGATCTGGTTGCCCCATCCCGCCTCGCCCTTGGCGGCGTGCTGGGCGTTGATTTCGGCGTTCCGCTTGTCCAGTTCCATCTGGTAAAGCCGCGATTTCAGCGCGTTCATCGCAATCTCGCGGTTCTGGTGCTGGGATTTCATCGACGAGGTCACGACGATCCCCGTCGGCAGGTGGGTGATCCGCACCGCCGAGTCGGTGGTGTTCACGTGCTGCCCGCCCGCGCCGGAGGACCGGTAGGTGTCGATCCGGATTTCGCTGTCGGGAACCACGATCTCGATATTGTCATCGACCACAGGATAGACCCAGATCGAGCAGAAGGACGTATGCCGCCGCGCCGCCGAGTCATAGGGCGAGATGCGGACAAGGCGATGCACGCCCGATTCCGACTTCAGCCAGCCATAGGCGTTCTGCCCGGAAATCTTGTAGGCGGCAGAGCGGATGCCCGCCTCTTCGCCCGCGGTTTCGGCCTGAAGTTCGACCTTGTAGCCCTTCTTTTCCGCCCAGCGAACATACATCCGCGCCAGCATCGAGGCCCAGTCGCAGGACTCGGTGCCGCCCGCGCCCGCGTTGATTTCAAGGAAGGTATCGTTGCCATCCGCCTCGCCGTCCAGCAGGGCCTCAAGCTCCTTGGCTGCGGCAACCTCGACCAGTGACCGCAGCGCGGCCTCGGCTTCGGCCACGATTTCCTGATCACCCTCGGCTTCGCCCAGTTCGATCAGTTCGACATTGTCGCGCAGGCCCGAGTCGATCATCCGATAGCTGGAAACGGCATCCAGCAGCGCCTGACGCTCGCGCATGAGTTTCTGCGCCTTGGCGGGATCGTTCCACAGATCGGGGGCTTCGATCATGGCGTCAAACTCTTCCAGCCGGTGCGGCGCGGTTTCCCAATCCATCCGTTGCGCAAGCAGCTTCAGCGATTTGGTGATCGCATCGACATTGTTCTGCGTTTCGGCGCGCATGGCGGTCTGGTCCTGTTCTGGTTTCCGGTGCGGTGTAGCGTGAGAGGCCGATGCGGGCAAGGGTCGCCCCTGCCCCGCCGCAGGCTCGGCAGGGCGCGCGGCAAACGGCGCGGTGTCAGTAAAGCCCGCCGGAACTGAGCGTTCCGAAATCGGCCTTTTCCGGGATGACGGCAGTTTCGCCGGTGGCGGTGGTGACTGTCGTCTCCCCGCCCCCGCCATCGCCTTCGCCATAGGCAAAGAGCGGCAGGTTCGACCCCATGGCAAAGCCGCCATCGACCATCATGTCGAGGCCGATGATCCCATCCACCCCATCGCGGAAATATTCGACCTGCACATTCGGCCCCGAGGCATCATTTGGCAGCAGCGCGCCGGTGAAGCGATCAAGCTTGACCCAGCGCCCGCCATCGGGAACGCGGAACTCGGTCCCACCGTAGCGCGCCACGGCCTCTTCCATGAACTTCTGGAAGACCGGCGCGCACATCCCGCCGCCCGACGCCCCGGAGCCGAGGCTGCGGGGCTGATCATAGCCCATGTAGCAGCCAGCCACGATGTTCGAGGTATAGCCGATGAACCAGACATCCTTGGCATCGTTGGTCGTGCCGGTCTTGCCCGCGACGGGAACCGGCAGGTTCACCGCCCTTGCCGCCGTGCCGCGCGAAACGACGCCTTCCATCATCGAGGTCAGCTGATAGGCGGTCACGGCATCCATCACGCGTTCGCGTTCCGACCGGATGGTGACACCTGCGCCGGGATCGAGGCTGGCCAAGCGGCAATCGACGCATTCGCGTTGATCGTGGCGATAGATGGTCCGGCCAAAGCGATCCTGCACGCGGTCCACCAGCGTGGGTTCCACCCGTTCGCCGCCATTGGCGAACATGGCATAGGCGGCGACCATCTTGAACAGGGTGGTTTCCTGTGCGCCCAGCGAATTGGCAAGGAAGGGGCGCATCGGATCATAAACGCCGAAGCGTTCGGCATAGCGGGCGACCGTTTCCATCCCGATTTCCTGCGCGATCCGCACTGTCATCAGGTTTCGTGACTGTTCGATGCCGGTGCGCACGGGGGTTGGCCCGTAGAACTTGTTCGAGGCGTTCTTGGGCGTCCAGAGGCCTTGGGCCGTTTCCACCTCGATCGGGGCGTCGACGACGATCGTGCCGGGGGTAAAGCCGTTGTCGAGCGCGGCGGCGTAGACGAAGGGCTTGAAGCTGGAACCGGGCTGACGCGTGGCCTGCGTGGCGCGGTTGAAGACCGAATCCTGATAGGAGAACCCGCCCTGCATCGCGATGACGCGGCCGGTGAAGACGTCCATCGCCATGAAACCGCCCTGCACCTCGGGCACCTGACGCAGCGACCAGCGGATGAAGCTGCCATCCTCGTCCGAGGTGACGGCGCGCACCAGAACCACATCGCCCACGGCAAGCAGATCCGCCGCAACGCGCGCCTTCCGGCCAAGGCTGCCGTCTTCGTTGCGCTTGCGCGCCCAGGTCACATCCTCGGCCGGGATCCAATGGCCATCCTCGTCATCCTCGACCCCTTCTATGCCGATGCGGGCATCGTTTTCGCCCAGTTCCAGCACGACAGCGGGTTTCCAGCCGGTGATGTCGCGTGGAACATCGGTTTCCACCAGCGCGGGCCGCCAGTCGGCCAGCCGGTCGGCTGGGATGGTCTTGCCCGTGCCGCGCCAGATGCCAAGGCTGCGGTCATAGCGTTCCAGACCATCGCGCAGGGCCTTGGCCGCAACCTCCTGCAGATCGGGATCGACGGTGGCGCGGATCGACAGGCCGCCCCCGAAGAATTCCGCCTCGCCGAAGGTGGTGGAAAGCTGGCGGCGGATTTCATCGGTGAAGTAGTTGCGCGGCGGCAGCGCCTCGCGGAAGGCGGGGTAATCGCCGTTCTGCACGGACAAGAGCGGGGTTTCCGCCTCGGCCCGGGCCTGATCGCGGGTGATGTACCCGTCTTCGGCCATCCGGTTCAACACATAGGCGCGCCGCTCAAGCGCGCGTTCCTTGTTGCGGACGGGATGCATTTCCGACGGTGCCTTGGGCAGCGTGGCGAGATAGGCCGCCTCGCCCGCGGTCAGCGCGGAGAGCGGTTTGTTGAAATAGGTCTGCGCCGCGGCGGCGACGCCATAGCTGTTCTGTCCAAGGAAGATTTCATTCAGGTAGAGTTCGAGGATCTTGTCCTTGGACAGCGTTTCCTCAAGCCGGGTGGCGAGGATGATTTCCTTGATCTTGCGCTCGCCGGTGCGGTCGCCTGACAGAAGGAAGTTCTTCATCACCTGCTGGGTGATGGTCGAGGCGCCGCGCAATTCCTGACCGCGCGTCAGGATCGCATCGCGGAAGGCGGCGGCCATGCCGGTGACATCATAGCCGTGATGGGCGTAGAAATTCTTGTCCTCGGCCGCGATGAAGGCATGTTTCACCAGATCGGGGATATCCTCGATCGGCACGAAAAGCCGGCGCTCCTGCGCGAATTCGTCGATGATGCGGCCTTCGCCGGAATAGATGCGGCTGATCGTCGGGGGGGTATATTGCGACAGGCTTTCGTGGCTGGGCAGGTCGCGCGAATACATCCAGAAGATCGCGCCGATGGTCAGCGCTCCGAAGAGGATGCCCAGCGTGACAGCCGTGAAGATGGCCCCGAAGAATGACCCGATGAACCTGACCACGCGCGTTTCCCGAAATCCGACAGATATCTCGCGCTTATACACGCGGGCGGGGGGAAAGGTCAAAACGATGCCGTGAAAGCGGCGCGGGCCGGCAAGCCCCGCCGGGGCCGGATCAGGGCCGATCCATGGCCTTTAGCGCGGCCTCGTCATCGGCCCAGCGGCGCAGGCCATCGCGCAAGGCGGCGGCCATGCGCCCGCGCCATTCGGGATCAAGCAGGCGGTCCAGATCCGAGGCCGAAGAGAGAAACCCGATCTCGACCAGGATCGAGGGGATATCGGGGGATTTCAGCACCGAAAAGCTGGCCTGCTGGATCGGGCGGCGGTGCATCTTGAGCCCGGCCCCGAGATCGCCTGTTGCAGCGTATCGGCCAGCCTGTCGATGCGGGGGCGGGTTTCGGTGCGGGCCATGTCCATAAGGACCGTGGCCACCAGATCGTCCTGGTTCGACAGGTCGATCCCCGAAAGCAGATCGTCGCGATCATGGCGTTCGGCCAGAGCGCGGGCGGCGGCATCGCTGGCCTCTTCGGACAGGGTGTAAAGGGTGGCCCCCACGGCCTCGCCCTCGGCCAGGGCATCGGCATGGAGCGAGAGGAACACATCCGCCCCGGCGGCGCGGGCGATGGAGATGCGGGTTTCAAGGGGCACGAAAACGTCTTCCTCACGCGTCATGACAACGCGGAAGGCACCGTCGCGCAGCAGCACCTCTTTCAACTCGCGCGCGAAGGTCAGCATAAGGCCCGCTTCGGTATGGCCGTCACGTTCCGCCCCGGGATCAATGCCGCCATGGCCGGGATCCAGCACCACGATCAACGGGCCGCTGCCGCGCAGGATGGGGGGCGGCAGGTCGGCGGGTTCCGGGAGCGCCCATTCCGCCGGTTCGGGAAGGCCTGCCTGACGGGCGAAATCGGATGGGGTTCCGGGGGCAAGACGCACCTGCACGCGGGCGCCCTGCCCGGTTTCCATCCCGGCGGAGAGGATGGTCAGCGGGGCCTTCAGGCCGATCACCAGACGCGACCAGCCCGGACGGAACGTTCCCGCACGAAGATCGCCGATGCCGATACTGTCGCGCCGCATGGCGGCGATGCCGGACCAGTCCACCTCGCGGAAATCCATGATCAGGCGGGGGGATTGTCGGCCAGACGCACCCGCCATGGCACGGGCTGGCTGAGGGCTAGGTCGATGCGAACCGTCTCGCCCTGATCGGTGATGGCCGAGGCGGCGGCGTCCAGACGGGCAAGGGCCGACAGATCCTGCGCGAAAGACAGGGCCGGACCGAACAGGAGGAACAGAAGCACACCCAGAACTGACCGCATCACACCCCCCGCTTTGCGCAACTATCGGCAACCCTGCCGGACTTGTCCATTCACGGCTGCATCAGGGCCGCCGATGGCCCCGCCCCTCCATGTGGCGTTGCAGGCGGGCCAGCCCTTCGACGATATCTGCCGTGGCGCGGGCGTAGGAAAAGCGCAGTGTCCGCGCCCCGCGCAGCGGTCGAAATCAAGCCCCGGCGTCACCGCGACCCCGGCCTCGTGCAGCAATTCGCGCGACAGGGCGAGGCTGTCATCAGTCAGGTCCGAGACATCGGCATAGATGTAGAAGGTCCCGTCGGGCGGCGCGATGCGGGTGAAACCTGCCTTGGGCAGGCCTTCAAGCATCAGGCGGCGGTTTTCGGCATAGACGGCGCGGTTGGCCTCCAGTTCGTCAGTGGCATCAAGGGCGGCCAGCGCCGCGATCTGGCTGGCATGGGGCGGGCAGATGAACATGTTCTGCGCCAGCCTTTCCACGCTGCGGACATGATCTTCGGGCACCACCATCCAGCCGATGCGCCAGCCGGTCATCGAGAAATACTTGGAGAAGGAATTGATCACATAGGCCCGGTCCGAGATTTCCAGCGCGGAGACCGCCCGGTCGCCATAATGCAGACCATGATAGATCTCGTCCGAGATGAAGGCGATGTCGCGGTCCTGCGCCACCTGCATCAGCGCGGCCAGATGGGGCTTTGAAAGCATGGTCCCCGATGGATTGCCGGGCGAGGCGACGATGAGGCCCTGCAGATCCTGCCCGTCAAGATCGGTGGGGACGGGTTGCAGGCGGTTCTCGGCCTGCGTGGGCAGACCCACCGGCACCAGCGACAGGGCGCGCAGGATCTGGCGATAGCTGGGATAGCCCGGCTCGCCCAGACCGACGCGGTCGCCCGCATCGAAGAGCGCGGTGAAGGCCAGAAGGAAAGCCCCGGAAGACCCGGCGGTGACGATCACCCGGTCGGGGTTGAGTTCGACCCCGTACCAGCGCGCGTAAAGCCGCGCGATGCCCTGCCGCAGCGCAGGCAGGCCAAGCGCCACGGTATAGCCGAGGGGCTGGCTGTCCATCGCGCGGGCAAGGGCGGCACGCGCCAAGGCGGGTGCCGGACTGCCGGGTTGGCCCACCTCCATATGGATGATCGAGCGGCCCTGCTCTTCCAGCCGGCGCGCGGCGTCGACGACATCCATCACGATGAAGGGATCGACCTGACCGCGCCTTGAATTCCGCATCGCTGCCCCCTTAAGCTGTCGCCAACTGCTCTGTCCCGTCCGGGGGCGGAGGTCAAGACAATGCCCGACGGGCCAACAGATGACGGAGCCATGGATGCGTAACCTACTTGCGGGCACAGCCCTTGCCCTGACCGGTGCCCTTGGCGGCACGCTGATGGGGGCCCTGCCCGCCGGGGCCGAGGGCCTGACCGACATGAGCGCCGCCGAACGCGAGGCGTTTCGCGCCGAAGTGCGGGCCTATCTTCTGGAAAACCCCGAAGTGATGATCGAGGTGATGAACGCGCTGGAGATGCGCGAACAGCGGGCCGCGGCCCAGCGGGATACACAGATGCTGGCCGATCAGGCCGAGGCGATCTTCAACGATCCTGCATCCTGGGTGGGCGGCAATCCCGAGGGCGACATCACGGTGGTTGAGTTCATCGACTATCGCTGCGGCTATTGCCGCAAGGCGTGGCAAGAGGTCGATCAACTGGTCGAGGGGGATGGGAACATCCGCTTTGTCCTGAAGGAGTTCCCGATTCTGGGTGAGGAATCGGTCCTGTCGTCGCGCTTTGCCATTTCGGTGCTGCAACTGCATGGCGGCGAGGCCTACAAGAAAGCCCATGATGCGCTGCTGTCGCTGCGGGGTGACACCAATGCCGAGACGCTGGCGCGGATCGCGGGGGATCTGGGGCTTGAAGCGGGGCCGATCCTTGAGCGGATGAACGCGCCCGAGGTCACCAAGGTGATCGAGGACAACCACAATCTGGCACAGATCATGGAAGTGAGCGGGACGCCGACCTTTGTCGTCGGGGGAACGATGGTGCGCGGCTATGTGCCGCTTGATGCCATGCAGCAGATCGTGGCCGAGCAGCGCGACAAGGAGGGCTGAGCGGCAAGGCTGCGCGGCGGGAAGGGACGGGCAGGATCGCCCTGCCCTATTCCGCCGCCTCGGCCGCGGCCTTTTCGGCGGCCTCGATCTCGGCCGCCTTCTTTTCCACCAGCTCGACGATATGGTCGATCATCTGGTCATTGCCCAGCTTGTGGCTTTGCTTGTCCGCCAGATAGACCATGCCCGACCCGGCCCCGCCGCCGGTGAAACCGATATCCGTCATCAACGCCTCGCCCGGGCCGTTCACCACGCAACCGATGATCGAGAGCGACATCGAGGTGGTAACATGGGCCAGCCGATCCTCAAGCGCGGAAACGGTCTTGATCACGTCAAAGCCCTGCCGCGCGCAGGAGGGGCAGGAGATGATGGTGACACCACGGTGCCGCAGGCCAAGGGATTTCAATATTTCAAACCCGACCTTCACCTCTTCCACCGGATCGGCGGAAAGCGACACGCGGATCGTGTCGCCAATGCCCATCCACAAGAGGTTGCCCAGACCGATGGCCGATTTGACCGTGCCCGACATCAGGCCGCCCGCCTCGGTGATGCCGAGGTGGATGGGGGCATCGGTGGCCTCGGCCAGTTGCTGATAGGCGGCGGCGGCAAGGAACACGTCCGACGCCTTCACGCTGATCTTGAATTCGTGAAAATCGTTGTCCTGCAACAGCTTGATATGATCCATGCCGGATTCGACCATCGCATCCGGGCAGGGTTCGCCGTATTTGTCGAGCAGGTGCTTTTCCAGCGACCCGGCATTCACCCCGATCCGGATGGAACAGCCGTGATCGCGGGCGGCCTTGACCACTTCCTTCACCCGCCGCGCATCACCGATATTGCCGGGGTTGATGCGCAGGCAGGCGGCGCCGGCCTCGGCGGCCTCGATCGCGCGCTTGTAGTGGAAGTGGATGTCGGCCACGATCGGAACCGGGCTTTCGGCGACGATCTCGCGCAGGGCGCGGGTGCTGTCTTCATCCGGGGTGGAAACGCGCACGATATCGGCCCCCGCGATGGCGGCGCGCTGGATCTGGTCCAGCGTGCCCGCGACATCGGTTGTCAGCGTGTTCGTCATGGTCTGCACGCTGATCGGGGCATCCCCGCCCACAGGCACCTTGCCGACGCGGATCTGGCGCGATTTCCGGCGATAGATGTTGCGCCACGGGCGCACGGCATTCAGGGACATTTCGTCGATCCTGCTGGGGCTCTGCTGCCCCAAGTCATAGACCCGCAGGCCCGCCGGAGCAACCGCAGAGAGGGGGCCTGGCCCCCGGTTCAAGCACGGGAGGGATCAGTCGACCAACGGCGTGGGTTCGACCGCGGCTTCGGCGACATTCACGAACTTTGCCAGATCGGCATCGACAGAAAGGTCAGCCTCGGCAAAGCTTTGTGTCAATGCGTCGGACGAAAGCGCGACATTCTTCACAACAGACGCGCCGGGCGCGGCCGGGCCATAGGTGCGTCCATTCACGGCGAAATAGACCGATCCGGAATTGCCCGCGCGCAGAACCGGCGGTTCTTCGAGCTTTGGCACGACATAGCGTTCCCCGGCATCGAGGATCTTTTCGAACAGAACGGTGCCATCAGCAGTCTGCACCCGCACCCAGGATGGGCGGACGGCCAGAACTTCAAGCTGCGGCGAGGCATCGGCGACGACCTGCACCGCGCCTGCCTCGACGCCAGCCTCGATCAGCGCGTCATCAACGGCATCGGCGATGGATCCGGCCTGCGCCAGATCGGCCAAGGCCCCGGTTTCGCGCGGGTTGATCGCGGCAATCGGGCCATCGCGCGAGGTCAGCACCGGCACGTCAAGCGCCTGAGGACGATAGAGACGATCCATCAGATCGGGGCGGGCCGAAATCTCGGCCTCGGCCAGCGCAGTGGTTTCGTCATCGCCCGCGTCGGCGGTGGTATCGGCAACACCGGGCGCGCGGGTCTGCACACCGGCGAGCGGGTCGATCTCGGCCACCACGACGGGGGCCTGATCCACGGGGGCCAGTTGCACGCGCTGCACTTCCTGCAGCACCGACCAGCCGCCATAGCCGATGGCACCGATCAGCACCGCCAGCACGAGGACGGATCCCACGGCACCCGGTTCGATCCGGGCCAGCACGCTTTCGCCCCGGGGAACGAAGGTGGCGTTGGGATTGGCCAGCGGATCGCCGAAATCCTGCGGCACGCGCTTGGCGACCATGGTCGAGGAGGAGGCGGCCGCGCTCATGCCATGGGCGACGGTGAAATTCGCCTCGACGCAGAATTTGCGGAAGGCCCAGTCGGGATCCATGCCCAGATAGCGCGCGTAAGAGCGGACATAGCCCGCGACGAACCCCTGGGTTTCGAAGGCCGATACATCGGCATTCTCGATCGCGGCGATATAGGTGGCCTTGATCTTCAGTTCGCGCTGGACATCAAGCAGCGATTTCCCGAGCGTGGCCCTTTCGCCGCGCATCAGGTCGCCAAGGCGCAGTTCGAAATCGTCAAAGCCTTTCGGCTTTTCGACTTCGCCCGTCGAAGGTTTGGACCTCCAACCGATCATGCACCCCGCCCCATCACTGCCCCACTTGGCGAGCCGCAAAACCCGCGACTCATTTTCTGTCGTATTCAGTATAAACTAGCACAGGGCAAGCGATTCTGCATATGCGTAATGGGTCAGGCAGAGACCTCGGCACGATTCAGCGCACAATGCTGCCAGAGCGCATCCATGGCCCGGACGAGATGGTCGATCTGCTTTGGATCATGCACCGGCGAGGGCGTGAAGCGCAGGCGTTCCGTCCCACGGGGAACGGTGGGGAAGTTGATCGGCTGGACGTAGATGCCATACTGATCGAGCAGCATGTCCGACAGCATCTTGCAATGCACCGGATCGCCGACATGGACCGGCACGATATGGCTGCCATGGTCGATGATCGGCAGGCCAAGCGCCTTGAGCCGGGTTTTCAGGATGCGGGCATGCAGTTGCTGGGCATCGCGCAGATGCTGGGCAGTCTTCAACTCGCGCACCGAAGCGGCGGCGCCGGCGGCCACGGCGGGCGGCAGCGAGGTGGTGAAGATGAAGCCCGGCGCATAGGAACGGATGGCATCCACCATTTTGGCGCTGGCGGCGATATAGCCGCCGAAGACGCCATAGGCCTTGGCCAATGTGGCATTGATGATGTCGATGCGATGCATCTGGCCATCGCGTTCCGCCACCCCTGCCCCGCGCGGGCCATACATGCCCACGGCATGCACTTCATCAATATAGGTCAGTGCGTTGAATTCCTTGGCAAGATCGCAGATTTCCCGGATCGGGCCAAAATCGCCATCCATGGAATAGATCGATTCGAAGGCGATCAGCTTCGGCGCGGCCGGATCATCGGCGGCCAGAAGTTCGCGCAGATGCGCCACGTCATTGTGGCGGAAGATGCGCTTTGCCCCGCCGCCGCGCCGCACGCCTTCGATCATCGAGGCATGGTTGAGCGCGTCGGAATAGATGATCAGCCCCGGAAAGATCAGGCGCAGCGTCGAAAGCGTGGCGTCATTGGCGATATAGGCCGAGGAAAAGACCAAGGCCGCCTCTTTCCCGTGCAGATCGGCCAGTTCGGCCTCCAGCTGCTTGTGATAGACGGTGGTGCCCGAGATGTTGCGCGTCCCGCCCGAGCCTGCGCCGGTTGCATCCAGCGCCTCATGCATGGCGGCAAGCACCTTGGGATGCTGGCCCATGCCCAGATAATCGTTGCCGCACCAGACGGTTATATCGCGTTCCGTGCCATCGGGGCGACGCCAGACAGCCTGCGGGAAGTGCCCCTTCTTGCGAACGATGTCGATGAAGGTGCGGTAGCGGCCTTCGTCGTGCAGGCGTTGCAGGCTGGCATCCAGCGCGGCTTCGTAGTTCATCGCGTCTCCTATCCGGCCCGGTGCGGGCCGTCCTCAGTGCGCCTTGTCCTTCGCGGCCCTGTCGGCCCCGACGCCGTTTCAGGCATCAGCCCTGCGCGGCAAGCGTCTTGTCAGTCATGGAACGGCAGTCATTTGCAGACTTTGATATGCATCAATCTGTCAAACAATCCTTGCGCTGTCCCGGGACGAGTTGCCGCAATCAATCGGCAATGGCAACGGCGCAATCCGTCGCGGCCTCCTGCTTGGCGGTGCAGGCGGCGATGGCTTCGTCCGCCGTGGCCCCAAGGCCCCAGGCCCCGGTCAGGGCCGAAATCGCCAAGGCCCCGGAATAGTTCTGGAAATCCGCCGTGGCCGAGGCCGAAAGCTGCAGCGGGCGCGCCTCCCAGCCCTCGGGGCGGACCTGGGCCACGATGACGCAATCGGTGGCCCCCTTCTTCTTGGCGTTGCACTCTGCCAAGGCGGCGGCGCTGGCGGATTCGATGGTGTGATGATTGGCGGCGGCGATCGTCGCCTCGGACATCAGGCCTTCATCGGGCGAGATGGCGATGGCGGCGTAATAGGGTTGATCCTTGGCGACCATGGCCAGCATCTTGGCCTGATCCTTTGGCAGCACGCCCTGCCCGTTGATTTCCACCTCGGCCGGGGCCGGCGGGTAAAGCAGCGCGGCGGCGGCATCGCCCGTGACGGCCTGCGACAGGGCGGGGCCTGCCGAAAGCAGAAGGAAGGGAACCATCATGGCGGATCTGGGCATGGCGCACCTCTGAGCGGGACAACGTGGGTGTTCTAGCCTGTCGGGGCGGGTCTGGACAGGGGCAGTCGTGCTGATAGGGTCGCGGCGCGGTTCACATTCAGGAGAAGCCCGATGACCCTTGACGCAGTTCTTGCCCGTATCGACGCGGATTTGCCGCAGGCGCTGGAACGGTTGATGGCGCTCTTGCGGATCCCGTCGGTTTCCACGGATCCGGCCTACAAGGCCGATTGCGCGCGGGCGGCGGACTGGCTGGCCGAGGATCTGCGGTCGCTGGGATTTGCCGCCGAAAGCCGCCCCACGCCGGGCCATCCGATGGTGGTGGGCCATGGCGGAGCGGGTGGAAAGCATCTGCTGTTCTACGGCCACTATGACGTGCAACCCGTTGATCCGCTGGAGCTTTGGGCGCGCGACCCCTTTGATCCGGCGATCGAGGAGACGCCCAAGGGCAAGGTGATCCGGGCGCGCGGCAGTTCGGATGACAAGGGCCAGCTGATGACCTTCATCGAAGCCTGCCGGGCCTGGCAGGCAGTGCATGGCAGCCTGCCCGGGAAGTTGACGATCTTTCTGGAGGGAGAAGAGGAATCGGGGTCGCCCTCGCTGATCCCCTTCATGCAGGAGAATGCCGCCGAGTTGCGGGCCGATCTGGCGTTGATCTGCGATACGGGCCTGTTCGAGGATGCGGTGCCGGCGATCACCACCATGCTGCGGGGGCTGTGCAAGGCGGAATTCACCGTCAGGGCCGCGTCGCGCGATCTGCATTCGGGGATGTATGGCGGGTTGGCGCGCAATCCGATCCATGTGCTGACTCGGCTGCTGGCGGGGTTGCATGATGTGAACGGGCGCGTGCAAGTGCCTGGATTCTATGACGATGTCGCCGAGCTGCCCGATGAGCTGCGCGCCCAGTGGCAGGCCTTGGCCTTTGATCATGGCAAGTATCTGGGGGATGTGGGCCTGTCCTTGCCCGCGGGCGAGGTGGACCGCACGCCGCTGGAAATGATCTGGTCGCGCCCGACGGCCGAGGTGAACGGGATCTGGGGCGGCTATACCGGGGCGGGGTTCAAGACGGTGCTGCCGGGAGAGGCGCATGCGAAGGTGAGTTTCCGTCTGGTTTCCAAGCAGGATCCCGAGAAGATATTGAAATCCTTCCGGAAATGGGCCGAGGCGCAGATCCCTGCGGATTGCGAGATCGTCTGGCATGACGGGATCGAGGGGTCGCCTGCTTCGGTGATGGAGATCGGCGATCCGGCCTTCGAGGCGGCGCGGCAGGCCCTGACCGACGAATGGGGGCGGGCCGCGGCCTTTGTCGGATCGGGCGGGTCGATCCCGATTGCGGGCTATTTCAAGACGGTGCTGGGGATGGATGCCATGCTGATCGGCTTTGGCCGGGATGACGACCAGATCCACAGCCCGAACGAGAAATACGATCTGGACTGCTTCCACAAGGGAATCCGGTCCTGGGCGCGGGTTCTGGCGAGGCTGGCATGAGCGTGGAGATCCGGGACGCAGGCCCGCAGGACGAGGCGGGATGGCGCGAGCTTTGGCAGCAATACCTTGATTTCTATGAGGTTGTTCTGGCGCCCGAGGTGACGGCGGCCACCTGGGCGCGGCTGATGGATCCGGCATCGCCCGTCAAGGCGCGGCTGGCCTTCGAGGGCGGGCGGATGGCGGGATTCGCCATCCATCTGCACCACCCATCAACATGGGTGATCGGCGATGACTGCTATCTGGAGGATCTGTTCCTGTCGCCCGAGGCGCGCGGCAAGGGGCTGGGCCGGGCGCTGATCGAGGATCTGATGGCGCTGGCGCGGGGCAAGGGGTGGCAGCGGCTGTATTGGCACACGGATGAGACGAACAGCGTGGCGCGGCGGCTTTATGACCGGTTCACGCCATCGGACGGGCATCTGCGCTATCGGCTGCGGCTGTGAGGCGCGCGCTGCGTTAATTTGCTGCGATATCAGGGGCATGGGCCGGAAGGCCCATGCCACAGCCGGTGCAGACAGCCGGTGCAGACAGCGGTGCATATGCTGGGGCATCAAATTGGCCCGAAAGCGCGTTAACCTTAAACCTTTCCTAACCGCGGCTGAGCGCCATGCGAGCCAGTTTGGCCGCCAGGATCAGCCAGGGCAGCGCGTGGAACAGCAGATCGAAGATGTCGATCGGGCGGGTCAGCGTGCCGGCGGCCAGCATCCGCAGCTTTCCCAGATATGCGGTTCGGGCACGAAGGGCGCGAGGCCAAGGGTCAGCGCCGCGATCACGGCAAGGCTGAGGGGGATCTGGTCGAGATAGTGCATGGGATGCTCCGTTCTTGCGAGGGAGCTATCATCCATGCAGGAAATTGCATCTGTGGTGAAATGGCGCGGTTGACGGGGCTCGAACCCGCGACCCCCGGCGTGACAGGCCGGTACTCTAACCGACTGAGCTACAACCGCGCTGGTCACATTCGGGAAAGCGGGCGGTGGCGCGGTTGACGGGGCTCGAACCCGCGACCCCCGGCGTGACAGGCCGGTACTCTAACCGACTGAGCTACAACCGCGTGTCCACCGCCCGGCTTTCCGAACGTGTGGGGGTATTACGGAAGGGCGCGGGCGGCGTCAAGCGAGGATTGGGGAAAATTCCGGGGGAAGTGGGGAAAGCGAAATCTGACGCAGATTTCGCGACGATTTCGGCGCGCAGAAATCGCCTTCCGGGCGCGGCGCCGGTTGGCGGAATTTGCGCCAAATTCCGTCGCGGTTTTTGCGTCAAAAACCGCTTACGGGGCGGGGATGAATTCCGCGTCATCGCCCGGTGGCAGGCGGAAGCGGCCATGCGCCCAGTCACCTGCGCGCCAGGCCTCTTTCGCGGCCTCGATCCGTTCCTTGGAGGAGGCCACGAAGTTCCACCAGATATGGCGCGGCCCGTCCATCGTGGCCCCGCCCAGCAGCATGATCCGCGCCCCCTGCCCGCCTGCGCGGGCCGAGACACGGTCGCCGGGGCGGAAGACCAGCATCTGGCCTGCGGGGAAGGTCTGGCCTGCCACCGTCACCTCGCCCGAGAGGATGTAGAGGCCGCGATCCTCATGCTCGTCGGGCAAGGGAATCGCCGCGCCGGGGGCAAGGGTGGCATCGGCATAGAAGACCTCGGACGGGGTATCGACGGGCACGCGCGCGCCCCATGCGGTGCCAAGGATCAGGCGGACCTGCTTGCCCTCACCCTCCAGTTCCGGCAGGAGGGAGGCGGGGGCGTGCAGGAAGGCGGCGGGGTCATCCTCGTTCTTCTGCGGCAGGGCGAGCCATGTCTGCAGGCCGAACATGGCGTGGGGTTTCGCGCGCATCTCGCCATCGGTGCGTTCGGAATGGGTGATGCCGTGGCCCGCCATCATCAGGTTGACGGCGCCCGGTTCGATCCACTGATCGGTGCCGAGGCTGTCACGGTGGTGCATCCGGCCCTTGAGCAGGTAGGTGACGGTCGCAAGGCCGATATGGGGATGGGGGCGGACGTCGATCCCCTGCCCTGTCAGGAATTCGGCGGGGCCCATCTGATCGAAGAAGATGAAGGGGCCGACCATCTGGCGCTGTGCGGAGGGCAGCGCGCGGCGCACCTCGAACCCGCCCAGGTCGCGGGCGCGGGGGATGATGACGGCTTCGATCGCGTCGACGGCATCGCCGACGGGGATATCGGGATCGAGGGCGGGGTTCCAGCTCATGGCGGCCTCCGGGATCGGGGATCAGGATGGATCAACCATAGAACCTGTGCGCGGGCGCGTCATCCCTTTGGGATGCGCGGGGTCTGTGCGGGATAGCACAGAGCGATCAGCCGTCGCGGCGCAGGACCCTGTCGAGCGCATCGAGGAAGAAGGCGACATTCTCGGCCGAAAAGACGAGCGGCGGGCGGATCTTGAGGATATGGCCCTGCGGCCGGTGGCCGAGATGAGGATGCGTTCGTCGCGCAGGGCGTTCACGATGCGGGCGGCGCGGGCGCGGTCGGGCTGGCCGTCGGTGACGATATCGACGGCGAGGAAGAGGCCCGCCGCGCGCACTTCGCCCAAGGCCGCGTGCTGGCGGGAAAGATCCTGCAGCCCGTCGCGGAACAGCGCGCCGGTTTGGGCGGCGTTCTGCATCAGGCCCTCATCCTCGATCACGTCAAGCACGGCCATGGCGGTGGCGGCGGCCACGGCATTGCCACCGAAAGTGTTGAAGTAGCGGGCCTTCGCCCCGAATTCGGCGATCACCCCGGGGCGCAGGACAAGGCCCGCGACGGGATAGCCATTGCCCATCGGCTTGCCCAGCGAGACCATGTCGGGGATCACGCCATGGCGGGCGAAGCCCCACATATGGCCGCCGGTGCGGCCAAAGCCGGGCTGCACCTCATCGGCGAGGAAGAGCCCGCCCGCGGCGCGGATGGCGGCGGCGGCGGGGGCGAGGAAGCCGGGCGGATCGGTGAACAGCCCGTCGGAGGAGAAGACCGTATCCACCACCAGAAGCGCGGGGCGGATGCCATGGCGGGCGAGATCGGCGATGGCGGTCTGAACGGCGGCGGGGAAGGTGATGGCGGGATCACCGTGGCGCGCATCGGGGGCGGGGATGGTGCGGACATGGGGGCCGAGCGGGACGCCCGCCCCCAGCGAGGGCGAGAATTCGGCCACAGAGGCGGTGACGCCGTGATAGGCGTTCTCTGTCACGATGATGCCAGTGTTGCCGGTGGCGGCGCGGGCCAGGCGGAGGGCGAGGTCATTCGCTTCGGACCCGGTGCAGGTGAACATCACATGGGCGAGATCGGGCGGGAAATGCGCCAGCAGCCGTTCGGCATAGGCCAGCACGCCATCGTGCAGATAGCGGGTATGGGTGGCCAGACGGGCCGCCTGGGCCGATTGGGCGGCCACGACGCGGGGGTGGCAATGCCCGACCGAGGCCACGTTGTTGTAGGTATCGAGATAGGCCCGCCCTTCGGGATCATGGAGCCAGACCCCCTGCCCCTGCAGCAGATGGACGGGGGTTTCGTAGAACAGCCGGTAGGCCGGGCCGAGCAGGCGCTGGCGGCGGTCGACCATGGCGGATTCGACCGGGCCGAGCGTGCCTGCGCCGGGGACGAAGGCGTTGGGCATGGGATCGCGGGTCATGGCATGTCCTTTTGAGCGAGGGCGGCGGCCAGCGCCGCCTGCAGCGCGGCGGGGCCTGCGGCGGCAAGCGCGCGCAGGCCCGCGGCGGCCGAGGGGTAGTTGCGCAGGATATAGGGGGCGTTTTCGGGATAGCGGGCGGCGCGGAAGCTGGTGATGGCCAGCGTGGTGACCATGCGCGCCGCCACCAGATCGGGCAGCAGCGCGGCCTCGGTCGCGGAGAGCGGGCTTTCCGTCGCCCAGGCGGCGGCGAAGGCGGCGAGAGAGGCGGCGGGGGCGTCAGGTTCGATCCGGTAGGCGGCGGCGACGGCCAGATCGCAGATGGCGGGGGTCAGCACCATGTCGCCGAAATCGAGGATGCCGGTGACGCGGTCAGGGGTGGCGGGATCAGCAAGGATGTTGTGGGGGTTCAGATCGCCATGGATCACCTGCCAGCGCAGGGCGGGCAAGGCGGGGGCGATGGTGGCATCGAAGCGGTCGAGCAGCGCGGTGGACAGGGCGCGCAGATCGGCATCGGGGATATGGGGCAGCAGCGGGCGCAGGGCGGCGGCGCGCTTGATATCCCATTGCAGGATGTGATCGGCGGCGGGATCGGCAAAGCCGCGCAGCGCCCGGGTCAGCCGCCCGCCAAGGCGGGCCACGCCCAGCGACTGTGCGCGCGAGGCGGGCAGGCCCGCGAGCGGCGCGCCTTCGACCCAGGTCAGCACCCGCATCAGATGGCCTTCGGGCAGCACCAGATCGGGCGTGCCATCGGAAAGCGGGCGCAGATGCGGGATGGGCAGCGCCGGATCGCGGGCGGCGGCATGGCGCAGCGCGGCGGTCTGAAAGCGCGTCATGGCATGGGGTTCGGCCAGATTGGCGATCTTGACGACAAAGCGCCCTTCGGGCGCATCCAGCCGGTGGTTCAGGTCGCGCTCTGACGTGAGCGGGCGCAGCGTTCCCTGCAGGCCCCAATGCACCGCGAGCCAATGGGCCACCTGATCGGGCGGGACGGCGGGGGGCCGGCTGTCGAGCAGCGGGCCGAGGGGGGCGTCGGTCATGGGTGGCGTCCTGTCATGCCCCGAGTTTCAGCAGGAAGCACGGCAAAAGGGAAGCGCCCGAATCCGACAGGTGGAGGGGATGGTGGGCGGTGAGGGACTCGAACCCCCGACATTCTCGGTGTAAACGAGACGCTCTACCAACTGAGCTAACCGCCCCCGGGGGCAGGCTTTAGCCCATGGCCCGGGCGGGCGACAAGGGGAAATGGCACGTGCCGGGGTGCAGGGACGCGCGGGCGGGGCCTTGCCGTGGCGCGAAATGACGAAAGGCGCTGTCGTGGACAGCGCCTTTGCCTAAGGATGGTGGGCGATAACGGATTTGAACCGCTGACATCTTCGATGTGAACGAAGCGCTCTACCGCTGAGCTAATCGCCCGATGCGCGGGTGTTTAGTCGTCTTCGCCGACCTCTGCAAGGGCCTCTTTCGGGCCTTTGGGCGCATTCTTTTCCCCTGCCCCGCGCAGGCGCAGCGTGATCTGCTGTTCGGCCCCTTCGCCCTTGGTGCGGGCCACGCGG
>JAWKXK010000018.1:0-92931 GCA_041397045.1 Paracoccaceae bacterium
CCTTGTCGGAGAAGGTGAGCGCCGGGGCGCGGGAGAGCGCGGCGGGCGTGGGGCCATCGGGCATCCAGCGGGCGAGATAGGCGGGCGAGGCGGTGGCGCGATAGCGCAGCCGCCCGAGCGGCAGGGTATCGCAGCCCTGCAGCGGGCCGGGATGGGCGGTGACGGCGGCCGACACCTCGCCCCGGCGGAGCCAGTCCTGCGAGACCTCCTGATCGTCGATGACGATGTCGAAGAGGAAATCGGTGCAGCTGGCCAGCGCCGGGATGATCCAGGTGGCGAGGCTGTCGGCATTGACCGCTATGCGCAGTGTGACGGGGCCGGGGGAGATGCCCGGCAGTTCGGTGGCGAGCGCCTGTTCGAGAAGCACCACCTCGTCATGGTGGCGGATTAGGCGCAGGCCGGTTTCGGTGGCGGCGCAGGGCGTGCCGCGCCGGATGAGGAGGGTGCCGATGCGTTCTTCCAGCGCCTTGAGGCGTTGGGAGATGGCCGAGGGCGTGACATGCAGTTCCGCCGCCGCAAGATCGAAGGAGCCGCGGCGATGGACGGCGGCGAGGGCGGCGAGCTGGGCAGGGTCGAGCATAAGTTTTGCTAATCCGTTGGGAGAAAGATTAAATGGATTGATGCAAGGTCCTTGGGTTAGGTCAAGCTCGAAACAGGGGGGCGGGTGCCATGACGGCAGGTTTTGCAGCAGGTTCGGGGTTTCTGGTGTCGATCAGCCTGATCGCGGCCATCGGGGCGCAGAATGCCTTTGTGCTGCGGCAGGGGATCCGGCGCGAGCATGTGCTGGCGGTGGTGCTGACCTGCGCGCTGTCGGATGCGGTGCTGATCGCGACGGGGGTGGGCGGGTTCGGCCTTGTATCGGGCGCAGTGCCGTGGCTGGCGGATGTGATGCTGTGGGGCGGCGTGGCCTTTCTGGTGGTCTATGGCGCGATGCGGTTCCGCGCGGCCTGGGCGGGGGGCGAGGCATTGATGCCCGCGCCGGGGGGGGCGGCACCTTTGGGGAAGGTGCTGGCGACTTGCCTCGTGCTGACCTGGGCCAATCCGCATGTCTATCTGGATACGGTGGTGCTGCTGGGATCTATCAGCGCGCAATATGCGCCGCATGGCCTGTCCTTCGGGCTGGGCGCGGCAGCGGGATCGCTGGTGTTCTTTTCGGCACTGGGCTTCGGGGCGCGGCTGCTGGGGCCGGTCTTTGCGCGGCCGCGGGCCTGGGTCGTGCTGGAGGTGGTGGTGGGCTGCACCATGTGGGCGATTGCGGCGAAGCTGGCGCTGACGGCATGAGAAATCGCGGCCCATGCCCTTGCGGGGGGCGCGGGCATAGGCTTTGGTCGCGGGCATGAGTGGCGCGGAACAGAACGATATGGGGCGGCCTGTCGAGGGCGCGATGTGGATGCTGGCGACGGGGCTGTGCTTTGTCGGCGTGACGGGCATCGTGCGTTATCTGGGAACGGAGCTGCCCGCCGCGCAATCGGCCTTTGTGCGATTTGGCTGGGGGGTGGTGTTCCTGCTGCCGAGCCTGTGGGGGCTGGCGCGGCAGGGGCTGCCGGCGGGGACGCTGCGCCTGTTCGGCTGGCGGGGCGTGGTGCATACGGTGGCGGTGATCCTGTGGTTCCATGCCATGGCGCGGATCCCGGTCGCCGAGGTGACGGCGATCGGCTATCTGAACCCGGTGCTGGTGACGCTGGGGGCCGCGCTGTTCTTTGGCGAGGTGCTGGCGATGCGGCGCATCCTTGCCGTGGGTGTGGCGCTGATCGGGGCGCTGATCGTGATCCGGCCCGGTCTGCGCGAGGTGACGGATGGGCATCTGGCGCAGTTGGGCGCGGCCTGTTTCTTTGCCGCCTCTTACCTTTTTGCCAAGCGGTTGAGCCAGTTGGCCCCGGCGGGGACGGTGGTGGCGATGATGTCGGCCACGGTGACGCTGGGCCTTTTGCCGCTGGCTGTCTGGGTCTGGGTGCCGATGAGCCTGTCGCAATGGCTCTGGCTGGGGTTGGTGGCAGGGTTCGCGACGGCGGGACATTACTGCATGACGCGGGCGTTCCGGGCCGCGCCTTTGGCGGTGACGCAGCCGGTTACTTTCCTGCAACTGGTCTGGGCGACGGCGCTGGGCGCGCTGGTCTTTGGCGAGGGGGTGGATGTCTTCGTGCTGCTGGGGGGCGCGGTGATCATCGGGGCGATCAGCTATATCACCTGGCGCGAGGCGGTGATCAAGCGGCGGCGCGTGACCCCGGCCGAGGCGGAAACCACGCTGTGAGGGCTGGGTAAAATCCCGGCCGAATGCCATGAAAGCGCCCGCATTCCCTAAGGCATCGCTAACCGCGAAACCCGCAGTCTGACCCCGGGGCCTTCGGGCAAAAGTGGGTGTGGCATGTTCGGTTTCCTGAGGGTTGGGGTGACCCTTGGCGCGCGGTTCGCGCAGCCTTTGGCGCAGGGAGAGATGGTGGTGCAGCCGGGGGGCGCGCCGCTGATCCGTCTGTTCAATCCGGTGCTGAACGAGACCGTGCTTCTGGCGCTGGGGGCGCAGGGCGTGGAGGTGCAATCCTTTGCCGTGCAGGGCAATGCGCGGGTGGCGGTAACTGTGGGGGGCATGGCGGGCAGCCTTGCGGTGGACATGATCGCCGCCGCGCGATTGCCGGGGGCGGGGGGGATCACGGCCTATCTGCAGCCGACATCGCCCTTGCGGGCGCAGGCAGTGGAGATCGCTTCGGTGGAGGTCGGGGGGGAGGCCTATCTGCTGGCGGCGCGCCATGCGGGCAGCGGGGTGGAGGCCTTTCGCATCGGGCCGGGGCAGGCCCTGACGCCGGTTTCGGTGGCGGTGGATTCGGGGGCCTTTGCGCTGTTGGGGGTGGTGGCGCTGGCCACGGCCGAGGTGGGCGGGCGGATGCTGGTTCTGGCCGGATCGGCGGCGGAACAGGGGATCACGGTGCTGTCGCTGGGCACGAGCGGGGCGCTGACGCGGCTATCCGTGGCGGGGCCGGCCGAGGGGCTTTATGTGCAGGGGATCACGGCGATCGAGACGGTCACCGCCTTTGGGGCGACTTGGGCCATCGTGGCGGCGGCGGGAACGTCGAGCCTGACGGTGCTGCGGGTCGATGCCACGGGCGTGGTGGTGCCGGTGGATCATGTGCTGGACGAATTGGGCACGCGCTTTGCCGGGGCGGTGGTGCTGGAGGTGGTGGCGCATCAGGACTGGGTCTTTGTGCTGGCGGCGGGGGCGGATGACGGGGTGACGCTGTTCGCGCTGGTGCCCGGGGGGCGGCTGGTGCATCTGGCCACGCTGGCGGATGCGGCGGATCTGGGGCTGGCCAATGTCAGCGCGCTGCGGGCGGTGGTGGCCGAGGGGCAGTTGCAGGTGGCGGTGCTGTCGGCGGCGGAGGCGGGGGTGACGCTGCTGGCGCTGCCGCTGGCGGGGCTTGGCGGGGTGTTGCGGGCGCAGGGCGGCGTGGCGACCGGCGGAGCGGGGCGGGACCTGATCCTGGATGGTGCGGGCGCGGATGTCCTGAGCGGGGGGGCGGGGGCGGATCTTTTCGTGCTGCGCGCCGATGGGCAGCGCGACGTGATCGCCGATTTCGACCCGGCGCAGGACCGGATCGACCTGACGGGATGGCCGTTCTTTCGCGGCGCGGGGGCGCTGGCGGTGACGCCCACGGCGACGGGGGCGATCCTGACCTATCAGGATGAGGTGCTGGAGATCCGCACCGCGACAGGGCGGTCGCTGACGGTGGCCAGGGTGATGGCGATGCCGCTGGCGCCGAATGGGCGGGTGCTGTTCGAGGCCGGGCAGGCGACCGGGGAGGATGGCGGGGGAGATTGTGGGGGCTATGGTGGAGGGCCGTCTCCTGCAGGGCCGACCGAGGGGAATGACAGCCTGTCCGGGGGGGCCGGGAATGACCGCCTGACCGGCGGGGATGGGGATGATCTGCTGGAGGGGGGAGAGGGGGTCGACCTGTTCTTCGATGGGGCGGGGAATGACACGATCCTTGCCGGGGCGGGGAATGAGCGGATCGTGGCGACGCTGGGCGATGACCATGTCCATGGCGAGGCGGGCAATGACACGCTGGAGGGGGGCGCGGGGAATGATCGGCTGTTCGGCGGAGATGGCGATGACCGGCTGGCCGGGGGAGAGGGCGACGATTGGCTGGAGGGCGGCGAGGGGGCGGATGTCCTGTCGGACGGGCTGGGCAATGACCGGCTGATCGGCGGGGCGGGGAATGACATTCTGCAGGCCACGGACGGGGATGATCGGCTGGAGGGCGAGGCGGGCAACGATACGCTGGAGGGCGGCGCGGGGGCGGACAGCCTTTATGGCGGGGATGGCACTGACCGGCTGACGGGCGGGGAATGATCGGCTGTTCGGCGGAGATGGCGATGACCGGCTGGCCGGGGGAGAGGGCGACGATTGGCTGGAGGGCGGCGAGGGGGCGGATGTCCTGTCGGACGGGCTGGGCAATGACCGGCTGATCGGCGGGGCGGGGAATGACATTCTGCAGGCCACGGACGGGGATGATCGGCTGGAGGGCGAGGCGGGCAACGATACGCTGGAGGGCGGCGCGGGGGCGGACAGCCTTTATGGCGGGGATGGCAATGACCGGCTGACGGGCGGGGATGGGGATGATCTTCTCGACGGGGGAGAGGGGGTCGACCTGTTCTCTCGATGGGGCGGGGAATGACACGATCCTTGCCGGGGCGGGGAATGAGCGGATCGTGGCGACGCTGGGCGATGACCATGTCCATGGCGAGGCGGGCAATGACACGCTGGAGGGGGGCGTGGGGAATGACCGGTTGTTCGGCGGGGATGGCGATGACCGGCTGGCCGGGGGGGAGGGCGACGATTGGCTGGAAGGGGGCGAGGGGGCAGATGTCCTGTCGGACGGGCTGGGCAATGACCGGCTGATCGGCGGGGCGGGGAATGACATTCTGCAGGCCTCAGAGGGCAATGACCGGCTGTTGGGCGATGCGGGCAATGACACGCTGGAAGGGGGCGCGGGGAATGACGCGCTGTTTGGCGGGGCGGAAAATGACCGGCTGTCGGGCGGGGATGGGGATGATCTGCTCGACGGGGAGAGGGGGCCGACCTGATCTTTGACGGGGCGGGGGAACGACTTCCCTGTTCGGTGCGCTGGGCGATGACCGCCTGCTGGCGAGCCTTGGCGATGACCTGCTGGAGGGGGAATGCGGGGCAATGACACGCTCGAGGGGGGCGTGGGGAATGACCGGCTGTTCGGCGGGGGGCAATGGACCGGCTGATCGGGGGATGGCAATGACTGGCTGGAGGGGGCGATGGGGAGTGATGCCATCTCGGACGGGCTGGGCAATGACACGCTGCTCGGCGGGGCGGGCAATGACGCCTTCGGCCGCCACCGAGGGGAACGATCTGCTGAGTGGCGCGGCCGGGGATGACACGCTGGAAGGCGGGGCCGGGGCGGATGTGCTGGAGGGCGGCGCGGGCCGGGATGTGCTGAGCGGCGGGGAGGGGAATGACGTTCTGGATGGCGGCGACGGGGATGACCGGCTGTTCGACGGGGCGGGGAACGACGTGATGATTGGGGGGGAGGGGGCGGATGTGATCCAGGGCTCGCTGGGGCGGGACAGGCTGTTCGGCGGGCTGGGGAACGACGTGCTGGATGGGGGTGGAGAATGACATCCTGTCGGGTGGGGAGGGAATGACCGGCTTTATGGCGGGCCGGGGGATGACCGGCTGAACGGCGGCGACGGGCATGACCTGATAGAGGGGGGTGACGGGCTGGATGGGTTCCGCGACGGGGCGGGGAATGACACGATCTATGCCGGGGCCGGGAATGAGGTGATCTGGGCGGGGCTGGGGGATGACTCGATCCTCGGCGAGGCGGGGAATGATGTGATCGGCGGCGGCGCGGGGAATGACGCGCTGTTCGGCGGCGATGGCGAGGATCGGTTGTCGGGGCAGGAGGGGAATGACCGGCTTTACGGCGGGCTGGGGAATGATCGGTTGAAGGGCGGGGCGGGGCATGACCTGCTGGAGGGGGGTGACGGGCTGGACTGGTTTCAGGACGGGGCGGGGAATGACACGATCCTTGCCGGGGCGGGGAATGAGGTGATCTGGGCGGGGCTTGGGGATGACTCGATCCTTGGGGAGGCGGGGAATGATGTGATCGGCGGCGGCGCGGGGAATGATGCGCTGTTCGGCGGCGATGGCGAGGATCGGTTGTCGGGGCAGGAGGGGAATGACCGGCTTTTACGGCGGGCTGGGGAATGATCGGTTGAAGGGCGGGGCCAGGGCATGACCTGCTGCTGGACGGGGGTGACGGGCTGGACTGGTTTCAGGACGGGGCGGGGAATGACACGATCCTTGCCGGGGCGGGAATGAGGTGATCTGGGCGGGGCTTGGGGATGACTCGATCCTCGGCGAGGCGGGGAATGATGTGATCGCGGGCGGCGCCGCGGGGAATGACGCGCTGTTTGGCGGCGATGGCGAGGATCGGCTGTCGGGGCAGGAGGGGGAATGACCGGCTTTATGGCGGGCTGGGGAATGATCGGTTGAAGGGCGGGGCGGGGCATGACCTGATGGAGGGGGTGACGGGCTGGACTGGTTTCAGGACGGGGCGGGGAATGACACGATCCTTGCCGGGGCGGGGAATGAGGTGATCTGGGCGCGGGGCTTGGGGATGACTCGATCCTTCTGGGGAGGCGGGGAATCGATGTGATCGGCGGCGGCGCGGGGGAATGACGCGCTTTTGGCGGCGATGGCGAGGATCGGCTTTCGGGGCAGGGGGCCCATGACCGGCTGCCTGGAGGAGCAGGGGAGTGGGTATCGCCGAGCTGACGTGGGCGGTGCGGGGCGCGACACGCTGATGGGCGGCGAGGCGGCGGATGTCTTTGTCTTTGGCGGTTTCCGCGCGCCGGAGGCGGGCAGGGGGACATAAGGCGCCTGATCAGCTGATTTCACCCCGGGGCTGGACCGGCTGGAGTTCCGCTCGGTGGCGGGGATGGAGGTGCTGGTGCAGCGCGAGGCGGTGGTCGATGGGGTGCGGGCGGCGGAGATCGTGGTGCGGGGGCATGTGATCCGGCTGGAAGGGGTGTTGCTGGCCGATCTGGAGCCGGGGGATTTCCTGTTCCTTTAGGCGCGCTCGCCCCTTGGGGGTGGGGATGCTATGGGGGCGCATGCCGATTCTGGTTCCCCTTCTGCTGATCGCGGTCTTTGTGGCGCTGTGGTTTTCGCGGCGCGGGTCGACGCTGGGGCGGGCCTGCCGGTGGCGGCTGGATCGGGCGGCGGGGCCGGAGGTCTGGCGCTGTGCCGTCTGCGGGGCGGTGACGGAGGGGGCGAGGTCGCCGCGCCATTGCCTGCGGGCGCGGGGCTGATAGGGTTGGGGGCAGAGAGGTGAGCCTGCCATGAAGCTGATCCATGATCATCCCGCCCCCGACGATGCCGCAGGGCGCAAGGCGATAGCCCCCGTGATCTGCTATCCGGTGGAGGGCTTGCCTCGGCCTGACCTTGCGCCGTTCCGCGCGGCGCGCGAGGGGTGGCGGAAGGTTTCGGAGGTTGTCGTTCCGGCGCGGGAGGCGCGGTGTTTTGCGGTGGGGGCGGGGCAGTTCTTCCGGATCACCAGCGTGGAGGGGCCGCAGGTGGGCGACCTGAACCTGTGGTCGGCGGCGGACCTGCGCGAGCGGTTCTATTCGGGCAAGACGCGGGCGTTGCATGGGACGCATCTGTCGAGCGGGGATCGGATGTGGTCGTCCTTTCCGTTCCTGCGGCCCATGGCGGTGATCACGGATGACACGCTGGACTGGTACGGGTTCGACGATTTCGGCGGCGCGGTGCATGACGTGATCGGGGCGCGCTGCGATCCTTACACGCATAACCTGCTGTCGGGCGGGGGGCAGTATCACCATTGCTGCCATTCCAACCTGACCCGCGCGCTGGCCGATTGGACGGGGTTGCCGTTGAGGGAGGCGGAGGGGCATGTGCATGACGTGCTGAACGTCTTCATGTGCACGGGGTTCACGCGGGATACGGGGCAGTATTTCATGAAGGCATCCCCCGTGCGGCCGGGGGATTATCTGGAGTTCTTTGCGGAGATCGACCTTGTGGGGGGCCTGTCGGCCTGTCCGGGCGGGGATTGTTCGGCGGTGCATTCGTCCGATGCGGCGGCCTGTCATCCGCTGCTGGTGGAGGTGTTCGCGCCTGTGGCGCCGCCCGCCGGGTGGGTGGCGCCTGTGGTGAATGGCTATGACGGGACGCATGGGCGGTAGGGCGCTGCACCTGACCGAGGAACTGGTCGCGCGGGTGGAGCGGCTGGAGCCGGAATATCCGGGGCGGCAGGGGCTGCCGTGGATGGAGGATGCGGGCTATGCGCGCCATGCGGCGCGGTTGCTGCGCGAGGCGGGGAGGGGGCCGGTCTGGACCTTTGCCTATGGGTCGCTGATCTGGAAGCCCGCCTTTGCACCTGCGGCGGCGGTGCCTGCGGTGCTGCATGGCTGGCGGCGGTCCTTCTGCATCCATCTCGAAAGCTGGCGCGGGACGCCGGATCAGCCGGGGCTGATGCTGGCGCTGGACCGGGGGGCAGTTGCCGGGGGATGGCCTATGCCCTGCCCGAAGAGGGGCGGTTGGAGGCGATGGAGGCGCTGCTGCGGCGCGAGATCGGCTATGAGGTGGATTTCCAGTCGGTGCGCTGGGTGACGGGGAGGGGGGATACTGGGCGGGGAGATCCTGGGCGGGGAGATACTGGGCGGGGAGATACTGGGCGGGGGGAGGTGGGGCCGTTCCGGGCGCTGGTCTTCTATGCCGCGCCCTTGCATCCCGGCACGCATGTCGCACTGACGCTGGACGAGCAGGTGCGGCGACTGGCGCGGGCGGCGGGGCATATGGGCAGTTGCGCGGCATATTTGCGCAACACGGTGCAGCATCTGGAGGCGTTGGGCATCCGCGACCGGTATCTGTGGGAATTGCAAAGACGGGTCGCGGAGGAGATTGCAGGGTTGCCGGAGGGTCAGGGCTGGCCGGTGTAGAGGACGATCTTGCCCGTGGTGCGGCCTGTCTCTGACGCCTCATGGGCCTGTGCCGCGTGGTCGAGGCGGTATTCGCCGCCGATCAGGGGGCGGATTTTGCCACCGTCCACGAGGGTGGCGATGTCGCGCAGGATGGGGGCATTCGGGTCGATGAAGACGAAGCCTGCGCGTTTGCCTTCGGCCTCGGCGCGTTCGGGTTTCGGGGGCTGGGTGATGGAGACGAGGAAGCCACCCGGTTTGAGCATGGCCCAGGAGGCCTCTTGCGTGTCGCCGCCGATGGTGTCGAAGACGATGTCGAGGTCGCGGGCGGCAGCGAAGGCGGTGGGGTCGCGGTAATCCACCACCTCATCCGCGCCGAGGGAGCGGACGAGGGCGGCCTTGGCGGCGGAGGCGGTGGCGGTGACATGGGCGCCGCGCGCCTTGGCGAGTTGGATGGCGATGGAGCCGACGCCGCCCGCGCCTGCGTGGATCAGGACGCGCTGGCCGGGGGTGAGTTTGGCCGTGGTGATGAGGGCTTCCCATGCGGTGATGGAGACGAGGGGGAGGGAGGCGGCCTCGACATGGCTGATGGTGGCGGGTTTGGGGGCGGCTTCGCTGGCGCGGATGGCGACGTATTCGGCATAGGTGCCGTTCCTGCGGATATCGGGGCGGGAATAGACGGCGTCGCCGGGTTTGAAGGTGGTGACGTTGGCCCCCGCCTTTTCCACGATGCCCGAGACGTCCCAGCCGAGGGTGAGGGGCATTTCATGGGGCAGCATCTGGGCGAGGTAGCCGCGCCGGATCTTCCAGTCGACGGGATTGACCGAGGCGGCGACCGTGCGGATCAGCAGGTCATCGGGGCCGATCTGCGGCAAGGGGGCGGATTCGACGCGGATCACGTCGGGGGTGCCATAGGCGTGGATGCGGGCGGCTTTCATCTGTTGGTCCTTTCCCGTGGATGGGGTTGGGGGACCTATGCGCTTTGGCGGCGGGGGGCCAGCCCCCCTCACGCAGGGGTGAAGGCGGCCTGAAGGGCGATTTCCACCATGTCGCCGAAGCTGCGTTCGCGCTGATCGGCGGGGAGCGCCTCATGCGTGAGGATGTGATCGGAGATGGTGAGGATGGCCATCGCGCGGCGGTTGTAGCGGGCGGCGAGGGTGTAGAGTTCGGCGGCCTCCATCTCCACACACAGGCAGTTGTGGCGTTGGAGTTCGTCGGAGAGGTCCTGCCGTTCGTCGTAGAAGGTGTCGGAGGAGTAGATGCCGCCGACATGGGTGGGGATGCCCCGCGCGGTGGCGGCGGCATGGGCGGCGGAGAGCAGGCCGAAATCGGCGACGGGGGCGAAGTTGAGTTCGCGGAAGATGGAGCGGGAGGGGGAGCCGAGGGTGGTGGTGGCCTGTGCCAGCACGATGTCGCGGACCTTGACGTGATCTTGCAGCGCGCCGGCCGAGCCGATGCGGATCAGGGTCTGCGCGCCGTAGTCGCGGATCAGTTCGTTGGCGTAGATCGACAGCGAGGGCATCCCCATGCCGGTGCCGTGGATGGTGACGCGGTGGCCGTTCCATGTGCCGGTAAAGCCCAGCATCCCCCTGACCTCGTTCACCAGAACGGGGTTTTCAAGGAAGGTCTGCGCGGCCCAGCGGGCGCGGTAGGGGTCGCCGGGCAAAAGCACGGTTTCGGCGATCTCGCCGGGTTTCGCGCCGATGTGGAATGTCATGGGGGCCTCTTGCTGCGTTTGGCGCAAGGGTAGGCGATGGGGGAGGCGGGGGAAGGGGGCCCCTCACCCCGGCCCTCTCCCCGAGGGGAGAGGGAGGGCGCGCTGCGCGGGGGCGGTTTCGGGATGGAAGCGTTGCGGGTGGGTATTTGGGCCAAGATGAAGGGGCGGATCCGTTCCTTGACCGAGGGTTCAGGCGGCTGTCCGGGCGCGCTCGGCGTAGATCGGGGCGTTGGGGCAGAAGGTGGCGTCTTGCGGGCGGGCGATGTCGCCCTTGTGCAGGAGGAGCGAGCAGGCGGCGCGGTCGGCGCAATGGGCGCAGGTGCCGAGGAGTTCGAGGTAGTCGGCGTAGTTCGCCTTCAGATCGGCTTCGGGGATGGCGAAGATGGCGGCCATGCGGGCGACGCGGTCGGGCACATCGGCGGGCATGGTGGCGAAGGCGATGACCTGCGCGCGGGTCATGCCGAGATCGTCGAGATCGCGGTCGGTGAGGGCTTCGACGGCCTTGAGCTGGTGCCAGCGGTCGAGGAGGGCGCGGAGACGGGTGAGCATGGGGTGATCCTGCAAGGTTGGCTTGCAGCGACCATGCGCGCGGGGGCGGGGGCGGCCTTGATCTGGCGCAAACGGGCTGACGAGGTTCCGTCAGCCCCGGCGCGGGGTCATTCGGCGGCGACGGATTGGCGATCCACCAGACCGACGATATCCATCATGATGCGGTTGAGTTCGAAATCCTTGGGCGTGTAGACGGCGGCGACGCCCATGGCGCGGAGGCGGGTGGCGTCTTCTTCGGGGATGATGCCGCCGACGACGACGGGGATGTCGCCAAGGCCCGCAGCGCGCATCCGGTCCATCGTTTCGGAGATCAGGGGGATGTGGCTGCCCGACAGGATGGAGAGGCCGACGACATGGGCCTGCTGTTCCACCGCAGCGGCGACGATTTCGGCGGGGGTCAGGCGGATGCCTTCGTAATGGATGTCCATTCCGCAGTCGCGGGCGCGGGCGGCGATCTGTTCGGCGCCGTTGGAATGGCCGTCGAGGCCGGGTTTGCCCACGAGGAATTTCAGGGGCTTGCCGAGTTTGGTGCTGACGGCTGCCACGGCGTCGCGGATTGGGTCCAGACCTTCGGTCCGGTTGGAGGGGTTGCGCGAGACGCCGGTGGGGGCGCGGTATTCGCCAAAAGCGCTGCGGACCACGGCGCCCCATTCGCCCGTGGTGGCCCCCGCCTTGGCGGCGGCGATAGAGGCGGGCATGACGTTGGTGCCCGTGGCGCAGGCCTGGCGGAGGGCGTCGAGGGCGGCTTTGACCTTTGCCTCATCACGGGTGGAGCGCCATTGCTGAAGGCGTTCGATCTGATCCGCCTCGGCCTGCGGGTCGGCCACCATGATCGCGCCGTCGCCAGCGGTGAGGGGGGAGGGCGCGGCTTCGGTCCAGCGGTTGACGCCGACGACGGTGGTTTCCTTGGTTTCGATCTTTGCCAGCCGTTCGGAGTTCGATTCGACCAGACGGCCCTTCATGTATTCGATGGCGGCGACCGCGCCGCCCATGGCGTCGATGGTGGCGAGTTCCTGACGCGCGCCGTCCTTGAGTTCGGCAACCTTGCGGTCGACGGCGGGGTTGCCATCGAAGAGGTCGTCATATTCCAGAAGGTCGGTTTCATAGGCGAGGATCTGCTGCATGCGTAGCGACCATTGCTGGTCCCACGGGCGGGGGAGACCCAGCGCCTCGTTCCAGGCGGGCAGCTGCACGGCGCGGGCGCGGGCTTTTTTCGACAGGGTGACGGCCAGCATCTCGATCAGGATGCGGTAGACGTTGTTTTCGGGTTGCTGTTCGGTGAGGCCCAGCGAGTTGACCTGCACGCCATAGCGGAAGCGGCGGTATTTGGGGTCAGTGACGCCGTAGCGGGTTTCGCAGATTTCATCCCAGAGGTCGACGAAGGCGCGCATCTTGCACATCTCTGTCACGAAGCGGATGCCTGCGTTCACGAAAAAGGAGATGCGGCCCACCATATTGGGGAAGTCTTCGGCCGAAACCTTGCCCTTCAGGTCATCCAGCACGGCGCAGGCGGTGGCGAGTGCGAAGGCCAGTTCCTGTTCCGGCGTCGCGCCCGCCTCTTGCAGGTGGTAGGAGCAGACGTTCATCGGGTTCCATTTCGGCAGGTGCTTCTGCGTATAGGCCGCGACGTCGGTGATCATGCGGAGGGAGGGTTTCGGCGGGCAGATATAGGTGCCGCGCGAGAGGTATTCCTTGATGATGTCGTTCTGCACGGTGCCTTGGAGGGCGGTGATGTCGGCGCCCTGTTCTTCGGCCACGGCGATATAGAGGGCCAGCAGCCACGGGGCGGTGGCGTTGATCGTCATCGAGGTGTTCATCTGTTCGAGCGGGATCTGGTCGAACAGGGTGCGCATGTCGCCAAGGTGGGCGACGGGGACGCCGACCTTGCCCACTTCGCCGCGCGAAAGCTCGTGGTCGCTGTCATAACCCGTCTGGGTGGGCAGGTCGAAGGCGACGGAGAGGCCCGTCTGGCCCTTGGAAAGATTGGTGCGGTAGAGGGCATTGGAGGCGCGCGCGGTGGAGTGGCCCGCATAGGTGCGGAAGAGCCAGGGTTGCTCTTTCGGCTTCTGGGTCATGGGGGCCTCCTGACTCGGTTCGGCAATAATATTTCGTAGTGACCTGAATAGAGGACAGAATCATTCAATGTCAATTCGCCGCGTTGCGGCATTCCGCGCTGCGGCGGGGGTGGGGCGGATCTTGACGCAAAATCCGCGACGGAATTTGGCGCAAATTCCGGGGCCCCGATTTCTGTGTCAGAAATCGGCGCGACGTCTGTGTCAGACTCGCCTATGCCACCCCCTTAACATTTGCCTTCGCCCTTTCTATATTCGAAGCAAGGTCCTTGCCGCTGATTGGCATCAACAAGGGGGCCTGCGGTCGAAGGACCTGACTACGATGCGCGCCATTCTTGCGCTTGCTGCCCTGCCCCTGATGCTGGCCGTTCCGGCCATGGCACAGGAGAAATCCGTCCAGATCGTGAACCAGTCCGGCTTCACGATCGTGAGTTTCTATGCCTCGACCCTGGGGGCCGCGGATTGGCAGGAAGATGTGCTGGGCGGGCAGGCCGTCGGCACGGGGCAAAGCGCCACGGTGAATTTCGCCGATAGCGGGGATTGCACCTATTCCTTCCGCGCCGTCTTTGACGATGGCGACGAGGCGATTCAGGATATCGACGTCTGCTCGGTCACCTCGGTCACCTACAACTGATCCCTTTGCAGTGCGGGCCTTGGCCCGCTAGCCTGTGCCCATGACGGGGACGGTGGAACTTCCCATATGGCTTGTGGTGCTGGTGCTGGCCCTTGCGGCCATCGCCGCGCTGGACCGTGTTCTGGCACCGAGCCTGCGCTGGTTCTTTCGCCGCCGGATGGAACGGGCGGTGGCGCGGCTGAACGAGCGGCTGGCGCGGCCCATTGCGCCGTTCAAGCTGGCGCAGCGGCATGACATGATCTTGCGGCTGGCCTATGACCGGCAGGTGATGGAGGCGGTCGCGGAACATGCGGCGGCGACGGGCGTGCCGCCGACGGTGGCGCTGCAGGAGGCGCGGGCCTATGCGGCCGAGATCGTGCCCGCTTTTTCCGCGACGATGTATTTCGGGTTTGCCGTGCAGGTGGCGCGCTGGCTGACGCGGGTGTTCTATAGGGTGCGGATCGGGCGCATCGACCCGGCGCTGGGAGAGGTGGACGACCGGGCGACGGTGGTTTTCGTGATGAACCATCGCAGCAACATGGATTACGTGCTGGTGACATGGCTGATCGCGGATCGGTCGGCGATTTCCTATGCGGTGGGGGAATGGGCGCGGGTCTGGCCGCTGTCGCGGCTGATCCGGGGGATGGGGGCCTATTTCATCAGGCGCGGGTCGCGCAATGCGCTCTATCGTCGGGTGCTGGCGCGCTATGTGCAGATGGCGGCGGCGGAGGGGGTGGCGCAGGCGATCTTTCCCGAAGGCGGGCTGTCGCTGGACGGGCGCGTGGGTGAGGCGAAGCTGGGCCTTTTGTCCTATTTCGTGGCGGGTTTCGATCCGGGGGGGCGGGATATCCTGTTCGTGCCGGTGGGGCTTGCCTATGACCGGGTGCTGGAGGACCGGCTGCTGACCGAGGCGGCGCGGACGGGGGTGCGGCGGTTCCGGCCGAGGGCTGCGGGGGTGGTGGTCTTTGTGCTTCGCATGGGCTGGCGGGCGCTGCGGGGGAATTTCCCCGGTTTCGGCGCGACGGCGGCGGGGTTCGGGGCGCCGGGGTCGCTGCGGGGGTTTCTGGCGGGGCATGAGGGGGATGTGGCGCAGGCGCTGGGGGCGGAGTTGATGGGCCGGGTGGCGCGGGCGGTGCCGATCCTGCCGGTGCCGCTGGTGGCGGCGGCGCTGGAGGCGGGGGTTGCGTCGCGCGCGGGGCTGGAGGCGGAGGTGCGGCGGCTGGTCGATGCGCTGGCGGCGCGGGATGCGGTGCTGCGTCTGCATCCGCAGGGTTTGGGGCCGACGGTGGAGGAGGCGCTGCGGCATCTGCGGCGGCGCGGGATGGTGGGGGAGGATTTCGCGATCCCGCCGGAGCGGCGGCAGGTGATGGCCTTTTATGCGGCCTCGGTCCGGCAGCGGCTGGAGTTGTGAGGGGGCGGCGACGGCCGGGAGAACCTTGCCGGTCGGGGGCAGGTGTCTGGGCAGGTGTCGGGGGAGGGGTTTGGTGGAGGCCCCGGGTCAGGCCCGGGGCGGGGTTTTGGGTTGAAATGGCGGCGCGCTGCGACGCGGCAGACATAAAATTACAAAAAGTATCGCATCGCTATTGCAATGTTGCGCGGGCATCCTCTATCTCTGGCCCATGGCGCCGATTCTGCGGCGCGGCATCGTGGTTCAGGGAGGCCGGAGGATGGCTTTGGATACGCAAGAGCAGATCGTCGCATATGACGCGCCCAAGAAAGACCTCTATGAAATCGGCGAGATGCCGCCCCTGGGCCATGTGCCCAAGCAGATGTATGCTTGGGCGATCCGCCGCGAGCGGCATGGCGAGCCGGACAAGGCCTTTGAGGTGGAGGTGGTGGATACCTGGACCATCGACAGCCATGAGGTGCTTGTCCTCGTGATGGCGGCGGGCGTGAATTACAATGGCGTCTGGGCCGGTCTTGGCCAGCCGATCAGCCCGTTCGACGGCCACAAGCAGCCCTATCACATCGCAGGTTCGGATGCGGCGGGCATCGTCTGGGCGGTGGGCGACAAGGTGAAGCGCTGGAAGGTGGGCGACGAGGTCGTGATCCACTGCAATCAGGACGATGGCGACGACGAGGAATGCAATGGCGGCGATCCGATGTTTTCGCCCACCCAGCGCATCTGGGGCTATGAGACGCCGGACGGATCGTTTTCGCAGTTCACCCGGGTGCAGGCGCAGCAATTGATGCCGCGCCCGAAGCATCTGACATGGGAAGAGTCGGCCTGCTATACGCTGACGCTGGCGACGGCCTATCGCATGCTGTTCGGGCATCACCCGCATGACCTGAAGCCGGGGCAGAATGTGCTGGTCTGGGGGGCGTCGGGCGGACTTGGGTCTTATGCGATCCAGTTGATCAACACGGCGGGGGCGAATGCGATCGGGGTGATTTCCGATGAAAGCAAGCGCGATTTCGTGCTGGGGCTGGGCGCGAAGGGCGTGATCAACCGCAACGATTTCAAATGCTGGGGGCAACTGCCCAAGGTGAACAGCCCGGAATACAATGACTGGCTGAAGGAAGCGCGCAAGTTCGGCAAGGCGATCTGGGATATCACCGGCAAGGGCGTGAATGTGGACATGGTGTTCGAGCATCCGGGCGAGGCGACCTTCCCGGTGTCGAGCCTTGTCTGCAAGAAGGGCGGCATGGTGGTGATCTGTGCAGGCACCACCGGGTTCAACTGCACCTTCGACGTGCGCTATATGTGGATGCATCAGAAGCGTTTGCAGGGGTCGCACTTTGCCCATCTGAAGCAGGCGAGTGCGGCGAACAAGCTGATGATCGAGCGGCGGCTGGATCCCTGCATGTCGGAGGTGTTCCCCTGGGCCGAGATTCCGCAGGCCCATGTGAAGATGCTGAAAAACCAGCATAAGCCGGGCAATATGGCGGTGCTGGTGCAGGCCCCGCATACCGGGCTGCGGACCTTTGAGGACACGCTGGAGGCCAGCCGCAAGATGTGATCGCGCCGCCCTTGTGCGGCGGTGCAGGCCCCGGCCCCGCAAGGGCCGGGGCTTTTCGCTTCCGGGCAGGAGGCATGGCGCGGCGCGCCTTGATAGGGCGGGAGGGGCGTGGATATCATCGGGGCCGATGTCGGAACGGTTCAGGGTAGCGCCGCATGGGGCATGAATGGGTGTTCGAGGTTCTGGCGGATCTGGCTGCCTATGCCGATCAGAACGGCCTGAACCGGCTGGCGCGGAAGGCGGAGGAAACGCTTGCCGTGGCGCGGGAGGAGATTGCCGGTGGCGCGGTCGGTTTTGCCGCCGGGGGCGCGGCTGATACCGGGGGCGGGGCGGCGGACGGGGCGGCGGCGGGCGGGGGGACGGCGGGCGGGGGGACGGCGGGCGGGGGGATGGGCCGCGCGATGCCCTAGGGCGGGCGGGGCGATGCCCTCTCGCATCTTGGCGGGTGGCGGATTATGGTCACGGCCATGCAAGTTACCGCTTCCCCCTCGCTGACATTTTCCGACGATCAGGCCGAAGCCTATGACCGCGTGGCCGCCGAACTGGCCGGGCAGGGCATTGATCTGGCCGAGGGGATGCTGACGCCGCGCGCCGAGGGCGGGGCTTCGGTTCTGGCCGTGGTGGGGAAGGCTGGATCGGGCAAGACCATGTTGCTGGCCAGCCTGACGCGGGCGATGCTGGCGGCGGGGGTGGAGGTGGTGTCGGGCGATTACGAGGGGCGGCGGCGGAAGGACCGCAGGACGCTGGCCATTCTGGCACCGACGAACAAGGCGGCGAGCGTGCTGCGCCTGCGGGGCGTGCCTGCGACGACGATCCACCGCATCCTTTACACGCCCGTCTATGACCCGGAATACGAACGCATCGCGGAATGGCTGACCGGGCAGGGCGAGCGGCCCGTGGTCGAGGGGTTGACCGACCTTGCGCTGGACCGGGCATTCGCCTTTTTCCAGCAGGTGGCGTCGGTTCCCGGGGCGCTGGCGGCGGCGGGATTGAAGGGTTCGGACTTCATCAAGGGATGGAAGCGGCGGGAGGAACCGCTGGATGTGGGGTTCATCGACGAATCCTCGATGCTGGATGAGCGGGCGCTGGAGGATCTGCGCGAGATCTTTCCGACGCTGGTGCTGTTCGGCGATCCGGCGCAATTGGCCCCCGTGGGCCTGTCGGGGGAGATGGTCTTTGACCGATTGCCCGCCGCGCGGCGGATGGTGCTGAACCGGATCCATCGGCAGACGGAGGATAACCCGATCCTCGATCTGGCCCATGCGCTGGGCGATGAGGGGCTGCGGTTCGAGCAGTTCGAGCGGATGGTGGAGGATGCGGCGCGCAGGGATGGGCGCGTGGTGATGGCCGAGCGGGTGGATGCCGACCTGATGGCGCGGTCGCCCGTGCTGGTCTGGCGGAATGCGACGCGGATCCGGCTGATCCATGCCTTTCGCGGGGCCTTTGGCGCGCCGGAGGATGAATTGCTGCCGGGCGAGCCGCTGATCTGCGACGGGATCGAATTGCCGCTGAAGCATCGCAAGAAGCGGATTGATCTGGAGGCGCGGGGGCTGATCAAGGGGGCGCAGGTGATTTACCTTGGCCCCGGATCGAAGCCCGGTTTCGCCAAGTTGCATGTGGTGGGGGCGGAGGAGCCGCAGGTCAGCGCGGCGTCGATCATCAAGATCGAGAAGCCGGAGGAGGAGGAGCCGTTCATCCCCTCGGCGGCCACGATGGGGGCGGCCTTCCTGCATGGGGCGGCGGTGACGATCCACAAGGCGCAGGGGAGCCAGTGGGAGGATGTGCAGGTCTTTGCCCCCGACATCTGGGCCGCGGCGCAGGCGGGGCGGTCTGAGGCAGGGGTGCCCTTGTGGAAGCGACTGGCCTATGTGGCGATCACGCGGGCCTCGCAGCGGTTGCTGTGGGTGACGCGCTATCGTCTGGCGCGGCCGCAGGGGCCGCTGTCGGTGGCGGATCTGCGGAAAGGGCCTGCGGCGCTGGCTTTGAGTGGCGAGGGGTGATCAAATTCCTTCGAAGGAATTTGCAATTTTCTTCGAAGAAAATTGTTTCGGGCAGGCGGGTTGGCTAGGGTAGCGCCAAGATCAGGAGGCCCATGATGCGCTGCGTTTTCGTCCAGTTCCGTTGCACGCCCGGCAAGACCTATGAGGTGGCCGATGCCATCTATGACCGCGAGGTGGTGAGCGAGCTTTATTCCACCAGCGGGGAATATGACCTGATCGCCAAGGTCTATATCCCCGAGGACGAGGATGTGGGGCATTACCTTTCGTCGCGGCTGTTCGACATTCCGGGGATCGTGCGGACGCTGACGACGATGACTTTCAAGGCCTTCTGAGCGCGCAGGGCGATTTTTCTGACGAAAAATCAGAGGGCTGCCGCCCCCTCGGAGCTTGCGCTCCTCACCCCTGCGGGTATTTGGGCCAAGATGAAGGGCGGGTCAGAGCCAGCGGTCGCGGCCGGTGCCCGTGGCGTCGGTGACTTTCGCGAAGCCGTGTCTGGCGGCCAGCGCGTCGAGGCCGTGAGCGATGCGGGGGATGAGGGAGAGGCCGTCATAGACCATGGCGGTGTAGAGTTGCACCGCCGTCGCGCCCGCGCGGATCTTTTCCCAAGCCTGTTCGGGGGTGGCGATGCCGCCCACGCCGATGAGGGGGATGCGGCCTTCGGTCAGCTGCGAGAGGCGGGCGAGGGTGCGGGTGGATTTCTCGAACAAGGGCGCGCCGGAGAGGCCGCCGGTTTCCCTGCCGTGCGGGCTGCGGAGGCCGTCGCGCGCGAGGGTGGTATTGGTGGCGATGATGCCCGCGATGCCCGTTGCGCGGGCGGTTTCGGCGATGTCGGCGAGATCCTGATCGGTGAGGTCGGGGGCGATCTTGAGGAAGACGGGGATCGGGCGGGCGAGTTGCGCGCGGGTGTCCATCACGCCCTGCAGGAGGGCGGTGAGGGCGGCGCGTCCCTGCAGATCGCGGAGTTTTTCGGTGTTGGGCGAGGAGACGTTGACGGTGGCGAAATCGACATGCGGGCCGCAGGTCGCCAGCACGCGGGCGAAATCGGCGGCGCGGTCGGTGCTGTCCTTGTTCGCGCCGAGATTCAGGCCGACGGGGACTTGGGTGCGTTTGCGGGCGGCGAGGCGGGCGGCGACGGCATCGGCCCCTTCGTTGTTGAAGCCGAAGCGGTTGATGGCGGCGCGATCCTCGGTCAGGCGGAAGAGCCGGGGTTTGGGGTTGCCGGGTTGCGGGCGGGGGGTGGCGGCGCCGACCTCGATGAAGCCGAAGCCTGCGCGGGAGAGGGGCGCGATGGCGGTGGCGTTCTTGTCATAGCCTGCGGCGAGGCCCACCGGGTTGGGCAGGGCAAGGCCCGCGAGGGTGGTTTGGAGCCGCGGCGAGGTGACGGGGCCGGGCAGGGCGGCGAGGCCCGATTGCAGGGCGCGGAGGGAGAGGCCATGCGCCACCTCGGGATCGAGGCGGTGGAGGAGGGCCAGCGCTGTGCGTTCGAGCAGGGTCACCAGACGCCTTCGGGGAAGATGTGGCCGGTCGCGCCGAGGGGGAGGGATTTGTCCCAGACGACGTCGGACAGGCGGAGGCTGCGGTAGAGATGGGGGAAGAGCGCGCCGCCGCGCGAGGGTTCCCATTTCAGTGCGGGCCCCAGCGTTTCGGCGTTGAAGGCCACCAGCACGAGGTCGCTTTCGGTGGCGAACCATTTGGCGGCCGTTTCGGCCACCTGCGCGGCGGTGGAGAAATGGATGAAGCCATCGGCCAGATCGACTGGCGCGCCGGCGGTTTCGCCCGCGGCACGGAAGGCATCCCATTCGGGGCGGCGGAAGATCTTGTAGATCAGCATATCGCGGTTCATGCACCGCGGCGGGGGGCGGGGTCAATGGGGTGGAGGTGCGAAGAGTGGGCTAGGTTTGACAGGTGGCGAGGATGGCGGCAGGCTGGGCCCATAACCAGCATGGGAGAATTTGGAATGAAGGGTGCTTTCCTTGGATCGGTCGGGATTCTGGCCATCTCGGCCGGGATGGCTGCGGCGGAATATCGGCTGCATGTCCTGCATATCAATGATTTTCACAGCCGGATCGAGGCGATCAATGCCTTTGATTCCACCTGCTCGGCCGAGGATGCGGCGGAGAACAAGTGTTTCGGCGGCGTGGCGCGGGTGGCCACGAAGATTCGCGAATTGCGCGACAGCCTGACGGCGGCGGGCGAGAATGTGATCGTTCTGGATGCGGGCGACCAGTTTCAGGGCAGCCTGATGTACACCACCTACAAGGGCGCCGTGGAAGCCGAGATGATGGAGAAGATCGGCTTTGATGCCATGGCGGTGGGCAACCATGAATTCGACGATGGGCCGGAGGGGTTTTCCGCCTTTCTGGACAAGATCACCTTCCCGGTGATTTCCGGCAATATCGACGTGAGCCAGTCGAATGTGCTGGCCGGACGGGTGCAGAACCATGTGGTGCTGGAGGTAGGGGGCGAGAGGATCGGCATCATCTCGGCCCTGGCGATGGACACGCCGGAGACATCGAGCCCCGGGGAAAGCGTGATCTTTCAGGATGATATCGACAGCCTGAAGGCGGATGTCGCGGCGCTGGAGGCGGAGGGGGTGACGAAGATCATCGCGCTGACGCATCTGGGGTTGCCGCGCGATCTGGCGGTGGCGGCGGCGGTGCCGGGGATTGATGCCGTGGTGGGCGGGCATTCGCATACCTATCTGTCGGCGAGCGATCCCAAGCGGCAGGGGCCCTATCCGACATGGGTGACGCGGGGCGAGGGCGATCTGGTGCCGGTGGTGCAGGCCTATGCCTATTCCAAGTATCTGGGGCATCTGGAATTGACCTTCGATGATGCGGGCAAGCTGATCTATGCCGGGGGGAACACGATCGTACTGGACGGATCGGTGACGCCCGACCCCGAGATCGAGGCGCGGGTGAAGGAACTGGCCGGGCCGATCGAGGAGTTGAAGGGGCGGGTCGTGGCGGAAACGGCGGCCGAGATCGACGGCAGCCGCGAGACCTGCCGCGCTGTGGAATGCGCGATGGGCAATCTGGTGGCCGAGGCGATGCTGGATCGTGTGGCGGATCAGGGGGTGACCATCGCCATCGCCAATGGCGGCGGCCTGCGCGCGAGCATTGATGCAGGCCCCGTGACCATGGGCGAGGTGCTGACGGTGCTGCCCTTCCAGAACACGCTGTCGACCTTCGAGGTGACGGGCGAGGTGATCGTCGCCGCGCTGGAGAATGGCGTGAGCCAGGTCGAGGAAGGGGCGGGGCGGTTTCCGCAGGTGGCGGGGTTGAAATATACCTTCGATCCGGCGGCCCCGGCGGGATCGCGCGTGTCGGAGGTGATGGTGAAGGCGGGCGAGGATTGGGCACCCATTGATCCGGCCACCGTCTACAAGGCGGTGACGAACAATTATGTGCGGGGCGGGGGAGATGGCTATGCGATGTTCCGCAGCGCGGCCAACGCCTATGACTTTGGCCCCGACCTGGCCGATGTGACGGCGGAGTATCTGGCGAAGGTGCAGCCCTATCAGCCGTTTACCGACGGGCGCATCACGCGGAAGTAAGGCGGCCTTCCCCGGGTCGGGCCGTCCCTTGCGGGGGGGCGGCCTTTCCTTTTGGGCGTGACGGCGTAGGATCGGGGCATGTGCGGACGGTTCACCATCACCCATCCCGACGAGGCCATCGCGCGGCTGTTCGATGCCGCGATCGGCAATGACCTGCCGCCGGTGCCGCGGTTCAACGTCTGCCCGACGACGCAGGTGGCGGTGGTCACCTCGGACGGTGGGGCGCGGCGGTTGCGGGCGATGCGCTGGGGGTTCATTCCGCATTGGTACAAGGCGCCGAATGACGGGCCGCTGATCATCAATGCGCGGTCCGACACGGTGGCCGCGAAGCCCGCCTTCCGCGAGGCGGTGCGCAGCCGTCGCTGCATCGTGCCTGCCACGGGGTTCTATGAGTGGGAGACGGTGGAGGGGCGCAAGCTGCCCTGGTATTTCACCCGAGCGGATGGCGAGCCGATGGCCTTTGCCGGGATCTGGCAGCGTTGGGGAGAGATCGACACGGTGGCCATCGTATCAACCGAGGCGGGGCCGGGGATGCGGGGATTGCATCACCGCGAGGCGGTGGTGCTGGAGCGGGGGGACTGGCCGCTATGGCTGGGTGAAGCGGGGCATGGGGCGGCGGTGCTGATGAAGGCCAGCGCCGAGGGGGTGCTGCGCTGCCATCGGGTGGATGTGGCGGTGAATTCGAATCGGGCCGAAGGGTCCGGGCTGATCGAGCCGCTGGTTGCCTGAACAGGGCGGTGAATCCGCCTGTTTTCTGAACTTTTCCCATGTCTGGACCCCGCATTGTCCCGATGGAAGGGGGGCGGAGGGCAGATTTTACCCATGAATGTTGATTTTAATTAATATTCATGAATGCATTTCCGCATGAACCGGCATCGCAGGACTGGGCAAGGTATCCGCACGGGGGCACGGGTCAATTGCCGATTTCAGGTCGCCTGAGACCTTGGGAATGACGCGCGGGACCGGAGGCAGTGGGTGAGCGTTTCTCCGGGGTGAGTGGGCGGTCCCGGCGGGCGTCTCTTGGTGCGAGAGGCGGAGGTGTCGGGCATGACAATGTCCTTTGCGCCGGTGGCAAGCCGGATGCTGCGCAGGGTTCTGGGGTGGCGCGATCTTGAGGAGAGCGCCGACAGGATCGTTCAGATCAGCCCGGCCGAGGAGATGCCGATGGCGGAGGCGATCTATCTGCCCGGCCAATTGGAGCGGATCCGGGGCACCCATTCCTGGGAGAACGACCTGAAGCACGAGATCGCGCTGACGACGGAGGGGCAGCTTTCGAACCTTGCATCCAGTGCCTATCGGATCCGCCATGCGGTGGTCGGGCAGGGGCGCGTCAGCACGTGGACGGGCTACAAGGACCTGTCGCTGCGCAAGGCGGGGGGCGGGCCGCTGTGGATTGAGGAGACGCTGGCGGAAGGGGCGCTGTGTTCGACATGGCAGGGCAATGACTATTTCGCGCATTTCCTGTTCGATGACGCGGCCATCCATCCGCTGGGCCAACCGCTTGGCCTGCCGTTCTTTTCCGGCATGGCGGCAACGCGGACGCGGCATTGTGTCGATTACCTTGCGCGCTTCGGCTTTGACTATCATGAGAAGCGGAACATCCATGTCGATGCGCTGTGGCTGTTCAGGGACTTTGCCTTTGGGCCGGACAAGCGGCGGCGGCTGAAGGCCATGGCGGCGCGGGTGAAGGCGGGAACGCCGCAGGGGCGGGCGGCGCCCGGGGCCTTTATCCGGCGCGGCAGCACGGGGCAGGTGCGGGTGCTGGAAAATGCCGCCGAGATCGAGGCGTGGTGTCTGGCGCAGGGCTTTGTGATCGTCGATCCGGAGGCGCAGAGCGTGGAGGAGATCTGTGCCGCGCTGCGGGGGGTGCCTCTGGTGATCGGGGTGGAGGGCAGCCAGCTTGTGCATGCGCTGTTCTCGATGGCCGAGGGCGGGGCGATCATCTGTATCCAGCCCCCCGATCGCTATAACGCGGTGTTTCGGCAGCTTTGCGCGGTCTTCGACCTGCGTTGGGGATTTGTCGTTGCCGAGGGCACGGTGGCAGGGTTCCGGCAGGATCTGGATGCGCTGACGGCGACGGTGGATCTGGTGCAGGGGCGCATCGCCGCGGGGGGATGGGCGTGATACCGGCCGGGGCAGTGGCGCGGGAGATCGTTCCCTTCAACCAGATCGCGGTGACGGGGGGCGAGTTGGCCTGCATCGAAGAGGTGCTGGCACATCCGGGGGCATTTGCGGCGGGCGGCTTCCTGCGACGTTGTCGGCAGTGGTTCGAGGCGGAACTGGGCTGCGCGGCTGCGTTGCTGACGCCGTCGGGGACGCATTCGCTTGAGATGGCGGCGCTGCTTCTGGACATCCGCGAGGGGGACGAGGTGATCATGCCGTCCTTCACCTTTGTCTCGACCGCGAATGCCTTTGTGTTGCGCGGGGCGCGGATCGTGTTTGTGGATATCCGGCCGGACACGATGAATCTGGACGAAACCCTGATCGAGGCGGCGATCACCGAGCGGACGCGGGCCATCGTGGTGGTGCATTATGCCGGGGTGGCCTGCGAGATGGACGCCATCCTGACCATCGCGACGCGGGCGGGGATTGCCGTGATCGAGGATGCGGCGCAGGGGATGCTGGCAAGCTGGAAGGGACGGCCCCTTGGAACGCTGGGGGCGGTGGGGGCCTTTTCCTTTCACGAGACGAAGAATTTCAGTTCCGGTGGTGAGGGGGGGCTGACCATCGTGAACGATCCGGCGCTGGTGGAGCGGGCCGAGATCATCCGCGACAAGGGCACGAACCGCAGCCGGTTCTTTCGCGGGCTGGTGGACAAGTATTCCTGGGTGGATCTGGGCAGTTCCTTTCTGATGAACGAGATCAGCGCGGCCTTCCTCTGGGCGCAGATCGAGGCGCGCGACAGCATTCAGGCGCGGCGCATGGCGATTCATGCGGCCTATCGCGAGGGTCTGGCCGCCGAGATCGGGGATGGCCGGATCGGGGTGCAGGCCCATCCCGAAGGAACGGCCCATAATGCGCATATGTTCTATGTGAAGCTGCGCGATCTTGAGGAGCGCGATGCCATGAGTGGCTGGCTGCGCGAGCATGGGATCATCGCGCCTTTCCATTACGTGCCGCTGCATTCGGCGCAGGCGGGGCAGGGTTTTGGCCGCTTTCATGGCGAGGATCGCCATACAACGGTGGAAAGCGAGCGGCTGCTGCGATTGCCGCTGTTTGCCGCGATGACAGAGGCGCAGCAGGCGCGGGTGATCGCGGCGGTGCGGGCGTTCTGGCGATAGCGCCCCGGGCGGCGGGGTCAGACCCCGGCGAGATCCATGGTGCGCAGGATTTCATCGGGGTCGATCACATAGCCGCCGCGGCCTTCGGTGCCGATCACGAAGGCATGGCGCAGGCCGAGGCCATCGGAATAATCCTTCATCATGTTGTTCAGCCGCCAGGGTGGCATCAACATCACCACCGTCGCCCCCGGTTCCATGGCGAGCATGCCGTGGGTCAGGCCGCTGCCTTCGACGCCGACAAGCACCCTTGCGCCACGGATGCGGGCGATGATGTCATCCACGCCCAGACCCGCGGCATCGACGATGTCGAAGTCGCGGGCGGCGAAGAAATCTTCAAGCTCTGCTTCGTTTTCCGGGGCGCGGCGGGCCCCCCAGCCGCGCCTGCGGAAAAAGACGCCATGGCCCGATCCGCGCCCGGGCAGAGCGCGGACCTTTTCGCCGAGGGTGCGCAGGCGGGCGGATTTGTGGGGGTTCATGCCGCGATCGTCGAACAGCCAGGCATTGTGGACCCGCACATCCCGCACCGCGCGATGGGCGAGGCCGAAAATCTGGAAGTAGCGGTCGACATGGCCCGCCATGCCGGCGGAGACCGTGGCGTCGATGCAGGCCGGCGCGAAGGGCGGGGCCAGCATCATCGCGGCGGCCCCGTCAAGGACCATGTGGCCGAAGAAGAGCGTGGCATAGAGATTGAGAGGGAAGGCCGCGCTGTCGAGTTGTTCGGTGATCCGCGCGATCAGCCGCCGCTTCTGCGTGCCGCCCTGATTTTCATGCAGGCGGGGGGTGAGCAGCCGCCCGGCGGAAAAGACGGCGTCTTCGATCCGAAAGGCCAGTGTCGGCAGATGTGTGACTGGCACGCCGCCGAGGCGGATGCGTTCGAGATCAAGGCTGGAGGTGGAATCGACGCCGGTGACGCGGTCGAGCTGGCCATCGAGGAAAATCGCGCGGGGGGGTGCTTCGGTCAGGCCCGGGCTGATCAATCGGGTTTCGACGGCGCTGTCGGCGAGGCTGCGGGCGAGGCCGAGCCTGCCTGCCAGAAGCTGGACCAAGGGGATGGCGCTGTAGCCGGGAAATGGCATTCGGGGCGGGGTCCGATTTGCTGGGGCCGGGTCCTGTGCTGGTTCGGTAATGAAGATTGACGCCAGTCTGGCAAGGGAGTTCCGTTCTGGCAAGCGGGGCTTGCGGGGGGTGGCGTTTCAGGCTGCGGGACGGGTTGCAACCGCGCGGCGGGTGGGGTAAAGAACAGGCCACAGCGCGGGCGTTGTGTAATGGTAAGACCCCTGCCTTCCAAGCAGGAGACGCGGGTTCGATTCCCGCCGCCCGCTCCATCCTTCCGATCAGAACGACAGGGCGCGATGCGCCGATGGGACCGTGCCGCAGAAGCGACGCGGGGGGGCAGGTTTCCCGGCCTGTGTCGTTTTTCGCCCGCCATGGTCGGCTTGACGTCACGCAATATTGGTTAATCGTTCATGGTCGCGCCCTACCGGACGCCCCTTCGGGTTTTGTCCGGCAAAGATCAGGGAGGGAGCCATGTCGATCAAGCCACCACTGACGGATTTGCCGATTTCAACGGCAGAGAGCGGATTCTACGAGGGATTCAACACCATCGTCACGATTGGATCTAAGCTGCTGGTCGGCTTGCTGATCATCTGGGCGGCGGCCTTTCCCGAGAGTGCGGGGGCGGCGCTGTCGGCGCTGAACGGGTTTCTGCTGCGGTCTTTCGGGACGTGGTACATCTATGTGATGGCCTTCTACCTGATCACCTGCCTTGTGCTGGCGATCTGGCCCGCGACGGGCCGCATTCGACTTGGCCAGGATGACGAAGTGCCGGAGTTTTCTACCTTTTCCTGGTTTTCCATGATGTTCGGCGCGGGTATCGGCATCGGGATGCTGACCTATTCCACGGGCGAGCCGATCTATCATTTCGCGAACAATCCGGATGTGATCACCGGGCAGGTCGCGGGGGAAAGCGCCGAGGTGGTGCGGTCGGCGTTCAAATGGTCTTTCCTGCATTGGGGCCTGTCGGCCTGGGGATGCTATGCCATGACCGGGCTTGCGCTGGCCTTCTTCAGCTATCGCCGTGGGCTGCCGTTGACCATCCGGTCGGGGCTGACCCCGCTTTTCGGCGGCAGACTTGCCGGCCCGCTGGGACATGCGATCGACATCGTGGCGGTGATCGCCACGGTGCTGGGCGTGGCTGTCACCATCGGCTTTGGCGTGTCGCAATTCGCCAGCGGCTTTTACAACATCACCGGCGCGGCCTGGCTGATGCAGGAGGATGGCAGCACCCCGAGCAATGCGGCGATGATCGCGGCGCTTGTGGTGGTGATGGGGCTTTCGACGCTGTCGGCGCTGTCGGGGGTGGGCAAGGGCATCAAATGGCTGTCCAACCTGAACATGGGGCTGACCTTCTTCTTCCTGACCTTTCTGCTGGTCTTCGGATCGACGCTGTTCGCGCTGAAGGCTCTGTTCTTCGGGATCGCGGATTATCTTTTGGCGTTGCCTTCGATGATCTTCACCGTCTGGCCTGCCGATGGCACCGAGACGGGCGATGCGCTGGCTGCGTGGCAGGGGGGGTGGACCATCTTCTACTGGGCGTGGTGGATTGCCTTCGCGCCTTTCGTGGGGCTGTTCCTTGCCCGCATCTCGCGCGGGAGGACGCTGCGGGAATATGTGATGGGCGCGATGATCGTGCCTTCGGTCATGTGCTTCATCTGGTTCGCGATGGCGGGCGGGACGGCGATTGATCTGGAGCTGAACGGCGGGGCAGGGCGCGCCATTCTGGATGCCGGTTTGTCGAGCCAGCTTTTCGCGACGGTGAACCAGTTGCTGTCGCCCACATTGGCGGTGCTGATGTCGGGGCTGCTGGTGGTGCTGCTGTTGACCTATCTGGTGACGTCGGCGGATTCCGCGATCCTGATCATCAACACGATCAATGCGGCGGGGGATGAGACGCCGAAGGGCAAGGCGCATATCCTTGTCTGGGGCGGTGCGCTGACCCTTGTGATTTCGGTTCTGCTGGTGGCGGGGGGGCTGTCGGCGATCCAGACCGCGATGATCATCGGGGCGCTGCCCTTCAGCCTTGTGCTGGCGCTGATGGCGCTGGCGCTGATCAAGGCGCTGATCCGTGACGGGATGCGCGCGAAGGCGGGCGTGGCGGCGGAGTGACGCGGCGCTGAAGGCAGAAGAAAAGGGCCGCCCCGGGTGGGGCGGCCCTTATGGTTGCAGAGGCCCGTGGCGGGGATACGGCGGAGGCCGGATCAGTGCCGGGCGGCCCCGTTCGGCACATCCGTTTCGGCCGCCTTGCGCGCCGTGGCGGATGCCTTGGCGGCGGGTTTGGGTGCGGCCTTGGCAGCCGCCTTGCCTGCGGTGCCGGCCGCGCGTTTCGCCTTGGCCTTGGCCGTGCGGGTGGCCCCGGTCACCGCGGCATCCGCCTCTTTCGCGGTGGATCGGGCGGCGCGGGTGGCGCTGCGCGCCGCGGATCCGGCTTTGCGGGCGGTGTCCTTGACGCTGTCCTTGACGGTGTCAGCCGCCTTTTCGGCAGGGTTCCGACGCTGGCGCAGGGCGACCTCGGCCAGGGCGGCAGAAAGCGCGACCGGCGCGATCAGTTTCAGAAGGCCGCGCCCGCGCAGCGCGAGGGCCAGCGCCCCGGCCCCCACGGCCAGACCGGCGACCGAGGTCGCGACGGGATGTTCCCTTGCGATCTGGCGGCCCTGATCGAAGCCGCGCTCGGCCATCTTGCCGCCCTTTTCCAGCGACTCCCAGATCTGGCGGCGGGCTTCGGCGGTGCGATCGGCGGCCTCGCTTTCCAGATCGGCAAGGTTCTTGCGGAAGGCCTTGGCCAGCGATTCAGCCTGATCGGCGGCGATGGCGGCCTTGGATTCGGCCGTGGCGACGCCGCGTTCGTACAGATCGAGCAGGCGGTCGCGGGCGGTGTCGCGGGCCGCGCGGGCGGCATCCAGCCATTCGCGTTCGGTGGCATCCATCCGGTCGACGACATCGGCGGGGTCGAGAACCTGACCGCCCTCATCCTCCCAGCGGGAGAGGGCTTCCATTCCGGGTTGGGTGTTGACCCCCTGCGGACGCAGGATCAGCCAGGCGAGGCCCGCACCGGCAAGGGCCACGGGGATGGGGTGATTGCGGGCGATGCCCACGGCTTTGGTCCCTGCACGCGCGGCGATGGTGCCTGCGGTATCGAGGTTGAGCGTGCGGGCGAGGTCGGTCAGCGAGCGGCCGAGATCGGCATCCTGCGCGGCGATGGCGGATTTCAGGGAGCGGGTGGAAGATTGGAAGAACATGGCAAATCTCCTTTATGCGACGGGCAGGGCCCGGCGGGTGAGGGGGACGTGGACGGTTCGGCGTTTCGGTTCCGTCAGGACCGGGAGGACAGCGCGCGAAGAAGGGCGCTGCGTCCAAGGAGCAGGAGGAGCAGCGACAGCGCCGCCGCACCGCCCGCCACGAGGCCGAGAGCGGCCTGCGGGGTGAACCCCTGCGCGATGAGCCCCAGCGCCAGAGCGGCGAGGCCCAGAAGCAGCGCGGCGGAGCCTGTGACCAGCCCGAGGATGGCCAGCGCCATTCCCCGCCGGGCATGGCGCCCGCGGTCGCGCGCTTCGGCGCGGACGAGGGCGAGGCGCAGGCGCAGCGACTGTTTCGCCGCAAAGCTGACGCGCGCCATCAGCCAGAGGGCCTGTTGGGGCGAGGGTCCGGACATCGGGCAGCCCTCACAGCGGGCTGCGGCGGCTGCGCGGCCCGGCGAGAAGCCAGATCAGGAAGCCGAGGATCGGCAGCACGATGATCAGAAGCGACCAGCCGACCTTTGCCCCGGTCGAGGCGTTGGAGTTGATCACCGAGATGATCGCCCAGAGATCCAGCGCCAGAATGACAAGGCCGCCGAAACCCGAGAGGGAAAACATGGAAAGTTCGTTCATGGCAGTCTCCGTTCGGAGGGTTCATGGATCAACGCGGGAGGGCGGGATCGGTTCCGTCCTTGTGGTGAAATCCTTGTCCTTGCCTCGTGGAAGGCGCGGATCACCTGAGCGCGCCCGATGAGGGCGGGGGGGCCGGGTTCGCGCCCGGCCCCCAACCCGTGGCTTGGGGTCACAGCTTGCGGGACCAATCGTCCAGTTGGCGTTCCGCCTCTTCCTTGGCGAGGCCGTAGCGTTGCTGGATCTTGCCTGCCAGTTGGTCGCGTTTGCCGGCGGCGACATCCAGATCGTCATCCGTCAGCTGGCCCCATTTTTCCTTGGCCTGGCCCTTGAGTTGGAGCCATTTGCCTTCGACCTGATCCCAGTTCATGGCGATCTCCTTTCATGCGTCGTTGGTATGGCAAGGCAACGCATGGCAGGAGTGGTCGGTTCCGGAGAAATTTTGGGCGGCATGTTCAAAATATTGAAAAATATAGAATTTTTTGGCCTTATGTGATGTGGATGATGACTTTGCGGGAACCGGGGGCGGGATCGGGCGTTGTCTGTGCATACCGGCCGGACACGGCCTTCAGGAATGGAGATGGAAAATGCTTCGCACCAAGACCCTTGCCGCGGTTCTGTTCGCCACCACGATGGGCACCGCCGCCTTTGCGGCGGTTGACCAGATCAAGAATGTGGATGTGACGGTAGACCTTGCGGCCATCCAGAACGAGGAAGCGGCGAAATACTGGGGCAGCATCGAGGGCGATCTTGAGGCCGCCATCGGTGCGCGCGTGACCGAGCGGATGGCCGATGACGGTGCCGAGATCCTTGTCGATATCCGCGAGGTCGAGCTTGCCAACGCCTTTGAGCGCGGCCTGAATCTGGGCGATGCCGTGCTGGTGGGGCAGGTCAACATCAATGACGAGACCGACAACGGCAATTACGATGCCTATGAGCTGGGCATCTCGGTCGAGAATGCCCGGATCGCGCTTGCGGAGGGCGAGGTGTTGGTGTTGAGCACCACCGATACTGATGAAGCCTATCGCAAGCTGATCGACACCTTCGCCGAAGGCGTGGTTTCGCGCCTGAAGTAACGGCGGGATCAAGGGGCCGCCCGTTGGCGGGCCATGGGGGCTGCATCCTGCGGGATGCGGCCCCTTTCCTGTTGCGGGGGCGCACTTCCGCGGCATTCCGGAAAGGATCCGTCAATGTCATTGACCTGCATCGCGCCTTGGCGGAAACATCGGCCTGTATCGGTTCCGTTGCCCGCGCTGTTGGCGCAGCCACAGGTTTCGCGCGATGGAGGCCGGAATTTCGGCAGACAGATCAGAGATCACAGGCGGCCCCTTCCTGCGCATCGAGCAGGATTGCCCCATGGTGACGGGATGAGGGCGATCCTTGTGCGGATCATGCCGCAGGCGGCGCTGGTGGCAGGGCTTGGTCTGGGGGCGGTGATGACATTCGCCGTCTATAGCGCCGAGCAGCAGCGGTTGCAGGCCGAGTTCGAACGGTCGGCCGATCTGGCGGTGGATCTGATCACCTCGCGGCTGGATCAGCATGTGGTGGTGCTGCGCGCGGCGAAGGGGCTTTTCTCGGCCGCGCGGGGACGTGTGGCCCGGGACGAGTTTCTGCGCTTTATCGAGGAGGTCGATATCGTCGGCGATCTGTCGGGAGTGCAGGGGGTGGGCTTTGCGCGGGTGATGGCGGCCGATCAGGGGGCGGAGGCGAGGGCGGAGATCGCCGCGCAATACGGGCTGGATGTAGAGATCAGGCCGCCGACGGATCAGGCCCTGCGCGCGCCGATTGTCCTTTTGGAGCCGGACAGCCCGCGCAACATGAATGCGCTGGGCTATGACATGTATGTCGAGCCGGTTCGGCGGGCGGCGATGGATCGTGCGCTGGCGACGGGAAAGCCGCAGATGAGCGGGCCTGTCGTGCTGGTGCAGGAAACGGAGGTCGACCGGCAGACGGGGTTCCTGGTCTATCTCGCCTATGGCGGGGGAATGGCGGGGATCGGGGATGGCGTGCCGCGGGAGGCGGGTTTTGTCTATGCGCCGTTCCGGGGGGATGATCTGGTGCGCGCGGCGCTGGCTGGCGCGCATGAGGCGATGCCGGGCCTGATGATCACGGATGAGGCGATGCCGGACCTGCCCATTCACGGTGCGGCGGCGGGCGGTCGCGCGCCGGACCTTTCGCGTTCGGTGGAGGTGCTGGGCCGGAATTGGCGGTTCGATCTGTGGCAGGGTGGGGCTGTGCAATGGCACCGGCATCTGGGCAGCCTGCTGGTTGGGCTGGTGTCGATCCTGTTTGCCAGCGCGGCGGCGCTGGCGATTTCGGCCCGTCAGGAAGAGGCGGCGCAGGCGCGCGAACTGGCGGCCGCGGCGCGGCGCGAATCCGAGTATCGGGGTTTGCTGCTGCAGGAGATGAAGCACCGGATCAAGAACCACATCGCGCGGATCCAGTCGATTGCCCGGCAAAGCGCGCGGGGGGCTGTTGATGTGAAGGCCTTTACCACGGCTTTTGATGCCCGGTTGCAGGCCATGGCGGCGGTGCAGGAAATTCTGGCGGGCACGCTGTCGGCGCAGGCCGATCTGGGCGAGATCCTGCGCAAGGAATTGCAGCAATGCCTGGATACCGAGGCGGTGGATCACCTGATGGAGGGGCCGCCCGTCATTCTGGATGAACGGCAGGCCCATGCCTTTGCCATCGTGGCGCATGAGTTGGTGACGAATGCGATGAAATATGGCGGGCTTGCGGGGAGCGGGGGGCGGCTGAGGGTGGATTGGCGGCTGGACCCGCCCGAGGGGCCGGAGGCCGCGCCGGTGATCGCGCTGGACTGGATCGAGCGGTTTGCGGGCCCGTCGGAGGCCCCGGCGACGCCGGCCACGGGGGGCGGGTTCGGATCGCGGCTGATCGAGGCCAGCCTGGAGGGGGAACTGGCAGGCACGATCACCCGGGATTTCGGGGCCGAGGGGCTGCATATCCGCATCCGCTTTGCGATGAACCCGGATCTGGTTCCGAAAGGGCCTGCGCCGCGCAAGGAAAAGCGCAGGCGGCGCGGTTAGGGCCGCCTGCAGGATCCGGTTCAGGCCGGAATGTTTTTCTTCGAGGAGAAGAACATGGCCTGACTTACGGCGGAACGCACCTGCTCTTCGGTATAGGGTTTGTTGATCAGGAAGGCCGGTTCGGGGCGTTCGCCCGTGAGCAGGCGTTCGGGGAAGGCGGTGATGAAGATCACCGGGACTTCGCCGAACTGGGCGAGGATCTCTTTCACCGCGTCGATGCCGGAGGAATTGTCGGCCAATTGGATATCGGCGAGGATCAGATCGGGGCGATCGGCGGCGGCAAGGCGGACCGCCTCGGCATGGGTGCGGGCGTTGCCGGTGACGCGGTGGCCCATGCCTTCGACGATGTCGGCGATATCCATGGCGATGATCGCCTCATCCTCGATCACCAGAACAGCGCCGTGGACGGAGGATTCCATCTCGTGCAGGGCGGTGTCGATCAGATGGGTCACCTCGGCGCGGTCGGTGCCCATGATGGTGGCGATCTGATCGGGGCTGAAGCCTTCGATGGAGTTCAGAAGCAGCGCCTCGCGCGAGTTGTGGGTAAGGGCGGCCAGATGGGCCTGGGCGCGCGAGGGATTGCCGCCTTCGGGTTCGGCCACGGGCGCGCCGGAACTGGCCCAGATGGAATGGAAGACGGAGAAGAGGGCAAGCTTCGTATCGGGGTGATCCGCCACGAGGCCGGGATCGGCGATCACGGCTTCAAGCACGGCGATGGCATAGTTGTCGCCGCTGGTCTGGTTCCCGGTCAGGGCACGGGCGTAACGGCGCAGGTAGGGCAGGTGCCGGGCGACCCGGGCCGAAAGATCGTTCGCGTCCTGTGCGATCATGAAGAAAGCTCCAAATTTTTCGCTCTTGCGGGAACCAAACGCGCGCGGCGGCGTTTGGTTCCGTGACTGAAACCGGGAATGCAGAAAAAATGTCGAGCGATCGGGATGAAGAGACGCCGCGGCGGCAGGCGATGCGCGCGCAGATCGACGAGAATCTGAAGCGGGTCTATGCCGCCGCCCTGAACGAGGAATTGCCCGACCGGTTCCGCGATCTTCTGGCGCAGTTGAAGGCCGCCGAGGGTGGCGCGGGCAAGGGAGACGCATCATGAGCCGCGCCGCGGTTCCGGTTGAGGCGGTTCAGGACGATCCGCGCGACCGGCTGGCAGGGGCGATCCCGCGCCTGCGGGCCTTTGCGATCAGCCTGACGCGGGATGTGACGAAGGCCGATGATCTGGTGCAGGAGACCATCCTGAAAGCCTGGTCGAACATCGACAAGTTCGATCCGGCGACCAATCTGGATGCCTGGCTCTTTACCATCCTGCGCAACGCCTTTTATTCCGCGCTGCGCAAGACCCGGCGCGAGGTGCAGGACAGCGATGGTGCCTTTGCGGCGACGCTGTCGGAGCGGCCCGCGCATGATGGCCGCCTGGCCTTTGGCGATTTCCAGCGCGCCTTCGATCAGTTGAGCCCGGAACATCGCGAGGTGCTGATCCTTGTCGGCGCATCGGGGTTTTCCTGCGAGGAGGCGGCGGAGATGATGGGTGTGGCGGTGGGCACGGTGAAGAGCCGGGCCAACCGGGCGCGCAGGCGGCTGGCGGACCTGCTGCATCTGGCCGAGGGGGAGGACATGTTCTCGGGGACGGATGGCGCGACGCAGGCGGTGGTGCTGCGCGGCGCGACGGCTGCCTGTTGACCCCCGGCGATCCGGCGATGGATCCTGCGATGACGGGGTGGTGATGACAGGGCGGGAATGAAGCTACCTTCGACAAGCAGTCTTGGCTTTCGGCTTGGCTCCACGCTGGTGCTGGCGCTGCTGCCGCTTGGGGTGCTGTCGGTGGTGCAGACGCAGGTGACGCGCGCGCAGTTCCACCAATCGACGCTGGAGGGGATCGGCGGGGCGTCTCTGGCGGCGGCACAGCCGCAGATCGACCTGATCCGGGCCAGCCAGACGACGGCGAAGGTTCTGGCGCAGGGCCTTTCGATCGGGATCCCCGAGGATGCGGAGTGCATCGCCCGGATGCAAGCGGTGGCCGCGGCGATGCCGGAGGCTTCGTTGATTGCCTATATTCCGATGTCGGGGCGGATGACCTGCGCCTCGACCGGGGAGCCGTACGATTTTTCCGGCAATGCCGCCTTCGAGGCGATGCTGGCGCGGCCCGATCCGCATCTGGTGTTCAACCCGCGCGGCCCGGTTTCGGGGGGGGCGGTCATCGGGGCGATGCATCCGGTGCTGGATCCGGCGGGGCGGCAGGTGGGGGTGGTGTCGGTGTCGATCCCCAATCGGGCGGTGGCGCCCGGGCCCTATGGCGATGACTATGTGCAATGGGCGCCGCGTGCGATCGTGGCCCTTGCGGGCGATGGCACCGAGCTGGCCCGGTCGGATGATGCAGTGGATCCGGCGGCGCTGCTGCCCCCGGGCATGGGGCTTGCCGGGGCGGCCCGTCTGGCCGGGCGGCCGACCTTTGCCCGCGGGGCTGACGGGGTGGAGCGGATCGTGTCGGTCGTCCGGGTGGCGGAGGATCTGTTCCTGCTGGCCATATGGGAGCAGGGCGAGGGCGGGTCATGGGCGGCGAGCGCGCTGGCCCCCTATCTGCTGCCCGCGCTGACATGGGCGGCGGCGTTGATCGCGGCGGCGCTTGCCTCGGGTCGGCTGGTGGTGCGGCATGTGCGGGCGCTGTCGCGCGCGATGATGGCCTATAGCGAGGGGCGGCAGCGGGTGACGATCCCCGATATCGCCGAAGCTCCGACCGAGATCCAGAAACTGCATGCGGTTTATGAAAAGCTGATCCGCGATCTGGAGCAGGACGAGGCCGAGTTGCAGAACCTGCTGGTGGACCGGGAAAGGCTGCTGCGCGAGGTGCATCACCGCAGTGGCAACAGCCTGCAGATCATCGCCTCGGTCATGCGGATGTATCGGCGCGAGGCAAGCGATCCGGCCTTGCGGGCGGTGCTGGACGGGCTGATCTATCGCGTCATCGCGCTGTCTTCGACCCATACAAGCCTATACGGGTTGGACAGCCGCCGGGATGTGGCGATGGATGCGGTGCTGGGCGGGGTGGTGCGCCGGTTGAAGGAAATCCACGGTATCGCCGTCGGAACGGCGCGCTATCGGCTGGATCCGGTGCGGCTGCCGCCCGAGACGGCGGTGCCGCTGGCGCTGGCGGTGGCAGAGACGGTGGGATGCCATTTCGCGGCGCAAAGCGGGATGGACCGGGGGATCGAGGTGTCGCTGAGCGAAGAGGGGCAGGAGATCCGGCTGTCGATCGAAGGCCCCGCGGTGCCCGAATTTCTGGCCGAAACCACGCGGGGGATGGCTGCGCTGCCGAAGCGGATGCTGATGCATTTCGCAGGGCAATTGCGCGGGCGCGTCACGACGCGGACCGAGGGCGACCGGTCGATCGTCGATCTGGTGTTTCCGCGCGACACGGCTTGAGGCGCAGGTTTTCCGCGGCGGCAGGGAACCGATCGGCGCCTTTGCGCGTTGGTCCTGCAGATCGCAACAGGGCGCAACCTGCCGCCCGTTCATTCAAGAAAAGGAGCTTTGCCATGCTTGGTTGGGCTGTGACTTTCCTCATCATCGCGCTGATCGCGGGCGTCCTCGGGTTTGGGGGCATTGCCGGGACTTCGGCGGGTATCGCGCAGATCCTGTTCTTCATTTTCCTTGTGCTGTTCGTGCTTTCGCTGATCGGCCGCCTGATGCGGCGCGGCTGATCCCTGTTCCCTGACCGGTGGGCCGCTGGCAGCCCTTCGGGATTTCATCGTTCCCCTCTGACTTTGGCTGCGACTTCGGTCGCGGCCTTTTTTCTGGGCGAATGGCGATCCGGGGATGGAAAAAAGCCCGGATGCGGGGGGCATCCGGGCGAGGTGGAGGAGGTGCGGTTCGGTTAGATCAGGTGGCGCCGGTGGCGAGGGTCTGGCGGATGTTCAGGCAGATGGCGATGTTCTGCCGGTTCAGGCGCGGGGCGAGCCCGGCGAGGAATTCCCGCAGGCCGGCGATGGCGGGGCCATCCTCCAGTTCCAGCGAGATGCGCGCCCGGGGCGGCCTTCGCAGTGCGGGCAGCAGGCAGAGGATGGCGCACATGGCCGAAAAAACCGTTTCCGCCTGCGTTCCGTTGGCGGCAAGGATGAGGTGATCGAGGCCGCCGTTTGCGTCGATCTCTGCATGGAGGCGGCCGAGCGCGCGGCTTTGGCGGAAATCCGTCCAGATCATCTGCGCCCCGGGCAGGGCCAGTTCGGCCAGCGTCATGCCGACGATCCGGCTGCCGGCCACGATGACGGTGGCATCCTGCGGATCGAGAGCGCGGACCTGATCGGAGTGCAGGGCGGCTTCGTTCACGAGGATCACGGGGCGGCGTGCTTGTGCAGGCATGGCTGTCTCCATCATCGGGGCAGACGGGTGACCCAGAAGCCCGTCATCCGCTGCGCGATCTATACCCGCAAATCCAGCGACGAGGGTCTGGATCAATCTTTCAATTCCCTCGATGCCCAGCATGAGGCCTGTGCCGCCTATATCGCCAGTCAGCGCCATGAGGGCTGGAAGCTTGTCCCCGATCGTTATGATGATGGCGGGATCTCAGGCGGCACTTTGGATCGCCCCGCCTTGCAGCGCCTGCTCGCCGAGATCGATGCCGGGCGCATCGGCATGGTCGTGGTCTACAAGATCGACCGCCTGACGCGGTCGCTGGCCGACTTCGGGCGTCTGGTCGAGCGGCTGGACGCCAAGGGCTGTTCCTTCGTCTCGGTCACCCAAGCCTTCAACACCGCCACCTCGATGGGGCGACTGACTCTGAACGTGCTCTTGTCATTTGCCCAGTTCGAACGCGAGGTCACGGCAGAGCGCATCCGCGACAAGATCGCGGCCTCCAAGAAGAAGGGCCTCTGGATGGGTGGCACCTTGCCCCTGGGCTATGACCGTCATCCCGATCCGCAGCGCCGCGAACTCGTGCTCAACCCGGTCGAGGCTGATGCGGTCATCCAGCTGTTCACTCTCTACGACAGCCTCGGCAATCTGCGCCTGGTCGAACTCGAGGCCACGCGTCTCGGTCTGCGGTCGAAGGCGATGATCTCCCTTCGGGTCGCCGCAGCGGTGGAATGCCCTTCACCCGTGGACAGTTGCACTACCTGCTGACCAACCCCGTCTACACTGGTCGCATCCGGCACAAAGAGCAGAGCTATCCTGGCCTGCATCCGGCGATCATCAGCGCTGATCTCTGGGAGCGCGTGCAGGCCAAGCTGGTCGATGCTGGGGCACGGCCGCGGGGCCGGAGTGCCGTGGCGATCGAGCCCAGAGTCCTCATCGGCAAGCTGCGTGACGAGACCGGCGATCACCTGACGCCAACACACACGAAGCGCCGCGGTCGGCGCTTTGCCTACTATGTCTCCAACCGCCTGATCACGGGCGGCACCGATCCCGCGGGGTGGCGTTTGCCCGCGGAGGCGCTGGAGGCCAGCATCCGCCAGATCATCATCGCGCACCTCCGCAAGGCCAGTGCGACCCACGCGCTTCTGACCCGACCCGAAGCCAGCGGGGCGGCCGACCTCAATCGCCGGGCAACTGCGCTGGGGGATCACGTGGAAAGTGATGCGGCCCTTCTTGGCTGCATCCTGTCATCTGGAACACTGGCACCGGGCAGGATGCAACTTGAGCTGGATCGTGGCGTGATCGCTGCGGCGCTCTCAGTGCCGGTCACGGCGCTCTCTTGCGAGTTCCTCCAAATCAGCTGCCCATTCGCACTGCGGCGCCGGGGCGTGGAGACCCGGATCATCGCGGGCGAGACCCGCCCCGCACCGGACGAGGTTCTGCAGCGCAGCCTGGCCGAGGCCCATCGCTGGGCGCGGGCGCTCCGTTCCGGCAGGTCCCTCACCGAGATCGCGCGCGAGACCGGGCATTCCGAGCCCTATATCCGAACCCGCATCCCGCTGGCCTTCCTCGCACCGAAGGTTCAGGCAGCCATCCTCGACGGGCGGCACCCCCCGGACCTCTCCGTCGTTCGGCTCATCCGCGATGGCATTCCGATGGACTGGGCCGAGCAGGCGCGGATCTTCGGCATCGGCTGAGCCAGGATTCAGGCCTTCCCTGTTGTTGCCGTCAGCTTCCCTGTTCCGGTGGATTTTGTTCCCTGATAGGCCAATTCTAATTCCCTGTTTCTGAAGAACAGGGAAATCGCTCGTAACTCACGGAAAACGCGAGATGATTCAGGGTGGTTGACCTCAGAAATGGCCTGCAGGAACGGATATTCCCTGTTAATTCCCTGTATCTGGCGCGCGGGCAAACCGAACGGGGCGCGAGGCGCGCGGAGACGCGTGCGGGAAATCAGGGGATGACGGTGGGCCAATCGCGTCTCCGCAGCAGGAAAACCGACCTAAGTCGCGGAAACAGGGGGGAATTCCCTGCTGGAACAGAAGGAGAAGGAAATTCATGGGGTTGGTGGCGGAGTGGAAGGGATTCGAACCCTCGAGACGGTTTCCCGCCTGCACCCTTAGCAGGGGTGTGCCTTCGACCACTCGGCCACCACTCCGCCGACCCGTTTAGCGATGGCCGCAGGGAGGGGCAAGAGGAAACGGCGCGGGGGAGGATCAGCCGTTGAAGAGGAAATGCAAGACGTCGCCGTCCTTCACCTCATATGTCTTGCCTTCCACGCGGAACTTGCCTGCTTCTTTCGCGCCCGCCTCGCCGTTGCCGGCGATGTAGTCGGCATAGGCGATGGTTTCGGCGCGGATGAAGCCCTTCTCGAAATCGCCATGAATCACGCCCGCCGCCTGCGGGGCCAGCGTGCCCTTGGTGATCGTCCAAGCGCGGGCCTCTTTGGGGCCGACGGTGAAATAGGTCTGCAGGCCAAGCAGTTCATAGCCCGCGCGGATCAGGCGGTCGAGGCCCGCCTCGTGCAGGCCCATCTCTTCAAGGAACATCGCGGCCTCGTCCTCGGGGAGTTGGCTGATCTCTTCCTCGATGCGGGCAGAGATTACCACGGTCGCGGCCCCTTGCGCCTTGGCCATTTCGGCCACGCGGGCGGATTGGCCATTGCCGTTCGCGGCGGAGGCCTCCTCGACGTTGCAGACATAGAGAACGGGTTTCGAGGTCAGCAATTGCAAAAGGCGCCAGGCGCGCTGATCATCGTCGGAGACCTTGACCGTGCGGGCGGGACGGCCCGCCTCAAGCGCGGTCTGCGCGAGGGCGAGGAGCCGGTCCTGATCGAGGGAGTCCTTGTCGCCGCCCTTCAGCTTGCGGGCAAGGTTGGCGCGGCGGCGTTCGATCGACTCCAGATCGGCGAGCATGAGTTCGGTCTCGATCGTCTCGGCATCGGCGACGGGGTCTATGCGGCCTTCGACATGGGTGATGTCACCGTCTTCAAAGCAGCGCAGGACATGGGCGATGGCGTCGCATTCGCGGATATTGGCAAGGAACTGGTTGCCAAGGCCTTCGCCCTTGGACGCGCCGCGCACGAGGCCCGCGATATCGACAAAGGTCATCCGGGTAGGGATGATCTGCTTCGATCCGGCGATGGCGGCGAGTTTGTCCAGCCGCGCGTCGGGCACGGCCACCTCGCCCACATTGGGTTCGATGGTGCAGAAGGGGAAGTTGGCGGCCTGTGCCGCCGCCGTCCGGGTGAGCGCGTTGAAGAGGGTCGATTTGCCGACATTGGGCAGACCCACGATCCCCATCTTGAAGCCCATTTTCGCCACCCTCTGCTGTGTTTCAGCCGGGCTAATAGGGCGAGGGGACTGCTTAGGCAAGCGATGGGCGGGGGCGGGTGGCAAAATAGCCCGGCTGGCAGCGGGCCGCGGGTGGGGCGGGGCATTGATCTTTGCCCCACGGTCCTGCAAAACGCGCGGCGGAGCATTTCGGGGACGGGGCAGGCCATGACCAGAATCGACGATACCTTCGCGCGGCTGAAGCGGGAGGGGAAGAAGGCCTTCGTCAGCTATATCATGGGCGGTGATCCGGATGTCGCCACATCGCTTGCGGTGATGCAGGGCCTGCCGGCGGCGGGGGTGGACATCATCGAGCTTGGGATGCCCTTTACCGATCCCATGGCCGACGGCCCCACGATCCAGCTTGCCGGGCAGCGGGCGCTGGACAAGGGCATGACGATGGATGCCGTGCTGGACATGGTGCGCGCCTTCCGCGCCGGGGATGGGACGACGCCCATCGTCCTGATGGGCTATTACAACCCGATCTATTCGCGCGGGGTTGAGCGGTTCCTGACCGAGGCGAAGGAGGCGGGCATCGACGGGTTGATCGTGGTGGACCTGCCGCCCGAAGAGGATGACGAGTTGTGCATCCCGGCGCAGAAGGCGGGGATCAATTTCATCCGGTTGGCGACGCCCACGACCGATGCGAAGAGGTTGCCCAAGGTTCTGCAGAACACCTCGGGCTTTGTCTATTACGTGTCGATCACCGGGATCACCGGGGCAGGGGCCGCGCAGGCGGGGGATGTCGCGCCGGAAGTGGCGCGGATCAAGGCGGCGACGGATCTGCCGGTGATCGTGGGTTTCGGCATCACGACGCCGGATCAGGCGCGGGCGATTGCCAGCGTGGCCGATGGCTGCGTGGTGGGATCGGCCATCGTCAAGGATATCGGCGCGGGCAAGCCGGTGGCCGAGGTTCTGGCCAATGTCGCGGCTCTGGCCGGGGGCGCGCACGCCGCCTGAGGCTGTTCTTCAAAGACCCGGTATCTGCCTGACGAGTGACCCATGCGCGTTCTTCCCCTTGCCTTGCTTTCCCTTTTTTCTGCAGTTCCTGCGCAGGCTGTGGTGATCCTGGATAGCACCTGGTTGGCCAATGGCGGCAGCGAAGCTGCACCTTCGCAAGGCTTTGCTGCCCACGAGGCGCTGGCGATGGCGCGGCAATTCGCGGCCATCTTCGGGCTACATGACGGGGAAACCTATGGCGGGTCGGCGACTTGGATCGGCAATGACGAGGACCATGGATATCTCTTGACCGCCGCGCACAACTTTGGCGGTGGGGACGACCCCTCCACTTGGACCTACTGGTCGCGCGCGGGTGTGGGCTATGAGGGTGTAGCCGTCGAAATCCACCCCTCTTACGACGATCAGAGTGACGATACGTCGGGTTACGACCTTGCCATCGTGACGCTGGATCGCCCTGTCACCGATGCCGGACCGCAACCTGCGTTATACGAGGGGCAGGATGAACTTGGCCGCGTGCTGACCATCACGGGATACGGATCGCGCGGCACGGGGTCATCGGGAGAAACGGACGGCCATTACGATTTTGACGCCGAAACCCCTGCTGCTGCCCGAAACGTGGTGGATGGGGTGGATGGCGAATATGGTGAGAACAACCTGATCGTCGATTTCGACAGCGAGGAGGGCGATGTCTCTGTCATGGGGGGCAGCGATCCGGTTGACGAGTTGGAAGGTATCCTTGGCAGTGGCGACAGTGGCGGCGCGGCCTGGATCCGGGTGCGGCAAGGCTGGGCCATCGCGGCCACGAACACATGGGGAGATGATTCCGTCTACGGATCAGTCGCGGGGTTCAGCCGTGTCTCGACCCAGCTTGACTGGATCGCATCGGTCTTTCCCGGCATCCGCACGGTGCGGTGACCGTTTTCGGGTGGCCTGAGGTCGTGTCAGGCGGCGTCGGGAAAGCGGCGCTGATCCGAAAGCCGGGCGGCGAGGGAGTGCAGATCGGCGGCGAGGGTTTCAACGGCATCGGCCGGGGCGAGCGCGCTGATCCGGTCGAGGTCGGTCTCGATCGCGGCGCGTCCTATCAGGGCAAGACCGCGCCCCTTCGGCGTCAGCCAGAGGCATTTGGACCTGCCATCGCGCGGGTTCGGTTCCAGCCTTACAAGGCCCCGGGATTCCAGAACAGCGATGGTGTGCGACATCGAGGTTTTCGGCCAGCCGAAGGTTTCGGCAAGGCTGATCGGGGTCTGGCCTTCGCCAAGCCGCGAAAGGCGGTCCAGCACGGCGAATTGCGGGGCGTTCAGCCCCTTTGGCAGGCGCGATTCGATCAGTCGTTGGGCCATGTGATGCGCGGCCGACAGGGCGGAGAAGAGCGTCAGGGTCGGAAGATGGGGATCGGCGGTCATGCGGGCGGGCCCTTGCGATTGCTGTGCAGGGCGATGTGCAACTTCCGTGCCGGATCGGACCGGCTGGTGCGGGATGGCATCATCGGGCATTTCGCTTGAGCTTTCCGTGGGAAATTGGCACGTAAAGGTAACCAATCCCAGCCGGATCAACTGCCATGCCCGTGATCACCTGCATCGACGACCTGAAGCGTCTGCACAAGCGGCGCACGCCGAGGATGTTTTACGATTACTGCGAGAGCGGCAGCTATACCGAGCAGACCTTCCGCGAGAACGCGACCGATTTCCAGAAGCTGCGCCTGCGTCAGAAGGTGGCGGTGGATATGCTGGGGCGGCGGACCGACAGCACGATGATCGGCGAAGCGGTGTCGATGCCGGTCGCGCTGGCCCCGGTCGGGATGACGGGCATGCAGCGCGCGGATGGCGAGATCAAGGCCGCGCGGGCGGCGGAAAAGGCGGGGCTGCCCTTCACGCTGTCGACCATGTCGATCTGTTCGATCGAGGACATCGCGGAGCATACCTCGCGGCCCTTCTGGTTTCAGCTTTACGTGATGAAGGACGAGGGTTTCGTCGACAGTGCCATCGAGCGGGCGCGCAAGGCGGGCTGTTCGGCGCTGGTCCTGACGCTGGATCTGCAGATCCTCGGGCAGCGGCACAAGGACCTGAAGAATGGCCTGTCGGCGCCACCCCGGCTGACGCTGCCGAACATCCTCGACATGATGATCCGGCCGCAATGGTCGCTGGAGATGCTGGCGACGAAGCGGCGGACCTTCCGCAACATCGTGGGCCATGCGAAGGGCGTGGGGGACCTGTCCAGCCTGATGAGCTGGACGAATGAACAGTTCGATCCGAAGCTGGACTGGTCAAAGATCGCGCGGATTCGCGATCAATGGGGCGGGAAGCTGATCCTGAAGGGGATCCTGGACGAAGAGGACGCGAAGCGCGCCGCCGATTTCGGGGCGGATGCGATCATCGTGTCGAACCATGGCGGGCGGCAGTTGGACGGGGCGCTGTCCTCGATCCGGATGCTGCCGCGCATCGTGCGAGCGGTGGGCGACAAGACGGAGGTCTTCCTCGACAGCGGTATCCGCTCTGGTCAGGACGTGCTGAAGGCGCTGGCGCTGGGCGCGAAGGGGACGATGATCGGGCGGGCCTATATCCACGGGCTGGGCGCGATGGGCGAAGAAGGGGTGACCAAGGCGCTGGAGGTGATCCGCAAGGAGTTGGATGTCACCATGGCGCTGTGCGGCGAGAAATCGGTGCAGAACCTGGGCCGCCACAACCTGCTGATCCCGAAGGATTTCGAAGGCGACTACCTCTGACCTTCGCGCCTGTGGCTGGCCGCCAGAGGGGGCATCGCGCCCCCCCCGGACCCCCCGGTTCCTGAAGGACCGGCGCACCACCGGGCCGCCCCCCCCCGGGAGGCGCTTCGCCCTCCCGGACCCTCCCGAGGATATTTGAGAACAGATGAAGGGCGGGCCGTGGTTCAGGCGGGCAGGGCTTGACGCTGCCGTGCCATCAGGGGCGCAAGGATCAGGACCATCAGCAGCATCACCGCGGCGAAGACGAAGGCGAAGCGCAGGCCGAAGGCACCGGCGATGAAGCCAAGGCTGGGTGGGCCGAAGAAATAGCCGAAATAGCCAAGCAGCGTAGCGCGGGCCACGGCGCGGGCGCGGGCCTGCGGATCTGCGAGGCGGCCCACCAGCGAGAAGGCGGTGGGAGCGATGACCGACGAACCGATCCCCATAACGATGAAACCCGCATAGGCCATCATCGGCGAGGTGGCCATTGCCGCCCCCAGCGCGCCGAAGGCCGAAAGCAGCGCGCCGCCCATGAGCAGGCGGAAGGGGTTGACGCGGGTGACGATGCCCTGCCCGGCGAGGCGGGCGAAGCCCATGGTCAGGGCCAGCGCGGCCGGACCCATCGCGCCTTCTTCCGGGCTGCCGCCGAGTGTCTTCTCGATATGCAAGGCGGACCAGTTCTCGGCCGCGTTTTCCGTGAGGAAGGCGATCAGGACGATGCCGCCGCCAATGATGGGGATGAGGCCCAGATGCCCTGCCGTGCCGTCCTTGGGTTTGCGCAGGCCGTGGATTGTGCCGTCGCCTTCCAGTGTGATCAGCGCAAGGATGCCTGCGGTAATGGCCATCGCGCCCATGACCCAGTCGGGCGACCAGCCCGCGCCGCGCATGACCCCGGTGGCCAGCGCGCCGCCCGCATAGCCGAAGCTGTAGGCGGCGTGGCAGAGGTTCATCAGGTGCAGATTGCGTTCGTTTTCAAGCGCAGCCACACGGGCGTTCATCAGCACGTCGGTCAGGCCCGTGGCGCCGCCGCAGGCCATCATGGCGAGGGGGAAGATCCAGACCTGCGCCGCCTGACCGGGCACGGCGAAGGCGGATGCCATAAGAAGCGTGGCGATGGGCAGCGCGACCCGGCCGAGTGCCGCCCCGATCAGCGGGGCAAGCAGCATCGCGATGACGGCGGCGATGGGTGTGGGCAGGATGATCAGGCCCAGTTCGGACTCCGTCACCGCAAGTTGCGCCTTCAGGTCGGGCAGAACGGCGGCGAAGGTGCCCCAGAGAACGCCCATGGCGGCGAAGGCGGCGAGGGGCGCGCGCGCCGCGGCAAGGGTGGTGGACATGGGCATCAAGCTCTCCTACGCCAGAGCAGGTAGCCTGCGGCGGGCTTTGCGGCAAGCCTTGGGGCGACAAGGGTTTGGCCTTGGGCGACGGCATTTCCGCTTTCCTTCGGGCCGAATCGCGGCTATAGCCCCCCGGTCGCGCCGCACACCCTTGGAGGGCGGCGGACTTTACATATGGAGAAGCACCATGGCTCGTGAGATCCCCGATCTTCTGGCCGCGGTACGGACGGGGACAGGCAAGGGGGCCGCTCGTCAAGCTCGTCGTGAGGGCAACGTACCCGGCATCGTTTATGGCGACGGCAAGGAGCCTTCGCCCATCAACCTGAACTACAACTATCTGCTGAAGCGTCTGCGTCAGGGCCGCTTTCTTCAGACGCTGTTCAACCTGAAGGTTGAAGGCGGCGAGGAAGTGCATGTGATCTGCCGCGGCGTGCAGCGTGATGTGGTGAAGGATCTGCCGACGCATGTGGATTTCATGCGGATCCACGATGAATCGCGGATCAACCTGTTCATCCACGTCGAGTTCGTGAACCACGAAGCAAGCCCCGGCCTGAAGCGTGGCGGCACGCTGACGGTGGTGCGCCCGGAAGTGGAACTGGAAGTCGTCGCTGGCGACATCCCGGACCACATCACCGTGGACCTGACCGGCAAGCAGATCGGTGACGTCATTCACATCAATGACGTGGACCTGCCGAAGGGCGTGAAGCCGACGATCGCGCGGAACTTCGTGATCGCGAACATCGCCGCTCCGTCGGGGCTTGCCGCTTCGGAGTGATCCTTCGGGATCGTGATTACGGGGCGCGTCGGGGAAACCTGACGCGCCCTTTTTCGTTCATCCTTCGTCTCCTCTGCGAGGGCGAGGTGACGGGCAAGGCGCGGATCGGCGCTGGCATCGCGGCCGGACCGGGCGGCGAGGCGGCGGACATAATCGGCGCAGCAGAGATGGTGCAGGCGGTGGACATCCGGCAGGGCCATCGCCTGGGCGTGGATCTGGTCGAATTCCGCCGCATGGCGTAGCGCGCTGCGGTCTTCGACCGCGTTCTGTTCGGCCTTGTCGTAATAGGCGTCAGTATAGCGATTCTTGCCTGCGACGGGCGACAGGGTGCCCCGTTTTAGCGAGAAGCTTTCGGCGGATCGCAGCATGTAGTGGTTGATCTGCGCCACCTCCCAGCCGCGCAGTGACTCTGGCAGGATGCGGAGGCTGTCTTCTTCGGGGCGCCAGCCCGGCACCTCGATCCCGGCGGGATTGACCCAGATCATCCCGTCATTGCCCCATTGCGCAAGGCGGCGGGGGCGCAGCCGTTTGGGGGAATGTTCGCCGAGGCGGGCGAACCAATCGGGGCGGCGGTGGATGGATTTCAGCCAGCCCCCCAGCCGCCCCCCCGCCACGCCCGCGCGCAGGCATTGGCGGTGGGTGAGGCCGTCTTCCCAGTGCTGCCGGCCCGAGGTGCCGAAGATGCGCCAGGGGATCGACATGCCGAGGAAGGGCCGGCCGGGCGCGGCGAGAAGATCGGGCAGGCGTCCCTCGCCGGGATGTACGACAAGGAATTCGTCCACGTCGGCGACCATCAGCCAATCCGAATTATTCACCTTTTCCAATGACTTGGCAGCGGCAAGCTTGCGGCCGGTGATGTGTTTGCCATCGGGCACTTCATGCACCAGATGGGTGATCCAGCCCGCCCGCGCCAAGGCATCGAGCAGGTGGGGCGAATGGTCGGTGCAGCCATTGCTGACGATGACGATATCGGTGAAGCCGAGCAGGCGTTGCCAGGAGACCCATTCCACCAGGAAGGGCCCTTCATCCTTGACCGAACAGATCACCGTATACCGCACGTTTGCCCCCATTTTTCCGGGGGTTACGGTCGGGCAGGGGCGGGGTGGCGTCAAGCCCCTGAAAGGGTTGGGGGGAGGGGCTTGGGCTTGCGCGGGGCGTGGGGCTGGGGCAATGGTCTTGGGGGACTGCGGGCAACGGGGGCGACGGGCGTGAAACTCTTTGTGGGGCTTGGCAATCCGGGTGCGAAATATGCGGGCAACCGGCACAATATCGGCTTCATGGCGCTGGACCGGATCGCGGCGGATCATGGCTTTGGCCCCTGGAAAGCGGCGTTCAAGGGGCAGGTGGCCGAGGGGCGGCTTGGGGGGGAGAAGGTGCTGCTGGTCAAGCCGCAGACCTTCATGAACCTGTCAGGCGAAAGCGTGCGGGCGGCGATGGTGTTCTACAAGCTAACGCCCGAAGATATAACGGTTTTCCATGATGAGCTGGACCTTGCCCCGGGCAAGGCGCGGGTCAAGGCCGGGGGGGGGCATGCGGGCCATAACGGGCTGCGGTCGATCCATCAGCATCTGGGGACGGATGGTTATGGGCGGGTCAGGCTGGGCATCGGGCATCCGGGGCATAAGGATGCGGTGGCGGCCTATGTCCTGAATGATTTCGCCAAGGCGGATCGGGATTGGCTGGATGATCTGCTGCGCGGAATTTCGGATGGGGCGGCGGCTTTGGCCGAGGGGGATGGGGCGCGGTTCATGAATGCGGTGGCGCTGCGGACAGCGCCGCCCCGGTCATCTGACAGGGCGGAAGCCGGGCCGCGTGGCGCGGCGGAGGGCAAAAATGGCGTGCCACGCCCGGTGCAGCGCCCGATGCAGACGGCCGTGCATACCGAGACGCAGACCGGGGGAAAGAAGAGCCCGTCCGATGCGGCCCCCGACGATGCCCCCGACACGCGCAGCCCGATGCAGAAACTGCTGGACAAGTTCCGGTGACGGAGGCGGGCGTCAGGGCGGCCTTCCGGTCGCAGGCGCGGGCCTGCGGGCGGCTGGGATCGCCGCTGATGGAGCGGCTCTTGGCGGGGTTGGCCGAGGGGCTGATGCCGGGAGCGGCGGTGGCGGATCGCATCCTGGGCTGGCGGGGAGAGCCGGGGCCTGCCGGTGATGCGGTGCCCTTGCGGCTGGCCGGGGGATTGCATGCGCTGATCCTGAACGGCGCGGATGAGGGGCTGGCGGCGGCCTATGCCGGGGGGGAGCCGGTGGCAGCGGCGCTGGCGGCGCTGGGGCGGCATGAGGCGCATCTGTTGCGCTGGCTGGATCAGCCGCCCCAGACGAACGAGGTGCGGCGGTCGGCCCCGCTTTGTGCGGCGGGGCATGTGATCGCGGCGCGGTTCGGCCTGCCGCTGGCGCTGTCGGAACTGGGCTGTTCGGGCGGGCTGAACCTGATGTGGGATCGTTGCCGCCTGTCCCTGCCGGGAGAGGTGCGGGGGGAGGGGCCGATCCTGTTGATGCCGGAATGGGAGGGGGCGTTGCCGCCGGCCGCGCCTTTTGCCATCGCGGAGCGGCGGGGGGTGGACATCAACCCGCTGGACCCCGCGCGCGACAGGCTGCGGCTGCTGGCCTATCTCTGGCCGGATCAGCCTGAGCGGTTGCACCGGACCGAGGCCGCGCTGGCCGAGGCTGTGCGGCTGCGCCCGGTGCTGGAGCGCGGCGATGCGGCGGAGTGGCTGGAGCGGCGGTTGGAGCAGCCGATGCCGGGCCGCGTGCATGTGGTGTTCCATACCGTCGCCCGGCAGTATTTCCCGCCCGAGACGCAGGCGCGCTGCGCTGCGGCGCTGGAAGCGGCGGGGGCGCGGGCGACGGGGGCCGCGCCGCTGGCCCATCTGGCGATGGAGGCGGATGGCCGAACTGATGGGGCGGCGCTGACCCTGCGGCTTTGGCCGGGGGGCGAGAGGCGGGCGCTGGGGCGGGCGTGTTTTCATGGCCGCTGGGTGCGCTGGGATGCCGTGGCGTGACGTGACGATGCGGTTGGCAGGGGCGCGGTAGCGTGGCAGACCTGCGGGAAACGGGGGGCGGGAAACGGGGGGATGTGATGCGTAGGTTGGGCCGGGTGGTGGCAGTCGCGCTGGTGCTGGTTGCGGCGCTGGCGCTGTGGAAGCGGGATGAAATCGCGCGGCTGATGGCGGTGAACAGCCTGTTCGCCGAGGATCGCATCGTCGAGAATTTCAGCCATATGGACCGGCTTTTCCTGACGCGGGCCCTGTCGCGCGGGGAGGGGCCTGTCAGCCCCCTGCCGAAGGGGCCGGAGGCGGCGCTGCCGCCCGAGGTGGCGGAATGGATCGCCGCGCGCAATGTGACGGCGCTGGTCGTTCTGAAGGACGGGCAGGTGGTGCATGAAAGCTATTACCGTGGCACCGGGCCCGAGGATCTGCGGATTTCGTGGAGCGTGGCGAAGAGCTTTCTTTCGGCGCTGTTCGGGATCGTTCTGGCGGAAGGCCATATCGACAGCCTTGACGACCCGGTGACGAAATATGTGCCGGAACTGGCGGGGTCTGCCTATGACGGGGCGACGGTAAGGCACATCCTGACGATGTCATCGGGGGTGGCCTTCAACGAGGACTATCTGGATTTCTGGTCGGATATCAACCGCATGGGGCGGGTGCTGGCGCTGGGCCAATCCATGGATGGCTTTGCCGCCGGGTTGAAGGAGCGGGCGGCAGAGCCGGGCAGCCGGTGGCATTACGTGTCGATCGACACGCATGTTCTGGGCATGATCATCCGGGGCGCGACGGGAGAGGATATCCCCGAATTGCTGGAGCGGCATATCCTTGGCCCGCTGGGGATGGAGGTGGCGCCCTATTACCTGACGGATGGGTATGGCGTGAGCTTTGTTCTGGGCGGGTTGAACGTGACCACGCGGGATTATGCGCGCTTTGGCCAGATGATCGCGCAGGGCGGGATGTGGCAGGGCCGCCAGATCGTGCCGCGCGATTGGGTGGAGGCGTCAACAGTGCCGACGGCCCCGGGCGGGGCGGGATATGGCTATCAGTGGTGGATTGCCGAAGGCGCGGGGCCGGGCGAGGTGAATGCGCAAGGCATCTATGGGCAGTATATCTGGATCGACCGGGCGCGGAACATCGTGATTGCCGTCAATGCCGCGGATCGGGGGTTCGAGGAGCCGGGCGTGGCCGCGGGCAATATCGCGCTGTTCCGCCGGATAGCGGACGGTCTCTAGGATCAGACTTTCGAAGCGTCCTCGTCGCGGCCTGACTCGCCCCGGTTCAGCAGGCCCGCGAGGGCGCGGCTGAGGGTCTGGGTGACGGAGGGGCGGGGGAGGGCCGCGAAGGGCAGGGGGCGGCAGATCTCCATCGCGGCAATGCCGACGCGGGCGGTCAGTGCGCCGTTGACCACGCCTTCGCCGAAGCGGCGCGAGAGTTTGGACAGCACGCCGCCGCCTGCGACGGAGCCGATCAGATCATCGGTCAGCGCGACGGCCCCGGTGGCGACGAGATGACCGAAGACGCGGCGCAAGAGGCGCATGGAGCCAAGCGTTCCCGCGCGCCCGCCATAGATTTCGGCGATGCGGCGGATCATCCGCAGATTGGCGAAGAGCGCCATGGCCACATCGGCCAGCGCAAGCGGCACAAGGGCGGTGACGGTGGCGACCTGTCTTGCGGCGGCCTCCACCTCGGCCCGGGCGGCGGTGTCGAGGGGGGCCATCAGCTCTGCCTCGGCCAGACGGAGCAGGGCATCGGCATCCAGCACGTCAGCCTGCCGCTCCTTCAGCCGGGACAGCGACCAGGCCATGTCGCCCCGCCGGGCATAGAGCGCGGCGAGGTCGGCGGTCAGGCGGTGGGCCTCGGGCAGGGTTGCGCTTTCGGCGGCGCGCTGGCGCAGGCCATCGAGTTGGGCGAGGCGGGCGAAGGTGGCGGCTTCGCGCAGGGCGAGGAGGGTGGCGGCAAGGGTGGCAAGCCCGACAAGGGTAAGCGCGACAGTGCCGAGAAGGGTGTTGGCGGTGAGCAGGCCGGTGACGAAATCCCAGGCGGCGACGGAAAGGATGAAGGAAAAGAGCGCGCCAAAGGCCCAGATCGCAAAGCGCCCGAGGGCCGAGCGCGGCCGCTGCGCGCCAAGGCGCATCGCGGCCTGCATGGCGCGGCCATCGGGCAGAAGGTCAGGCACGGGCGGGGCGAGCGCGGGATCGGCGCTGGACTCCAGTTCGACGATGAAGGGTTTGTCGGCGGTCAAAGCCTGTCTCCGATCAGGAATTCGAGGGCGCGGTCCAGCCGGATATGGGGCGGGCCTTCGCCCGGTTTGCGGGACATGCGCAAAGGCGGCTCGAACGTCATCAGGCCGTATTCGGCGTCCAGCCATGTTTCCGCCCCCTGACGGGCGGGCGAGAGGAGGCGGGCGGGATCGTCGGGAAGGCGACCGGGATACATCGCCACCTCGCGCCCGTCGCGCAGGCGGCCGCGCACGCAATCGAGCGGGCGGCCATCGCGGTTGATCGTCTCTTCCACCGTGGCGCGGAAGCCCGAAAGGGACATGGCCCCGGTCAGGGCACCCGCGAATTCCGCGCGATCCTTCGCCTCGCGCAGCATGGCCTGCATGATGGCGGTCAGGGCCGGGTGCTGGCTGTGATGCAGGTGATCGGCCTTGGTGGCGGCAAGGAGGATGCGTTCAACCCGCTTGCCGCCGAGAAGCGCGGTCAGCCAGCCGTTCCGGCCGGGGCGGAAGGCGGCCATGACATCGGCCATGATGCGGCGCAGGTCTTCCAGCGCCTGCGGGCCCTGATGGATGGCCCCCAGCACATCGGCCAGCACGATCTGGCGGTCGATCCGGGCGAAATGATCGCGGAAGAAGGGGCGGACGACCTTTGACTTGTAGGCGTCATAGCGGCGCTCCATTTCCACCCAGAGGCTGCCGCGCGGGGTGCTGGCGGGGCGCGGCAGTGGGGCGAATGTCAGGACGGGGGAGCCTGCGAGATCGCCGGGCAGCAGAAAGCGGCCGGGGGTGCAATCGGCCCAGCCGCTTTGGCGGGCATCGGCGAGATAGCGGGTGAAGAGGGCGGCAAGGTCCTGTGCGCGCGCCTCGACCAGCGGAAGGGCGCCGTCTTCGGCGCGGGCGGTGGCGAGGAAGGCCGCCGCTTCGGGGCGGCGGGCCATGCGGGACAGCAGGGCATCGGACCAATCGGCATAGGATTGATCGAGCAGGGCCAGATCCATCAGCCATTCGCCGGGATAATCGACGATGTCGAGATGCAAGACGCGCGGCCCCGTGAGCCCCGCGATCCAGCCCTGCGGGCGCAGCCGGAAGGACAGGCGCAGTTCCGAGACGGCGCGCGTGCTGTCGGGCCAGCGCGGGTTGTCGCCCGTCAGCGCGGCGAGATGGCCTTCGTAATCGAAGCGCGGCAGGGTCATGTCAGGCTGGGGTTGCAGCCAGACGGAGTCGATCCGACCGGCGCTGTGGGCGGCAAGCTGCGGCATGCGCCCGCGATCCAGCAGGTTGGCGACAAGGCCGGTGATGAAGACGGTCTTGCCTGCACGGCTGAGCCCGGTGACGCCCAGCCGGATGACGGGTTCGAAAAGCGCTTCGGACAGGCCGGAGGTCGCGCTTTCAATGCCGCGCGACAGACCGCTGGTGATTGATGAAAGGACCAAGACATTCCCCTTGCTTGCCCCCAACATAGGCATCGCAAGCGGGCTTGTGTAGCGGCGGCGTCGGCCCGGGTGGACAAGCCTGCCCGGCTTGGGCTAACCCCGCAGGATGCCACGCTACGCGCTTTTGATTGATTATGACGGCCTGCCCTTTCACGGCTGGCAGCGGCAGGCCGGGGGGCAGCCGTCCGTGCAGGCCGCGATCGAGGCCGCGCTGGGCCGGCTGGAGCCGGGGCCGCATACCATCGCGGCGGCGGGGCGCACGGATGCGGGCGTGCATGCGACGGGGCAGGTCGCGCATTGCGACATGGCGCGCGACTGGGATCCGTTCCGGCTGTCCGAGGCGCTGAATTTTCACCTCAAGCCCCAGCCGGTGGCCATTCTGCGCGCCGTCCGGGTGGCGGACGGTTTTCACGCGCGGTTCAGCGCGACCGAGCGGCGCTATCTGTTCCGCCTGCAGGCCCGGCGGGCGCCCGTCACCCATGACCGGGGGCGGGTGTGGCAGATCCTGAACCCGCTGGATGTGGCGGCCATGCGGGAAGGTGCGGCGCATCTGATCGGGCAGCATGATTTCACGACCTTCCGGTCGACGCTGTGTCAGGCGAAAAGCCCGGTCAAGACGCTGGACGAGATCACCATCGCCACGGCCCCGGTTCCGGGCGGGATGGAATACCGCTTTTCCCTGCGGGCGCGCAGTTTCCTGCACAATCAGGTGCGATCCATCATCGGCACGCTGGAGCGGGTGGGGGCCGGGGGCTGGGATCCGGCGGATGTGAAAGCGGCGCTGGAGGCGCGGGATCGCGCGGCCTGCGGCCCGGTCTGCCCGCCGCAGGGGCTTTATCTGACCGGGGTCGGCTATCCGGACGATCCCTTCGCCGCCTGAGAGACCGCCCCCTTCATCTTGGCCCAAATACCCCGGGGGTTTGGGGGCAGGGCCCCCATCAGCCGAGCCTATGCGCGGCACGCGCGCAGGCGAGAGGAAGGACTTGCGCGTCAGCGCGCCTTTTGATCAGCCTCGGTCAAGGGCGGCGAGGTCGGGCAGGAAGCGGACCGGCAGTTTCGCAAGGCCCTGATGTTCCAGCATCTGGCGCACGGGCGGGCGCGCGCCGATCACGATCAGCACGCCATCGCGCCGCGCCATGCGGCGGGCCAGCAGAAGGAAGGAGCGCGCGCCCGAGGAATCAATCATCGGCACGTCGGTCAGATCGACCACGAATTCGCGCGGCCGGTCGGCGATGCGTTCAAGGATGGAACCGAGGCGCGCCGCCGCGCCAAAGAACCAGGGCCCGCGCAGGCGGATGACCACGCGATCGCCATCCGCCGAGGGGAGGGGGGCGCTGTCGTGATCGGCCACTTCGGCCGCTTCGGACATGCGGGCGATGAAGACGAGGCCGCCAAGGGCAAAGCCGATGACGATGCCTTCGGTCAGGTCGCGGAAGACGACCAGCAGGAAGGTGACGAGCAGGACCATGGCATCGGCGCGGCTGGAGCGGAGGAGATGGAGGAACTCTTCCTTCTCGGCCATGTTCCAGGCGACGATGGCCAGCACCCCGGCAAGGGCGGCCAAGGGGATATAGGCGGCCAGCGGGGCCGCGACCATCATGAAGCCCAGCACGAACAGCGCGTGCAGCATGCCCGAGACGGGGCCGCGCGATCCGGCGCGGACATTGGTGGCGGTGCGGGCGATGGTGCCGGTGACGCAGAAGCCTCCGAACAGGGCAGAGCCTACATTGGCGGCCCCTTGGGCCACCAGTTCGGCATTGCTGCGGTGGCGGGCCCCGCTCATGCCATCGGCGACGACGGCCGAGAGCAGGGATTCGATGGCCCCGAGCAGAGTGAAGCTGATCGCCCAGGGCAGCGCGGCAAGGATCGCGGGCGGCGAGAGATCGGGCAGCATGGGTGCGGGCGGGATGCGGGGCAGATCGCCGAATTTCGATCCGATGGTTTCGACGGGGATGTTCAGCAGCGCCACGGCGGCCGAGGCGAGGATCACCGCGATCAGCATGCCGGGCGCGCCGGGACGCCAGCGCTTCAGCCCCTGGATGATAGCGATCACGCCCGCGGCGACGATCAGGGCCTGCGGGGTGAAGGTGGCGCGGGCGGCCCAGAGGGTTTCGACCTTTTCGATGATCTCGCCGGGTTCGGGGCCGGAAAGGGTGAGGCCGAAGAGATCGCGGATCTGGCTGGCAAAGATGATGATGGCGATGCCCGCCGTGAAGCCCACGGTGACGGGATAGGGGATGAAGCGGATATAGGTGCCAAGGCGCAGCGCGCCCGCCGCCATCAGGAGGAAGCCCGACAGGAAGGTGGCAAGGATCAGTCCCTGCACGCCGGTCGCCATGACGCAGGCCGAGACCAGAACGATGAAGGCCCCGGCCGGCCCGCCGATCTGAAAGCGCGATCCGCCAAGGGCCGAGACGAGGAAGCCGCCGATGATGGTGGTGTAAAGGCCCCGCTCGGGGCCGACGCCGCTGGCGATGGCGATGGCCATGGAGAGCGGCAGGGCCACGATGGCCACTGTCAGGCCGGCAAGGGCATCGGCGCGCAGATCCCTTGCGCCATATCCTTCGCGCAGGACGGTCAGGATCTTGGGGAGGAATTCGGCCTCTTTCGCGGGATGGGTTGTGTCTGACATGATCCGGGTGATAGCGCATTGGCCTGCGCCAGCAGCAAACGCCCGCCACTCCCTTCTGTCAATCGCTGGAACATCCCGACATGACCAAACGATCCGATCCCGTGGCCGCAGCGGATGAGGCTGCAAGGCGGCAGGCGCGCGACCTTGTGGCGGGGGCGGGATTTGCCGCGCTGTCCTGGCACGATGCCGAGGACGGACTGCCGGGGATCAGCCGCATCGCCTTTGGCCGCGCGCCGGAGGGCGGGATGGTGACGCTGGTTTCCGCGCTGGCCCCGCATTTCGCGGCCTTGCAGGCCCATCCGGACTGCGCGCTGATGGTGGGAGAGGTGGGGGACAAGGCCGACCCGTTGACCCATCCGCGCCTTATGATAAAGGCGCGCGCCGTGTTCGTGGCGGGCGATGATCCAGAGCGTGCGGCGCTGCGCGCGCATTGGCTGCGCGATCACCCGAAGGCGAAGCTCTATGTCGATTTCGCGGATTTCGCCTTTGTGCGGTTTGTCCCGCGTTCGGCCTTGCTGAACGCGGGATTTGCGCGGGCCTACCGGCTGAGCCCCGAGGATCTGGTGCCGGAAGATCCGGCGCCGGGCGATCCGGCCTGAGGATCAGGTCGGATTGTCGCCGCGGATGGTGATCAGGATGCGACCCTTCACCGCAGAGGGCCAGCGGACCAGGACGTTGGTCCTGTCGGTGCCGGTTTCCGTCTGGACATAGGGAAAGCCGAACTGCGCCTGATTGGAGGCGTTGGTGATTGCGCCTTCGGCGACGAGTGCCGTCACGTTGCGGGCGCGCGCCCCGAAGGGCATGAAGGGGCCCGCCTGCACTGTCCAGGTATCGGCATTGCTGGTCTGGTCATGCTGCAGGATGACCGGGCTTGTGGTGATCTGGGAAATGCCGTGGAAGGCGTTCTGGCTGAAGTCGATGACGCGGTATCGGCCAGTGTCGAGCGAGGCGAAGGTGTCGTCGACACGTTCGACGCGTTCGATACTGCCGTTCAGCGTGCGGAAGACGTTGCCGATGACGGACAGGCCGTGGATGTAATGGCCCGGCCCGCGCGGCGTGATCACCAGCCAGCGGAAATGCGCGGCGACGTCGTTCACGGTGAAGATGTTGCCGGTGATCGTGAGGCCGCCGAAGGAGAAGCCGCTGCTGAAGGCGGGCTGGGCGTCATGTTCGTTCGACCATTCGATGAAGCTGTTGTCGATGTAGTTGCCGGTGAAGAGCGTCTTCACATTGGTCGAGGTCAGAACGACGCCGGCCCGTCTTGTGCCATCGGTCACATCGTCGCCCTGAAAGAAATGGTTGCCGACAAAGAGATGCCCGGTGCCCGCCATGACGGCGAAGGTCGCGAAGCGGACGATGCGGTTGCCGCGGATCTTGGAGTCGTTGGCGTTGACGTTCAGGGCGATGGTGGTGCGATCCTGCGCGGGAATGTCGAGTTCGTTCGACTGGAACTGGCAGGTATCGACCATCAAGCCCTGACAGCCCGAACCGATGGAGGTGATGCCCCGGTCGCGCGGGCGGTTGAACACGCAATTGTCCACCCGCAGCGCAAGCCCGACCTTGGGCAGCATCAGCCCGCTTGCGATGCCGCCGCAATCGAATTCGATCTCGCGGAATTCGATCCGGCTGAGGTTTTCAAAACCGCTCAGATCAATCAGGTAGCGGTAGCGCTGGAAGGTGAAGGTGCGCGTCCCGGCCGCCCCGAAAAGCGGTTGGCTGAGGTCGAGGGTGCCTGCCGAGACGTTGACGGAGCGGACATAGACCTCGCGTCCGACGCCGGTGCCGCTGATGCGTGCGCCGACGGGAATGTTGGCGATGTTGGCGACCGCGGTCAGACGTTCCGGCTGGGAGACGGAATAGGTGGCGACGGAGGTGACGCTGGTGGGCGTCCAGGCGGCGCTGGCGACCGCCTCAAGCTGGCCGTTGCGGAGGATGCGGCGTTGATGGAAGCTGTTCAACCCGGCGAGGGCCTGCACATCGACCGGCGCGGAGAGGGCGACGCGGCGGCCGGACAGATCGAATTCCACGTGATCGGTGAAGTAGAAGAGCGCCTGAAGCGCCTTCTGGAACCCTGCCGCCTCGCCCCCGAAGGCGGCGGCGTAGGTATCGAGATCGAAGTTGCGGGTGCAGGCAAGGCGGATGTTCGACGGCATGGTGACTGTGCCTTCGAAGCGGACATCGCTTTCGAAGGTGACGTTGCCCGCAAGCCGGTAGGTGCCCTGCGAGACGAGGACGGAGCGCTGGCCCGCCGCGGCATCGGCGGCCTCGAAGGCGGCGGTGTCGTCGGTGATCCCGTCGCCCTTGGCGCCGTAATCGCGGACATCGACCCATGTCATCATGTTGCGGTGGAAGACATCGGTCGCATCCTCGATCCGGATGTCGTCGATCCGGAGGATGCCGCCGGTGGCCCCGATCAGATCAAGGCCGAGATGGGCATAGGCCGGAGTTGGCCCCCAGACCATGTCGACCCCGCCGCGATTGCCCGAGCCGATGATCGCGCTGACGGTGACGACCTGCCCGTATTGCGACAGGGCGACCGGGGCCGAGATCTGCACCGCCGCGGCCACGTTGGAGCCGTTGGCCGCCGCGGCAAAGCCCGCGATCCGGACCGAGGGGAAGGCCCCCGACAGGCATTTCACGCGGGCGGTGACGCGCAGATACATCCCCGGCCGGAACGGGATCTGCTGGAAGCAGCGCAGTTTCAGCGTCGCGGTTGTCTTCTGCACCTCGAGGCAGCCGCCGAAATCCTGATCGGCGGGCACGAAGGCCGCGTTGGGTTGACCCGCCCAGGAGCCCTGCCCGGGAAGGCCATCCTCGCGCGACCACAGGTTGAGACCCGCGTCAAAGGCCGGGGGCATCAGGACCAGGCCATCCGTCACTGCTTTGTTCATCTTTTCCCTCGTCAGTGTTCGATCAGGGAAAAGGGTGGCGATGAAGGGTTAACGGCTGGTCATGTCAGCGCGCGGGGGATGTCAGGCCCCGACGCCCGGTTCCGGCAGAAGCTGAACGGCGTTGATCTGCCAGCCCTGATCCGTCTGGATCATCTGGTAGTCGAGGATGTGGCTGCGCCCGGCCTGATCGGTGATCATCACCTTCTGCCAGAGGCGGCCCGCCACCTCGCGCTGTTCCAGCATGCGGACGGAGCCGGGCCGGTGGACCATGGGATAGCCGTTCCGGACCATCATCCCGAAGTTTTCGGGCGACATGAAGATCGACTTGATGGAAGGGGAGGCGAAGGTGAAGGCGGTGGCGAAATCATCGGCCTTGAACGCCTCGATCTGGTCGAGGATCGTTTGCTGGACCGGGTCCTGCTGGGCCGCGAGCGGCGAGGCCAGCAGGAGGGCAGTGAGAAATCCGAAGGCAAGTCGGCGCATGTCGGCCCCCTGTTTCAAGCGTCCCCAAGGGAAGGGTAGCTTGGTCGCGGGGGCCGTCAATGTTTGTGCGCGGGCCGGTTGCGGGCCCTGCTCCCTCAGGCCAGCAATTCGCCTGACAGGCCCCGGTCGATCAGCGCGATCGACTCCTGCACGCCGTAAAGCGCGATGAAGCCGCCGAAGCGCGGCCCTTCGCTGGCGCCGAGCAGGACTTCGTAAAGCGCCTTGAACCAGTCGCGCAGGGGTTCGAAGCCATGCTCCTTGCCCACCGCGAAGACCATGCTTTGCAGGGCGTCGGCATCTGCCCCGCCCTCCCATGCGGCGAGGCGGGCGCGCAGATCCTCGATCGCGGCGCGTTCCCGTGCGTCGGGCGCGCGGAACTGCCGAGAGGGGGCGATGCGATCGTTGAAGTAGCGCACTGCGAAGCCGGCGGCGGCGTCCAGATCGGGATGGGTTTCGGGCGAGGCATCGGGCGCATAGGCGCGGATATAGCCCCATAGCCCCTTGGCATCCTTCGCCCCGGCCACGCTGGCAAGGTTGAGCAGCATGGAGAAGGGCACGACCATCCGCGACTCGGGCGGGGTGCCGCCGTGGATGTGCCAGACGGGGTTGTTCACCTGCCCGTCGATATCCTGATCGGGATAGGCGCGGAGTTGCTGATGGTATTCGTCCACCGCGCGGGGGATGACGTCGAAATGCATCCGTTTCGCCGTCTTGGGCTTTTGATACATGAAGTAGGACAGGCTTTCCGTCGCGGCATAGGTCAGCCATTCGTCGATGGTCAGACCGTTCCCCTTGGACTTGGAAATCTTCTGACCCTGATCATCGAGGAACAGTTCATAGGTCATGTGGTTCGGCTTGCGACCGCCAAGCACCTCGCAGATGCCGTCATAGATGGGCGTGTTGGTGGAATGGTCCTTGCCATACATCTCGAAGTCGACATCGAGCGCGGCCCAGCGGGCGCCGAAATCGGGCTTCCATTGCAGTTTGACGTTGCCGCCGGTGACGGGCAGGGTCCATTCGCGGCCGTCCTCGTCATCGAAGGTGATTTCGGCGCGGGAGGCATCGACATTCTTCATCGGAACGTAAAGGACGCGGCCGGTTTCCGGGTGGATCGGCAGGAAGCAGGAATAGGTCTGCTGGCGTTCCTCGCGCAGGCTGGCCAGCATGATCTTCATGATCGCGTCGTAGCGTTCCGTCGCCAGACGCAGCGTATCGTCGAAGCGGCCCGAGCGGTAGAAATCGGTGGCGGAGATGAATTCGTACTGAAATCCGAAAGTGTCGAGGAAGCGCCGCAGCATGGCGTTGTTGTGATGGCCGAAGCTGTCGTATTCGCCGTAAGGGTCGGGCACGCTGGTCAGCGGCTTTTGCATGTGCTGGCGCAGCATGTCCTGCTGGGGGACGTTCTCGGGGACCTTGCGCATCCCGTCGAGATCGTCGGAAAAGCAGATCAGCCGGGTGGGGATGTCGCTGATCACCTCGAACGCGCGGCGGATCATGGTGGTGCGTGCCACCTCGCCGAAGGTGCCGATATGCGGCAGGCCCGAGGGGCCATAGCCGGTTTCAAACAGGACATGGCCCTTTTCCGGGTCTTTCTTTTCGTAGCGTTTCAGGATGGCGCGGGCCTCTTCGAAGGGCCAGGCTTTCGATTTCATCGCAGCGTCGCGCAGGGAAGACATCGCTTCACATCCTTGTGGTGGTCGACTGGGGGCCCCATGCCCCCGGAAACCCCCGTCCTCTATTGCCGCCCCTGCATCACGTCAATAATGTCCGCAGGCAAAGGGGGCGGAACATCCGTTTCCCGCAGGGGATTCGCCCAAGGATTTCGTCATGTCTGAAAATTCTCCCATGTCTGCACAGGATGCGCTTGTCGCCGTGATGGTTGCCTGTTCCGCGTCGGACCAGAACATGCGGACGGCCGAACTGGTGGCGATTCAGCGCATGGTCAATCACATGCCGATTTTCGCCGACTATGATCAGGACCGGATCCGCCGGATCAGCCAGATCGTCTTTGACCTGTTCGAGGAAGAGGACGGGCTGGATGCCCTGTTCGGCCTGATCCGCGAGGCGCTGCCCGAGCGGCTGAATGAAACCGCCTATGCGCTGGCCTGCGACGTGGTGACGGCGGATGGCAAGCATAACGAAGTGGAACTTCGGATGCTGGAGGAGGTGCGGGAGGAGCTGAAGGTGGACCGTCTGCACGCCGCCGCCATCGAATGGGGCGCGCGGGTGCGGCATCTGAAGCCCTGAGCGTGAAGGCCTGAGCCGGTTCAGGCGTAGAGGCCCGCCCAACGCGCGATGAGTTGCCCCTGCAGGCGACGGGCGCGTTTCGTCCAGGACTTGCCGCCTTCGGGCTGTTCGCGCTGGGCCATCGGGATGCGGTCGCGGCGATCGGGGTCGGCGCAGAAGATGGCGAAGGCGAGGTCGCGGCCCGAAGGGGGCTGCACGTAACCCACCAGCGCGGAGACGAAATTCAGCGTGCCGGTCTTGCCGATCACGGTGACGGGGCTTTCGATCGCGCCGCCATCGCCGTCGCGCATGCCGAGATCGCGCAGAACGGGTTTCAGCGCCCGCCCCGCCGGCGTGGCCTGCGCCGTGACGAGGGCTTTCACCATCTGTTCGGCGCTGATGCGGCTTTCCGCGCCAAGGCCCGAATGATCGACGAAGCGTCCGGTCGCGCCCAGACGCGATTTCGCCCAATCCGACATGGCCCCGCCCGATGCCCGCAGCCCGCCCGCACCGGAGGCGGAGAGGCCTACCACCTCGGCCGTGAGGTTGGTGGACCAGCGCAGCATCCGGCGCAGCACATCGGAGAGGGGGTCGCCCGTCCATTCGGCCAGGATCTGCGCGCCCTGCGGCAGGCGGGCCGCGCGTTTCGCATCGGGCAGGTCGATGCCCTGCGCGCGGGCGAGGACCTGAAAGACCTCGGCGACATAGGCACCGGGGTTGCGCACGGGCAGCCAGCGGCTGCCGCCCTTGCCCAAGGCCGCGCTGGCGACGGTCCATTCTTCGGCCCCGGATCTTTCGCGATAGGTGAAAAGGGGGGCTTCGCGGCGGACGACCTCCATCCGGGCAAGGCGGACCGGGGGGGCGAAGCGTTCGCCGCGCGCATCCATCGCGACGCCATAGCCGTTTTGCGCCCGTTTCCATTCGAAATGGACACGATTGTAGTTCAGGTTCAGCCCGGAAATCGCGGGGTTGTAGCCGACGTGATCAGGCTGGTCGTCGGAGATGCGGGAAATGGCCGGAAGCGCGCCATCGTGGAAGAGGAAGGCCCCGCGCACCTGCCGTATGCCGGTGGCGGCAAGGCGGGCGGCGAGGTCGCCGAGTTTATCGGTATCAAGTTCGGGGTCGCCGGAGCCTGCGAGGATCAGATCCCCGTCGAGCGTGCCGCCGCGCAGCGGGCCTGTGGCCAGAATACGGGTGGAAAAGCGGTGGCCGGGGCCGAGCCGTTCGAGCGCGAAGAGCGCGGTAATGGTTTTGGCCGTGCTGGCAGGGGGCAGGGCATCGCGTGGATTGGCGGATTCGAGGATCTTTCCGCTGCGGGCATCTGCCACGACATAGCCGATGGCCCCCCCGAGCTTTGCCCCGGCGATGAGGTCGCGCGCTTCGGGCGCGGCACGGGCGGGCAGGGCGCCCGACAAGGGGCGGGCGAGGGGGCGTGGGCTGAGGGTGAGACCTTCGGCAAGGGCCGGCGCGGCAAGACCTGCCAGCACGCCACCAAGAACAAACCGCCGCGAAACCATCCGACCCCTCCCGCAAGGACGGTTGAGCCTAGCCAAGACAGGGGGGGCGCGGCAAGAGTGCCTTCGTCGCGGGTCAGCGCCGCCAGGCACCGCTGGCGCGGATCGCGGTGGAGGAGGAGCCGTCCATCGGCAGGTTGACGAAGCACCATGCCGGGGCGCGCTTTTGGCGCAGGATCTTGCCCCGGTCCACCAGATCGCCGCCATAGATGCGGGCGGCCTTGGACATGCGCCCGCGCACGCCCCAGCCAGGGCGGGCCAGAACGCCCACGGGCACCATGTGCAGGATGTCTTCCCAGCGTTCCCAGCGGTGGAACTGGCCCAGATTATCGGCCCCCATCAGCCAGACGAAGCGGACGCCGGGATAGATCGCCTGCAGACGTTCCAGCGTTTCGGCGGTGAAGCGGGTGCCGAGGCGGGTTTCCAGATCCGTCACCACGACACGGGGATCGCGCATGATGGCGCGCGCCCGCGCCATGCGGTCGGCCAACGGGGCGGGGCCCTTTGCCTTGAGTGGGTTGCCGGGCGAAACGAGCCACCAGACCCGATCCAGACCCATCCGCTTGAGCGCCTCGCGCGTGATGTGGACATGGCCGCCATGGGCAGGATCGAAGCTTCCGCCCAGAAGCCCGATCACCATTCCCTTCTGCGCCGACGGAAATCCTGCCCGCAAGCCGCCCTCCACTGCATTTCCGGGCGGAAGCCCAAGCACCCTGCGTTGCCACTGTCCAGCATTATCGCTACATGTCGCCGCAACATTCCCAAGGATTCACCCAGGAGCGGCAAGATGGCCTCGTATCAATACGTCTATCACATGGATGGCGTTTCAAAGACCTATCCGGGCGGAAAGAAGGTGTTCGAGAACATCCGCCTGAATTTCCTGCCCGGCGTGAAGATCGGCGTCGTGGGCGTGAACGGCGCGGGGAAATCCACGCTGCTGCGCGTGATGGCGGGCTGGGACAAGGATTTTCAGGGCGAGGCATGGGCGGCCAAGGGGGCCAAGGTGGGCTATCTGCCGCAGGAGCCGCAGTTGGACCCGAACCTGACCGTGCGCGAGAACGTGCGTCTGGGCGTGGCCGAGAAGCAGGCGAAGCTTGATCGCTATAACGAACTGGCGATGAACTATTCGGACGAGACGGCCGATGAGATGGCCCAGTTGCAGGACCAGATCGACGCCGAGAACCTGTGGGATCTGGACAGCCAGATCGACGTGGCGATGGAAGCGCTGCGCTGCCCGCCGGATGACGCGAATGTGGAAACCCTCTCGGGCGGGGAACGCCGCCGCGTGGCGCTGTGCAAGCTGCTGCTTGAGGCGCCGGACATGCTGCTGCTGGACGAACCGACCAACCACCTTGATGCCGAAACCATCGCCTGGCTGCAAAAGCACCTGATCGAATACAAGGGCACGATCCTGACGGTCACACACGACCGCTATTTCCTTGACGACATCACGACCTGGATCCTTGAACTGGAACGTGGGCGGGGCATTCCGCATGAGGGGAACTATTCCTCGTGGCTGGATGCGAAGGCCAAGCGACTGGCGCAGGAAGCGCGCGAGGACAAGGCCAAGCAGAAGGTTCTGGAAAAGGAACTGGAATGGATCCGCGCCGGGGCCAAGGCACGGCAGGCCAAATCCAAGGCGCGAATTCAGGCCTATGAGAAGATGGCGGATGAGTCGGTCAAGGAATTGGTGGGCCGAGCGCAGATCATCATTCCGCACGGGCCGCGCCTTGGCAGCAAGGTCATCGAATTCGAGAATGTCTCGAAGGCGATGGGCGACAAGCAGTTGATCGAGAACCTGAGCTTCTCGCTGCCGCCGGGCGGGATCATTGGGGTGATCGGGCCGAACGGCGCGGGCAAATCCACGCTGATGAAGATGATCACCGGGCAGGAAAAGCCCGACAGCGGGACGATCACGCTGGGCGATACGGTGCAGCTTTCCTATGTGGACCAGTCGCGCGATGCGCTTGACCCCAACAAGAACGTCTGGGAAGAGATCACGGACGCGCTGGATATCGTCGTGCTGGGCGATGCCGAGGTGAACAGCCGGGCCTATTGTTCGTCCTTCAACTTCAAGGGGTCGGACCAGCAGAAGAAGGTGGGGATCCTCTCGGGCGGGGAGCGCAACCGCGTTCACATGGCCAAACTGCTGAAATCCGGTGGCAACGTTCTGCTGCTGGACGAACCGACCAACGATCTGGACGTGGAAACCCTTCAGGCGCTGGAAGCGGCGATCGAGGAATTCGCGGGTTGCGCGGTGATCATCTCGCACGACCGTTTCTTCCTTGACCGGCTTTGCACCCATATCCTTGCCTTCGAGGGCGATGCGCATGTGGAATTCTTTGAAGGCAACTTCGACGCCTATGAACAGGACAAGATCCGCCGCCTGGGCCCGGATGCTGTGGAACCCAAGCGCGTGAAATACAAGAAGTTCACACGGTAAAGACGGTCGGGCCGGGGATTGCCCCGGCCCGCTAGCCCTGCGGGGTGGTGACCTTGCGCTGTTGGGCGCGGTCCTTGCCGAGGCGGTGTTCGCGCCAGATGATCAGGATCCCCGCGAGGATGATGAGCGCGGCACCGATGAGCATGGTGCGTGTGGGCATTTCGGAGAAGATGAACCAGCCGATGGCCAGCGCGAAGATCATCGAGGCATAGTCGAACGGCGCGACGAGAGAGGCGTCGGCCTCGCGGTAGCTGGAGGTGAGCAGGATCTGCCCCACGCCGCCGAGCAGGCCGCATCCCACCAGAAGGCCCCATTCCATCGGGCTGGGCCAGACCCACCCGAAGGGCAGGGTGGCAAGGGAAAGGACCGTCGCCGTCAGCGAGAAGTAGAAGACGATGGCCGGGGTCTTTTCGGTGTGGACGAGTTTGCGGACAAAGACCTGCGCGAGGGCCGCGAATACCGCGCCGCCCAGCACGAGCATGGCACCAAAAGCCTCGGCATGGCTGGCGGGGCCATCTAGGACCGTCAGCCGGGGCGAGAGGACGATTAGCACGCCCATCAGCCCCAGCGCGACACAGGACAGGCGAAAGAGGCGGACATCCTCGCCCAAAAACATGGCGGCGAAGATCACCGTCAGAAGGGGCGCGGCATAGCCGATGGCCGTGACCTCGGGCAGGGGAAGGTAGCCGAGGCCCGCAAAACCCAGTCCCATGGCGCAGGTTCCGGCGAAACCGCGCCAGACATGGCCAATGGGGCTGGCGGCGCGCAGGCCGGTGGAAAGTTCCTGCCGCCATATCAGCCAGACCACGATCACCGGGATGGCGAATGCGGAGCGGAAGAACACGGCCTGACCTGCGGGCACGTGATCGGCTGTCGCCTTGATCATCGAGGCCATCACGATGAAGACAAGGACGGAGCCGAGTTTTAGGGCAATGCCGCGGAGCGGGCGCATCGAAACCTCTGAGCGTTAAGTCTTTTGGACCATCCTTTCGCGGGCTGTGCAAGGGGACTGGACCCGGATCGCCGGTTCGGCTTTGCTGGGGGAAAGGAGTAACCGCCATGCCCACCATCCCGCCAAAGGCCCCGTTGGGCGACCGCATCGCACAAGGGCGGGGCGTGGTGCCTGCGGATCTTGTCCTGAAGGGCGGGGCGGTGTTCGATCTGGTGACGGGGGATCTGGTCGAGACAGACGTGGCGATCTGTGACGACACGATCGTTGGGGTGTTCGGCACGTATGAGGGGAAGAGGACGGTCGATGTTTCGGGATCGGTGCTGGTGCCCGGGTTCATCGACACGCATCTGCATATCGAATCCTCGCTTGTGACGCCCTTCGAATTTGATCGCTGCGTGACGCCGCGCGGGGTGACGACGGCGATCTGCGATCCGCACGAGATCGCCAATGTCTGCGGGATGGAGGGGATCGCCTATTTCCTCGATGCCTCGGCGCGGACTCTGATGGATATCCGGGTGCAGCTTTCTTCCTGCGTGCCGTCGACGCATATGGAAACGGCGGGGGCGCGGCTGGAGGCGGCGGATCTGATCCCGCTGCGCGATCATCCCCGGGTGATCGGTCTGGCGGAGTTCATGAATTTTCCCGGCGTGCTTGGGCAGGATGCGGGCTGCATGGCCAAGCTTGCGGCATGGCAGGGGCGGCATGTCGATGGGCATGCGCCCTTGCTGCGGGGCAAGGATCTGAACGGCTATATCGCTGCGGGCATCCGGACGGAGCATGAGGCGACATCCGCCGAGGAGGCGCTGGAAAAGCTGCGAAAGGGGATGCGCGTGCTGATCCGGGAGGGATCGGTCAGCAAGGATCTGGTGGCGCTGGCCCCGCTTCTGACCGAACGGTTCTCGCCCTATCTTTGCCTTTGCACGGATGACCGCAATCCGTTGGACATTGCGGAGCATGGGCATCTGGACCACATGATCCGCACGGCCATCGCGATGGGGGCCGAACCGCTGGCCGTTTATCGCGCGGCATCGCTTTCGGCGGCGGAGGCCTTCGGGTTGAAGGACCGGGGCCTGATCGCGCCGGGCAAGCGGGCGGATATCGTGGTGATCGACGCGCTGGAGACGTGCCGGGCAAGCCGGGTTTTCGCGGGGGGGGTCGAGGCGACGCCAGAAGCTTTTGCCGCACGCAGCGAGATCGCGCCGGTGGCGCGGCGTTCGGTCAAGGCGCCGAGGATCGAGGCCGGGCATTTCCGCTGTGGCGGGAACCGGGTGGAAACGCCGGTGATCGGGATCCTGACCGGCAAGATCATTACCGAACATCTGACCTTCGACATCGTGCCGCAGGATGGGGACAAGCGCCCGGATCTGGACCGCGACCTGATCCGCATCGCCGTGATCGAACGTCATGGGCGGAACGGAAACCGGGCGACGGGCTTTGTGAAAGGGTTCGGGTTGAAGCGGGGGGCCATTGCATCGACCGTTTGCCATGATCACCACAATATCGCGGTGGTCGGGGCGGATTACGCCGACATGGCGCTGGCGGCCAACCGGCTGAGCGAAATCGAGGGTGGTTTCGTGGTGGTCGAGGGGGGCAGGGTGCTGGCGGAGTTGGCCCTGCCGATGGCTGGGTTGATGAGCCTAGAGCCCTTTGAACGAGTGCGGGATGATCTTGTCGGGCTCAGGGCGGCGGCGAAATCGCTGGGCGTGGTCCTTGAGGAGCCATTCTTGCAACTTGCGTTCCTTGCGCTGCCCGTCATACCGAGGTTGAAGATCACCGATCACGGGATGGTGGACGTGGATCGCTTTGAAGTGATGCCCTAGCGACGGGGATATGCTTTCGCGCGGTTGCAGTTTTGAACCGGCTGTCCGACCTTGAGAGGGAACGGGGCTGACAGGGAGAAGGCCGCCCGATGGGCAGGGGACGTAAGATCGCCAAGCGCTTTGCCGGGATCGAAGGCGCGCAACCCGAGGGGAAGAAGCGGTTCTCGCAGATTCTGGATGCAATCGGCGCGGATGAGCGGCGGGAGCGGGTTTCGGTCTCTGACCTGATGCAGGCGATGGATGCGCGGGCGGTGGCGGCGCTGATCCTGCTGTTCGCGCTGCCCAATGTCGTGCCCACGCCGCCGGGCACGTCTTCGATCCTTGGCCTGCCGCTGCTTTACCTGACGGGGCAGATGATGCTGGGCAAGCTGCCATGGCTGCCGGCGATCATCGCGGACAGGTCGATGACCCGGTCGGATTTCAATTCCTTCGTCGGGCGGGTGACGCCGCTTGTCGCGCGGGCGGAGCGGTTGCTGAAGCCGCGCCTTCTGTTCGTGACATCGGCGACGGGCGAGCGGGTGATCGGTGGGATCTGCCTGACGCTGGCCATCGTGCTGGCGCTGCCGATACCGCTGGGCAACATGTTGCCCGCCTTTGCGATCACGCTGATGGCGCTGGGCGTGCTGGAGCGTGATGGGCTTTGGGTGATCATCGGGGTGCTGGTCGGGATCCTGTCGATGGTCATCGTTTCGGGGGTTGTCTGGGCGCTGGCGAAGGCGCTGATCTTCCTGATCGTGAACGCCTTCTGATCCGGTCGCGCGGGCGGGATCAGACCGGCGGCGGAAAGCGGCAGCGGATTGCGTGGGCGGCGTCAGTCGTGGGCGGATGGAAGGAGAGCGTCGCCCCGAAGAGGCGCGCGATTTCGCCCACGACGGCAAGGCCAAGGCCGTGAACGCCGAGTGCGGGATCGGTGCGCAGATCCTTGCGGCCGAGCAGGGCCGGAATGGCATCCGGCGGCAGGCCCGGGCCGCTGTCTTCCACCTCGAGCGTGGGGCCTTCGGGCGTGGCGAGGGCGCGCACGGTGATCTTGGCGCGGGGGCCGGCATAGCGGATCGCGTTGTCGAGGAGATTGGTCAGCAGTTCGGCGCAGAGAACGGCATCGGCCCGGACGGGCAGGTGGCCCGCCCCTTCGAAGCCGAGATCATTGCCGAAGCGGTCGGCCTCGGGGATGGCATCAGCGGTGGTGCTGCGGGCGATTGCCGCGAGGTCGATTTCGGGCAGGGCGAGCTTTGCCGCCGCAGCGTCGATCCGGGCGAGCATCAGGAGTTGGGCCAGAACCCGTTCGGCCCGGACGAGCGCGACATCGGCCTTGGCGATGCCTTCGCGGGTTTCGGTGCCGGATGTGCGGGCGATGAGGGCGAGTTGCGCGCGCACGGTGGCCAGGGGGGTGCGCAACTGATGGCCGGCATTGCCAGTGAAGTTGCGCAGCGCGGCGACGGCGTCGTCAAGGCGCTGCATGAAGCGGTTCATCGCGTCGATCAGGCCTGCCACCTCGTGCGGGATGTCGGCGCGCAGGGGGCTGAGATCGTCGGGGGCGCGGTGCGACAGGGTTCGGGCGAGACGGTCGAGCGGCCTGAGCGCGATGGTGACAGTGACCCAGACGATCAACGCGGCCCCCGCCGCCAGCCCGGCAAGGCGCAGGGCCGAGCGGATCAGGATCGACCGGGCGAGCGCATCACGGGCCCGGGTGGATTCCGCGACGGTGACGGAGAAGGGCAGCAGGCCATCGCCGGTGGAGACCTGGCTGTAGAAGGTGGCGATGCGGATGGGCGTATCCCCGAAGCGGCCATCGAGAAAGGACAGCCGGGTGTCATCGCTTTCGGTGGCGATGGCCAGATTGTCATAGCCCGTCAGAAAGCCTTCGGGGCCATCGACGCGGTAGAAGACCTGATCCTCGGCGGCAGAGGCCAGCATGTCGAGGGCGGAATAGGGAATATCCACCTCGATCGCGCCCGAGAGATCCACGCTGGCGCGTTCCGCGATGGCAAGGGCGGAGCCTGCAAGGACACGATCCGAAACGCCTTGGGCCGTGCGCCGCGCCTCGCGCCAGGTATCGGCGAGGGCGATCAGGCCAAGCAGGGCGGTGGAGAGGAAGAGCCAGCCCAGCAACCGGCGCCGCAGGGACCATGTGCCGATCGTCGAGCGGGCATCGGTCATGTGCCCGGGGCCTTGTCTATATAGTAGCCGATCCCGCGCGCGGTTCGCAATGTCACGCCATGCGGGGCAAGGCGGCGGCGCAGGCGCGAGACATATTGTTCGATGGCATTGTCCGACAGCGAGTCATCCAGCGAGGTGAGGGATTGCACGATGGTTTCCTTGCTGACGACCTTGCCCACGCGGGTGAACAAGAGTTCCAGCAAGGCCAGTTCGCGGGCGGGCAGATCAAGGGCGCCCGCGCTGGTAACGCAGCGGCGGGAAACCAGATCCAGCGTGACATCGCCCACCGTCAGGGCCGCGGCGCGCAAACCCGCCTGCCTGCGCAGGAGCGAGCGGACCCGCGCCTCAAGCTCGGCCACGTCGAAGGGTTTCGTGAGGTAGTCATCGGCACCCAGATTCAGGCCGCGGACCCGATCCTCGGGCGTGCCGCGCGCTGTCAGGATCATCACGGCGGCATCGTCCGATCTGGCGCGCATGGCGCGCAGGACGGCCAGACCATCCATTTCGGGAAGATTGAGATCCAGAATGACGAGATCGAACTTCTCGGCGGTTCCCAGCGCCTCGGCCGAGGGGCCGTCATGCACGGTGTCCACGGCATAGCCCGACTGCACCAGAAGCGCGGTAAGCGCTTCGGCAAGGGGGCGGTCATCCTCGACAAGCATGATGCGCATGGGTCCTCCACCCGACAACCTAGGCCGGAACTGCGGCGTTGTGAACGGGGCGAGCATGGGGCAAGCTGAGCCATGTTCTGGCGTGGAGTGTTTCTGGCAGGTCTTGTCGGCGCGGCATCGCCCGCGCTGGGGGAGCTTTTTGTCTTCGATCCGCTGTCCGGCACGCCCGCGCGGGAGTTGACGATCTATTCCACACTGGACCAGGGGCTCGCGGCCCCACTGATCCGCGCCTTTCAGGCAGAGAACCCGGATGTCGTCGTCCGCTATGAGGATCTCTTGACCGGAGAGATCCGCGAAAGGGTGCGGGCGGAGACGGACGAAAGGGGCGAGACGGCGGATTTCGTCTTTTCGTCGGGCATGGACCTGCAGATGAGTCTGGCGAATGACGGCTATGCGCGACCTGTCCGTTCGGTGCAGTCGCGCGACTGGCCGGATTGGGCGCAGTGGCAGGACAAGGCCTATGCCCTGACCTTTGAGCCCGCGGTCATGGTGTATCATCGCCCGAGCTTTCCGGAGGGGCCGCCGCAATCGCGGCTTGCCCTGATGGACTGGCTTTCGAAGGCGCCGCGCGGGGCGACGGGTCTGATCGGGACATATGACATAACCCGGTCGGCGCTGGGCTATCTTTTTCTGGCCCGCGACGAGGAACGGTTTGCCGATATCTGGGACCTGATCCGCGCGATGGCAGCGGGGGGGCTGGAGGTGTTTCCCACCAGCCAGGACATCATCGAACGGGTGGCGGATGGGCGGCTGAAGCTGGGATACAACATCCTTGGCTCTTATGCCGCGGATCAGGCGCGGTTGCGGCCGGAACTTGGGCTGGTGCTTTTGCGGGATTACACGGTGGTCGTGTCGCGCGTGGCGCTGGTGCCGCGGGCGGCGCGCAACCCCGAACTTGGGGAGGCCTTTCTGGGGTTTCTGATGAGCCGCGAGGGGCAGGAGGTTCTGGCGCGGAAGCTGCGCCTGCCTGCGGTATCGCTGGAGGTTGCGGACGCGAACAGCGCGCGCATGATGCAGGCGATCCTGGGCGAGCAGTTGCAGCCCGTGGGCGTCAGCCCGGGGCTTTTGGTGTATCTGGATCAGTCGAAGCGCAGGCGGCTGCTGCGGCGCTGGCAGGCGGCGATCGACGAGGGAAGCCTTGTCGGCGGCATGTCAGGTAGATGACAGGTTGATGTGTTCATCTGATGATCGGTCGGCACGAGGAGGTGCCGCCTCGATGACATCAACCCGGCGGAGGCCGGGACAGGGAGGAGAAGACAGATGAGACACGCCCTTGTCGGCGCGTTCCTGGCGGCTGCGGTTGCGGTGCCGGGCTTTGCCAATGACTATACCATCATGGCCCCGGCCAGCCCGGGCGGCGGCTGGGATTCCACCGCGCGCACCATGCAGGACGTGATGCAGGCCGAGGGGATTTCCAGCTCGGTTCAGGTGACGAACGTGCCGGGCGCGGGCGGGACCGTCGGTCTTGCGCAATTCGTGGCCTCGGCCGCGGGGGATCCGTCGCAACTGATCGTGGGCGGCTATGTGATGGTGGGCGCGATCCTGACCAATGCCTCGCCCGTGTCGCTGGCGGATGTCACGCCGGTTGCGCGGCTGACCGGTGAAGCGGTTGCCATCGTGGTGCCGGCGGAATCGCCGATCCAGGACATCAAGGGGCTGGTGGATGCGATGGTCGCGGATCCCGGCGCGGTGAGCTGGGCCGGTGGTTCGGCGGGCGGTGTGGACCACATCACCGTGGGCCTGCTTGCCAAGGCGGCGGGCATCGACCCGACGAAGATCAACTATGTCGCCTTCTCGGGTGGTGGTGAGGCGTTGGCAGCCATTCTGGGCAATCAGGTGACGGCCGGTATCTCGGGTCTCGGAGAGTTCCTGCCGCAGGTTCAGGCGGGCACGATGCGCCTGCTGGCGGTGTCCTCGGATTCGCGGATCGAGGGTGTGGATGCGCCGACGCTGGCGGAAGCCGGCTATGATGTGGTGGTGCAGAACTGGCGGATGGTCGCCGCGGCCCCCGGGCTGAGCGACGAGCAGAAGGCGCAGGTGCTGGCCGATATCGAGAAGCTTGCGAAATCCGAGGGCTGGCAGAAGGCGCTGGCCGACAAGGGCTGGGCCGACACCTATCTGGCCGGTGCGGATTTCGAGGCGCAGCTTGCCAAGGAGATCGAGGCGACATCTGCCGTTCTCAAGGACATCGGTCTGGTGCAATGACACCGGGACCAACCATGGAGCGCCGCCCTGATCGGGCGGCGCTTGCCATCGCGACCTTCCTGATCGGGTTGGGGATCCTGCTGATCTGGGACGGATCACGCATCCCGTCGAAGGCAGGGTATTCGGGGGTGGGCGCGGGAGACGTGCCGCGGCTGATCGGGGCGGTGCTGGTCTTTCTGGGGCTGGCGACCGGGGTGCAGGGCTGGCGCAATCCGGCACCGCGTCGCCCGAAACAGCAACCTGTGCCGCTGCTCTGGCTGCTGGGTGGCATGATCGTGATGGTGGCCACCATCCACAGCATCGGGTTCGTGATCGGATCGACCATCCTGTTCACCTGTGCCGCCGCAGCCTTTGGCGAACGGCGTTTTGTCCGGGCCATTCTTTCAGGCATCGGGCTGGGCCTGTTCATCTATCTGGTCTTCGATGTCCTGCTGCAGTTGAACCTGCCTGCTGGGCCGATTGAAATGCTGATCTTCGGGCGCTGAGATGGATACATTCGCATTTCTTCTTCAGGGGCTGGTGACGGCCTTTGAACCGATGATGCTGCTTTACGCGCTGATCGGGGTGACGTTGGGGACGGCGGTGGGCGTGCTGCCGGGGATCGGGCCCGCGCTGACGGTGGCGCTTCTGTTGCCGGTGACCTATGGGCTGGATGCGGCCGGGTCGCTGATCATGTTCGCGGGCATCTATTACGGCGGGATGTATGGCGGGTCGACGACGTCGATCCTGTTGAACACGCCGGGCGAAAGCGCCTCTGTCATCACGGCGCTGGAAGGCAACAAGATGGCCCGGGCCGGGCGGGGCGGACCTGCCCTTGCGACGGCGGCAATCGGATCCTTCGTGGCGGGGCTGATCGCCACGCTGATGCTGGCCTTTCTGGCGCCGCATGTCGTGAAGCTGGCGCTGGTCTTCGGGCCGCGGGAATATTTCGCGCTGATGGTGCTGGCCTTTGTCACCGTGTCGGCGGCCTTTGGTGAAAGCGCCCTGCGGGGGCTTGTGTCGCTGTTTATCGGCCTTGCGCTGGCGATGGTGGGCATCGACCAACTGACGGGGCAGACGCGCCTTGCCTTTGGCGTGCCGCAGCTTCTGGATGGTATCGAGGTAACAACGCTGGCCGTGGCAATGTTCGCGCTGGGCGAGGCGCTGTTCGTGGCCGCGCAGGGGCCGGACGGGGGGACGGGGATCCTTGCGATCAAGGGGCGGGTCCGGATGACGGCGCAGGATTGGGCGCGGTCGTGGAAGGCCTGGCTGCGGGGCACGGGGATCGGGTTTCCCATCGGTTCAATGCCTGCCGGGGGTGCGGATATCGCCTCGTTCCTGTCCTATGCGGCAGAGCGCAATCTGACGAAGCATCCCGAGGAATTCGGCAAGGGCGCCATCGAGGGCGTCGCCGGGCCCGAGGCCGCGAACAACGCGGCGGCGGCGGGGACGCTGGTGCCCCTGCTGACCCTGGGCCTGCCGACGACGGCGACGGCGGCCATCATGTTGGCCGGGTTCCAGCAATTCGGCCTGCAGCCCGGCCCACTGCTGTTTGCTACGGCACCGCAGCTTGTTTGGGGGCTGATCGCGAGCCTTCTGGTGGCGAATGTGATGCTGCTGGTGCTGAACCTGCCGCTGATCCGCTTCTGGATCCTGCTATTGCGGATCCCGCAGCCATGGCTTTACGGGGGGATCCTTGTCTTTGCGACGCTGGGAACGCTTGGGGTGAACCCGTCGCCGGTGGAATTGGCGATGCTGGTGATCTTCGGGACGATGGGATACCTGATGCGGCTTTTCAATTATCCGATCGCGCCCGTTGTGGTGGGGCTGATCCTTGGGCCGATGGCAGAACAGCAATTGCGCCGCGCGCTGGCAATTTCGCAGGGGGACTGGAGCACGCTGGTGCAATCGCCTATCGCTGGCGGGCTGCTGGCGCTGGCCGCTGTGGCGCTGATCGTGCCGATGATCCTGCGCGCCCGGGGGCGCGGGGATGCCCTGTCGCAGATCGGCACCGCAGAGGATTGATCGCACAGGATTCGCGCCCTGATCCGGCGGAAGGGTCGGGTCAGGGCTTTTGCGCCTGACGGCATGAATGCGGTCCCCTTGCCTGATCTGGCGGGGGGGCCGCTTTCCTTTGTCGTGATCCCATCCCAAGGCCGCGCCAGGGCTGACTTTCGCGCATCAAGCCTCAGGGGGAATGGTGGCCCATAATGGCGACAGTCCGCCCGATCCGCCCCGACTGTCGCCGCCGAAATTCCTGATTGTTGTCGTAGAATGGCCTTGCCTTCCGTCTAGGCCATCGGTGAGAACCGCAGCGATAGCCGCACTGCAGCATCGTGCGTCTTGTGTACCTTTCGTGTGTGACAGGCACTTGTTTGTGCGCGTGAGAGGAATACGGAATGCAGGACGGGCAGGCGGGCGGAGTCCGGATAGGTGTGGTCGGGCTTGGGAAGATGGGGCTTTCCCATTTTGCCATGGTGAATGCCCATCCCCTGGCGCGGACGGTGGCCTGCGATGGCGCAGGGTTCATGGTGGATGTGCTTTCCAAGAACATCGCCACGCCGATCTACAAGGATTTCGAACGGATGCTGGCGGAAGAGCCGCTGGATGCCGTGGTGATCGCCACGCCGTCGCGGCTGCATGCCCCCATGGTGACGGCGGCGTTGGAGAAAGGTCTGCATGTCTTTTGCGAAAAGCCCTTCTGCCTTGATTGGCAGGATAGCGAAAGGCTGACGGCGCTTGCCTCTGCCAAGGGGCGGGTGGCGCAGGTAGGGTATCACTACCGCTATGTCGGGGCGTTTCGCGAGATGAAGCGCATTCTCGATACAGGGGCGCTGGGCACGGTCACGCATGTGATGGCCGAGGCCTATGGGCCGGTCGTCCTGCGGCCGAAACGCGGGACATGGCGCACCCAACGGGAAGAGGGCGGCGGTTGCCTTTACGACTATGCCGCGCATCCGCTGAACCTTCTGAACTGGTTCTTCGGCACGCCGGATCAGGTGACGGGGTCGGTTCTGGGGCATGTGTTTTCGGAAGGGACCGATGATCAGGTCTTTTCGACGCTGCGATGGAATGAGGGGCCGACGGCGCAGCTTTCGGTGAACTGGTCGGATGAAAGCCATCGGAAGATGTCGACCAAGGTGTCGATGATCGGCACCAATGGCCGTCTTTATGCCGACCGGCAGGAATGCCAGCTTTACCTGCGCGAGCCGCATCCGGCGCTGGCGGGATATGGCAAGGGCTGGACGGTGAAATACACCACCGAGCTGACCGATGAGGTGGGTTTCTACCTGCGTGGCGAGGAGTATTCGGCGCAACTGGCCGAATTCATTGAAAGCGTCCATGGGGGCAAGGGCCGGGCGGCAGAGAACGACTTTGCCTCGGCGACACAGACGGATCGCACGCTGGCGATGATCATCGACAATGCAGAGACAGGCCAGCCGGTCGGCACGGCCCAGGCGCGCGCGGTGGAGGCCCCGAAGAAGCGGGGCTGGTTCGGGCGCGCATAGGGAAGATGGAACAGATGGACAGGCTTCTATTCGGCGATAACCAGTTCTTCGGCGTCAATCACATGTCCGAGGACAAGGCGCGGGCGCAGGCCATGCGCTTTCAGAAGACCGATGCGATCATGGAGGTGCTGGACACTGCCTATGATGCGGGGATCCGCACCTTCATGTGCACCACGCATGACCGGATCGCGGAAGTGGCTGATCGCGTGCGCGCCAATCCGGCACGCTATGCGGATTTCACCTTCTATCCCTGCATGCCCTACGCGCATAAATACGCGAATGCCGTGACCGAGCATGGCATGGTCGGGGCGTTGCGGCATTTCATGCCGTCTGACGGGCTTTTGTCGACGGCGCTTGCGGGCGGCAAGGCGCTTGCCACCAAGGAGGTGGACGGAATTGCCAAGGTGCTGATCGACATGGAGATGAAGATGTTCCAGGGCACGAAAGCCCCGGTGATCTTTATCCAGAACGTCTTTACCGACCTGCTGCTGGGCATGGGTTTTTCGCGGGCCTTCCGCATCTTTCACGATCATGTCCGGGAGAAATACGGTGCGGAGCCGGCCTATATCACCATGAACATGCCCATGCTTCTGCAGATGCTGGAGAAGGAGGGGATCGAGAGGCCGATCATCTGTTCGAACATCAACAAGATCGGTTTCCGGATGTCGGGCGGGTTCGAAGCCTATCTGGATGCGCTGAAATCGGGCCGCGTGCGGGCGATCGCGATGTCGGTCTATGCCAGCGGTGCCATCCCGGCGGATGAGGCCATTCACTGGATCAGCGAATTGCCGGGCGTGGAATCCATCGTCTTTGGGGCCTCATCCGCCGGGAATATCCGGGGGACGAAGGCCTTGGTGGACAAATACATGGGGCAGGTGGCGTGATGGCGGATGGATCCTCGGTCGAGAATGCGGCGGCGGCGCGGAAGGCCGCCTATCCGGTGGTGCCGATCCTGAATGCCTGGGTCCATGACGTGAGCATGGATGACATCGTGGAGAATTTCCGCGAGGGCGTGATGCTGACGCTGCATGTCGACATGATCATGAAGCTGCAGCAGGATCGCGAGTTTCACGCGCTTCTGGACAAGTTCGACGTGATCACCTGCGACAGCCAGATCATGTATTTCTCGACCAAACTGCTGGGAACGCCAGTGCGGGAACGGGTGTCGGGATCGGATTACTTTCCGAAGTTCTATACGCGCTACAAGGATGACCCGTCGGTGACGGTCTTCCTGCTGGGCGGCAAGCCGGGCGTGGCGGATCTTGCGGCGAAGAATGTGAATGCCAAGGTCGGGCGCGAGATGATCGTCGGGGCCTATGCCCCGGCCTTCGACTTTGAGGCGCGACCGGGCGAGATTGACCGGATGATCGACGCGGTCAATGCATCGGGGGCGACGGTCTGCCTTGTCGGGCTGGGCGGGGGACGGCAGGAAAAGTGGATCATGAAATACCGCGACCGGATGCCGGGCGTGCGGCTGTGGCTGCCGCTTGGTGGCACGATCGACTATGAAAGCGGCAGCTTTCCGCGGCCGCCGTCATGGATCACCGAAGCTGGCTTCGAATGGCTTTATCGTCTGATACGTGAGCCGCGCGCGCGGTTTCACCGCTATGTCATCCATGAGCCGCCCTTTGTCTGGGCGGTGCTGAAGCAGAAACTGGGCATCTATCGCAACCCCTTTGACAAGGGGTAGCGCCCGCGTCCTGCGGGCGGCCGTGGGGACATGGGCCCCGGGGCTGTTTAATCCAGTGCCTGTTCCGTACCATCGGCAAAGCGGATGGTTTCGACGGCAAAGAGGTAGGTCGCTCCCGAAGGCCCAGTCACCAGATGGCCCGGCCCGCTGGCCGAAACGGTGTAATCCCCGGGATGACCGGGGAAAACCGCGACATCCTGGCCAGAGCCGCCATTGATCCCGTCGGCCCCGGGACTTGCGAGGAAGGTGTCATCCCCGCCCAGCCCGACCAGGTAATCCTCTTCCACAGTGCCGGACAGGGTATCGGCATCTTCGGATCCGAAACGGGTGACGCCCTGCAGGTATTGCGGACCCCCGCCTTCGCCCCACCATGACCCGCCTTGTGCGGCGTGGCCCATGATGAAAGAGGCGCGCGGGTTCCGATCCCCGGGGAAAGCCAGCATCCCCCACGATCCCCAGCGCGTCGGCATGGAGACATCATTGAACTGCATGAAGGGACCTTGGCCGATTTCGCGCCAGCCATCCCAGATCTGGCTGTAGAGCGCGCCCATTTCCGGGCTGCGGACGAATTCGCCCAGATGGCGGGCGATATTGTTGGCCTCTTCTTCCGAGATGCCATCGACGAAGAAAGTATGATGAACGTGTTGCCCGCCTTCATAAAGGACGAGACGCTGGCCATAGTCATCGGCGAGCGACCGTTGATTGCCCAGCCCTTCGAGAACAGCGGGGATCGAATCCTCGATCGCGCCCGGGATGGCGATCTTTTCGAACAGCCAGGAAAAGGTCCTGTCGCCCGAACTTTCGAAGCGTGAGATCATTTCGGCGCGAAGCGCCTCATCCGTAATGAGGGAGACGCCGAAATAGGTGGTGGCGGCGAGTTCCTCGAACACCTCATACGGGGCGACGTAGGTATCGGGTTCGCGTCGTTGCCATTCGGGGGCCGTCAGTTGCAGTTCCGACAGCCAGACATGGCCGATCTGCGTGCCCAGCACGTTGATCAGGCGATCCGCATCGGTGCCTGAGAAGACATCCTGCCAGATCAGGGCGACCTCGGTCGCGCGCTTGCTGTGATAGGCGAAGATGGCTTCCCAATCATCGCTTACCTCATCTCCCCAGGCGGCAATGGCCTGATCGCGCATCCAGTGGAATTGCTGGAAGGCCGCGTTCCAGAGTTCGTTGGAGTATTCGACATGCGCCTTAAGGCGGGGATCGAGGGTGTCGCGCACATAGGTTGCGAAGGCGCGGACATAGCCGGGATCTGCCTGATGCGGCATGGTGAACCATGGATCCGTGCCGGTTTCATTGGCGAGCCGGACCATCAGTTCCACCGGCACGCCGGAATCCGTCCATGTCGCGCCTTGCAGGGTGGGGCGATCTGCCCAGCTGCGCGCGGTGGAATCCGTCGTGCGCATCCAATCCATGAAGCGCAGTTCGCGGGCATCTGCGACAAGTGACAGCCATTCCGGATCGAACACGGCCCCCGCTTCGGCCAGGGCGACGTTTTCGGCACGGATGACGGAAAGGCCACGGAAGGGATCGTTCGGGTCAATTCCAGTGATATCGAGCCAGAAACCTGTACCCGTCGGGTTTTCAAAGACGATCCTGCCGGGAACGGCGCTGATGGTGCGGGCGGCACCGCCGAGGGAAAGATTGGCCTTGCCCTGATAGGTGAGGATGTAGGTGCCGGCACGGCCTTCCTTGCCGAATTCCTCGCTCCAGCCCCAGATGGTGCGGATGCCGCTGTGACCGGGGGGGACGTGCTTGGGGTAGCCGTTTGCATCGAGATGGCCGCCTGCCTGAAGGGCGGCATGATCAAGACTTTCCCACGTGTCGCCCTTGAAGGCGAAGAAGGGCCGCATGGAGCGGGCGATGTCGAGAAGTTGCACCCCGGTATCCCAGTCGGACAGGCCCGCGAGGCCATAGGCGACGATCGGATCATCCACGCCCACGGCATCCTGTGCCAGCGCCGGAGAAAGGGCACCTTGCACCCCGAGGATCAGCGCGGCCGTCCTTGCCAGGGTGTGCGCAGGTTGGGTGCAAGGGATCATGACGCTACCTCTTTTCCGCCCGCGTCGGGCAGTTCAATGCCGCGCAGCCTAGCCCATTCCCGGCACCGGGTCGATTGGACCAACCTCCGAGGCGGGTCGGACCAAAGCCCAACCGGGACCGAAACAGAGCGGGGGATACTGGGGGCGCGTCTGAATGATGACTTTCACAGGCGGGTTTTGGCTGAATTCACGACATGTTTCGCAATGGGCGGGTTTCCGCGCGAATCAATTTTCACCTGCAGAATAACCATCGGTTACGGCTGTTTCTGACTGCTCAACCCAAGGGTGAATTCCATCGGAAGGCGCGTCAAAGTTCTGCCGCAGTTTCGACCAAGTTAAGGAACACAAATTTCGAAACTGTCGCCAATCTGGCAACAGTATCCGTGCAAGTCTTTGAATTATGGGCATTCCCAAAGGGTAATCGCGGCGAAATAAAGGCCGAAAGGCGGCAAGATACAAACTTTCGTTTAGACCGCCGCCCAAATTAAGATAGGTTAACAAGTGGGGGCATTGGAACGCGGTCGAAACAAACGACCCGACTCTGCAAGTAGGAATGACATGCTGCATCTTCTTTCAATCGACGACCACACGACCGAGCTGCCCGGTCAGGTCGCGAACCTGCGCTCTGCCGCGCAGCAACGGGTGAAGCGCCTCACATAAGCGCTTCATCGTCAGGGCGTCGGTGGATGATTCGGCACCCTGCATCTGAAACGACCGCACCCGGATCCTGAGATCCGGCCCGGCGGTTCGCAAGGTTCGTTGCTGGAGGCATTCAAGATGAGCGTACGCGTTCACGATACTGTAAGAGATTTCGATCAGCCCACCGTGGCAACCCGCGCGACCGTGACCAGGCCGAAGCGCGTTGGTCTTTATCGGGGCATTGGAAAGCGGGTGCTTGACATCGCGCTGGTGGTGCTGGCGCTGCCGATCATCCTGCCGCTGGTTGTGGTATTGGCGCTGCTGGTTGCGATGGACGGGCATTCGCCCTTTTACCGGCAAGAGCGCGTGGGGCGCGGTGGGCGGATCTTCGGGCTGTGGAAGCTGCGGACCATGGTTCCCGATGCGAAGGCGCATCTGGAGCAGTATCTGGCCGGCAATGAAGAGGCCCGGCGGGAATGGGATGCCTACCAGAAGCTGAGCAATGATCCGCGGATCACGCCGATCGGTCATTTCCTTCGCAAAAGCTCCATCGACGAGATTCCGCAACTGTGGAACGTGCTGAAGGGCGACATGAGCCTGGTGGGCCCGCGCCCGATGATGCCCGAGCAGCGGTCGCTTTACATCGGCAACGCCTATTACACGCTGCGCCCGGGTCTGACGGGGCTGTGGCAGGTATCGGATCGCAACGCATCCACCTTTGCCCAGCGCGCCGATTTCGACGCGACCTATGAGGCGAAGCTGTCCCTCGGGATGGATGCGCGGCTGATCGTGGCGACAGTCGGGGTGGTGCTGCGCGGAACTGGCCCGGAAGGACGGGTCCTGGTGGCTGCAGAGCGCCGATCCTGGTGCTTTAACAGTGCTAAGGCAGCAGGTGCTTGAGGCTGCCGGGCCGCAGGAACAGGGTTAAAGTGGTGTCAGTTGCGGGCGCGAACCGGAAAGGCGACAAGCCCGGACGGGCGCATGCTGGGGCGTTCCTGACGGGTGCCCCCGCTGATGCCCACGACGGCCCCAGCGAGAAGAAGCGCGATCATCCCGGCGAGGGAATAGATGGCCAGCACAACCCAGAAGGGCATGGACATCGAAACGGCGACACCTGCGGCGACTGCACCTGAAACCATGGCAAAGATCAACATTCCGGCCAGCATTGTCGCGTTCCCCTGCACCACAGCTTCTGGTCTCTCATGAACCTAACTGTCCCGCCGATTCGTGGCAAAAATAGGGCGAGAGGGTGGAGGCAAACAGGCAAGATTCGGCCAAGTTTTTGTAAGGCCATGGGAATGCTGTATTTTCCGGTGATTGGCAGAAATGGTTCGATGCATTTCCACCCTGTGCGGAGCGGCCCATGACAGGACGGCAGGTGCCGATGGCGGGTTCCCGCCGCATTGGGCCTGATTTTGCCGAGGAAGGGCAGGGCGGATGGATGGGGCAATCGGGCGTGGTTCCACGCTGCATGTCATTGGGTCGCCATCCGAGTGACGAGGTGACGCCGTAATCTTAATGATTGTTAGCAAGATGGATTGATCTGGAGGGTAATCCTGTCCCGCAAGAAGTGTTAACAAATGTTGAAGCTGAAGTGTCTGGCATGATTCGACGCAAAGGACCGATGGGGGAGGCGATGGCCGCAGGGATTGACTGCCGGTCACATCGCCAGCCGACGCGGCGCGCCATGTTGGACAGATGCGATCAACTGCGATGAACAGTGTGCTGCCTTTGTCTGAGAACGTGATGACCTCTTTCTTCCGGAGATCCTCCTGCGCCAGTTCGGCAGGGGCGGTTCCCGCATGCCCGGCGCCTTCGTGCGCGGGCGGGTCATGAGGAGAGCGTCGATGTGGAACGTCATTCCCGGCTTGAGCCGATTTGTCGGGCGCCGATGGGGCGGGCAGGGAAATGCCGGCGCAGAGGATCGCGCGCCCCGGGCAGAGCCGCCGGTTCCGCGTGCGCCGACGCCGGAGGAAATTCCGCCCTTGCACAGTGTCGCAGGGCGGCGAAAACCGCGCGGCAAGGTCGCGGAAGCGGCGAAACCGCCGCAGACGGCCCCGGTTCTTGAGGCGCTTGATATCTACACAGAGCACTTCGGTCTGACGGCGCAGCCTTTTTCCATCACGCCGGATCCTGATTTCCTGTTCTGGTCGGCCGCGCACAAGCGGGCCTATGCGATGCTGGAATACGGGGTGATGACGCATACGCCGATCACCCTGATTACTGGCGAAGTCGGGGCGGGAAAGACGACCCTGCTGCAGCACATGCTTCGGTCGCTGGTGCCCGAGGTCAAGGTCGGGCTGATCTCGAACCCGCATGGTTCGCGGGCCGAGTTGATCCGCTGGGTCCTTATGGCGCTGGATCAGCCGGCCCGGCCGGAAGAGACCTATGTCGATCTGTTCTCGCGGTTTCAGGCCTATGTGATTGACGAATATGCGCGCGGGCATCGCGTCATCCTGATCTTCGACGAGGCGCAGAACCTTGACCGCGAGGCGCTTGAGGAACTGCGGATGTACACCAACATCAATGCCGGGCGGGACGTGCTGTTGCAGCTTGTGCTGGTGGGCCAGCCCGAATTGCGTGACATCATCGCGCGCCGCGACATGCGACAGTTCGCGCAGCGGGTCGGCGCGCTGTTCCATCTTCCGGCGATGGATTTGCCGACGGTGAAGAATTACATCGCGCATCGCCTGAAGGTGGCCGGCCGTGAGCGGCGGCTGTTCACGGCGGATGCGATCCAGCTGATCCATGAAAAGACCGGTGGCGTGCCGCGGCTTGTGAACCGGCTGTGCGATCTGGCGCTGGTTTACGCCTTTACCGCCGGGCGCAAGCAGGTTGACCGGGGCATCGTCTCGGAAGTTCTGAACGACGGATCATTCATTCCCATGACCGATGCCAGTGATCCGAAGGGTGACGCATGAACATGACTTTCGACTACCGCTTCTACCTGTCGCTGCTGCGTCGGCGCCTTCACTATGCACTTGCGATCCTTGCCTTTTCGACGGTTGCCGGGATCGTTCTGGCCTATACGCTGCCGCCGGTCTATCGGGCGGAGGCGCGGCTTCTGGTGGAGAACCCGCAGATCCCCGATGAACTTGCAGCCTCGACCGTGAGTTCGACGGCGACCGAGATCCTTCTGGCGATCCAGCAACGGCTGATGACGCATTCCAACCTGCTGGAGTTGTCGCGGAAGTTCGGCATTCATGCCGAAGCGCCCGGTATGCCCGAAGATGCCATCGTGGCGGACATGCGCAACCGGATCGCGATGGCGCTGCCGGGGATGGAGTTGCGTACGGGCGTTGTGACGGTGTCCTTCGGTGCGCCGACGCCCGAGGAATCGGCCGCGGTCACGAATGAGATCGTGGACCAGATCCTGAAGCAGAATGTGGAATTGCGGACCGGGGCTTCGGGCGGGACGCTGGATTTCTTCCAGCAGGAGGTGAAGCGGCTGAGCCAGGAGATCGGCGAACAGAATGCGCGGATCCTGGAATTCGAGCAGGCCAACCGCAATGCCCTGCCGGAAAGTCTGGAATTCCGCCGCAGCCGTCAATCGGCGCAGCAGGAGCGACTGTTGCAGGTGGAGCGGGAACTGGCGGGCCTGCGCGACCGCCGCCAGCGGTTGGCCGATCTCTATGAGCAGACGGGCCGCCTTGGGCCGACGCTGGAAGGGTTGAGCCCGGAGCAGGTACGCCTTGAGGAGTTGCGGCAGGAGCTTGCCTCGGCCCTTGTGATCTATTCCCCGGACAATCCGCGCGTGCGTGCCCTGCAGACGCAGGTTGCCGCGCTTGAACAGGCGGTGCGGCAACAGATCGGCGGTGGGACCGGGACCGGCACGCTGAGCGCCTTCGATCTGCAGATCGCCGATATCGACGGGCAGATCGACTTTCTGGCAGAGCAGAAAGCCCTTCTGGAGCGGGAACTGGACGATCTGGCCGTCTCGATCGAGGCGACGCCGGCCAATGCCATCGCGCTGGGCGAATTGCAGAGCGATTTCGAGAATCTGCGCGTGCAGTATGATCAGGCCGTGCAGAGCCTGGCCGATGCCCGCATGGGGGACCGGATCGAGGTTACCGCGCGGGGGCAACGGATCATCGTTGTCGATCCGGCCATTCCGCCTTCGGAACCGGCCGCGCCGAACCGCAACCTGATCCTGCTGGGGGGCGTGGCGGCCGGGCTTGTCGGGATCATGGCCATGCTGTTCCTGACCGATCTTCTGAACCGCACCGTCAGACGGCCCGCCGAACTGGTGACGGCGCTCGGCATCACGCCCTTTGGCACGATTCCCTATATCACCACCCGCGAGGAAGAGCGCCGCCAGCGCGCGCTGACCCGCCGCACGGCGATCATTGCGGGGGTTGTGCTGCCGGTGCTGATCGGCGTTGCCGTCTATCTGATGTTGCCGTCTGCCACCCAGACGACCAGTGCCGAAGGGGCCGCCCCGTCATCCACCGCCGAAGCCCCGGCCGAGAATTGAGGTAAGTGACCATGGAGCGTATCCAGACCGCGATTGCCAAGGGACGTGCCGCGCGACAGCAACTCGCCACGATCCAGCCTGCGAAACTGCCTGTTGCCAAGGAGGATAACCGCGTCGCGGCGGCCTGGGCAACGCTTGGCGAGGCACCGTTCAATCGGCAGGTCTTTGAAGAGGCGCGGATCGTCGCACATGTGCCCGGACCGGCGGCAACGGCGTTTGACCTTGTCCGCACCAACATGATGCGCCACCTGCGCGAGAATTCGTGGACGCGGGTTGCCATCACCTCGCCCAGCGGGGGATGCGGAAAATCGACGACCTGCCTGAACCTTGCCTTCAGTCTGGCCCGGCAGACAGAGTTGCGGATCGTGGTGCTGGATCTGGACCTGCGCCGTCCCAATATCATGCGGGCGTTGGGTCTGAGCCGCGCGCCGCATCTGCCGGATGTCCTGTCAGGGGAAGAGCCCCCGGAACACGGGCTGGTGCGGATCGGGGCGAATCTTGCCTTTGGCGTAAATACGAAATCGGTCGCGAATTCGGCCGAGATCCTGTCTTCCACTCAGACGGGCACGGCCATTGACGCCATCGAGGAACGCTTTCGCCCGGATGTGATGCTGTTCGACATGCCGCCCGTGCTTGTCACGGATGATACGTTGTCCTTCCTAGATCAGGTCGATTGCGCGCTGATGATCGCGGCCAGCGAGCAGAGCACCGTGGCCGAGATCGACAGGGCGGGCAAGGAACTGGCCGATCACACGGCGGTTCTGGGCGTGGTGCTGAACAAGTGCCGCTACATGGATGAGGGCGAGGGATACGGCTACGACTACAGCCCGCGGTGACTGGAAGGGACGCGGCAGGTGCGGGGGCGTTAGCGGCGTGCCGTAACCCGCTCCAGATGCGCCATCCGGCCCGAGAATTCGGTGTGGAAGTCGTGCTTGCGGGCAAAGGCCGCAGCGGCGGTGGCCGCCGTCGCGATGTCCGTGCGGGTTAGCGTAGTGATGCGATCGGCCAGCGCCCCGATATCGCCCACCGGCAAGTGCCAGCCGCCCTGACTGGCCTCGCAGAGCGGCTGCCACATCTCGTTCGCGTAGCCGATGATCGGCAGGCCGCATCCCATGCTTTCGATATAGGTGCAGGACGGATCGCCCTGACGGTGGCAACTGAGGAAGATATCCGGGTTCTGCCGTTGCCACGGGACCAGTTCCGTGGCGAAATCGACATTCCCATGCAGGCGGACGCGTTCGGATAGGCCATGCGCGGCGATCTGGTCGCGCATGGTTTCGGCAAGGATGCCGTCACCGAAGACATCGAGTTCGAAAGGAAAGCCGCGTGCCTGCAGGCGGGCTGCCAGCGGGACCAGATCCTGTGTTCCCTTCATAGGATCCAGCCGCCCCGAATAGACGATCCGAAGGGGCCCGCCCTGCGCGATCCGGTCGAGGCGGGTGGTCATTTCCGTTTCGGTGACGAAGCGGTCCGCCGTCATCCGGTTGTCGAGGTAGAGATGCATGTCCGAGGTCAGGTCGGCATAGGCCAGCGCACAGGGATAGCCGTTGGACTGAATGGCCGCGGCGGCCCGCAGGGCGCGCCGCCGCCGCCGCTCCTGCTGTTCGAGCCAGAGTCGGCGGCGCAGCCTGCGCAGGGGATTGCGTGAGGTTTCGAGGGCGAGAATGTCGAGGCGGGTCCGGTGGGTGTATTCGACGGTATAGACGACGGGTGTTCGGCTTTCCGGGGCAATCAACAATGTTTCGTGCATGTCCGCCGACGCGAAGACGAGGTCATGGTCCCGGCCCGTATCCTTTGGCAAGGCGGCCCCCGGGGGAAGGGTGGTCAATCCCCAAGACAGATCCGAGGGCCGGACCTCGACCGGGAAGGCGATCCGGTCGGCCCCTTCCCAGAGAATGCAATCCAGTCGTCCGTTCCATGCGGCGGCCTGTGCCGCCATGCCTTCGGCGAACTTCACGTCAAGCACAACCGTATCACCGCGCAGGATGACGGGCGCGGGGGCAATCATGAGAAGACTTGGCATTGTCGGCCTTTCGGTTTGCGGCAGCACCCGCCGCATCCGTTTACCCAAATGAAGACCTATAGAACAGCCAAGTTTTGCTGGGCATGGGCTGCCCGGTGATTGCCTGTCGGATGCCCGGGACTGCGCTACCTGCGCCACATATTTACCAAGGTTATCATGTTCAGAGGCTTGCGCCCCTGCCGTTCTTGCGGTGAGGGATGATAACATAAGTTAATTTCGTCCTGGCCTTTCTGCCGGCCGGGAAATGGAGCCTGACGTGCCGGATTCGATAGAACATGCCTTGGACAGCGCTGCTGATCTGCGGGATCTCAAGGTGGCCTATCTGGTCAACCAATATCCCAAGGTGAGCCATACCTTCATCCGCCGGGAAATTCTTGCGCTGGAGCGGATGGGTGTGACGGTTCGGCGCTTTGCCATCCGCGGCTGGGATGCCGAGGTCGTGGATCCGCTGGATCAGGACGAGCGGACGAAGACCCGGTATGTCTTGAAGGACGGGCTGGGCGGGCTGGCCAAGGCGGTGCTGCGGGTTTTTCTGCGCGATCCGGGATCGGCCCTCAAGGCATTGAAGGCCGCGCTGGCCATGTCGCGCCGGTCGGTGCGGCCCTGGCCCTATCATGTGATCTGGTTTGCCCATGCCTGCCAATTGCGGATCTGGCTGGCGGATGAGGGTGTCAGCCATCTGCACGCGCATTTCGGAACCAACTCTGCCGATGTGGCCCATCTGCTGCATCTTCTGGGGGGGCCGGGCTACAGCTTTACCGTGCATGGTGCCGATGAATCCGACAATGCGCGGGTGCTTTCCTTTCCGCGCAAGACGGCGGCCGCGCGTTTCGTGGTGACGGTCAGCAGCTATACACGGGCGCAGTTGATGCGGGTGCTGCCTGCCGCCGATTGGCCGAAGCTGAAGGTGGTGCATTGCGGGCTGGATGAGGGGTTCTTTGCGAAGGAAGCCGCGCCTTTTCCGGACCGCCCGGTGCTGCTGTGTATCGGGCGGCTTTGTGCCGAGAAGGGGCATCTGACGCTGCTGGATGCCTTTGCCCGGTTGGGGCGCCCCGACGTGCGGCTTGTCTTTGCCGGTGACGGGGAATTCCGCGACCTGATCGACGCGCGGATCGGCGCGCTTGGACTTGGCGCGCAGGTTCACGTGACGGGCTGGATTGGGAGCGACGAGGTGCGCCGCCTGATCACCGAGGCGACGGTGGTGGTGCAGCCCAGCCTGATGGAGGGGCTGCCGGTCGTGCTGATGGAGGCGATGGCGCAGGGGCGTCCCGTGATTTCAACCTTCGTGGCCGGGATCCCCGAACTCGTCGAGGCGGAGCGAACGGGGTGGCTGGTGCCGACGGGCGAGGTGGAAAGCCTGACACGGGCGCTTGCCGAGGCGCTGGATTGCCCGGTGAGACAGACTTGCCGAGATGGGCCGCGCCGGGATGGAGCGGGCGCGGGCCCGGCATCATGTCGATACCGAAGCCGCCCGTCTGGCCGCCCTTTTCGCCGCGGGAGGGGCGTCTTGAGCGGCCTGAAACAGGCAGCGAGGACCATGCTGGCACTGCGCCCCGTGCGCCGGGTGCTGCAGGCGCGGGCATTGTCGGGCGATCCCGTGACGGTGCTTTGCTATCACACGATCGGTCCTGATCAGGGCGGCCCGGATGCCTGGACCGTGCTTCGGGCCGCGGATCTGCGGGCACATCTGGCCATGTTTGCGGAAGACTACGCAATCATCCCGCTGGACGAGGCCGCCGAAGAAGGGCCGGGACGGGCGGGCGGTGGGCGGCCCCGCGTGGTTCTGACCTTTGATGATGGCGAGGCCGGTCTTTTCCGTCATCTGCTGCCGATGCTGGATGACCTGCGGGTTCCGCTGACTGTCTATGTCGCCACGGCCCAGATCGAGACCGGGCGTCCCTACTGGTTCGACAGGGTGATGGGGGCGCTTGGGGAAGGGGCGCGTAGGGTGGACGTGCCGGGTTTGGGGCGCTGGGACATTCCCTTGCCGCCCGGAAATGCCCGCTGGGCCGTGCTGGGCGACCTGCTCGAGGCGATGAAACGGGTGGATCCGGCGACGCGTGAAGAAATGGCGGATGCCATTCTGACCGCGCATCCCCTGCCGGAGGGGCGGGCCCCCATGGGGCCGCTGACCCTGCCCGAGTTGCAGGCCCTTGCCGCGAGTCCCTGGGTGACGATCGGGGCGCACAGCCATTGCCACAACCTGCTGGACCAGATCCCCGTCGCTGAGGCGCAGGCCAGCATGGCGCGATCCGCCGAATTGCTGCGGGATTGGACGGGGCAACCGGTCACGCATTTCGCATGGCCGAATGGCAACCATTCCGCCGCCCTGCGCGCGGCGGCCCGCGAGATCGGGTTTGCGACGGCGGCCGCCCTTGATGGCGGGCTGTGGCGGGGCGGGGATGACCGCTTTGCCATGCCGAGGGTTGCGGTGGGCCGGCATGACGATGCCGCGCGCCTGCGTTTGCGGATGATGGGTTTCTGAAGGGAATTGGGAATGGCCGAATACCTGATCACGGGTGGCTGCGGATTTGTCGGATCGCATCTTGCGGATGCGTTGCTGGCACGGGGCAACCGAGTGGTCGTGCTGGACAATATGTCGACTGGAAAGCGCGGCAATCTGGATGCGGCTGTGCGTGTCATCGAAGGTGACGTTTCGGATCCGGCGGCGGTTTCCGAGGCGATCAGGGGATGCGCGGGGGTCTTCCATCTGGCCGGGATCGCATCGGTAGCCTATTGCAACGAGCATTGGCGGGAAGGGCATCTGACCAATCAGACCGGATCGGTCACGGTCTTCGAGGCCGCCGCGCGGGCTGGGCGGATCCCTGTCGTCTATACATCCTCGGCCGCGGTCTATGGAGACACAGGCGCCGGTCCGATTGCGGAGACACGGCCGACCCGCCCCCTTACGGCCTATGGCGCGGACAAACTGGGATCAGAGTTGCACGGCCGGATCGCGCAGGGTGTGCATGGGCTTTCGACGGTGGGGTTCCGCCCGTTCAACATCTATGGGCCAAGGCAGGATCCTTCCTCCGCCTATTCGGGCGTGATCTCGATCTTCAATGATCGGCTTGGCCGGGGGCTGCCCGTGACGGTTTTCGGGGATGGGCTGCAGACACGGGATTTCGTCTTCGTTGCGGATGTCGTGGCCTTTCTGCTGGCTGGGATGGCCCATGCGGATAAGGTGGCGGGGCAGGTGTTCAACATCTGCACCGGCCGGACGACGACTCTGCTGGACCTGATCGCCATTCTGGGGCGCCTGCATGGGATCACGCCGGAGGTGCGCCATGAGGCGGCCCGGTTGGGGGATATCCGCGACTCGCTTGGCGATCCTGCACAGGCGCGGGCCATGCTGGGCGTGCGGGCTGATGTGCCGCTGGAGGCGGGATTGGCCGTGTTGCTGGGGCGCACCTGAGGTGAGGGGGTTCGCGCCCCTTTCAGTGGGTCAGGATGGGGGAACGCCCGTCCTGTTGTAGGTGGTCGCGATTTCCCATGCGATCTGCTTGAAATAGCGCGCTTGGGCAGCACTGAGCCGATCATCCGGGATGGCGAGACGATCCGGCAATTCGCGCGGATTGCGCTGATAGATCACCGCATAGACAAGTGTGGTGATGGCAAACTGGCCGATGTTGTTGAGGTGGATGTCATCAGCGAAGATATCGCCGATGGAGGTAAGGCCGGGGGCCTTGCCCGTCTCGATATCGTCGTAGATGCGCATGATCATCCTGTGGCCGGGGATCATGTAGATCGGGGGCATGCCTTCCGGGCGATTGGCATTGGCATGGTCCTGAATGCGTTCCCAGCGCGCGCCGTCGATATCCAGCCTTTCGCGGAAGGGGATGTCCGCCTCTAGATCGTATTCGGGCGGTTGCCCGGAATGCTGCCACCAGATCCATGAGGTGTAGAGCATGACCTCGGACCCTTTGCCGGCATTGCCCTTCGTCCAGGCATGTTCGACCCAGCGATCCATCCAGTCAAGCGTATCGGTCTTGAAGTATTCCTCCTGCACTTGCAGGGGCACGCTTTCGGTGATGACGAGCAGTTCGAACTGGTCGATGTTCTGCCGCGCATCGGGATAGGCGGAAGGGTTGTTCCACCGCCAATGCAGGGGCGCGCCGGGGATGGAGGAGTTGAAGATCGTGTCATAGGCCCGCTGTCCGCCGCGTACTTCCGTGGCGAGGGTAAGCCGCCCGGGCCAGGGGTTGGCCATGTAGGCATCCGACAGGCTGTGGCCGCTGTGGATCTGCCGCACGGTCAGGGGGCTGGCCTCGCGGGGGGGGAGGGTGTCTTGCGCGGGTGCCGGGGCGGACCAGAGGGCGACAAGGCTGAGCAGCGCAAAGGCAAATCCACCGCGAATACGGGCTGTCATGAGGCAATTCTCCTTAAAATCACGCATCACCGCCCCGGGTGGGACGTTCCCACTTGTTGGAAGCGCGGTCCGCGACCATCTTAATCAAAGTTTATATTCGGGCCGTGAACGTCAACCCCTAGGGAACAGAGACGGGGGCGTTTTCCTGAATCGTAGTGGACCCGTCGGGGGGGTGCGGGGACGTGTATATTGGGTGGTTGCATGGAACTGACGGCGCAGACAGAAGGGCAGGTGAGGCAGGCCCTGCGGGAGCACGACCCGCTTGGCTTTGCACGCCACATGGCGGCGCTGCAACGGGGCTACGCCCTGCCGGGTGGTGCCGGGGCGGTTCAGGACTTCATCCGCGAGATCGGCTGGCTGCGACCGGATGGATCGGGCCTGACGCCCGAGGGATGGGCTGTGGCGGATTCCTGCAGGGAATACATGT
>JAWKXK010000019.1:0-87028 GCA_041397045.1 Paracoccaceae bacterium
GCGTCGAAGTTGGTGATCATGGATGAACCCACCGCCGCGCTGGGCGTGCAGGAGACGGCGCAGGTGGAGAACATCATCCGGGGCCTGAAGGACCGGGGGGTGCCGCTGATCCTGATCAGCCACAACCTGCGGCAGGTGTTCGATCTGGTGGACCGCATCGTGGTATTCCGGCGCGGGCGGATCGTGGCTTCGCTGCGGAAGGACGAGACGGACGGGAATGATGTCGTCTCCTATATCACCGGGGTGAAGGGCGGGCAGGAGGCGGCCTGAGGGGATATCGGCAGGGGACTTGGACCCTTGGCCCCGACCGGCTAAGCAGGGGGCGAGATGCCGCCCTGCCGCCCCGGGGCGCGAGCCCTTTGGACATGCCGATGACCCATCAGATCCAGCTGCGCGTCTACTATGAAGATACCGACCTTGCCGGGATCGTCTATTACGCGAATTACCTGAAGTTCATCGAGCGGGGGCGGACGGAATGGGTCCGGTCCCTTGGGGTGGATCAGGCGGCGCTGAAGCGCGAGGAGGGGATCGTCTTCGCGGTGCGCCGGGTCGAGGCGGATTACCTGCGACCGGCGCGGTTCGATGATCTGCTGACGGTGAAGACGCGGCTGCTGGCGCTGGGCGGCGCGCGGATCGAGGTGGAGCAGACGGTGGAGCGGGACGGGGCGATCCTGTTCGCGGCGCGGGTGGTTCTGGTCTGTCTTTCCGAGGCGGGTGTTGCGGCGCGGATCCCGCCCAGCCTGAGGTCCAGACTGGCGCCGGTGCATCACTGACGGCGGCGCGGCGCGGGTTTTTCTGCGCTGCAGCGGCGGCTTGCTGCCGGTTGCGGCTATGTCTCGCAGATGTGTTGGCATTCTGCATGGAAAACGGGTAGAATCACCGCTAAAGGGCCGCGTCAAGGATGGCCCCGCAACAAGAGCAGGCGTAATGGAAACGGAAACCCTCGCGGCGGCGCAGGAGATTGATTTCTCCGTGCTTGCGCTTTTCATGAAAGCGACACTTACCAACAAGCTGGTTCTGATGACCCTGCTGTTGATGAGCTTCTGGTCATGGTCGATCATCATCCAGCGCGTGCTGACCTTCCGGCGCGCACGGGCCGAGGCGGAAGAGTTCGACCGGGCCTTCTGGTCGGGCGAGCCGCTGGACGAGCTTTACGAGACCATCGGACCGCAGCCGCAGGGGGCGAGCGAGCGGATCTTTGTCGCCGGGATGACGGAATGGCGGCGCAGCCACCGGCAGGACGGCAAGCTGATCGCGGGGGCGCAGGCGCGGATCGACCGCGCGATGGACGTGGCGATCGCGCGCGAGAACGAGGTGCTGAACAAGGGGCTGGGGTTCCTGGCCACCACTGGGTCCACCGCGCCCTTCATCGGGCTTTTCGGGACGGTCTGGGGGATCAAGCATTCCTTCGAGCAGATCGCCATCAGCCAGAACACCAACCTTGCCGTCGTGGCCCCCGGCATCGCCGAGGCGCTGCTGGCCACGGCCATCGGCCTTGTGGCGGCGATCCCGGCGGTGGTGGCCTACAACAAGCTCAACAGCGACAGCGAGCGTATCCTGAACGGGTATGAATCCTTTGCTGACGAGTTTTCCACCATCCTGTCGCGCCAGCTGGACGCCTGAGCCATGGGGGCCGGGGTAGCCAAGGGAGCAGGCGGGGGCGGGCGTCGCGGGCGCAAGCGGCGGCGCGCGGGGCCGATGGCCGATATCAACGTCACGCCCTTCATCGACGTGATGCTGGTTCTGCTGATCATCTTCATGGTGGCGGCGCCGATGCTGACGGTGGGGGTTCCCATCGAATTGCCGGAAACGGCGGCGAATGCCCTTCCGGCCGAGCAGGAAGAGCCTTTGGCGATCACCATGACGGCGGATGGCAAGCTGCTGATCCAGACGACGGAGACGGCGCCGGAAGAGCTGATCTCGCGCCTGAGCGCGATTGCGGCGGAGCGGACATCGGACAAGATCTTCCTGCGGGCGGATGGGGCGATCCCCTATGCCCGGGTGGCCGAGGTGATGGGGGCGCTGAGCGCGGGCGGGTTCAACAATATCGGGCTGGTCACGGATGCGGGCGGCCCGACGCTTGACGGTAACGGCGGCTGACGGCCGGGCGGAGCATGGAAAAGGGCCAGATCATTTCGGGTGTCGCGCATGTGGGCGTGATCCTCTGGGTTGTCCTGGGGGATTGGCTGTTCCGTGCGCCGACCCTGCCTGAAATTCAGGTGGCCGAGGTTTCGCTGATGTCGGGGGCGGAGTTCGACGCGATGATGGCCTCGGCCCCGCCGCCCACGCCGACGCCGACGCCGGAACCGCCGGCCGAGGAGCCCGCGCCGGAAGACCCCGCGATCACCCCGCCCGAGCCTGTGGTGCCGGATGAGCCGCCGCCGCCCGCCGAAGAGCCGCCACCGGTGGCCCCGCCGGAAGAGCCGCTGCCCGAGGATCTGCCGGTGGAGGCGGTGCCGCAGCCGATCGATACGCCCGATCCGGTGGCCCCGATCGCCGAGGTGGAGCAGCCCATTCCCGTGGCGCCGTCGGATGTGCGCCCGCGCCCGCGCCCGGTGGACAGGGTCGCCGCGGTGCCGGTGGAAAGCGTGGATGCGCCCGAGGTGGCCGAGCAGGTGGTCGAAGAGGTGAGCGATCAGCCCAGCGAAGAGGCGCAGATCGTCGAGCAGCAGCAGGAAGCCGCCGCGCCGGAAGAGGCCACGACGCAGATCGTGACCGAGGCGGTGGAAACCGAGGAGAATGCGCCGCAGCTTGAGATGACGGCGTCCCTGCGGCCGCGGTCGCGCCCCGAGCGGGTGGCGGAAGCCGAGGAACCCGTCGAGGAGACGCCAGCGCCCGCAGAGACGCCCGCCGAGGCGGACAGCGCGACCGAGGATGCGGTGGCCGCCGCGCTGGCCGAGGCCTTGGCCGAGGAAGAGGCCGCTGCGGCGGATGCCGCTGCTGCGGCCGCCAGCGACCTGCCCGCCGGGCCGCCGATGACGGCGGGCGAGCAGGATGCGCTGCGGGTGGCGGTGCAGGCGTGCTGGAATGTCGGCGCGCTGTCGATGGAGGCGCTGCGCACCACGGTGACCGTGGCGGTCAGCGTCGGGCAGGACGGCGTGCCGGATGCCGGGTCGATCACGATGATCGCCTCGAACGGCGCATCGGACACGGCGACGCGGCAGGCCTTCGAGGCGGCGCGGCGCGCGATCATCCGCTGCGGTGCGCGCGGATTTCCGCTTCCGCCCGAGAAATACGACCAGTGGCGGAACATGGAACTGGTATTCGATCCGAACGGGATGAGGATGCGATGATCCAGTTTCCCGCAAGATGCCGGCATGACGGCGCGGCTCGCGCCATTGTGTCCCCGAAGAAGCGCCGTTCGCGGCATGTTGTAATCGACTGACCGAGGAGATTGGGGCCAAGATGTTGTCTATCAGAACCCTCACCCCCGTGCTTGCTGTTGCGCTTTGCCTGTTCATGGGGGCGCTAGCGCCCGCCGCCGCGCAGGGGCAGGGGCCGCTGCGCATCACCATCACCGATGGCGTGATCGAACCCTTGCCCTTTGCCGTGCCCGGCTTCGTGGCCGAGAATGGCGCGGCGGCGGACTATGCCGCGAACATCACGCGGGTGATCGCGTCGGACCTGGCGGGAACGGGACTGTTCCGCGAGATCCCGGCCGAGGCGCATATCGCGCGGGTGTCGAGCTTTGACAGCCCTGTGTCCTTTCCCGACTGGCAGGCGATCAATGCGCAGGCGCTGATCGTGGGGGCCGTCAGCGCGAGCGGCGATCAGATCGTGGTGAAGTTCCGCCTGTTCGACGTGTTCAGCGGCCAGCAGATGGGCGAGGGTCTGCAATTCGCGGGCACCCCCGGCACCTGGCGGCGGATGGCGCACAAGGTGGCGGACGCGGTCTATAGCCGGATCACGGGGGAAGGCCCCTATTTCGACAGCCGTGTCGTCTTTGTGGCCGAGAGCGGGCCGAAGAACCAGCGGGTGAAGCGGCTGGCGGTGATGGATTACGACGGCGCGAATGTGGCCTATCTGACGGATGGCGGGTCCATCGTGCTGGCACCGCGATTTTCGCCGACGGGAAACCAGATCGTCTTTACCAGCTATGAATCGGGCTTTCCGCGCATCTATCTGATGGATGTCGGATCGCTGCAGGTGCAGGCGCTGGCCCAGACAGATGGCAACATGACCTTTGCCCCGCGCTTTGCGCCCGATGGGCGGACAGTGGTTTTCAGTCTGGAGCGGGGCGGGAATTCCGACATCTATGCGCTGGATGTGGGCAGCGGGCAGATCCGGCAATTGACCAATGCGCCGTCGATCGAGACCGCGCCGAGCTTTTCGCCCGATGGCAGCATGATCGTCTTTGAAAGCGACAGGTCGGGGACCCAGCAGCTTTATGTGATGCCCGCCAGCGGTGGCGAGGGGCAGCGGATTTCGAACGGGCCGGGGCGCTATGGCACGCCGGTCTGGTCGCCGCAGGGGGATTACATCGCCTTTACCAAGCAGAATGCGGGCCGGTTCCATATCGGCGTGATGCGGACGGATGGCAGCGAGGAGCGGTTGCTGACGGCCTCGTTCCTGGATGAGGGCCCGACCTGGGCGCCGAATGGCCGGGTGATCATGTTCACGCGCGAAAGCGCGGGGGCGGGCGGGCAGGCGGCGCTGTTCAGCGTCGACATTTCGGGGCGGAACCTGCGGCAGATTCCGACCGAGGGCCCGGCCTCCGATCCGGCATGGTCGCCGCTTCTGCCCTGAGACATGGCGCGCGCCCGATTCACAGGCGCGCGCGAACCTGATATGCTGGCCCACAATCGAGCCAAGAACCCCAAAAGGAACCCTTCCATGACGCTTTTCCCCAAGGCCCTTATGATTGTCGCCGTGCTTGGTCTGGCGGCCTGCAACAACCCTGACCGCTTTGGCGCGGGCGGTGCCGGTGCCGGTGCCGGCGGTTTCGGTGCCGGCGGCATCGGGACATCGGGCCTCGGCGACCCGAACGATCCCCGGTCGATCGCCTATTTCAATCAGGCGGTTGGCGATCGCGTGCTGTTCGCGGTGGACCAGTCGACCCTGTCGCCCGAGGCGCGGATGGTGCTGCAGGGGCAGGCGCAGTGGCTGAACTCCAACCCGGATTATGCCATCATCATCGAAGGCCATGCCGATGAGCAGGGCACGCGGGAATACAACATCGCCCTGAGCGCGCGGCGCGCGGCTTCGGTGCAGGACTTCCTGATTTCGCAGGGCGTGGCCGCCGCGCGGATGAAGACGATCCCCTATGGCAAGGAGCGCCCGATCGAAGTGTGCTCGAGCGAGGAATGCTATGCCAAGAACCGCCGGGCCGTGACCGTGCTGTCGATGGGTGCGGGGGCCTGATCCGATGCGGATGTTCCGCCTTTTGGCCCTTGCGGCCTTTCTGCCGGCGGCGGGTCTGGCGCAGGATGCCCAGACCCTTGCCGACATCCGGGCCGAGATCGGGCAGCTTCAGGCTGAATTCAACAGCCTGAAGGCCGAGCTTGTCTCTTCGGGCGCTGCGGCGTCCGGGGTTGCGGGGGGCGATGCCCTGCAGCGGATGGATGCCATCGAGGCCGCGCTGGCGCGGCTGACGGCCAAGACGGAAGAGGTGGAACTGAAGGTCAATCGTGTCGTTTCCGACGGCACGAACCGGATCGGCGATCTGGAGTTCCGGCTGTGCGAGCTGGAAGAGGGCTGCGATATCGCGGCGCTTGGCGATACGGCCCCGCTGGGCGGGGCGGCGGCGGGTGGGGGCGGCGCGGTTGCCCCCACGGCGCCCGTGACGCCCGATCCGGCGACGGGCGGGGCGATGCCGGAACTGGCGGTGGGCGAGCAGGCGGATTTCGACCGGGCCAAGGAGGTGCTCGGTCAAGGTGACTTTCGCGCCGCTGCAGACCTCTTTGCGGCCTTTACCCAATCCTACCCGGGTGGCCCCCTGACGCAGGAAGCCCATTTCCTGCGGGGCGAGGCGCTGGGCCAGTCAGGTGATACGGCGGGGGCGGCGCGCAGCTATCTTGAGGCGTTTTCGGGCCAGCCTTCGGGGCCGCAGGCGGCGCCCGCGCTTTTGAAGCTGGGGCAGGCGCTGGGGGCGCTGGGGCAGACGCCCGAGGCCTGTGTCACCCTGCAGGAGGTGGGAACGCGGTTCCCGGGATCGGCCGAGGCGGCGAATGCCATGCAGGCGATGCAGGGGCTTGGCTGTCTCTGACCCGGGACGTTGCCGATATCTTCCGCCGGGGCCTTGGCCCGGCTGCGAAGGAGGTGCTGGGTCTGGCGGTGTCTGGCGGCGGGGATTCGCTGGCGCTGCTGTATCTGGCAGCCGAGGCGGGGCTGCGGGTGCGTGTCGCCACGGTGAACCATGGATTGCGCGCGGAGGCGGCGGAAGAGGCCGCCATGGTGGCGGGGATCTGCGCCCAGCTGGGCGTGCCGCATGAGACGCTTGCCTGGTCATGGGATGGGACGGGCAATCTGCAGGATGCGGCGCGGCGGGCGAGGATCGGCCTGCTGGCGGATTGGGCCAAGGGGCATGGGATCGGCTGTGTCGCGCTGGGCCATACCGAGGATGATGTCGCGGAAACATTCCTGATGCGGCTTGCACGGGATGCCGGGGTGGACGGGCTGTCGGCCATGGCGGCGCGGCGCGAGATCGGCGGCGTGGTCTTTCTGCGGCCCCTGCTGGAGGCGACGCGGGCGGAGTTGCGCCGGTGGCTTCTGGATCGCGGGTTGCCGTGGATCGAGGATCCGTCGAACGAGGATCCGCGCTTTGATCGTGTCCGGGCGCGGCGGGCGGTGCAGGCGATGGCCGAGGTTGGCGCGGGCGGGGCCGAGATCGCGGCGCTGGCCCGGCGGATGGCCGAGATGCGCGCGGCGCTGGAGGCGGTGACGGCCGAGGCGGCGGCACGGATCGCGCGGATCGACGGGGGCGATGTCATCCTTGAGACGGGGGGCCTTGCCGCGCTGCCGGTGGAGATCCGGCGGCGGCTGCTGCGGGCGGCGGTGATGTGGATCGGATCAGCGGAATATGGCCCGCGCGGCCCCGAGATGGAGCGCTTCATTGCCGCAGCCCTTGCCGGGCGTCCGGCCACGCTGGCGGGATGCCGCAGCAGCCATGCGCGGGGGCGGATGCGGCTGACGCGCGAGTTGCGCGCGGTGGCGGCGCTGGAGGTGCCGGCGGGCGAGATCTGGGATGGCCGGTGGCGGATTTCCGGCCCGGACTCCAAGGGGTTGACGTTGCGCGCGCTGGGCGAGGCGGGGCTGACGCAGTGCCCGGACTGGCGGTCTGCGGCGGTGCCGCGCGCGACGCTTCTGGCCAGCCCGGCGCTGTGGCAGGGGGAGCGGCTGATCGCGGCCCCGCTGGCCGGATTCGGGGGCGGATGGGCGCTGCGTTGCGCGGGGCCGGAGGGGCCGCTGGCTGCGGCACCTTTATCGCATTGAACAGCCGGGGTTTATGTCTATCTTAAGATCAAAGGGTCGCGGGCCGTTATTGGCCTTGCGGCGGTATGAGGAGACACTTCGTGGGTAATGCACGAAACATCGCATTCTGGGTCGTTCTGTTTCTGCTGATCCTGGCCCTGTTCAACCTGTTCAGCGGGAACCAGTCGACCAGTTCGTCGCGGACCTTGTCCTATTCGGAATTCATCAGCCGCGTTGATGGCGGCGAGGTGCAGAGCGTGACGCTGGATGGCGAGCGGGTTCTGGTGCGGGCGCGGGACGGATCGCAATATGTGACGATCAAGCCGGATGGCGAGGTGCTGACCGACCGCCTGATCGCCAAGGGCGTGGAGGTGAAGGCCGAGGCGCAGGAGCAATCGGGGTTCATGTCGGTGCTGGGCATCTGGCTGCCGTTCCTTGTGCTGATCGGGGTGTGGATCTTCTTCATGAACCGGATGCAGGGCGGGGGCCGTGGCGGTGCGATGGGGTTCGGCAAGAGCCGGGCGAAACTGCTGACCGAGAAGCACGGGCGCGTGACGTTTGATGACGTGGCGGGCATCGACGAGGCCAAGGAAGAACTTGAGGAGATCGTGGAATTCCTGCGGAACCCGCAGAAGTTCAGCCGCCTTGGCGGCAAGATTCCGAAGGGGGCGCTGCTGGTTGGCCCCCCGGGCACTGGTAAGACGCTGCTGGCCCGCGCGATTGCGGGTGAGGCGGGGGTGCCGTTCTTTACCATTTCCGGCTCGGACTTCGTGGAAATGTTCGTGGGTGTGGGTGCGTCGCGCGTCCGTGACATGTTCGAGCAGGCGAAGAAGAACGCGCCCTGCATCGTGTTCATCGACGAGATCGACGCCGTGGGCCGTGCGCGTGGCGTGGGCATCGGCGGCGGGAATGACGAGCGCGAGCAGACGTTGAACCAGCTGCTGGTGGAGATGGACGGGTTCGAGGCGAATGAGGGTGTGATCATCGTTGCCGCGACCAACCGGAAGGACGTTCTGGACCCCGCGCTGCTGCGCCCCGGCCGTTTCGACCGTCAGATCCACGTGCCGAACCCGGATATCAAGGGGCGGGAAAAGATCCTTGGCGTGCATGCGCGCAAGGTGCCGCTGGGGCCGGATGTGGACCTGCGGACCATCGCGCGGGGGACGCCCGGCTTTTCGGGGGCCGATCTGATGAACCTTGTGAACGAGGCGGCGCTGATGGCGGCGCGCGTCGGGCGGCGGTTTGTCACGATGGAGGACTTCGAGAACGCCAAGGACAAGGTGATGATGGGGGCGGAGCGTCGGTCCATGGTGCTGACGCCCGACCAGAAGGAAAAGACCGCCTATCACGAGGCCGGTCACGCCATCGTCGGGCTGAACATGCCCAAGTGCGACCCTGTGTATAAGGCCACGATCATCCCGCGCGGTGGTGCGCTGGGGATGGTGGTTTCGCTGCCGGAAATGGACCGGCTGAACATGCACAAGGACGAGGGCAAGCAGAAGATCGCCATGACGATGGCGGGCAAGGCTGCCGAGATCATCAAATATGGCGAAGAGGGCGTGTCCTCTGGCCCGGCGGGGGATATCCAGCAGGCGTCTTCGCTGGCCCGCGCGATGGTGATGCGCTGGGGCATGTCGGACAAGGTCGGCAATATCGACTATGCCGAGGCGCATGAAGGGTATCAGGGGAACACCGCCGGTTTCTCGGTTTCGGCCCATACAAAGGAGCTGATCGAGGACGAGGTGAAGACCCTGATCGACGAGGGCTATGAAACCGCGCGCCGCATCCTGATCGAGAAGGCCGAGGATTTCGAGCGGCTTGCGAAGGGGCTTTTGGAATATGAGACGCTGACCGGGGACGAGATCCGCAAGGTGATCGCGGGCGAGCCTTTGGGTGGTGATGACGACGCGGACAAGCCGGCCTCGGGCGGCGGGACCACGTCGATCGCGGCGATCCCGAAGACCAAGCCCAAGACACCGAAGGCCGGGCCGGAGCCCGAGCCTGTGGTCTGAGCCTTGGCTGACGGACGGAAAGATTGGGACCCCGGAACCTATGGACGGTTCCGGGGTCTTCGTTTGCGGCCGGCGCTGGACCTGCTGGCGCAGGTGCCCGATCTGCCGGAGGGCGCGGTGGTGGATCTGGGCTGTGGCGACGGGGCGGCGGCGGCGGCCCTGCGCGCGCGGTTTCCGGGGCGGCGGCTGGTGGGGGTGGATGCCTCGCCCGCGATGCTGCAGGAGGCGCGGGGCTATGATGCGCTGGACTGTGCCGATATCGCGACGTGGCGGCCTGAGGGGAAAGTGGCGCTGATCTTTTCCAACGCTGTGCTGCACTGGCTGGACGATCATGCGGGGCTGATGCCGCGGCTGGCGGGGGCGCTTGTGCCCGGGGGAGTGCTGGCGATCCAGATGCCGCGGCAGTTCAACGCGCCGTCCCACCGTTTCTTGCGCGATATCGCGGCGGCGATGTTTCCTGACCGGTTCGATTTCAGCCAGTGGCGGCCGCCGGTGGAACGGGCCGAAGCCTATTGGGCGATGCTGGCGCCCCTGGGGCAGGTGACAGCCTGGGAGACGGATTATGTGCAGCGGCTGGATCCGGCGGAGGATGGCCATCCGGTGCGGCGGTTCACGGAAAGCACGGTGATGCGGCCCTTTGCCGAGCGGATGGAGGCAGCGGAACTGGCGCGCTTTGTGGCGGCCTATGAAGAGGCGCTTGCCGCGGCCTATCCGTTGCAGCAGGATGGATCGGTGCTGTTTCCCTTCCGCCGCGTCTTTCTGATCCTCGGTGTCTGATGACTGTCCTGAAGCCGACCGCATATATTGGCCGCATCGTCTGGCTTGGCCTTGTGCGGGATCGGGAGGCGGCGCTGGAGGCGGCGGCGGTGGAGCGGTTGGTCGCGACCTTTGCGGGACCCGAGGGCGAGGCGCATGGCGGCCTGACGCGCCCGTCTTGCAGCCGGGTTGTGGCGCAGTATCCCAAAGGGACGGAGATCCGGAACACGCGGCAGTTTTCCGTGCTGGGGGCCGATGATCTGGTGCAGATCGCCGAAAGGATGGGGGTGGAGCGGCTGGATCCGGCGCTGATCGGGGCGAGCATGGTGGTGGAGGGGATACCCGATTTCAGCCATCTGCCGCCGGGCAGCCGGTTGCAGGCCGAAGGCGGCGCGACGCTGGTGGTGGATATCGAGAACCGGCCCTGCCATCTGCCCGCACGGCCCATCGAGGCGCGCCATCCCGGTTTCGGCGGCAAGTTCAAGGCGGCGGCGCAGGGGCGGCGCGGGATCACCGCCTGGATAGAGCGGGAAGGGACCTTCGCCTTGGGCGAATCCATCCGCCTGCATATCCCCGATCAACCCGTCTGGGCGCATCTGGAGGCGGCCCGCCGGGGGTGATCGCCTGTCGGAAAAAGGCGATTGTCAGAGGCAGGTTTCCCACCAGTGTTCAATTATTTCCGATAGGAAACACACACTGGCGAATCTGGGGCCGAATAGGTCGGAAAAGCCACTCACCAAGCCCGTTTCCCCCGGTATCACGTCGTAAACGGGGGATCGCACCCCGCAAAGGGAGCTTGGACATGGCCTTCAAAACCGACATCGAAATTGCACGCGAAGCCAAGAAGAAGCCGATCATGGAGATCGGTTCGAAACTGGGCATTCCGTCGGAGCATCTGCTGCCCTATGGCCATGACAAGGCGAAGGTGAGCCAGGAGTTCATCAAATCGCTTTCCGGCAAGAAGGATGGCAAGCTGATCCTTGTGACGGCGATCAACCCGACGCCAGCGGGCGAAGGCAAGACGACGACGACGGTCGGTCTGGGTGACGGCCTGAACCGCATCGGCAAGAAGGCGGTGATCTGCATCCGCGAAGCGTCCCTCGGGCCGAACTTCGGGATGAAGGGCGGTGCGGCTGGTGGCGGTTATGCGCAGGTCGTGCCGATGGAAGAGATGAACCTTCACTTCACCGGTGACTTCCACGCGATCACCAGCGCGCACAACCTGCTGTCGGCGATGATCGACAACCATATCTACTGGGGCAACAGCCTTGATATCGACGAGCGTCGCGTGGCGTGGCGCCGGGTGATGGACATGAACGACCGCGCGCTGCGCGATATCGTCGTGTCGCTGGGCGGTGTGGCGAACGGCTTTCCGCGCCAGACGGGCTTTGACATCACCGTGGCGTCGGAAGTCATGGCGATCCTGTGCCTGTCGAACGATCTGGAAGACCTGCAGAAGCGGCTGGGGGACATCGTCGTTGCCTATACCCGCGACAAGAAGCCGATCTACTGCCGCGACATCAAGGCCGATGGCGCGATGACGGTGCTGCTGAAGGACGCGATGCAGCCGAACCTTGTGCAGACGCTGGAGAACAACCCCGCCTTCGTGCATGGCGGGCCGTTCGCGAACATCGCGCACGGCTGCAACTCGGTCATTGCCACCAAGACCGCGCTGAAGCTGGGTGAATATGTTGTGACGGAAGCCGGTTTCGGGGCCGATCTGGGTGCCGAGAAGTTTTTTGACATCAAGTGCCGCAAGGCCGGGCTGAAGCCTTCGGCCGCCGTGATCGTGGCAACGGTGCGCGCGATGAAGATGAACGGCGGCGTCGCCAAGGCCGATCTGGGTGCCGAGAATGTGGAGGCCGTCAAGAAGGGCTGCCCGAACCTTGGCCGCCATATCGCCAACGTGAAATCCTTTGGCGTGCCGGTCGTGGTGGCGATCAACCACTTCTACAGCGACACGGATGCGGAAGTCGCCGCAGTGAAGGCCTATGTGGCCGAGCAGGGCGCGGAAGCGATCCTGTGCAAGCACTGGGCGAATGGTTCGGCGGGGATCGAGGATCTGGCGCATAAGGTGGTGCAACTGGCCGAGTCGGGGGCCGCGAATTTCGCGCCGCTGTATCCGGATGAAATGCCGCTGTTCCAGAAGCTGGAGACCATCGCCAAGCGCATCTATCATGCGGATGAGGTGATCGCGGACAAGTCGATCCGTGATCAGCTGAAGGCGTGGGAAGCGGCCGGTTACGGCAACCTGCCGATCTGCGTGGCCAAGACCCAGTATTCCTTCACCACCGATCCGTCGGTGCGCGGCGCGCCCACGGGCCATTCGGTGCCGGTGCGCGAAGTGCGCCTTTCCGCCGGTGCGGGCTTCATCGTCGCGATCTGCGGCGAGATCATGACGATGCCGGGCCTGCCCAAGGTGCCGAGCGCCGAAGTGATCCGTCTGAACGACGCGGGTCAGGTCGAGGGCCTGTTCTAAAGCGATCTGTCGCGTTGCCCTTTCGGGCTGGCCCCCTTACATGGGGGTCAACCTGAGAGGGGACGGGATGGCATGAAGAGGCCGGAAGACTGCAGGACGATGGCCGATATCCGGGCCGAGATTGATCGGCTGGACGAGGCGTTGGTGGCGATGTTCGCAGAGCGGACCGCCTATATCGACCGTGCCGCCGCGATCAAGGAAGAGGTCGGCCTGCCGGCGCGAATCGACGATCGGGTGGAGCAGGTCGTGGCCAATGTGCGGCGTCATGCGGCGGCCCATGGGTTGCCGCCGGACAAGCTGGAAAAGCTGTGGCGCAAGCTGATCGACTGGTCGATCGAGCGCGAGGAAGACCATTTGCGGAAGGGCTGAGCGCTTGCCCGACCGAGACGGAAGGACGGGCGGATGACGGCCACGGTGATCGACGGCAAGGGCATAGCGGCGCGGATGATGGCCGAAATCCGGGCCGAAGCGGGCGAGCTTGAGGCCGCAGGCTGGGCGCCGCGGCTGGTGTCGATATCGGTGGGCGATGTGGCGGCGGCGGAGCTTTACGTGCGCAACCAGCAGCGGCAGGCCGAGGCGGCGGGCGTGGCCTTTGAGGCGCGGAACTACCCCGAGACGATTTCGCTGGAGCAGTTGACGGGTGTTCTGGCAGGGCTGAATGCCGATCCGCGGGTGAACGGGATCATCATCCAGCGGCCCCTGCCTGCGCATATCCCGGTGAAGGCGCTGCAGAAGGCGGTGCATCCGATCAAGGATGTGGAGGGGATGCATCCGTCCTCAATCGGGAATATCGTCTACAACGACCTGACGCTTGGCCCCTGCACGGCGGTGGCGGCGGTGGAGATACTGAAGAGCCTGCCGTTGAAGATGGAGGGGCTGGATGTCTGCGTGATCGGCCATTCCGAGATCGTGGGAAAGCCCATCGCCTTTCTGATGATGGGGCTGGGGGCGACGGTGACGGTCTGCCATCACATGACGCGGCAGGTGGCGGTGCATAGCCGCGCGGCGGATGCGGTTTTCGTGGCCGTGGGCAAGCCGGGGCTGGTGACGGGGAACATGCTGAAACCTGGGGCCGCGCTGATCGACATCGGGATCAACCGGGTCGAGGGGCGCACGGTGGGCGACGCGGATTACGCAAGCTGCGCCGAGGTGGCGGGGTGGATCACCCCGGTTCCGGGCGGCGTGGGGCCCGTGACGGTGGCGGTTCTGATGAAAAACGCCGTGCTGGCGACGCGGATGCAAAAGGATCATTACCGCGCGGCCTTTGCCGCGGCGGTGTAAGGAAAAACCGGAAGGGGATCAGGGACATGACGGCCAAGGTGATCGACGGCAAGGCATTCGCCGCCAATGTGCGCGCGCAGGTTGCGGCGCATGTGGCGCGGTTGAAGGAACAGAACGGCATCACGCCGGGGCTGGCCGTGGTGCTGGTGGGCGAGGATCCGGCGTCCAAGGTCTATGTGCGGAACAAGCACGCCTCCACCATCGAGGTGGGGATGGAAAGTTTCGAGCATCGCCTGCCCGCCGAGACGGGCGAGGCGGAACTGCTGGCGCTGATCGACCGGCTGAATGCCGATCCGGCGGTGCATGGGATTCTGGTGCAACTGCCGCTGCCGGGGCATCTGAATTCAGAGTTGGTAATCAATCGGATTGATCCGGCCAAGGATGTGGACGGGTTCCATATTTCGAACGTGGGGCTGTTGGGGACAGGGCAGAAGTCGATGGTGCCCTGCACGCCGCTGGGCTGTCTGATGATGCTGCGGGATCATCACGGGAAGCTGGCGGGGTTGAATGCGGTAGTCGTGGGGCGGTCGAACATCGTGGGCAAGCCGATGGCGCAGTTGCTGCTGGGGGATAGCTGCACTGTGACGATTGCCCATAGCCGGACCAAGGATCTGGCGGAGGTGTGTCGGCGGGCGGATATCCTCGTCGCTGCCGTGGGGCGGCCCGAGATGATCACCGGCGACATGGTGAAGCCGGGGGCGACGGTGATCGACGTGGGGATCAACCGGATCGAGCGGGACGGCAAGGCGAAGCTGGTGGGTGACGTGGATTACGACAGCGCGGCTGCCGTGGCGGGGGCGATCACGCCGGTTCCGGGGGGTGTGGGGCCGATGACGATTGCCTGTCTCTTGGCGAATACGCTGACGGCCTGCTGCCGCGCGAATGGGCTGGCGGAGCCGGAGGGGTTGACGGCGTGATCGTAGGGCGGGGGTTTCCTCGCCTTTCGCGACGGATGGCGGGGTGAACCCCGCCCTACGGCGCCCTGTCTCTGCACGCGCCCCGGGTGTGACCCGGGGCCTTTCTTTTCAGGCTTCGTCGCAGGTGTTGGGAGAGGTCCCGGGTCAAGCCCGGGACGGGGTTTCAGAATGGGATGGGAAGGGCGCGCGGGCCGGTGAGGATGGCCAGCGCGCCCTTTTGCATGAGGGATTGCAGGGCGCTGTCATGGGTGGGCAGGCCGCCCGTATAGGTGCCGTAGGCGGGCAGGATCAGGCGCTGCGCATCCAGCAGGAAGCAGGGGCGGGCGGTGCCTTTCAGGCGGGCCTTGGGGTGGTAGTGGCCTGATATTTCGCCGCTTTCCTGCGGGTCGGCGATGTGGCGAAAGGTGAGGGGGCCAAGCGTCAGGGTGGCGCGGTGGGTGCCGCCGATTTCCACCGGGCCTGCGTCGTGGTTGCCTTCGATCCATATCCAGTCGCGCCCTGCCATGAGGCGGGCGAGGCGGAGGCGGGCGGCCTCTTCCAGACCGTCGGCGGCGGCGAGGTCATCGAAGCTGTCGCCGAGGCAGATGACTTGGGCGGGGGCGGTGCGGTCGATGTCGGCTTCGAGTTTTTCCAGCGTGGCGCGGGTTTCATAGGGCGGCAGCAGCGATCCGCCACGGCGGGCGAGGCGTTCGGATTTGCCGAAATGCAGGTCAGACACGCAGAGGAGCGCCTGCGCGGGCCACAAAAGCGCGCCGGAGGGGAGGGCGTGGAGGGTTTCCCCAGCAAGGGTGAAGGCGTGGTGCATGGGGCGGTTTTGCCTTGCAGCGCAAGGCGTTGCAAGTGTCAGGCGAGGCCTGCTTCCTGCATCAGCCTGTGCGCCGCCTCTTCGACCATGCGTTCGCGGCCTGTGCCGTGGATGGGGATGCGCCCCGGTTCGAGGAAGAGGGGGGCGGCGAGGGGGGTGACGCGGGGGAGGCGGAGAAGGTCGATGCGGTTTTCGACGCGGGCGAGCATGTCTTCGATGCGGGAGAAGTCGACGAGGCCGCGTTCGGCCTCTTCCCGGGTCACTTGCAGGAGGAGGTGATCGGGGTCGTATTTGCGGAGCGTGTCGTAGAGGATGTCGGAGGAGAAGGTGGCCTGACGGCCCGTTTTCCGGCGGCCTTGATGGCTGCGTTCGATGAGGCCCGCGATGATGGCGGTGGCGCGGAAGGTGCGTTTCATCACGGCATTGCCGCCGAGCCATGTTTCGAGCCCTTCGCGCAAGGAATGAAGGTCGAAGAGGGGGGCGGCGTCGGTGACGGGGTCGAGGCCCCAGATGAGCGTCGCGTAATCGGTGGCGACGAAGCCCAAGGGGGCAAGCCCCTGTTCTTCCATGCGTTTTGTGACCAGAAGGGCGAGCGTCTGCATCGCGTTGCGGCCTGCGAAGCCGTAGATGCAGAGATGTTCGCGCCCGTCATGGGGGAAGGATTCGACGAGCAGGCGGTCGGGCTGCGGGAGGCGGGACACGTCGCGTTGCAGGGCGAGCCACTGGGCGGTGTGGGTGGGGAGGTCGGGCCAGCTATCTGCTTGGAAGATTTCGAGAATCCGCTGGGTGAGGAGCGTGGAGGTGGCGAATTTGGTGCCGTTGAAGGTGGCGACTTTCGGTTCGCGGCCGGGCTGGCGGGTGACTTCGACCGTCATTTCGCGCAGGCCTTCGTAGCGGACGATTTCGCCGCCGATGAGGAAAGTGTCGCCGGGGGTGAGGGTGGAGGCGAAGCCCTCTTCGACTTCGCCCAACGGTGTGCCGCCGAGGCGGTTTCTTAACCTTACCTTGAGCGTCTCGGTGTCGATGATGGTGCCGAGGTTCTGGCGGATGATGGCGGCGGTGCGGGGATCGCGGAGCTGCCATTTGCCGTTTTTTTCCAGCAATCTCTGCCACTTGTCATAGGCGCGGAGGGCGTAGCCGCCGGTGGCGCAGAAGTCGAGGCAGGCGTCGAATTCGGGGCGGAGTGAGGGTGGTGTAGGGGCCTGTTCTCTTAACCTCTGTGAATAATTTGTTAGCGTCGAAAGGGCCGGAGGCGGCGGTCAGGAGGATGTGCTGGCAAAGCACGTCGCGGCCGGAGGCCGCGGTTGCCGTCGAGCGTGGTCGCGGACAGCGTCGAGGGCGGCGCGGCATTCCACCACTTCGAAGCGGTTTGCGGGCAAAATCAGGGCCTTGGAGGGCATTGTAGCGGTGGTTGGCGCGGCCGATCCTGCACGAGGCGTTTGACGTTCTTTGGTGCGCCGACCTGAATGACGAGGTCCACGTCGCCCAGTCGATCGGGTCGAGCGAGCCCGTGCAGACCACGGCGCGGAGGCGGCCTTCGGTCATCGCGGCCTCCACCCGTTCGCGCTGTTCGCGGGCGAGGGAGCCGTGGTGGATGCCAATGGGAAGCCCTTCGTCGTTCTGTAGCCAGAGGTCGTGAAAGAAGAGTTCCGCCTGCGCGCGGGTGTTGTGGAAGATGAGGGTGGTGCGGTGGCGGCGGACTTCGTCGAGGATCGCGCGCATGGCGTAGCGGCCGCCGCCGCCGGACCATGGGGGCGGGGTTTCGGTTTCCAGCATGGCGATGTCAGGGTCGGGGCCGGGGTCGGCACGGAGGATGTCGCAGGTGGTGGGGGAGAGGTAGCGGGCCAGCGCAGGCGGGTCTTCGACGGTGGCGGAGAGGCCGACGCGGCGGAGGTTGGGGGCGAGGGTTTCGAGGCGGGAGAGGAGCAGCATGAGCTGGTCGCCGCGTTTCGACTCGGCGAGTGCGTGGAGTTCGTCGATCACAACCCTTTGGAGGGATTGGAAGATCTTGGGCGCGTCTTCGTAGGAGAGGAGAAGGGCGAGGGATTCCGGGGTGGTCAGCAGGATATGCGGCGGGTCGGCGCGTTGGCGGCGGCGCTGGGTGGTGGAGGTGTCGCCGGTGCGGTCTTCGATGCGGATGGGGAGGGCGGCGCCTTCGACGGGGGTGCGGAGGTTGCGGCGGATGTCGGCGGTGAGGGCCTTGAGGGGGAGATATAGAGGGTGTGGAGGCCGGGGGACGGTTGGGTGCCGAGTTCGGCGAGGGTGGGGAGGAAGCTCTGCCAGCGTCTTGCCGCCGCCTGTGGGCGCGATGAGGAGGGGTGGCGGGTTCGTGGGCGCGGGCCAGCATTTGCTGCTGGTGGGGGTGGAGGGTCCAGCCTTTCGCGTCGAGCCAGTCGGTGAGGGGGGTGGGGAGGTGCATGGGGAAAGGTAGGGCGGCGCGGGGGCGGGGGAAGTGTTTGTTTCCGGGGTTGGGGGAAAGTGGATGTGCAGCGCCCGGTGCAGACGGGTGGTGCAGACGGCAGTGCATACAAGTTTGGAGAGAGAGGGGCCAGTTTCTGGGGTGGAAGGTGCGCGGATGCAGAGGGGGTGTCGCGGGGACCCCCTCCCCCGGCCCCTCCCGCGGGCGGGGAGGGGGAGGCGCCTTGGGCGGCGGGGTGGGGAGTGGTGGGGTCATTTGGGTATTTGGGCCAAGATGAAGGGGCAGGGCAGGTTTTGGGCTGCGGTGGGGTTTGCGACGGCAAGGGTCGGGAACGGGATTGCCGCAGGGCCGGGGTGACGTAGGGCGGGGGCATGCGGATCCTTTTCTGGGCGATGTCATGGGGCGGGCGGGACGGGCGGCGATTGCGCGCGGTTGCCGGCGTTGCGGGTGGAGTGGGCGCTCGATTTCGTGGTGGTGAATGGCGAGAATGCCTCTTCCGGCGCGGGGCTGACGGCGGATCATGCGCGGCTGATCTTGCAGGCGGGGGCGGATTGCATCACGCTGGGTGACCATGCCTTTGACCAGAAGGAGATGCTGTCCTTCATCGAGACGGAGCCGCGCATCCTGCGGCCCTTGAACTTTTCCAAGGGCGCCGGGAAGGGGTTCCGGGTGTTCACCGCGACGCAGGGGCGCAAGGTACTGGTGGCGCAGGTTCTGGGGCAGGTCTTCATGAAGCGGCCGCTGACGACCCGTTCTCGGCCATCGAGGGTGCTGAAGGCCCATGCTCTGGGCGCGGCGGTGCAGGCGGCGGTGGTCGATGTGCATTGCGAGGCGACCTCCGAGAAGATGGGCATGGGGCATTGGTGTGACGGGCAGGCCTCGCTGGTGGTGGGGACGCATACCCATGTGCCGACGGCGGATGCGATGATCCTGAAGGGGGGCACGGCCTATCTTTCGGATGCGGGGATGTGCGGCGACTATGACAGCGTCATCGGGATGGAGAAGCTGGAGCCCTTGCGCCGCTTCGTGACCGGCATGGCCAAGGGGCGGTTCGAGCCGGCGGGGGGCGAGGCCACGCTGTCGGGCGTGTTTGTCGAGACGGATGACCGGACGGGCAAGGCCATGCGCGTGGTGCCGGTGCGGGTGGGCGGGCGGTTGCAGGAGAGCGCGCCGTGACAGCCCCCGTGGCGGCCCCCGTGGCAACCCCCGTGGCAACCCCCGTGACAGCCCTGGACGCGGGGGGAGGGCAACGCTGGTTTCTGGTGGGTGTCCTGCTGTTGCTGGGTCTTGGCTGGGGGCTGACGCAGCCCTTGGGCAAGATCGCCACTTCGTCGGGGCATGGGCCTTTCGGGCTTATCTTCTGGCAATTGGTGGTCTGCACGGGGGTGCTGGGGGCGATCTGCCTGCCGCGCGGGCGGGGGCTGGTGTTCACGCGGGCATCGCTGCGGTTCTATCTGGTGGTGGCGGCGCTGGGCACGTTGATCCCGAATGCGACCTTCTATCTGTCGATCGCTCGGCTGCCTTCGGGGATCATGTCGATCCTGATTTCGGCGGTGCCGATGATCGCCTTTCCCATCGCGCTCATGCTGGGGATGGAGCGGTTCGGCTGGGCGCGGCTGGCGGGGCTGTGCCTTGGGCTTCTGGCGGTGGGGCTGTTGGCGGCGCCGGGGGCGGCGCTGCCCGATCCGGCGATGGCGGCCTTCCTGCCGCTCGCGCTGGTGGGGCCGCTTTGCTATGCGCTGGAGGGGCTTTACGTGGCGCGCAACGGCACGGCGGGGATGGACCCGGTGCAGGCGATGTTCGGGGCATCGGTCACGGGGATGGTGCTGTGCCTGCCGGTGGCGCTGATGACGGGGCAGTTCTTCGATCCTTTCGCCGGATTCGGCCGGGCGGAGGCGGCGCTGGCGGTTTCATCGGCGCTGCATGCGGTGGTTTATGCGGCCTATGTCTGGCTTGCGTTCCGGGCGGGGGCGGTGTTCGCCTCACAATGTTCCTACATCGTGACCGGGGCGGGAATTTTCTGGGCAATGGCGATCCTTGGAGAGAGATTTCCTCCTTCTCTCTGGCTTTCGCTTGTTTTGCTTCTGTCCGGTGTGGCATTGGTCAGCCCGCGTGTGCGGGCGGCGCGGGGGGATGATCCTGCCGCCTGACATGCCGTAGGCGTGGTGCGAGGGGGCGGTATGTTCGGACTGGAACTGGCGGCGGAGTGGCAACCCTGGGTGGCGATCGCCATCCTGCTGGGGATGTTCGCGCTGTTCGTGCGCGAGGTCTATCCCGTGGAAGTGACGGCGATGGGCGGGGCGGCGCTGATGCTGGTGCTGGGGATCCTGCCGGTGCGCGACGGGGTGGCGGTGCTGTCGAATGCCGCGCCATGGACCATCGTCCTGATGTTTCTGGTGATGGGGGGGCTGGTTCGGACGGGCGCGGTGGAGATGGTGATCCGCGCGGCCGAGCGGCAGGTGGGCGACAGGCCGAAGCGGACCATCGTTGTGCTGTTCGGGTTCATCGCGGTGGCGTCGGGGTTCATGAACAACACGCCGCTTGTGGCGGTGATGATCCCGGTGGTGATGCAGATCGCGGTGAAGATGGGGACCGCGCCGTCGAAGCTGCTGATCCCGTTGTCCTATGTCACGGTGATGGGGGGGATGATCACGCTGATCGGCACCTCGACCAACCTGCTGGTGGATGGGGTGGCGGCGGGGAGCGGGCTTGAGCATTTCACCATTTTCGAGATCGCGCCTTTGGGAATTGCGATCACGGTGATCGGCGGGGCCTTTCTGGCGCTGACGGCGAACAAGCTGTTGCCGGTGCGGCAGAGCATGGGCGTGCTGCTGAGCGACCGGCGGAAGATGAAGTATTTCACGGAAGTTGCCGTGCCCGAGGACAGCCCGCTGATCGGGCAGGCGGTGCTGGAGATCGACCTGTTCAAGCGCGACGGGGTGCGGCTGATCGACGTGCTGCGGGGGGATGCCTCGCTCCGGCGGGATCTGGCGCCGGTGAAGCTTGCGGCCGGGGACCGGGTGGTGCTGCGGACGGAAATGACCGAGTTGCTGGGCCTGCAGAACCGCAAGGACCTGCATCTGGTGGACAAGCTTTCCTCGACCCAGACGGAAACGGTGGAAGTGCTGATTTCGCCCGGCTGCCGGATGGAGGGGCGGCGGCTGGGCGAGTTGCGGCTGCGGCGGCGATACGGCGTCTATGTGCTGGCGGCGCATCGGCGCAATCAGAACATCGGGCGGCAGTTGGATGATCTGACGGTGCGGGTGGGGGATACGCTGCTGCTGGAGGGCGCGGTGGAAGATATCCAGCGGCTGGCGGCGGATATGGATCTGGTGGATATCAGCCGCCCGTCGATCAAGCCGTTCCGGCGGACAAAGGCCCCCATCGCGATTGCCGCGCTGGCGGGGATCGTGGTGCTGTCGGCGGTGGATGCGGCGCCGATCCTGGCGCTGGGGCTGGTGGCGGTGGCGGTGATCCTGATCACGCGCTGCGTCGATGCCGAGGAGGCCTTTACCTTTGTCGATGGGCGGCTGATCGCGATGATCTTTTCCATGCTGGCGGTGGGTCAGGGGCTGGAACATGCGGGGGCGGTGGAGTTGATCGTGGAGGCGGTGGCCCCGCTGATGCAGGGGATGACGCCCTTCGTGATGATCCTGTGCGTCTATTTCCTTGGGCTGGCGCTGACGGAGTTCCTGTCGAACAATGCGGTGGCGGTGATCTATACGCCCATCGTGATCGAGCTGGCGCAAAGTCTGGGCGTGGATGCGCGGCCTTTTGTGGTGGCGGTGATGTTCTCGGCCTCGGTCGCGTTTGCGACGCCGGTGGGGTATCAGACGAACATGATGGTCTATGGTCCGGGGGGCTATCGCTTTTCGGATTACATGCGGGTGGGGATCCCGTTGAATATCCTGACGGGATTGGTGGCTTCGGCGCTGATCCCGGTGATCTGGCCGCTTTGAGGAGAGATGCGATGCGGGGGATGGCTGGACTGGCGGTTGTGGCGATGCTGGCGGGTTGTGCCATGCCCATGGGCGGGGTGGAGCCGCAGGCGGCGCGGCTGTCGCAATCGGTGCTGACGGTGAGCCTGAGCGATGGCACGGTCTGCCGGGCCGATTGGGCGGCGGCGGGCGGGGCGGGGCGGCTGGAGCCGTGCGGGCCGGGCTATGACTACCGGGTGACGGTGGTGGAGCGGCCCAACCTGCTGCGGCAGTTCTGGAGCGAGTTGACGCGCGCGCTGGGGGCCGAGGGCGTGGTGCCGCCGATGGCATCGGTGGAGATCACGGACGGGGCGGGGAGCTGGACCTTTGCCTCGCCCCCGCCGGTGGAGTGAACTTGCGGGCGGGAGGGGCGATCATGCCCATTCCGTGCGACGGAACGGGCGGGCGGTGACGTGAAAGGGTGAGACACCCGTTTTCAGGAGCCGTAGTCATGTCTGTCCTTTCCGCCCCGCGCCCTTTGCTTTCCCTGCGATCCTGGGCCACGCCTTTGGTGGTGGGGTCGTTCCTGTTGATGGGGGCATCGGGGGTGGCGATGTTCTTTCATGTGGAAACGGGGCTGATGAAGGGCCTGCATGAATGGGCGGGGTGGATCCTGCTGCTGGGGGCCGGGGCGCATCTGTGGCTGAACTGGCGGGCGTTTTCGACCTATTTCAGGCGGCCCGTGGCGGTGGGGATCATGGCGCTGGGCGCGGTGGCTCTGGGGGCCAGCGTGCTGCCGGTGGCCCCGGCGGGTGGGCCGGGGGCGACGGTCGAGGCGGTGCTGGGCGCGGTGGAGCGCGCGCCGGTTGCGGCGCTGGCCGATCTGACCGGGCAGGAGGTGGAGGCCGTGGTGGCCGCGCTTGACGCGGCGGGGCTGCCGGGGGCCGGGGCCGACAGCACGGTGGCCGATCTGGCGGGGGGCGACAGGGGGCTGCAATTCGCGGGGCTGGGCGCGGTTTTCGCCGCTGAGGCGGAATAGGCCGGACTTGCGCGGGGGCGGGGTTGCCGTTCCCTGCCTGCCTTGTGTATAGGACGCCATCACCCCCCAAGGGATATCGGAGCGCGGGTCATGGCAGGCCATTCAAAATGGGCGAACATCCAGCATCGGAAGGGCAAGCAGGACAAGCTGCGCTCGAAGATGTTTTCCAAGCTGGCGAAGGAAATCACCGTCGCCGCCAAGATGGGCGATCCTGACCCCGAGAAGAACCCGCGCCTGCGTCTGGCGGTGAAGGCGGCGAAGGCCGTGTCGATGCCCAAGGACGTGATCGAACGCGCGATCAAGAAATCCATGGGCGGGGATGCGGAGGATTACACCGAGATCCGCTATGAAGGCTATGGCGTGAACGGGATCGCGATCATCGTCGAGGCGATGACGGACAACCTGAACCGCACGGCATCGAATGTGCGGTCCTATTTCACCAAATGCGGCGGGAACCTTGGGCAGACCGGATCGGTCAGCCATTCCTTTGACCGGGTGGGCGAGATTTCCTATCCGGCGGGCGCCGGTTCGGCGGATGACGTGATGATGGCCGCGCTGGATGCGGGGGCGGATGACGTGGAATCCGATGAGGAAGGCCACTGGATCTATTGCAGTGTCGAGGCGCTGTCGGATGTTTCGGACGCGCTGGAGAAGGCGCTGGGGGAATCGCTGGAATCCAAGCTGGTCTGGCGGCCGCAGTCGCGGACCGAGGTCGATCTGGAGACGGCGACCAAGCTGATGCGGCTGATCGACATGCTGGAAGAGGATGACGATGTGCAGACCGTGACGCATAATTTCGACATCCCCGAGGATGTGGCCGCGCAATTGGCCTGAACGGCGCGGATCGTGGGAGAGTGCGGGAAGGGCGGCCGGAGGCCGCCCTTTTTCGTTGTGGGAAAAGAAGTGGCGGGAAAAGAAATGGCGGCCCGGGGGGCCGCCAGTCGCACGGGTATCGCCATTTTGGCGATCAGACCGAGGGGGGGTGTGCCTCGGCGATCAGGGGACGACCCTGATGACGGATTTCGGTCCAGTGGGCGTGGTTTTCCAGCGCGGCGGAAAGGGCCTCGAGCAGGTCGCCGCGGGTGATGGGCATGCGCAGCGTGACATCGCAGATCGCCATGCGTTCGGTCGAGAAATCGGAGGCGGTGACGCGCTTTGTCGCCATGATCACCGGCATGCCTGGGCTGAAGCGGCGCAGGCGCATCCCGAAATCTATCATCGCGCCTTCGTCGCCCAGAAAATCGGCGTCGACGAGGGCCACGTCATGGCGATGGGCATGGGTATCGAACCAGTCGAGCGGCAGGCGGCGCAGCGGCACATGCACGATCTGCGCGCCTTTCTCGGTGAGCCAGTCGAGCAGAGGATCCAGCGGGCCGGGCCGTTCGCAGACGGCGACGATCTGCGCCGCGCGGGGCATGTGGACCACGCCGGGCGGGCAGCAGGCGGGGGATGCGTCCTTGGCAGGGGCCATGCTGATGCTGTTGGGAAGGCTGTTCATCTTGGGTCGGGACAATCTTTGCGAACGGCTGTGATCCGAAGAGCTTGGCACTGGAAAGGCACTGGGGGACGGGTAACCAATAGGTCGAGACTCAATTCCTTAATACACGTAAAAGTTGTTGCTGCAAGTGGGGCTGTCAAGGACTTTGCCGGGTGTCATGCAAGTTTTCTTTCCGCGTGGCCGGGAGGGATGCGCAATCCTTGCAGCAAACTTCGTGCCAATCGTCGCCCGACCGCGTGAGCGGCGTTGCTTGCCCGGAACATCTGCGCTTTAATAATGGTTAATGCGTCGCGGCGGCCCGCCTGATCGGGGGCCGGTTCGGGGGGGGACCTAAGTGAATATCAAGAGCGTTGCACAGCTTCGGTCGTTGTTGTTCGAGATGGAAACTTCGCTTGGGCTGGTGGATCTTTCGCCCAATGAGCGCGACGTGCTTTATGCGATCAACGAGGTCTGCAACGGATCGCAGCGGGCGGCCCGGTCGGAGGCGATCCGCAATCATCCGCTGGCGGCGGCAATCCCGCAGGCGACCTATCATCGGGCGCTGAAAAGCCTCGTGCAGCGGGGGCTGGTAGCCCATGCGCCGGACACGCGGGCGGGGCAGTATGTTCTGTCGGCCAATGGCTCTGTTGCACAAATCGGCTGAAGTGGGATTCATGTCGTGAATCCAGCGTGGTAGCTGGGGCGCATGAGCAGACCCGTACCCCCTGTCTACAAGACCAAGAACTGGCCCGCGTACAACGATGCGCTGAAGCGCCGGGGCTCGCTGACGATCTGGTTTGACCCCGCCATGACCTGGGAGGCTGTGCCGACAGGCAAGCGTGGCCGCCAACCGGACTACAGCGATGCCACCATCCAGACCTGCCTGACGATGAAGGTGCTGTTCGGCATGGCGCTGCGGCAAACGACCGGGTTCGTCGAGAGTCTGCTGCGCCTGATCGGCCTGGACTGGGCGGTGCCGAACTTCAGCACGCTGTCACGGCGGCAGAAGACCCTGAAGGTCAACATTCCCTATCGTGGATCGGATGGACCGTTGCACCTGCTGGTGGACAGCACCGGGATCAAGGTGGAAGGCGAAGGGGAGTGGAACGCCCGCAAGCATGGCGGCACGAAACGGCGGGTCTGGCGCAAGATCCACATCGGGATTGATGAGAAATCCTTGGAAATCCGCGCCGCGGAGTTCACCACCAGTGAGATCGGCGATGCGCCCATGCTGCCCGAACTGCTGGACCAGATCCCGCCCGACCAGGAGATCGGCAGTGTCACCGCTGATGGCGCCTTCGACACCCGCAAGTGCCATGACGCCATAGCTGCTCGCGGAGCCGCCGCTATCATACCGCCCCGCAAGAATGCCAAGTTCTGGAAGGCCGACACCGCCGGGGCGGTCGCGCGAAACGAAATCCTGCGGACATCAAAACGTGTCGGCCGAACTATCTGGCGACGATGGAGCGGATATCACCGCCGAAGTCGGGCAGAAACCAAGATGCACTGCGTCAAGCTGTTGGGGCAGCGGTTGTCCGCCCGGGACTTCGACCGTCAGGTCGCAGAGTTCCAGGTCCGTGTCGCGGTCCTGAACCGCTTCACAGCGCTCGGAACACCGATCACAGAACTCGCAGGATAAGTCCGTCCGGGGAAAGGGGAACTCCGGTCAGAGGCCGATTTGTGCAACAGAGCCGGAGAAGGGAATAAAGGCAATCGTCTATTACAGCTTGGAGCAATTAAAGAGATTGACTGCGATCCTAAAGCGTGTCGGTCTGGACGAAAGCCCCGATGTTGTCCTAATCGATGCGCGGAGTGATAATAAACCTTCGGCTTCAAAAGCAAAATGAAGAAGGCCGGCCCTCCCGGATCGGCCCCTCCATTTTTCAACCCTCTCGGGCGGATCAGTTCCGCGCGCGGTCGACCATCTTGCCCTTGGAGATCCAGGGCATCATGGCGCGGAGTTTCTCGCCCACCTGCTCGATCTGGTGTTCGTCGTTGATGCGGCGGGTGGCCTTGAAGAAGGGCTGGCCCACGGCGTTTTCCTGCATGAAGTCGCGGACGAACTTGCCGGTCTGGATATCGGTCAGCACGGCCTTCATGCGGGCCTTGGTTTCCTCGTACGGCAGGATGCGCGGGCCCGAGACGTATTCGCCGTATTCGGCGGTGTTCGAGATCGAGTAGTTCATGTTCGCGATGCCGCCTTCGTAGATCAGGTCGACGATCAGCTTCACCTCGTGCAGGCATTCGAAATAGGCCATTTCGGGTTCGTAGCCCGCTTCGACCAGGGTTTCGAAGCCCATGCGGATGAGTTCGACGAGGCCGCCGCAGAGGACCGCCTGTTCACCGAAGAGGTCGGTTTCGCATTCCTGGCGGAAGTTGGTTTCGATGATGCCCGAGCGGCCGCCGCCGATGGCGGAGCAGTAGGAGAGGCCGATTTCCATCGCCTTGCCGGTGGCATCCTGATGGACGGCGACGAGGCAGGGGACGCCGCCGCCCTTGGTGTATTCGCCGCGGACGGTGTGGCCGGGGCCCTTGGGGGCCATCATGATGACGTCGACGCCCTTTTTCGGCTCGATCAGGCCGAAGTGGACGTTCAGGCCGTGGGCAAAGGCGATGGCGGCGCCTTCCTTCAGGTTGTCATGGACGTATTTGCGGTAGGTTTCGGCCTGAAGCTCATCGGGCATGGTGAACATGATGAGGTCGCACCATGCGGCGGCTTCGGCGATGCCCATGACCTTCAGCCCCTCGGCCTCGGCCTTCTTGGCCGACGGGGAGCCTTCGCGCAGCGCGACGACGAGGTTCTTGGCGCCGGAGTCGCGCAGGTTGAGGGCGTGGGCGTGGCCCTGCGAGCCGTAGCCGAGGATGGCGACCTTCTTGTCCTTGATCAGGTTGATGTCGCAGTCACGATCATAATAGACGCGCATGGCGGTCCTCCTTTGAGTTGATGGGCGGAGGATAGGGGTTTTCCGGCGGTGCGCGGTGCATTGTTTGACAGTTTTCGCGGAATGATGGAGTTTGCATTCCGGAAATGGCGGTTTGGTGGATAGATCATGCAGCTGGATGAGACGGACCGCCGGATCCTGCGGCAATATCTGGCAGAGCCGGGGCTGGAGCGGGCGGTGCTGGCCGAGCGGGCGGGGGTGACGGGGGCGACGCTGTGGCGGCGGCTGGAGCGGCTGCGGGCGGGCGGGGTGATCCGGGCGGAGGTGGCGGCGATCGACTGGCGGGCGCTGGGTTACGGGGTGGAGGTGTCCTTGCGCTTTACGCTGGACAAGACCGATCCGCGGGCCTTTGACGAATTCATCGCCGCGGCGCGCGAGGTGCCCGAGGTGGTGGCGATCGAGACGTTTCTGGGCCGGGTGGATGTGCGGCTGAACGTGATCGCGCGGGACATGGCGCAGTATCAGGAGATCTATCGCAGGCGGATCCTGACCTTGCCGCATATCGCGGAGCTGGAGGCGCTGATGCTGATCGCGACGATCAAGGATGCGGGGGGGCTGCCGCTGTGATCGACCTGGATGATCTGGACCGCGGGGTGCTGCGGCTTTTGGCGCGGGACGGGACACTGGGGGCGGGCGAGATCGGGCGGCGGCTGGGGATGAGCCAGCCGGCCGCCTGGCGACGGGTGCGGCGGCTGGAGGAGGCGGGCATCATCGCGGGGCGGCGGGTGGAGGTGGACCGCGCGGCGCTGGGATTTGGGGTGACGGTGTTTCTGGGGGTGAAGCTGGCCACGCGGGGGCGGGTGTCCTTGGAGGATTTCGAACGCGCGGTGGTGGCGATCCCCGAGGTGCAGGTGGTGCAGCATGTGCTGGGGTTGTTCGACTACCGCTTGCGGGTGGTGGCGCGGGACATCGCGGATTTCGAGCGGGTGCTGCGGCGGCGGATCATGACGCTGCCGGGGGTGGGGAATGTGGAGGCCAATGTGCTTTTGACCGAAGAGTTGCGGCCGGGGCCTTTGGGATAGGCTTGCGAAGCGGAGCGGCGTGCCGCCGCGGGTCTTTCCTGTCGGCTGCGCGCCTACGCGCTTCGCCTCCGGCAAAGGGGCCAGCCCCCTCTGGCCGCGCGCGGCCATTAACCCCCGGGATATTTAGGAACGGATGAAGGGGGGGCATGTCGGAAATGGGGTGGCTTTGGCGCCGGGCTGCGCCATATTCGGGGAAAGGATAGGGAGAGAGCCTCATGACCAGCTTGCCGCATGCCCATATCGACCCGGAAGGGTTGCAGGAATTTTCGGTGGTCTTCACCGACCGCAGCCTGAACCACATGTCGGCGCGGTTTCAGGGGGTGATGCGGGATGTGTCTGGGTTGCTGAAAGAGGTTTATCACGGCTCTGCCGTGGCGCTGGTGCCGGGGGGCGGAACCTATGCGATGGAGGCCGTGGCGCGGCAGTTCGGCAAGGGATCGGTGCTGATCGTGCGGAACGGGTGGTTTTCCTTCCGCTGGACGCAGATCTTCGAGGCGGGCGGCTTTGCCAGCGCCACGACCGTGGTGATGGCGCGCCAGACCGGCAACGATCCGCGCGCGCCCTATGCTCCGCCCCCGGTGGAAGAGGTGGTGGCGAAGATCCGCGAGACCCGCCCCGAGGCCGTCTTCGCCCCCCATGTGGAGACGAGCGCGGGGATCATCCTGCCGGATGACTATATCGCGCAGGTGGCGGCGGCGGCCCATGAAGTGGGCGCGATCATGGTGCTGGATTGCATCGCCTCGGGCTGCATCTGGGTGGATATGGAGGCGACAGGGGTGGATGTGCTGATTTCCGCCCCGCAGAAGGGGTGGTCGGCCTCGCCTTCCGCCGGGGTGGTGGTGCTGTCGCCGCGCGGTGAGGAGCGTTTGGCGGCGACCGACAGCAATTCCTTTGCGCTGGACCTGAAGAAGTGGCGGGCGATCATGGCGGCCTATGAGGGCGGCGGGCATGCCTATCATGCGACCATGCCCACGGATGCGATCGTCGGTTTCCGCGATGCCATGCTGGAGACGAAGGCCATGGGATTCGAGGCCGCGAAAGCCGCGCAATGGGACTTGGGCCGCGCGGTGCGTGCGCTTCTGGCGCGGAAGGCTGTGCCTTCGGTGGCGGCGGACGGCTTTCAGGCACCGGGCGTGGTGGTGAGCTATACCGATCAGCCGGAGGTCCAGAACGGCGCGAAGTTCCGCGCCGAGGGGTTGCAGATTGCCGCAGGCGTGCCTCTGCAAGTGGGCGAGGGGGCGGAGTTCAAGACCTTCCGCCTTGGCCTTTTCGGGCTGGACAAGCTGAAGGACGTGCCCGCCACCGTGGCGCGCCTCGAGCGCGCGGTGGACGCGGTGCTGTGATGCAGGCGCCCGCGCGCCCCGGCGCGCGGCGAAAAATCTTCGTACGAAGATTTTTCGGGGGCGAAGAATTTTCGGACGAAAATTCTTCGTCTCAGCGGACGCCGAGGCCCGCGCGCATCAGCGTCTTGCGCACGGGGGCCACGGAGTAGAGCGCATTCAGCGCCGTCGCCCGCAGGTCGCGCAGGCCCTGCGCGCCCATCATCGAGGCCCGGTTGAGCGTGTCGATCCCGGTGACGCGGGCCTGCACCTCCCAGTGGCGGGCGCGGTGATAGGCGTCGAGCATCTTGACGCCGCCCAGACCCGCGCGGTCGGCTGTGGCGAGGTCGAGCAGCACGCGCAGATCGGCCAGCGACATGTTCAATCCCTGCGCGCCGATGGGCGGCACGACATGGGCGGCCTCGGCCATGAGGGCGGTGCGTTCGCCAGCCATGCGATCCGCGATCTGGCTGATGATGGGCCAGACGGAGCGGCGGCTGATCAGGGTGAGCGGGCCGAGGATATGGCAAGAGCGCAGGTTCATCTCGGCTTCGAATTCGGCAACGGGCAGGGCGGCGAGGCGCTGCACGTTCTGCCCGGTTTCCATCCAGACGATGGCCGAAGAGGGCAGGCCATCGCGATCAGGCAGGGGGACGAGGGTGAAGGGACCGCCGGAGCGGTGGATCTCGGTCGAGATGTCGCGATGCGGGATGGGGTGGGTGACAGCGAAAGCGAGCGCCTTTTGTCCGTAGCGGAAGGTGCGGGTCGGGATGCCCAGTTCCTCGCGGATGGTTGAGGCGCGGCCATCGGCGGCGACGACAAGGCGCGCGGCGATGCGGCGGCCGTCGGAAAGGGTGACCAGCGCTTCGCCTTCGCGGGTCAGGATTGCGGTGGTGGCAAGGCCCGGGCGGAAGGAGACGGTGGGGAGTTCGGCGAGGCGCGCGACCATTTCGCGGCGGAGGAGCCAGTTGGGCAGGTTCCAGCCGAAGGGTTGATCCGAAATGTCGGCGGCATCGAAATCCTTGATAATGCGGGGTTCGGGCAGGTCGCCGCCCGCGTCGATGATGCGCATGATCTGCAGCGGCGCGGCATGGGGGGCGAGCCTGTCCCAGAGCCCCGCGGCCTGCAGCACGGGAAGCGAGGGTTGCAGGAAGGCGGTGGTGCGCAGATCGGCGCCGTCATCTTCCATCTTCGTGACGGGGGGCTGGGGGTCGACGCAGATGACATCAAAGCCCGCCGCGCCGAAGGCCGCCGCGGCGGCCAGTCCGGCGACGCCGCCGCCCGAGATGAGGATTTCCGTGCTTTCGCGTGTCATCGCCGCCTCCGTTTGCGGAAGAGATACGCCTGTTGGCGGCGAAGGCGAAGCGACAAAGTGCCCCTGCCGGGGATCACGGGGATCAGGGCAGGGTGATCCAGATCAGCAGGGTGAACATCACCGGCACGAAGGCCACGGCCGAGAGGACCAGCGCGGCGAAGCCCCAGGTCTGGATCGCCAGCACCAGAAGGGTGAGGAGGATCGTCAGCACATAGTAGATCATGCTGATGTCGCGCGCGATGTCGCGGGCGATATGGCCGATCACCGGGGTGGCGTGCAGGATGCGGCTGGCGAGGCTGGGCTGGACGGCGACGGCGGTGGTGGCAACAGACATCTGGGACTCCGGTTTTACCTGTCCTCTATCTGGGGCGGTTCGGGCAAAAGTCCAAGCGGTTCTGCTGCGGTGCAGCGTCGCAGGTCGCCATCCGTCGCGGGTCACTGTCCGGTGAGCGTGCCGAGGAAGGTCGAGAGATCCGCCGCGTGGTGGTGGATATGCGGGGCGGGTTCGGGATCGGGCGAGATATGGACGGTGCGCATCCCCATGGCATGGGGCGCGGCGAGGTTGCGGGCGTCATCCTCGAACATGGTGGCGATGGTGGGATCGAGCTGGTCGAGCGCGAAGACCGTCTCAAAAGCGGCGCGTTCGGGTTTGGGGCGGTAATTCGCGTGTTCCACGCCATAGACCGCATCGAAAAGGCCGGTCAGGCCGCGCGCCTGCAGCACGCGATGGGCATAGGGGGCGTCGGCATTGGTATAGACGATGCGGCGGCCGGGCAGGGCGGCGATGCGCCGGGCCAGCGCGGGATCGGGCGAGAGGACCGAGAAGTCGATGTCGTGGACATCGGCGAGATAGGCCTCGGGGTCGATCCGGTGTTCGGCCATCAGGCCGGCGAGGGTGGTGCCATAGAGCCGCCAATAGCTGGCGCGCAGGTGATCGGCATGGGCGCGGTCGACATCCAGCGCCTGCATCACCCAGTTCGTCATGCGCTGTTCGATCTGATCGAAGAGGCGCATGTGCGGGGGATAGAGGGTGTTGTCGAGGTCGAAGACCCAGGTGCGGATATGGGAGAACTGTTCGGCGGGCATGTCGTCAGGGTAAGGCCAGACCGTTGCCGCCGCAATGGGGCGCTGCTTTTGAGGCGCTGCCCAGGGCGCTGCTTTGGGGGGCGCGGCATCGGGGGCGTTGCATGGGGGCGAGGGGGTGGCTAGTGTCGGCCACGGTATGCGGATGCATCCAGTCGTGACCTGTGGGAGGGGACGTGCAGAAGGACGCCTATACGCTGATTCTGGAGGCGATCGACGCGGGGCTTTACAAGCCCGGCGATCGGCTGGTGGAGTCGGAACTGGCCGAGCGGCTGGGCGTGTCGCGCACGCCGGTGCGCGAGGCGCTGCAGCGGCTTGAGACGCAGGCGATGCTGACGCGCGACGGGCGCAGCCTGATCGTGGCCTCATTGGATCACAACCAGCTGGCCGAGCTTTACGCGGTGCGGACGGAGTTGGAGGGGCTGGCGGCGCGGCTGGCGGCGCGGCATGCGACGGATGAGGAAATCCGCGTGCTGCGCGGGATGGTCGAGGATGACCGGGCGCTCTTGGGGGCGGATCCAAAGCTGCTGAGCCGGGCGAACAAGCGGTTCCACAAGCAGATCCATCTGGCCAGCCATAACCGTTTCCTTGTGCAGCAACTGGATCTTGTGCATCGGTCGATGGCCTTGATGGCCAATACCTCTTTCGCGGCCGAAGGGCGCGATGAGGTGGCGCTGGCCGAGCATGACCAGATCGTGCGCGCCATCGAGGCGCGCGATGGCGAGGCCGCCTATCAGGCGCTGCGCCAGCATATCAGCAAGGCCTTCGAGACGCGCCTGCGGGTGGATGCGGGCGAGATCCGGACGCGCTGAGCGCGGCCACCGGAACGGTATCAGGGAGGTTTCGGGGCAGCGGATCGGCGGCCGTGTCGAAATGGCCGTGCTTGGTCTTGTCCCAATGGAAGGGGCGCGCAATCGCCTCGACCAGGGCCTTGGCGGCGGCGAAGCTGGCCAGCAGCGCATAGGGTTTCAGCAGGGGCAGCCACAGGAGCGACAGCCGGTTCGGGCTGCGCCGCATGGCGAGGGCCACGAGCGCGAAATCGGCCAGTTGCGCCAGGAGCAGCACAAGGGCGAGCAGGTGCAGCCCCGCGGGCGGAAGGATGCCCCCCAGCGGATGCGCCATGCCGAACGGCACGAGCCAGAGCGACCAGAGCGCGGGATTGGCCACGCCCTGCAGCAGTGAGCCGAGGATGAGCGCCTGCATCCCCAGAAAGCCCGCCGCGCCCAGATCGCGCCAGAGCTGCCGGGGCGCGCGCATGTGGACGATCCATGTCATCAGATAGCCCTTGGTCCAGCGCGACCTTTGCCGGATCCAGGGGATGGCGCGGCAGTTCGCCTCTTCCATCGTGGTAGAGGGCAGGATGTCGGTATACCAGCCGCTGCGCGCCAGCCGCAGGCCCAGATCGCAATCCTCGGTCACGTTATGGGCATCCCAGCCGCCGACCTGCAGCAGCGCGTCGCGGCGCAGGAACAGGGTGGTGCCGCCCAGCGGGAGGGGCAGGCCCAGCCGGGCGAGGCCGGGCAGGACAAGGCGGAACCATGCGGCATATTCGAAGGTGAAGCAGCGCGCGATCCAGTTGGTGGCGGGGTTGTAGAAATCCAGCATGCCCTGCAGGCAGGCCAGCCGGGGCGGGGCGGCGGCGAAATGGGCGGCGACCTTGCGCAACTGATCGGGGGCGGGGGCGTCCTCGGCATCGTAGATGCCGATGAGGCCGCCGCGCGCCAGATCCAGCCCATAGTTCAGCGCGCGCGGCTTGGTGCGGATCGTGCCGTCGGGCACGGTGACGACGCGCATCCAGCCGGGCAGATCCATCCGCGACAGCGCGCGGCGCGTGGGGTGATCGCAGGCTTCCAGCAGCAGGATCACATCCAGCCTGTCGCGCGGGTAATCCAGCGCCGAGAGGCGGTGGATCAGGCGGGGGGCGATGGTGTCTTCGCCATAGAGCGCGATCAGCACCGAGATCACGGGAAGCGCCTCTTCGGGCAGGGGGCGTGCCTCGGGGATGGGGTGGCGGCTGGCCCAGGCGGCGGCCAGCTTGAGCGCGAAGAGTGCCGCGAAAGAGGCCAGCGCGCCAAGGATGAGCAGGGTGAAGGCCAGATCGGGGCGCAGCAGGGCCACCATGATGGCGGCAACCGCAAGGCCAAAGGTCCAGAGCGCGAGGCCGATGCGATCGAGGCTGCGGCAGCTTTGGATGGCGGGGGGGCGCTGTTCGGCGGCCTGCACGAGGGCCGGGCCGCCATGGGCGAGAAGGGCCGCCTCGATCCGGGGGCGTGGGCAGGGCAGGGGGCGGATCCGGGGGCCGAAAAGGGCCGTCAGATGGGCGCGGTTGCGGTGAAAGGCATCGGGGGTGGCGGCGAGGATGATCACGTCCTCGCCCGGCGGCGCCGGGGGATGAGGCCCTGACGCAGGGCGAAGGCCGGGCCGAGGCGATCGAGCAGGACGAGATCGGGGATTTCGATCAGCGGATCGACAGAGAGCGGCAGATCGGGGCGCAGCGGCTGGAGGGGGGCGAGGGGGCGTGTGGGGCGGGGATCGGTGGGGGTGGGTTCGGGAAAGGTAAGGGGCCGGTCGTTGGCGGCGAGGCGCGGCAGGAAGATCGCCGCCGCTTCGGCAAGGCCGGAGGTTGGACCGGGAGGGGGGCTGGCGGTGTGGGGTGCGGGATCGGGGGCGGGCGGGGCCACTGCCGCAAGGCCCGCCGGGCGGCGGGCGGTGGCAAAGGGCGCGAGGCCCGGATGGGCGATACCGTTCTGATAGAGCGGGGCAGGCATGGGATCATCCTAGCGATTGCAGGATGACCTTGCCCGACCGTCGGTTAATGCGGGGTTAAGGCCCGCGGCTGGGCGGGAGCGCGCCTGCCCCCGGCCCTCATCAGGCCGCGCGGCGGGCGCGCATCGCCTCGGCGAAGCGGTCGAAAAGGTAATAGCTGTCCTGCGGACCCGGCGAGGCCTCGGGGTGGTATTGCACCGAGAAGATCGGTTTCCCGTCCACCGCGATGCCGCAGTTCGACCCGTCAAACAGCGAGACATGGGTTTCGCTGACGCCCGAGGGCAGGGTCTGGCTGTCCACGGTGAAGCCGTGGTTCATCGAGGTGATCTCGACCTTGCCGGTGGTCAGGTCTTTCACCGGATGGTTCGCGCCGTGGTGGCCGTGGTTCATCTTGACGGTCTTGGCACCAAGGGCCAGCGCCAGCATCTGATGGCCAAGGCAGATGCCGAAAAGCGGCAGGTCCTTCGCCAGCACGCCCTGGATCATCGGCACGGCATAGCTGCCGGTCGCGGCCGGATCGCCGGGGCCGTTCGACAGGAACACGCCTTCGGGGTTCAGCGCCAGCACATCCTCGGCCGTGGCGGTGGCGGGAAGCACGGTCACATCGCAGCCCGCCGAGGCAAGGCAGCGCAGAATGTTGCGTTTCGCGCCATAGTCGATGGCGACGACGCGGAGACCGTCACCCGTGCGCTTGGTATAGCCTTCGGGCCAGGCCCAGCGCTTTTCGTCCCAGCGGTAGGATTGGGCGCAGGAGACATCCTTGGCGAGGTCAAGCCCGACAAGCCCCTTCCAGCCGCGCGCCTTGGCGACGAGGGCGGCGATGTCGAAATTGCCTGCCGGATCATGGGCCAGCGCCACATGGGGCGCGCCCTGCTGGCGGATGGCGCGGGTCAGGCGGCGGGTGTCGATGCCGCCGATGCCGATGCGGCCCTTCGCCGTGAGCCATTGCGTCAACTCGCCGGTCGCGCGCCAGTTCGAGGGTTCGGTCGGATCCCATTTCACCACCATGCCGGCGGCGACGGGGGTGCCGGTTTCATCATCTTCCGCGGTCACGCCGGTATTGCCGATATGGGGGAAGGTGAAGGTCACGACCTGGCCCGCATAGGACGGGTCGGTCATGATTTCCTGATAGCCGGTCATCGCGGTGTTGAAGACAAGTTCCGCCACCGTTTCGCCCGTGGCGCCAAAGCCCTTGCCGTAGAAGACCGTGCCATCGGAGAGGGCGAGGCATGCGGTCGGTTTCGCGGAAGCGGGCATGGGCGACTCTCCTATCGGCAAATTGCGCGGACACTAGTTGCGATGGGGGGCGGGGTCAAGGCTTTGGAGCAAAAGGAATATTCAACCATTTCAATGTCTTGGTCTTTCAGTGTGCGGTTGTCGTGGGGCTTGGGAACGGCTATGTTGGCGGCTTGTGCCAACCTTTGGGGAAAGGTGACCAATGTCATTGCGGGAACGCCTGCAGATCGCGCTGAAAGAGGCGATGAAGGCCAAGGAGGCGGAGCGTCTGTCGACGCTGCGGCTGATCAATGCCGCGATCAAGGACCGCGAGATCGCCGGGCGCGGCGAGGCGGGCGATCAGGAGGTGGGGGATCCCGAAATCCTGGCCATCATGGGAAAGATGGTGAAGCAGCGGCAGGAAAGCGCGCGCGCCTATGAAGAGGGCGGGCGTCTGGAACTGGCGGAAAAGGAATTGAACGAGATCCGGGTGATCGAGGAATTCCTGCCGCGCCAGCTTTCCGAGGCCGAGGTGGAGGCGGCGGTGAAGGCCGCCATCGCCGAAGCCGGGGCCAGCAGCATCCGCGACATGGGGCGGGTGATGGCGGTGCTGAAGGGGCGTCATACCGGGCAGATGGATTTCGGCGCGGTGGGACCGCGGGTGAAGGACATGCTGGCCTGACCCCACTTCTCGCGGCCGGAACGAACGGGGTGCCGGATCAGGGCGCGGGGCGGGTGACGGCGTTCAGGAAGGCCAGCAGGCGGCCGCGGGCCAGATCGGCCGCCGCATCGGTGCCGAACTGGTATTCATGGCCGAGCAGCGGCGGTTCGTCGGGCGGGAAGAACAGCGCCTCGACCCGCAGGCCGCGCGCCCGCGCGCGCTCCACCAGCGCCTGGGATTGCGGCAGCAGCGGATCGGCATTTCCCGCGCTGACGAAAAGCGGCGGCAGGCTGTCGGGCAGATTCGCGAGCAAGGAAAAGAGCGGCGCATCGGGCGCGTCGGCCGGGTCTCGCTGGCCGAGATAGGCCCAGGCGGCGGTCTGCAACCAGGGCGAGCCCGTCTCCAGCCCTGCCAGATCGTAGATGCCGCAGAACAGCGCAAGGCCGCGCGGGCCGGTGATCTTGTCCGAGGGGCGCAGGCGCAGGGCATGGGCATAGGCCGGATCGGCCAGCGCGATGGCCGTCTGCAGGGCGATATGGCTGCCTGCGCTGTCGCCTGCCAGCACAAGGCGCGCGGGATCCAGCGGATAGGTGGCGGCGGCGGCCTCGATCCAGATCAGGACCTTGAGCATGTCCTCGCTGGGTTGGGGGTGGCGGCGCGCGGGGGCGCGGGCGTAATCGGGGGCGATGGTGGCATAGCCCTGGGCGGCGATCAGGCGCAGATGGTTGCCGACATCCTCTTTCCGGCCCGCCACGAAGGCCCCGCCATGCACCCATAGCAGGACGGGCCAGCCGCCGGGCGGGGCGGGCCCGGGCGGCAGCACGAGATCGAGCCTTTCGCGCGCGGCCGGGCCATAGGGAAGATTGGGATATTCGGTCAGCCTGGCGGGAAGGCGGGGTTCCAGCGCGGCCATGGCGCGGCTTGCCTCGGCTTCGAAGACATGACGCAAGACCAGCACGCGGGGCCAGGGAGACACCTGCGCGGCGATCAGGATTGCGGCGGCACCAAGGGCAATCGCACCGATGACAGGTAGAAAAAGGCCGCGCATGGCTGCGCTCCTTCCTGCTCCATCCCTGCGGGCATTACAGCACGTTCCGCCCTTTCGGGCGAGAGGTTTCGCGGATCACCCCGCGCGGGCCCCGGCAGGCTGCGGGGGCGGGCCTAGCGGATGCGGTTGAGCCGGTCCTGCAGATCGTCGCGCAGGGAGAGGCGCTCCTCTTCCGTCAGGAAGGCGCCCAGTTCCACCTCGCGCCCGCTGCCGCGCAGGGTCAGGTAGTTGCGAACCGGGCCGCCGGTCGGATGAAGTTGCACCGAAACCCAATGCGGATTGGCCTGCCAGTCCTGCCTGCGGCCGCGCGGGCCATGGCGGGTAAGGGTAAGGCTGTCGCGGTTGAGGGTCAGATCCTCGACGATCTCGCCATCGCGATAAGAGCGGGACAGCGCCGCCCACATGCCCCAGATCGCCAGCGCGAAAAACGGCAGGATCCCCCAGAGGACGGGCGAGCCGAGGACCGACAGCATCGGAACAAGAACCAGCGCGCAGGTGCCGCCGATGAACAGGACAAAGCCCTTTCGCGGCAGGGATCGGTAGGGCCAGAGATGCAGGCGGGCCTGCGTGTCGTCAGAGGGAGGCAACCATTGATAGGGCATGGGGGGCAGGGCGTCGGACAGGGCATAAGGACAGATCGGACCGCAAGGGTAACGCGCCGCGCCGCCGAGGCAAGCCCGCTCTGCCCCGGGCGGCTGCGGCCTTTTCGGCAGGCTGAGGTCTTCATCCTCCCTTGGCAAGCCAGCTTCATCTTGGCCCAAATACCCATGCGCGGCTCGGGCCGGGGGCCTGCGCCGGGGCCTTCGCGCTTGGGGAGGGTCCGGGAGGGTCGGGGACCCTCCCGGGGCGCGGCGAGGCGCGGCGGTGGGGCGGAGGGGGCGTCCGCGGAACCCGCTGAACAGCCAATCGCTGCTGAGGATGCGCAGATCGAACGGGCGGGGAAGGGCGCCGCCGCGGATTTGCGCGCCGACCTGCTGGCGCAGGTGATCCCCGGTCCGGGTGGCGCGGGAATGATCTTCACTGGAAAGGGGCACCCCTCAGGGAACAGAAGATTGTGACCGGCCAGCGGGCAGCCCAAGGACGCGTGAACAGGCTGGATCGCCAAAGCAAAAGGCCCCGGGTTTCCGGGGCCTTTCTGTTTGGTTCGTTGCCTCAGCGCGTCTCAGTGCGCGTGGCCCTTGTCCCAGTCGGACTGCTTCGGCAGTTGCTCGAAGGTATGTTCCGGTGGGGGCGAGGTCAGGGTCCATTCCAGCGTGTCTGCGTATTCGTTCCAATAGTTGTTCTCGGTCACCTTCTTGCCGAACTTCAGGGTGTAGACGACCACGCCGATGAAGAAGACGAAGGAGGAGAAGGCGATCATGGCGCCGAGGAAGACACCAGTTCCAGTAGGCGAAAGCCTCGGGGTAGTCGATGTAGCGGCGCGGCGTGCCCTGACGGCCCAGGAAGTGCTGGGGGAAGAAGGTCAGGTTGGAACCGATGAACATCGCCCAGAAGTGCAGCTTGCCTGCCCATTCCGTATTATGGCGGCCTGACATCTTGCCCATCCAGTAATAGATGCCCGCGAAGATGCCGAAGACGGCGCCCAGCGACATCACATAGTGGAAGTGGGCCACGACGTAGTAGGTGTCGTGATAGGCGCGGTCCACCCCGGCCTGCGACAGCACGATGCCCGTGACGCCGCCGACGGTGAAGAGGAACAGGAAGCCGAAGGCCCAGAGCATCGGCGTCTTGAACTCGATCGAGCCGCCCCACATCGTCGCGATCCAGGAGAAGATCTTGATGCCTGTGGGCACCGCGATCACCATGGTGGCCAGCATGAAGTAGGATTGCTGGGTCAGCGACAGGCCGACGGTGTACATGTGGTGCGCCCAGACGACGAAGCCCAGAACACCGATGGCCACCATTGCATAGACCATCGGCAGGTAGCCGAAGATCGGCTTGCGCGCGAAGGTCGCGATGACCTGGCTGATGATCCCGAAGGCGGGCAGGATGATGATGTAGACTTCCGGGTGGCCGAAGAACCACAGGATGTGCTGGTAAAGGATCGGGTCACCGCCGCCCGAGGGCGTGAAGAAGGTGGTGCCGAAGTTGCGGTCCGTCAGCAGCATGGTGATGGCGCCGGCCAGCACCGGCAGGGCCAGCAGCACGAGCCATGCGGTCACGAAGATCGACCAGGCGAAGAGCGGGACCTTGTGCATGGTCATGCCCGGCGCGCGCATGTTCAGGAAGGTGGTGATCATGGTGATCGCGCCAAGGATCGAGGACGCACCCGACAGGTGGACGGCGAAGATCGCGAGGTCCATGGCGTAGCCGCCTTCGGCCGTGGTCGAGAGCGGCGGGTAAAGCACCCAGCCCACGCCCGCACCCGAGCCCAGTTCGCCGCCGCCACCGGGGGCGAAGAGCGAGGCCACGGCGAGCGAGGTGCCCGCGACATAAAGCCAGTAGGACAGGTTGTTCATGCGCGGGAAGGCCATGTCCGGCGCGCCGATCTGCAACGGCATGAAGTAGTTGCCGAAGCCGCCGAAGAGCGCGGGGATCACCACGAAGAACATCATCAGGATGCCGTGGGCCGTGATGGTGACGTTCCAGATATGGCCGTTGGGCGTGCAGGTCGCCGTGGCATCGGCCACGAAGCGCAGGCCTTCCTGGCACATGTACTGAACGCCGGGGTTCATCAGCTCCATCCGCATGTAGACGGTGAAGATGACCGAGATCAGGCCGACGATGCCGCCGGTGAAGAGATAGAGTATCCCGATGTCCTTGTGGTTCGTGGACATGAACCAGCGGGTGAAGAAGCCCCGCTCGTCGTGGTCATGCCCATGAATGGCTGCGTCGGCCATTGGCGTCTCCCGAAAGCTAGTGAAGAGTCCGGCATGCGTTGGCCGGATCTTTGTTCCCTTATGGCGTCGTGTTTAGTCCCGCCCGCGCGCGGCGGCAATGACCGACTTTGACCCAGATCAAGAAAAACGCATATGTCGCATGATTTTCGAGGTGACGCATCGTCGCGCCGGAGGGGCGGGCGGGGGCTGTGGCGGGGAAGGGTGGCGGGGGGATTCGCACCGGTTGCGGTGCCTGCGCCGGGGCGATCCGCGCGGGTGATCAGCGGTGGGGATCAGCGGGGGGGCAGGTAGCCCGCCTGTTCGAGGGCCGTGATGTTGCCGCGACTGACGGGGCGTTCGCGCCCGTCGGTCAGGGTGACGATGGCGCGCAGGCCGTCGCGGCGGGCGGCGGTGATCTGGTCGAGCGCGACCCAGTGCGAGCGGTGGATGCGCAGGCCGAGGGTGGGGGCGCTTTCGGCCACGGCATCGGAGAAGCGCAGCAGGATCTGGCAGCGGCCGCGTGTGGTGACGACTTCGGTATAGTGGTCGATCGCGGTCAGCGCGACGAGGGGGGCCTGCAGGTCTTCGGGGATGCGCTGCAGGAGGCGCGGGGGCGCGCTGCGCGCCGCGGCGCTGGCGGCTGAGGCCGCGGCGGGCGGCAGGTCCGGCGCGCTGAAGAAGACCAGCGTCACGACGGGCGAGACGGTGGCCGAAAGGAAGACGATGGCCAGCGCCAGTTCGCCTTCGCCAAGCGTCACGTCGCCGGGTTCGAGGAAGACGGCGTTGAGCGTCAGCACCAGCGCCGCGATGGGCAGGCCCATCAGCGTGCCGGACAGAAAGCTGGCGGGCAGGCGCGGCAGGCCCGCCGATTGCAGGCGACGCCGGGTCGTGTGCGACAGCAGAAAGCCCACGGGCCCCGTGATCAGGATCATCGTGGTCCAATAGGCAAGGCGGGGCAGCAGCGGCAGGTTGTCCAGCGTGCCGAAAGGCCCCGCCACGCCGAGGACCAGCCCCAGACCCACCAGCCCCGCCCAGAATCGCGGATCGCGGAGCGCCGGGCGGATCACGGCGGCGGAGGCTTCGATCTCGGAGGCGGGAAAGAGGGCCATGGCGGGACTGCTATCTTCGGGTCAGGTCTGGCAGAGGGCGGGGGCGCGGCCATCGGGGTGGAGGCCGCCTTCGGGCGGGAAGAAGCGCGGGAAGGTGGCCATCAGCGCGGCATCGAGATCGGCCATGGTCACCGGCAGGCCCAGATCGACAAGGCTGGTCACGCCATGATCGCGGATGCCGCAGGGGATGATGCCGTCGAAATGCGACAGATCGGGTTCGACATTGATCGAGATGCCGTGAAAGCTGATCCAGCGGCGCAGTTTCACGCCGATGGCGGCGATCTTGTCTTCGGCGGGCGTGCCGTCGGCATTCGGCGGGCGGTCGGGGCGGGTGACCCAGACGCCGACGCGTCCGGGGCGGATTTCGCCCGTGACGTTGAATTCCGCCAGCGTGGCGATGACCCAGTTTTCAAGTGCCCGCACGAAGCAGCGCACATCCCGCCCGCGCGCGCCGACGTCGATCATGCAGTAGACGACGCGCTGGCCGGGGCCGTGATAGGTATATTGCCCGCCGCGCCCGGTTTGATGCACCGGAAAACGGCCGGGATCGACCAGATCCGCCGTCCGGGCCGAGGTGCCGGCGGTGTAGAGGGGGGGATGTTCGAGAAGCCAGATCGCCTCGGCCGCGCGGTTCGCAGCCATGGCTTCGACATGGGATTCCATCGCGGCGAGAGTCGCCAGATAGGGGCTGAGGCCCGGCAGATGGGTCCAGTCTGGCATCAGGTGATCCGCGATCCTGCTGCGCTGCAGCGTGGTTGGGTGTCGTTCCGGGAAAATAGGTTGCAGGAGCGACAATGTCACCCCCGGACTATCCGAAAGGGGGGGGGGACGGTGACCCACGTCCGGGAAGGCTGCGGCGAAGGGAGGGCTTGGCAGGCGGTGGGTGGCTACCTAGATCCCCCCCGCAGGGACGGGGGGATCATATGGGTGTTGAAAAGGTGGCATGTGTTGTCTGCGGGGGAAGCGAGACGGAAGTTGTTTCAAGATCGGATCGGCATGGGCAGCCGCTGATCACGGTGCTGTGCGGGGGCTGCGGGCTGCTGCGGAACGATCCGGTTCCGTCTCAGGAGGCGCTGGATCAGTTCTATCGGCGTGATTATCGCAGGGCCTACAAGGGCGCGTCGGAGCCGCGCCTGCGCCAGGTCTGGCGCAATTTCGACCGGCTGACCGGGCATGTCCGCGCCTTTGAGGATATCTATGCGCGGGGCGGGGACTGGCTGGATCTGGGCGCGGGCAGTGGCGAGTTCAGCTTTCTGGCGGGGCGCATGGGGGCGCGGGTGATCCCGGTGGAGCCGAACGAAGGCTATGCCGGCTATTGCCGGCGGGTGCTGGATCTGGATGTTCAGGTGAAGACGCTGGAGGAGTGCGATTTCGCGCCGGGCAGTTTCGATCTGATCCGGCTGAGCCATGTGCTGGAACATATGCGCGATCCGAGGGCCGCGCTGGAGCGGTTGCGGGGATGGCTGCGCCCGGGGGGCGTGCTGTATATCGAGGTGCCCGACATCGAGGCCGATGCCAGCAACAAGCTGCAGGGGCGGATGTTCCATTACGGGCATATCCACAATTTCAACCCGGTCACGCTGCGGCAGGTGGCGGGGCGGGCCGGGCTGGTGGAACTGGCCGAAACGGCGGAGCGGTCTGTCGGGCGCTGCGCGGCCTTTTTCACAGCGGGGGCCGGGGGAGAGGTGCCCGAGGCGGTGCTGCGCGAGAATGCCGCGCGGCTGCGGGCGGCGATGGAGGCGCATCGGGCGCGGCGTCTGCCCCGCCCGCGGGCGGGAACGGCGGCGGGCGCGCTGGCCGACCGGATCGCCCGGCGCCTGCGCGAGGCATGGGCGGGCTGGCGGCTGGCCAGCCACCGGGGAATCGCCGAGACGGCGGCAGAGCGCCTGCCGCGCGGCCGGCAATCGGAGGCCGCGCAGGCGGCCTGAACGGTGACCTGCGGTTGAGTTGCGGCGATGCGGCCCGCGCTGTGGGCCGCCGGGGCGGTGTTTTTCCCGGTTGAAGATATGAAAATCCTTGCATGGAAGGGCCGGGGTCGCCCATCCTGACCCTGGTCGGTTGGCCTGCGGACCATCGGCATTTGATCCATTCTTTCTGTGAGGTCGATATGAAACGGAGCCGGATTTACAGGCAGATCGTGGCCACTTCGGTGGTCATGGCGATGGCGAACCCCGTGCTGGCCGATGGCGGTGATCTGGTGGGCGGGCTGATCGGCGGCATGATCGGGGCCGCGATCATCAACGGGCAGCAACAGCAGCGCGGCACCCAGAAGGTGCGCCGGGCGGCCCCGGCCATGTCGGCCGAGGAGCGGGCGCGCAATATCGAGGTGCAGACGGCGCTGAACCATTTTGCCTTCCCCGTGGGGCGACCCGATGGTGTGCTGGGGCGGCGCAGCCGCGCGGCGATCGGCGAGTATCAGGCGCTTTTGGCCTTTCCGCCGACCGGCGATTTGACCGAGATGGAACGGCAGATCCTTGTCACCGCCTATCAGCGCGCGCTGATAGGCGGGCCGCAGGTGACGAAGGTCGTCACCACCAGCCCGGTGGGGCTGCGCGGGCTGCTGCTGGCGCAGCGCGACGAGATGCTGGGCATGGGGCAGGGGATGATGGCGCAGAGCGATTACGGCGGGATGCCGCCCGAGATCGCCGAGGCGGTGGACGAGATCGCGCGCAATTCCGGGATCGAGGGCGCGCAGCTGGTGCAGCGGGCGGGTTTCGTGCAGCTGGCCGACATGAATGGCGACGGGCGCAGCGATTATCTGCTGGATACCTCGGTCACGGGATCGGGTTTCTGGTGTTCGGGGCAGGATTGCGCGGTGCGGGTCTTTGTCTCGACCCCCGATGGCTATCGGCGCAACGATTTCCAGTTGGCCGAGCCGACGCCTGCGTCCTTTGAGTGTTCGGGGGCGGTGTGCCGCATCGGCGAGCAGACACAGCTTGTCGCGCAGCCCATCGCGCCGGCGGCCCCGGCGCCCGAGGCGGGCACGGTGATGGTGGGGGCCACGCAGCCCGAGGCGGGGGCGGCGGCGCCGTTGCCGAGCTTTGCCGCAGCGATCGCGCCGCCGGTTGCGAGCTTTGCCGCCCATTGCGCGGCGGTGGCGCAGGCCACGGCAGGCCATGGCGGCATGGTGCAGACGGTGGCGGCGATGAACGATCCGGCGCAGGCGCTGGGCGAGCAGTTCTGCCAGGTGGCGGCGGCGGCGCGCGAGGATGGCGCGGCGCTGATGGCGCAGGTGCAGGGCTTTACCCCCGAGCAGATCGCGGCGCAGTGCGAGGGCTTTGCCGCCGCGCTGACCGACAAGCTGCCGATGACCGAGGCCAATGCCCGCGACAGCGCGCTGGCCGATATGCAAACATGGCTGGCCAGCGCGGGCATGCCGCAGGATCAGCTGGTGGGCACGGCGCGGATCTGCCTGTCGGTGGGCTATGCCTCGGATGATGCGGGGATGGCGCTGACTTCGGCGCTGGTTCTGGCCGGAACGGGGAACATGGTCTATGCCGAGATCGTGGGGCATCATCTGGTGTCCGGCGTGGGCATCGGGCGCAATCCCGAGCGGGCGCTGGAATGGTTCGAGGGCGCGGTCGCGGCCCAGAGGGCCGGGCAGATGCCGGTTTTCGTGAAGGATCAGGCCGACCGGATGACGCTGATCGAGCGGGCGGCTGCGGCCGTGGCGGGCAAGGCGAGCGCGCCGCCCCTGTTGCCGCTTGTCGCGCCGGCCACGGTGCCCGCCTCGGCCAGCACGACGCCCTGACACGGAAATGCGGCCCGCGCGTGGCCCCGATGGGGGCGGCGCGCGGGTGCCTTGCGGGCACGGAGCGGGGCGCTGCCGGAAAAGGAAAAGCGGGCCGAAATTTGCTCTTCCCATTCCTGAAACCCTTCGATAAACAGCCGCCACCAAGCCAGATCGTGCGGATGTGGCGGAATTGGTAGACGCGCAGCGTTGAGGTCGCTGTGGGGTAACTCCCGTGAAGGTTCGAGTCCTTTCATCCGCACCATGACTTCCCCGACCGGGCCGCGCGCGGCCCGGTCTGGAAGCCCCCCTATCCCCGATTTTCCGACAGCCCGATCCGACACCCGCCAAGGCAGTCGGTGCGCGCCTTGAGTCCGTTCGGTAACGCTTGTGGCGAAATCCGTCCGAATGGGGCGGATTTGCGGAGGTCGGGGGTATTTGCCACAATTTTGCCATAATTGACCGCCCTTAGTCTGGGTCAATCCCGGCGATAGACCGGGCAAATGTCCAGACCGGCGCAAGACCGGGGGGACGTGGCGCGAGCGGTGTCATGCCCACTTATGTGATCGACGGCTATGCCGTCGGCAGTATCGTTGTAACCGGGGGCGGTACGCCCACGACCGGATCCACCTTCAGGCTGGATCCGAACTGGTCGGCATCTGCCGCGGCGCTGACCGTTACCGTCACCGATGATGATACGGGTTTTTCGGGTTCGGCCGCGACGGTGCTGGATGGCGGGCAGACCGGCATCGTGATCACGGCGGGTGGCAGCACGGTCGGATCGGGGGTGATCCGGCTGGGCAACGGGTTCGTCTTCAGCGACCCGGTGGCGGGATCGGTCACGCTTTATCAGGTGATGATCGGCGGTTCGGTGGTGGGTTATGTCACCACCGCGCCGTTGCAGCCGGGCGTGACGTATACGGTCAGCTCCACGCTGGCCACGACGGCGGGGGGCGTTCCCTATGGATCGCTGGCGCTGCTTGATTATGAGCAGGGCGATGACAACAGCCTGACCGGGGGCAGCGGGAATGACTCGTTGCGGGGCGGTGGCGGCGCGGACACGATCAGCGGTGGCGCGGGAAATGACACGATCCTTGGTGGGGCGGGGAATGATGTCCTCAGCGGCGGCGCGGGCAATGACAGTGTCTCGGGCGAGGATGGCGACGATCTTTTCCTGATCGACAACGGATCGGGGATCGATTCCGTCTTCGGCGGCGCGGGCAATGACACGATCAGCTATGCCGGGGCGACGGTCGGGGCGAATGTTTTCTTCACGGGAACGGGCAGCGGCAGCCAGAACCTGAGCGGGGTCATCGGCACCACCTTTACCGGCATCGAGGCCATCGAGGGCGGAAGCGGCAATGACACGCTGAATGCCTTCTACAGCCCTGTCGGCGTCACGCTTGTGGGCAATGGCGGGGCCGACACGATCAATGGCGGCGTCGCGGCGGATGTGCTTTTCGGCGGATCGGGCAATGACACGATCGCGGGCAATGCCGGCGATGACCTGATCGAGGGCGGCGATGGCAGCGATTTCCTTTACGGCGGCGATGGCAATGACCTGCTGGAGGGGGGGGCGGATAACGACACGCTCGACGGTTTTCTGGGCAATGACACGCTTTCCGGGGGGGGTGGCAATGACAGCCTGACAGACCTTTACGGAAACAACGCGCTTTATGGTGGTGATGGCCGTGACGCGCTGACGACCGGTGCCGGGGCGGACAGCCTTTTTGGCGGGGCCGGGGCCGATACCCTTTCGGCGGGTGACGGGAACGACCTGCTGGAGGGAGGCGCGGACAATGACAGCCTTGCCGGTGGCACGGGCAATGACAGCCTTTATGGCGGCGAAGGCGACGACACGCTGGATGGTGGCGCGACGAATGACCTGTTGTTCGGTGGCTTGGGCGATGACAGCCTGAGCGACACTTCGGGCAACAATACGCTTTCTGGCGACGAGGGTGATGACCGGCTGACGACGGGGGCCGGCGCGGACACGCTTTACGGCGGGGTTGGAGCGGATTCCCTCTATGCGGGGGACGGCAACGACCTGCTGGAGGGCGGCGATGGCGACGACCTGCTGGATGGCGGTGCCGGGACCGACACGCTGCAGGGCGGGGCGGGCAATGACGCCATCTATGGGCAGGGGGGGGTGGATACCTTCCTTGTCGGCGAGAATGACGGCGAGGATTCGCTCTACGGCGGTAGCAGCAGCGATATTCTGGACACGAGCCTTGCCACCAACGGCGTGACCGTCACCTATTCCGGCAGCGGTTCGGGGCGTGTGACCACGACCGGGACGGATGTTCAGTTCAACTCTGTGACATCGCTGCAGGGCGGGATCGGGAATGATACCGTCTATGGCGGCTCCGGCGCGGAACGCGTGAATGCCGGGGCGGGGGATGACCTGCTTTACGGTGGTGCGGGGTCCGACAGCCTGGCGGGTGGCGACGGCAACGATACGCTTTACGGCGGCAGCGGCACCGATACGCTGCTGGGCGAGGCGGGCGACGATACCTTTGTCGTCAATCCGGGTGACGGGACCGTCAACATCTTTGGCGGCACCGGCGACGAAGCGGCGGGGGACCGGGTCGATCTGACCGGCTTCGGCACCAACATGACCGTCACCTATTCGGGGACGGGCGCGGGCAGCATCTCGACCAGTTCCGGCACGGTCAGCTTTTCGCAGGTGGAGCTGATCCAGACCGGATCGGGCAATGATACGGTCAACGGCGGATCGGGCGTGGATCGGGTGGAGACCGGCGCCGGCAATGACCGCATCTTTGGCGGCGGCGGGGCGGATATCCTGTCGGGCGGGGATGGCCGGGATTCGATCGAAGGCGGCGACGGCAACGACACGCTGATCGGCGGCGAAGGGATCGACACGCTTTATGGCGGCACGGGCCTTGATGTCATCGACTATTCGGCCAGCGACGCGGCGGTGAACATCAACCTGCGGACCTGGACCGCGACGGGCGGCCATGCGCAGGGCGACGTGCTGGCGGGCGTGGACGGGGTGGTGGGGTCGGCCTTTGACGACACGATCATCGGGTTCGACGACGAAAGCTCAAACCCCGGGGACTTCTATTACAACATCTTCGAGGGTGGTGCGGGGAACGATGTCATCGAAGGCCGGGGCGGCAGCGATGCGCTGTTCGGTGGGGCCGACAATGACACCGTGCTGGGCGGCGACGGCAACGACACCGTCGATGGCGGGGATGGCAACGACGTTCTGACGGGCGATGCCGGGAACGACACGATGTCGGGCGGGGCGGGCAATGACCAGCTTTCCGGCGGCACCGGCAACGATTCCATGGATGGCGGCAGCGGCGATGACGCCTTGGATGGCGGCACCGGCAATGACGTGATCGCCGGGGGGGAGGGCAACGATACCCTGCTTGGCGGTGCCGGCAATGACACGATGTCGGGCGGTGAGGGCCGGGATACCTATGTCTTCACGACCGGCAGCGGATCGGATGTCATCACCGATCTGGACCTGACGTTGATCGACGGGCAGTTCGCGGACCGGCTGGATGTGTCGGGGCTGGTGGACGGCGAGGGCAACCCGGTCAACTGGGCGGATGCGGTGGTCACCTCGGACGGGGCAGGCGGCGCGCTGATCACCTTCCCCGGGGGCGAGACGATCCGGCTGGTGGGGATCGACCCGGCGCTGATCTCGGACAAGGAGGATCTGGTTGCGCTGGGCGTGCCCTGTTTCACGACGGGCACGCGGATCCTGACGGATCGCGGCGAGGTCCCGGTGGAGACGATCCGGGCGGGCGATCTGGTGATGACGGCGGATCATGGCTTGCAGCCGGTGAAATGGGCGGGCGGGCGGCATCTGGATGCGGCTGGGCTGGCGGCGCAGCCGCTTCTGCGGCCGGTGCTGATCCGCGACGGTGCGATGGGCAACCGGGGCGATGTGCTGGTGTCGCCCAACCATGCGGTTCTGGCCGAGGTGGACGGCGTGGAAATGCTGGTCCGGGCCAAGCATCTGGCCGAGACGGGGGATCCGCGCTTCCGCATCGCCAAGGGGCGGCGCGAGGTGGGCTATCACCATATCCTGCTGGAGCGGCATGGCATCGTCTTTGCGCAGGGCATGGCGACCGAGACGCTTTATCCCGGGCCGATGGCCGTGGCGGCGCTCGGGCCTGCGGTGGCGGCCGAGATCGCGCTGGCCTTCCCGTTGCTGGCGCCGGTGCTGGCAGGCCTCGTGGAGGCCGATCAACTGTATGGGCCGACGGCGCGCCCGGTGGCCAAGCGGAAGCAACTGCTGAGCGGGCCGAACCCGAACCGCCGCGCGGCGGCCTGAGGGCCAGCCGCGCAAAAGGGCCACCAAAAGGTGGGGTGGCCCCTCAATTCCTGAAACGTCCATCCGTTAAGAATGGTGAGCGATCTTCCGGCCCCGCAGGGGGCGCGGGGGCGCGTGATCATGCGAACGGGAATGGACAGGCAAAATGCCGGTTTACGTCATCACGGGGTTGCGCCTTCGGATCTGATCGTGGCGGGGTGGGCCGCTGAGCATCGGATCGAGCGCGATGCTGGATCCGACCTTTACCGCCACGACCGACCGGTTGACCTTTACCGTCACCGATGACGATACCAGCTTTTCGGGCAGCAGCACGTCGCAGCTGGATGCCAACCAGACAGCGGTTGTCACCGATGCCTCGGGGGCCACGCTGGCCAGCGGGGCGGTGCGGCTGGGCTTGGCCTATACGTTCAGCACCGGCTACAGCACGGCGGTGCTGTATGAGGTCTATGTCGGGACGACACTGGTCGGGTTCGCGTCGAACGTTGCGCTGCAGCCCGGTGTGAGCGCGACCCTGACTTCGGTGCAGAACACGACCGCAACGGGGACGAGCTATAGCACCCTCGCCAGCCAGACCTATGATGCGGCGGCGAACAACACGGCCTATGGCGGGGTCGGGAATGACAACCTCGATGGGGGGGCGGGAAACGACTACCTGTCCAGTTTCGGGGGGAATGACAGCCTGTCGGGCGGCAGCGGCAACGATACGCTGGATGGCGGGGCGGGGGCGGATGTCATCACCGGGGGCGCGGGGGGCGATCTGATCTATGCCGGGGATGGCGACGACCGGCTTGTGGTGCTGGCAGGCGATGGCAGCGACACGCTTTGGGGTGGCACCGGCAATGATGTGATCGACGCCAGCGCCCTGACCGGCGGGGTTGCGGTCACCTTTACCGGGGCGGGCAGCGGCACCCTGACAGAGGGCGGGAATGTCGACAGTTACTACGAGATGGAACGCCTGCTGCTGGGGGCGGGCAATGACACCGTCACTGGCAATTTCGGCAATGAATCGGTCGATGGCGGGGCGGGGAATGACAGCCTGTCGGGCGGGGGCGGGGCAGATACGCTGGCCGGGGGGGCGGGCAATGACACGCTGATCGGTGGGACCGGATCGGATTCGCTGCTGGGCGGAGACGGGGATGACCAGTTCCGCATCGCCCCGGGCGACGGGTTCGATACGGTGGCGGGCGGCGCGGGGACCGATACGCTGAACATGTCGGCCTTCACCACGACGGTAACGGTGAACCTTTCCGCCGAAGGGCAGGGCAGCGCCACGGGCGGTGGCGGGACGACGACATTTTCGCAGATCGAGGTGTTGCAGACCGGATCGGGGACCGATTCCATCACCGGCAGTTCCGGCAGCGACTGGATCGAGACCGGGGCAGGGGCGGACACGATCTATGGCGGGGCCGGGAATGACCGGCTTCTGGGCGGCGACGGCGCGGATTCGCTGGATGCGGGCGAAGGCGACGATTGGCTGGAAGGCGGCACGGGGGCGGACACCATCTATGGCGGGGGCGGCAACGACTCGGTTCAGGGGGGAGATGGGGCGGATTCGCTGGACGGGGGCGCGGGCAATGACCGGCTGGACGGCGGGAACGATGCCGACACGCTTTATGGCGGGGGCGGGGCGGATCTGCTGTCGGGTGGGGCGGGCAATGACTCGGTCGATGGGGGCACGGGCGATGACACGCTGAGCGGTGGTGCGGGGGCGGATACGCTGCACGGATCGACCGGTCTGGATATCGTCGACTATTCCGGCAACACCGCCGCGATCAGCATCAACCTGCAGAACTGGACGGTTTCCGGCGGCGAGGCCGATGGCGATTTCCTGACCGGGATCGACGGGGTGATCGGATCGGCCTTCAACGACACGATCATCGGCTTTGACGGGGAAAGCACGGATCCGGCGGATGCCTATACCAACATGCTTTATGGCGGGGCGGGGGCGGACCTGATCGACGGGTTGGCCGGGTCGGACGGTCTTTTTGGCGGGGCCGACGCGGATACGGTGCTGGGCGGCGCGGGCAATGACACGATCGACGGCGGCGATGGCGCGGATCTGCTGCAGGGCGATGACGGCGATGACCAGATCGCGGGCGGCAGCGGCGATGACCGGATCATCGGCGGCGCCGGCAATGACACGCTGCCGGGCGGGGCGGGGCGCGATACCTTTGTCCTGACGGCGGGGGGCGGGTCGGATGTCATCAGCGATCTGGACCTGACGCTGATCGACGGGCAGTTCACCGATCAGATCGACGTGTCGGGGCTGGTCGATGCGCAGGGAAACCCCGTCAACTGGCGGGATGCGCTGATCTCGACCGATGGGGCGGGCGGATCGCTGATCAGTTTTCCGGGGGGCGAGACGATCCGGCTGTCGGGGATCCAGCCCGCGCAGATCGAGGGATGGGCCGCGCTGACGGCGCTGGGCGTGCCCTGTCTCACCACGGGCACGCGGATCCTGACGGATCGGGGCGAGGTTCCGGTGGAGGCGATCCGGGCGGGCGATCTGGTGATGACGGCGGATCACGGGTTGCAGGCGGTGATCTGGGCGGGCGGGCGGCATCTGGACCGGGCGGCGCTGGCGGCGCGGCCCCTCTTGCGGCCGGTGCTGATCCGCGACGGAGCGATGGGGAACCGGGGCGATGTGATGGTGTCGCCCAACCATGCGGTTCTGGCCGAGGTGGACGGCGTGGAAATGCTGGTCCGGGCCAAGCATCTGGTTGAGACGGGTGATCCGCGGTTTGTCAACGCGCGCGGGATCCGGGCGCTGGGCTATCACCATATCCTGCTGGAGAGGCATGGCATCGTCTTTGCGCAGGGCATGGCGACGGAGACGCTTTATCCCGGGCCGGTCGCCATTGCGGCGCTGGGGCCTGCGGTGGCGGCCGAGATCGCGCGGGCCTTTCCGCGGCTGGCCCCCGTTCTGGCAGGGTTGGTGGAGGCGGCGCATCTTTATGGCCCGACGGCCCGGCCCGTGGCGCGGCGGCGGGACCTGCTTGGCGCGGGGCGCGGCGGCGCGGCGCGCATCGCCGCCTGAGGGCGCGGCCAAGGCCCCCTGATCCCCGGCTGACGCCGCGCTGCGGCATGGGGGCGCAGCCCGGCGGGCTGCGCGGCAGGCGGATTTCCCGGAGCCGGGGCGCCTGCTGCCGCTTTGATCGGCGAATGCGTCGCAAACTGGCCTATTTTCCCGCAATCACGAATGCTACCCGCAAAGCGAGACAAGCCGGTTGCAATACGGAGCGGCTTTGGTTTTAGTCACAAGACCATGAGCGGGAAACCCGCCACAAGGACCGGGGAGACGACATTGGCCGAAGAGAGCCAGAACGACGCATTCGTCGTTTTCGACCATGTGCAGAAAAGCTACGACGGGGTTTCGCTTGTCGTGAAGGATCTGAATCTGAGCATCGCGAAGGGGGAATTCCTGACGATGCTTGGCCCTTCGGGTTCGGGCAAGACGACCTGCCTGATGATGCTGGCCGGGTTCGAGACGGCCACCAATGGCGAGATCCTGCTGGATGGCCGCCCGATCAACCAGGTGCCGCCGCACAAGCGCGGCATCGGCATGGTGTTCCAGAATTACGCGCTGTTCCCGCATATGACGGTGGGGGAAAACCTGTCCTTCCCGCTGGAAGTGCGCGGCATGGGCAAATCGGAGCGCGAGGCCAAGATCATGCGCGCGCTGGACATGGTGCAGATGGGCAAGTTCGCCAATCGCCGCCCGGCGCAGCTTTCGGGCGGGCAGCAGCAGCGCATCGCGCTGGCGCGCGCGCTGGTCTTCGATCCGAAGCTGGTGCTGATGGATGAACCCTTGGGCGCGCTGGACAAGCAGTTGCGCGAACATATGCAGTTCGAGATCAAGCATCTGCATGAATCGCTTGGGATTACCGTGGTTTACGTCACGCATGATCAGGGCGAGGCGCTGACCATGTCGGACCGGATCGCCGTGTTCAATGACGGGCGCATCCAGCAATTGGCACCGCCTTCGGATCTGTATGAGCGGCCCGACAACAGCTTTGTCGCGCAGTTCATCGGCGAGAACAACCGTCTGGAAGGCACGGTCGAAGAGATCAAGGACGGGCGCGCGCTGGTGCGGCTGAACACGGGCGAGCTGATCGACGCGACGCCGGTGAACGTGCAGGCCGTGGGCCAGAAGACGCTGGTTTCGATCCGCCCCGAGCGGGTGGAGTTCAAGCCCGACCTGCTGCCGCCCGATGCGCATATGATCGAGGCCGAGGTGATCGAGGTCATCTATATGGGCGATCTGTTCCGCACCGTTCTGAAGGTGGCGGGGCATGATGATTTCGTCATCAAGAGCCGGAACACGCTGGGCCAGCGCGTGCTGACCCCCGGCGAGAAGATCCAGATCGGCTGGGCGCCCGCAGATGCGCGCGCGCTCGATCCGATCTGACCGAGGTCCGGGCCAGGTGGCCCGGTTGCCGCCCTGACCGGGTGGCCAACAAGACAGAGCAGTTCTGTTCAACATGGGAGCGTTCACGCAATGAAGAAGATCCTGATCCTTTCCACCGCCCTGACCGGCCTTGCCTTTTCGGCGACCGCGCAGGAACTGACCGTCATGTCCTGGGGCGGCGCCTATGGCGAAGCCCAGACCGAAGCGCATGTGAAGCCGTGGTCGGCGGCCTCGGGCGTTGCCGCCAAGATGGTGGACAGCGACAACCCGGCCACCCCGATCAAGGCCATGGTCGAAGCGGGCAACGTCACCATCGACGTGGCCTCGATCGAATATGCCGATGCGATCCGTTTGTGCGATGAAGGCATGCTGGAGCCGATCGACATCAACGCGCTGCCCGCCGGTGCCGATGGCGCCCCGGCCTCGGAGGATTTCCTTGCCGGTGCGGTGACGGAATGCGCCGTGTCGACCGATATCTGGTCGAACGTCTATGCCTATGACACCACGAAGTTCACGGGCGAAGTGCCGACGACCGCTGCCGATTTCTTCGATCTGGAGAAGTTCCCGGGCAAGCGCGGCCTGAAGAAGGGCGCGAAGGCGGTTCTGGAACTGGCGCTGATGGCCGATGGCGTGCCGGCGGCGGAAGTCTATGCTGTTCTGGGCACCCCGGAAGGCGTGGACCGCGCCTTCGCGAAGCTGGACACCATCAAGGACTCGGTCGTGTGGTGGGAAGCCGGTTCGCAGGCGCCGCAACTGCTGGCCGATGGCGAAGTGGTGATGACGACGGCCTATAACGGCCGGATCTTCAACGCGGCCATCGCCGAGAACAAGCCCTTCCAGATCGTCTGGGACGGCCAGATCTACGAAAACGAAATGTACGCGATCCCGAAGGGCGCGCCGAACAAGGACAAGGCGCTGGAATTCATCGCCTATGCCACCTCGACCGAAGGTCTGCGGGCGCAGGCGCAGTACATCTCCTATGGCCCGGCGCGCAAGTCGGCGCTGAAGGATGAACTGCTCTACAAGGACGGCAAGACGGTCATGGCGCCGCATCTGCCGACCGCGCCGGAGAACATGACCAACGCGTTGGAAACATCGGCCGATTTCTGGGTGGACCGGAACGAGGAACTGAACGAGCGTTTCAACGCCTGGCTCGCGCAGTGATCTGAGCCTTTGGGGGGCGCGGCGCGGCCGCGCCCCCCTTTTCCTTCCTGCAATTTCCTTCAGACAGAGACCGAGCATGGCCGATGTGACCGCTGCCCCCCTGACCACGGCCGACGGGCGCCCGCTGAAAGCCGCCCTTGCCGAGGCGCAAGCGCGCGCAAGGCGGCGCGCCTTCCTGCTGGTGGCGCCGCTGCTGGCCTTTGTCGTGCTGACCTTCATCATCCCCATCGGGCAGATGCTGGACCGGTCTTTCCACCATGACGGGTTTTCCTCGAACGCGCCGGCGACGCTGGAATGGTTCAACGCCAATCCCGCCGGCACCGCGCCGGACGAGGCGGCTTTCGCCGCCCTTGCCGCGGACATGAAGGCGATGAAGGAGAACAAGACGGCGGGCGAAGCCGGGACGCGGGTGAACTATACGCTGGCCGAGACGCGGTCGCTGATCACCAAGACGGCGCGCAATGCCGATGATCTGGCCCCGCCCTTCAAGGAGGCCTTCCTTGCCATCGACGACCGCTGGGACGATCCGGCGGTCTGGCAGGCGATGCGATCTTCGTCGAGCGCCTATACGGCGGATTTCTATCTGTCGGCGCTGGACATCGAACGCGCCGAGGATGGCAGCATCCGCCGGGTCGCGGAGAATGGGCGGATCTATGTCTATCTTTTCGTCAAGACCTTCATCGTGTCGGCGATCATCACGGTGACCTGCCTCTTGCTGGCATTCCCGGTGGCGCATCTGCTGGCCACGCTGCCGATGGCCAAGGCGAACCTTCTGATGATCCTTGTCTTGCTGCCCTTCTGGACGTCGCTGCTGGTGCGGACGACAAGCTGGATCGTGCTGCTGCAGGGCGAAGGGGTGATCAACGAATTCCTTGTGGCGCTGGGGCTGCTTGGCGAGGACGGGCGGTTGAAGATGATCTACAACCAGACCGGCACGATCATCGTGATGACCCATGTGCTGCTGCCCTTCATGATCCTGCCGCTTTATTCGGTGATGCGGGTGATCCCGCCCAGCTATGCCCGCGCGGCGCGCAGCCTTGGCGCCACAAGCTGGACCACCTTCCGCCGGATCTATCTGCCGCAGACCCTGCCGGGGATCGGGGCGGGATCGCTTTTGGTGTTCATTCTGGCGGTGGGCTATTTCATCACGCCCGCGTTGGTGGGGGGCGCGGATGGCCAGCTGATTTCCAACCTGATCGACTTCCACATGAAGAATTCGAACTGGTCCATGGCGGCGGCGCTGTCGGCGATGCTGCTGGCGGGGGTGCTGGTGCTTTACTGGCTCTATGACCGCCTGATCGGCATCGACAACCTGAAACTCGGCTGAGAGGAGGCGCGACATGGCCCTGCCCATCTATGCAAGCCCGCTGGAGCGCCTTTGGCATTACACCTATCTGGTGCTGTGCACGGCGATCTTCATCTTCCTGATCTCGCCCATCCTTGTGGTGATCCCGCTTTCGTTCAACGTAGAGCCCTATTTCACCTTTACCGAGGCGATGTTGCGCTTTGATCCGGCGGGATATTCGCTGCGCTGGTATGATGCGCTGCTGACGCTGGGGATGCAGACACCCGATGCGATCCGCGACGGGGCGTGGTGGTCGGACATGTGGGCCAATTCCACCTGGGTGCGGGCGGCGAAGAATTCCATCATCATCGGGTTCTGGGCGACGATCCTTGCCACGGTGCTGGGCACGCTGGCGGCGCTGGGCCTGTCGCGGCCGGAAATGCCCTATCGGCGGGCGGTGATGGCGATCCTGATCAGCCCGATGATCGTGCCGATCATCATCATCGCGACGGGGCTGTTCTTCTTGTCCTCCAACCCCTGCTCGATCATCGGCACGCAATGCGGGCGGCTGACAAGCACCTATCTGGGGGTGATCCTGGCCCATACCACGCTGGGCATTCCCTTTGTCATCATCACCGTGACGGCCACGCTTTCGGGGTTCGACCAGTCGCTGATCCGCGCATCAGCCAGCCTTGGGGCATCGCCTTCGCGCACCTTCTTCAAGGTGATCATGCCGCTGATCCTGCCGGGGGTGGTGTCGGGCGCGCTGTTTGCCTTTGTCACCTCGTTCGATGAGGTGGTGGCGGTGCTGTTCATCGCGGGGCCGGATCAGCAGACCATCCCGCGCCAGATGTGGAATGGCATCCGCGAGGCGATCAGCCCGGCGATTCTGGCGGTGGCGACGATCCTTGTGGTGATCTCGATCTGCCTGCTTGCCACGGTGGAACTGCTGCGGCGCCGGTCGGAGCGGTTGCGGGGCGTGACGCCGCATTGAAGCCGGGGGAAAAGAATTTTCATCCGAAAATTCTTGTGACACGGGCGGGGCCCGCGTCTGCCCCCTTGTCGGCCCCGTTTCGGGGCCTGTGTCAGGGCAGGATCTGCAGCCAGGCCCAGATGGTGCCGATCGAAAGGGCCGTGGCGATGAGGACGGTAGAGGCCGCCACGCGTTTCGCCACGCCGTAGAGATTGGCGAAAAGGAAGGCGTTCACGCCGGGGGCCATGGCCGCCGTCATCACGGCCGAGCGCAGGCCCGGCGTTTCCAGCCCGAAGGCGAAGCGGCCGAGCAGGTAGGTCAGCGCGGGATGGAGCAGGAGCGAGCAGGCGCAGAGCATGGCGATGATGCGGAAATCACCATCCGGCTTGTAACGCAGCAGCACGCCGCCAAGGCCGAAGAGCGCGGTGGGGATGGCGGTGGCCGCCACCATGCCCACGGCGGACCATGCCACGGCGGGAAGGGGGAGCCCCGTAAGGTTGACTACGAAGCCCGCCGTGATGCCAAGGACCAGCGGTTGTGAGAAGATCGCCTTGACGATCTGGCGCGCGAGGGCCGCGCCGGAGAGGCCCTGCCCGCGCGTGCGCGCCCATTCCATCAGCGCGATGCCGAAGCCGTAGAAAAGGGGGGAATGGATGGAGATGATGGCGTAGTTGCCCGCCAGCGCCCCGGCCCCGTAGGCGCGTTCGGTGATGGGCACGCCGAGCAGCAGGGAGTTGGAGAAGAGGGCGACGAAGCCGATGGCGGTGGCATCCGTCACCGGTCGGCGGAAGAGCAGGACCGCACCGGTGAAGGCCGTGGCGAAACTGGCGAAGGCCGCGATGTAGAAGGACAGGAACAGCGCGGGCTGGAAGGTCGCCGCCAGATCGAGCCGGGCGATGGAGGAGAAGAGCAGCGTCGGCGCGGCGAAGTTCTGGGCGTAGCGCATCAGCCCGTCGACGGCGCTGTCCTCGAACAGGCGGGCGCACGCTGCGGCATAGCCGAAGCCGATCACGAGGAAGACCGGCAGGATGACGTCGAGCAGGGCGTTCACGGATCAGCCGGGCATGTTGTCGTAGGTGATCACCATCCCGTCATGGGCGGGGCGGATATGGGGGGGAAGCTCTGCCTCCATCTCGGCGAAGTCGAGGTCGTGATGCATGTTGGTGATCACGGCGCGGGCGGGGCGGGCGCGGGCGATCCAGCCCAAGGTCATGTCGAGATGGGCATGGGTCGGGTGGGGTTTGCGGCGGAGCGCGTCGACGATCCAGCAGTCGAGGCCCGCAAGATGGGGCCAGCTTTCGGCCGGGATCTCGACCGCGTCGGGGAGATAGGCCAGCGGGCCGATGCGGAAGCCGAGCGCATCCATGCTGCCGTGATTGGCATAGAAGGGCGTGAGGCGCAGCGTGCCGCCTGCGCCCGCGATGTGGATATCGCCGTCGATGGCATTCAGGTCGAGGATGGGGGGGTAGGGGCTGCCTGCGGGTTGGACGAAGGCATAGCCGAAGCGGGCGATGAGGGCGTCCTGCGTGGGGCCGTCGGCCCAGACGGGCAGGCGGCGGCGCAGGTTGAAGACGATCTGGCGCAGGTCATCGAGACCGTGGACATGATCGGCATGGGAATGGGTGTAGACCACTGCGTCCAGCGTGCCGACACCGGCGTCGAGCAGTTGTTCGCGCATGTCGGGCGTGGTGTCGATCAGGACGCGGGTGATGCCATCGGTGGTCTCGCGTTCCACCAGCAGCGAGCAGCGGCGGCGGCGGTTCCTTGGATTGGCCGGATCGCAATTGCCCCAGTCGCCGCCGGGGGGGCCGAGGCGGGGCACGCCGCCCGAAGAGCCGCAGCCGAGGATGGTGAAGCGCAGCGTGGCCATCAGGCGGCCTGTGCCTTGCGCGCGGCGCGGGGGAAGAGGCGGTCGAAATTCGCGGTCGTCTGGGCGGCGAATTCGGCCTCGGTCATGTTGAAGAGGGTGGCCCCGGTCTTTGCGGTGAAGGCGGTGTAGGCGGGTTCGTTCCGTTTGCCACGATGGGGCACGGGGGCAAGGTAGGGGCTGTCGGTTTCCAGAAGGATCCGGTCCACGGGGCTTGCTGCGAAGATATCGCGGAGGTCCTGAGATTTGGGGAAGGTCGCGATGCCGGACATGGAGAGGTAGAAGCCCAGATCGAGCGCCGCGCGCGCCAAGGCTGCCCCGGAGGAGAAGCAATGCATCACGCAGCCATAGGGCTTTTCGCGGAAGCCTTCGGTCAGGATCGCGGCCATGTCCTCATCCGCTGCACGCGCGTGGATGATGAGGGGCAGGCCGGTTTCCTGTGCCGCCGTGATGTGCAGGCGGAGCGAGGTTTTCTGCACCTCGGCGCTGTCGGCGGTGTAGTGGTAGTCGAGGCCTGTTTCGCCGATGCCCACGAATTTTGGGTGGCGGGCGAGGGCGATGAGTTGGTCGACGGTGACGAGGGGTTCTTCGGCCGCGCTCATCGGGTGGGTGCCTGCGGCGTAGAAGACGCCGTCATGCGACTCGGCGATCGCTCGGACGGTGGGTTCGTTCTTCAGGCGGGTGCAGATGGTCACCATCCGGGTGACGCCCGCCGCGCGGGCGCGGGCGATGACATCGGGCAGTTCGCTGGCGAAATCGGGAAAATCGAGGTGACAGTGGCTGTCGACGATTTCGGGCAGGGGTTCGTGTGGCGCGGTGGTCATCAAGGGCTCACCCATGGGCGAGCGTTCCCGCCGTCTCTTCCATTTTCAGAACCATATCCATGAGAAGTGCTGCAGGGTCAAGGTTGACCGCCTTGCCGCGCCGGGCGCGTTGGGCCAGCGTCTGGGCAATGTCGGCCCAGGCCCGGGCGGCGGCGGGGCTTTCGGAGAGGCGGGTGATCAGCGCGGCTTCGCCGGGGGCGGCCTCGGGCGGAAGCTGGCGGGTGGCGGCGGCCCGGGCGAGGCGGGCGAGGAAGAGGTCGATCAGGGTTATGAGGAGGTCGAATTGCGGCTCGGCCCCGCGGCCCGCGCCGCGTTCGGCGAGCGCCAGTGCGCGGGGACGGTCCAGACGGGGCAGGGTGGAGAAGAGGTCGATCAGCGCGGCATAAAGCTTCAGCCCATCGAGGTTGGTCAGGCGGAACGCCTCGCCCACGGAGCCGCCAGCGAGTTCGGCAAGGGGGGCGGCTTGTTCGGGGGTGACATCGCCGCCCGCCTGCGAGAGGGCCTGCGCCAGCGCCTCGGGCGGGAGGGCGGAGAGGCGAAGTTCGCGGCAGCGCGAGCGGATGGTGGGCAACAGGCGGTGGGGTTGATGGGCGATGAGGAAGAAGGTCGCCCCGGCGGGCGGTTCTTCCAGCAGTTTCAGCACGGCATTGGCGGCGGAGGTGTTCAGTTCGTCGGCGGCGTCGATGATGGCCACGCGGCGGCCGCCGTCGGCGGCGGACATGGTGAAGAAGGATTTCAGCGCGCGCGCCTCTTCCACGGTGATTTCCTGGCGGAGGCGGCTGTTCTTTTCGTCCCATGGCCGACGCAGCAGGAAGAGCCGGGGTTCGGAGAGCGCGCGCAGGCGGCGGGCGAGGGGGCTGTCCGCGTCGGTATCGAGGGTTTCGGGCGGGGGCGGTGCGCCGAAGAGGCCGCCGCCATCATCGGCGGGCGCATCCAGCAGGAAGCGGGCCAGCCGCCATGCGAGCGTCGCCTTGCCCACGCCGCGCGGGCCGGAAATGAGCCAGCCGTGATGCAGGCGGCCTGCGTTGAAGGCGGAAAGAAAGGTGGCCTCGGCCCCGTCATGGCCGAAGAGGCGGGCGGTTTCGCGGGGGTGCGGCGCGCCTTCGATGCGGTCGGGTTCGGGGATATCCTCGCGGGGGGTGGCGGCCATGGATCAGCCCAGATGCGGCAGGACGGTGGCGAGGATGTCGGCGGCGACGCTTTCGGCATCGCGCGCGCCATCGATCAGGCGAAAGCGGGCATGGCGGGCGGCAAGGTCGAGAAAGCCCGCGCGCATGCGGATCTGGGTATCCAGACCCATATCTTCGAACCTGAGTTCCGTTCCGGCGCGGGCGCGGGCGCGCGACAGGCCGAGCGCCGGGTCGATATCGACAAGGATCGTCAGATCGGGTTCGGTGCCGATCATCAGGTCATGCAGACGGTCCACGGTGGCCACGAGGTCGCCGCGCGTGATGCCCTGATAGATGCGGGTCGAGTCGGCGAAGCGGTCGGTGATGACGATATCGCCGCGGGCCAGCGCCGGGCGGATGGTCTTTTCCAGATGGTCGCGGCGGGCGGCGGTGAAGAGCAGGATCTCGGTCTCTGCCGACCAGCGATCCGGGTCGCCTTCCAGCACGAGGCGGCGGATTTCCTCGGCCCCCGGAGAGCCGCCGGGTTCGCGCGTCAGGGTGACGCTGCGGCCCCGGGCGCGCAGGGCATCGGCGAGCAGCCGGGCCTGCGTGGATTTTCCCGAACCGTCGATGCCTTCGAAGCTGAGGAAATGGCCCGCCATCAGGATGCCGGGGCGGCCGCTTCGCCCCGATCATTGAGGTAGCGCTGGATCAGTTGCTGGGCGGCGGTGCCCAGACGCTTGCCAAAGCCGCCTGCGGCCACGTCCGTTTCGGCCACCAGCGGGATGCGCGCATCGGGCAGTTCGGGGACATGGACGATCAATTCGGCCAGTTGCTGGCCGGCGCGGATCGGGGCCTTGATGGGGCCGGTATAGACAACCTCGGCCGAGACGCCTTCCTGCACCTGTGCGGGCACAAGGAGGCGCAGGTCTTCCGCCGGGACAAGGCCCACGCCATCGGCCGCGCCCAGCCAGACCGGCGCCTCGGCCACGCGGCTGCCCGCCTTGACGATGGTCTTTTCGGCGAATTGGCGGAAGGCCCAGTTCACGATGGCCTCGGATTCCTCGGCGCGGTCCTTGTCGGAGGCAAGCCCGGTGATGACGAAGATCACCCGGCGGTTTCCCATCACGGCAGAGCCGACCAGGCCATAGCCCGCCTCGGAGGTGTGGCCGGTCTTGAGCCCGTCAGCCTGCCAGTCCGCCGCCGCGATGCGCAAAAGCGGGTTGCGGTTGTTGGCATTGGCCGGGGCGCGATCCATGAAGTTGAATTCGGTCTCGGCGAAGATCGGGTAATATTCCGGGAATTCCGAGATCAGCCGTTTGGCAAGAATGCCCAGATCGCGCATCGACATGCGATGGCCCGGATCGGGCCAGCCCGAGGCATTGGTGAAGGTCGAGTTGGTCATTCCCAGCGCGCGGGCGCGGTCCGTCATCAGGCGGGCGAAGGCCTCTTCCGTGCCGGCCAGTCCTTCGGCCACCACGACGCAGGCATCATTGCCGGAGTTGATGACCACGCCATGAACCAGATCCATCACCGTGGGCCGGTCGGTTTCGTTCAGGAACATGGTCGAGCCGCCCATGGCCTTGGCCCGGGAGGAAACGGCAAAGGTGGTTTCCGGCGTGACGCGGCCATCGCGCAACGCCTCGAACAGCATGTTGATCGTCATCAGCTTGGACATCGAGGCCGGGGGCAGGGGGGTATCGGCGTTCTTGTCCAGAAGCACGGTCTGCGTCGTCATGTCATAGACCCAGGCCGCGGTGGCGCGGGTTTCAAAGGCGCGCGCCGGAAGCGCCGCGAGCAGGGCGAGCGCGGCGAGGGCGAGGGCATGGCGCAGGATCTTCATGCGGATGGTCCTTCCTTGATCGGTGACGGCGGCCTATCGCCCGATGGGATAGGCATCGGCAAAGCCCAGTTCCTTGACCCGCGCCAGAAGCGCCGCGCGGTCGCCGGAGCCGGTGGCGGTCACACTCCACCATGTCTTGCCTTGAGTGGTTTCCTTGCGCGAGGTGCCGGTGATGCCCGCCTTGCGCAGCGTGGCGACCGCGCGGTCGGCATTCGCCTCGACCGAGAAGATGCCGATCTGGAGGGTGATGTCGCCCTTGGCGGCGGCAGCCGGGGCTGTGGGGGCCGGGGCGGAAGCCGGTGGCGTGGCGGCCGCCGTGTCGGCGGGGGCGGGGGGTGCCGGCGTTGCCGGAGTGGATGCGGGGGCGGTGGCCGTGATGGCGGGGGTGGCCGCAGGCTTGCCTTCGGCCTTGTCGATGGCGCTGCTGGCGATGGCGTCGATCGAGGTGGCGGTGACCGCCTCATTGGCATCGAGAAGGGGTTTGGCGGCATCAGTTTCCGCCGCGGCCTCTTCCCGGCGCAGGGCGGTGACGCTGATCTTGGCGGGTTGGCCCGCCAGAAGGCCGAGCGCCTCGGCCGCGTCGGAGGAGATCTGCAGACGCGGGCCGGGATTGAACACTTCGCGCTTGAACAGGGCGCCGATGACGAACTTGCCATTGGCCGGGTTGCGCAGGATCACGCGTTCGGGATCCACGGCATCGGGCGAGGCCACCCAGACCCCGCCTAGCGAGGGCCGGCCATCCCAGAGCGCCTGATCGGTGACCTGAAAGACTTCGGGCGCCTCGACGTCGCGATCGACGAGTTTCACCGCGCGCGCGGGTGCCGCCGCTTCGGTTGCCCCGTCCTCCGCCGCCTTGCGGGCAAAGGGATTCTGCCCCGGCTGGCATCCCGCCAGAAGCGCGATTGCCGGGAAAAGAAGCGCCAGACGCGCCTTCGGAAGTCTTGCCATGTTCAGCCCCATCGCCGCGGGTTTTCCCGCGCGCATGTGCCGCCCGGTTCTGGGCGGCGGTTATTCTTTACTGCCCTGCGGGCGGGGACGTGCGGTGCATTCCCCTGCCTTGCGGGCGGATCATACAGGCAGGCTTTGCGCGTGGAAAGGGCAGGGGGCGGCGATGGGCGGAAATCTCACGCCATCGTGGCCTTTGGGAGTCGCGCCCGCCCGCCCTTGGTGCCGTTGCGCGCGGGTGCTGGACTGTCGGGCGCGAATGCGGCAAGAAGCAGCAGTCGCGCCCGCCATCGGTGCCCGCTGCCCGAACGCGCATCGGGGATTGGCACGGGGCAGGCAGACGGGGAAGTGTGGCCGAGTGGTTTAAGGCACTGGTCTTGAAAACCAGCGTACGGGAGACCGTACCGTGGGTTCGAATCCCACCGCTTCCGCCACTTGCCACTGCGAAAGCGTTCTCCCGATCTGGCTGCGGCCGGATTTTTCCGTTGTTTTCGAGGGTTATGCGGGAGGGGCTGAGCACTGGCTTTGGTGCCAGAAGGCCCGGAAGCGGTCTCTCGGAGCCGATATTCTCCGGAGCTCTCGACTGCACAGGTTTGGTGTAGAGCCCGCAAGGGTCTGAAAACCGGCCATAAAATATCGCTCTGGTCTGAACACTTCGACCGTAGTCGCATCTGCGGGAAGGAACAGAAATCGAACCTGACACAGACGTTGGTCGGGTGGCTGATCCGCGCACGCCATGTTCCGGCTTTGTCCCAAGCTGATGCCGTGTTAGCTTTTCGAACAAAATCATTGAGGTGCCAGGTGGCCCAGAAGTCAGACATCGAATGGACGGACGCGACGTGGAACCCGGTGACGGGCTGCACGAAGGTCGGTCCCGGTTGTGACAACTGCTACGCCGAGCGGTTCGCAGAGCGCTGGCGTGGAATCCCTGGACACCCCTACGAGCAGGGCTTTGACCTGACACTCTGGCCGTCGAGGCTGAAGCAGCCCGTGCTCTGGAAAAAGCCGCGGATGATCTTCGTGAACTCGATGAGCGACCTCTTCCACAAGGACATCGACCGTACATTCATCGACGCAGTGTTCGACGCCATGGAACTGGTGGACTGGCACGTTTACCAGGTGCTGACCAAGCGCAGCTCGCTCATGCGCAACTACGTCCGGAAGCGGTACGATGGAGGGCCGGTCCCTCGCCACATCTGGCTCGGCGTTTCCGTCGAGGACGCCGCGCACGCGAACCGGGTCGAGCACCTGAAGCAGATCAATTCCGATGCGCGCTTCATCTCGTTCGAGCCGCTGCTCGGACCGGTCGGGGATGTTGATCTGCTGGGCGTCGCATGGGCCATCGTCGGGGGGGAGAGCGGGCCTCGGGCTCGACCAATGGACGAAAGCTGGGCCCGCCAGATCCGGGACATCTGTGACCGTGACGATGTGGCGTTCTTCTTCAAGCAATGGGGCGGTGCGCGTCCGAAGTCGGGCGGGCGTCTGCTCGATGGTGAAGAGTGGAACGGCTTTCCGTGGAAGATCGTGCCGAAGCCAATCCTCGATGCATTGCAGCCTGAGCACGCCTGATGCAGCCAAATGTCGAATATTATCAAGGTCGTGAGCAATCCTACATCAAGCATTTGTTTCTGCAGAAGTACCTCGAAACAGCTGCTTACAAGCTGTTTCAGGGAAGATCGCCGGTTTTCAATTTTGTGGATGCTTTCGCAGGTCCGTGGCGAAATACTGATACCGCGAAGCAATCGGACACGTCGTTCGCACTTGCCCTCGCTACTCTTGAAAATGTTCGCAGCATTCTCGAAGGGATCGGGCTTCGCGGCCTGAAGGTTCGCTTTCGTTTCTGCGAACGCGACCCCGATTCTTTTGCAAGGCTCCAAGCCTTTGCTTCCGAAAATTCTAAGTTCGACATCAGGGTTTTTCCGGGGGCGTTCGAAGACAATCTCGGCGCCATTGAAGCGGCTTGTCGGGACATCAGCGGCAGTTTCACCTTCACCTTCGTCGATCCGACAGGATGGGATGTCGACTCGCGCCCGATATTCACGTTCCTGAAGGCCCTGCGTGGTGAAGTCCTATTCAACTTCATGTCGGAACACGTAAACAGGCACGCCGGCTGGGATGGTGTAGCCGCCTCAGTCGGCCGCTTCCTTGCCGATCCTGACTGGAAATCGGCCTTCGAGGCGCTGCCCGACGACTCGAACGAGTCGAAGATCCTGAAGCTTCTCAAGACAAGGATGGAAGCTGCCGGAGCTGCGACATGGTTGCCTGATTTCGCGATCCGCAAGCCCCGCGAAAACCGCATCAAGATGCGCCTCATTCTCGGAACGCACAGCGCTCATGGGGTCGAGGTCTTCCGAACTGTGCAGCAGAAGGTTGAAAAGGAAGGGTTCAGGGTTCGCCAGAACATCCGGACGGCCGAGACGGGGCAGTTATCGTTGTCGGACGACCTCTTCCTCGAATTGGACGCAAGCCGAGAGGGCGTTGGTTGCCCTGCCATGGTCGGCTGGGCCAGCGAAACAGTCCTCAAGGCCGTGTCCGCTCGGCCAGGTATCGCCTTTGAGAGGCTCGCACCGGACGTGATGGGACAAGTCCCTGTCCGGACCACTCATCTGAACAGGATCGTAATGGACCAGCGCAAGGCCGGGTTGCTGCAGTTCGACGTCCCATCTGGCAAACGCACGCCCCTTCCTAGCACTTTGGTTTATCCTCGATTAGGACAATAAGCTTGCCGTGGATCACGCGGCCGCCAGCGTTCCATTGAAGGTCTCGTGTAGCAGCGCGGGGAGCAAAGCATCGACTTCAGTGGAAAGTGGCTCTGCCAGCAACCGAAGGCCTTGCACCTTCTCATGGACTACCAAAGCCCGCTGTTGTTGGAAGAGCGACGGCATACGAACCTTCATTTCCGCAAGCATGTCGGGCCGCAGGCGCTCGCGGCGCGCGCCTTGACCTCGGGTCAGTTTTGTAAGCTGGTCTTGAAACCATCCCGTTCCGATGAATTGCCGGAGATAGCTTGGGCTCAGCATGTCAGGCCGGCAGCGGAAGGTTCTGTATTCGGGTGAGGCGAACCAACCCGCGTGTTGCTCAGTCGTGACAGCGACAGCGCCCTCCCATCCTTTAGGTTGGCTGACAACCAACATGTCTGGATGAAGCTGATTGAATGTCCTGTAGGAAGTATCTGATCCCGCAGTCGCTTCTTTGAAGAATAGTCCACCTGCGAAACCCCTGATGCCCACCTGCGGGTATAATTGGTCAGATATAACTGGGATGCGGTCCTCCGAAAGGAAAATGAAATCCCCGAGCGGCCGCTCTTCCTCAGAAGAGAACTCGAAATGCATTCGCTCCAGCAACTTCGTTGCGTTTTTCATTATCTCTTCACGCAGTGATTTTGCAGTTGTGACCAGTTCCGCTACCCTATCAAGTCGCGCCACGATGCGGCGCTGTTCGTCGAGAGAAGGCAGAGGCACCGTCATCTTCAGGAATTTCGCTTCCTTCATGCGAACGCGGTTTGTCGATCCCTCGCTCGCTCGGCGACATAGATCGATGAACTCGGGCGTGCGTGAATACCACTCGAAGAAATGTGGCAGCACCGTCGAAGCGTCGATGTTGAAGCAGGGGAAATCATTGCTGACCAGTGCACCGTCCAGGTCCTCTGGAACGATCCCGAACGCTCCATGACGCGCGTCGATCCTGGAGATCAGGAACTGACCTGCCTTGGCGCAGTACTGTCGGGCGGCAGCAATCGCGCTTCCCGGAACTTCGCCACGCAGCGTGAGACCCTTTCCCCACAGACGTGCGGTGATCTGCTTGTAATTTTCATCCGGCTTTACCGGGACCCAGTCCTCTGCCTTGGTCAGAAACCTGTCGATGGTAATCGTTCGCGACATCACACTCGCTCCGCCAGCACGGCCTTGATCTCGTCCATGATGCCGATGATCCGCTGTTCCTGTGCGATGATCGCGTCCACGATCTCGGGCGGCGCGCGATGATCGGCGACCTCGCCGGAATGGGGGTTCTTGATGTCCAGGTTGCAGGCGACGACACGATCCTGATCGTCGCGCTGGATCAGATCAGTCGCGGTGACCTTCCAGGCGCGCTCGTTCGGCTCGCGCTTCTTCCACCAGGCGAGGCAGTCCGCAAACTCCTCATAGGCCATGGGCGCTGTCTTCGAGTACTTCTTGCGGCCCTCCGGCAGCGGCATCTCGTAGTACCAGATGTCCTTCGTCGGTCCGGTCGTGTCGAAGAAGATCAGGTTTGCAGGGATGTCCGTGTAGGGCGCGAACACCCCTTCACGCAGCCGTACCACCGTGTGCAGGTTGAACTTCTCGAGCAGGTCCGCCTTGATCCGCGCCGAGATACCATCGCCGAACAGCGTGCCGTGCGGAACGACGACCGCGGCCCGCCCGCGCCCGGCGCGCTTCAGCCGCCGCATGATCAGTTGCAGGAACAGCAGCGCCGTCTCGGCCGTGCGCCGGTCCTCGGGGAAGTTGTTGAGGATGCCTGTCTCCTCCTCACCGCCGAACGGCGGATTGGTCAGGATGACATTGACCCGCTGATCCTCACCGATCTCGGCCAGACGGAAGCGAAGGGCGTTGCCGGGGTCGATGCGCGGGGCATGCAGGCCGTGCAGCAGGAGGTTGAGCTGGGACAGCAGGAACGGCAGCGACTTGGCTTCGCCGCCGAAGAAGCTGTCCTCCTGCAGGGTTCGCCGCTTCTCGACCGTGTCCGCTTGGCGCTCGAGATGCTGAAAGGCCTCGGTCAGAAATCCCCCGGTTCCGCATGCCGGGTCGAGGATGGTCTCGCCCAGCTTGGGATCGGTCACTTCGACCATGAACCGCACGACCGGCCGAGGCGTGTAGAACTCGCCGAGTCTCCTGCAGCGTCGCGCATCTCTCGCAGCAGCGTCTCGTAGAGGCGACCGAGGGTATGGACTTCCTCCGACGAGTCGAAATGGATGCCGTCGATCAGGTTGACCACGTCGCGCAGCAGGTAGCCGCTTTCCATCCGGTTGGCGAAGCCCTGAAAGACGGTCGCGATCACGTCGCGCCGCTCTCGCCGCCCGTTGTCGCCGCGCAAGCCTCGGAGATAGGCGAAGAGTCCCGGGCCGCGGGTGCCGTCCGGGCGCTCCGTCATCTCGGAAACGAGAAACGACAGGAGGTCCGGGCCGGTGATGCCATCCGCATCCGCCGCCCAGTCGCGCCAGCGATAAGGAGCCTCGATGATCGGGCGATAGTCCTTGCCTGCGAGCTCCGCGCGTCCCTCCTCGATCCGCTCCATGTCGTCGAGGAACTTCAGGAACATGATCCAGGTGAGCATCGGCAACCGATCGAGGTCGCCGTTCAGCCCCTTGTCCTTCCGCATGATCTTGCGGGCGGACTTGATGATGCTGTCGAGACGCTGGGCAGTGGTCAGTTGCTTCGGCTCAGCCTTCTTACGGGCGGTTCTGGCCAAGTTGGATCTCCTTCAATTCAAGCGGTGTAGAGCAGACGCTGCAGCTCGGTGACGGCGCTGCGCAGCTCCTTGCCCCCGCCGAAGCGGGCGGCGATTTCGATGACGTTGCCCCACTCGTTGAACGGGGGCACTTCCAGGATATCCGGCAGCTTGAACTGGGCACTGCCATGTTCGGCATACTTTTCAAGCACGGCATCCAAGACCTCGCGGGCATCCGGCCCGAAGCGGTCCAGAAACTCGTCTTGTTCCTCAGCAGACGGTCAGCACGCTCGCGCCGGGTTCGCAGCGGCGCGTTATATGCCAGATGGCAAAGGAGATCGAACGGATCGGCCTCCGGCTTTCCGACTGCATCAGCCAGGGAATCGAGGTCGATGCCCTTCTCCTCGAGCCGCTCGACGATCTCCGCCCGGCGTTCGGGGTCAAGCCAGTCCGTGCGCAGTTCCGACGCATTGGGATAGAGCGTGCGAACCTTGTCGCCGGTGTAATCGGTAAGCTGGCGGCAGGCGAGCTGCCGCCCGTCAGAATCGAGTTCGTAGACGAGGTGCCGGACGATCGAGACCTCGCCGCCATCGACATAGAACTTGCGGGGCCCGTTCTCGCCCTCGTCCCCCAGATCGACGGGTCCATCCGGCATATCGGGCCCTTCTGGAAAATCGTCGGGATCCAGCGCCACTTCTTCGATCTCGCGCTCTTCCACGATGTCGCCGTCTGCATTGATGACCGCTTCGTCCTCGCGGACGGGATCGCCGTCAAAGGCGGGATCGGCGAACATGCGCGTCGCGGTCCCGGTGTAGTCGATGATGTTGAAGGCGAGCTTGCCGTAGTCGGGCCTGAGACGGGTGCCTCGCCCGATGATCTGCTTGAACTCGGGCATGGAGCCCACGACCCGCGCGAGCACGACGTTCTTGCAGGTCGGGGCGTCCACGCCGGTCGTGAGAAGCTGCGACGTGGTGAGGATGACCGGCGTCTGGGTCTCGACATCCTGAAACTTCGCCCTGTGCGCGCTTCCCACATCGCCTTCGTCGGACGTCACGCGGCAAACGTAGTCGGGATGGTCCTTCACGAGATCGGTGTTCAGGGCGGCGAGCGCCTGCCGCATTTCGAGCGCGTGTTCCTGGTCGACGCAGAAGACGATGGTCTTGGCGAAGCGGTCGGTCTCGGCCATGAAGCCCGCGAGATGTCTTGCAATGGCCTGCGTTCGTGCACGCAGCGCCACGACCCGCTCGAAGTCCCGCGTCGAGTATTCGGCGTCGGGGATCTCGCGACCATAGCGATCAAGTTCACCCCGCGTTGGACGCCAGCCGGCAGCGTCGTAGTCCGATATGACGCGATGGACGCGATACGGGGCCAGGAAGCCGTCAGCGATGCCCTGCGCCAGGCTGTATTCATAAAGCGGATCGCCGAAATAGTTGTAGGTGTCGACGTTATCCTCTCGCCGCGGCGTCGCTGTCATCCCGATCTGGGTCGCAGGCTCGAACCACTCGAGGATTTCTCGCCAGTTGCTGTCGTCGCGGCGCCACTACGATGGCATTCGTCAATGATGATGAGATCGAAGAAGTCGCGCGCATACTCTCGGTAGAGGCCGGGACGGTTCTCGTCACGCGCGATGGACTGGTAGATCGCGAAATACATGTCGCGGCTCTTGACCGCCACGCCGCCAGCTATCTTGTGACGGGCGTCGCCAAACGGGCTGAAATCCTTTGCCATCGGATCGTCGACCAGGACGTTGCGATCAGCGAGAAACAGGATCTTCGGGTTCCGGTTGACCCCTTTGGAATTCCAGCGTGCCGACCAGAGCTTCCAGCAGATCTGGAAGGCGACGGCAGTCTTGCCCGCTCCGGTGCACAGTGTGAGCAGGGCCCGCTTCCTGCCCTGAAGGGCGGCTTGGACCGCGCGGTTCACCGCGATTTCCTGATAGTAGCGAAGGGGTTTGGCTCGGTCTGGAAAGGTGGGCGTCAGCAGCCGTTCGGCCACTTGGTCGTCGACAATGCCCTCGGCGCGGCGGAGCCGAGCCCAAAGGTCACCAGGCGCCGGGAAATCCGAAATCGTTCGCTCGATGCCGGTCGTGTAGTCGAACTCGACAATCTCGATCCCATTGGTCGAATACGCGAACCGAAGTCCAAGGATTTCAGCATATTCCTTGGCTTGTTGGAGGCCCTCCGCGGCGTGCCGGTAGCGGGATTTGGCCTCAACGACGGCGATCGGGAAATCCGGATTATATCGGAGAAGATAGTCTGAGCGCTTCTGCTTGCCACGTCGAGCTTTGCCGCCGACAAATACAACTCGGCCGTCAGTAAAAGTTCTCTGCTCGTTTATCGCGTGCGGGCGTTCATCCCAGCCTGCTTCCTGCAGCTTCGGGACGACGAACTTCCTGCATGTGTCAGCCTCATTCATCGTTGCAATTCTTCAAGGCAAGTTTCTGCAACTTCCTGCGACAACCTGACCAAGAGCTTCGGCAAGGGCGAGAGCGCTGTTACCGCCCTGCATGAGGTTTCATTCACGATCCAAGAGGGCGAATTCTTCACGCTTCTTGGCCCTTCGGGCTGTGGCAAGACCACGCTTCTGCGGCTGATTGCCGGATTCGAGCCGCCGTCGGGCGGAGCCTTGCTTCTGGACGGGCAGGACATCGCACAGAGCCCGCCGAACAGACGGCCGGTGAATACCGTGTTCCAGAACTATGCCCTGTTTCCGCATATGACGGTGGCCGAGAATGTGGGCTTTGCCCTTGGCGCAAGGGGACGCCCGAGGGCGGAAATCGCCGAGACGGTGGAGCGGATGCTGGCGCTGGTGCAGCTTTCGCATCTGGCGCAGCGCAAAAGCGCGGAACTGTCGGGTGGACAGCAGCAGCGCGTGGCCCTGGCGCGGGCGCTGGCCCCCAAGCCGCGCATCCTGCTTCTGGATGAGCCGCTTTCGGCGCTGGACATGAAGCTGCGCAAGGAGATGCAGATCGAGTTGAAGCGGCTTCAAGAGGAAACCGGGCTGACCTTCATCTTCGTGACGCATGATCAGGAAGAAGCGCTGACGATGTCGGATCGCATTGCCGTCATGGCGGGCGGGCGCATCCAGCAGATCGCCACGCCGCGCGCGCTTTATGATCAACCGGCAAACCGGTTCGTGGCCGGCTTCATCGGCGAGACCAATCTTCTGGCGGCCCAGTGCGCGGGGGGGCGGCTGAGCCTTTCGCAAGCGATGGCCGACCTGCCCGTGGATCATGCCGATGGTCCGGTCACGCTGATGGTGCGGCCGGAACATGTGGTGCTGGGCGAGGCGCAGACCGACGCGCTTTCGCTGAGGGCGCGGGTCGACCGGATGGTCTATTTCGGGACCGATACGCATGTGCATATGCGGCTGTCGGACGGTTCCACGCTGGTGGCGCGGGTGCAGAACGGGATGGGCGGCGGGCTGCCCTGCCGCGAGGGCGAGGTGATCCCCGTTTCATTGCCCGGGGCTGCGTTGCGCCTTTTGCCGCAGGAAGCCGTCTGATGGATGCCGAAGCCCGGGCCATCCGCGCCGATACCCGCCGTCGCTGGGGCCTTGCCCTGCCTGCCGTCGCGATCATCACGCTTTTCTCGATCCTGCCGCTTGCCGTCGTTCTGGCCTATTCCTTTCTGGCCCCGGGCGATTTCGGCAATGTCCGCTGGCAGCTTTCGTTCGAGGGTTGGTTCGGCGTCCTCTTCGAACGGGACATCTTCGATGACACGATCAGTCTGTCGGACGCGCATCTGACGATCCTTGGCCGCTCGATCACCTTGTCGCTGATCACGACGCTGATCACGCTGATCCTTGGCGTGCCGACCGCCTGGTTCATCGCCACGCGGCCGGCGGGGCAGCGGGCGTTCTGGCTTTTTCTGATCACCATTCCATTCTGGACGAACCTCCTGGTCCGCACCATTGCGGTGCAGGAGATGATCCGCTCCGACGGGGTTTTCAATCGGCTGCTCCTTTCGGCGGGGGTGATCGACGCGCCGATCCAGATGATGTTCACCAATTTCGCGGTGCTGGTGGGCATGGCCTATGTCTTTCTGCCGCTGATGGTGCTGCCGGTCTATTCTGCCATCGAGAAGTTCGACTTCCGTCTGGCGGAGGCGGGCTATGACCTTTACGCCTCGCGGCTTTACTGCCTGCGCAAGGTGATCTTGCCCCAAGTGCGGCCGGGGATCATCGCCGGATCCATTCTGGTTTTCGTGCCCTCGCTCGGGGCCTATGTGACGCCGCGCATCATGGGGGGCGGCAAGTCGATGATGCTGGGCAATCTGATCGAGATGCAGTTCGGTCAGGGCCGCAACTGGCCCTTGGGGGCCGCGCTGGCTTTGACGCTGACCGCCTTGGTCCTTGTGGCGCTGGTCTGGTATACCCGCCTGACATCCGGTGGGGGGCGTCGCCGTGGCTGACCGCGCCTTCGACATCCGCCGCCTTCCCGGCGCAGCCACGCTGGCCATCGCCTGTTTCGTGATCCTCTATATCCCCATGGTCATTCTGGTGGCCAATTCCTTCAACGCGGGCAAGGTCATCGGCCGGTGGGAGGGGCTGTCGCTGCAGTGGTATCTGCGCGCGATGGAGAACGAGACCTTCCTTGCCGCGGCCCGGACATCGCTGATCCTTGCCACGCTGGCCGCGCTGATTGCCACCCTGACGGCGACAATGGCCGCGCTTGCCACCACGCGCAGCCGCGGATTCAGGGGCGAAGGCACGATCCATATCGTGCTGAACCAGCCCTTGATGGTGCCCGAGATCGTGCTGGCGATCGCCCTTCTGATCATCATCGCCCAGATCAAGCAGGCCACGGGTTATACCGGCCTTGGCTATCTGGTCATCGCCCACAGCGCCTTTTGCATCCCCTTTGCCTATATGCCGATCCGTGCCCGGCTGGAGGGTATGGATCTGACGCTGGAAACCGCTGCGGCGGATCTTTACGCAAGCCGTCTTTATGCCTTCCGCAAGGTGACCCTGCCGCTGCTGGCCCCGGGAATCCTTGCCGGTTTCATGCTCGCCTTTGTCATCTCGCTGGATGACGTGGTGATTTCCGATTTCCTGAAATCCCCCGGTCAGGACACGCTGCCCACCTATCTGCTGGGCGAATTGAAGCGGAACCTGACCTCTGAAATCTATGCCATCTCCTCGCTTCTTCTGCTGATCAGTGTGCTTGTCGTCGCGGGGTCATGGCTCTTGTCCCGGAAGAAGACCTGACCAACAGAGGAAGCCGCCATGAAACGCCTGACCTTGACGACCGCGCTTGTCACCCTGTCCCTGCCGGCCTGGGCCGAGGGCACGCTGAACATCTACAACTTTGGCCTCTACACGCCGCCTGACCTGATCGAAAGGTTCGAAAAGACCTATGATGTCGAGGTGACGTTGACGGAATACGACAGCAACGAAACCGCCCTTGCCAAGATCGAGGCAGGCGGGCATGGCTTCGACATCGTCGTTCCGTCTGCCTATGCGGTGCCAATCTATCTGGAAAAGGGTCTGTTGCTGAAATCGGACCCGAACCTGATGGAGAATTTCAAGAACGTCGATCCTGCCTGGGTAGATGTGGCTTGGGATGCGGGGCGGTCCTATACCGTGCCCTATGTCTGGGGTACGACCGGCGTGATGGTGAACACCGATGCCTACAAGGGCGACATCAATACCTCGTCCATCTTTCTGGATCCGCCAGAGGAGCTGAAGGGCAAGATCAACGTCGTCCCCTCGATGAACGAGGTGATCGACATGGCGATCTACGCCGTCGGGGGCGAGGCCTGCACGACGGACAAGGAGGTGCTGAAGGCCGCCCGCGACAAACTGGTCGCGGCCAAGCCCTCTTGGGCCTCGATCGACTATGCGAGCTTCGAGAAGTTCATCAACGAGGACCTTCAGGCCTCCGTCTTCTGGAGCGGGGCGGCAATGCGCATCCGGGCCGAGAATTCCGGCTTTGCCTATGGCTATCCGAAAGAGGGCTTCCCCCTTTGGCAGGACAATGTCGCGATTCTGGCCGATGCCGCGAATGTCGACAATGCGAGGCTGTTCCTGAACTTCATCATGGATCCGGAAATCGCGGGCATGATCTCGAATTATACCGGCTACGGAAATGCAATCCTCGGAAGTGATGCCTTCATGTCGGCCGATCTTCTGGCGGCACCGGAAATGACCATTCCGGAAGAGATGAAGGCGGTCGCGCATTTTCAGCAGACCTGCCCGCCCGAGGTGCAGGATCTTTACGCGCGTATCTGGACAGACCTTACCCAGTGAGATGGGCCAGGACCCGGCGGCCAGCCAAGGACGGCTGGCCGTTCGGGGCCTGCGCATCCGCGACGTCAGCCTGTCCCAAACCCTGACGGTTCAAACACCCATGCCCCGAAAGCGATGCTGGAAGAAAAGGCGGGTGGTCTGATCGTCGACGGTCCCGCGCCAGGCTGAAATCGCGGGGTGGGGCCGGGAAGCGGGGGCACCTTTGTTGTGATCCGCCACCCGGTCCCGGCTGCGCCGGTTTGGCCCTAGCGGCCCAGCGTCTGCACGACCAGTTCCGCCGCCGCCCCGCCCGAAAATTGCTGCTGCCCGGTGATCAGGTTGCCATCGCGCAGGGCAAAGGCCTTGAACATGGAGTTCACCACGAAATTCGTGTCCGGCAGTTTCTTCGCCTCTTCCTCGATCCAGAAGGGCTGGATCTTCTGGCCGACCCAGGCATCGGCGAAAGCTTCTTCGCTGTTCGCGAAGCCGGTCCATGTCTTGCCCTTGACCAGAAGATCGCCGTTCGAGAGCCGGGTTTTCAGCAGGATGCAGGTGCCGTGGCAGACGATTGAAACAATCCGTCCCGCCTCGTAGGCGCGGGCCACGAAGGCATGCAGCGCCGTGTCGTCGATCATGGTGACCATGGGCGACTGGCCACCCGCAAGGAAGACCGCGTCATAGGCGGTGGGGTCCACCTCTGCGATGGATCTCGTGCCCTTCAAGAGCGCGGCATGGGTGGCAGATTTCTTGAAACCAAGCGAGATAAGGTCATGGGCGGAATAGCCCGACGCATCCTCTGGGTCGGAGAACCCGTCGGCCACGAGATCACCGCCCCGGGGCGAGACGATTTCGATCTCATACCCGGCCTCCGAGAAGGTCCAGTAAGGGTGGGTCAGTTCCGCCCACCAGAACCCGATGGGCCACCCGGTCGTGGGCGAGGTGCCGGGATTGGCTGCGATGATCAGAACCTTCTTTTTTGAATGCAGGTCGATGGCGGCGGACATTTCCGTTTCCTTTCAGAGGGTTTTCGATTTCGGATAGACGAAGCGCGCGATCCGGGGCGTCAGGCGCGGCATGATCGCGTAGGTCATCAGGCCCACCTGGATGCAGACGGTGACCAGCAGGCGCAGCGGCAGGGGCCAGTTGGCCATCAGCGGACCCAGCGTCAGGTTCAGGATCAGCACCAGCGTAAAGACGACCGCCACCAGTACCAGCGCCATGCGGTGCGGGCTGGGCTGGGGGATCCTGGTGCCGGGGGGCGGATCGAACCAGAATTCGAGGCCGGTCAGCTGTTCCCAGGCGGCCTCGGCGGCGAAAAGCGGCGCGGCCTCGGTCAGCATGGCCGCGCGGAAATCCGACCTTTCGAAAGCCTCCAGATGGTCGAGGCTGTAGAAGCGGAAGATGCTGCGATAATCCCCGCCGGGGCTGGCGGGGCGGTGGAATTCGGCCCCCAGATAGCCCGCGAATCTGTCGGCCGTGTCCCGGGCAAGGCGCTCCAGCCAAAGCTCGTAGTCCTTTTCGCGCCCGGGCTTCACCCTGCGGCGCACGAGGATGGTGACAGGATCGCTCATGCCGACACCTCTGGAAGGGCATACCAATCGGGTTTGGACTGCGCCCAGAGGTTGCGCATGATCTGCCGCCCTGTCGGCCCGTCGATCAGCCCGGCCGAGACAAGCCAGCGCCCCGCGGCCGTTTGTTCCTTGACGATCCGCGCCCCACAGGTGCCGCAAAAGGCGCGGCGGCTGTCCGGCGAGGATTGGTACCAGATCAGCGCGGCCTCTCCTGTCACCACCACATCGGCGCGGGGCAGGGCGAGGAAGGCGTTGAAATTCCCGTGCATCTTCTGGCAGTCGCCGCAATGGCAGGCGAGGATGCCTGTGGCCTCGCGCGGCAGCGTCAGGTGGACCGCGCCGCAATGGCAGGTGGCGGTAAGGGGGCCGCTCATCTCCTCAACCCCAACCGCGCAAAGGGCCCAGTCGCGCCCCTTGCCCCGGAACAGGGACTGGTTGATCCAGACCATTCCCAACGGCTCCAGCAAACGGGCCTTCGTCAGGTCGCCCGCATCCAGCGCGTCAAAGCCGAGATCTGTAAGCAGCGCGGCGGTCCGTGCCTTGGCCCCGGCTTCGTTTCCGGCCATGAACATGGCCGGGCGCGCGGGCAGGTGATCGTTCTTCGCCATGATCTCGGCCCCGACCTGGTTCAGCGTCTTGACGACATGCGCGCCGGGCAACCAGCCTTGAACGATCTCACCGCCCGAACTTCCGTGTCCCACCGTCAGGCCGAGTGCACCGTGAACCATCCCGAGGGGATTCATGCAGTCGATGACGGTTTTGCCCGTAAGGGGGCCAAGCGCCCGGACCGCGCCTTCCGCCACGGCCCATGGCAGGGCAAGGATGATGACATCACCCCCCGCCGCCGCCGCCGCGGGCAGCATCGGCGTGGCCCCCGTCTCGGCGGCCAGCGCGACGATTTCCGCCGCGTCAGGTGTGCGCGCGCCCAGTGTCAGGGCATGGCCCTTGCCCGCCAGACCCCGGGCGATTGCGCTGCCAACGCTTCCGGTGCCGATGATCGCGATGCGCATCCTGATTTCCCCTTGCTTCACTCTCCCGGTTGGAGATATGCGGCATATGAAAGAAACGATAATGAATAAGTGTCATGTCTGAATTAAGCACATCGGAACTCCGCAGGCTCGATCTGACCTTGCTGCTGGTCCTTCTGGGGCTGGTGCGGCACCGGAAGGCGCTTGATGTGGCGGTAGAACTGGGCCTTACCCAATCCGCGATCAGCCAGTGCCTCCGGCGATTGCGTGACATTTTCGGGGATGAGCTATTCCTGCGCCGCCCACATGGGATGGAGCCTACGGCGACGGCGCTGGCGCTGGAGGGGCCGGTTGCTGCCGCCGTCGATGCGCTGCGCGGTGCGCTGGGGGCGGCGCGCAGCTTTGATCCCGCGATGGCCGCGGGGCTTGTCCGGGTGGCGGCGCTGGATGCCGAACAGGCCGTGCTGATCCCGCACCTCGCGGCGCGATTGCGTCAGTTGGCGCCCGGCCTGACGCTGTCTGTCCTGCCATTGGGGCGCGCGGCGGCGATGGAGGCGCTGGCCGAGGGGCGGGCCGATCTGGCGCTGGGTTATGTCTGGGATTTGCCCGACGCGATTTCCGGAGCGCAGCTTTATGAGGAATCATTTCTGGTGGCGGGCCGGCCCGAGGCCCTGCCGGAAGCGCCGCGGATCACCCTCGACAGCTATTGCGCCGCCGATCATGTGCTGATCTCGCCCGGGGGGGATCTGCGCGGGGTGGTGGATGATCAACTGGAGACGATGGGGCGCAGCCGCCGCGTTATCCTTGGCCTTCCGGCCTTTCTGCCCGCGCTGGCCGCGGTTGCATCCTCGGGCGCGCTTGTGACCTTGCCCGCCCGGGTGGCACGGGCCTTTGCGCCGGGTTTTGGCCTGGCCACGGCAGCGCCGCCCATCCCGGTGCGGCGTTTCGCGGTTTCGGTCTTCTGGCATCGCCGCAACGAGAGCGATCCGAGAACGGCCTGGCTTCGGCAGCAATTGCGTGACCTTTGCTCCGAGGATGCGGCGCAGGCGTGATAGTCGGCCGCGCAAACGGCCCGTGCCGGACCTTGGCACAAGCCGCGGCCGCCGGACCGGGAAGATGACCGACCCGCCTTTCATGCGACTTGCGCCAAGGACTGGACGACTGCATTGTTAATCATACTTTCCAGACTGATATTTTCCGACTGCGCCAATTCGAGGAGACTTCGGTATGTGCCTTTCCTGTTGTCAGGCCATCGAGGCCGGCCAATCCACCATTGATCACTGTCTTTGCGGTGCCCCACAGACCCAGGCGGCGATGGCCCGGATCGAGGCCGACATCAATCGCCGGCAATTGCTGGGCGGGGCGGCGGCCGTTGTCGGAATGTTCGCCGGTTTCGGCCTGGCCCCGCGCGAGGCCCGGGCGCAGACGCCGGGCCGGCCCATCATCCTGACAAATCTGCGCTTTTTCGATGGCACGACCCTTGCCCTGCAATCGGGCCGTGACATCCTGATCGAAGGCGGCCGCATCACCGGCCTGCCCGCCACCGGCACAGGCCCCGCCGAGGCCGATCTGATCAATTGCGGGGGGCGCACGGTCACACCGGGGCTGATCGACTGCCACTGGCATGCAACCCTTGTTGCCGTCAGCCAGATCGCCGCCCTGACACAGGATATCGGCTGGATCCATCTTATGGCCGGGCGCGAGGCCGGTGCCACCCTGATGCGCGGCTTTACCACGGTGCGCGATACGGGCGGGCCCGTCTTCGGGCTGAAGCAGGCGGTGGATCAGGGTGCCCTGCCGGGGCCGCGGATCTTTCCCTCGGGGGCGATGCTGTCGCAGACATCGGGGCATGGCGATTTCCGCCTGCTGTCCACGCTTCCGCGGATGCCCGGTGACGGCCCTGACCAGACGGAGCGCCAGGGTGTCGCCGCGATCGCCGATGGCCGGGACGAGGTGCTGCGCCGCACGCGGGAACAGCTGATGAAAGGCGCGAGCCAGATCAAGATCATGGCGGGGGGCGGCGTGTCCTCGCTTTACGATCCTCTCGATACCGCGCAATACACGCTGGACGAGATGCGCGCCGCGGTGGAGGCCGCCGCCGACTGGGGCACCTATGTCTGTGCGCATGTCTATACCCCGGTCGGGATCCTGCGCTGCATCGAGGCCGGGGTCAGATCCATCGAACATGGGCAACTTGCCGATGAAGCCACCATCCGCGCCATGGCGCAGGCCGGGGCATGGTGGAGCATCCAGCCCTTCCTTGCGGATGAGGATTCCAATCCGAAAACCGATCCGCGCAGCATCGCCAAGCAACAGCAGGTGGCCGAGGGCACCGTGCGCGCCTTCGAGATGGGCCGTGCCGAAGGCGTGAACATGGCCTTCGGGACGGATGTCCTGTTCAACCCGACGGGTGCCGCCACGCAGGGCCGCCAACTGGCCAAGCTGACCCGCTTCATGCCCCCGCTCGAGGCGCTGCGCATGGCGACAGGGGCGGCGGGCGACCTCTTGGCCCTGTCGGGCGAGCGCGCGCCCTATCAGGGGCGGCTTGGCGTCGTGGCCGAGGGCGCGCTGGCCGATCTGCTGGTCTGGGATGGCGATCTGGAGACCGATCTGTCGGCCATTGCCGATCCTGAAACGCACCTTCGCCTGATCATGAAGGGCGGCCGTATCTTCAAGGAGCAACTCGCATGATCCGCATTCCCCTTCTTGCCGCGGCCCTTGCCCTGTGCGGCAGCGCGGCTGTTGCCGCCGACGACTGGTCGGGGCAGATCACCGTCTACGGTTGGGGTGCCGGGGTAGGGGGCGACTTCACCCCCTTTACCGGCGCGCCGACCCTGTCCTTTGACAAATCCCTGTCCGAGGTGCTGGAAGACCTGGATGCCGCCTTCTTTGCCACGGGCCTTGCGCGGCGTGGCAACCTCGTCTTTTTCGGCGACCTGACCTACAGTTCCTCTTCACGCAGCGGGTTGATCCCGCCGGGCCTGCCCGCATCGGGCGAAGTCACGCTGAAATCGCTGACTCTGGCCGCAGGACGCCGCTTTGATGCCGGGGGCGGCACCTCGGTTGATGTTCTGGCCGGTCTGCGGGCTTGGGATATCGACGGGGCCATCACCACGCCCGGACCCAGCATCGCGCCGTCGGCGAGTTTCGTGGATCCGGTGCTGGCCCTGCGCGTCAACACGCCCTTGTCAGAGCGTTGGTCGGTTCTGAGCTATGTGGATATCGGCGGATTTGGCGTGGGTTCGGATTTCACATGGCAGGCGGCCGTCACGGCAAACTGGCGCGCGCGGGAAAATGTCTGGCTTTCGGTCGGATGGCGGCATCTTGATGTCGATTATTCCGATGGCGGCACCCGGTTCGACGGGTCGATGAGCGGCCCGCGTCTGGGGGTGACCCTGCAGTTCTGACGAATGGGCCGCATCAGCGGGGCAGAAGCCCCGCCAGATGGTCCTGCAGCCGCGCGGTTTCGGCGGGGGTCCAGCCTGAGGGGGCAAGGGTTTCCACCCAGGCGGGGATATAGTCCCGCGCCAGATAGTCATGCCCGAAGCCGAGCGTTCCAACCGCGACGGCCATGTCCATTCCGACCTGCAACAGCGTGACGACGGGAATCCAGCGCATCAGCGGGGTCACATCCGGCGCGCGCTCCGAGCCGAGCCAATCCGGCCGCGCCCAGGCGAGGGACCAGTCGAAGAAGACGATCGGATCGCTGCCATATTGCAGCAGGACAAAGCGCATCGGCCCCCAATCCCCGTCGACGCGCGCGGTTGCGCCTTGTTGGTTCATCGTGCGCACCAGCGATCCATTGCCGAAATCCGGCCGCCAGGCGGGGCTGCCCGCCACACGTCTGGCCTGAACCATCTGCCAGAACTCGCTGAGATATGGGGAGCCCACCCATAGGGCCCCGTCGACTGGATCGGCGTAAAGATCCAGAAGCGGCACTGTTTCCTGCGACAGGAACGCGCCAAGGCTGAGACCGTGAAGATAGAGCCTTGGCCGATCCGCCCGTGGCAGTGTCACCCAATGCCGGTAGACGATGTCGAACAGGGCCTGCGCCTCGTCCACGCCTTGCGTCGGGTCGACAACCACGGAAACCGGGCTGGGCAGATAGGAATATTGCACCGCAACCGTCGCCACATCGCCGCGCGTGATGTAGTCGAGGCTGTCCAGCCCGCCCGGATCCAGCCAGCCCGATCCGGTGGGCATCGCCATCACCAGAACCGAGCGGTCGAACCCGCCAAGGCGCTGCAATTCCTCAAAGGCCAGTTGGGCACGCGCTTCGGGTGTTTCGGCGGCATTCAGCCCGACATAGACGCGGATCGGTTGCAGCGCGGGTGCGCCCCAGTAGGCTGCGATGGCGGCGGCATCCGGCCCGGTTGACACGAAACTGCGCCCCCAGCGGCCCATCTCCTGCCAGTCCAGCGGGGACCCCGGCCCGCCGCTTGCGAAAGCCGAAACCGGGGGCGCGATGTCGGGCGGGATCAATCCATCGGCCACCCGCGCGGTCGTGTCGAGCAGGCGCAAAAGCCCGCGCAGCGCCACGCCGTCGATCAACGTGCCGAAGATCGCCAGCGCAGCGATGAGCCCCGCCGCCTGCGCGACGCGCGGTGGCAATAGGCGGCGGCTGCGGCGCTGCCACTCTGCGACTGATCCCGCAAAGAGCCGCCCAAGGACCAGCAGGATAAGGAAAACCGCGCCACCGATCCCGGCGGTGCGGAAAGGGGCCAGCGTTTCGCCGGGCGGAAGCCCCCAGGCCTGAAGGATGGTCCCCTGCCAATAGGCCGCCCGCCAGAGGTAGACCGCCAGCCCAGCCAGCGCGCCAAGGATCAGCAAGCTGTGCAGCGCCTTGGGCAGGTCCGCCCGCGGCGCGAGGCCTGCCCAGCGGAGGGCCGCCGCGCCGCCCCACCAGAGCGCATAGCCGATGCCCGCCACCACCCCGCCGAGAATGCCCTGCAATTCCGGCCCGCGCGGCACCATCGAGGGCGTCAGCGACAGCCCGAACATCAAGGCAGCAAAGGCCAGACCGGGGGCAGAAGGGGCGGCGCGCAGCCGTGCAAAGGCCCCCTCGCGGGCTGCTTGCCTTGACATGATCCCCGGCCTCCCCTGCCTGCCGCGATGTCCCTGAACCCTGTCACCGACAAAAACACCGGGCCGTGAACGGCTTGCACGGACCATTACCAGATGACCATGCGGGATCGGGTCAGGTCAACGCGGGTGACGATCCCCGCCCGTGCCAGACCAGGCGCCGACGGGCCTGCGCCCCGAATCGGTGACCGCTGGCCGGACGGGAGAGAGGCGCGCTGTGATCCGGCCATGCTCCCCCATCCGCAAATTGCATCGGCGGGCGATGTGGGGCAGAAGGCGGGGACCGTGACCATGAGGGCGAAATGAAGACTGTGATCCCGACCACGCTGATGGCTATCGCACTTCTTGCTGGCTGTGTCGGGGGGGCGGGCAGCCGGGTTGTCGTCGATCGCGCGGGGCCGGACGACCTTTTGAAGCTGCGGGCCGGTCCGGGGCTTGGGTTCCGGGTGATCGTCGGCCTTCCCGACGGCACGGAATTGATCCGTCGCGACTGCGTCACCGAGGTGGGGCAGCTTTGGTGCAGGGTGTCGCTTGCCGACAACCCGGGACTGACGGGCTATGTTTCCGCCGATTATCTGTCGGCGAGATAGGGAAAGCCTGTCGCCATGCCGTGGTCGTGATCCCGCGGTGGAGGCGGTTCCCGATCCCGACAGCCCGGCGTCTCGGGCTTATTCCGGTGGCGGAAAGCGCCGTGTTTCAAGGCTGTTTTCGGGTTCCTTGCGGCCCCGTGCCCGCGCCCTTGCTGCGGCGGCGGGTTGACGCGGTCTGTCCTGCGGTTACCTAGGGGCACTGGAAAAGGCAGCGGACGGGAGGGATCGCAATGGCAAGGGTGGCGTTTCTGGGCTTGGGGGTCATGGGCTTTCCGATGGCGGGCCATCTTCTGGCCAAGGGCCATGACGTGACGGTCTACAACCGGTCGGCCCAAAAGGCGCAGGCATGGGTGGCCCGTCATGGCGGCCGCGCGGCCGACACGCCCCGGGCCGCGGCAGAGGGACAGGATGTCGTCTTGGCCTGCGTCGGCAATGACGACGATCTGCGCAGCGTCTGTCTGGGCGCGGAGGGTGCCTTTGCGGGCATGGCCAAGGGCGCGCTCTTTGTCGATCACACCACGGTCTCGGCGGCGGTTACCCGGGAACTGGCCGGCGCGGCCGAGTCGCTGGGGATCGGTTTTGTCGATGCGCCGGTGTCGGGCGGGCAGGCCGGGGCGGAAAACGGCGTCCTGTCGGTGATGTGCGGGGGCAGCGAGGCCGACTATGCCCGCGCCGAGCCGGTGATCGCCGCCTATGCCCGGATCTGCCGCAGGATCGGGGAAAGCGGCGCGGGTCAGCTTGCCAAGATGTGCAACCAGATCGCCATTGCCGGGCTGGTGCAGGGCCTGTCCGAAGCGCTGCATTTCGCCGAGAAGGCCGGCCTCGACGGCGAGGCCGTGGTCGAGGTGATCAGCCAGGGCGCGGCGGGCAGTTGGCAGATGGCGAACCGGCACAAGACAATGCTCGCCGGCCATTTCCAGCATGGCTTTGCCGTGGACTGGATGCGCAAGGATCTGGGGATCTGCCTCTCCACCGCCGATGAGGTCGGGGCAAGCCTGCCCGTGACGGCGCTGGTGGATCAGTTCTACAAGGATGTCCAGAAGATGGGCGGCGGGCGCTGGGATACGTCGAGCCTCTTCGCGCGCCTGCGGAAAATGGGCTGACGGCGGGGCAGGGGGCGGCGCATGGCGAAAGCGAAACTTCTGATCACGCGCCGCCTGCGCCCGGCCGTCGAGGCGCGGGCGGCGCAAAGCTATGACGTGACGTTGAACCCCGATGACAGGGTGATGACCGAGGCGGAACTCATCGCCGCCTGTCGCGGCATGGATGCGGTGCTTCCCTGCCATTCGGAACGTTTCAGCGCCGAGGTGCTGGCGCGGATCGGCCCTGGCCTGCGGATCATCGCCAATCATTCCGTCGGGACGGATCATGTCGACCTTGCCGCCGCACGGGCGGCGGGGATCGTGGTGACGAACACGCCCGACGTGCTGTCGGATGCGACAGCCGAGATCGCCATGCTTTGCATGCTGGGCGCGGCCCGGCGCGGGGCCGAAGGGGATGCGCTGGTCCGCTCGGGGCGGTGGGATTTCTGGTCCCCGGCCTTCATGGTGGGCCGTCAGGTGACGGGAAAGCGCATCGGGATCCTCGGCATGGGCCGGGTAGGGCAGGTGACGGCGGATCGCGCGCGCGGCTTCGGGATGGAGGTGCACTATCACAACCGCCGCCGCCTTCCCGATCATCTTGAGAAGGGCGCGGTCTATCACGACAGTCTGGAAAGCCTGCTGTCTGTCGCGGACGTGCTGAGCTTGCATTGCCCGGCCACGCCCGAGAATACAGGCCTTCTGAACGCCGGCACGCTGGCCCTGCTGCCGGAACGGGCGATCGTCGTGAACACTGCACGCGGCGCGCTGATCGACGAGTCGGCGCTTGTCGCGGCCCTGCGGTCGGGGCGGCTGTTCGCGGCAGGTCTGGACGTGTTCCAGACCGAGCCCGGCGGCAATCCCGAGCTTTCCAGCCTGCCCAACGTCTTTCTTCTGCCGCATGTCGGCTCAGCCACGGAAGAGACGCGCGATGCCATGGGATTCAGGGCCTTGGACAATCTTGATGCCTATTTCGGTGGGCGCGAACCCGAGGACAGGGTGGCCTGAGGGCGGCGGCCATACGAAAAGTGGTTAAGTTAACTAACCACTATTGAACTTTGGGGTCAGTGATCTAAACTCCCGACGTGATGGTGCCCGGCACGAGGCATCACCAATCTGGGAGGATCACATGACCGATATCGACAAGGCGCGTCTTTCGCGCCGCTCTTTCCTGCGTAAAGGGGCTCTGGGTGGTTCGGCTGCGGCCGCAACCGCGCTGGCCGCGCCTGCCGTTCTGGCGCAGGCGCCGATCGTGATGAAGATGCAGACATCCTGGCCGGCCTCGGACATCTGGATGGATTTTGCACGTGAATATACCGCGCGGGTGGAGGCGATGTCTGGCGGCAGGCTTACCGTCGACCTGCTTCCGGCAGGTGCCGTGGTCGGCGCGTTCCAGGTGATGGACGGCGTGCATGACGGGGTCATCGACGCGGCGCATACCGTGCCGGTCTACTGGTATGGCAAGTCAAAGGCCGCCTCTTTCTTTGGAACCGGCCCTGTCTTCGGCGGTTCGGCCACGACGATGCTGGCCTGGTTCTATCAGGGCGGCGGGGCTGAGCTGTACCGCGAACTGACGCAGGATGTGCTGGGCCTGAACGTCTATGGCTACATGGGCATGCCGATGCCCGCGCAGCCCTTCGGCTGGTTCAAGACCGAAGTGAACAGCGTGGCCGATCTTCAGGGCTTCAAGTATCGCACGGTGGGCCTTGCTGCCGACCTGCTGCAGGCGATGGGCATGTCGGTGGCGCAGCTTCCCGGCGGCGAGATCGTGCCCGCCATGGAGCGGGGCGTGATCGACGCGTTCGAGTTCAACAACCC
>JAWKXK010000020.1:0-64413 GCA_041397045.1 Paracoccaceae bacterium
GCAGAAGGGTCCACGCTGATATGAACCGCATTCCAGTCTAGGTGAACGGCAGCTTCGACGGGCGACGCTGCAGCATTGCGAGCCGGTGCTGAGAGTCCGCATAGGGCCGATCTCGCCTCCCAGCGAAAGCGAAGGCCTGACAGTGCCACACATGAACCGAACGGCAGCTATGGGCTCTTCCCGTCATTTCGCACGCGGTTTCAGAGTTCGTCGTTTGTTTCTTCTTGATGGGCCCATTTCTGGTTTTCTTCAGTACCTGTCAGCGCCCTCACGCTGCTACTTGGATCGTAGGGGCTTCAATACATCCTGCCCCCGCAACCAAAATTTACGATACGGATCAAGACGTTATCAGCCGCTCAACAGGGCGGCTTTTTGCGTTCCCCCACGCGGTTCAACAATAGGTCAACAAACGGGCCAAAACCGCGTGCAAGATCAAGGGGATAATAGCCCCACTGGATCACAATCACTCACTCCGGACCCCAGTTTCACCGGCCACCTTCCAGCCGCACCATGAAAAACCCGTCCATCCCGCCCCGCTCGGCCCAGTGATCGGGCCGCAGCCGCAGCCCGCCGCCTTCCGTCCACCAGGCCGGATCGACCCCCTCCATCTCCACCCGCACCGCGCGCAGCGCAGGATGCCGTGCCAGCGCTGCCGCCAGCTGCCCCTCGCCCTCGGCAGGCAGCAAGGAGCAGGTACAGAACACCACCCGTCCCCCCGGCTTCACCATCCCCAGCGCCCGATCCAGCAGCGCCGCCTGCAGATCCACCAGTCCCGCCACCTCTGACCCGTCCTTCACGAAGGGCAGGTCGGGATGCCGTCGGATCGTGCCCGTTGCCGAGCAGGGCGCATCCAGCAGCACCGCATCGAACCGCTCCGCCGGCTCCCACGCCAGCGCATCCGCCACCACCAGCTCCGCCTCCAGCCCGCAGCGCGCCAGGTTCTCCCGCACCCGCCCCATCCGCGGCTCCGACAGATCGAGCGACGTCACCCGCGCCCCTGCAGCCGCCAGTTGCAGCGTCTTCCCCCCCGGCGCGGCGCAGAGGTCCAGCACCCGCTCCCCCGCCACGGGGGCCAGCAGCCGCACCGCCAGCGCGGCGGCGGCATCCTGCACCCACCAGCCCCCGGCCTCATATCCCGCCAGCGCCGAAACCTGCCCCTTCTCCTCCAGCCGCAGCGATCCCGTCGGCAGCACTTCGCCCTCCGGCACCACCGCCCCCGCCCGCAGCGTCAGATCCAGCGGCGGCACCTCCGCCTGCACCGCCTCCATCGCCGACACGATCTCGCGCCCATAGACATGCACAAGCGGTTGGCGCAGCCAGCGCGGCATCCGCTGCGGGGGCAGCCCTTCAAAGGGCTGATCCGGCACCTTGCGCAGCACGGCATTCACCAGCCCCGCCATATGCCCCGTCCGCTTGCCCCGCCGCACGATCTCCACCGCCGCGTTCACCGCGCCATGCGCCGCGCCACCCATGGCGATCTCCACCACCGCAAGACGCAGCGCATCCCGCACCATGCGCGGCGGCGCTTTCCGCAGATGCGGCTCAAGCACCCGGTCCGCCTGCTCCAGATGCCGCAGCACCGCCAGCGCCAAGCGCTGCGCCCGCGCCCGGTCCGAAGGCGGCAGTCCCGCCAGCGGCCCCTGCGCATCGGCTACGACCTGCGCCATCAGCCGCCCCTCGCCCAGCACCGCATCCAGCAGCCCCACCGCCGCTGCCCGTGCCGCCAATCCCTCTGCCGCCATGCCGCCACCCTTGTTCCGCCGCTCCAAGGGCGTATATCAACGGCAAGGCACAAGGAACCCATCGCATGACCGACAGCCCGCGCCCCGACCTCCCGCCCGAAGCGCTCCGCGCCCTTGCCGAAGCCGAGGAACGCCGCAAGGCCGCCAAGGCCCAGGCCCTGCCGCCGGAACTGGGCGGCCGCGACGGGCCGGAGCCCGTGCGCTATGGCGATTGGGAAAAGAAGGGCCTCGCCATCGACTTCTGACCGGCCCTGACTGGCACCACGAATTTACTGCGAAATTTCCCGCCCCGCCCGGCCGACCGGCTTGCCGGTCACCCCTGATTTTTCGCAGAAAAATCGCCCTGCGCCCGCGCGTCACAGGCGCGCCGCACCTCAGCGCAGCTTGAACGAGGCCGAATCCCCCGCACCCTTGTCGACGGTAAAGCGGATCTCCTCGCCCCCCTTCGCCTCGACCAATTGGCAATTCTTCGGGATCGGATAGCCCGACCAGTCCATCTCCCGGCAGAAATACCCGTCCTGCCATTCCCAGGTCCCGGTCACGTCCCAGCCCAGCGCCCGGCCCTTGATCTCGCCATCCTCTTCCACCTTCAGCGCGATGCCGAACAGGCCAAGGCGCAATTCCTTGCCCTCGACCGTCTGAAGAAAGGCGGATTTGTCCGAAATCCGCGAAAAGGATTCGCCAAAGGCGGGCAGGGCGGCCAGCGATAGAAAGGCAGCAGGCAAGACGGCATGCATCATGGCGAAAGCTCCAAGCAGGCAAAGCCAAGGTCATACGGCAAAGTCAGGATATCGGATGAATACCGCATCCGTTCATTGCGTCAACGTCACGCTGACGTGATGGCAAACGCGGGGTTAAAGCCCCAGCACATCCATCATGTCATACTGCCCCGGCTTCGCGCCCTGACCCCAGATCGCCGCCCGCAGCGCCCCGCGCGCAAAGATTGCGCGGTCTGTCGCCACATGCCGCAGGATCACCCGCTCGCCATCGGCGGCAAAGATCACGTCATGCTCGCCCACGATGTCCCCGCCCCGCACGGCGGCGAACCCGATGGCGCCCCGCTTGCGCGCCCCGGTGATCCCGTGGCGGCCCGAGTCCATCGCCGCCTCCAGATCGACGCCGCGCCCCTCGGCCGCCGCCTGACCCAGCATCAGCGCCGTCCCCGAAGGCGCATCCACCTTCATCCGGTGATGCGCCTCGACGATCTCCACATCCCAATCCTCGTCCAGCGCCGCCGCGATCTTCTGCGTCAGCCGCACCAGCAGGTTCACCCCAAGGCTCATGTTCCCCGCCCGCACGATCACCGCATGGCGCGCGGCGGCATCAATCTTCGCCAGATGCGCCGCCTCCAGCCCCGTCGTGCCGATCACATGCACCGCCCGCGCCTGCGCCGCTAGCGCCGCGAAGTCCACCGTCGCGGCAGGGGCGGTGAAATCAATCACCGCCTGCGCCTTCGCAAAAGCCTCCAGCGGGTCATCCGTCACCACCACGCCGACCGCCGCGCCCCCCATGCATTCGCCGATGTCACGGCCCACCCAGGCATGGCCGCTGCGCTCCACACAGCCCACCAGCCGCGCCTTGTCCGACGCGACGATCGTCCGCACCAGCATCTGGCCCATCCGGCCCGACGCCCCCGTCACCACAATCCCCGGCAGATCGGCCATTCTGTCCTCCACGCGCATTCCCGCCCCTTTAGCCGCTCCCCGCCCCCCGCGAAAGCCCGCCGTTGCGGGCGGGGCGCAAAGGGCCTATGTGGAACCCATGTCGAACAAGCGCTTCTCCTCGGGCAACGGCCCCTCGCAACGCCAGCTCCGCGTGGGCGAACTCATCCGCCGCACGCTGTCTGACGTGCTGAACCGGGCCGAAATCCACGACCCCGACCTGAACCGCATGTCCATCACCGTGGGCGAGGTGTCCTGCTCCCCCGACCTCAAGGTCGCGACCGTCTATGTCATGCCCCTCATGGGCTCGGTCACCGTGGAAGAGGCCATCGCCGCCCTTGCCCGAAACAAGCACGAACTCCGCCGCCGCCTCGGCGCCGAGATGACGCTGAAATACGCCCCCGATCTGCGCTTCCGCCCGGATGAGACCTTCGACCGTCTGGATGAAACCCGCCGCCTCTTCTCGGATGAAAAGGTGCAGCGCGACCTCGCCTCTCCGGACGACGAACAGGACGCGTGACCCCGCCCCGGGCCTGACCCGGGGCCTCCCGCGCCGCCTGCCACGCGGTCCCGGGTCAGGCCCGGGACGGGGTTTTCCAATCCCTACCGGTCGTGAAAGAAGTCGTGGATCGCCTGCGCCATCGCCTCGCTGATCCCGTCCACCGCCATCAGATCCGACAGCCCCGCCCGTGACACCGCCTTCGCGCTGCCGAAATGCGCCAGCAGGGCGCGCTTGCGCGCTGCCCCCACCCCCGGCACGTCATCCAGGGGCGTAGCCCCCACCGCCTTCGCCCGCTTCGCCCGATGCGCGCCATTGGCCCAGCGATGCGCCTCGTCGCGCAGGCGCTGCACGAAATACAGCACCGGGTCATTGCGCTGCAGGGCAAAGGGCCGCTCGCCCGGGCGGTGGAACTCTTCCTTCCCGGCATCCCGGTCGATCCCCTTCGCCACCCCGATATAGGGCACGTCATCCACCCCCAATTCGGCCAGAATCTCCCCCACCGCCGAAACCTGCCCCGCGCCCCCGTCGATCAGCAGCAGGTCCGGCCAGGCATCGCTCTTCCGCTCCGGGTCCTCCTTCAGCAACCGCTCGAAACGCCGGGTCAAGACTTCCTTCATCATGCCAAAGTCATCCCCGGCCTTCCCCGCCTCGCCCTTGATGTTGTACTTCCGGTACTGCCCCTTGATGAACCCCTCCGCCCCCGCGACGATCATCCCCCCCACGGCATCCGCGCCCTGAATATGCGCGTTGTCATAGACCTCGATCCGCCGTGGCGGCGCATCCAGATCAAAGGCCTCGGCCAGCCCCGCCAGCAGCTTCGACTGCGCCGCCCCTTCCGCCATCCGCCGCGCCAGCGATTCCTTCGCGTTGCGCGCGGCATTCTCCACCAATTCCGCCTTCTCGCCCCGCTGCGGCACGGCGATCTCCACCTTCCGCCCCGCCCGTTCCGCCAGCGCCGCCGCCACCAGATCCTCGTTCTCCACCGGATGCGACAGCAGGATCAGGCGCGGCGGGTCCTTGTCGTCATAGAACTGGGTGACGAAGGCCTCCAGAATCTCGCTCTCCTCCGCCCCCGAACCCGTGCGCGGGTAGAAATCCCTGTTCCCCCAACTCTGGTTCGCCCGGATGAAGAACACCTGCACGCAGGCCTGTCCCCCTTCCAGATGCAGCGCGATCACATCCGCCTCGGCCACACCGCGCGGGTTGATCCCCTGCGATTGCTGCACCTGCGTCAGCGCCCGGATCCGGTCGCGCAGCGCGGCGGCCCGCTCGAATTCCATCGCCTCCGCCGCCTCGGCCATCTGGCTGGCCAGTTGCGCCTGCACCTCGGTCGATTTCCCCTCAAGAAACCGCTCCGCATCCGACACCTGCGCCGCATATTGCTCGGCCGTCACCCGCCCCACGCAAGGCGCGCTGCAGCGCTTGATCTGGAACAGCAGGCAGGGCCGCGTGCGGCTCTCGAACATCGCATCCGAACAGTTCCGCAAGAGGAACACCTTCTGCAACTGGTTCAGCGTCCGGTTCACCGCTCCGGCACTGGCAAAGGGGCCGAAATAGCTCCCCTTCTCGCTCCGTTTGCCGCGATGCTTCTTGATCTGGGGAAAGGCATGTTCCTTCCCGATCAGGATGTTCGGAAAGCTCTTGTCGTCGCGCAACAGCACGTTGTAGCGCGGCTTCAACTGCTTGATCAGGTTCTGCTCCAGAAGCAGCGCCTCGGTCTCCGTCCGCGTCGTCAGGAACATCATCGACGCGGTCTCGGATATCATCCGGGCGATCCGCCCCGAATGCTGCGGCGAGGGGCGGGCATAATTCGACACCCGCGCCTTCAGGTTCCGCGCTTTGCCCACATACAGGACCTCGGCCTTCGCATTCAGCATCCGGTAAACCCCGGGCGAGGAATCGAGCGTGCGCAGATAGCCATGAATCACGTCATGGCCCAGCGGAACCTTCTCCCCCGCCTCAGTGGCGCCCTGCACCCCGTCCTGCATCCCGTCCTGCACGCCATCCGCCTTCAGGTTTACACCTGTATCTGAAACTCATCGATTCCCCCCTCTGGCTGCAACGGCCAAAGACCAAGGGCAAGGGGAAAGCTGTCCACCCTTTTTGTGGATAACTCTGCGGGAAAGTTTTCGACACCGCAGAATTTCCCTTGTTTTTCGCCCCCTTCCTTGAGTTGCCCATTTTTTAGGCGGTTTTGTAAGGCATTGAAATGATTGTAAAGATTTTCATCCACATGGCAAATCCCTGATAATCTTAGGGATTTTGTAACGGTTCGGTAACCAAGTCGTCAGAAGTGGACAACTCTGCCGCGTCCGCCTGACAGATGGCTGTCACGGCTATTCCACATTCATCACATCGGGCGTCTGCCAGGCCAGATGCTGGCCCCCATCCACCGCGATCATCTGCCCGGTCACGGCTTGCGCGTCGACGAAAAATCCAAGCGCCGCGCAGATATCGGCGGGGTTCGCGCCGCGCCCCAGAACCGTCGCCGCGCGCTGGGTGGCAAAGGCCTCTGCCGTCTGCCGGCCGCCCTGCAGCGTCGGCCCCGGGCCGATGGCATTCACCCGCACGCGCGGGGCCAACCCCTGCGCGGCGGTCTGGGTCAGCGCCCAAAGCCCGGCCTTGGCGATGGTATAGCTTGCGAATTCCGGGGTCAGTTTCCACACCCGCTGATCCACCATGTTCACGATCAACCCCCGCGCCACGGGTTCCCCCGCCGCATCCCGCGCGGGCTCCGGCACCTGTGCCGCGAAGGCCTGTGTCAGAACGAAGGGCGCGCGCAGGTTCGATTCGATATGCCGGTCCCAGCTTTCCCGCGTCGCACTGGCGAAATCGTCATGCTCGAAGATCGAGGCATTGTTCACCAGCACCGTCAGCGGCTCGCCCATTGCCGCCGCTGCCCGCGCCACCAATCCCTGCACCTCCGCCTCGATCAGCACATCGGCCGACAGCGCCACCGCCCGCCGCCCCATGGCGGCGATCTCCGCCACCACGCCCTCGGCCTCATCCTTGCTGCCCGCGTAATGCACCGCCACGTCATAGCCCCGACCGGCCAGATAAAGGGCCATCGCCCGCCCCAGCCGCCGCCCGGCCCCCGTCACCAACGCCCGCATCTCAGCCCTTCCCGCAGTCGCACCCGCCCTTGCCGATCAGATAGCGCCCGCAGGCCCGGCAGCGAGAGGGTTTCGCCAAGGCCGCCCGTTTCTTCACCGACCGCGAAATCGCGCCCGGAAACAGCGCCTTGCCGATCAGCCCGATCAGCGCCATGCCACCCAGAAACAGGATGAAGATTTTCAGAAGCACGGGATCACAGCCCGAACCGCGCCCAAAGCGCGCGTTCCTCGACCCCCTGCATCAACCCGTCCGTCGCGGCCATCCCCAGCCGCTGCAACAGCCCGCGCTTCTGGCCATAGGGCACCAGCCGCACCTTCTCGCCATAGATCTCCATCAGCTTCGGCCGCAGATGCGCCACGCCATCCACAAGGCCAAGTTTCGCCGCCTCCGCGCCAACCCAGACATCCGCGTTGAACAGATCCGCCGAAAGGTCCAGCCGCGCCCCGCGCCGCGCCTTCACATGCTCGATAAAGGCCGCATGGATCGGCTCCTGCAACTTGCGCAGCCGCTCCACATCCTCGGGCTTCTGCGGCAGGAACGGGTCGGCGAAACTCTTCGATTTCCCCGCCGTCACCACCCGCCGCTCGATCCCCTGCCGCGCCATCAGTTCCGGAAACCCGAATGAGGCGAAGATCACCCCGATCGACCCCACGATCGAAGACGGGTCCACCCAGATGTCATCCCCCGCGCAGGCCAGCCAATAGCCGCCCGACGCCGCCACATCCTCCACAAAGGCATGGACGGGCACCTTCTTCTCCTCCGCCAGCCGCCGCACCCGCGCCGCGATCAGTGACGATTGCACCGCCGAACCACCCGGCGAATTGATCACCAGCGCCACCGCCGCAGGCTTGCCCCGCGCAAAGGCCCGTTCGATCAGCGGCGCCATGGATTGATCGTTCAACCCCCGCGTCCCCACGCCAATCGCGCCCTGCAGGCGGATCACGGGAACAACGGCGGGTTTCGGCACAAAGGGGATGAAGCGTCTCATACCCCACAGCTAAGCGCCGCAGGCCTTGCGGACAAGTCAGGAATGACGGCAGGCTGCCTCACATGATCGACAAGCTGGAAATGTTCATCGCCCTCGCCAACGAACGCCATTTCGGCCGCGCGGCCGAAGTGTGCGGCGTCACCCAACCCACCCTCTCCTCCGCGATCAAACAGCTTGAAGACCAACTCGGCGTCCAGCTCGTCTTCCGCGGCTCCCGCTTCCAGGGCCTGACGCCGGAAGGCCAGCGCGTGCTGGACTGGGGCCGCCGCATCGTGGGCGACATGCGCGCGCTCAAGGATGAAATGCGCACGGTCCGCTCGGGCCTTTCGGGCAACCTGCGCATCGGCGTCATCCCCACCGCCCTGCCCATGGTCGCCCAACTCACCGGCCCCTTCACCGCGAAACACCCCAATGTCCGCGTCTCCATCCTCTCGCGCACCAGCACCGAGATTCTGACCGGCATCGAATCCCTCGATCTCGACGCAGGCATCACCTACCTCGACAACGAACCGCTTGGCCGCGTGGCCCAGGTCCCGCTTTACGCCGAATTCTACCGCCTGCTCTGCGCCCCCGGCACCCCGCTTGCGGACCGCGATCAGGTCTCATGGGCCGAAGTCGCCGACCAACCCCTCTGCCTCCTGACCGGCGACATGCAGAACCGCCGCATCGTCAACCAGCATCTGGCCGAGGCCGGGGCCGCCATCACCCCCCAGATCGAATCGAACTCCACCATCGCGCTCACCAGCCACGTCCTCACCGGCCGCTGGTCCTCCATCGTGCCGCGCCAACTGGCACAGATGTTCACCACTGGCGGCCAGCTTCGCGCCATCCCCATCGTCGCACCCGAGGTGGAACACCTCGTCGGCCTCATCACCGCCCGCCGCGACCCCCTGACCCCCGTCCTCGCCGCCCTGATCGCAGAGGCAGAGCGGTTCGCCAAAACGGTCAACCCCTCCATGTAGGGTGTGCGCTCCGCGCGCACCTTCCCCACCCAAGCCCGGGACGGGGCTTCAATAGACGCAACCTATCAAACAACGGGAATTCATTATTGAATTCCCTATCGACTTGTATATCCCAGTATACAGCTACCAAAGAGGCCGCCCACCATGCAGACCAGCACCGAAATCGCCACCCGCGTTGGGGAAATCCTCGACGCGCATGAGGGGATGGAGGGTCCGCTCCTGCCGATCCTCCACGCCATTCAGGCCGCCTATGGCTACGTCCCCCGCGATTCGCTGCCCGTGATCGCCAAGCGGTTGAACCTGACCCGCGCCGAAGTGCATGGCGTCATGTCCTTCTACCACGATTTCCGCGAAGATCCGGCGGGCCAGCATGTCCTGAAACTCTGCCGGGCCGAGGCCTGTCAGGCCATGGGCGGCGACCGCATCGCCGAACACGCGCAGAACCGCCTTGGCATCGAATGGCATGAAACCACCAAGGATGGCCGGATCACGCTGGAACCCGTCTTCTGCCTCGGCCTCTGCGCCTGCGCCCCCGCCGCTTTGGTAGATGGCAAGGTGGTCGGCCGGGTGGACGAAGCCCGGCTTGACGCCATCATCGAAGGGGTCCGCTGATGAAGATCTACGTCCCCCGCGACGCCGCCGCCCGTGGCCTTGGCGCTGACGAAGTCGCCGCCGCCATCCTGACCGAGGCCGCCAAGCATGGCGTGACCGTGGACCTCGTCCGCAACGGCTCGCGCGGCATGGTCTGGCTGGAACCGCTGGTGGAGGTTGCCACCGATGCGGGCCGCATGGCCTTCGGCCCGATGACCGTGGCCGATATCCCCGCCCTGTTTGGCGATCTGGCCGCGCACCCCAAGGCGCTCGGCCTGACCGACGCCCTGCCGTGGATGGCGAAACAGACCCGCCTCACCTTCGCCCGCGTGGGCGTGATCGACCCCCTGTCGCTGGCCGACTACGAAGCGCATGGTGGCCTCGCCGGCCTCCGCCGCGCGCTCACCATGGACAGCGCTTCCATCGTGACCGAGGTCACCGACTCCGGCCTGCGTGGCCGTGGCGGCGCGGGCTTCCCCACCGGCATCAAGTGGAAAACCGTGGCCGAGGCGAAGGCCGACCAGAAATACATCGTCTGCAACGCCGACGAAGGCGATAGCGGCACCTTCGCCGACCGTATGCTGATGGAAGGCGACCCCTTCACCCTGATCGAAGGCATGGCCATCGCGGGCATCGGCACGGGCGCGACCAAAGGTTACGTCTACCTCCGCTCCGAATACCCCGACGCGATCGAGGTGATGACTGCGGCCGTCGAAATCGCCCGGCAATCAGGCGTCCTCGGCGCTTCCGTCCTCGGCTCCGGCAAGGCCTTCGACATGGAAATCCGCACGGGTGCGGGTGCCTATGTCTGCGGCGAGGAAACCTCGCTCCTCAACTCGCTGGAAGGCAAGCGCGGCATCGTCCGCGCCAAGCCGCCGCTGCCCGCGCTGCAAGGCTTCATGGGCAAGCCCACCGTCGTGAACAACGTCATCTCGCTGGCCACCGTCCCCGTGATCTTCGAACGCGGCGCGGCATTCTACAAGGATTTCGGCCTTGGCCGTTCGCGCGGCACGATCCCGCTGCAGATCGCGGGCAACGTCAAACATGGCGGCCTCTTCGAAGTCGCCTTCGGCCTTACGCTGGGCGAGATCGTCGACGTGATCGGCGGCGGCACCGCCACAGGCCGCCCCGTCAAGGCGGTGCAGGTCGGCGGCCCGCTGGGTGCCTACTTCCCCCGCAGCCTCTTCGACACCCCCTTCGGGTATGAGGAATTCGGCGCGAAGGAAGGCCTGATCGGCCACGCGGGCCTCGTCATCTTCGACGACCAGTCCGACATGTTGAAAATGGCCCGCTTCGCGATGGAATTCTGCGCCATCGAAAGCTGCGGCAAATGCACCCCCTGCCGCATCGGCGCGGTGCGCGGCGTGGAAACCGTCGACCGCATCGCCAAGGGCGACGCAGGCGCGATCCCGCTGCTGACAGATCTCTGCAACACGATGAAATCCGGCTCGCTCTGCGCGCTGGGCGGCTTCACCCCCTATCCGGTGATGTCCGCGCTGACCCACTTCCCCGACGACTTCGCCCCTGCGATGAAAGAGGCCGCCGAATGAAAGACTTCATCATCCCCGACCGCGATTTTGGCACGCCCGCCGCGAAATCGAAACAGATGGTCACACTTACCATCGACGGCTTCGACGTGACGGTCCCCGAAGGCACCTCGATCATGCGCGCTGCCGCCGAACTGGGTATCTCCGTCCCGAAACTCTGCGCGACCGACAGCCTCGACGCCTTCGGCTCCTGCCGCCTCTGCCTCGTGGAAATCGAAGGCCGCAACGGCACCCCTGCCTCCTGCACCACCCCTGTTGCCCCCGGCATCAAGGTCCACACCCAGAACTCAAAGCTGAAACAGCTCCGCCGTGGCGTGATGGAGCTTTACATCTCGGACCACCCGCTGGACTGCCTGACCTGCGCCGCCAATGGCGACTGCGAATTGCAGGACATGGCCGGGGCCGTGGGCCTGCGCGACGTGCGGTATGAGGCGGGGCAGAACCATTTCGAAGTCCGCAACACCAGCGGAGAGGCGAACCCCAACTGGATCGCCAAGGACGACTCGAACCCTCATTTCACTCTACGATCCCGCCAAGTGCATCGTCTGCTCCCGCTGCGTCCGCGCTTGCGAGGAAGTCCAAGGCACCTTCGCCCTGACCATCGAGGGCCGCGGCTTCGACAGCCGCGTGTCGGCGGGCATGGCAGGCGACAACTTCCTGTCCTCCGACTGCGTCTCCTGCGGCGCCTGCGTGCAGGCCTGCCCGACCGGCACCCTGCAGGAGAAATCCGTGATCGACATCGGCACCCCCGATACCTCGATCATCACCACCTGCGCCTATTGCGGCGTCGGCTGCTCGTTCAAGGCCGAAATGCGCGGCGACGAACTGGTCCGCATGACCCCTACAAGCACGGCAAGGCCAACCGCGGCCATTCCTGCGTCAAGGGCCGCTTCGCCTATGGCTATGCCTCCCACAAGGACCGCATCCTGTCGCCGATGATCCGCGACTCCATCAACGACCCGTGGAAAGAAGTGACCCGGCCGAAGCGATGGAATTCGCCTCGAACCGCATGAAGGGCCTGATCGAAAAGCACGGGCGTCATTCGGTGGGCGTCATCACCTCGTCCCGCTGCACGAATGAAGAGGCCTACCTCGTCCAGAAACTGACCCGCGCGGTCTTCCGCAACAACAACACCGACACCTGCGCGCGCGTCGCCATTCGCCCACCGGCTATGGCTCGGCCAAACCTTCGGCACCTCCGCCGGCATCGCAAGACTTCGACCTCGGTCGAACAGACCGACGTCGTCATCCTGATCGGCGCGAACCCGACCGACGGCCACCCCGTCTTCGCCAGCCGCCTCGAAAAGCGCCTGCGTCAGGGCGCGAAGCTGATCGTGATCGACCCGCGCCGGATCGACCTTGTCGACAGCGCCCATATCAAGGCCGCGCATCACCTGCCGCTGACCCCCGGCACCAACGTGGCCGTGGTCACGGCCATCGCCCATACCATCGTCACCGAAGGCCTCTTCGACGAAGCTTTCATCCGTGATCGCTGCGATTGGGACGAATTCCAGGATTACGCCGAATTCGTCTCCGACCCCCGCCACTCGCCCGAGGCGACGCAGATGCTCACCGGCGTCAAGGCCGACGAACTCCGCGCCGCGGCCCGGCTCTATGCCAAGGGCGGCAACGGTGCGATCTATTACGGGCTGGGCGTGACCGAACACTCCCAAGGGTCCACCACCGTCATCGGCATCGCCAACCTTGCCATGCTGACGGGCAATATCGGCCGCCCCGGCGTGGGCGTGAACCCGCTGCGCGGCCAGAACAACGTGCAGGGCTCCTGCGACATGGGCTCTTTCCCGCACGAACTGCCGGGCTACCGCCATGTGAAGAATGACGCCGTCCGCGACGTCTTCGAATCCCTCTGGGGCGTGAAGATCGACAACGAACCCGGCCTGCGCATCCCCAACATGCTGGACGCCGCGGTGGAAGGCACCTTCAAGGGCCTCTACTGCCAAGGCGAAGACATCCTTCAATCCGACCCCGACACGAAACACGTCGCGGCGGGCCTTGCCGCGATGGAATGCGTCATTGTCCACGACCTTTTCCTGAACGAAACCGCGAACTACGCCCATGTCTTCTTCCCGGGTTCTTCCTTCCTTGAAAAGGATGGCACCTTCACCAATGCCGAACGCCGCATCAACCGCGTCCGCAAGGTGATGGCCCCGCGTCAGGGCTATGCCGACTGGGAAGTCACCCAGATGTTCGCACAGGCGATGGGGGCCGACTGGCACTATACCCACCCGTCCCAGATCATGGACGAAATCGCCATGCTGACCCCCTCCTTCGCGGGCGTCAGCTATGAAAAGCTGGAAACCATGGGCTCCGTCCAATGGCCCTGCAATGAAAAGGCGCCGGAAGGCACGCCGCTGATGCATATCGACGGCTTCGTCCGCGGCAAGGGCAAGTTCATCCGCACCGAATATGTGGCGACGGATGAAAAGACCGGCCCGCGCTTCCCGCTCCTTCTGACGACGGGGCGCATCCTGTCGCAGTACAACGTCGGCGCGCAGACACGGCGGACGGAAAACACCGCCTGGCACCCCGAAGACGTGCTGGAAATCCACCCGCATGACGCCGAACTGCGTGGCGTCCGCGACGGGCAATTCGTGAAACTGGCCTCGCGCTCCGGCGAAACCTCGCTGCGGGCCAAGATCACGGATCGCGTCTCGCCCGGCGTCGTCTACACCACCTTCCACCACCCGACGACGCAGGCCAACGTCATCACCACCGATTTCTCGGACTGGGCGACCAACTGCCCGGAATACAAGGTGACGGCGGTTCAGGTCAGCCCGTCGAACGGACCCACCGAATGGCAGGAGGAGTATGAGGCGCAGGCCGCCAACTCCCGCCGCATTCTGGCGGCCGAGTGATGGAAACCGCCCGCCGCCTTCCCCGCCTGAGCTTCGGCTCGGGCGGCATCGAGCAGGGGTCGCGCCCCCTGCCCGAAGAGGTGGCGGTCGCCCTCTCTTTCAACGGGTCCACGCAGGCGGTGATGATGGCCACGCCTGCCGACCTGACCGACTTCGCCTATGGCTTCGCCCTGACCGAAGGCATCGCCCGCCCCGATCAGATCGACAGCGTCGAGATCGTCCCCGCAGGCGATGGTGTGGACGTGCAGATCTGGCTGCAGGATGACGCGGAAAAGCGCCTCGCCGCGCGCCGCCGCACGATGGCCGGGCCGGTGGGCTGTGGCCTTTGTGGCATCGACAGCATCGAACAGGCCATGCGCCCCGTGGCGCAGATCCCGCCCTCGCCCTTCCGCATGTCGCCCGCACAGGTGATGCGCGCCGTGGCCTCGCTCACCGATCGCCAGCCGCTGCATGACCAGACCCGCGCCGCCCATTGCGCCGCCTTCTGGACAGACGAAGGGCTGGTGGCGGCGCGCGAGGATGTGGGCCGCCACAACGCGCTGGACAAACTGGTGGGCCATGTGACCCGCACCGGATACCCGCAAGGCGCCGTCGTGCTGACCTCCCGCGTTTCCATCGACATGGTGCAGAAGGTCTGCGCCCTTGGCGCGCCGATCCTGATCGCCGTGTCCGCCCCCACCGCCCATGCCGTCGATCTGGCGGAAGAGGCGGGACTGACCCTGATCGCCCTCGCCCGGCCTGACCGGTTCGAGGTTTTCACCCATTCCGACCGAGTGACGGAGACAGCCCATGTCCGCTGATACCCATGAAAAGCTGATCTACATGGCGAACCAGATTTCGAAATTCTTCGAATCCAAGCCCCATGCCGAAGGCGTGGCGGGCGTCGCCGCCCATATCAACGATTTCTGGGAACCCCGGATGCGGCGTCACCTGTTCGAGGTGGTCGATGCCGGCGGCGCGGGCCTGTGCCCGCTGGTGCTCGAGGCCGCGCAGTCGATCAAGCGCCCGCAGCCCGAACACGCCTGATCCAGCGGAGCGGCGTCCCGCCACACGCCTTTCCTGTCGTCGGCGCCTGCGCGCCTCCTCCGGCGTTCAGGGGGCGTTCCGCCCCCTCTGTCCGCGCGTGCCGCGCGGCCATTCACCCCCTGAGGGTATTTTCACCAAGATGAAGAATCGGGCCGTTTGGCCGCGGGCGGGGATGGTTAATCCAAAATTTGCATTCCGCGCGTCTGCACCGGCTGCTGCACCGCCGCGCTGCACCGGGCGCTGCCTGCCCAAAAGGCCGAAGCGTGACCTGTTAATGCAGCGTTCTCAATGCGTTGAAGGGCGCTGATCCGGCGTGTCGCGGCAAATTCGCATATAGGTGAACATCCCCGTCAGGAACCCGGCAAAGGCCAGAAAGCCCGCCGTCACCATCTGCGTCTGGTCCTGGATTTCCGCCGAAAGCGCCAGATAGCCAAAGGCCCAGAATCCCGACCAGCTTACGACACAGATGATTGCGATGATCTTGTTCATCCCGCGACTCCCTCCTCCCAAAGGGTGGGCCGACAGGGGTGACTCATCGGCCCGACTGCGACAGGTTAACGCAGGTCAGGCAAAAAGAATAATGATTTTTGCATATATCATTCAGAAGCGATTCCAAGCAGATAGCGCCCGTAATCGTTCTTGCGAAAGATATCGGCCCGCTTCAGCAGATCATCGCGCGTGATGAAGCCGGCCCTCCAGGCGATCTCATCCGGGCAGCCCACTTGCAGACCCTGCCGTTCGGTCAGGGTGCGCACGAAATTGCCCGCATCCAGAAGGCTGCCATGGGTGCCGGTGTCCAGCCAGGCATAGCCGCGCCCCATCCGTTCCACCTGAAGGCTGCCTTCGCTGCGATATTTCTCAAGCAGATCAACGATTTCCAGCTCTCCCCGCGGGGAGGGGCGGATCGACTCCGCCAGATCCGGCGCCCGCCCGTCAAGGTAATAGAGCCCGGTCACCGCATAGTTGGACGGCGGCTTTTCGGGCTTTTCGATGATCGCCCGAACCTGCCCTTTCGCGTCAAACTCCACCACGCCATAGCGTTCGGGATCGGCGACGCGATAGCCGAAGACGGTGCCCCCCTCGTGCCGCGCATCCGCCGTGGCCAGCGCCTCGGGCAGGCCATGGCCGAAAAAGATGTTGTCGCCCAGAACCATGGCCGAAGGGGCCCCGTCCAGAAAGCCGCGCGCCAGCACATAGGCCTGCGCCAGCCCGTCGGGAGAGGGTTGCACGATATAGGTGAAGGACAGGCCCCACTGGCTGCCATCGCCCAGAAGTCTTTGAAATTGCGGCTGATCATCCGGCGTGGTGATCACGGCGATCTCGCGGATGCCGCCCAGCATCAGCACCGAAAGCGGGTAGTAGATCATCGGCTTGTCATAGACGGGCAGCAACTGTTTTGACACGCCCATGGTGATCGGCCAAAGCCGCGTGCCCGAACCGCCTGCCAGAATGATGCCCTTGCGTTTCGTCATGCGCGCAACTCCTTGACGATGTCGGACAGGCCCTGCCGCCAGTCTGGCCGCGGGATGCCGAAGCTTTGTGTCAGGCCAGAGCAATCCAGCCGGGAATTCATCGGTCGTGCCGCCGGTGTGGGATAGGCAGAGCTTGGTATGTCATTGATCGCACACTGCAATCCGGCCTCAGCCATGATCGCGCGGGCAAAATCGGCCCAGCTTGTATCGGGCTGCCCCGCAAAGTGATGCGTGCCGCCTTCGGCCCCATCGCAAAGCGGGATCGCCGCCTGATACAGCGCATCGGCGATTGCGGCCGCAGGGGTTGGCCCGCCGATCTGATCCGCCACAACATTCAGTTGATCGCGCTCTGCCCCAAGACGCAGCATCGTCTTGACGAAGTTCTGTCCATGCGCAGAAACCACCCAGCTTGTTCGCAGGATCAGATGCCGCGCGCTGCTGGCCCGGATTGCCATCTCCCCTGCCAGCTTTGACCGGCCATAGGCATTTACCGGGGCCGTGTGATCCTCGGGGCGAAAGGGTTGGTCGCCCTTTCCTGCAAAGACGTAATCCGTTGAAATATGCAGGAAAGGCACGGAGATTTCCGCGCAGGCGCGGGCCATGGCACCGGGGCTTTCGCCCTTCACCACGGTTGCGGCAGGTTCCTCGGTTTCGGCCTTGTCCACCTGCGTCCAGGCTGCGGCATTGATCACCGCATCCGCCCGATGGGCCAGCACCGCCTTGGCGCAGGCTGCCGGATCGGACAGGTCGGCCTGATCGCGCCCAAGGAAGATGGCATCGACACCCGCAGGTATTCTGCGGGCCAGTTCCCGCGCCACCTGCCCGCTCTGGCCGAAGACCAGCAGTTTCACGCCTTGACCCCCAGCCGCTGCCCAACGCCCTGCCTGTCCTGCAGGGGGCGCCACCATGCCTCGTTGTCCAGATACCAGCGCACGGTGCGGCGCAGGCCTTCTTCAAGCGTGACCGAGGGGCGCCATCCCAGTTCCGTTCTGATCCTTGTGGGATCAATGGCATAGCGCAGGTCATGCCCCGGCCTGTCGGTGACGAAAGTGATCAGCCGGTCATGCGGCGCGCCGCTTGGGTGCATCTCGTCCAGCAGGGCGCAGATCATGCGCACGATGTCGATATTGCGTGCCTCATTCTCGCCCCCGATGTTGTAGCTGCGGCCGACCGGGCCCTTCTCCAGCACCGTCAGCAGGGCATCCGCGTGATCTTCGACAAAAAGCCAGTCGCGCACGTTCTCTCCCTGTCCGTAGACGGGAATGGCCTTTCCCGCCAAGGCATTCAGGATGACCACCGGGATCAGCTTTTCGGGAAAATGGAAAGGCCCGTAATTGTTGGAACAATTGGTCAGGACGACAGGCAGCCCATAGGTTTCGTGCCAGGCCCGGACCAGATGGTCGGAGGCCGCCTTTGATGCCGAATAGGGGCTGCGCGGATCATAGGGCGTGTCTTCCGTGAACTTGCCCGCCGCGCCAAGGCTGCCAAAGACCTCGTCCGTCGAAATGTGGTGAAAGCGGAACGCTTCGGGCTTGCCCTTCGCGATCCACCAAGTCCTGACGGATTCAAGCAGGGTGAAAGTGCCCGTGACATTGGTTTCGATGAAATCGGCAGGCCCGTCGATGGACCGGTCCACATGGCTTTCTGCGGCCAGATGCATCACAGCATCCGGATCATGCACAGCGAGGATGCGGTCCAGCGCGGCCCGGTCGCGGATATCAGCCTTTTCAAAGACATAACCCGGCGCATTGTCGACAGAGGCGACATTCGCAAGGCAGGCTGCATAGGTCAGCGCATCAAGGTTCACGATGGAATGCCCGCGCGCGATGGCGGCCCGCACCACGGCGGATCCGATGAAACCCGCGCCCCCGGTGACAAGGATCTTCATGCGTCGTCCCCCCAGACAAAGGGTGATTGCCAATCTGCCATCGCCGGGGCGGCCGCATCCTTGGCCGAAAGGATCGGGGCCACATCATCGCCCCAGTCGATCCCGACCGTATCCCAGCGGACTGCGCCATCATGGCTTGGCGCGTAGGTATCGGTGCATTTGTACTGCACCTCGGTATCCGGGGCCAATGTCAGGGATCCGTGCAGAAATCCCTTTGGCACAAGCAGTTGCCGCCCGTTCTCTGCCGTCAGATCAACCCGCACCCAATGCCCGTAGGTCGGCGAGCCCCGGCGGATATCAACCGCGACATCCCGGATCGCCCCACGTGTGCAGCGCACCAGTTTGTCCTGCGCGCGGGGTGGGGATTGATAGTGCAGGCCCCGCAGCGTGCCCATCTGCGCCGAAAAGGAATGGTTGTCCTGCACAAAGGCCAGATCCAGCCCCGCCTCGGCCATGCGGTCGGCATTCCATGTTTCCATGAACCACCCGCGCGCATCGCCAAAGCGCTGCGGGGTCAGGATAAGGACACCGGGCAGGTCTGTCTGTTCGATCAGCATGAAAACAAACGTCTTTCAATCAAGGCCGTGCGGGGCTCAGACCATTGTCCGAACCGTCTCCGCCACGGCCTTTCCAAGGGCCGCATGGGCTGTTTCATCAAAATGCACACCGTCGATCGGGCTGACCGATATCACTTGTCCGGCATCCATGAAGCCGATCCGCGGGATCGCGCAAGATCGGCGTAAAGCGGCGCAAGCGCCTGTGACCGCGCCGCGCCACCCCAGAATTCCACCTGGATGGGCCCGGTTTCCACCACTGGGGGCGGGCAGATCAGCAGGATGCGGAACCCGCCGTGCCGCTCCTGATATTCAAGCGACAATGCAACATCCAAGAGGCCGGCAATCCCGGCCACCACCTGTTCGGGCGATGTCGCGAAGCGGGTCTTCACGTCATTGGTGCCCAGCATAATCGTCAGCACGTCAATCGGACCATGCGATTGCAGCGCCATCCACAGCGCCGGGCGGCCATTCATGATCGCGCCCATGACAGGATCGTCGAACTGCGCCGTGCGTCCCGGCAATCCTTCCTCGACAAGGTCCCACTCCGCGCCCAATGTGGCCTGCGTTATCTTTGGCCAGCGGGTCCCGTGGTCAAAACGGCGATATTCCCCACGGTTCAGGATCGGTGGCGTTCCGTGCGTGTTGCTGTCGCCAAATGTCAGCAGAATGGGCATGCGTCGTCCTCTGGCCGCTTTGCGCCGCAGGCTAGGGCGCGCCGGGCCACAGGTAAAGCGGCTTTGCCTATTGGACTCGGCCCCTCTGGCGCGCATATAGAGGGCAAAGCGAAGTGCCACGAGGAATGCGATGTTCGGTATGGATGAAAAAGCGGTGCCCGAAAAGGATCTGGTCAAGGACAGCACCGAAGCAACCTTCATGCAGGATGTGATCGAAGCCAGCCGCGAAGTGCCGGTGATCGTCGATTTCTGGGCAACTTGGTGCGGCCCTTGCCGGACGCTTGGCCCCGCGCTGGAAGCCGCCGTTCTGGCGGCCAAGGGCAAGGTGCGGATGGTCAAGGTCGATGTCGATCAGAACCAGATGATCGCCCAACAGTTGCGGATTCAGTCCATCCCGACGGTCTATGCCTTCTGGCAGGGTCAGCCTGTCGATGGGTTCCAAGGGGCCATTCCTGCCTCTGAGATCAAGAAGTTCATCGACAAGCTGTCCGATCTGGCCGGTGATGGCGGCCTGGCCGAGGCGCTGGAAGCGGCCGATCAGATGCTGGCCGAGGGGGCCGTCGCCGATGCCGCCGAAACCTTCGCAGCCATCCTTGGTGAAGAGCCTGAAAATCCCGGAGCCTATGCCGGCGTGATGCGCTGCCATCTGGCGTTGGGGCAATTGGATCAGGCCGAGGCGATGCTTTCGGCCGTTCCCGCCGCGATCGCCAAGGCGAAAGAGATCGAAGCCGTCCGCGCGCAGTTGGAGCTTGCCCGGCAGGCCGCCAGTGCTGGCCCGGAACAGGATTTGCGCGCCGCGGTAGATGCGGATCCCGCCAACCGCCAAGCGCGATTTGATCTTGCGCTTGCCCTTCACGCTGCGGGCAAGGTGGAAGAGGCGGTGGACACGCTGCTGGAATTGTTCCGGCTGGATCGCGAATGGAACGAAGGCGCGGCAAAGGCCCAGCTGATCACAATATTCGAGGCGATGAAGCCTACCGATCCGGTGGTCCTCAAGGGCCGTCGCCGCCTGTCTTCGATGATATTTGCCTGAAGCCTGTTCAGGGCTACTTCCAAGGGCATGATGAACGCCGCCGACCTGCCAGAGCTTCTTCCGGTATTTCCCCTTCCCGGGGCGCTGTTGCTGCCACGGGGGCGCCTGCCCTTGCACATCTTCGAGCCCCGTTATCTGGCGATGATCGAGGATTGCATGAAGACCCGGACCCGTCTTATCGGGATGATCCAGCCGCGCGAGGTTCCGGGCACGGGCGAGAAACGCTTGAACGCCATCGGTTGCGCCGGCCGCCTGACCGGGTTCTCCGAGACCGAGGATGGGCGCTACATGATCACGCTCTCCGGGATATCGCGGTTCCGCATCAAGGAAGAGGTGACGGGATTTTCCCCCTATCGCCGCTGCGCGGTGGATTGGAGCGGCTTTCAGCGCGATCTTGGCCCGGCAGAAGAAGACGCAGAGTTTGCGCGCGAAACCTTCCTTGTTCTGCTCGGCCGTTATTTTCAGACAATGAACCTGTCGACAGACTGGTCCAGCCTGAAAGAGGCGGAAACCGAGCTGCTGATCAACTCGCTTTCCATGCTTTGCCCCTTCAGCCCCGAAGACAAGCAGGCCCTGCTTGAGGCGCCGTCGCTGACGACCCGGCGGGAAACACTGGTCACGTTGATGGAATTCGCCCTGCGGGGCGGATCAGGCGAAGAGGTGATGCAATGACCGATGCCACGACCTTTGACAGGCGCATGCTGGAATCGCTGGTCTGTCCGGTGACGCAGGCTGTCCTCAGCTATGATGCCGAACGGCAGGAACTTGTGTCCAAGGCCGCGCATCTTGCCTTCCCGATCCGGGATGGCATTCCGATCATGCTGGTTGGCGAGGCGCGCAACCTCGATTAGATCGGCTTTCCGGCCAGAAGCCGCGGCAGATCCCCCTGCAGCCCCGCCGCCTGCCGGATGAAATGGCGGCGCAGGCCCGGCATGGCGTTGACGATCCCCAGTCCGATATCCCGCCCCGCCCGCAACACCGGATTATCGTTCGAAAACAAACGATTGACGCTATCCATGCCAAGTGCCAGCGTCGTGGCGTCGAAACGCCGCCACCGTTGATACTCGTCAAGGGTGGTCTGGCTGCCGAAATCCTCACCCCGGCGCGCGGCTTCGATCACCACCTGCGCCAGCGCCCCGACATCGCGCAGACCAAGGTTCAACCCCTGACCGGCAATCGGATGCACCCCATGCGCGGCATCCCCGACCAGCGCGATCCGCGGGGCGATGAACCGGTCGGCCAACGACAAGGAAAGCGGATAGGTGAAACGATCCCCGGCAAGGCCGATCTCGCCCAGGAAATCGCCGAACCGTGGGCGCAGGGCGGCAAGATACTGGTCATCGGGCAGGCTTTGGATGCGCTCTGCGCTGGCGCTGTCCTCGCTCCAGACGATGCTGGAATGGTGGCCGCCCTTCAGCGGCAGGATGGCCAGCGGGCCCTCGGGCATGAAGAACTGATGCGCGATGCCTTCGTGGTTACGCTCATGCCGGATCGCTGTGACAAGCGCGGTTTGCCCATATCCCCATCCCACCCGGCGAATGCCTGCGCGCTGGGCCGTTCCGCTGCCACGGCCATCGCAGCCGACAAGCAGGCGGCAGGACAGTTTCGCGCCGCTCGCCAAGGTCACGGCGACACCCCCTGCGAGGGTTTCCTGCGCGACGACAGTTTCGCCGGATAGCAGAGTCAGGCCCGGCGTCTGTTTCATCTTTTGCAGGAAGGCCGAATAAAGGTGGCGATCCTCCAGCAGAAAGCCCATCGGCCCTTCCTCGATCTCGGCCGCGTCGAATGTCAGGAAGAACGGGGCAGGTCCCTGCCCGACCAATCCGTCGCTGGCCTTGATCTGCAGGATCGGCTGCGCGAGGTCCGCCACAAGCGGCCAGACGCCGACCATGGCAAGCAGCCTGCGCGAGGCGATGGCAAGGGCATAGGCGCGCCCGTCAAATCCGGCATCGGCGCGGGCGGGCGCGGGGCGCGCATCGACCACGGTCACGCGCAACCCACCCTGGGCAAGGGCAAGGCCCAATGCGGGGCCATTCAGGCCGCCGCCGACGATGAGGATATCGGTATCATGTGTCATGCCCCCAATATGGCCGGGGCATCGGGATTGTCCATGCGCCGCTCTGCCGCTAGGGTCTTGGCGGATCTGGCGGAGGGTGCCGATGGGCAAGAACTGGATGAACCTGACGGCGGCGGAACTGGGCCGCGAAATCGGGGCAGGGCGCATTCACCCGGTGGATCTTGCGGAACTTCATCTCGACGCGATTTCCCGACATCCGCATGCGGAACGGATCTACGCCCGTGTGACCCCCGCCCGTGCCCGGGCCGAGGCGATGGCCGCCCATGACAGGGCAAGGCGCGGCTTTCGGCGCTGTCTGCTGGATGGGGTGCCGGTCAGTTGGAAAGACCTGTTTGATACGGCGGGGATTGCGACCGAATCCGGATCGGCCCTTCTGAAGGGGCGCGTGCCGTCCCGCGATGCCGATGTGGTCGAGGTGGCCACGCAAAGCGGGCTGGTCTGTCTGGGCAAGACGCATATGTCGGAACTTGCCTTTTCCGGCTTGGGGCTGAACCCTGTCACGGCGACGCCCCCCTGCATCAATGACGAAGCGGCGGTTCCCGGCGGCTCCTCCTCGGGGGCGGCGACGTCCGTGGCTTTTGGTCTGGCACCGGCGGCGATCGGATCCGATACCGGCGGATCGGTGCGGATCCCGGCGGCGTGGAATGATCTGGTCGGGTTGAAGACAACTTCTGGCCGCCTGTCGCTGCGGGGAGCCGTTCCGCTGTGTGAAACCTTCGATACCATCGGCCCCATCGCCCGCACGGTGGAAGATTGCGCCCATTTGCTTGCTGCAATGGAAGGCGGGCGGCCGACGGATCTTGCTGGAAGCAGCCTTTCCGGGATGCGCTTTCTGGTGCTGGAGACGGTGGCGCTGGATGATCTGCGCGACAGGCCCGCGCAGGGGTTCGAGGATGCCTGCAACCGGTTGTCCGCTGCCGGGGCCGATGTCGGACAGGGCCGGATCCCTGAAGTTGCCGAAGCGATGGGCCTGGCGGGGCTGATCTTCACCGCCGAGGCCTATGGCATCTGGCGTGACACGATCGAAGCCGCGCCTGAAAAGATGTTCCCCCGCATCCTGGAACGTTTCCGGTCCGGTGCCGGTTTCTCGGCGGCGGATTACGTGGCGGCATGGCGACGCCTGCATGAACTGCGCCGGATCTGGGCCGAAAGAACGGCCGGCTACGATGCCGTGATCCTGCCGACCTCGCCAATCCTGCCCCCGATTGCCGCCCGCCTGATGACGGATCACGATTATTACGTGACCGAAAACCTTCTTGCGCTGCGCAACACGCGGATTGGCAACCTGATGGGTCTGTGCGGCCTGACCCTTCCCACGATGCAGCCCTCATGCGGCATCAGTTTCCTTGCCGCCCCCTTCCAGGAAGAGCGTCTGATGCGCATCGGTGCCGCGGCGGCACGCGCCCTGCGCTGACCACGAGTCGCAAAAGCCACAACTTGCCCCGGCAAGTTCCGGCTTTGGTTGGCTTTTTCTGGACCGCTGCATTCCGGTTGGCTATTGTTGCTGCAAACGGGGCGCCACGACCCCGGGATTGAGGCATGAATGCAGTTTCCTGAGCGGTTCTCGAGCCTGCCAGAATACGCGTTTCCGCGTCTGCGGAAGCTGCTCGACCCCCATAAGCCGGGGGCCGCGCCGATTGCGATGACAATCGGGGAGCCGCGCCATCCGATGCCCGGCTTCGTGGCGCAGGTCATGGCGGAAAGCATCGCGGAATTTGCGCTCTACCCGCCCAACGACGGCACGCCGGAACTTCTGGCGGCGATTTCGGGCTGGGTGCGGCGGCGCTATGGTGTGGCGCTGGGCGAAGATCGCCTGATGGTCCTGAATGGCACGCGCGAGGGGTTGTTCAACGCGGCGGTCGCGCTCTGCCCCGAGGTGAAGGGTGGAAAGAAGCCTGTCGTCCTGATGCCGAACCCGTTCTATCAGGTCTATGCCGTGGCGGCGCTGGCCATGGGGGCAGAGCCTGTCTATGTGCCGGCAACAGCGGCGACCGGTTTCCTGCCGGATTACGCCGCGCTGCCCCGCGATGTGCTGGACCGTGTGGCGATTGCCTATCTGTGTTCGCCCGCCAATCCGCAGGGGGCGATTGCGTCGCGTGATTATCTGGCGGGCTTGCTGCGGCTGGCTGAACAGCATGATTTCCGTGTGTTTTCGGATGAATGCTATTCCGAGATCTGGCGTCATGCCCCTCCGCCCGGTGCATTGGACGTGGCGGACGAGATCGGGGCGGATCCGGAACGGATCTGCGTTTTCCATTCGCTTTCCAAGCGGTCGAACCTGCCGGGGCTGCGGTCGGGCTTCGTTGCGGGCGGGCCGAAAAGCATCGCCCGCATCCGCCAGTTGCGCGCCTTTGCCGGGGCACCGCTTCCCCTGCCCGTGCAGCGGGTGAGCGAGCGGGCATGGGCCGATGAGGCGCATGTGCAGGCGAACCTTGCCCTCTATCACGAGAAGTTCCGCATCGCGGACGAGGTCTTTGCCGGTGTGCAGGGATTTCAGAACCCCGAAGGCGGTTTCTTTCTGTGGTTGCCGGTCGAGGATGGCGAAGAGGCGGCCTTGAAGCTTTGGGTGGAAGCCGGGGTTCGGGTCCTGCCGGGGGCCTATCTGTCGCGTGAAGCTGGGGGGCAGAACCCCGGCAAAGGATATATCCGGGTCGCCATGGTGGCCCCAAAAGACGAAATGCAGCGTGGCCTGATCAGGCTGCGCGACTGCATCTATACGTGAGGAACGAGGGCATGGCATCCTATCAGGCGCGGCAGCGCGATCCCCTTCTGGATCAGAACATGCAGGCGATGCTGGAACGTCGCGGGCGCGAATTGCTGGGGCTGGTGCTGATCGGCATCGCCTTCGTTTTGTTCTGATGCTCTGGTCCTATTCGCCTGATGATCCCGGCTGGATGGTGGCAACGGACGAGCCTGCCCGCAACATTCTGGGCCGGTTCGGGGCGGCGCTTTCCTCTACGCTCATCATCATCGGTGGTCGGGGTGTCTGGGCGCTGCCGGTGATTATCGGGGCATGGGGGGTGCGGTTCCTGCTGCATCGCGGATCGGAACGGGCCTTGGGGCGCATCGTTTTTGCCGTGATCGCGGTGGCGCTGTGTTCGGTCTATGCGGCGACGCTGGTTCCCGCTGCGGGATGGCCGCATTCCTTTGGTCTGGGCGGCCTGTTTGGCGATACCGTCCTTGGCGCGATGATCGGAATTGTGCCGGGCGGGGCGGGGATCAGCCTGAAGATCCTGTCGCTGCTGCTGGGCCTTGGCATGTGCGCCGTGCTGCTTTTCGTGACGGGCTTTGATCTGCGGGAATTGCGTGCCGTTGGCCGGTTCCTGATGGTAGGGTCCGTGATCGCCTATTCGCAGGCGATGGCGCTGTCCACCTCGCTCGCCGGGCGTGGGGCGCAGGGCACGGTGCGGGCCGCGCAGGCCCTGCAGGATCGTCGCAAGGCCGCAATGGCCGCGCGGGCCGGTCAGGCCGAGGCACGCCGTCACGGCCCCGTGCTGACCGATGCCGCGCCGCCCCTGCAGGGTGGCATGGTGCGGCGCCCGATGTCCGAACCGCCGGCCTCTCCTTCGCAGGGATCGGGTGACTGGGGCCGCCCGGTGCAATTGCGGGCAGAGCCGCGCTATGCCGCCCCTCTGGCCGAGGCACCGCATTACGCGCCGCCGAAGGAAAAGCTGGGCCTGCTGGCCCGCATGCCCGGGTTGATGCGTCGATTGGCCGACCCCGAGCCGGAGCTGGTAGAGCCGATGCAGCCGGCCTATGCCGATGACATGCAGCCCGATGAAGACCGTATCCGCGCCCGCATCTCGGATGTGATCAAGTCGCGGATCCGCAATCCAGGTGGCCCGGTTTCGGCGGTGCAGGCCGCAGTGCAACGGCGCGAACCTGCGCTGCGTCGTGGGCCGCAGCCGTTGATCTTCAAGCCGGAACCCCAGATCGCGACGGGGGCCATGATGGCCGAACCGCCGCTGCGTGCAGGGATGGAGCCTGTGATGGCCCCGGTGATCCCCGCCATCGGCGTGGCGCAGCGCGGGATCGAGCTGCCGCAAGTCCCTGTTCCTGCACTGGAATCGGAGCAGGACTGGGACGCGGCCGAGAACATGTTCCGCCCCGACTATGATGAAAGCTGGGAGGACGGGCAGGATGAGGTGGACGACTACGAACCCGCCCCGGTCCTGCGCGCGCCGGTCGTGGCGGATCGCCGGCCCGTTGTGCAGCATGGCGTGAAGAAGCCTGCCGTTCCGTCGCGCCAGGCGATGGCCGAGGCGCAGCCGCGCCTGCGGTTCGAAGAAATCCAGCAGGAATACGAACTTCCGCCGCTGTCCCTGCTGACGGCACCGTCGACCGTGCAACGCCATACGCTTTCCGATGAGGCGTTGGAGGAAAACGCGCGGATGCTGGAAAGCGTGCTGGATGATTACGGCGTGAAGGGCGAGATCGTTTCGGTCCGCCCCGGCCCGGTTGTCACCATGTACGAACTGGAACCCGCGCCGGGACTGAAGGCATCGCGCGTGATCGGGCTGGCGGATGACATCGCGCGCAGCATGTCGGCGCTGTCGGCGCGGGTGTCCACCGTTCCGGGGCGGACGGTGATCGGGATCGAACTTCCGAACGCGCATCGCGAAAAGGTCGTGCTGCGGGAAATCCTTTCGGCACGGGACTTTGGCGACAGCAACATGCGGCTGCCGCTGGCCTTGGGCAAGGATATCGGGGGCGAGCCCATCGTGGCGAACCTTGCCAAGATGCCCCACCTTCTGATCGCGGGGACCACGGGTTCGGGCAAGTCGGTCGCCATCAACACCATGATCCTGTCCCTCCTCTACAAGCTGACGCCCGAGGAATGCCGGTTGATCATGATCGACCCCAAGATGCTGGAACTGTCGGTCTATGACGGGATTCCGCATCTCCTCAGCCCCGTGGTGACGGACCCGAAGAAGGCCGTCGTCGCCCTGAAATGGGTCGTGGGTGAGATGGAGGAGCGTTACCGCAAGATGTCCAAGATGGGCGTGCGGAACATCGAAGGCTATAACGGCCGGGTGCGCGAGGCGCTGGCCAAGGGCGAGATGTTCAAGCGCACGATCCAGACCGGGTTTGACGAGGATACCGGGGAACCCGTGTTCGAGACGGAGGAATTCGCCCCCGTCGCGCTGCCCTATATCGTTGTGATCGTTGACGAAATGGCCGACCTGATGATGGTTGCCGGCAAGGAGATCGAGGCCTGCATCCAGCGTCTGGCGCAGATGGCGCGGGCGTCGGGGATCCACCTGATCATGGCGACGCAGCGGCCTTCGGTCGATGTCATCACCGGGACGATCAAGGCGAACTTCCCGACGCGGATTTCCTTCCAGGTCACGTCCAAGATCGACAGCCGCACCATCCTTGGCGAGCAGGGGGCAGAGCAACTGCTGGGCATGGGGGATATGCTCTACATGGCCGGGGGCGCGCGGATCACGCGTATCCACGGGCCTTTCGTCAGCGATGAAGAGGTCGAGGAAATCGTCAACCACCTGAAGAGCTTTGGCCCGCCGTCCTATATGTCGGGCGTGGTCGAGGGGCCGGAGGATGACAAGGCCGACGACATTGATCTGGTCCTTGGACTGGGCGGCAACACGGACAGCGACGATTCCCTTTACGATCAGGCGGTTGCCATCGTGGCGAAGGATCGGAAATGCTCCACCTCCTACATCCAGCGCAAGCTGGGCATCGGCTATAACAAGGCCGCGCGTCTGGTGGAGCAGATGGAGGAAGAGGGTGTCGTCACCCGCGCGAACCATGTCGGCAAGCGCGAGATCCTTGTGCCGGAGGCGTAAGCCAAAGGTTAACGGAACGTTAAGCAGGGCCGCCCTTCGGGGCGGTCTTGTTCTTTTCGGGGCCTCTTGCTAGGTGCCGCGCCCGGACCGAAGGGGCAGGCATGGCTGAGCAGCGGGCGATCAATGGCGTGGTTGAGATGGTGGCGGCGGGGCTGGTTCCTGTGGCCGATGCTGCGGCGCTGCGGCCGGTTGAGGAGGCGTTCCGGATCCGCATGACGGGCGCGATGCGTGGGGCCGTTGCCGCGCCGGATGACCCGGTGGCGCGGCAATTCGTGCCGTCGATGGACGAACTGACCATCCGGGATGAGGAATTGGGCGATCCCATCGGGGATGAGACCCATTCCCCGGTGAAGGGGCTGACGCATCGCTATCCGGACCGTGTCATCCTGCATGTGACGAAAACCTGCGAGGTCTATTGCCGTTTCTGTTTCCGGCGCGAGGCGGTGGGTGAGGAAGGTTCCCTGCCGGAGCCTGATCTTCTGGCCGCGCTGGATTACATCGCGGTTAATCCGGCGATCCGCGAGGTGATCCTGACGGGGGGCGATCCGCTGGTGCTTTCTGCACGCCGGATCAAGGGGTTGATGGAACGGCTATCAACGATATCGCATGTCGATCAGGTGCGGATTCACACGCGGATTCCGGTGGTTGCGCCGGAAAAGGTGACGGCGGCGCTGGTTGCGGCGCTGCGGGGGGCACGAGTCTGGGTGGTGGTGCATGCGAACCATGCGCAGGAGATCGGAGAGGCCGCCGAGGCGGCCTTGGCGCGGTTGGCGGATGGGGGGATTCCGTTGCTTTCGCAATCGGTTCTGCTGCGCGGGGTGAATGACAGCCTGGCGGCGCTGGAGGAATTGTTCCGTAAATTCATGCGGTTACGGGTGAAGCCCTATTACCTGCATCATTGCGATCTGGCGCGGGGGACGGGGCATTTCCGCACCACGATTGCCGAAGGGCAGGCGTTGATGGCGGGGCTGCGCGGGCGGGTGAGCGGGACGCTGATCCCGACCTATGTGCTTGATATTCCTGGCGGTTTCGGGAAGGTGCCGCTTGTGCGGGACCATGCGGAGCCGCTGAGGGGCGGGCTGTGGCGGATCACCGATTGGCGCGGCGGGGTGCATGAATACCGCGATCCGGCGCGCTGAAACGCTGTGCCACAGCCGGTGCAGACGTGCAGTGCAGCAGGGCGTATGCACGCAGCGGGCGGTGCCGGGGGGCTTTGTTAACTGTCTCTTGCGATCCTAGGGCCAGATTTTCGGCGCATGGGGCCAGAGGTGGGAGACCCCGCCCCGGACCTGATCCGGGGCCTCGGGCGGGGGAGGAGGTCCCGGGGCGGACCCGGGACGGGGTTGATCAGGCAGGTTGCGCCGCGCCAAAGCCCTGCGCGCGGGCGGCCCGGTTCCGGAGGTAGCGGGCATAGCCGAGATCGGCGCTTTCGATATCGGTCCTGCGGCCCGAGACGATATCGGCCAGCACGCGGCCCGAGCCTGCGGCCATGGTCCAGCCCAGCGTGCCGTGGCCGGTGTTCAGGAAGAGGTTCGGGATGGTGGAGCGGCCGACGACCGGGGTGCCATCGGGCGTCATCGGGCGGAGGCCCGTCCAGAAGGTGGCGCGGGCCTGATCGCCCGCGCCGCCGAACAGGTCTTCCACCGAATGTTCCAGCGTGGCGCGGCGTTTGGGGTTCAGCGACAGGTCGAAGCCTGCGATTTCCGCCATGCCGCCGACGCGGATGCGGTCGCCAAGGCGGGTGATGGCGATCTTGTGGGTTTCGTCCATGACGGTGGAGACGGGCGCGCGGCTTTCGTCGGTGATCGGGACGGTGATCGAATAGCCCTTCACCGGGTAAACGGGGAGTTTCATCCCGAAGGGCGAAACGAGGAAGGGCGAGTAGCTGCCCAGCGCCACGACGAAGGCATCTGCCGTGACGCGGCCTTCGGAGGTGCGGACGGCGGCGATGCGGGTGCCATCCGATTCCAGACCGTCGATGGAGACGCCATAGCGGAAGGTTACGCCAAGCTGTTCTGCCATGGCGGCGAGGCCGTTGGTGAATTTGAAGCAGTCGCCGGTTTCATCGCCCGGCAGGCGGAGGCCGCCTGCGATCTTGTCGCGGGCCGATGCCAGCCCCGGTTCGGCGGCGATGCAGGCGTCGCGGTCCAGCACCTCGAACGGGACGCCGTCAGCGCGGAGGACTTCGATATCCTTCGCGGCACCTTCCACCTGCTTTTGCGTGCGGAAGAGTTGCAGCGTGCCTTGGGTGCGTTCGTCATAGGTGATGCCGGTTTCAGAACGCAGGTCCATCAGGCAATCGCGCGAGTATTCGGCAAGGCGCACCATGCGGCGCTTGTTCGTCTGGTAGGCGGCGGTGGTGCAGTTCGACAGCATCTTGGCCATCCAGCCGAGCTTGGCCAGATCGGGGCGCGGCTGGATGATCAGCGGCGCGTGTTTCATGAACATCCACTTGATCGCCTTTTGCGGGATGCCCGGTGCGGCCCAGGGGGAGGAGTAGCCGGGGGAGATTTCGCCCGCATTGGCGAAGGAGGTTTCGAGCGAGGGGCCCGCCTGACGGTCGATCACCGTGACCTCATGCCCGGCCTTGGCCAGATACCAGGCCGAGGTGACACCGATCACGCCTGCGCCGAGAACCACGATCTTCATCTTTGCCTGCCTTGCCAGAGGGTTGCATGGGTTTGGAGGAAGATGCCGGATTCGCCGGGGAAGGTGCTTGCGATGATCGGGCTGCGAGGGGATCTTTGCAGAAGAAAATTCTGTTAGTGATGATAATGAGAAAGAAAGATTCCGATCATGAAGAAACATGTGATGAATTCTGCGGTCATATACCGGGTTATACGAAGAAATCTTCGTTCATAATCTGCGCAGGGAATCGGCAGACTTCGTGGCTTTGCCTGCGTTCGATGCAGAGGTCCCGGGTCAGGCCCGGGACGGGGTTGGCGGAATGGGGCGCGTCACGCGCGATCAAAGGATCGGCACAAGGTTGCAACATCGCGGCAGGCGGGGATGCAAGGCGCGCGGCGAGGGCGTATATGTGGGCCATGGATAGACGCACCGCCCTTATGGCCCCGCTTGCCGCCCTTGTCTTCGGCCTGCCTGCGCGGGCCGAGATCCTGCCCCTGGCGGAGCTTTCCGCCTATCTGAACGGGCTGACGACCGCCGAGGCGGAGTTCACCCAGACCAACGCGGACGGGTCGCAATCGCGCGGCAGGCTGTTCATCAAGCGGCCGGGGCGGGTGCGGTTCGAATATGCGCCGCCGGACCGGAGCCTTGTGATGGCCGGCGGCGGGCAGGTGGCGATCTTCGATGCCAAGTCGAACCAGCCGCCCGAGCAATACCCGCTGAAGCGGACGCCGCTGAACCTGATCCTGGCGCGGAATGTCGATCTGGGGCGGGCGAAGATGGTGGTCGGCCATTACGAGGCGCAGGATACCACGCGCGTCGTGGCGCAGGATCCGGAGAACCCGGAATATGGCACGATCGAACTGGTCTTCACGCGCGATCCGGTGACCCTTGCGGCATGGATCATCACCGATGATCTGGGCAATCAGACGGTGGTGGAACTGGGGCGGATGGTGACGGGGGGAGACCTGCCTTCGTCGCTGTTCAACATCACGATCGAGACGCAGAAGCGCGGCGGCTGAGGCCGCCGCACCCCGGATCAGAGGCGGCCGCAGCCGGCCAGTTGCGCGCGATACATCTCGGCCCGTTCGGCCACGCGGCCCGAGACATCCATCAGCCAGGGCTTCCCGAGATAGGACTGGTTGGCATAGCCGGTGCGGCCTTCGTGATAGGCCAGATACTGCGCCTGCGCGTCCCATTTGGAGATGCCGAGGCGTTGGGTGGAGGCATCCATGTACCAACCCATGAAATCGGCCGCGTCGTCGATCCGGTCACGGCGGGCGCCCCAGCGGCCGACTTCCTTTTCGTATTCCTCCCATGTGCCATCGAGGGCCTGGCTATAGCCATAGGCCGAGGATTGCCGCCCCATCGGGATGACGCCAAGGGCATAGCGGTGGGGGGTGCGGGCATTGCCGATGAACTTGGATTCCTGGTGGAAGGTCGCCATCTGGACATGGACGGGAATGCCCCAGCGCCGTTCCGCATCCTTCATGGCGCGGAAATACTGCGGACGCTCGGCCAGAAGGGCGCAGGCGTTATCCAGGTTACGTGGCGCCGAATAATTGCCGCCCCCGCAGGAGGCCAGCAAAAGGAAGAGGATCGACGCGCGGAGAAATCTGCTCATTTGCCCCTCGCACGGTATTGTTTTGCCGCGAGGATAGGGGAAAAACGCGGCGGGGGGAATCCCGGATTGCGCGCCGTCAGATCAGGAATGCGAGAGTGAGCGGAAGCGTGATCACCGAGAGCAGGGTGGAGGCGATGACAAGGCCCGCCACCGCATCGGCATCGGCGCCGTATTTTTCGGCCATCATGTAGGAGGTGACGGCGACGGGCGTGGTGACCTGCAGGATCAGCACGGCAAGCGCGACCGGCGGCAGGCCGAGGAGCAGACCCGCCCCCAGCGCCGCGCCAAGGCAGATCGCCGCCCGCAGGAGCGAGAGCCAGAGCGCGCGGCCAAGATGGCGGGCATTGAGCCGGGCCACCGCGACGCCGAGGGTGAGCAGCATCAGGGGAATGGCGATCTGGCCCAGAAGCTCCAGCGAATGGGTGAGCCAGAGCGGTGTCTGCCAGCCGTTCCAGAGGAAGAGCGCGCCCAGAAGGGTGGCGCCCATGATCGGTTCCTTCAGCAGGCGCGTGGGAGAGCCGCCCCCCGCCACGACCCAGAGGCCGAAGGTGAAGCTCCACAGGATCATCACGGCGAAGACGACGATGGCATAGCCGAGCCCGGTTTCGCCAAAGGCAAAGAGCGCCAGCGGCAGGCCCACATTGCCGGTATTGCCGAAGATCATGGGGCCGAGATAGGTGCGCCGGTCCATCCCCATGGCCCAGGTCATGGCCCAGAAGACCAGCGTCAGCCCGCCATAGGCGAGGGCGGCGGCTAGCGACAGGGCGGTGAGGGCGGCGGGGTCGATCTCTGTCTTCATCAGCGAGGTGAAGACGAGGGCGGGCACCGAGAGCGTCATGCAGAGGCGGGTGATGAACTCCATCCGATATTCGAAACCGGCCCGCACCCAGACAAAGCCCGCCAGCCCGAGCAGCCCGACGGGGGCGACGATTTCCAGCACTGTCAGGATGAGGTTCACAGACTGTTTCCTTGCTGGTCCACCTGCCGGATGGACAAAGGACGGCGTCAGGGATTAGTAAATGAATTCAAGGGATGCAATCACATGTTTCTGGCGCAGGCGAAATATCACATCGGACAAGTCGTCCGCCACCGGAAGCACCCCTTCCGCGGCGTGATCTTCGATGTCGATCCGCGCTTTGCCAATACCGATGAATGGTATGACGCCATCCCCGAAGAGGCGCGGCCCTCGAAGGAGCAGCCCTTCTATCATCTGCTGGCCGAAAACGACCAAAGCTATTATGTGGCCTATGTGTCGGAGCAGAACCTGCTGCCGGATGAAACCGGCGAGCCGGTGGGACATCCGGACCTGCCCGACCTGTTCGGCGATTTCGAGAATGGCCGCTATCCCCTGCAGTTCCAGATGAACTGATCGGCGCTTACGCCGTCTTCATATTTTGCCGGCATCCTGAGGGCATCTTCACATGGGGGATGCAGGATGGAGCTTTCGATCAGCCGTCATGGGGCGGTGACGGTTGTCCGGCCGGCGGAGGCGCGGCTGGATGCAATGGCGGCGGTGATGTTCAAGGACCGCATGAAATCCACGATCGAGGATGCGGGGGCGCGGGTCGTGCTGGATCTTTCGGCGGTTGGCTTTCTGGATTCCAGCGGGTTGGGCGCTGTGGTCGCGGTGCAGCGGTTCCTGCGGGCGGGGCAGGCGCTGGAACTGGCGGGGCTGACATCGGCGGTGGAGCGGGTCTTTCGGCTGACGCGGATGGACCGGATGTTCACCATTCACGGTGGGCTGGATGATGCGCTGCGCGCGGAGGCATGAGCGACATGTGATCGCCGCCGATCCCGCGGCGGTGCGCGATCTGCTGATCCGGCTGGAGCAGGGGGCGGCGCTGGCGGGGCTGACGCCGGATGAACGGGATTGCACGCTGCTGGTGCTGGGCGAGGTGCTGAACAATGTGGTGGAGCATGGCTATGCCGGGGCGCCGGGCTGGATCGGGCTGATGCCGGGGCCGCGCCGCAACGGGCGGGACTGGCGGATCGTGGACCATGCCGAACGGCGCGTGCCCGAGGGCTGCTTTCGCGCCGAGATGCCGGAGGAGGCGGCAGAGGGCGGGTTTGGCTGGCCGCTGATCATGGCGCTGACCGATGCGGTGGCGACGCGGCGCACGGCCGGGTTCAATGTGATGACGCTGCAGATGCGGGCCGAAGAGGCCGCGCCCGCCCCGCCGCCGCAGGATAGCATGCGGATGGGGGCCTGTGGTGGCTAAACATGCCCGATCTGCTGCCGTTGATAGGGGAGTAGCTGAATTGAGGCTGCACCCCGATGCCGCGCGTTATTGTGCCCCACCCTGTCGCGGCATCGGGGTTGTTTCCCCCCCTTTGCGCCGATTGACGGATACCCCGCCTGACCGGGGCTGTCTGCGCCATGGCAGCGGCGCGATGGCGTTCTGGCCAGTGCCTGCGGGAGGATTGCGTCGCGCTGGGCGCCCGGACCGGCCGATGGTCGGGCAGGCGGGCGGGAGGGGGTGAAAGAGGCCTTGTCCTTTGCCGTCGGCCTGCGCTTCGGCCTTTGCCCCGGGCATTCCCGCATTTGACGCGGTCCAGCCACTTGGCATCCCCCCGTCTGCGGCCTAGCTTCGGCGCGCAGCAGGAGGATCAGGATGCGCGATTTCCACATGCCGGGCCGTTCGGCCGTTTACGCGACGAATGGCATCTGCGCCACGTCGCATCCCCTGGCCGCGAAGGTGGCGGTCGAGGTGATGGAGCGGGGCGGAAATGCCGTGGATGCGGCGATTGCGGGGGCGGTGCTTCTGGGGATCTGCGAGCCGCAGATGACCGGGATCGGCGGCGATTGCTTTGTCCTGCTGAAACCGGCCGGGCGCGAAGAGGTGATCGCGCTGAACGGATCGGGGCGGTCGCCTGCCGGGTATTCGGCCGAGGCGATGCGCGCGCGCGGCCTGACGGCGGTGCCGCTGCACGGGGTGGAGGCGGTGACGCTGCCCGGGGCGGTGGATGCCTTCTGCCGCCTGTCGGCGGATTGGGGGAAGCTTGGCCTTGATGCGGTGCTGGCCCCCGCCATCCGCTATGCCGAAGAGGGGGTGCCGGTGGCGCCGCGCGTGGCCTTTGACTGGGCGGGGGATGCGGCCACGCTGCAGGGGGCGGCGCGGCGGCATTATCTGGTGAATGGCCGGGTGCCGCAGGTGGGCGAGATGTTCCGCGCGCCCGGGCAGGCCGAGGTGCTGCGCCGGATCGCAAGGGAAGGGCGGGCCGGGTTCTATGAGGGCGAGGTGGCGGAGGATATGGTCGCCTCGCTGCGGGCGCTGGGCGGGACGCATACGATGGCGGATTTCGCGGGGGTGGCCTGCGATTACACGACGCCCGTTGGCGGGGATTACAAGGGAACCGATCTGCTGGAGCATCCGCCGAACGGGCAGGGGGCGACGGCGATCCTGCTGTTGAACATCCTGAAGCATTTCGATCTGGCCGCGATGGACCCGTTCGGGGCGGAGCGCGCATATCGAGGCGGAGGCGACGAAACTGGCCTATGATGCGCGCAACCGCTTTCTGGCGGATGCGGATCATACCGCGCGGCTGGACCACATGCTCGCGCCCGGGACGGCAGCGCGGCTTGCCGCGATGATCGACCCCGGGCGCGCCATGGCGGCGGCGGCTTGACCGAGGCGGTGCACAAGGACACGGTCTATATCACCGTGGTGGACCGTGACCGGATGGCGGTCAGCCTGATCTATTCGATCTTCTGGGGGTTCGGCGCGGGGCTGGCTTCGGAGAAGTTCGGGATCAACTTCCAGAACCGGGGGGCGGGCTTTACCCTGGCCGAGGGGCATCCGAACGAGGCGGGGCCGGGCAAGCGGCCGATGCATACGATCATTCCGGGGATGCTGCGGCAGGGCGGCCGGGTGACGATGCCCTTTGGCGTGATGGGCGGGGCCTATCAGCCCTGCGGCCATGCGCGGCTGGTGACGAACCTTGTGGATTACGGGATGGATCTGCAGGCGGCGAATGATGCGCCGCGCTGTTTCACCGGGCCGGAGGGGATGAAGGTGGAACGCGGCTATTCCGATGCGGTGCGGGCGCGGCTGGCGGAGATGGGACATGACGTGTCGATCCCCGATGAGCCGATCGGGGGATGTCAGGCCATCCTGATCGGCGAAGACGGGGTTCTGGTGGGGGCATCGGATCCCCGCAAGGATGGCATCGCGCTGGGGTATTGAGATGACGGTCGATTACGATGGGATCACGGCCGCGCTGCGGGCGCTGTGCGCGGGCGAGACGGACACGGTCGCGCTGATGGCGACGGTGGTGTGCGAGATCCACAATCACCATCCGCTGTGCGACTGGACGGGGTTCTATCGCGTGGTGGGGCCGGAGCTTTTGAAGATCGGGCCTTATCAGGGGGGGCATGGCTGTCTGGTGATCCCCTTTTCGCGCGGGGTCTGCGGGGCGGCTGCACGGACGGGACGCGTGCAGAACGTGCCGGATGTAGAGGCTTTCGCGGATCACATCGCCTGTTCGTCTTCGACGAAGTCGGAACTGGTGCTGCCGGTGTGGAACGGAAAGGGCGTGTTGCTGGGTGTGCTGGATCTGGACAGCGATACGCCCGCGGCCTTTACGCAGGCGGATGAGGATTGGCTGGTGCCGCTGCTGGCGGAGCTTTTCCGGGACGCGGCCTGATGCGCGGGGCTTGTCATTGCGGGGCGGTGCGGTTCGAGGTGGAGGGGCCGATCCGCGACGCGCTGGCCTGCCATTGCACGCAATGCCGCAAGGTGACGGGGCATTTCTGGGCGGCGGCCTCGGTGCCCGTGTCGCGCTGGCGGGTGACCGAGGGGCGGGGGCTGCGGTGGTATCGTTCCTCGCCGGTGGCGCAGCGGGGGTTCTGCGGGGACTGCGGGGCCACGCTGTTCTGGCTGCCCGAGGCGGATGCGGTGTTCGACTGGGGCACGCCGGAGGAGCATTGCATCAGTTTCTCGCCCGGCGCGCTGGAAGGGCCGGTGGCGATCGGCGTGTCGGAGCATATCTATGTGGCGGATGCGGGCGATTACTATGCCCCCGAAGGCCCGCCGCCGGAGGCGGGGCCAGCGCCTGCAGTATTGCAGGCGTCTTGCCTGTGCGGGGCGTGCCGGTTCACCCTGCCGGGCCCGGCGGGCGAGATCACGGCCTGCCATTGCCATCAGTGCCGGAGCCTTTCGGGGCATTACTCGGCCTCTTTCGATGCGGCGGAGGCGGGGGTGGAGTGGCTGTCGCGCGACGGGATGGCCGAATATCGCACGGCAGGGGGCGGGGTGCGCGGCTTCTGTTCCGGCTGCGGATCGAGCCTGTGGTTCCGCGATGCGGAGGGGAACTTCTCGGTCGAGGCGGGGGCGGTGGACGGGCCGACCGGCGGGCGGCTGACCGGGCATATCTTCGTGGCGGAAAAGGGCAGCCATTACGAAATTGACGATGGGTTGCCGCAGTTGCCGGGCCGGGATTAGGCGTCAGATCCGGCAGCTGGGCACCCAGGCATAGCCGTTGGGGCAAAGGATGACCGCCTCGCGCAGGCCATGGGCGGGTTTGTCGGTTGCGGGTTGCAGGACTGTGGCCATCGGGAAGGCGGCGGTGGCAGCGACGGCCTGATCGGGATCGGCCTCATGCAGGCGAAGTTCGATCCCGGCACCGCGGGGCGGGGTTTCGGGCAGCAGCGCCAGCAGTGGATGGGCGGCATAGGTGTGATCGGCATGCAGCTGGATCGGCTGGCCCGCATGCAGCAGGATCGCGAAATCCCGGCTGGCACGATGGGCCGTCAGGCCGAAGACGGCGGTGAGGAAGGCAACCTCGGCCGGGACGTCACGCACCAGAAGGTTCACGCTTATCGCCTGCAGGCTGTGGCCGAAATCCGGGGCGGGGAGGGTGTCATAGTCCATGCGGCGCTCCAATCGGGTAAGGATTGCTGACCCTTGGTTCCCTGTCAATGCGGGCTTTGGCCGGGCTTTGGCCGGGCTTGCGCTTTGGCATGGGGGCGGGGATGGTGGCGGCCATGGTGGATGTCTTGACCCTGATCCCGATGGCGGACCTTCTGGCCTTTCTGGCGGCGGGGATCGTGCTGAACCTGACGCCGGGGGCGGATGTGATCTTTGCCACGGCCTGCGGCATTGCGGGCGGGCCGCGCGTGGGGGCGGTGGCAGGCTTGGGCGTGGGTTTTGGCGGGCTGTTCCATGTGGGCCTTGCCGCGCTGGGCGTAAGCGCGCTGATTGCCGCGCTGCCCGGGGCGCTGATCGTGCTGAAACTGGCGGGGGCGGGATATCTGATCTGGCCGGCATGGGGCAGTTGGCGTGCCGGCGCGGGAGAGGGTGGGCGGGGCGAGGTGCGGGCGGGCTTTGCCCTGTGGCGGGGCTTTGTGACCAATGCGCTGAACCCAAAGGTGGCGCTTTTCGTGCTTGCCTTCCTGCCGCAATTCACCGATGCCGCGCGGGGGCCGGTCTGGGCGCAGATCGTGGTTCTGGGGGCGCTGTTCACCCTGACGGGAACGGTGATCACCGCGGGATATGGCGCATTGGCGGGGCTGGCCGGGCGACGGCTGGCGCGGCGGATGGGATTGATGAACAAGGTTGCGGCGCTGCTTTTGATGGTGCTGGCGCTGCGGATGCTGTGGGGGTGAAACATGGCCGAGATCACGCTTCTGGACGGGGGCATGGGGCAGGAACTGGTGGCGCGGTCGGGGGATGAGCCGACGCCGCTTTGGGCGACGCGGGTGATGATTGACCATCCGGGGATGGTGGCGGCGATCCATGGCGATTATTTTGCTGCCGGGGCCTCGGTCGCGACGACGAATACCTACAACATCCTGCATGACCGGCTGGAGCGGGTGGGGATGGATGCCCAGTTCCACGCCCTGCACCTGCGTGCGCTGATGGAGGCGCATGAGGCCCGCGCGCGGGCAGGCCGGGGGATCATCGCCGGGTCCATGGGGCCCTTGGGCGAAAGCTATCGCCCCGATCTGACGCCGCCGGTAGAGGTTTCGGCGGCGCTTTATGCCGAAAAGGCTCGGATCATGGCGGCGCATGTGGATGTGGTGCTGTGCGAGACGATGTCCTCGCTCGACCTTGCCAAGGGGGCGCTGATCGGGGCGCAGGCGGCGGGGCGGCCTGTCTGGCTTTCGGTTTCGGTGGATGACCGGGACGGGACGAAGTTGCGGTCGGGCGAGCCGGTGGCAGGTCTGGCCGAGGTATTGAAGGCCGCGCCCGCAGCGGCGGTGCTGGCGAATTGCTCCATGCCCGAGGCGATGGCGGCGGCGCTGGGCGAATTGCGGGGGCTTGGCCTGCCTTTCGGGGCCTATGCGAACGGGTTTTCGGAAATCTCGCACCTGCCCCTGCCGGAGGATGGCGGCGCGCCTGCCTATTGCGCGCGGCATGATCTTTCGCCCGCGCGCTATGTGGAGTTTGCGATGGCTTGGGTGGCGATGGGGGCCACGATCGTGGGCGGCTGCTGCGAGGTGGGGCCTGCCCATATCGCGGCGCTGGCGCGGGCCTTGCGCGATGCGGGGCATGTGGTGGTGTGAGCCTGCTGGCGGAGTTCACCTATGATCCGCCCGCGGGCGACCCCGTGATCCTGTTCGAGGATGCGCGGATCATCGTGGTGGACAAGCCTTCGGGGCTGCTGTCGGTGCCGGGCAAGCTGGCGGGGCGTGAGGATTGCCTGATGGCGCGGCTGGAGGTGTTTCGCCCCGGCGCGCTTTTGGTGCATCGGCTGGATTGCGACACGTCGGGCGTGATGATCTTTGCGCGGGACAAGGCGGCGCAGGGCTATCTGGGGCAGGAGTTCGAGAAGCGGCGGGCGAAGAAAAGCTATGTCGCGCGGTTGGCGGGCGTGATGGCCGAGGATCGGGGGCGGGTGGACCTGCCGCTTTGCGCGGATTGGGAGTATCGGCCGCGCCAGAAGGTGGATTTCGAGCGCGGACGTCCAGCGGTGACGGATTGGGAGGTTCTGTCGCGTGACGAGGAGGAAACGCGGGTGCGGATGTTCCCGCAGACGGGGCGGAGCCATCAGCTGCGGGTGCATATGCTGTCGCTTGGCCATCCGATTCTGGGCGATCCGATTTATGCCGAGGGGACGGCGCGGGCGCATCCCCGGCTGATGCTGCATGCCGAGCGGTTGGGGTTGCACCATCCCGAGGGTGGGGGCTGGGTGGAATTCGCGGCGGCCTGTCCGTTCTGACGGCGGCCCTGCCGTGGCTGGGGCCCCGGGACCGGCAAGCCGGGCATTGCGCTTTCAACGGTCATCTGCGGCCCGCGTGCCCCGTTCGACCCGACCTGTCGTCGCATCGGCGCAGGCTGCGAGCAGCCTGTCCTGCTGATCCAGCAAGGGCGTGCAGGCGCGGATCGCGGCGGACCTGATCGGATCGGTCGAGGGCCCCGCCTGCACCAGCATATCCAGAACCCTTGCCAATCCTTCGGTCTCCTGGCGCAGATGATCGGCCCTTTGCAGATCACGGAGAAGCGCGGGATGCAGGTCGCGCCTTTCCCCGGCGCGCCACAGATCCAGAATGCCACCCAATGCGGTGTCGAGCGTGGCCATCGCGATCGCCTGGTGCCGCAGTTAAGAGGCACAGGCAGACAGAAGATCGGCCATGGCGATGTCCTGATCCGGGGGCAGGCTGACGGGAGCGTCGGGGCTGTTTCCGATGAAGATCATAAGGTGCCAACCACCTTTTCGATGCAGACCTTCAGGCCAAGTGTGGTGAAGGGTTTGCTGATGAAGTTGTTCATGCCCAAGGAATGGCCGCGGGTGATGATCTCCTTGCTGGCGCGCCCGGTCATCAGGATGAAGCCGATGCGCTGCGTGGAGCGGTTCATGCGCAGCGCCTCGAGCAGGGAAAGACCGTCCATGCCCGGCATGTTGAAATCGGACAGAACCAGGTGCACCGGATTGCTGGCCAGCTTGCGAAGGGCAACCTCGCCGCTGTTTTCGTATTGAACCTTCTTGATCCCGATCTCATCCAATGCCTGTTCGACGAGGCAGCGGCTGACAGTCATGTCATCGACCACCATCATCGACAGCGAAAACCTGAGAGACATGCCTATCCCTTTCCTGATCCTGGGGTCGTTTCCGCCGCCGCTGGCCCGGGTGCCGCCGTCCGTGCCGACCGTTCGTATTGCGTGATGCCGACCGGTGTGAAGAGGGTGTCAAGCCGGGGATCCATGCGTTCGGAATGGCCGATGAACAGCATTCCACCCTTGGGCATGCGGGCGGCGAACCGCATCCAGAGGTCAAGGCGCGTTTCGGCATCGAAATAGATCACCACGTTCCGGCAGAAGATCACGTCGAACTGCCCCTGGAAGGGCCAGGGTTGCAGCAGGTTCAGCTCTTGGAAACGAATCAGTTCATGAAGGCTGGGAGCGAGGGTGATCTGGTCCTTCCCGGGGCCATCCTTCACGAGGCGATGCAGATCCGGCGGCACCGCCTCGCCCAGGGCCCGGCGGTCGAAGATCCCGGCGCGGGCGGTTTCGATCACGGCCGGGTCGATGTCGGTGGCGAGGATCCGCAGGTCATGGCGGGCAATGTCCGGCGCGATGGCGAGGAGTGTGGCCGCGATGCTGAAGGCTTCTTGCCCGGTTGAACACCCGGCCGACCAGATCCGCACACGCCCCCCCGCCCGCGCCCGTGCCACAAGCGATGGGCCAAGATCAGCCAAGGCCCGGAAATGATGCGGTTCGCGGAAGAAGCCGGTGACATTCGTGGTGACGGCGGAAACCAGTGCGCGACGCTCTTCCGCGCCATCGGAGCCATGCAGCAGGGCGACATAATCGGCGAAGTCGGTCAGGCCAAGGCTGCGCAGGCGCCGCGACAGGCGCGAGATCAGCATGCTTTTCTTGGATGCGGTGATCAGGATCCCGGTGTCACGGTGGATCAGGCGGCTGACAGCAAGGAAATCCGTATCCGAGAGGATGCTGGTTGCGGCATCATCGGTGCGGATCGGCCCCGGAATCGTCGTGGACAGCCGCGCCGTCGGTGGCGGACTCGCGGGAAGGCCGCAGCCTATTGCCATCGCCATCAAGCGGCCTCCTGATCCTTGCCGGGAAGGACAGAGGCAAGATCCAGCTTGCGCAGCATACGCCCATCGTCCAGTGCGATGATCCCGGTGATGAAGGCCCCGGCCCCATCGGCAGCGACGTCGGGCACCGGCCGCATCGCGGTATCGTCGATCCCCATGATGTCGGAGACGACATCCGCCAGAAGGCCGACTGTCTGGTTTCCGAAGGCGACGATGATCACCACATGCCGCGGCGTGGGAACGGTCTTGCAGAGGGCCAGCCTTGCGGCCAGATCAATGACGGCCACCACGGAGCCGCGCAGGTTGATCACGCCGGTGACATGGTCTGGCGCATGGGGCAGTACGGTGGCCGGGGTCCAGCCGCGGATTTCGCGGACCACCTCGATGTCGATGCAGTAGTCCTGATCCCCGATCCTGAAACAGACATAGTCGTTCCGATCGGCGTTGTTCTGAAGTGTCATCTGCTGCATGGGCTATCCATTCGCTGCAAGAGGCAGGGGCCTCGTGGTGGTGGCGGCGCGGAGCACGATCTCCTCCGGGTCGACGATGAGGGCGATCCGGCCATCGCCGAGAATGGTGGCCGCCGAAATGCCGGGGACGCAGCCGTAATTGTCTTCGAGGCTTTTGATCACGACCTGGCGCTGATCGAAGATCTGATCGGCGGCCAGCGCCGCGCGCCCGCCCGAATCGCATTCGACAAGGATCAGGACCCGGTTCTGATCATCGGCGGCGAACGGGAAGGCAAAGCTTTGGGCAAGGTCGATGATCGGGATCATCTCGCCCCGCTTGGCGATCACCCGGCCATTGCGGCCCAGAGTGTGGATATCGGTGTCACCCGGCCGGATCGTTTCGATGATGGAGGAGATCGGCAGTATCATCGTTTCGCCGCCGACGCCGATCACCATCCCTTCGAGCACGGCGAGGGTAAGGGGCAAGGCGATGGTGAAGACGGTTCCCTGCCCCGGTGTGGACTGGATCGAGACCCGCCCGCCAAGGGACTGGATCTCTCGCCGGACGACATCGAGCCCGACCCCGCGCCCGGACAGGGCGGAGACTTCCTCCTTGGAGGAAAAGCCAGGGAGGAAGAGGAGATTGTCTATTTCGGCCGGGGAAAGCTGTGCGCCCGGCGGGATGAGGCCCCGCGCCTCGGCGAGTTCGCGCACCCGCGGGCGGTTGATGCCGGCCCCGTCATCCGCAAGTTCGAGGATCACGCGGCCCGAACGGTGCGCTGCCGAAAGGGTGATTATGCCTTCGGGGGGCTTGCCCGCGGCGCGGCGTTGATCGGCCGGTTCGATGCCGTGATCGACGGAGTTCCGGATCATGTGTGTCAGGGGATCGACAAGGCGTTCGATCACGGTCTTGTCGACCTCTGTCGCCTCGCCCGTGGTTTCGAGGCGGACCTGCTTGCGCGTCGCATCGGCCGCTTCGCGCGTGATTCGGTCAAGCCGCTGAAACACCGATTTCAGAGGCTGGGCGCGGATGGACATCACGCTTTCCTGGATTTTTGCGGCAAGCTGCTTGATGCCTTCGAGGCTGGAGGCAACATCGTCATCCTCGCGCAGTCCGGCTTTGGAAATGGCCTGCGACAGCATGGCCTCCATGATGACGAGTTCGCCGATCTGGTTGATAAGGCGATCGACGCGGTCAAGGTTGACGCGGATCGTCGCCATTGCGGCAGGCATGACCTGTGCCGACGCGGCACTGCGGGGCGTCTCCGGGGTGGCTGGCGCGGGGGAGGGCGCGGAGACTGCCGGCGTTGTTGGCAGGGGCAACACGGCCGACGGGGCAAGGCCCGGATCGGCGGGAGGGGGCGGCGGGTCCGAAGGCAGCGGCATGAGAGTGACCTGCGCCATGTCCTGCACGAAATCGAAGATGGCCATGACCTCATCCATGGGCGCGTTGGTGCGCAGGTCTGCGCGCCAACGGAGCCCCGGACAGGACAGATCGAGTTGTCCGAGCCGGGCAACGCGGGAGGTATCGGCCGCGACGGTGGCCTCACCCAGATCGGCCAGGGCGCGCAGCAGGGCCAGCGGTTCATGCCCCGCGGCATAAAGTGAGGCATGGGGTTCGAGGGTGATCGCGAAACCGCTTGGCGCGGGCGGCTCCTGCGGCGGGCCGAGATCGAGATCGAGAGTGGGCAGGTCGATCTTCATCGGTTGGAAGGAGAGGGCGGCCGCCTCATCCTCGGGCGAGGCGGCGCCTTCGGCGATGAGATCAAGTTCAAGCAGAAGCTGCGGCATCTGATCCGGATCAGGCTGACCGTCGCGCGCGGCAGTGATGAGGTCTGCCAGAACATCGGAGGCCCGCAAGAGGATGTGCATTGTCGCGGCATCGGGGGACAGCGTCCCGCTGCGCATCAGATCGAGGACCGTTTCGAAGGCATGGGCGAAGCCGACCAGCGAGGTCAGGCCGAAGGCGCCGGCACCGCCCTTGATCGAATGCACGGCGCGGAAAACGTCATGGATCGATTCCACCTCATTCTGCTGGGTGGCGTTCGTGATGCGGCCCAGCCCCTCGCCCAGGCGCAGGAGCAGATCCTCGCATTCTTCGAAAAAGGCCGGGCGCAGGGAATCGATGCCGGTCATTCCTGCAGCCCCAGAACGCGGTGGATGGTCTGGATCAGGCGGGTATCGTCGAAGGGTTTGACGATCCATCCGGTGGCCCCGGCGCGGCGGGCGCGATCCTTGAGGGCGGCCCCGCTTTCGGTGGTCAGCACAAGGATCGGCACGCTGGCATGAGACGGGCTGGCCCGGACGCCTTCGATCACGCCAAAGCCATCAAGGCGGGGCATGTTTATATCGGTGATCACCAGATGGGGATCGGCCTTCGGCAGAAGGTCGAGGCCCGCGATCCCGTCTTCGGCAAGGTGAAGATCGAAGACGCTGGGCTGCAGGGCGGCGGCCACAAGCCCCCGCATCGTCGGGCTGTCGTCGATGGCAAGAATGCGGATGGTCATGCGTCTTGCTCCTCCCTCTCCGGGGAAATCGTCTTGGTGTCTTGCCAGAGCGCGTCGCAGGGAAGGCCCAGCGTCCCGCAGGCTGCCGCGAAGCGGGCCGAGGGGTGGCGGATTGTCAGGGCGTTGCCATCGGCCTGCCATTGGCGGCCGGCGGCGATCAGCACCTCGAATGCGAGGGCGCCGATCACCGTGACCCGGCTGGCATCGAGAACCAACGGGGTGCCGATTCGGCCCCGCAAAGCCGCGGCCAGCCCGGGCGCGGCCGAACTGTCCAGTCTTTCAGGAAGGATGAAATCCGTTGTCATGCGCGCATCCCTTCAAGCGGGGCGGGCATCGGCCCGGCAGGACAGCTGCCACGGGTCAGACGCCATTCCCCTCTCACCAGCCGAGCATGGCCCCGAGGTGATTAAGGCTTGGTTGCCAAGGCTGTGCAGATAGGAAAAATCCTCTCTTCCTTCCCAACCGGCGGGCAACACTTCGTTTACGCCCTCATGCGACCTTCGCCCTGTGAATGAACAGGGGACGGCATGTCGGAACTTCTCCGCAACAATCGAACAGGCCCGGCGGCGCGTCAGAAGATGGTCGTCATGGTGGCCGATCCGCAGGCGGCCCGGCGCAGGGCGCTTGTGCGGGGGCCGTCGCGGCATGACCTGATCGAGGCGGCGTCGCTGAGCGAGATCTATCCGACCGCCGAGGAAACCGTCCCCGATGTGCTGGCCCTATCGGCCGATTTTCTGGTGGAACCGGAACTGGAAGGTGTCATCCGTCTTGCCGATCTGATCGGGGCGAGCGTCCTTCTTTATGTCGAAGAGGGCACGCCGCCGCTGCGCAGCCCCTTGTTGTCGCGTCTGCGCCTCGTGTCCTTGCGCCGGGGTGCCCGAATCGACGATCTGCTGGCCAGCCGCGCGGAATCCCCGGCGGCACTTGCCCCGATCGAGGGTGAGGCGCGCCTGCCGGACCTTGTGCTGATCGGGGCGTCGACGGGGGGGATCGCGGCAATAGAAACCGTTCTGATGGCTTTTCCGGCCGATTGCCCGCCAACCGTGATTGTTCAGCATATCCGCGACGGTTTTGTGCCCGGCCTTGTGCAACGGTTGAACAAGTGGTGCCGGCCGCGCGTTGTGGAAGCCGTGCAGGACATGCCCCTGCGCCGGGGGACCGTCTGCATCGCTTCCGATGCCACCCGTCATCTGACCGTGTCAGGGCAGGCTTCGCCGCGCTGTGTGCTTGTCGATTCGCCGCCTTGTCACGGCCATCGACCTGCGGTCGACCCGCTTTTCGAATCGACGCTGGGTTGGGGGGATCGCGTGGCCGCCGCACTGCTGACAGGGATGGGTTCGGATGGGGCGCTGGGTCTGGCCGCCCTGCGTCGAGGCGGGGCGCATACCATCGCGCAGGATCGTTCCACCAGCATCGTCTGGGGGATGCCGGGCGCGGCGGTGGCGGCGGGCGCGGCCGATGCCGTGCTGCCCATCGACCGGATCGGCCCGGCCCTTTTGTCTGGCCGCGCAAGGACGCGGGTCACCCCTGCGCGAGGACCTGCAGGATGACGGAGGCCGCAGTTCACACCCTGCATGTCATCCAGGGGGAGCACCGGATTTCCGATCACCGGGATCTGGTGATGACGACTGTCCTCGGCTCTTGCGTGGCGGCCTGCCTGCACGATCCGGTGCGCAGGATCGGCGGGATGAACCATTTCCTGCTGCCCGACATGCCCGGCGCGCATGACATCCGCTTTGCCTCTGCGGCGATGGAGCAATTGGTGAACAGCCTGCTGAAGCAAGGGGGGCGGCGTGACAGGTTGATGGCCAAGCTGTTCGGCGGTGCAAGGATGATCGCCGGCCTGCCGGATATCGGGCAACGCAATGGTGAGGCCGCGCTTGCCTTTCTGCAAGGAGAGGGGATTCCCGTTTCCGCCCAGAGCCTTGGCGGAAGTCATGCGCGGCGCGTGCGGTTCTGGCCGGAATCGGGGCGGGCGCAACAAATGCTTTTGGTCGACACGGGCGAGGTGCCGATCAATCCGCCGCGGCCGGATCCCGGCGGGACGATCGAACTGTTCTGAACATCGGCGGAATGCCAGCCGATCATGGAGGAAGATATGGATTTCTTCGCGCGGATGTCGCTTAGATCACGGTTGATGGCCATCGTCATTACCGCCCTTACCCTTGTAGCCATCCTGAACAGCGTGGTTTCCTTCACGCTTGAGCGCAGGAAAATGCAGGCTCTTGCGGAAGAGCGGCTGAACTACGGCCTCGCCGGATTTGCGGATACCCTCGCCAGCAGTGCGCAGGGGTTCACCTCGGGTCCGGCCGGGCCGGATGCCATTGCGGGGGTTGCGCTTTCCGCGACACCGGTTCGGATCGACCCATCGGTGGTGGACAGGGTTCTGGAGCGACTGGAAGTCCATGTCACCTATTTCCGGTTCATTCCGGAGCGGCAGCAGTTCGAACGCGTCATGACGAGCATTCAGGCAGCCGATGGCACGCGCGCGGTGGGCACGATGCTTGATCCTGCGGGGCCAGCCCACGAGGCGCTGATCGCGGGGCGGGTCTATGCGGGGAATGCCGAAATCCTTGGGCAGCCCTATCTGACGCGATACGAACCGGTGCTGAACGCCGAGGGCCGGTTGAGCGGCGCGGTCTTTGCCGGTGTGCCGACGTCCACGCTCAGCGCAATGGCCGTGGATCATCTGATTGCTGTTGCCGCGCCGACGGTCGCGCTTGTCATTGCGGCCCTGTTTGCCAGCCTCAGCCTGATCGGGCGCACGCTGCGGCCCGTGCGCGGCATGGTCGAGATCGTCAACCGTCTGGAACGGCGCGATTATGATGTCGAGATCACGCCGCCATCGACGGGGGATGAGATCAGCGCGCTGGCCAAGGCCTGCATCGGCCTGCGCAACGATCTGAAGGAGGGGGCCCGGCTTGCCGAGCTTGCCGCCGAACAGGATCAGGAGCGCCGGACGGAGCAGGCAGAGCTTGCCCGTGTCGTGGCCGATCTGCGGGCAGGTCTGGCAAAACTTGCCGATGGCGATTTGATGTCGGCCCTGCCCGACACGGACGACGGGCGCTTTCCGCCCGCCTATGAACCGCTTCGTGAAAGCTTCAACGCGGTGATCGAGCGGTTCGGGCATATGATTGATCAGGTCAATGGCATCGCCCGTACGGTGCGCGACAGCGCGGTGGAGATCACCGATGCCAGTCGCGAGCTTTCGACCCGGGCCGAGACCCAGGCGGCCACGCTGGAACAATCCGCGGCGGCGCTGACGGAACTGACGCAATCCGTGGCTTCTACCGCCGAGAGGGCGGGCATGGCGCAGCAGGCCAGTTTCGGCAACCGAACGGGGGCGGAACGGGGGGCCGAGATCGTGCAGGAGGCCGTGGAAGCCATGCAGGGCATCGAGAAGGGCGCAGAACAGATCACGCGCATCATCGGCGTGATCGAGGATATCGCCTTTCAGACCAATCTGCTGGCGTTGAATGCCGGGGTCGAGGCGGCGCGTGCGGGCGATGCAGGCCGTGGCTTTGCGGTTGTCGCCTCGGAAGTGCGGTTATTGGCGCAGCGTGCCTCTGACTCCGCGCGCGAGATCAAGACGCTGATCTCGGACAGCACGCGACGGGTGGAAGAGGGATCCGTCCTTGTACGCCGGGCAGGAGAGAGCCTTGCCGAGATCCTTGTCCGTGCGAATGAGGCTGCAAGCCTTGTGGCGGATATTGCGCTGGCGGCATCGGAACAGGCGCGCGGCCTTGCCGAGGTGAACGCTGGCGTCAATCAGTTGGACCATGTCACGCAGCAGAACAGTGCGGTGGCCGAAGAAAGCTCGGCCGCGGCAGCCACGCTGCAGGCGCGGTCCGAGGAACTGATCGTGACCCTTGCAGGCATCCGCACGCGTCCGAGGGCGACGCCACAGGAGGCCGAGACACTTCGACGGCCGAATGAGAAGAAGGGCACGGTGATCGAGGCGAATGTCGTCAACTGGACAGCGGCCGCCGCCGCCGCCGTAAACGTCCCGCGGGCGAACCCTGTCATGCCAAGCGCCGTTTGGGCCGAATTCTGATGGGCGCCCGACGGGCCAAGCCGTGGGCGGGCCGTGCCGAGGACAGGTCAATCGGGCCGCTGGATGGCTTGGTTGGTATCGCGAGGAGCGAAGGATTGATCCCTCTGCCTTTGCCCCTCGCGATGGATGGCCAAGGTAGATGACCTGTTCAATGTGCCAGTTGTCGACCAGGCCCCTCCCCCGTGGGCGGGGGAGGGGAGGGCACCGTCAGGGCCCGGGGAGAGGGTGCGCCGTGGGCAATGGGTGATGCGGCCGGGATGGGGATCACAGAGCAAGGGCGATCCGGCGTCCTTCGTGGAAGGCATATGGGGCCTGGCGTGGGGCGGCGCAGTCGCCAATGCGGTGGATTTGCTTGCCTTCGAAGGTTTCGGGGAAGGGGTCGAAGGCGATGTTCGTCGTGGCCATGACAAGGGCCGATGCAGGAAGGGTGGTTTCTTCGCCCGTGAGGCCCGAGCGCAGGGTTGCGCCGTTGCCGTGCCAGCGGGTGATGACATGTTCGGTGATGAACTGCGCGCCAAGTTTGGCAAGGCGCTGGCGGGCGGGGGCATCGGCGGAGGTTCGGGTGATTTCCTTGCCGACATAAGCATCGGGGGTGACGAGGATCACCTTTTTCCCCTGTTCGGCCATGTGCCATGCGGTGCCGACGCCGCGCCAGTTGCCGCCTTCGTCATAGAGGATGACCGTGTCGCCAAGCCGCGCCTCGCGGCGCATCACATCCTCGGCCGACCAGACATTGCCGTTTTCGAGGCCGGGGAGTTGCGGCAGGGCGGGAAGCCAGCGTTGTTTGGCATCCGGGTCGGGGAGGGAGCCCGTGGCAAGGATCACCGTAGCGGCGGGGTGGGCGGCGATGTCGGCCTCATCCATGAAGGTGTTGAGCTGGAGGGTGACGCCAAGCCGCGCAAACTGGCGTTCGTACCAATCGAAAAGGTCGAGGATCTGGGCGCGGCGGGGCTGTTCGCCGGCAAGGCGGAACTGCCCGCCGATACGGGGGCTGGCTTCGACAAGATCCACCTTGTGCCCGCGTTCGGCGGCGGCGCGGGCGGCCTCGCATCCGGCGGGGCCTGCGCCGACGATCAGGATGTGGCGTTTGGTTTCGGCGGGGGTGAAGCGGTCGCCGCCCCATTCCCATTCGCGCCCCGCGCTGGGGTTGATGAGGCAGGAGATCCAGTAATCGCGCGACCGCCTGCCCCAGCACATCTGGTTGCAAGAGATGCAGGAGCGGATGTCATCCGTGCGGCCTGCCATCGTCTTGGCGGCGAGGTGGGGGTCGGCGATCTGGCCGCGCACGATGGAGACCATGTCGGCTTGCCCCGAGGCGATGATGGTTTCGGCATTGTCGGGGGTTCTGACATGCGCCTCAGACGTGACCTTGGCGTGTTTCACCGCGCCTTTCAGGATCTCGGTCACTGGGGCGGTGAGTTTTTCGGCGAAAAGGAAGGTGGGCATCAGGCGTTCGAAATCGAGGTAGCCGCCATGGCCGCAGGTGACATAGTCGATATGGCCCGTCGCATCATGGAGGGCGACGATTTCGGTGAGCGCCTCGACCGAGAGGGTCACGTCATGTGCATCGGAGGTGGAGACGGCGAGGCCGATGATGAAATCCTCGCCGCAGGCGTGGCGGATGCCTTCGATGATGCGGCGGGAAAAGCGGGTGCGGTTCTCCAGCGAGCCGCCCCATTGATCGTCGCGGGTGTTGGACCATGGGGTCCAGAACTGATCGAGGAGGGAATGGTAGGCGGCCCAGACCTCTACCCCCTGAAAGCCCGCCTTGTGGCAGCGGATGGCGGCGGCGATGTGGGCGTTGATCAGTTCTACGATCTCGGCCTCTGTCATGCGGTGGGAACCATCGGAGTCGTGGTAGGAGGCCGCGCCGGAGGGGGACCAGTGGGGTTGGAAGCTGAGGTCGGAATCGCCATGCGCGCCGACGTGATAGAGCTGCTGCAGGATGACGGCGCCTTCGGCCCTTGCCGCCTCGGTCACCTTGCGGAAATGCGGGATGATGTCGTCGGTGCCGTGCAGATAGTTGCCGCGGGTGAGAACGCCGGTGCGGTGAACGGGGACGGGTTCCATCACGATCATCCCCGCGCCGCCCTTGGCGCGCTCAGTGATGTAGCCAAGGGTGCGGGGGCCGGGAAGGCCCATGTCGGCCATGTTGTTGGTATGCGCGCCAAAGACGATGCGGTTGCGCAGCGTGGTGCCGCGCAGGGTGATCGGGCTGGTCAGATGGGGGTGCTGGCTGGGCATGGCGGCTGCGTCCTTCGGGGCTGGTGGGGAGAGCCTAGCGGAGCGGCAGGGCGCAGCGTGAGAGGCAGGGGCGACGGAATTCGGCCCGGAGGCGGCATCGGGGGCGGCCGTTCCGCACGACCGGGGTCGCGGTCCGACAGGACGCCTTTCCGGGGTTGGCAATATTCCTTAAGAAGCGGGGAGGCATGGCTGGCGCAACGGGCCGGGAGGGACGGAAGATGCGTGATCAGGGCGGCCTTCACCTGCCGAAATCCGTGACGCCCGCGGGGGTGGCCCTGGCCAGCGTGGCAAGCTTTCTGACGAGTTTCGGGATCGTCTGGTTCCTGTCGCCCTTTGAGGGGACCGTGGCATCGGTTCTGTTCATACTCGGGGCGATGGTGGTGGCGACCTTTGCGGTGGATTTGGCCATCTACAAGGTGCACCGCCGGGCAAGCACCGGCATGGATTACGGGCAGCGTGATCTTGCGCCGGGGCGGGCGTCGGTAAAGCTGGCGGGGCTTTATGCCTCGGTCGGGTTTGTGGCGCTGCTTTGGACGATCCTGCCGATCTACCGGGAAGCGACCTATCAGCCCTTCCTGACGCTAGCGCAATCGGCGGCCCTGCCGCTGGCGCTGCTGTCGGTGCCCTATGTCCTGTTCGTGGATGCCCATCAGGCCGATCCGCGCGATGGTTACTGGCAGATGGGCAAGGCGGTTCTGCTGGACTGGCGTGCGGTGGATGGCGCGGCGCTGTGGCTGCACCTGCGGGGCTGGATCGTGAAGGGGTTCTTCCTGCCGCTGATGTTCGGTTATTTCTGCAGCGCGCTGGAGGGGCTGCGCGGCTATGATCCGGCGACGCTGGGGGATTTCGTGGTGCTTTACGGGTTTCTTTACAGCTTTGCCTTTTTCTTCGATCTGAGCATTTCGACCATCGGCTATGCGACAACCTTCCGCCCGCTGGACACGCATATGCGATCGACAGAGCCGACGGCGTTGGGCTGGGTGGCCTGCATCATCTGCTATGCGCCGATCTGGGCGTTTCTGCAGGGCAATTATCTGGATTTCGAGACGGATTGGGAATGGGGCAACTGGCTGTGGAACAGCCCGCTGGCCTATGGCGCATGGGGTGTGATGATCCTGGGCTGCCTATCGGTCTATGTCTATGCCACGGCGCAGTTCGGGTGCCGGTTTTCGAACCTGACGCATCGGGGGATCATCACCAGCGGGCCCTATCGGTGGACCAAGCATCCGGCCTATGTGTTCAAGAACATCTCATGGTGGCTGATTGCCATCCCATTTGTCCCCGGGGATGGGGAATGGCAGACGGCGCTGCGCAACTGCCTGCTGCTGGCGGGGGTGAGCGGGATCTATGTCTTGCGCGCAAGGACGGAGGAGCGGCACCTGTCAATGGATCCCGACTATGTCGCCTATGCGCGCTGGATCGAGGCGAATGGCATATTCCGCGGGGTGCGGAAGATCCCCGGTCTGGGATGGCTGGCCTATCGGGGCCGCGCCTGAACGCGGCCCGCCTTGACCTGCCGTCGGATCAGGCGTCGTTGTCCCAGCCCGAGATGGCCTTGACCTCGAGGAATTCCTCGATCCCCCAGACGCCACCTTCACGCGCGCGGCCCGAGGCCTTTACCCCGCCGAAGGGCGCGCCCGCGCCGCGGGATTTGCCGTTCATTTCCACCATCCCGGCGCGGAGTTGCCGGGCAAGGCGGTTGCGGCGCGCGCCGTCCTGCGATTGGACATAGTTTGTCAGGCCATAGGGCGTGTCATTGGCGATCTGGACGGCCTCGGCTTCGGTATCGAAGGGGATGATGGAAAGGACGGGGCCGAAGATTTCCTCCTTTTCGATCGTCATGCCCGGCTTCACATCGGCAAAGACGGTGGGACGGACGAAATAGCCCTTGTTCATCCCTTCCGGCAGGCCAAGACCGCCCGCCACAAGGCGCGCGCCTTCCTCGATCCCTTTCTGGATGTAACCCTGAATTTGGTCCCATTGCCGCTTGTTCACCACGGGGCCGATGTGGCGGCCGGGTTCGTGGGCGGAGGCGACCTTGGTGGCATCGGCCACCTGCCGGGCGATTTCCACCGCGCGGTCATAGGCGGGGCGTTCCACCAGCATGCGGGTGGGGGCGTTGCAGCTTTGGCCGGAATTGTTGAAGCAGTGGCGCACGCCGCGTTCGACGGCGCGGTCATCGGCATCGGCGAAGATCAGGTTCGCGCCCTTGCCGCCGAGTTCCAGCGTGACGCGCTTGAGCGTTTCGGCGGCGGCCTTGGAGATTGCTTTGCCTGCGCGGGTGGAACCGGTGAAGGAAATCATCTCTACATCCGGGTGGGTGGAAAGGCGTGTCCCCACGCCCGCGCCATCGCCGTTCACAAGGTTGAAGACGCCCGCCGGGACGCCCGCATCATGGACGAATTCCGCAAAGAGCAGCGAGGAGAGGGGCGATTCCTCGGACGGTTTCAGCACGCAGGTGCAGCCCGCCAGCAGGGCGGGGATCACCTTGAGCGTGACCTGATTCATCGGCCAGTTCCATGGCGTGATCAGGCCCACCACGCCGATGGGTTCCAGTGCGATGCGATCATTCGGGGCATGGGGGCCGAGGGGGCGGATCCATTCGATATGATCGAAGGCGGTGAGGAAGTTCTTCAGATGCCACGGCAGGCAGGGGGCCTGATCGTTGCGCGACATGTCGATGGGGGCGCCCATCTCAAGGCTGATCGCCTGCGCCATTTCCTCGGCCCGGGCTTCGTATTGCGCGAGGATCGCTTCGACGTACGCCTTGCGTTCGGCGGGGGGCGTGGCGGCCCATGCGGGGAAGGCGGCCTTTGCGGCGGCGACGGCGGCATCGGTGTCGGCCTCGGACCCAAGCGAGATGATGGCGCAGACATCCTCGGTCGAGGGGTCGATCACGTCGCAATCGCGGGGGGCAAGGGGGGCCGTCCAGCGGCCATTGATATAGAAATCGCGCTTGATGAGCATGGGATCCTCCGGGGTTGGGGGGAAGGTGGCAGGCAGAGCGACCGGGGGCAAGGGGCGAAGCGACAGGTTTCGTCGCGGATGGGCGGCGGGTTGCCGGGGGTGAACAAATTTCCCGGAGGGATTTTGCAGGGGTTTTGGAATGGTTTTGAAGGATGGGAGTGCAGGGAAATTCTTCTGCCTGTCGGGTTGCCCTTGGGTTAGCATTCTCTTTTGCGCGGGAAATGGCCAAGGGGGATGAAACCTTGTTCCAAGTGGCGTATGTCTGTGGCGAAACGACAGACAGGAGACCGGACATGGCCGTGCGCATCAATGACGTAGCCCCCGACTTCACCGCAGAGTCCACCGCAGGGACGATCAGGTTCCATGAGTGGCTGGGTGACAGCTATGGGATCATCTTCAGCCATCCGCGCGACTTTACCCCCGTCTGCACCACCGAATTCGGCGCCGTGGCGCAGCTTGCCGGGGAATGGGCGAAGCGGAACACCAAGGTTCTGGGGGTTTCGGTCGATTCGGTGGGCGATCACGAGAAATGGAAGCGCGACATCGAAGCCTTTGGCGGCGCGCCGGCCGAGTTTCCGATCATCGACGATTCGTCCCTGACCGTGGCCAAGGCCTATGACATGCTTCCCGCCGATTACTATCTGCCGACCGAGGGGCGCACACCCGCGCATTCGGCGACGGTGCGGACGGTTTATATCATCGGGCCGGACAAGAAGGTGCGGCTGACGATGACCTATCCGATGAGCGTGGGTCGCAACTTCGCCGAAATCCTGCGCGCGCTGGATGCGGTGCGGGCGACGGACGGTGTGCCTTTGGCCGCGCCTGCGAACTGGGTGCCGGGGCAGGACATGATCGTGGCGCTGGCGCTGACCGACGATCAGGCGCGGGAGCGGTTCGGGGAGCTGGACATCAAGCTGCCGTATCTGCGGTTTGCGAAGGTGGGTGCCTGATCAAGACAGGATGGGCAGGCAGAAGACGTGACTTCTTGCCTGCCCATATGCTGTAGACAACAAAGCTGTTTAGCTTGCGTATTTTGCGCGATAGAGGAAAGACAAGCGTCCACCCTCGGTGTCTAGATCATGAAAGCCGTCATCCTAGCCGGGGGCCTTGGGACCCGGATCAGCGAAGAATCGCATCTCCGCCCGAAGCCGATGATCGAGATCGGGGGGCGGCCGATCCTGTGGCATATCATGAAGATCTATGGCGCGCATGGGATCACCGATTTCGTGATCTGCTGCGGCTACAAGGGCTATGTCATCAAGGAGTATTTCGCGAACTACTTCCTGCACATGTCCGACGTGACCTTCGACATGGCCGAGAACCGGATGGAGGTGCATCACCGCAATGCCGAGCCGTGGCGGGTGACGCTGGTGGATACGGGCGATGCAACGATGACGGGCGGGCGGTTGCGGCGGGTGGCGGATTACATCGACGGCACCTTCTGCCTGACCTATGGCGATGGGGTGTCGGATGTGGATGTGACAGCGCTGGTCGCGCATCACCACGCGGCGGGGCGCGAGGCGACGGTGACGGCGATCCAGCCGCCGGGGCGGTATGGCGCGCTGGAGATTGCCGATGGCCGGGTGGAAAGGTTTCTGGAGAAGCCGGTGGGCGACGGGCAGTGGATCAACGGGGGGTTCTTTGTCTGCGAGCCTTCGGTGATTGGCCGGATCGCGGGGGATGCGTCGCCATGGGAGGGCGCGCCTTTGGAAAGTCTTGCCGCGGATGGGCAGTTGTCCGTCTATCGGCATGGCGGGTTCTGGCAGGCGATGGACACGCTGCGCGACAAGAACATGCTTGAGGATCTGTGGTCGCGGGGCCGCGCCCCTTGGAAGATATGGGCCTGAGGCATGGGGTTCTGGGCAGGCAGGCGGGTTCTGGTTACCGGACATACCGGGTTCAAGGGCAGTTGGCTGTGCGAGATGTTGCTGGCGCGAGGGGCGGTGGTTTCGGGCCTTGCCCTTGCGCCAGAGACGCGGCCCGCGCTGTTTGAGCAATTGGGACTGGCCGGGCGGATGGATCACGCCTTGGGTGATATCCGTGATAGCGGTCTGGTCGCGGCGCGGATGCGCGCGGTTCGGCCGGATGTGGTGCTGCATCTGGCGGCGCAGCCCTTGGTGCGGCGATCCTATCGCGAACCGGTGGAGACATGGGCCACCAATGTGATGGGCACGGCGCATGTGCTTGAAGCGGTGCGAGCGCTGGATGCGCCCTGTGCTGTGGTCGTGGTGACGACGGACAAGGTCTATGAGAACTGCGAATGGGAGCATCCCTATCGCGAGAATGATCCCTTGGGTGGGCATGATCCCTATTCCGCCTCGAAGGCCGGGACGGAACTGGTGGCGGCAAGCTGGCGGAAGGCATTTTTCGCTGGGTCTGGCGTGCGGCTGGCCACGGCGCGGGCGGGGAATGTGATCGGCGGCGGGGATTGGTCGGAAGACCGCATCCTGCCCGATCTGGCCCGTGCCTTTGGGGCAGGGCAGCCGCTTCTGGTGCGCAACCGCCATGCCGTGCGGCCCTGGCAGCATGTGCTGGATCCGCTGGAGGGATATCTGATGCTGGCCGAGCGGCTGGCGGGGCCGGAAGCGGCGCGGCTGGAAGACGGGTTCAACTTCGGCCCCGAGCCTGCGGATCAGCGCAGCGTGGGGGCGTTGGTCGAGGCTGCGCGGCAGCATTGGGCGGGGGATTGGACGGATGCGACCGACCCCGCCGCGCCGCATGAGGCGGGGCAGTTGGCCCTGTCGATCGAGCGGGCGCGGATGGTGCTGGGCTGGCAACCGCGCTGGGATTTCGAGCGGGCGGTGGCCGAGACGGTAGGTTGGTATCGCGACGTGGCGGCAGGGGCGGACCCGGCAGAGCGGGTGCGGGCGCAGATCGCGGCCTTCGGGGGTGGGGCGTGAGGTTCACGGAACTGCCTCTGTCGGGCGCGTTCCGGGTGGAACTGGAGCCGCGCGGGGATGCGCGCGGGTTCTTTGCGGGCGGCTGTTCTGTGCCGAGGAATTCGCGGCGCATGGGTTGGCGAATCGGCTGGGTGCAGTGCAACACGTTCGGCGGCGCTGGGCACGGTGCGGGGCCTGCATTTCCAGCGCCCCCCGATGGCGGAGACAAAGCTTCTGCGCTGCATCCGGGGGCAATCTTTGACGTGATCGTCGATCTGCGCGCCGGATCGCCGACTTTCGGTAAGTGGCATACAGGGAGCGGCTGGATGACTGCAACCGGCGATGATCTGCGTGCCGGAGGGCTTTGCCCACGGGTTCCAGACGCTGACCCCGGATGCGGAGATGCTGGGTGGCCTATATCTGGCCCCCTACAGCGCGGCGTGGCGAGGGGGCTTGCGCTGGGATGATGCAAGGGTTGCGGTGGAACTGGCCGCTTGGCGTAACGGAGGCTGGCGCGGGACGCCGCCTTTCCCGGTCTGGATGCATTGAGCCGATCCGCCTATGACCTTGCCCCTCTGTCGCCATTGCAAGGCCCCTCTGCCGAATGTCTTTCTGGATCTGGGGCATGCGCCGCCATCGAATTCCTATCTGTCGCCGGAGCGCTTGAACGCGCCGGAGATGACCTTTCCGCTTCGCTTGCGGGTTTGCGAGTCCTGCTGGCTGGTGCAGACCGAGGATTTCACGGAGGCCGATCATCTGTTCGATGCGGATTACGCCTATTTCTCGTCCACCTCGAAAGGGTGGCTGGATCATGCAGCGCGCTATGCCGCGCAGATGATCGCGCGGTTCTGGCTGGGGGCGGAAAGTCACGTGATCGAGGTGGCGTCGAATGACGGCTATCTGTTGCGGAATTTCGTGGCGGCTGGCGTGCCCTGCCTTGGGGTAGAGCCTACGGCCAGCACGGCAGCAGCGGCCGAGGCGCAGGGTATTCCGGTGCTGCGGGAATTCTTTGGTGAGGCGCTGGGCAAACGCTTGGCAGGGGAAGGCCGGAAGGCCGATCTGATCGCCGGGAATAACGTCTATGCACATGTGCCTGATATCAATGATTTCACGGCAGGTCTGGCGGCGGCGCTGAAGCCCGAGGGGGTGATCACGCTGGAATTCCCGCATCTGATGCGGCTGGTGGAATTCTGTCAGTTCGACACGGTTTATCACGAGCATTTTTCGTATCTTTCGGCGCTGACGGTTGCGCGGATCTTTGGCGCGGCGGGTTTGTGCATCTTCGACATCGAGGAATTGCCGACGCATGGCGGAAGCCTGCGGGTCTATGGATGCCATGCGGGGGCGTCGCATGCCGAGACAGAGGGCGCGCGGGCAGTTCTGGAAGAAGAGCGGCGGCGCGGGATGGATGGGGCGGCATTCTATGCCGGGTTCCAGGCGCGGGCGGATGCAGTGAAGGACGGGCTGTTGCGGTTCCTGCTGGATGCCAAGCGCGACGGAAAGACGGTTGCGGCCTATGGGGCGGCTGCGAAGGGAAATACGCTGTTGAACTATGCCGGGGTGAAGCCTGACCTGCTGCCCTTTGTCTGCGATGCGGCACCGTCGAAACAGGGCAAGCTGATGCCGGGCAGCCATATTCCGATCCTGCCACCCTCAGAGCTAATGGTGCGACGGCCGGATTATGTGGTGATCCTGCCATGGAACATCGCGGATGAGGTGCGTCGGCAACTGGCGGGACTGGCCGCAGAGGGCACACGTTTCGTGACGGCGGTGCCGGAGGTGCGGGTGGGATGAGTGGTCGGATCGCCTATACGAAGCCGTCGATCACCGAGCTTGAGGTCGCCTATGCGACGGACGCCGCCCGGAACGGCTGGGGCGAGCGGTGCTATGATTACATCGTGAAGTTCGAAGCGGCCTTCGTGGCGCATCTGGGTGTAACGCATGCAATTGCCACGTCGAGTTGCACCGAGCCCTGCATATGGGCATGGCCGCGCTGGGTATCGGACCCGGAGACGAGGTCATTCTGGCGGATACCAACTGGATCGCCTCGGCTGCGCCCATCGTGCATCTGGGGGCGACGCCGGTTTTCGTGGATATTGACCCTGTCAGTTGGTGCCTTGATCCGGATCGGGTGGAAGCCGCGATCACGCCGCGGACCAAGGCCATCCTTGCGGTGCATATCTATGGCAATCTCTGCGACATGGACCGATTGCAGGACATCGCGGATCGGCACGGGATCGTGCTGATCGAGGATGCCGCCGAGGCGATCGGATCGGTCTGGAAGGGGCGTCGGGCCGGGTCGATGGGGCGGTTCGGGGCGTTCTCATTTCACGGCACAAAGACGCTGACGACCGGGGAAGGCGGGATGTTCGTGACTTCCGATCCCGCGCTTTTTGAGCGGGTGCTGACGCTGTCGAACCACGGTCGGGCGCGGGGGCAGACACGGCAGTTCTGGCCGGACGAGGTGGGTTTCAAATACAAGATGTCAAATGTGCAAGCGGCCATTGGCCTTGCGCAGGTAGAGCGGATCGGGGAACTGATCGCACGGAAACGCGAGATCATGCAGGCCTATCGGGATCGGTTGGGCAAGTATCAGGGCGTGAGCCTGAACCCCGAGCCACCGGGCACGCAGAACGGAAGCTGGATGCCGACGGCGGTGTTCGACCGGGATCTTGGCATCACGCGAGAGGCGATGCAGGACGCCTTCAAGTCAGCGGACATCGACGCGCGGGTGTTCTTTCATCCGCTTTCGTCGTTGCCGATGTTCTGTGATGTTGAAAGCAACAAGCACGCCCGGGATATACCGGGGCGATCGATCAATTTGCCAAGTTTTCATGATATGAGTGAGGCGGAGATCAACAGAGTTGTGTCTGTTGTTTCATGCTTCATGGGCATGTGAATCTTTGATGATTGGAAGCCTCTTTACAACTGGCGTTTGAAACCTCGCATCCTCTCAAGCGCATTATTCCATGCAGTTGTGATGGACAGTTGGCCGTTAAGGGTGGCAGCTGCCTCATCTCCAAGAACCAGATCACACATTCTTGCAGCTGTGGCGATCGTATTCTCCTCATCAATTTGGGAAAGGAGGCGTACGCTGCTGCTCTTGCTGAGTTTCTTGAAGTTATTGGAGAGCTTGCTCCATACACGCGACCAATCTAGGTTCAATTGTGACATTGCCGCCTGCAATATCAGTGCCAAACTGCCTTGCGTGTGCCTTCAGAGACGCCTCGATTTCCTGCGCAGTGGCCGCATCTTTCCGCTGCATATCGCGAAGTGAAGCCCGGATACCAGTTCGCATAGTCTGACCGTGCTGAAAGCGCGGCTGCCAGGGCCGCTGTCTGTGCGGTTCCAAGAAAACCCAGCGCCATTGACTTGGCCAAAGGAACGATGTCATCAATCGGATCAACGGACAATTCAGACACGAATCTTGTATCTGAAGGGCCGCCCGTCTTCTTGTCGCCAAGAGCACTCCAATCAGAACCTCCGGTACTGGATGGACTGTGGCCGTTGATCGTAAATGGATGCCTTATAAAATCGAACCTGTTCCCTTAAAAATGGCTCTGAAACTAGCATAAATGTCCGGACTGCGAGCGCCAAAGAGTATCCCATCGTGACGTCTGATGCCGTCCAGCATCTCTCTGGACATTGCTCCATGATAAACTCTGGGTAAGACGTCGAATCTCTCCATCCTGCCGGATTCAAGAATTTTACGTCCCTCTACGTCCGTGATGGTTCGGATTGGCCTGTAGCATTCCGATTTGGAAAACCGCACACCTCCCACTTTTTTCCCATAGCCGGGACAGGCCAGCCGTAGACCGGAAGGGACCAGCTACGCCATCTGGCGGCGCTCCTTCAGAATGTTTTAGAATAGGAAACTGGCTGGGAATGATGCCATCGTCAATTCCCAAAACAGATAACGTAGTCTCCTTGCTTTGGTTGAACGCCAATTCGAAATTCATTCTACTGAAACGCGCTGTGTCGAAAGATATATTATCCGAGAATCCTGAAGCTCTCGACAACATCGCGTGTTCCATCGGTTGATGCACATTTTCGTGAGACAATGATCTCAACATCATCGTCAGTTGATCGCAGTGACAGTAGAAAGAGGAATGCAACAGATATTGCACTCGTTCCTGAGTTGGAATGACAATGCCGGCGAGCATTCAGCATCCAGAAATAGAGAACGACGGGATGACACAGAAACAACGTACAGAAGCAATCTGAGTTGCCTATCCCTGTCAAGGAGGGGTGACTTTCAACGGGTGACATTTCTTTAGCCCAGATTTCACCCGCCCGGATAGTATACCTTGGCTGGACCCTTCAACCAGGGCGGATTTGCAGGTAGCAGTTTTCTAGCCCGGGCAGGGTTAAGTGCAGCAATTACCAAGTCTACGCTTGGGAAATTACTTGGGGCCAGCACTGGTCGGCCCTCCATTTCACTGCCTTGCAGGTTGGGATTCATATCAATAAATGCGACAAGTCGGTCGCCAACGAGCGGTGCGAATAGCGCACCATAAAATCCCGCGCCGTAGATTGCTATACGAGCGGTCTTGTTCTCTGGCCTGTCGAGTTCGTCCCTTAGATTCGACAGGATTGATTTCCAAGATTGGAGAATCTCTAGAATGGACTGCGGATCTGATTCGAAAGTTTGATTACTGGATTCGCCGAGACGAGCGACTATCACGAAAGCACCACGAAACTTGTCGGAGCTTATCAAGATCGGACGCAGACCTGCAAGGTGCATGGCAGTTTGAATTGATGATGGAACGAAGTGGTTCAAATGATCGACGACAAGCAGGTCGCCTGGATTGCCAATCGGATCTGGGACGGTGATGAACAACAAACCTTCGGGCGATAGGAATCCTGCAATATTCTTCAGGACATCCACCGGGTTTGGCACATGTTCCAGCACAAAGTGCGCGGTGATCAAATCAAAAGTGCCGGACCACTCTTCCGGCATCTGGTAAGTTGCTTGGGATGCTAGCGGAATCCAATCCGACCAGAATGATCGGTAATCTTCTGATACGTCGAAAACAAAAGGTTGGATGTCTGGCCGTGCGGCAAAGAACCGACGCAGTGTAACGGCCTTTGCCGCTCCGAAATCCAAGACGCGCGCTCCGCTCTTCAAATTCAGTTCAAGCAGAAGAGCGGTCTGCCGTTCTGTCCTGAATATGGGCCCATCGGGACCAATCTCGTAGAGTTGGTCATGATCCTCTGATTGGAGAGATATCCGATACTCACTATCGTAGAATGTTTTAACGTCAGGTAAATCTGCAGATTGGGAATGCCCGCAGGCCCGGCAAACCCAAACTTGCGTTGGGACAGCAAGCCGCGTGGACAGCGACGTCATGGAAGGCGCGGGCATGGCGTAGTCCTGCGTCCCAAGCGAAGCAGAACAAACTCTGCAGCAGTTCATTTGGAGCCCTCTATCAGCAGATCAGGTAGAATCTTCTCGAAACTTTGCCCGGCAGCGAAGGAACCGCACCACGACAGGCGAATCCCAAGTGGATTGGCAAAGTTGAACATGCGCCATTGCATGGACCAGCGGGCGCAATCGGCCACGTTCTGCCCGGATTGATGCAAGGTCAGAAAATCCATCACGATCAAATCACCTGGATTGGTGAGTGGGGCCGCATGTTGGTATCGAGCTAGACGTTCCTCTTCGCGATCAAGCCGAAGCGCATAAGCACCTGCCTTTCCGATTCCTGCGTCATCTTTCCAAACCGGTACGATCCCCTCGGCATGTGAACCAACCGCAAGTTCGACCGGGCCAAGTTCAGGCCGAATAGGAACGAGGGGCGACCAGAACACAATGCCGTCTGGACTACGGAGTTGTGCAGGAAATTCCTGATGCCATGGAGCACGAAACTTATCCTCTCCAGGGTTATCAATTCGGATCCCGTATCCGCCTGCTGCGATACCGGGATCCGAGTTCGCGCGAAGCGTCTTGAACAACTCGTCGTTGCGGCTATCTGACACCAAGCGAAAGAAGGCTGGTATCTGCTTTACGGCGTCATAGACTTCGCCACCCCATGCGCGATTGGTTGCGATCAAGCGGCGGTATCCTTCGCTCATCGCCTCTTCCACGGTACCGGTCGGGGCATCCACCGCGTACTTCTGGCAAAGCGCCGCAATAATCCTGCGGATGCCTTCACGGATGGGTTCGATCTGCGTTTCGGGATCATAGAAGCCACGAAGGATTGCATATCCGTCGCGAGAGAAGTTTTCGGCCAGTCTGGAAAGTTCTTGTGTCACTGCATCGACTCCCTGCGGCGTTTGAACTCCTGCCAATCAATACAGGCTGGGCGGAGATGTCTGTGGGCTGATGTGCCTTCTGCCGCCAAAAGGTCAAGCCCGGTAACGTAAGGTGAAAAATCACCATGCGATTGAGTCCACGGCAACGGGTTGTAATCCATGTAGCTTACCGCGATTCCAGTTTCATTGAAGCGCTCATGATTCAGATAGGAAAGTGCACCGTGGCCTGTCAGATAGTGATCACCGCCCAGTTCTTTCACCATCAGCAGGACCCGCTCCCACGAGGTCCCTTGGAT
>JAWKXK010000021.1:0-39711 GCA_041397045.1 Paracoccaceae bacterium
GTCTCGACTGCGTCGATGGATTGCGGCAATGCCTGCACCGGTTTCTCCCTTCCTGCCAAGGCCCGTGCCATGCTTGGCCCCGCCCCCGTGGCGGGTCAAGCCGCCATGGCCGCGCATGCGACCAATGGAGGGGGATGCTTGCAATGCCCGCCCCCCATGCTATCGCTTGGCCATGCGTGTGCTGGCGATCCTGACGGTGCGGAACGAAGGCAGCTTCCTCTTGGAATGGCTGGCCCATCACCGCGCGGCGGGTATCACCGATGTTCTGACCTTTTCGAACGACTGCACCGATGGCACCGATCTCATGCTCGACCGGCTGGAGGAGATGGGCTGGCTGACCCATCTGCGCAATGATGGCCCGCATGAGCAGGGCCCGCAATGGCACGCGCTGAAGGCCGCGGCGGGCCATCCGCTGGTCAGGGCCGCCGACTGGATCCTCGTCCTCGACATCGACGAATTCGTGAATGTCCATTGCGGCGACCGCACCATCCCCGCGCTTCTGCAGGCCCTGCCCGAGGCCGATGCCATCACCCTGACCTGGCGGATGTTCGGCAATGCGGGCGTCATCCATCTGACGGATGATCCGGTGACGGAAACCTTCACCCGCGCCGCCCCCGATCCGCTGGAATGGCCCTGGCGCGCGGTGATGTTCAAGACACTCTACCGCAATGACGGGCGCTTCGGCCAACCCGGCGTCCACCGCCCCAAGGGCCAGATCACCGACCGGCAGCGCTGGCATGACAGTTCGGGTCGGCCGCTGCCGGGCGGGCCGCAGCGCATCTTCTCGCCGCTGGGCCTGCCGCATTACGGGCTGGCGCAACTGAACCATTATGCCCTGGGCTCGATGGAGGGCTATCTCGTCAAGGCCGATCGCGGACGCGCCAATCGCGACGCCTCGGCCTTTGATCTGGGCTACTGGGTCGACCGCAATCATTGCGAGGTCGAGGATCGTTCGATCCTCGGCCTCTCCAGCGCCGACCTGCGGGCGGAACTCATGGCCGATCCCCGGCTTTGCGCCTTGCATCAGGCCGCCTTCGCCTGGCGCCGCGCCCGCTTTGCCGCCTTGATGCGCGAAGAAGGCTGGCGCGCCCTGTTCGGACGGCTGATGATGACGCCGCCCACCGCCCGCCTGACCGCCGCCGAGGCGCGGATGATCTGGACTCACGCCCTGCCCGCGCGCTGACTGCCCGCGCGCTGATCCGCCGCCCGACGCCGCAGGCCCTGCCCCGCACCCGCCTCATCCTGCCTTTACAGTTGACCGGAAAAGCCGCGTTCCGCAAAACAAATGCCACAAACTTGCCGTTTGCCCCGGCTAGAAGCATCTGCAAAACACCGATCAAGGCCCGGGGAATCGCCCGGCCAGACCCGAGCAGAAGGGGCCGCCGCCCATGTCAGACCGCGCCGATGGCGACCTTGCCGATCCCGACCGCGACGATGCGGATCAGCCAGGGCCCGCAGAGCCCCGGGTCGTGCTGTCGCGCGAGGAGTGGTTTGCCAGGATCGAAGAGCTTTGCGCCGAGGAAGGCTATTTCGAACCGCTCGGCCGCAGGCATCATGCCTATTTCCACGACGACGGCCCGATCCTGCTGGTCTCCTTCGAATCGCTGGAACAGATCCTCAACCGCGATGGGCAGATGCCCTTTGGCCATGATGTCGCGCTCGCCAATGGCTGGTCGCATCTGACGGTCATCTGCGAAGGCGAGACATGGTTCCGCGATCCGGCCGTCTGGGGCTATTTCGACCGGCTGGTCGACGAAGCCTTCTTCGAGGATTTCGACCGCGTCCTGTTCTATGGTGCCGGGGCCGGCGGCTATGCCGCCTGCGCCTATTGCGTCTGCGCGCCCGGCTCCTCGGTTCTGGCGATCAGCCCGCGCGCGACGCTCGATCCTTCCGTCGCGGGATGGGATCACCGCAAGCCCGCCCTGCGGCGGCTCGATTTCACCACCCGCTACGGCTATGCCCCCGACATGACAGAAGGCGCAAGCCGCGTTTTCGTGGTCTATGATCCCCTGCTGGCCGAGAATGCCATGCATGCCGCGCTCTTCCGCGCGCCATGGGTGACGGCCCTGCCCGCCCGCCATTTCGGCGACTCGATCGAGAACACGATCCGCATCATGGGCCTGCTGCCCGCCCTGCTGACCGCGGCCTGCGAGAACCGGCTCGACACGCTGACCTTTGCGCGCATCTGGCGCGCCCGGCTCACTATGCCCCCTATCTGCGGGCCATCCTGCGCAAGGTCGATCAGGCGCAGCGGTCGAAACTGGCGCTGATGATCTGCCGCTCGGCCGTGCAACGCCAGGCCGGCCCCCGCTTCCGCCGCAGGCTGCAGGACCTCGAGGCGCATCTCGGCCTGCCCCCCAGCGCCCCCCGCACCGATGCGGACCCAACCCCGGACAGCGACGACGCCTGACCCTGCCGCCGCGCCAATCGGCACTGGAAAGACGGGGCAAGTTGCGCTAGGCGCAGGGCATGACCCAAAGCCTGACCATCCGCCGCCCCGATGACTGGCATCTCCATCTGCGCGATGGGGCGATGCTCAAGGGCGTGCTGCCCGAAACCGCGCGCCATTTCGCCCGCGCGATCATCATGCCCAACCTCGTGCCGCCGGTGGTGACCGGCGATCAGGCCGCCGCCTATCGCGACCGCATCCTCGCGGCGCTGCCCGAAGGCATGGCGTTCGAGCCGCTGATGACGCTCTATCTGACTGAAACCACCGATCCCGACGATGTCGCCGCCGCTCATGCCACGGGTCTGGTCAAGGCGGTGAAGCTCTACCCGGCCGGGGCCACGACGAATTCGCATGGCGGGGTGCGCGATCTGGCCAAGGTCACCGCCGTTCTGGAACGCATGGCCGAAATCGGCCTTCCCCTCTGCGTCCATGGCGAAGTGACCACGCCCGAAGTCGATATCTTCGACCGCGAGGCCGTCTTCATCGACACCGTCCTCGATCCGCTGCGCCGCCGCCTGCCCGGCCTGCGCGTCGTCATGGAACATATCACGACCGAGGAAGGCGTGGCCTATGCCCGCGCGGGCGGCGATACGCTGGGGGCCACGATCACCACCCACCACCTGATCATCAACCGCAACCACATCCTCGTGGGCGGGATCAAACCGCATTACTACTGCCTGCCCGTGGCGAAACGCGAAAAGCACCGCCTGGCCCTGCGCGCCGCCGCCACCAGCGGCGAAGGGCGGTTCTTCCTCGGCACGGATTCGGCCCCCCATGTCGATGCGCTGAAGGAACATGCCTGCGGCTGCGCCGGCTGCTTCACCGCGACCAACACGATGCAACTCCTCGCCCATGTCTTCGAAGAAGAAGGCGCGCTCGACCGGCTGGAAGCCTTCAGCAGTCTGAATGGCCCCCGCTTCTATGGCCTGCCCCCGAACGACGCGCACCTCACCCTCACAAAGGGCGCCCCCGCCCACTGGCCCGCCAAGATCTTCACCGAAGCAGGCCCCGTCACCGTCTTCGATCCCGGCTTTCCCGTCCACTGGCATGTGGAGGCCTGACGACACGAAAAATTTTCGCCGAAAATTTTTCGCCCCCGCCCCAAAACCGAAGAATTTTCGGCGAAAATTCTTCTCCCCCGCCCGCAGGAGCAGCCGATGATCCCCACCGCCTTCCCCCCGAAAGAGGAAATCGCCCGCCTCACGGCCCGCGCCCTGCTGGAGATCAAGGCCGTCCACTTCAATGCCGAAACGCCCTTCACGCTGGCCTCGGGCCTGCCCTCGCCCACCTATATCGATTGCCGCAAGCTGATCAGCTATCCGCGCATCCGCTCCACACTGATGGATTTTCTCACTGTAACCGTGATGCGCGACGCCGGGTTCGAGGCGTTTGACAACATCGCCGGCGGCGAAACCGCAGGCATCCCCTTTGCCGCGCTGGTCGCCGAACGCATGGCACTGCCGATGACCTATGTGCGCAAAAAGCCCAAGGGCTATGGCCGCAACGCCCGCATCGAAGGCGCCATGACCGAAGGCCAGCGCGTGCTGCTGGTCGAGGATCTCACCACCGACGGCGGCTCCAAACTCTCCTTCGTCGATGCCATCCGCGAAACCGGGGCCACCTGCGCCCATACGGCGGTGATCTTCTACTACGGCATCTTCTCTGAGACGACCCAGCGCCTGGCCGATCATGGCGTCGCCCTGCACCACCTCTGCACCTGGTGGGACGTTCTGGCCGAAGCGCGCGCCGCCGCGGCCTTCGACGCCGCCACCCTGGCCGAGGTGGAAAGCTTCCTGCGCGATCCCCGCGCCTGGCAGGCCGCCCGCGCCAAGGCCTGATCTTTCCTGTGGGCGCGGCTGGGGATGATTTGTGGATGAATCGGCCCATTCCGGCCTGATCCCCATCAGGCCTCGTGCCAATTCCCCCGCCGCCCGCAAAATGTGGTAGGATCGAGTCGCCGCCCGCTTCCGGCGCGCGACTTATCCACCATCTTTTCCAGCCTGTTCCCGCAGGCAGAACCGGGGCAGATACGACCCCGGCAGACCAAGACCCGAGGCAGAGAGATGACCGAAATCGCCACCCTGCGCCCGAACCTTCCCGCCGCCCAGCCACAGCCCGAAGGCGAAACCCTGCCCCAGAATGTCGAGGCCGAACAGCAACTCCTCGGCGCGATCCTGACGAACAACGATGTCTATGACCGCATCGCCGCCCTTGTGAAGGCCGAGCATTTCTTCGACCCCGTCCATCAGCGCATCTTCGAAAAGGCCGCCGCCCGCATCCAGAAGAACGCGCTCGCCTCTCCCGTCACCCTCAAGCCTTTTTTCGAGGATGACGAAGGCCTGAAGGAACTCGGCGGCCCGGCCTATCTCGTCCGTCTTGCGGGCGCCGCGATCTCCTCCTTTGCCGCGCGCGACTATGCACAGATGATCTACGATCTCGCCGTGCGGCGCGAACTCATCACCCTCGGGCGCGACATCGCCGCCAAGGCCGCCAAGGTCGATGTGATCTCCGAACCCCGCGAACAGATCACCGAGGCCGAACAGCACCTATACAAGCTGGGCGAACAGGGCGTGGCGCAGCGCGGCTTCGTCTCCTTCCTGCGCGCCACGACCGAGGCGGTGAATTCCGCCAACGCCGCCTATCAGCGCGGCGGCGGCCTTGCGGGCATCTCCACCGGCCTCGTCGACCTTGACCGCAAACTCGGCGGCCTCCACCCCTCCGACCTTCTGATCCTCGCCGGACGCCCCTCGATGGGCAAAACCTCGCTCGCCACCAACATCGCCTTCAACATCGCCAAGGCCTATCGCCGCGGCCGCACCCATGATGGCAATGAAGGCGCGGTCGAAGGCGGCGTCGTGGGCTTCTTCTCGCTGGAAATGAGCAGCGAGCAACTCGCCGCCCGGATCCTGTCCGAGGCGTCGGAAGTGCCCTCCGAACAGATCCGCCGCGGCGACATGACCGAAACAGAATTCCGCCGCTTCGTCGAGGCCGCGAAATCGCTGGAATCCTGCCCCCTTTATATCGACGACACGCCCGCCCTGCCCATCTCACAGGTCGCCGCCCGCGCCCGCCGCCTGAAGCGGACCCATGGGCTGGACGTGCTGATGGTCGACTACCTCCAGCTGCTCAAGGGCACCGGTCGGGGCGAAACCAACCGCGTGCAGGAAGTGTCGGAAATCACCCAAGGGCTCAAGGCCATCGCCAAGGAACTCAACATCCCCGTCGTGGCCCTGTCACAGCTGTCGCGGACCGTGGAATCCCGCGATGACAAGCGTCCGCAGCTTTCGGACCTGCGCGAATCCGGCTCCATCGAACAGGACGCCGACGTCGTCATGTTCGTCTATCGCGACGAATATTATCACGAACGCCTCAAGCCGCCGGAAGATGATCCGCGCTTTGCCGAATGGTTCGAAAAGATGAACCGCGTCCATGGCAAGGCCGAGGTGATCATCGGCAAGCAGCGCCACGGCCCCATCGGCACCGTGGAACTCAGCTTCGAAGGCCGCTTCACCCGCTTCGGCAACCTCGCCCAGCCCTGGCAGGGCGATGGCGATGGCGGCGGATACTGAGGCCCGCCATGGACCTGCATCTCAAAGACAGGGTCGTCATCGTCACCGGCGGCGGGCAAGGCATCGGCGGCGCGATCAGCCGCCGCCTGGCCGAGGAAGGCGCGGTTCCCGTCATCCTCGCCCGCCGCGCGCCCGCCCCGGATTTCCTGGCCGAACTCGCAGCACTTCAGCCGAAATCAGGCTTCGTGCAGGTCGATCTGTCCAAGGATGATGAAATATGCCGCGCGGTGGACACGGTCCATGACCGCTGGGGGCAGGTCTATGGCCTCGTCAACAACGCGGGCACGAATGACGGCGTCGACCTGAATGCCGGCCCCGACGCCTTCCGCGCCTCGCTGAACCAGAACCTGATCCATTACTACACCCTCACCCACCACCTGCAGGACGATCTGAAGGCGCAGCAGGGCGCCATCGTCAATATCTCCTCCAAGACCGGCGTCACCGGCCAGGGCTCCACCTCGGCCTATGTCGCCGCCAAGGCCGCGCAACTGGGCCTGACGCGCGAATGGGCCGCGGCCTTTGCCCCCCATGGCGTGCGCGTCAACGCGGTGATCCCGGCAGAAGTCCTCACCCCCATGTATGACGCCTGGCTCGACACCTTCCCCGACCGCGCCGAAAAACTGGCCGAAATCACCCGCCGCATCCCGCTTGGCCAGCGCATGACGCTCGATACCGAAATGGCCGATACCGTCGTCTTCACCCTCTCGCCCCGCGCGGGCCATACCACCGGCCAATGGCTCTTTGTCGATGGCGGCTACGTCCATCTTGATCGCGCCATGGCGGGCCTGCGCGACTGACCGCTCCGCCCTTCCCCCTTCATCTTGGCGGCAAATACCCTCAAGGGGTGAATGGCCGGGCGCGCAGCGCACGGACAGAGGGGTCGGAACGTCCCCTGACGACGGAGCCGAAGCGCGGAACGCGCGCAGGCGACAGGAAAGGATTGCGCGAAGCGCGCCGCAAGATCACGCCTCGCCACCCCGTGATGCCCCGCACCCAGAATTCCCTTGACCGCAGCCCCGCCCCTGCCGAAAACCCCCGCACCATGGCCACAGCAACCCTCACCATCGACCTCGACGCCATCGCCGCCAACTGGCGCGCGCTGGATCGCCTCTCCGTCCCCGGCGTGCAGACCGCCGCCGTCGTCAAGGCCGATGCCTATGGCCTCGGGATCGACCGCGTGGCCCCAGCACTCGCCCGCGCGGGCGCGCGGCGCTTCTTCACTGCCGTGGCCGAGGAAGGCGCGCGCCTGCGGCAGGTCCTTGGCCCGGGGCCCCAGATCGGCATCCTCGGCGGCCATATGGCCGGCGATACCGAGATGATCCACGATCTCGACCTGACGCCGATGCTGAACTCGCTCCAGCAGGTGACCCGCCACCTCGAGGCGCTCCCGGGCCATCCCTTCGGGATCCAGCTTGACACCGGCATGAACCGGCTGGGGCTGGAAGAGGCCGAATGGCGCGCCATTGCCCCCATCGTGCTGGAGGCAGGCCCCGATTTCCTGATGTCCCACCTCGCCTGCGCCGATGAACCCGACCATCCGATGAACGCGGCCCAACTCGTGCAATTCCACCATATGACCGACGGGCTCGGCATCCCGCGCAGCTTCGCCGCGACCGGCGGCATCCTGCTTGGCCCGGACTATCACTTCGATCTCACCCGCCCCGGCATCGGCCTCTATGGCGGCCAGCCCTTCGATGCGGCGCGGCCCGTCGTCACCCTGTCGCTGCCCGTCATCCAGACGCGCGATGTGGCAAAGGGTGAAACCGTGGGCTATGCCAATGCCTGGACAGCCGACCGCGCGACCACCGTCGCCACCCTGTCGGCCGGCTATGCCGATGGCCTGCCGCGCACGCTGTCGAACAAGGTCCGGCTCTGGGATGGCGACACGCCCGTCCCGCTGATCGGCCGCGTCTCGATGGATCTCATCACCGCCGATATCGGCCATCTCGCCGAAATCCCCCACAGCCTCGATATCCTCGGCCCGCGTCAGGGCGTCGATGATCTGGCCGCCATCGCGGGCACCATCGGCTATGAAATCCTCACCTCGCTCGGCCCGCGCTACCTGCGCCGCCATGTCACCCGGCAGACCGGGGGGCAGGCATGACCGCCCTCACCGCGCCCCTTGCCGCCCTCGGGCGGCCCGTGATCGCCGCCCTCGCCGCCATCGGGCGCGTCACGCTTTTCGCCGCCGCCGTCATCGGTCACCTCTTCCGCCCGCCTTTCTATCCGCGCGAATTCCTGCATGCGCTGATGCAGATCGGCTGGTTCTCGCTGCCTGTCGTGGGCCTCACCGCCGTCTTCACCGGCGGCGCGCTGGCGCTGCAGATCTATTCCGGCGGCGCAAGGTTCAACGCCGAGGCGGTGGTCCCCTCCATCGTCGCCATCGGCATGGTGCGCGAACTTGGCCCCGTCTTGGGCGGCCTGATGGTCGCGGCCCGCGTCGCCTCTTCCATTGCGGCCGAAATCGGCACGATGAAGGTCACCGAACAGATCGACGCGCTGGTGACGCTCTCCACCAACCCGATCAAATACCTCGCCGTGCCGCGCGTCCTTGCCGCCACGCTGGCCGTGCCGGTGCTGGTGGGCGTGGGCGACGCCATCGGCATCGCGGGCGGCTGGCTGGTGGGCGTGAACCGCCTCGGCTTCAACTCCACCACCTATCTGCAGAACACCGTCGATTTCCTTGAAAACTGGGATGTCGTCTCGGGCCTCTGGAAGGGGGCCGCCTTCGGCTTCATCGTGGCCATCATGGGCTGCTACCACGGCATGAATTCCGGCCGCGGCGCGCAAGGTGTCGGCGCCGCAACCAAATCCGCCGTCGTCGGCGCCTCCGTCCTGATCCTCGCCGCCAATTACATCCTCACCGAACTGTTCTTCTCCGCATGATCACCCTTTCCGCAGTCACCAAGACCTTTGGCCGGAACCGCGTCCTGCGCGGGGTGGATCTGACCATCCCCTCAGGCCAAAGCATGGTGATCATCGGCGGCTCCGGCACCGGGAAATCGGTGCTGCTCAAATGCATCCTCGGCCTTGTCCACCATGATACCGGCTCCATCACGCTCGATGGGCAGGACGTGACGAAGGCCGACCGCGACGCCTTCCTCGCCCGCTTCGGCATGCTGTTTCAGGGCGGCGCGCTCTTCGACTCGCTCCGCGTCTGGGAAAACGTGGCCTTCCGCCTGATGCGCGGCCCCACCAAACGCCCCAAGGCCGAGGCGCGCGAGATCGCCATCGAAAAACTCCGCCGCGTCGGCCTCAAACCCGAAGTGGCCGACCTCTACCCCGCCGAGCTTTCGGGCGGCATGCAGAAGCGCGTGGGCCTTGCCCGCGCCATCGCGGCAAGCCCTGAAATCATCTTCTTCGACGAACCCACCACCGGGCTTGACCCGATCATGGCCGGCGTCATCAATGACCTGATCCGCGAGATCGTAACAGAGATGGGCGCCACCGCCATGACCATCACCCATGACATGACCTCGGTCCGCGCCATCGCCGACCGCGTGGCCATGCTGCATGACGGCGTGATCCAGTGGACCGGCCCGATCGCCGATCTGGAAACCACCCCCGATCCCTTCGTTCAGCAGTTCATCCATGGGCGCGCGACCGGCCCCATCGCCGCGGTCCGCTGATGGATGACTGGATTCAGAACGCGCTCGCCCTGCTCTCCGGCTCCGGGATCGTGCGCGCCCTCGTGGCCGCCGTACCCGTCACCATCGCGGTGGCGGGCCTCGCGGGCTGGCGTCAGCGGGTCGAAGGCGCGGGCCTTCTGGCCCTCTCCGCCTGCGCCTTCTGCCTCTGGCTGATCCTGCCTTGGCATCCCGCCTATCTGGAACTGCAACAGGCCAGCCTGATCCTGTCCATCCTCTGCTGGCTCTGGCTGGTCTGGGCCTGGGCGCGGCATGTTCTGGGCGAATGGCCCGCCCCGATCTGGGGCCACTGGATCGTGGGAACCCTGCTCTGGCTTCTGCCCGCCAGCGCGATCCTTGTGCTTATCCTCGGCTGACTGTTTCCCATCCGGCAACAGTCCAGACGCCGCCCCCGCATTGTCGCCCCAATCGCCGCGCCCCACCCGGGGCAATCGAAAAACATTTGCCGAATCTGGCCGCCCTGCGCTTGCCTGTCCGCAGTAAAAGGTGTGGTGGTGCTCTGATGTCCCCTGTCGTTTCAGGCAATCTGCGGATTGCCCTGCAGATCCTGCAATCCGCGGCCAGCGGCCTTGTCCTTCTCCTCGCCCTTGCCCTCAGCGGTATCAGCCTGCTCGCCGCCCTCGGCCATCTGCCATGGCCCGACATCGCGCTCGCCTTCGGGGGCACGCCCCTGCCGCAGGCCGGGATCTGGCTGCAACTCGGCCTGAACGCCTTCCTCCTGCTCCTCTGCCTGTTTCTGCCCGCCAATGCCCGCATGGCCCGGCTCGAACGCAGCCACCGCTCCTTCGCCATGGGGCTCGAGGATGTGGCCCATGCCTACCGCATCGCCCATGCCGCCGATCGCGCGGGCGTCTTCGCCCTGTCGGGGGAATTCGAATCCATGCGCGCCCGCCTTGCCCATCTGCGCAACCACCCCGACCTCGGCCAGCTGGAACCCGAACTCCTGCAACTCGCCGCACAGATGAGCTTTCAGACACGCGATCTTGCCCATACCTATTCCGATGCCCGCGTCGCCCGCGCCCGCGAATTCCTGAAACACCGCCAGGAAGAGGCCGCCGCCCTGTCAGAACGCATCGCGCTGGCCCGCCACATCACCGATGACCTGCGCCGCTGGCTGACCGATATCGAGGCCGAGGAACGTCAGGCCGAACTTCAGATCAAGCGGCTCGAGGCAGACCTGCGCGAAATCCTGCCCCAACTCGGCTATGCGATGGAACCGGACGAGCCGCGCGATGCCACCGTGGTGCAACTGCCAAAGCCCGGGAAATGACTTGAACCCGGGGCCGGGCGCGGGCCAGATACGCCCATGCGCCCGGCTGTCCTTCTGAACCTCACGCTGCTGATCCTGTTCCCCGTGGCATGGTTCGCGCCGCTTCTGCGCGCGGGGCTCTTGCCGCTCTTCGGGCTGTCGGAGATCTCGGTCGTCACCGGGCTGCAATCGCTCTGGTCCACCGATCCGGCGCTGGCCCTGCTGGTCAGCTTCCTCGCCCTCTTCGCCCCCTATGCCAAGGTTCTGGGCCTCGCCCTGCTCGATTTCGGCCTCCTGTCGCCCCTCGCCCTGCCCGCCCTGCGCCTGATGGGCCGCCTTGCCATGGCCGATATCTTCCTCGTCGCGCTCTATATCGTGCTGGCAAGGGGCACCGGCCCCGGAATGGGCTTCGGCACCATCGAAACCGCCTGGGGCCTCTGGCTCTTCACCGCCTGCGTGGGCCTGTCCCTCATCCTCTCCCACCGCCACCGCCCTTGAACCCCCGCCACCGACCCGCTACCCAAGACGGCATGAGCAAATCCTCCCCCGCCTTCACCTGCACCGCCTGTGGCTCCGTCCACCGCAAATGGGCGGGCAAATGCGATGCCTGCGGGGCATGGAACTCCATCGTGGAAGAGGCCCCCCTTTCCACCGGCCCCAAATCCCTCGGGGCCAAGGGAAAGACCATCCCCCTCACCGACCTCGCCACGGAAGAGGCCCCGCCCCCCCGCGCGGCGTCGGGCATGGATGAGCTTGACCGCGTCCTCGGCGGCGGCCTCGTCCCCGCCTCGGCCATCCTTGTGGGCGGCGATCCCGGCATCGGGAAATCCACGCTGCTGCTGCAAGCCACCGCCAGCTTCGCCCGGCGCGGCCTCAAATGCCTCTACATCTCGGGGGAGGAAGCCGCGGCGCAGGTCCGCATGCGCGCCCAACGCCTCGGCCTCACCGATGCCCCCGTGGCCCTCGGTGCCGAAACCGCGCTGCGCGACATCCTCACCACGCTCGATGCCGAACGCCCGCAACTCGCCATCATCGACTCGATCCAGACCATGTGGCTCGACACGGTCGAGGCCGCCCCCGGCTCCGTCTCACAGGTCCGCGCGGCGGCGCATGAGCTTGTCACCTTCGCCAAACGGCGGGGCGTCGCCATCATCCTCGTCGGCCATGTGACAAAGGAAGGCCAGATCGCCGGCCCCCGCGTTGTCGAACACATGGTCGATACCGTCCTTTATTTCGAAGGCGAACGCGGCCACCAGTTCCGCATCCTGCGCGCCGTCAAGAACCGCTTCGGCCCGGCCGATGAAATCGGCGTGTTCGAGATGACGGGCGATGGCCTGTCGCAGGTCACCAACCCCTCGGCGCTCTTCCTGTCGGATCGCGGCCAGTCCAGCCCCGGCTCCGCCGTCTTCGCAGGCATCGAAGGCACCCGCCCCGTGCTGACCGAAATTCAGGCCCTCGTCGCGCCCTCCAACCTTGGCACCCCGCGCCGCACGGTCGTTGGGCTCGACTCCGGCCGCCTCTCCACCATCCTCGCCGTGCTGGAATCCCGCTGCGGCATCCCCTTCGCGGGCCTTGACGTCTTCCTCAACGTCGCGGGCGGCATGCGCGTCTCCGAACCCGCCGCCGATCTGGCCGTCGCGGCGGCCCTCCTTTCCGCCCGCGAAGATGTGGCCCTTCCGCCAGACATGGTGCTTTTCGGCGAAATCTCCCTCTCCGGGGCCCTGCGCCCGGTCGGCCAGACCGAAAACAGGTTGAAAGAAGCCTCGAAACTTGGTTTCTCACAGGCGATTGCGCCGGACCGTTCCAAGATCGGGGCGGAAACGGGGATGCGGGTGCGTCAGATGCCCGACCTCACGGCCTTCGTGGGCGAGATGTTCGGGGCGGGCTGATCCCCCCGGCAGGACAGGAGCAGGACGGCACATGGAAGGTTTCACACTGATCGACGCGGTCGTTGCCGGCGTCATCGTGCTTTCGGCGATCCTCGCCTATTCGCGCGGCCTCGTCCGCGAAGCCATGGCCATCGTCGGCTGGATCGGCGCGGCGCTGGTGGCCTTCCTCTTCGCCGAACAGGTGCAGCCCCTCGTCAAGGAACTGCCCGTCGTGGGCGAATTCCTCGGCGACAGTTGCGAACTCTCCATCATCGCGGCCTTCGCCGTGGTCTTCGCCGTGGCGCTGATCCTCGCCTCGCTCTTCACGCCGCTCCTCTCCTCGGCCATCCACCGCACCGCGCTTGGCGGCCTTGATCAGGGTCTGGGCTTCCTCTTCGGCGTCGCGCGCGGCGTGCTTCTCGTCGCCGTGGCCTTCCTCGTCTATGATCGCGCCGTGGCCTCCAACGCCATCCCGATGGTCGATGAAAGCCGCTCGGCCAAGGTCTTCGCCTCCTTCCAGGACAATATCGACGCGCAAATGCCGACCGATGCCCCCGGCTGGATCGTCGCGCGCTACAACGACCTCACGCAGGTCTGCGTCGGCACCGCCGCCCCGGCCGTGGCCGCCCCCGCCACTTCGGGCTGATCCGCCGCACCGCAGCACGGGCCAAAGGGGGCGTGACTTCCCCCTGACAAAGCACTAGATCAGACGCACAGCTTTCCTCGGATTCGGAGGCCCCATGCGCCCCTTCCTCTCGCACCCCTTCGATGATGACAAATTGAAGGAGGAATGCGGCGTATTCGGCGTGATCGGCGTCGCCGATGCGGCAAATTTCGTGGCCCTCGGCCTGCACGCCCTGCAGCATCGCGGGCAAGAGGCAGGCGGCATCGTCACCTACGATCCCGAACAGGGCTTCAACTCGGCCCGCCGCTTCGGCTATGTCCGCGACAATTTCACCAAGGCCGACGTGATGGCCACCCTGCCGGGCGAACTCGCCATCGGCCATGTGCGCTATTCCACCGCAGGCTCCAAGGGCGCGACCGCCATCCGCGACGTGCAGCCCTTCTTTGGCGAGTTTTCCATGGGCGGGGCCGCCATCGCCCATAACGGCAACCTGACGAATGCCGCCGCCCTCCGCCGCGAACTGATCGAACGCGGCTCCATCTTCCAGTCCTCCTCGGATTCGGAATGCATCATCCATCTGATGGCCCGTTCCATCCAGAAGACGATCCCCGAACGCATCAAGGACGCGCTCCGCCGCGTCGAAGGGGCCTTCTCCGTCGTCGCCATGACGCGCACCAAACTCATCGGCGTGCGCGATCCCTTGGGCGTGCGCCCCCTCGTCCTCGGCCGCATCGGCGATAACGGCTGGGCGCTCTCGTCGGAAACCTGCGGGCTTGACATCATCGGTGCCGATTTCATCCGTGAAATCGAACCCGGCGAAATGGTGGTGATCGAGAACAACAAGCTCGACAGCTTCCGCCCCTTCTCGCCCGCCAAATCGCGCTTCTGCGTCTTCGAACATGTCTATTTCTCGCGCCCCGACAGCATCCTTGGCGGCCGCTCGGTCTATGAAACCCGCCGCCAGATCGGCGTGGAACTCGCCCGCGAGGCCCCGGTGGAGGCCGATCTCGTCTGCCCCGTCCCCGACAGCGGCACCCCCGCCGCCATCGGCTTCGCGGCAGAGTCCGGCATCCCCTTCGGCCTCGGCATCACGCGCAACCAGTATATGGGCCGCACCTTCATCGAACCGACCGAACAGATCCGCAACATGGGCGTGCGGCTGAAACTCAACGTCAACCGCGCCCTGATCAAGGGCAAGCGCGTCATCCTCGTCGATGACTCGGTCGTTCGTGGCACCACCTCGCGCAAGATCAAGGACATGATCCTCGATGCAGGCGCCGCCGAGGTGCATTTCCGCATCGCCTCCCCCCCCACCGCCTGGCCCTGCTTCTATGGCGTGGATACGCCCGAACGCTCCAAACTCCTCGCCGCCACCATGTCCGAGGATGAGATGCGCGACTGGATCGGCGTAGATAGCCTGAAATCTGATCTCGCCTCGACGGCCTTCGCGCCGCCGCGGCGAGGCGTAAGGGCCAGCGATCCCGCCAACCCCGCCATTGCGAGCGCCTGCTTCCTCGGGCGATTACCCCGTCGCCCCCTCGGACAAGATCGAGAAGGCTTCCAGATGAAGGCTGCCGAGTGACGGCAGGCGGGCCAGCGCAGGTTGAGGCCTACCTCGCCGCCCTGCTCCCCAGATCAGCAGGCCGCCTTGCGGGCTCTGCGCGCCACCTCGCCCGCCTTCTGCCCGACCATGTCGAAGGCCTCAGCTAGCGCCATGCCTTCGGCTTCCGCCAGCCGGGGCCAAAGGGCAGGATGGTCGCGGGCTATGCCGCCTTCCGCCACCATCTGGGCCTCTACCCCCATTCCGGCAACATCATCTCCACCCTCGATTGCCGCCCCTTCAAGACCTCCAGATCCGGCATCCTCTTCACCCCCGCCACCCCCCTGCCTGAGGCGCTCGTCGAAACCATCCTCCGCGCCCGTCAGGCCGAAAATCGCCGCAGCCCAGCGCGGCTGACCATGCCTTGCCTTTCATCTGTTCTCAAATATCCCACATGCGTCCGGGTGGAAACCCCCGGTTCCGCCGCTGCCGAAAGTATTCGCCCTATGACCCAGAAGATCGCCCTCGTCACTGCAGCCTCGCGCGGCCTCGGCGCCGCCATGGCCGAACAACTCGCCTGCGCGGCTGGCATGTCATCGCCGTCGCCCGCACCGTGGGCGGCTTGAAGATCTGGATGACCGCGTCAAGGCCGCCCGCCTCGGCGCAGGGGCGCTGACGCTCGCGCCCATGGATATCACCAATGACGATGCCATGCGCCATCTCTGCCGCTCCATCCATGATCGCTGGGGCCATCTCGACCCTGTCCACACGGCTATCCACGCCGCCCCTCGCCCCCATGGGCAGCCTTTACGCCAAGGATTGAGAAATCCATCACCACCAACACCCGCGCCACGGGCCTCCTGATCCCGATGGTGGAGCGCCCTGCGCGCTGCCCCGGATGGCGGCAGCGCCTCTTCCCGGATGATCCCAAGGCCGGCCAGAAATTCCACGGCGCCTATGGCGCGACCGCTGCCGCGCAGATCGCCTCGCCTGGTCATGGGCCGCCGAGCCAGCAGGTACGCCCGCGCGTCCTCATCGCCGAACCCGCCCCGATGCCCACCGCCACCCGCGCCCGATTCCACCCCGGCGAGGATCGCACCAAACTCGCCGATCCCTGCGCTGCCGAGGCTGCGCGCCTGCTCGACCTTCTCTGAACTAACATGGGCCAGTTTGTTCCGTCTCCGGCTCCGCGCATCGGATTGACTGCGCGGAACAGGGACAAGGAATGAACCGACCATGCGCCTCGCCGGAAAAACCGCCTTCTGCACCGCTTCCGGCGCCGGGATCGGCCTTGCCACCGCGCGCGCCTTCAAGGCCGAAGGCGCGCGCGTCATCGCCACGGATATCAGCAAGGCCGTCGACGACCTCCGCGCCGAAGGCTTCGAGGCGCACCGGTTTGACGTGACCGACGCCAGCGCCGTTTCCGCGATGGCAGATGCAATTGGCCCTGTGCACAGTGAAGAAAAGACATGCAGTGGACATCCTCTTCAACTGCGTGGCTTCGTCCATGCCGGCACCTATCCTCGATTGCGCGAAAGGATTTCGACTTTCCTTCGAGCTGAACGTCAAATCCCTCTACCGCGTCACCTGCGCTTCCTGCCCGCCATGCTGGCACGGCGGCGGCTCCATCGTGAACATCGCCTCGGTCGCCTCCTCAATCATCGCCGCCTCAACCGCTCGTCTATGCGCCACCAAGGCCGCCGTCATCGCATCACCAAATCGGTGGTCAGCGGATGTCACGCGCAGTAACCGCCGCAACGCGATCTGCCCCCGCCACCGTGGAACTTCTCCCTCGAACAACGCATAGCGCCCAGGCGATTACGGTGCCGCCCGCCGCCTTCATCGCCCGCCAACCCATGGTACGCATCGGCCAACCCGAAGAAATCTCCTCCCATCTGTCAGCTTCATCTTCGCCTCCGACGAAGCGGCCTTCCTCACCGGACAGGCCATCAGCATCGACGGCGTGCTGGACCAACATTCCAGCCCGGGCGGCCTCGTGCCCGTGAAGATTTTTCGTCCGAAAATTTGCTCCCGAAAATTCTTCGTACGAAGAATTTCGTCCCTCACACCGCTGCCAACCTTCCTCAATGCCCGCCCAAAGGGCTCATCGGCTCCACGCCGATGACAGGCGCAGAAACCCGTCCGGCACCGCATCGCCCCAACGCGCCCGCCGCTCCCCGCGCTGGGAGCCGAAGGATGTCGTCCGCGCCATGAAAGGGCAGGCCTCCAGAAATCGCTCCGCCGCTTCGGCGCTGTCGAGGGTCATCCCGATCAGGAACCCGAAGCCCCGCGCCTGTCGGGCCATCACAGCATGCGACGGGTCGGTGGCCAACCCCGGATAGCGCAGGGCGCGCAGCTTGATACGAAGCGCAAGTTGCCCATGATCCCCTGCGCGCTGGGGCGCTGGACATCCGCGCGAGCCGAACTTCCAGCGTCTCTATCCCGCGATGCACCAGCCAGGCCTCAAAGGCCCCCGGCACCGCGCCTGACAGCTTGCGCCAGTCCCGCACCCGTTGCATCAGCCCCGCATCCCGCCCGGCGACATGGCCGAACAGCACATCCGAATGCCCCGGCGCCTTTGGTATCCGCCGTAACCACCAGACTGGCCCCAAGGTCGAGGGCTGCTGCAACACCGCCGTCAGCGTGGTATTGTCCACGATGACAACCGCCCCGCCGCCTTCGCCCGCGCCGCCACCGCCGCGATGTCGCAGACGTCAAGGCCGGGATTCGACGGTGTCTCGACATAGACCACCCCCGCCCCCGCGAAATCACCCGCGCCGGCATCCACCGTGGGCAGATAGGTCACCTCCACCCCAGGGCTTCAGGAACTGCTCCACGAAAAGCCTGACCGTGTAATAACCGTCCGAAGGCAGACCACCCGCTTCCCGGCTCCACCGCCGCGAATAACGCGGCCGAGATTGCCGCCATTCCCGATGGAAAGCTGACGCAGGGCGCGCCTTCCAGCACGCCAAGCTGCGCCTCCACCTCTTCCCCAGGTCGGCATCGACATGCGGCCATACATGAACCTGCCCTGATCGACGCGCGGTGCAGGATAGGTGGCGCACCACCAGCGGCGGCGTCACCGGATCTCCCTGCCCCAGGCGCGCCGCCCGGTGGTGCAGCAATTCGCAAAGCGGCGATCGTCGTCATTGCGGATGAAGTCATGGGGCGGATCTCCTTCGCGCCGATCCCCCGACACAGGGGCAGATGCAACTCCCGCGTCATCCCCTGGCTTGCTCCCGGGAGGGCTGCCTGCCCTCCTGGACCCACCCGGGGATATTTGAGAACAGATGAAGAGGGTTACTCCAGCCGGGCCGGAAAGCCTTCCGCCCCGCAGATCCGTTCCCAGCGCATCCTCCAGAAGCTTCACGATCTGCGTCGACTGCGCCGCCCCGCCATAGACGGCCTTGCCCTTCATGAAGGTCTGGTTGGTCAGGCTGGCAAGGTCCAGCGGCACCCCGAATTCCCTGCCGAAGCCCATGGCAAAGCCCAGATCCTTCAGCGCCAGATCCATGGTGAAGGCGATGTCATAGGATCCGTTCAGGATCAGCTGCCCCTCCGTCTCATGCACGAAGCTCGATCCGGACGAGGCCGCGATCGCCTGCCACGCCGTCTTCAGATCCAGCCCGCCGCGCTTGGCCAGCATCAAGGCCTCGCCATCCGCCACCAGATGGATGAAGGCCAGCATGTTGGTGATCACCTTGATCACCGCCGCGCTGCCCAAAGGCCCCATGTGGAAAATGCGGTTCCCGATCGCCTCCAGCGCGGGCCTGTGCATCTCGAACAGGTCCGCATCGCCGCCCACCAGCACCGTATCCGCCCCGGGCCGCCAAATGGACGCCCCCGGTCACAGGGGCCTCCAGCAACTGCACGCCCCCCGTCCGCGCCAGCCCTGCCAGCCGCAGGATATCCTCGCGCCCCAGCGTCGAATTCTCGATCCAGGTCGCGCCGGGTTTCATCGCGGTCAGCAGCTGCGCCAGAACCGCCTCGCACACCGCCGGCGAGGGCAGGCAGGTGAAGACGTGATCCGCCGCCGCCGCCACCTCGGCCGGGCTGCCTGCGACGGTGGCCCCCATCGCCCGGTGCCGTTCCGCCAGCGCCTCGTCACGGTCATAGACCACCACCTCATGCCCGGCCCGGATCAGGCTTGCCGCCAGATGCCCGCCCAGATTGCCAAGGCCCACATATCCGTATTTCATTTCCCATCCCCCACGAAGGCCTTGACCTCGCAGAAGTCATGGATGCCCCAATCGGCATATTCCCGGCCATTGCCCGATTGCTTGTATCCGCCAAAGGGCGCGAAAGTATCCCAGGCCGGATAGTTCAGGCTCACCTGACCCGCCCGCAGGCGGCGGCCCACGGCGATGGCCTCCTCCGTGTCGCCCTGCACATAGGCGGCAAGGCCATAGACCGTGTCATTCGCCATCGCCACGGCCTGATCCACCGTGTCATAGCCGATCACCGACAGGACGGGGCCAAAGATCTCTTCCCGCGCGATGGTCATGTCATTGGTGACATGGCCAAAGATCGTGGGTCGCGCAAACCAGCCCCGGTTCAGCCCGGCCGGACGCCCGACACCGCCCGTCACCAGCGTGGCCCCTTCGTCGATGCCCTTCTGGATCAGCCCCTGAACCTTGTCGAATTGCAGCTTCGAAATCAGCGGCCCCATCGTCACCGCAGGATCGTTCGGATCGCCGACAACGACAGCCTCCGCTGCCTCCTTCGCCACCGCCAGCGCCTCATCCATCCGCGCCATCGGCACGAACATCCGCGTCGGCGCATCGCAGGATTGCCCCGTATTGCCAAAACAGCCCTCGACGCCGCCCGCCACAGCCGCCGCCAGATCGGCAGAGGGCAGGATGATATTGGCCGATTTGCCGCCCAGTTCCTGCGCCACGCGCTTCACCGTGGGCGCCGCCGCCGCCGCCACCGCCGTGCCGGCCCGGGTCGATCCGGTGAAAGAGACCATATCCACCTCGGGATGCGCCGACATGCGCGCCCCCACCTCCGGCCCGGTCCCGTTCACCATGTTGAAGACGCCCGCCGGCACCCCCGCCGCATGGCAGACCTCGGCGAAAAGCACACCCGACAGGGGCGCGATCTCCGACGGCTTCAGCACCATGGTGCAACCCGCCGCAATGGCCGGGGCCACCTTGCAGGCGATCTGGTTCATCGGCCAGTTCCACGGCGTGATCAGTGCGCAAACCCCGATCCCCTCACGGATGATCAGCGTATCCCCCCGCATCTCTTCCCAATGGAATTCCTTCGCCGCCTTGATCGTGCTTTCGATATGCACCTGCCCCGCCCAGGCCTGCGCCTCGCGCGCCCAGGCCATGGGGGCCCCCATCTCGGTGCTCATCGCAACCGCGAATTCCTCGTACCGCTTGTTGTATTCGGCAAGGATCGCCTCCAGCAGCGCGATCCGGTCCTTGGCGGTCCAGGCGGAAAAGCCGTCAAAGGCCGCCCGCGCCGCCAGGATCGCCCGGTCGGCATCCGCCACCGATCCCAGCGCCACCTGCGCCACGATCTCCTCGCTGGCCGGATTCTCAACGCCAATGGTGGTGCCCCCCAGCGGCGACACCCATTCCCCGTTGATGTAGAACTTCGAAAGGTTTGCGTAGGTCATTGTTCCCTCACCGGAAATAGATGTTGAACCGCGCCCGGATGGCGGCGTCGATCTCGGGGTCGACCCGGCATCCCGCCTTGGACAGGATGTCATTCTTGCGCCGGATCGCGGTATCCAGCAACAGCGGCTTGCCCGCCTCGTTCCATTCCTTCGGGCTCATCCGGTTGCCCACCTTGGGATAGACATATTCCGTCTGCATCAGGCTCAGCGTCTGATCCGATCCCAGATAATGCCCCGGCCCGCCCAGACAGACCTCCTTCATCGCCTCGATACTGGTCGAATCCTCCGTCACGTCGATCCCCCGCACCAGCCGCATCGCCTGCCCCAGCAGATCATCGCCCAGCACAAGGCTCTCCAGACAGAACCCCAGCAAGGACGCATGCATCCCCACCGCCTCATAGCACATGTTCAACCCGGCAAGCCCCGCCAGCGCATTGGTGATCCCCTGCTCCCATCCCGCCTGCATGTCCGGCAGCTTCGAATCCGAAATCCCCGACGCCGCCCCCCCCGGCAGCCCATAGAAGCGGTGCATCTGCGCACAACCCGCCGTCAGCAGCGCCTGCTCCGCAGACCCGCCACTCATCGCCCCGGTCCGCAGGTCACTGACAAAGGGCCAGGTCCCAAAAATCGCAGGCGCCCCCTTCTTGATCGCATTGACATAAACCACCCCCGCCAGACATTCCGCCACCGCCTGCACGATAGTCAGCGCGATGGGCGCAGGCGCCGTCGCCCCCGCCTGCCCGGCAGAGAGCAGCAGCATCGGCATCCCCCGCCGGATGCAATCCTCCATCGTGATGCAGGACTCTTCCGCAAACTTCATCGGCGGCACGACGAAACAGTTGGAGTTGGAAACGAAAGGCCGCTCCACCCACTTCTCCTCGCCCCCCGCCACCATGTAGAGCATGTCAAAGCAATCCGCGACATGCGACGGATCGCTGAAGCTCGTCCCCACATGCTTCCGCGTCCCCGCGAGACACGCATAAAGCGTGTTCAGATCCATCTCCCGATTGTCCACCACATCGCGGCAGACCATCGTGCGCTGATAGAAATGGATATTGTCCAGATTATCGACCAGCCGCGCCCCGTCATAAAGGTCCTGCGCCGTGCTGTCGCGATACTCCAGCGTGATCGGGTCCACGATATGCACCGCCGCCCCCGCCGTGCCGAAATGCACATTGGTCCCGGTCAGATGCAGGTCATGCTTGGGGTCCCGCGCATACAGCGTGATATCCCGCGCCGCCACCGCCAGCATGTCCTCCACCAGCGCGCGGGGAAAGCGCAGCCGCCCGTCCTCCCCCTGCACGGCCCCGGCGGCGGTCATGATCTCCACCCCCGATTTCGGCGCCTGGGAAAGCCCGATCACCTCCAGCGCCTCCAACGCGCTTTCATGGATCTTCGCCATCCCCGCATCGGTCAGCGGCTTGTATTGCCCCCCCGGCATCCCCGCCCGCACGGGGCGCACATCCTCCGCCAGCGGTGCCGCCCGCATCGCCACCCGCGCCGACCGCCCGCCAGAGCGTCGCGCCCGCGCCGGCTCGCAAATCTCACCGATATCGCTCATCTCGGAAGCCCCTTCATCTTGGCCCAAATACCCAATCTTCCCCCTGCCACCCCGCGCCACGCCCGTGGTCCTCGAAACCGGGGGGGTCCGGGGGGGCCGCATGGCCCCCCCGGCCTTGCCTCACATCCGCACCCGCTCCGATTTCGGATCGTGCATCGGCACGAGCGAGGCCACGGCGGCATGCCGCACCCCCGCCACCTCGATCTCGTAACGCGACGCCAGTACCTCCGCCTCGCTCTCACCGGCGCAGGGCACATAGCCCATGCCGATCGCACCGCCGAGGAAATGCCCGTAATTCCCGCTCGTCACCGGCCCCACGATCCGCCCATCCCGCAGGATCGCCTCGTTGTGGAACAGCATCACCTCCGGGTCCTCCATGCGGAACTGCACCATCCGGCGGCTCAACCCCGCCTCCGCCTTCCGCAGCACAGCCTCCCGCCCGACGAAGGCCGCCTTCTTCTTCGAGACCGAGAACCCCAGCCCCGCCTCCAGCACATGATCCTCATCCGTGATGTCACGGCCCCAATGGCGATAGGCCTTCTCGATCCGGCAGCTATCCAGCGTGTGCAGCCCGCACAGCGTCAGCCCCAGCCCCGCCCCCGCCTCTTCCAGCGCCTCGAACACATGCGCCGCCTGATCGGTGGAGACATAAAGCTCCCAGCCCAGCTCGCCCACATAAGTCACCCGATGCGCCCGGGCGAGGCCCATTCCCACCTCCACCTCCCGCGCCATCCCGAAAGGATGCGCGGCATTTGAGAAATCATCCGGGCTCACCGCGCGCATCAGATCACGCGCCTTCGGCCCCATGACGCAAAGCACCGCCTCGCCCGCCGTCACATCGGTGATGACCGCAAATTCCTCACCCAGCGCGCGGCGCAACAGCGCCAGATTGCGCTGGAGCGTCGCCCCCGGCACCACCAGCAGGAAGGCCGTCTCCGACAGCCGCGTGACCGTCAGATCCGCCTCGATCCCGCCCCGCTCGTTCAGGATCATCGTATAGACGATCCGGCCCACCGCCACGTCCACCTCCGCCGAACAGACCCGGTTCAGGAAGACCACCGCATCCCGCCCCTCCACCCTGATCTTCCCGAAGGAGGTCATGTCAAAAGGCCAACCCCGTTCCGCACCGCCAGATGCTCGGCCTTCTGGTTCTCAAACCAGTTCTGCCGCCCCCAGCTATAGCGATACTCCCGCTCTTGCCCCGCCTTCGCGAACCAATTCGCCCGCTCCCATCCGGCCACCTCACCGAACACCGCCCCCGCGCCTCCAGATGCGCATGGAGCGGCGACCGGCGCACCCCGCGCGATGTCACCACCTGCCGATAGGGGAAATGGTCCGCATAAAGCAGCCCCAAAGTCTCGCTCACCCGCTCCTTCAGGTAAGCCCTGTTCCGCTGGAACGGCTGCGCCCGCCGGATATCCACCTCCCACAGATCAAAGGGCGGCTCCCCTTCCGTGATCCAGGACGCCAGCGCCATCCCCGCCCCGCCCGACCCCGCGATGCCCACCGAATTATACCCGGCGGCAATCCAATACCCCCGAACCTCCGGCGCCTCGCCCAGATAATAGCGGTCATCCGGCGTGAAACTCTCCGGCCCGTTGAAAAACGTATGAATCCCCGATGTCTGGAACAACGGCATCCGGTTCATCGCATTCTCGAGGATGGGCATGAAGTGATCCCAATCCTCCGGCAGCGTGTCGAACATGAAATCCTCGCGAATGCCCCCCATCCCCCAGGGCTTCGCCTTGGGCTCAAAGGCCCCGATCATCATCTTCCCGGCATCCGATTTGTAATAGGCGCACTCATCCGGCACCCGCAAAACGGGCAGATGGCCCAAGCCCTCAACGGGTTCGGTGATCAGATAGAAATGCTCGCAGGCATGCAGCGGCAGCGTCACGCCCGAGTCAGCGGCCAGATCGCGCCCCCACATCCCCCCACAATTCACCACGACGTCGGAGGCAATGAACCCCGGCTCGCCCTCCGCGCTCACATACTCCACCCCCGTCACGCGACCGCCCGCCTGACGCACCCCCACTACCTTCGTATGCTCGAAAATCTGCGCGCCCCGCATCCGCGCGCCCTTGGCCAAGGCCATCGCGATATTCGCCGGATCGCATTGCCCATCCAGCGGCAGATGCACCGCCCCCACCACATCCGACACGTTCAGATGCGGATACATCTCCTTCACTTGGGCGGGCGAAATCTCTGCCACATCCACGCCAAAGATGCGCGCCACGGTGGCCTGCCGCAGCAACTCCTCCCGCCGATGCTCGGTCAGCGCCACCGAAATGCTGCCCACCTGCCGCATCCCCGTCGCCACCCCCGTCTCCGCCTCCAGCTTCACGTAAAGATCCGCCGAATACTTCGCGAGCCGCGTCATGTTCGCCGATCCGCGCAACTGCCCAATCAGCCCCGCCGCATGCCATGTCGTGCCAGAGGTCAACTGCTTGCGCTCCAGCAGCACCACATCCGTCCACCCGGCCTTGGCCAGATGATAGGCCACCGAACAGCCCGACACGCCCCCGCCGATCACCACCGCCCGCGCCTTGCCCGGAATCCCCATCGCCCCGCCCTTCATCTTGGCCCAAAATACCCCGGGGGTCCGGGGGCTGGCCCCCGGTCCCGCACTCCATCACGCGCGCAACCGCTCGTTCTTCGCATCCCACAGCGGCGCATCCTCGCAGACCACCGCCCGGCACCGTTCGCCGAAGATCTCCACCTCGACCACCGTCCCCGGCACCGCGAGGTCCGCCTTCAGCATCCCCAGCGCCACGACCTTCCCGACCCGATGCCCGAAATACCCCGACGTCGTCTCCCCCACGACCTCGCCGCCATGCCAAAGCGTCGACATGTAGGGCGGGTCACACTCCCCCGCCTCCACGGTCAGCGTGACAAAGCGCTTCGTCACCCCCCGCTGCTTCTCCGCCTCCAGCGCGGCCTTCCCCCGGAAATCCGGCTTCGCCCAATCCACGAACCGCTCCAACCCGCCCTGAAGCACGGTGTAATCGGTCGAAAGATCGCCCTTCCACGCCCGATACCCCTTCTCCACCCGCAGGGAATTCAGCGCGAACATCCCGAACGGCCGCAGCCCCAAAGGCCGCCCCGCCCCCATCACCGCATCGAACACCGCCGCCGTATCCGCGACGCGCGAATGGATCTCCCAGCCCAACTCCCCCGCGAAACTGACCCGCATCAGCAGCACGGACCGCCCCGCGATCCGCCCCTCCTGCCAGGTCAACCAGCCCTTCGCCAGATCGGCCTCCGCCCCCGCCGCCACCAGCACCTCGCGCGCCAAGGGCCCCGTCAGGATCTGCGTCGACCACCCCTCCGTCTCATCGACCAGCAAAAGCCCCTCAGGCAGCGTCGACAAGAGCCATTCCTTGTCATGCATCTGCGCGGTGGCCGCCGTGATCAGCAGCACCTCCTCCTCCGCGATCCGCGCCACTGACATCTCGGTGACGATCCGCCCCTTGCCATCCGCGAAATAGGCCAGCCCCAGCCGCCCCACACCGGGAACGCGTCCCGTGATCTGCGCCGAAAGCCACGCCACCGTCCCCGGCCCCGTCACCCGGAACCGAGAGAACCCCGGCAAATCCAGAATCCCGCAGGCATCCCGCACCGCAAGACATTCCTCGCGGACAGCGCCGAACCAAGGCCCCTCGCGCTCCCAGGTCCGCTGCGCCGCCTCCGACGTGTCATCCCCGGGCCGCGCATACCAAAGCGCCCGCTCCCACCCGTTGTAAGGCCCGAACTGCGCCCCCATCGCCGCCACGCGGTCATGCACCGCCGACAGCTTCTTCCCCCGCCCCACAGGCCAGACGTGATGCGGGAAATGGATGGCATATTCATGCCCGTAAACCTCCATCCCCTTTTCCACGCAATATTCCGGGTCCTCGAACCCCGTAAACCGGCGCGGATCGCAGGACCACATGTCCCATTCCGTCGCCCCCTCCGTCACCCATTCCGCCAGCACCTTGCCCGCGCCTCCCGCCTGACAGATGCCAAAGGTGAAAACGCAGGCCTCAAAGGCATTCGGAACCCCGGGCATAGGCCCGATCAATGGGTTGCCATCCGGGGTATAGGGGATAGGCCCGTTGATCACCTTCGTCAGATTGGCCTGCCCCAACAGCGGCACCCGCGCCATCGCGTCATTGATATGCCACTCCAACCGCTCCAGATCGTCCGGGAACAGCTGAAACGAAAAATCCTCCGGCATCGGATCGTCCGGCGTCGCCCAATGCGCGCGGCAAGGGTTCTCATACGGCCCCAGATTGAACCCATATTTCTCCTGCCGCAGGTAGTAGCTCGAATCCACATCCCGCAGTAGCGGCAGCTTGTGCCCCACCCCTTTCGACCAAGACTCAAGTTCAGGGATCGTGTCGAACAAAAGATACTGATGGCTCATCACCATCATCGGCAGATCGCGCCCGAACATCTTCGCCACCTCGCGGGCATAATAGCCCGCCGCATTCACGACGATCTCGCAGCGGATCTCGCCCTTGGGCGTCTCCACCACCCACTCATCCCCCTCGCGCCGCACGCCCGTCGCGGGGCAGAACCGCTCGATCCGCGCCCCCATCTGCCGCGCGCCCTTGGCCAGCGCCTGCGTCAACTGCGCGGGGTCAATGTCGCCGTCATAGGGGTCATACAGCGCCCCGGTCAGATCATGCGTCTCAAGGAACGGATAGCGCGACTTGATCTCGTCCGGCGACAGGATGGTCAGGTCCATCCCCTGATACCGCCCCATCCCCACGACGCGCTTGAACTCGGCCAGCCGCTCCTTCGAATGCCCCAACCGCACCGACCCGGTCACGTGATAGTTCATCGGGTAATCGACGGCCTCGCCCAACCCCCGATACAACTGCGCCGAATAGCGCTGCATGTTCATGATCGACCAGCTACTGGAAAAGGTCGGCACATTCCCCGCCGCGTGCCATGTGCTGCCGGCGGTCAATTCGTTCTTCTCCAGCAGGACGCAATCCGTCCACCCGGCCTTGGCCAGATGATAAAGCGACGATGCCCCGACCGCGCCGCCGCCAATGATCACCACCCGCGCGCTTGTTGGAAAATCCGCCATGTCATCCTCCGCCCCAAAGGCCCATTCCGCGCGGAAGGATGACAGCGACCGCGCCCCCTTTCAATTCGGCCAGACGCGGCCTATTGATCGGAAAATTCGATCAGGAGCCGCCATGCAGATCGACCAGCTGGAAACCTTCCTCGACCTTTGCGAAACCCGCAGCTTCAACCGCACGGCGGAACGGCAGGGGCTGACGCAATCCACCGTCTCGGCCCGCGTCGCGGCACTGGAACAGGCGCTGGGATCGAAACTCTTCACCCGCTCCCGCGCGGGAACCGACCTCACCATCGAAGGCAAGCGCTTTGAACCCCATGCCCGCGCCCTCCGCCATGAATGGCACGAGGCGCGCCGCCGCATCCGCGTTCCCGACCGCGCCGCCCACCTGATCCGCCTTGGCATCCAGAACGATCTGGCCGCCCGGCATATCGGCGAATGGATCGCCGATTTCCGCCGCGCCCTGCCCGATACGGCCTTCTACATCGAACCCGACTATTCCAATCAGATGTGCGCCGATGTGCTGACAGGCATCCTCGACTTTGCGGTGATGTATTCCCCCAAACCCCACCCCGACCTGCATTTCGCCGAACTGGGCGAAGTCACCTACCGCATGATCAGCACCGACACCGACCGCCGGGCCGAGGTGAACCCCCAGACCTTCATCTTCGCCCATTTCTCGCCGATGTTCGAAACCATGCACCGCGAGGTGACGCCCGAATTCGCCTCCGCCCCCATCTCGGTGGGCCAAAGCGCGACGGTCGCTTCCCTGCTCACCGCGATGGGCGGGGCGGGCTATGTGCTGGAACGCTCAGCCACCCAGATGATCGCCTCGGGCCGCTTCCGCGAGGTGACCGATGCCCCCGTCCTGCGCCAGCCGGTCTATGCCGCGACGCACCTGCGCCACCGCACCACGCCCCTGCATCGCAAACTGCATCGCATCGTGCAGCGCCGCCTGACGGGGCGCTGACCCCGGTTTTGGGTGCCTCCGGTGCATACGCCCTGCTGCACCGCAGGGCTGCACCGGGCGCTGCACGCCCCTCAGGCCCCGGAAAGCCGCCCCTCCGCCCCGAAGTGGCGCGGAAAGAAGGCCGCCGCCGCCGCCCAGACCGTGGCCATCGCCTCCTCCCGGTCATAGGGGGCCTGCATCGTCATCAGGTTCAGCCAGACCCCTTCGGTCACCACCCGCAGCACCCGCGCGATCCGCCCGGCATGGCCGGGATAGCCGCCAAGACTTAACAGATCGTCACAAAGACGTTCCAGAACATCCTGATATTCCTGATCATTCGATCCGCAATGATCCTGATACATCGGGCGGCTCTGCGCCTCACCCCAAAAGGAACACCAAGCCGCCAACCTGTCCGGCGTGCAGATCGCCGGTGCAAAATCCGCCGCCATCAGCGCGGCGATCCGGTCTGCCGGATGGTCCGAGGCCGCCGCCAGCGCCGCCTGCCAATTGGCGCGATACTCCTCCGACAGGTGATCCAGCGTCGCCGCCAGCAGCTTTTCCTTTGATTCAAAATGGAAATTCGCCAATCCGTGCGAAAGCCCGGCCCGCCGGGCCACCTCGCCCAGCGTGGTGCGCGCATAGCCATGTTCGGCCATCACGGCGATGGTCGCCTCGATCAGTTGCAGCCGCCTTTCCTCCCGGCTCAGCTTCCGGCGCGGCGCGGCGATGGCTTCCGTCAGACTGACCATTTTTCATCCTCGCCTGTCACTCACCCACCCGCTCCATAGCCGCACAGCTCTGGAAAACAAGGGATTTCCGCATCCTTCACCATTTTGATTGACAGTTCAATCAGATTCCAGCGACGATCTGCAAAGCTGTATATGAGATTCCCGATGCCCGCCCCCGAGAGCCCGCTGCTCGATCACTGCCCCCCCGGCCTGCCCCCGGCCGCCTATCGCTGCGCCGACTGGTTCGCCCGCGAAATGGCGGGGCCATGGTCGCGCCAATGGGTCGCGGCGGGCCGCCTTTCCGATCTGCCGCCCGGGCGGATGCGGCGTGTGATGGTGGGCGCGCATCCGGTTCTGCTTTGTCATGATGTTGGTGGCAAGCTTTCCGCCTTCCACAACATCTGCCGTCATCGCGGGGCCGAGCTTTGCGCGGCCGAGGAGCAGCCGCTGGGCAAGCGCATCTCCTGCCCCTATCACGCCTGGGCCTACAGCGCCGCCGATGGCCGCCTCATCGCCACCGGCCACGCCCATCCCACGGCGGATTTCGATGCCTCTGCCCACGGGTTGCGGCCTGTGGCGGTCAGGGTCTGGAACGGCTTCATCTTCCTCTCCGCAGCCGAAAACCCGCCCCCCCTCAAGGCCGATCTTCCCCTGACGGTTTTCGATAACTGGCATATGGATCAACTGGTTACGGGCCATCGTTGGCAAGGGGAACTTGCCTGCAACTGGAAGGTTTTCTGGGAAAACTACTCCGAATGCCTGCATTGCCCCGGCATTCACCCCGAACTCTGCGATCTGGTTCCGGTCTATGCCAAGGGCGTCATGGCCCATGATGAACGCCCCGACTGGTCCGCCGACCTGCCCCCCCCACCCCCCCAGCGCGGCGGCGCGCAAAGCTGGACGCTGACAGGCCAGCCCGCCGCCGCCATCTTCCCCGACCTCACCACCGCCGAACGCCAGGCGGGGCATACCTTCCTCACGCTCTGGCCCTCGCTCTTTGTCGTGGCCCATGTGGATTACGTCCGCTCCGTCCGGGTGGAACCGCTCTCCCCCACCCGCACCCGCCTTGTGGCGGAATGGCATTTCGCCCCCGCAACCCTTGCCGACAAGGATTTCGACCCTGCGCAGGTCGCGGCCTTCGCCAGCCTCGTGCTGGCACAGGACGCCGCCGCCTGCGAGATGAACCAGCGTGGCCTCTCCGCACCCGCCGCCATGCCGGGCCGCCTGATGCCCGAGGAATACGAAATCCACCGCTTCCACCAATGGGTGCTTTCCGAAATGGAGATCCCGACATGACCACGCATCCCCTGCACTCCCTGCCCATCCCCAATAGCTGGGACAGGCGCGGCCTTCCCGGCTGGACCTACCATTCCCAGGCCCTGTTCGATCTGGAACGCGATCATGTCTTCCTGAACCACTGGCAAGTGGTGGGCCATGTGAACGACCTGCCCGAAAAGGGCGACTGGATCACCTATGACATGCTGGGCGAACGCGCCGTCGTCATGCGCGGGGCCGATGGCGTGGTGCGCGCCTTCCACAACCTCTGCCGCCACCGCGGCGCGCGGGTGGTGGATGGCGACCGTGGGCAATGCCGCGGTTCCATCGTCTGCCCCTTCCATGGCTGGGTCTACAACCTTGACGGCACGCTGCGCGGCGTCTCGCAACCCACCAGCTTCGACAGCATGGATCGTAGCAACTTCGGCCTGAAACCCATTGAAATGCAAACATTTCACGGCTTCATATTCCTGCGGTTCCATCCCGGCCCGCAGGCCGATATCGCCGATCTTCTGGCCCCCTTCGACGCCGATTTCGCGGCCTATCGCACAACCGAGATCCTGCCCGTTGCCACCCCCTACTGGTCATCCGAACTGCCGGTGAACTGGAAATCCGTCCGCGATGTCGACAACGAAGGCTATCACGTCCCCCTCGCCCATCCGGGGCTGCAGGATCTCTATGGCCGTGACTATCGCGATATCTTCCTGTCAAATGGTCTGAACATGTCCATTGGCCGCTACGGCGATACGCCCGGCAGGCTCTGGTCCGTGCGCAACTACAACCGCCTGTCGCGGTCACGCGATCATCTGCCGCCGCATCTGGCCGGGGCCTGGACATATTATGGCCTCTTCCCCCAGATCGTCTTCGCCTTCACCCCGGAAGGTGTTCAATATTATCACGAAATCCCGCTTGGCCCCGGCCAGACGCGGCTTACCGGCCGCCTCTACCGCAACCCCGATGAATCCCGGCAGGAACGGCTTGCCCGCTATCTCGCCATGCGGATCGACCGCGACACCTCGGCCGAGGATCAGCAGCTTTCGATCTGGTCGAACGAATCCATGAAATCCTCGGCCTTCGACGGTTTTCACCTGTCCGATCTGGAATGGGGCCTGCGCCGCCACCATGACGACCTGCGCGCCCTTCTTCCCGTCATGACACTGGACACCCCCCCGCCCGAGGAGCGGATGGCGGCAATCAATCAGGAAATGCTTGGCGCGACAGGCTGATCGCGCTTAGCCTTGCAGGATCAAGACCGGAACACCGGCAAGAAGAAAACAGGGAGACCACCATGAAACTGACCCGTCGCAACGCCCTTCTGACGCTTGGCAGCACCTTGGCTGTCCCCTATGTCCGCCCGTCCTGGGCGCAGGCCGGCACCGTGAATGTCTACAACTGGTCCGATTACATCGGCGAAACCACCATCGCGGATTTCGAGGCCGAAACCGGCATCGGCGTGGTCTACGATCTCTATGCCAGCGCCGAAGAGATGCAGGCCAAGATGCTTGCGGGTTCCACCGGATATGATGTCGTCGTCATGGCGGGCCTCTCGCTGCCGCAATTCGTCAAGGCAGGGGTCTATCAGAAACTGGATCGCAGCCGCCTTCCGGGCTGGTCCAACCTCGATCCCGCGATCCTGAAGGTCGTCGAAGGCTTTGATCCCGGCAACGAATACGGGGTTCCCTACATGTGGGGATCGGTCGGCATCACCTACAACCTCGACATGGTGCGCGAACGTCTGCCCGATGCCAACCTCGCCTCGCTCGATACGCTGTTCAAACCGGAAAACGCCGCGAAACTGGCCGATTGCGGGATCTCCATCCTCGACAGCCCCACCGATATCGGCTTCATGGTCCTCAGCTATCTGGGCATAGATCCCAACACCGCAGGCCCCGCCGAATACGCCAGGATGGCCGAGGCCTTCGCCCCCATCCGCGACTATATCGCCACCTTCGACAACGCCAATTACCTGACCGCCATTCCGAATGGCGAACTCTGCGCCGTGAACAACTGGTCGGGCGATTACGGCGTGGCAAAGGCCCGCGCCGCCGAAGCCGGGATCGAGATGGACCTTGCCTATTTCGTGCCCGAAACCGGGGCCCCGGCATGGTTCGATCTGCTCTGCCTGCCTGTCGATGCCCCCAATACCGACAATGCCTATGCCTTCGTCGATTACCTTCTGCGCCCCGACGTGATCGCCGCCTGCACCAACTACACGGGCTACGCCAATGCCAACAAGGCGGCGACGCCCCTGGTCGATCCCTCCATCGCAGGCGATCCCGCCGTCTATCCCGATGAGGCGACGCTGGCGCGCATGTATACCCCCGCGCCCCAGACCGAAGAGCAGGACCGCGAGATCACCCGCATCTGGGCCACCATCAAGTCCGGCGGCTGATCATGACCGAGGCCAGCGCGCCGTTCCTCAGGATCGAGGGCGTCTCCAAGACCTTCGGCACCTTTCAGGCGGTGCGTGACGTGTCGCTGACCATCACGAAGGGCGAAATCTTCGCCCTTCTCGGCGGTTCCGGCTGCGGCAAGACCACGCTCCTGCGGATGCTCGCAGGGTTCGAGGAGCCCACCGCAGGCCGCATCTTCCTTGACGGGCAGGATATGACCGGCGTCCCCCCATGGGAACGGCCCGTCCACATGATGTTTCAAAGCTATGCGCTCTTTCCCCATATGTCGGTGGAAAAGAACGTGGGCTACGGGCTGAAGCATGAACGCATGTCCGCCGCCGAACGGGCCGATCGCGTGCGCGCCATGCTGGATCTGGTGCAACTCACCCCTTTCGCCCAGCGCAAGCCGCATCAGATCTCGGGCGGCCAACGCCAGCGCGTGGCCCTTGCCCGCGCCCTTGCCCGCCAGCCAAAGCTTCTGCTCCTCGACGAACCGCTCGCCGCGCTGGACAAGAAACTGCGCGAACATACCCAGTTCGAACTGATGTCGATCCAGGAACGCACCGGCGTCACCTTCATCGTCGTCACCCATGATCAGGAAGAGGCGATGACACTGGCCGACCGCATCGCCGTCATGGATCGCGGGCAGGTGCAGCAGGTCGGCCCCCCGGGCGAGGTTTATGAACATCCTGCCTCGCGCTTTGTCGCCAATTTCCTTGGCTCCATCACCCAGTTCGAGGCGACGGTAACCGCCGTCAACGGCACCCGCGCGCGCCTCTCCGTTCCCGATTTCGCGACCGAGGTCGAAACCGGCACCCTTCCCGGCCTTGCCGTCGGCGAGAAACTCACCCTCGGCCTGCGCCCGGAAAAGGTGGCCCTGCAGCGCGACCGTCCCGATGCGACGAATGTCCTGTCGGGCGAGGTGAAGGATCTGGCCTATTTCGGCAAGGACAGCCTCTACCGCGTCATCCTGCCCGGCGGCGGCCTGATGTCGGTGCATGCCGTCAACGCCCGGCGCGGCGGCGATGCCCGCCCCGACTGGCATGATCGCGTCTGGCTCAGCTTCGAGCCCGCCGCCGCCATCCTTCTGCGGGAGTGACGCGATGCAAACCCGCCTCTCGCGCTGGTTCAACGGCAAGGGATGGTCCGACCTGATCATCGGGCTGCCCTATGTCTGGCTGGTGCTGTTCTTCCTGCTGCCCTTCGTCATCGTCCTTGCCATGAGCCTGGCCACCCGCACGCCGACGGCCCCGCCCTTCGGCTATGGCGGCGAGAATCCGCTTTTTAATTTCAACGGTTACGCCCGTCTCTTCACGGATGACCTTTACATCCGCTCCTTCCTCACCTCGCTGGGAAATGCCGCCGTCGCCACGGTCTTCTGCCTGCTGATCGGCTATCCCATGGCACTTGGCCTGACCCGCGTCTCGAAAGGCTGGCGCAACATCCTGCTGATGCTGGTGATCCTGCCCTTCTGGACCTCGTTCCTTCTGCGCGTCTATGCCTGGATGGGGATGATGGGCAAGAACAGCTGGTTCAACCAGATGCTCACCAGTGCCTGGAACTGGATCACGCCCGAAGGCTGGGCCGTCACCTCGCTGCCGCTCATGCATTCCAACTTCGCCGTCGTGCTGGTGATGGTCTACACCTACCTGCCCTTCATGATCCTGCCGCTCTATGCCAGCCTGGAACGGCTGGACCCGACACTGGACGAGGCGGCGATGGACCTTGGCACCCGCCCCTTCGGCGTCTTCCGCGACGTGACGCTGCCGCAATCCATCCCCGGCATCGTCGCGGGCGGGCTTCTGGTCTTCATCCCCGCTGCCGGCGAACTGGTGATCCCCTCGCTTGTCGGCGATGCGGCAAGCCCGATGATCGGGCGCGTCATCTCGGACGAATTCACCTCGGCGCGGGATTGGCCCATGGCCTCCTCCGTGGCGGTGGCGCTGCTGCTGATCATGGTGATCCCCACCATGCTCTACAGCCGATATCAGGCCAAGGCCGACGGGGCAGAGGCAAAGCCATGAACCGCCGCCCCTGGTTTCTCTTCACCGTCCTCTGCTTCGGCTTCGCTTTCTTCTACGTGCCGATCCTGTCGATGATCGTCTATTCCTTCAACGAAAGCCGCCTCGCCACCGTCTGGGGCGGCTTCTCGACGAAATGGTATGTCTCGCTCCTGTCCAACCGTCAGGTCGGGGCGGCACTCCTGCTGTCGCTGCAGATCGCGCTGATCTCGGCCACCATCGCCACCATCCTCGGCACCATGTCCGGCATCGCCCTTGCCCGCTTCACGCGGTTCCGGGGCGACTCCCGTTTTCGGCATGGTCACTGCCCCCGTCATGCCCGAGGTGATCACCGGGATCCTCGCTCATGCTCTTCATCCTGATGGCAGACTGGATCGGCTGGCCCGCAGCGCGGCTTTACCACCATCACGCTGGCGCATATCACCTTTTCCATGGTCTTCGTCACCACCATCGTTCAGGCCCGGATGATCCAGTCCGACCGCGCGATCGAAGAGGCCGCGATGGACCTCGGCTCGCGGCCCTGGCAGGTGATGTGGGACATCACCCTTCCCACCATCTTCCCCGCCATCCTGTCGGGCTGGCTTCTGGCCTTCACCATCTCGCTTGATGATGTGGTGATCACCTCCTTCACCACGGGCCCCGGCAATACCACCCTGCCCCTGCTGATCTGGTCCAAGGTCAAACTCGGCGTCACCCCCGATATCAACGCGCTGGCCACGCTTACCGTTCTCACCGTAGGGATCGGCGTCGTCATCGCGGGCATCATCCTCAACCGCGCCGAACGCCGCCGCGTTCTGGACGAACGCATGGCCTACCGCTCCAATGACTGACCGTCCCGAAACCCTGCTCGATCTGCCGCAAGGCACGCCCGGGGCCGGGCGCATCCGCTATGGCGCGGCCATGGCGCTTTTCCTTCAGGGCAAGCTCACCCCGGCCGAGCTTGAGGCATGGCGCATCGCCTCCGCCTCCGACAGCCGCCCCGCGGATGAGGTTCCCCGGGCCGCCCAAGGCCTGCTCCGCCCCGGTCCGGCAACAGCCCGATGCCGGACAGCAGCCTTGCCCTGCTGATGGCCGAGGCGTCTGCCTATCTCGCGCCGCTGACCGGCCCCGGCGCGGGCGAACTGCGCCGCCTTCTGGCCCGCCGCAGCCCCGCCACGATCCGTCCGGCCGCCCATCACCCGCCCATCGTCGCGGATCATCTCGACACCGCCCTCGCCGCGCTGACGGCCACTCATCCCGCCCTCTCCGCCTCCATCGCAACCGCCGCGCCGCATCTCGGCTGGCGTCTCTATGACAGCTACCCCCCCGAAGAGATCGGCCCCGCCTTCGCCCGGGGCCATGCCTATTGCCCGTTGATCGGCCCCGACGCCCCCATACGGAACCGGATGCCGAATTCGGCCTCTTCCTCATCGCGCCCCATGTCCTCTACCGCGACCACTGCCACCCCGCGCCCGAGCTTTACCTGCCCTCACCGGCCCGCATGGCTGGCGCTTCGGCCCCGACCGCCCCCTGATCGTGAAACCCGCGCATCGCCCCGTCTGGAACGATCCCAACCGCCCCCACCTTACAAAGGTCGGCCCGACACCCTTCCTTGGCTTCTACGGCTGGACGGGCGACATCGCCCAACCGGCCCGGGTCCTGCCCGCCAAAGACTGGCCCACGCTTGAGGCGCTCCGCCTGCAGGACATGCCATGATCCGCACCCTCCTCACCAATGCCCGGATCCGCACCATGGCCCCCGCCCGCCCCATGGCCGAGGCGCTGGTCATCGAAGGGGACCGCATCCTCGCCCTCGGGGGGGTGTCCGACATGGCCGCCCTCGCCGGCCCCGGGGCCGAGGTGATCGACGCGGGGGGCCATCTCGTCCTGCCCGGCTTTCAGGATGCCCATATCCACCTGCTCAATGGCGGCACCGATCTGGTTGAAACCGCCCAGCTTTACGATTGCACCAGCACCGATGACATCACCGCAGCCCTGCGCGCCCACGCCGCCCGCCAGAACGGGCCGATGATCTGGGGCGCGGGCTGGCAATGCGGGTTCTTCGGCGATGCCAACCTGACCGCCGCCGTGATCGACGCCGCCGTTCCGGATCGCCCCTGCCTGATCTATGACGGCAATTTCCACAATGCCTGCCTGAACAGCCGCGCCATCGCGATGACGGGCCTCGCCGATGACACGCCCGATCCGGCGAATGGCCATTTCGTCCGCGATGCGGGGGGCCGCGCCACGGGAATGCTGCACGAAGACGCGATCTACTGGGCACTGGAGCGGCTTCCGAAAACGACCGAGGCCACCTTCCACGCGGGCCTTCGCGCGGGACAGGCCCATGCCAACCGGCATGGCATCACGGGCGTTCTCGACCCTTTCATTCAAGGCCATCATGTCGACATCTATGCCCGGGCGGCGGCGGATGACGCCCTGACCCTGCGTGTGGCGGGGGCCATGTCGGTGACGGCTGCCGATACGGTGGACAGCGCCCTCGCCCGCCTGACCGCCCTGCGCGAGGCGCATCGGGGCGCGGATTTCCACCTGCATTCGGCCAAGTTCTTTCTGGATGGCGGCCTCGAAAACCGCACCGCTGCCTTGCTTGCCCCCTATGCGGATGCCAAGGGCGGCAATGCCGCGCTGATGTTCCCGCCCGACCAGATCCGCGCGCTTTTCACCGCGCTCGATGCGGCACGCTTCCAGATCCATGTCCATTGCATCGGCGACGCAGCCACCCGCGCCGCGCTGGACGGCTTTCAGGCGGCGCGCGATGCCAACGGCCCCTGGCCCGCGCTGCACCAGATCGCCCATTGCCAGCTCGTCCACCCGGATGACCGGCCACGTTTCGCCGCGCTGAATGTCATGGCCAATCTGCAACCGCTCTGGGCCTGCAACGATCCCGTCATCCCGGATGATACCATGGCCATGATCGGCCCCGCCCGCGCGCCCTGGGCCTATGCCAACCGCAGCCTGATCGACGCCGGCGCGCCCTGGTGCATCAATTCCGATTGGGCCGTCACCACGCTGAACCCGTTCGAGATCATCGGAACCGCCATCACCCGCGAACCGCCCCGCCATCGCGGTCGGGCCGCGCCCTTCTTTCCCGCCGAACGGATGACCATCGACGAAGCCGTCCTCGGCTATACCACCCATGCCGCTGCCGCTTGCTGGCGGGGCAACCATACCGGCGCCCTGCGTCCCGGCTTTTCCGCCGATCTCATCATGCTTAACCGCGACATCTTCACCTGCGATCCCCATACCGTGGCGGAAACGCAGGTTCTGCTCACCCTCTTCAAGGGCCGCGCCGTCCATCGCGCGGCCAGCTTCAGCTGACAGAAAGGCCCCTTCCCATGTCCTTCACCAAAGACGAACGCCGCATCGCCAACATCAAGGACGCGACCTTCACCCCCTTCGTCTATCCCGATGGCGTGGCCCTCGGGGACGAGATCCTGCAACTCGACAGCGACAAGCCGCTTGGCGAAGGCTTCCATGTCTATCGCATGCCCGCCGGGATGCGCACCCGCACCCATATCCATAACGGGCATGAACAGTTCCTCATCCTCGAAGGCGAACTGATCGAGGATGACGGCACGGTCTTCAAGCCCGGCGATCTGGTCTTCTACCGCGACGGAACCGAACACAACTCCTACACGCCGAACGGCTGCCTCCTTGCGGTGCACATCGTCGGCCCCGAAACCCCGACTGAGTGATCACCGAATCGCCCCGCGAATCGCCCTGCCGCGCGTTTCGGCAGGGTACCGGAAATTCCGTATAAACCCCTGTATTTAATTAATATATCTTAACACATCGCCTCACCCCAGCCGGATCGTTTCCGCATCGTGCAAAGACCTGCCACCGAACGGGAATTGGCCACCACCCCGCGCGGGGACGGTCCCTATTCAGTTGCGATGTGGCCGAATTGTGGTAACAATTTGACTCAAGGCGCACCCAATCGCCGCCCGTGTCCCGGCCTCGCGCCGGATCGGGAAAGCCGGATCCGTGGATGGTGGGGGCCATCCGCAGCACCGGCAGGGGAACAAGACGAAAGGCCCAAGCTGCCGGGGTGTGTTATGTGTGTTCTTCTGTGCAATGCCGTCTTCGACGGCAGAGTTTGCCCTTCTGCCCGTCCGGGCCGCAGCGCATCGCCGCGCATCGCCTTGCGTGATGGGGGTGCAGCATGGGCCTGATGCTTCCCAGCAAGGATCCTTCGGGTTTCGTCGCCGCAACGGCACTTCTCGACAATGTTCAGGCGGTCGAGGCCGTCATGCTCTCGCAAGGTCTGCGCCTGCGCGTCGGGCCGCACGAGGATGATCTCTGCCCGGTCGAGGAACTGTCGATCGGCGAGCCGGTCTGGGATCTGGCCAGCCAGCGCCTTGTCGATATCGAGGCGATGTCCTGCGCCACCCTCGACAGCGCGCGTCTGGCCGAACTCGGCCTGCGGGCGCAGGCGCTGCCGATGCCGGGCGGTCAGGGCTACCTCGCCCTGAACTCCACCCGCATGATGGCCACCTCCCCGCGCACCCAGCCAGAAACCGGCCCGATCGTCTTTTTCCGCTTCTGGCCCGAAGCCCGCCTCGTGGCCGAAATCGAAGGCCGCGCCGTCCTCTTCCGCCACAGCCTGCTCTGACGGGTTGTCGGCCCTGCCCGACACCTCCCCGGTCTGATCTGGATCAGAGACTTGCGCCCCACCGCGTGCCAATCTGCGCCAAAGGGGCCCAACGGCCCCCGAACGCCTGATCAACGGAGCGCCGGATGGATCTGACCTTTCTCCTCGATCACCTCGATGAATCCCTCATCGGCGCGCTGCTTGGGCTTTTCGTGGGGGCCGTCTTCGGCATTTCGGCCCAGCGCTCCTCCTTCTGCCTGCGCGCGGCCACGGTGGAATTCGCCCGAGGCCAGCTTGGACCAAGGGTGGCGGTCTGGCTGCTGACCTTTTCAACCGCCGTGATCTGGGTGCAGGGCGCGCAACTCGCCGGGCTTTTCGCGCCCGAAGAGGCCCGGATGATGGCCGTCACAGGATCCTTTTCGGGGGCCATCATCGGCGGGTTGATGTTCGGCGCGGGCATGGTTCTGGCGCGCGGCTGTTCCGGTCGCCTGCTGGTTCTGGCGGCCACCGGCAACCTGCGCTCGGTCGTCTCGGGCCTCGTCTTTGCCGT
>JAWKXK010000022.1:0-14903 GCA_041397045.1 Paracoccaceae bacterium
TTCTGTCACGCGCTGGAAAAGGCCACCGGCTATTCCGACCGGCTTTTGCATGGCGAAGGCGTGGCCATCGGCTGCGCGCTGGCCTTTGAACTGTCCCAGCGTCTGGGCCTGTGCGCGCAAGAGGCCCCCAGCCGCCTGCGCGCGCATCTGCGCGACATGGGCATGAAGGTGAATCTGGCCGATATCCCCGGCGATCTGCCGGGGGCCGAGGCGCTGGTCGCGCTCATGGGGCAGGACAAGAAGGTGATCGACGGGCGTCTGCGTTTCATCCTCGCCCGCGGCATCGGCGATGCCTTCGTGGCCGAGGACGTGCCACCCGATCTGGTGACCGCCCTCCTGCACGACGCGCTGCAGGCGCGACGCTGAAGCGCGGGGGAAGGTCGCCCGCGGCGCTTGCGCGCAAGGGCCCAAGGGCGTAGCACCAAGGCATATCCCCAAGCTGCCCGTGCCGCCATGAACCCCGATACGCCCGCCGCCGATCCTCTTGCCACCGCGCCCGTGGCCCCGTCCGGTCTGCTCGACCGGATCACCGGCTTTCTCGATATGGGCGGCCCGGCGATGTATGCCATCGCCGTGCTGTCGGTGCTGACCTTGGCGCTGATCCTGTGGCGCATCTGGGCGCTGATGCGGCTCGGGGCCTTTTCCGGCGGGCGCGTCACCGCCCGCGCCGTGGCCCTGTGGGAAGCGGGCGATCGCGCGGGCGCGCAGGCGCTGCTCGCCGGGCGTCGCTCTGCCCGGGCGCGCGTGCTGCGCGCCGCGATGGAGGCCGCGCTTGACCCAAGGCTCGACCGCGCCGCCACCGAGACCGCCACCGAACAGATCGGCCGCGCCACATTGAACGAGGCGGGCGCGGGCCTGCGCTTTCTCGATCTTGCCGCCAGCATCGGCCCGCTTCTGGGCCTTCTCGGCACGGTGACGGGGATGATCGCGGCCTTTCAGGGCCTGCAGGCGGCAGGCGTCCGCGCCGATACCGCCACCCTTGCCGGCGGCATTTGGGAGGCGCTGCTCACCACCGCCGCGGGCATGGCCGTGGCGATCCCCGCCATGATCGCGCAGAACTGGTTCGAAGGGCTGATCGACGGCCTGCGCCACGATATCGAGGATGGCGCCACGCGCATCTTCCTTGCGCAGGACAGGCTGCGCGCCCGGCCCGTCCTCGTGCCCGAAGGGGCAGGGGCCGCCGTGGTGAACTGGGCCGAGGCCGCGGCACGCGCCGTGGCCCAGGCCCATCCGCGCGGGGATTAGGGCGATGCGGCTTGCCCCGGTGGCGCGGCGGCGGCGCGGCCTCAACCTCACGCCGATGATCGACGTGGTCTTCCTGCTTCTGGTCTTCTTCATGCTGGTCTCGCGCTTTGGCCAGCTTGATGGCCTGCCGCTGGCGCTGGCGGGTGGCTCCGCGCCGGGCTGGTCCGGTCCGCCGCGCCTGATCGAGGTCCGCCCCGATGGCCTGTCGCTGAACGGCACCGCCCGGGATGAGGCGGCATTGCTGGTCGATCTGGCCCGCCTGATGCCCGCGCCCGATGCCCCCGTGGTGCTGCGCCCTCGCGAAGGGGCCGATGTGCAGCGCCTTGTCGCGGTGATCGGCCTCCTGCGCGAGGCGGGCTTCACCCAGATCCTGATGGCGGAATAGCCCGATGCGCCTCGCCCCGCCCCGGACCCGCCGCAGGTCAGACCCGCTTCTGCCGATGATCGACGTGGTCTTCTTCCTGATCGTCTTCTACATGATCGTCTCCTCCTTCGCCGAACCCGAACCCTTCCCCATCGCCCCACCGCAATCGGCCAGCGCGGCCCCGGTCGAGGGCGAGCTTGCCCTCTTCCTCGGCCCCGATGGGACCGTGGCCATCGCAGGGGCCACCGGCCCGATCACCGGCGATGCGGCGCTGGCGGAACTCGCGGCGCGCTGTGCCGCGCCGGGCTGCGGGCCGCTCCGGCTGCATGCGGATGCGGCGGCCCCGGCCTCGGCGCTGGCGGCCCTCCTGCCGCGCCTAGCGGCGGCGGGTCATGCCGATATCCGCCTTGTCACGGTGCAGCCGTGACGCGCCGGGGCGAATTCGCCATCGCAGGCCTGCTGGCCGTCGCACTGCACCTTGCGGCCTTCGCGGGCCTTGCGGGCAATGCCGAACCGGGTGTCGAATCCGCCGGGGATGGCGGGGTGGAGCTTGTCTCGCTCACCGCATCCGATGCCGCGCTGGCCGAGATGATCCGCCAATGGGAAACCCCGCCCGATCTGGCCAGCACCACGCCGCCGCCACCCGCACCGCCCGCCACCGATCCCGCCCCGCAGATCGCCGCCGACGCGACACCCGCACCGCAGGCCCTGCCCATGGCACTGGCCCTGCCGCAGCCATCCCCATCCGATACCGCCCCAAAGGGCGAGGCCCCGCCACCCCCGCCGCCGCCCGAACCGAAACCCGAACCGCAGCCTGACCCCAAGCCCGACCCCCAGCCGAAACCGAAGCCCGAACCGAAACCCGAACCCGCCGCCAAACCTGCCGCCCCCGCGCCCAGCCCGGCCCAACCCGCGCAAAGCGCCGCGGGGCAGGGCGGGGCGCAGGCGGCGGGGCAGGACGGGCAGGCCCGCGCCGCCACCGCTTCGGGCGATGCGGCGCGCAACCTGCGCGCCGAATGGGGGGCCGAAATCCGCGCCCGGATCGAACGGCGCAAATCCTATCCGCGTGATGCGGGCGGGGCCTCTGGCACGGTCAAGCTGCGCATCACAGTGGGCACAGACGGGCGCCTTGCCGCCGTGGGGGTGCTGGCCTCTTCGGGCCAGCCCGCGCTGGATGCCGCCGCCGTCAAGGCGGTGCAGCGTGCTGGCCGCTTCCCCCGCGCCCCCCGCGCCTTGGGGGCGGGGCAGGCCGATTTCACCCTCTCGATCAGCTTCAAGCCCTGACCGATCCGGTCAGGCGGCCCCCACCTGGACCCCGCCTGGACTCGCGTCTGAACCCCCGCCTAGAACAGCACCTTATAGCTGTTGCCCAGCGTATCCGTCGCCGTGCCCGTGCCGCTGGTCGTGCCGCTGCCCATCACGAAAGTCCCCTGCACGATGGTCCCATCGCGGCAGACGGCATAAAGCTCGCCCGAATTCACCCCGGCCACGGTGGAACGATCACGCCCCAGACGCCCGCCCAGATTGCGGATTGACAGGTCGATCCCGCGCTCCTTCGTCACCACCGTCGGGGCGACGCTGGTCCATGTTCCGTTGCAACGCGGCCCCTTCGGCAGCCGGAAACTCAGCTCGCCCGAATTGTCGCGCGAATTCGTGGCCTTGGCCACGATCACCGGCGGCGGCACTTGCGCGGCCAGCGGCCCTGCGACGGGATAAAGCTGCATGTCCTTGGACGAACCGCAGGCGGCCAGCAGGCCGAGGGAGCAAAGGGCGAAGGCACGGATCACGCAAAACCCCGTTTGAATGGCTGAGTCGATGGCGCGGCACCCTAAGCGCAGGCCGGTTCGGCGACAATGGCCTGCCTTGGCCCCGCCGCTCACGCTTTCGCCACCGTGGCATCCGCCGCCGCGCGTGCTAGGTGGGGCAGGGTGGCAGGGCAGGGGATGACCGCGCAATGAAACGCATCGCAGTGGCCATTGTCGCCCTTCTGGCCATCCTCGTCTCGCTCTGGCAGCTCGACAGCGCCCGCCGCGGGCTGACGATCCAGCCCCTCGCCGGGGCCGATACTGCGCCCGCCACGCTCTATCTGCCGCCCGGCAGCGATCCCGCGCCGCTGGTCGTGGTGGCCCATGGCTTTGCCGGATCCCGGCAATGGATGGAGTCCTTCTCGCTGGCCTTGGCACAGTCGGGCTATCTGGTGGCAAGCTTCGATTTCATGGGCCATGGCCGCAATCCCCGCCCGATGACGGGGGATGTCACCTCGGTCGATGGCACGACGCGACTGATGGTCGAAGAACTGCGCGCCGTCGCCCGCGCCGCGCTGGCCCATCCCCGCGCCGATGGGCGACTGGCCTATCTCGGCCATTCCATGGCCTCCGACATCGTGATCCGCGCCGCCTTGCCCGATCCCGAAGCCCCCGCCGTTCAGGCGGTGGTCGCCGTCTCGGCCTTTTCGCAGGCGGTGACGCCTGCGGAACCCGCAAACCTGCTGCTGATCGCGGGCGCATGGGAAACCCGCCTCGCGGATGAGGGGGTGCGCCTCTTGCGCCTGACCGATCCCGAAGCCGGGCCGGATACCGAAGTGGGCGACATCGCGCAGGGCACCGCGCGCCGCCTTGTCCTTGCCCCCCATGTGGAACATGTGGCGGTGCTGCAATCCACCGTGGCGCTGGATGCCGCGGGGATCTGGCTTGACCGGGTCTTTGGTCGCGATGGCATGCGGCCCGCCGCGAACCGGGGCGGCTGGATCCTGCTGCTCCTCGCCGGTGTCGCGGCGCTGGCCTGGCCCTTGGCCCGGGCCTTGCCCGCAGGCCCGCCCGCCGGGATCGCGCCGCTTGCGCTGCGCCCCTTCCTTGCCGCCTGCCTGCTGCCGCCCCTTGCCGTGCCGCTGCTTCTCGCCCCGGTCGAGACGCGCATCCTGCCGGTTCTCGTGGCCGATTACCTGGTGCTGCATTTCGCGGCCTATGGCGCGCTGACGCTCGCGCTGCTGGCGCGGGCCGGGGCGCTTGCCGGGCAGTTCCCGGCCCGGATCTGGCCTCTGGCGGGGTTGGTGGGCGCGGCCTCCATCGCGGGCTTCGGGCTGGCGCTCGATCAGGCCGTGGCCTCCTTCCTGCCGCATGCGGGCCGCGTCGCGGTGATCGCGGGGCTGGCGCTGGGGGCAGTGCCCTATCTTCTGGGCGACGCCCTGCTCACGGAAGGCGGCCGCGCGCCGCTCTGGCGGGTGGTTCTGGCGCGCGGCGCCTTCCTCGGCTCGCTCCTCGCGGCGGTGGCGCTGAACTTCGACCGGCTGATGTTCCTTCTGATCATCCTGCCGGTGATCCTGCTGTTCTTCCTGATCTTCGGCACGCTCTCCGGGGTGATCGGGCGGCGGACGGGCCTGCCCGCCATCGCGGGCATCGGCATGGGGCTGATGCTGGCCTGGTCGCTGGGCGTGACATTCCCGATGTTCGCCTGACCCGGCGCTATCCCTTTGCGCCCGCGCCGCTGCCTTTGGTCTGCCGCCTCTCCGTCATCCTGTCTTCGCAGGGGGGCGCGGCCATGCCAGCCTTGCCGCGTTGTTCCAGTTCCCGTTCCTGTCCCCTGACAAGGACCTGTCCCATGCCCGAGGCCCTTCACCTGCTCTCCCGCGCCGCCACGCTCTTGGCCCCGCATGTGGACCTGCGTTGGGACAGGCCCCGTCGGCGCGGCGCGACCCTGATCAGCCGCGCCCACATCGGCGCCTTCTCCGAAGCGATCCTGCAATCCGTCGATCCCGATCCCGACAGCGCCGATCCCGCCGCCGGCCTTTCCGGCTGGAGCCGCCCGCTCCCGGGCTGCCGCGATCCCTTTCCCCTGCGCCTCTGGGCCTTCAGCCCGTCGACGGATGCACAGGCATGGGAGGCGCTGCGCCACGCCATCCGCCTCAACCTCCTGAGGCAGGCCCAGATGCACCTGCTCTTGACCCGCGCGCCCCTTGGGCAAAGCCTCTCGGGCCTTGTCCTGCACGATCCCGCCGCCGCCCGGCTGGCGCTGGAGCCGCTGGCGCAGGGGCGCCTGCCCAAGGGCGATCTTGCCACCCTGCTGACGGCGCTCTATCGCCGATCCCCCCGGACAGGGCGGCAAACTGTCAACCAGGCCTGACAGTTTTTCTGGACGAAACGGCACACGCGCACTAGCTTTGCCCTCGGGCCAGCCCGGCCTGCAGGGATCATCATGCCCGACGGCCCGCTTCCCCCCTTGCCCGGCCTTTCGGCCCCGCCCCTCGGCGGTGCGCCGCGCCCGGGGCTCTGCACCGATTGCGGCATCTCGCGCATGGGCGATGGCCGCGCCTGCGGGCGGGCCTGCCAGTTCATCGCCCCCGATTACCCCGCGCAAGAGACACGCGCCCACGGCCGCCCCGCCGATCCGGATCAGGGCGAAGAGGCCTTCTTCGGCGTCACCCGCCGCATGCTGCGCGTGCGGATGAAGACGCCCGCCCCCGGCGCGCAATGGACCGGGATCACCACGGCGCTGGCCGCGCGGCTTCTGGAAACCGGGGCGGTGACGGCGGTGCTGACCACCGCGCCCGATCCCGAAGACCGCTGGAAACCCCTGCCGGTGATCGTGACCGACCCCGCCGAGATGCCAAGGGTGCGCGGCATGCGCATGGGGTTCGGCCCCACGCTCGCGCTGCTCGAACCCGCCGCCGCCGCCGGGCACCGGCGCATCGCGGTGGTGGGCATTCCCTGCCAGATCCACGCCCTGCGCGCGCTTGAGGCGGAACTGGGGTTCGAACGGATCCATGTCATCGGCACCCCCTGTTCCGACAACACGACGACCGGGAATTTCCACCACTTCCTCGCCCGGATCGACCCAAGGCCCGAAACCATCAGCTATCTGGAATTCCGCGCCGATTACCGGGTGGAGCTGCGCTATGACGATGGCCGCGCCCCCCGCACCGTGCCCTTCCTCAAGCTGCCCCTGTCGCAGCTTCCGGCGGATTTCTTCCCGATGACCTGCAAGACCTGCGTCGATTACACCAACCGTCTGGCCGATATCACCGTGGGCTACATGGGCGGGGACGGCGACCAATGGGTGATCACCCGCAACGACCGGGGCGAGGAACTGCTTTCCCTGCTGGCCGATCGCATCACGGTGAAACCGCTGACCGACAAGGGCAAGCGCAGGGGCGCCGTGCGCGGCTTCATGGCCAATACCGAACGCGCCGCGGGCGGCCTGCCCTTGCGCGCCATGCCCGACTGGGCGCGCCCCATCGTGGCCTTCCTGCAGCCCCGCATCGGCCCCCGCGGCCTGGAGTTTGCGCGGGCAAGGGTGGAGATGAAGGCCATCGAAACCGTCCTCCACCTGCGCCGCGTCTTTCCCGCGCGGATGAAGAACATGATCCCCGCCCATGTCTGGCGTCTGGTCGCCCCCTATGGCCTGACCCCCGGCCCGGAGGAGGAAAAGAAGTAAGCGGCACGCGCCCCCGTTCCGGGGCCGCGCATTCCCTTTGTCTCGCCTGCGCGCCTTCGCGCTTGGCTCGGGGTTGGGGGGCGGCCGCCCCCTCTGTCGTCGCGTGCCGCGCCGCCATTCACCCCCGCGGGTATTTTCAGCCAAGCTGAAGGGAAAGTGCGACCTGCCCCTTCATCTTGGCCCAAATACCCAATGGACGCTGACATCCCGCGCAAGGCCGCGGGGGTATTGCAATGGCCATTCGCAAGGATCATCGTGACCGAACAAGGCGGAGGGCTGAGATGGAAACGGTTCCGGCACGGCGGGGCAGAGCGGTCAGGCTGGCGGCGGGGCAGGCGATCCGCATCGTGAACACCCATGGCACGCAGGTGGTGGACACCTGGGCCTTCAATGCCGGGGATCCGGGGGAATTCATGTCGATGGAACATCTGCGCGGTTTCATCGGCTCGGTCTTTCCGAAGGCGGGGGATGCGCTGCTGACCAATCGCCGCCGCCCGATCCTGCTGCTGGAGGAGGACACATCCCCCGGGCGGCATGACACCGTCATCGCAGCCTGCGATGTTCATCGCTACCGCATGCTGGGCTGCACCGATTACCATGACAACTGCACCGACAACCTGCATGCGGCCCTTGCCATGATCGGCTTTCCGCGCACCGAAACCCCCAGCCCGCTGAACCTGTGGATGAACATCCCCATTGCCGCCGATGGCCGCATCACCTGGGGCGAGCCGCTGTCGAAGCCCGGCGATCATGTCCTTCTGCGCGCGCAGATGGATTGCGTCGTGGTGATGTCGGCCTGCCCGCAGGACATGATCCCGATCAATGGAAAGGATTGCACCCCGGTCGAGGTGCAGTTCGCGGTGATCGACTGATCCATCCACCGCAAGGAAGAAGCCGCCATGACCCGCAATCCGATCCTGACCTTTCACGGGGCCGCGCGGGCGGTGACGGGGTCGTGCTTCCGGCTGGAAACCGCCGCGGGGGCGGTGCTGATCGATTGCGGGATGTTTCAGGGATCCAAGACCGAAAAGACCCTGAACTATCGCCCCTTTCCCTTTGACGCCGCCGCCGTATCGGCCGTCCTGCTCACCCATGCCCATATCGACCATTCCGGCCTTCTGCCGAAGCTTGTGCGCGATGGCTTCACCGGCCCCATCCATGCCACCCCCGCCACGCTGGACCTGTGCGGCGTGATGCTGCCAGACAGCGCCCATATCCAGGAGACCGAGGTCGAGATGCTCAACCGGCGCAATCGCCGCCGGGGCGGGGCGGATGTGACCCCGATCTATGACGCCCGCGATGCCGAGGCGACGCTGGCCCTGCTGCGCCCGCAGGAGATGGACACATGGTTTCAGGTGCTTCCCGGCCTGCGCGCGCGGTTCTGGAATGCGGGGCACCTGCTGGGCTCGGCCTCCATCGAACTGGACCTTTCCGCCCCCAATACCCCCCTGCGTCTGCTGTTTTCCGGCGATATCGGCCCGGATGCAAAGCTTTTGCAGCCCGATCCCGAGGGCCCGTCCGGCCTCGACTACGTCATCTGCGAATCCACCTATGGCGATACCGACCGGATCGAGGCCAGCGCCGAACACCGCCGCGCCACCCTGCGCGATGAGGTGCGGGCCGCCTGGCGCGAGGATGGCGTCCTGCTGATCCCCACCTTTGCCGTGGAACGCGCGCAGGAGCTGATCGCCGATCTCTCCACCCTGATGATGGCGGGTGACATCCCCTTCTGCCCCATCCATGTCGACAGCCCGATGGCCACCCGCGCCACCGCCCTGTTCCGCAAACATGCGCGCGAGTTGGAGAACGGTGCCGCGCTGGTCGAGGGGCTGAAATCCAGCCACCTGCATTTCACCGAAACGGTGGAGCAATCCCGCGCCCTGGCCAATGCGCGGGGGTTCCACATCATCCTCGCCGCCTCGGGCATGTGCGAGGCGGGGCGCATCCGCCACCATCTGAAGACCTGGATCGCGCGCGAGGCGGCGACGCTTCTGCTGGTGGGTTATCAGGCCGAGGCGACGCTGGGCCGCCTGTTGCAGGACGGCGTGCCGCAGGTGCGCATCCAGGGCGAGGAATTCCCGGTGCGGGCGCGGATCCGGTCGATTGATCTTTACTCCGGCCATGCCGATGGCCCGGAACTGGCGCAATGGATCGCCGAGCGGGCGCCGATTCGCCATGGCCTGTTTGTGGTGCATGGCGAGGAAGAGGCGATGGCGGGCCTTGCCGCGCGGCTGACGGCGCTGCCTGCGGACCGCATCGCCGTGCCCGCGCTGGATGACAGCTACAGCCTCACCGCCAATGGCTTTGTGCGCCGCGCCAATGCCGAACCGCCCCGCCTTGCCCCGGAACAGGTGGCGCGGATGGACTGGCACAATGATGTGTCGCGCCTGATCCTTGACATCAACGAAGCCCTGCGCGCCACCGCCGATGAGCGCGCCCGCAACACCCTGATCCGCCGTCTGCGCCGCGCGCTGGAGGAAAGCGGCCACCTGCCGCCCCCGCGCAAGCCCGCGCGGCATCGGCATTGAAGGGGCGGGCAGGGATATTCCGTGCCATCACGTTCCGCAACAGAGGTTTGCCATGTCCCGTCTGACCCGCCTGATCACCCTTGCCATGCTGACGGCGATGCCGATCCCGGCTTCGGCCTTCGAGATCGCCTTCACCTGGGATGGGCTGGCGTCCTGCACCAGCGGCAATCCCGCAACGGTGCCCAGCCCGGCCTTCACCCTCAGGGATGTGCCCGAAGGCACGGCTTTCATCCGCTTCAAGCTGGTGGATCGCGACGTGCCGGGCTTCAATCATGGCGGCGGCGTTGTGGCCTATGCGGGGGGCGATATGATCGCGGCTGGCCAATTCAACTACAAGCAGCCCTGTCCGCCCGATGGCGTGCATCGCTATGAATGGACGGCGATGGCACAGACAAAGAAGAATGGCGGCAAGCTGGCGGTGGCCAAGGCGGCGCGTCCCTACCCGGAATAGCCCCATCCCCCCTTTCCATCCTGCCCGCCTTGCGCCAAAAGGGGCCGCTTTCAGGAAAGGGCCTCGACAATGGCGCAGGGCTTCGGCTTCACCCTTCACGCAACAGACGGCAAGGCGCGGACGGGCGTGATCCACACCACCCGGGGCGAGATCCGGACGCCTGCTTTCATGCCCGTCGGCACCGCCGCCACGGTCAAGGCCATGCTGCCCGAAAGCGTGCGCGCCACGGGGGCCGATATCCTTCTGGGCAACACCTATCACCTGATGCTGCGCCCCACCGCCGAACGCATCGCCCGCCTTGGCGGGTTGCACCGCTTCATGAACTGGGATCGCCCGATCCTCACCGATAGCGGCGGCTTTCAGGTCATGTCGCTGGCCAGCCTTCGCAAGCTGACCGAGGAAGGCGTGCGCTTCTCCTCCCATATCGACGGATCGAAACACATGCTGACCCCCGAACGCAGCATGGAGATCCAGAAACTCCTCGGCTCCGACATCGTCATGTGCTTCGACGAATGCCCCGCGCTGCCCGCGACCGAGGCAGAGGTCGCGAAATCCATGCAACTGTCCATGCGGTGGGCGCAACGCTCGCGCGATGCCTTTGGCGACAGGCCGGGCCATGCGCTGTTCGGTATCATGCAGGGCGGCGTCACCCGCGACCTGCGCGAGGAGTCGGCCAAGGCGCTGACGGCCATCGGCTTTGACGGCTATGCCGTGGGCGGCCTCGCCGTGGGCGAGGGGCAAGAGGCCATGTTTGACGTGCTGAACTATGCCCCCGGCTTCCTGCCCGAGGACAAACCCCGCTATCTGATGGGCGTGGGCAAGCCGGATGATATCGTGGGGGCGGTGGAACGCGGGATCGACATGATGGATTGCGTCCTGCCGTCCCGGTCTGGCCGCACCGGGCAGGCCTGGACGCGGCGCGGGCAGATCAACATCAAGAACGCCCGCCATCAGGATGATCCCCGCCCGCTGGACGAAGATTGCACCTGTCCCGCCTGCCGCAATTACAGCCGCGCCTATCTGCACCACGTCAACAAGGCGGGCGAGATCATCGCCGCCATGCTGATGACATGGCATAACCTGCATTATTATCAGGATCTTATGCAGGGCCTGCGGGATGCCATCGCGGCGGGGCGCCTGTCCAGCTTCGTCGCCGATTTCCACGCCCGCCGCGCCGAAGGCGATATCGACCCGCTCTGATCACCAACCCCGCTGCGCGGCTTCCTCCAGCGCCATATCCCAGCCCGCGCGCGGCCCCTCGGCGAGGACGATCAAGCCGCCGCAGGCCTGCCGGGCCTCCTCGACAGCCGGAATGCCGAGGGCCGGGGCCACGAGGCGCGGCCGCTCGCCAAGCGTGGCGAGATGGCGCAGAACAAGCGCTGTCCCGGTCGCCTCGGACCAGTCCTCCGCCGTCATCGCGGCCTCGTCCGCGACTTCTGCTGTATCGGTTTCGTCAAGGATCTCGGGCGGCACGAGCACCAACCGCGACGCCTGCAGCGCGCGCCCGGCTGCGGCGTAATCCGCAGCGCGCAGGTCGACCTCTTCGAGGCCATCTGCGCCTTCCTCGTCCTTGCCCGTCGCTTCTGCCTTGCCGCGATAGGCCACGATGTAATCCGGCAACAGACAGGCCAGCAAGGAAAGCCCGGCATCTGGCAGGTCGATCCGGGTATTCGCCCCAATGGCGCGATCGCGACCGCCGCCCAGATAGATGCCCAGATCGCCGCCCTGATCGCGGATGCTGGGCAACACCACCTCTGCGATATGGGCCACCAGCGCCTCATAGCTCAGGATCGAGGGGATCGTGGGCCAACTGCGCCCGCCGCGATATCGTGCCGCCGTCGCTTCCGCCTCCTCATCCGGCTGGGCCAGTTGCGCCAGCAGGATTTCCACCATGTAGGAATTTGCGCAGCGTTTCCCCAGCGCATGAAACAGCGCCAGCCGGTCCAGCGGCAGGTTCAGCCGCTTACCCAGCACCGCCTCAGCCTCTTCCTGCAGGCGCTGAAGCGCCGTCTCGGCAGTCGAGAGCCGGATCTGGCCAAGGCCAAAGCTCCAGTCCGGCAAATGGCCAGTCAGGCTGTGGATCATCGTCGCTGCCGCGCTTTCCGCCTCGCGCCGCCATGCGGGGCGGGCATATCCTTCGGCAGCAAGAACCGCCCGGGCCATTTCCGTCATGGTGCAGGAATCGGTGAAACCGCTCACCGCCCAGGCTCGTCGCCCCTTTTGGAAAGGCACGGCCTCCGCTTCCGGTGCCGCAGGTTCCGCGTTCAACCCGTCCTCGCCCATCGCCGCCGACACGGGCCATTGCCGGATGAACCCTGTCCGAAACAGCGCCACGACGGCCAACCGATCCAAGGGTGTGGGATTCTGGATCGCCGCCAAAGGCTGCGCGCTCTCTTCCTCGGTCGAAAAGCCCAGATCCCCCGTGCTTGCCAGCGACATGCCATAAAGCACCGCTGTTCCACCAAGGATCACCGCCGCCGGGCGCAGGATGGCCTGCCACAGCCGCCCAACCAGCCCCGTCACGGCGCACCTGCCCGCATCGCAATAAAGGCCGCCACCGCCGTGGTCAGGGATCCGGTCGCGGCATTGGCGATGGGGCGCAGGAAAGGCTGGTCGATCAGCGTGGCCAGTGTGAGCGGCGGGCGCGGCCCGTCCTGTGCCAGCAGCGCGCGCGCCGTATTGGCCCCGGCCAGCGCGAAATAGGCAAAGCCGGTGAAATAGGCCATGTAGGCCAAGGTATAAAGCAGCCGGTAGCGGTGGAATTCCGGGTCGATCAGAAGATCCCATAGCAGGATATAGGGCCATGCCAGCAGGAAGGCCGTGGCAAAGGCCCCGCCGACAAGGCTCGCCGTGGCCTGTTCCGTCATCAGCCGGTCAAATGGCCCCGCGCTGCCTGTGGCCGTTTCCCGCGCTTTGCGCAGCCGGTCGATCACAAGGATCGCCGCAAAGGACAGAAGGAAGGGCATGGCCAGCTTTGCGGCCAGCGCAAGCGGGCGATCCAGATCCCGGTTCTCGAACAGGAAGGCCGAGAAAGAGAAGTAAAGGCTGTCGGGCAACAACAGGCCCTGCAGGCGCACGACGGCAAGATTGCCAAGGATCGCCAGCACGAAAAGCGTCGGGCTCAGGGACATGGGCACACCATCCAGTCACACAACCACAAGCTTAGCGTTCCGCCCGCGTGCATGGCAAGGGACTCTGGCCCCCGACGCCAGCCCTTTCCCGCCCCTTTGCCCATCCCTCCGGATGCCCGGCTAAAGCCGCGCTCGCCCTTGACGTTAGTGCAAGGAACCACCGCCGGGCCGGGCCACGGTCCCCGGGGGTGGGGGAAAGGCAGACAGAACATGACGACCGCAGACCCGACCGCCGGCAACGGCCCCTGCACCGGATGCCGGGCATGACGCTGCATTGCGAACCCCTCGCCTTCGACAGCGCCATCGAACAGGCCCGCGCGCTCCGGCCCCGCAGCGGGGCCGCCCCCTTCGCGGCGGATGAGGTGTTCTTCTCGCGCACCGATGGGCGGGGGGTGATCCGCGCCTTCAACGATGTCTTCGTCCGCATCGCCGATTTCGCCCCCGGCGATCTGATCGGCGCGCCGCATCGCATCATCCGCCATCCCGACATGCCCAAGGGCGTCTTCCACCTGATGTGGGAAGGCATCAAGGCCGGCCATCCCATCGGCGCCTATGTCAAGAACCGCGCCCGCGACGGGCTGCATTACTGGGTCTTCGCGCTGGTCACCCCGGTCGAGGATGGCTATCTCTCCGTCCGCATCAAACCCTCATCCGATCTGCTGCCGGTGATCGAACAGGAATACGCCGCCCTCCTCGCGGCCGAGGGCGAGGGGCTTTCGCCCGAAGCCTCCGCCCGGCGCATCTGCGATCGCCTGCGCGCGCTGGGATTTCCCAATTACGCGGCCTTCCAGACCGAGGCCCTCTTGCGTGAGATGCGCAGCCGCCGCGCCCTCATGGGTCAGCCCCCGGAACGCGATCTCGATGCGCTTTACCGCATGGTCGTCGATCTGCGGAAGGTGCGCACGGAACTGGCCGATCTGCAGCATGTGCTGCACGGGGCCAACCTCCTGACCGCCAATATGCGCATCGTCGCGGCCAAGCTCTCCGAAGGCCGCCGCACCATCAGCGAGATCGCGCGCAGCTACGGCGTGATGCTGTCGGATGTGCAAAGCCATGTCAGCGGTTTTTCCTCGCTGGAACGGGGGGCAGGCCCGCATGCCACCTGCGGCGAGGAGCGGGGCCTCTTCCTGCTCTGCGCCGCGCGGTTGATGGATGGGGTGCGCGGCGATTTCGCGGCCCGCGCGGTGGCGCTGGAGGGGGTGGATCGTGACCGCGAATCCCTGATCCTGTCCGAAGTCGCCGAAACCTATGCCCGCGATGCGGATGCCGCCATGAACGCGGTGCTCGATCAGGCCCGCGCGCTTCGGCGCAATGTGGAATACCTGCGCCGCCTGATCGTGGGCCTGTCCACCGTGCGCATCGCCTGCCGGGTGGAAAGCGGGATGCTCACCCAGCGTTCGGCCGGGCTGGAAACCATCATCGGGCGCATCGACGCGCTGCAGGATACCATCGGCGGCGGTCTGGAACGGATCGACACCGCCTGTGGCGTGGCGCTTTCGGCGCTGCGCGACTGGCACGCCCTTTTGCCGCGCCCCGCCGCCGCCTGATCCGCCGCCGCCACTCCCCGGACGCGGCACGATCCGTGCAGAAGGGGGGCAGAGGCCGCAAAGGATGCGACCAAAGCCCGCTTGCCCCCGCCTTCCGCTGGGCGCATCATGGCGGACAAGTTGATGTGAAGGCATGGTTGACTCGCCCCCGGCGGGCCACCAGATATGGATACCGAAGGGGAGGGCCGAGCGCTGCCGAAAACCGGG
>JAWKXK010000023.1:0-2797 GCA_041397045.1 Paracoccaceae bacterium
CGATATCCAGCCCGACAGGGGCATGGATGCGCGCGATCTCCTCTGCGCCAAAGCCCGCCGCGCCCAGCCGCTCCACCCGCTTGGCATGGGTGCGCGTCGATCCCAGACAGCCCAGATAGAACACCTCCGACCGCAGCGCCGCCCCGATGGCCGGATCGTCCAGCTTGGCATCATGCGTCAGCGTCACGATGGCCGTGCGCGCATCCAGCGCCAGCGCCTCCAGCGCCTCGTCGGGCCAGTCATCCACGATCCGCTCGCCCGGAAAGCGCGCCTCCGATCCGAAGGCTGAGCGCGGATCGACCAGCGTGCAGTCATAGCCGCAGAGCCGCGCCATCTGCAAAAGCGGCTGCGCGATATGCACCGCCCCCACCACGATCAGCCGCAAGGGCGGGTTGTGGATGGCGACGAACCGCCCGTCCTCCTCCATCCCCGACCGGTCCGCCCGGAACCGCGCCTCCACCGCCGCATCCTCGCCCCGCGCAATCAGCCGCCGCGACCATCCCTCGGGATGCACCGCCATCGCCACCGCCCGCCGCGCCGCGCGCGCCGCCACCAGATCGGCCAGCATCGCCTCAGGCAGCGCCTCCGCGCCAGCCCCCACAGGCTCCACCAGCACCCGGATCGTTCCGCCGCAGGCAAGGCCCACCGCAAAGGCCGTCTCGTCGCTGACGCCAAAGGTCAAAACCCGCGATCGCCGGTCCTCCAGCGCCGCCAGCGCCTCGGTCACCACCGCGCCTTCCACGCAGCCGCCCGAAACCGATCCCATGATCTCGCCCGCGCCCGAAATCGCAAGCTGGCTGCCGGCCTGACGCGGGGCCGATCCCCAGGTCTCGATCACTGTGGCCAGCGCGGCCCCCCGCCCCTCGCGGTGCCAGCGCAGGGCGATCTCGGGCAGGCTGTCATGTTCGGCGCGTCCGCTCGTCTCGGTCATCGGCTCCTCCATCGCGGGGATCATGCGCCGCAAGCCGCCCCCGCGCCACTGGCAAAAGGTGGCAGGACGCGGGAAAGGCGGCATCAGCGGTGGGGAAGGCCGGAAAAACAAACGCGCCGCAGGTCAGCAGACCCACGGCGCGCGAGCAGTGCCGAGCAGGGAGGAACGGCACGCAACCGGGCGGAGCAAGGGAGGGAACCGCCCGATGCCGCCACCCTGCCCGCTCCGCCCGATCCCGGCCTTGATTCAGGTCAAGTCAGCGCAATTCGGCGCTCCGCAGCAGCGGGGTGATCACCCGCACCGCCACGCGGCGGTTCTGCCGCTCGGCCTCCTGCGTTTCGATCCGCAGGTCCGACTCGCCATATCCCTGCACCACCATGTTCTCGGGCGGCACGTCGAAATACTCGGTCAGCGCCAGCGCCACGCTTTCCGCCCGCCGGTCCGACAGCGTCAGGTTCAGCGAGGCCGCCCCCACCGCATCGGTATGGCCCTCGATCAGGAAGATCTCACCCGGGTTCTCCGCGATCATCGACCGCATGAACCGCCCCAAGGACGCCAGCGATTCCGCCTGTTCCGCCTTGATCGCCGCCGATCCGGTATCGAAGGTGATGTTGTTCACATCCACCGTCGCCGCCAGACGGCGCACCTGCGGGATGTCGCGGATCTGGCGCAGGCTGAAGGTCCGGCCCAGTTCCTCGGCGTCCAGCGCGGCCATCCGCGCCCTGAGCAGCGCATCCTCTTCCGAACTCGACAGGCTGATCACCCGTCCGCGCGGCGCGGGCAGGCGGCTGACATCGATCCGCTCCTCGGGTTGCAGATCGTTGATCAGCACCACCTCGCGGCCCAGCGAATCATAGGTCGCCCGGCGCAGCACCCGCCCCGTCGCATCGCGGATGGTCACCACCTGCGTGCCATCCCCGCGTTCGACGATGGTCCGCGTCGATCCATCCCGGAAGCTCTCGGTCCGCACCGTCGAACCCGGGCGGCGCAGCAGCGTGTCGTCATCCTTGTAGACGTAGTAGTTGCCATCCCCGCGTCGCACGACCACGCGGTCGCCCGTGTTGGACACCACCTCGTCGCGATTGGCGTTGATGATCGCCCCGACAGCCAGCGCCCCAAGTGCAACCAGCCCGAACTTCTGCAGATCCGTCAGCCCGCCATCATCGCCCGATGCGGCCGCAGCGGCCGCCGTCGCCAGATTGGCCGATGCCGGGGCCGAGAAATCCTGCGCCGAAGACCGCGCGCTGTCTGCAGTGATCTCCTGCACCACCACATCCGTGGCATCGGGTGCCGGGGTTGCCTCGGTGGCCGCCCCTTCAACCGCTGCCTCAGGCACCAGCGTCAGCGCCGCGCCGGGGTCGGCCACCGCGCCGCCATCGGGCTGGGCCAGCAACTCGCTCAGGGTTTCCACGGCCTCGACACTGGGTGCCTCGGGTGCGGCCGGATCGACCAGCACCGCCGGATCGGTCACAGCTTCCACGGCCTCCACCACCGGCTCTTCGGTCGGGGCATCCGCCGCCACTTCTTCCCCGGCAAGGGCCTCCACCACCGGCTCCTCGGTCGGGGCCGGCTCAGCCTCCGCAGCCTCAGTCGGGGATTCCTCGCCCTCCACAGCTTCAGCCGGGGCCTCTTCGGCCACCGTCTCTTCCGGCGCGGGTTCCACGACAGGGGCCTCTTCCACTACGCCCTCGGCAGGCGCGGCATCTTCCACAGCCTGCGCGGCTGCCGCCGCTTCTGCCTCGGCCTGTGCCTGTGCTCCCGCCTCGGCGGCTGCCGCCGCTTCCGCCGCCGCCGCCGCCTCTGCCTGTGCGGCTGCCGCCGCCTCTGCCTCGGCCTGCGCCTGCGCTTCCGCCTCGGCGGCTGCCG
>JAWKXK010000024.1:0-1710 GCA_041397045.1 Paracoccaceae bacterium
GTGATGACGGTGCCATCGGCAAGGGGGACGGGAAGATCGGTATAGGTGATGTCCATCCGGCCTTCGGCATGGTGGCCGGGGGCGGCGAGATCCTGCAACTGGCCGCCATAGGTGGGATCGGGGGCGGTGGCGATCCATTCGGCGATATCGGCGGGGCCGGTATCGGCGGGGATGGAGAGGCGCAGGAACATCGACACGCGGCCATCGGCGGGGCCTTCGGGCGGGTGGCCGCGTCCGTCCTTCAGGTGGCAATCCTGGCAGGCGCGGGCGTTGTAAAGCGGGCCGAGCCCATCGGAGGCGAGGGTGGAGGCGGGCGAGGCGACCCATGTCTTGCGAAACAGCGCATTGCCCAGCTTGAAGCGCATTTCATGGTCAAACGGCATGTTGGCCGAGGATTGGCTGAAGGCATCGGCATTGCCGCGCGCGCGCACCGTGGCGGCCCCGGCGGAGAGGCCCTCGAAGGGTTCGGGTTGGGTGAAATCGGTGGGCGGGGCGAGGATGGCCTTGATGCGGGCGGCTTCGGCGGCGGTGCGGGGCAGGGTGGAGAGATGCGGATCGTCCAGCGTTTGCGACAGGGCGGGGGTTGCGGTCAGGAGGACGAGGAGAAGGGGGCGGAGCATGGCGGGTGCCTTTTGGCCGAATTGGCCTTGGGTAGGGGGGCCTTGGGGGTGGCGCTGCGCAACCCGCGCGGGGCCGCGCAGCGGAGGGGGTTACTGGAAGACCGCGCCAGGATTGTCGAGGCTGTCAGAGCCTTCGAAGTGGATCTGGGACAGGCCCAGCGTGGCCACCGCGCGGTCGATCGAGGCGGTCTGCGTCACAAGGGCATTGACGGCCCCCATGATCAGCGCCTCGCCCTCGGCGCTGCCCGGGGCGAGCATCTGGTCATAGGCGAAGCCCCCTTCGGCGGCGGTCTTGATGGCCTGCAGCGCGGCGACGGAGGCATCGAGTTCGGCCTTCAGCCGGGTATCGACAGCGGGATCGGCGGCGGCGACGAGGTCTGACAGCGAGGGGCCGGAGACGGTGCTGCCATCGACGCGGGTGTAGCTGCCGAGATAGACGTTGCGGATGCCAAGGCCATCATAGAAGTGGCTGTTATGGGTGTTGTCGGAGAAGCAGTCATGTTCTTCTTCCGGGTCGTTCAGCATCAGGCCAAGCTTCATCCGCTCGCCCGCCTGTTCGCCATAGGAGAGGCTGCCCATGCCGGTGAGCATGGCCAGAAGCCCGGCCTGCGGATCGGCGGTCACGGCGGCGCGGCCTTCGCCGCCCGGTGCCCATGCGGCGGCCATGTATTCCAGATCGGCGACGAGCAGATCCGTCGCGGCCTTCAGATAGGCGGCGCGGCGGTCGCAATTGCCGTTGGTGCAGCCGTCACCCTGGATGAAATCAGTATGGGGGCGGTTGCCTGCGCCGGGTTCAGTGCCGTTCAGATCCTGCCCCCAGAGCAGGAATTCGATGGCGTGATAGCCGGAGGCGACGTTAGCCTCGATCCCGTCGGCTTCGTGCAGGGTGTCGGCGATCAGGGCCGGGGTGATGGTGGTGGCGTCGATTTCGGTGCCGGAGAGGGTGAATTTCGGGGTGGCGATGATGTTGAGTTGCGCGAGGGAGTTTTCCTCGTTCACGCCGTAGCCGGGATCGACATAGTCGATCAGGCCTTCGTCCAGCGGCCAGGAATTCACCTTGCCTTCCCAATCATCGACGATGGGGTTGCCG
>JAWKXK010000025.1:0-1606 GCA_041397045.1 Paracoccaceae bacterium
GAAGATCACCTGACCGGCGGTCACCATCGCGCCGTCCTCGACCAGCCAGCGCGCGATCCGACCCGTCTGCATTTCCAGGCTGACCTTGGGGTAGAGGACGGGTGTGGGCATGGCGGATCCTTGGGTTGGGGTGGGCTATTGGGTGGTGTCGGGCTGGCCCGTGAGGCGGGCGCGCAGGCGGGCGACGGTGCGGACCAGATCGGGGCCGACGCGCGACAGGCAGACATCCCTTGGGATGATGTCCACGATCCCGCCGCAGGTGAGGGCCACGAGGGGCGAGCCGTCGGTCGGGCGGAAGGCGACGCCGACGGCGTTGATGTAGCTGTACCACGCGCCGAAGGTGGCGACGAAACCCAGCCGGGCGTGGGAGTCCAGCGCCTCGTCCAGCGTGGCGCGGATGCGAGTTTCCTGATCAGGTTCCTGCGCGATGATGGCGGCCACCACCTCGTCGCGGATTTCGGGGCGCATCTCGGCCAGATAGGCAAGGCCCATCGCGGTGCGCCAGATGGGCAGGCGCGAGCCCACGTTCAGGCGCAGCGAGACCGGGCTTTGCGAGCGGCAGTTGGCGAGGTAGACCATTTCCAGCCCGTCCCGCGTACCGAGCGCCACGGCGACACCCGTCTTGTCGGCCAGTTCCTGCATCAGCGGTTGCGCCATGTGGACCACCGCGCTGGAACTGAGCGCGGAATAGCCCAGCGAGACGGTGGCGGGGCCGATGCTGTAGCGGCCAAGCTGTGTGTCGTAATGCAGGTAGCCCAGCGAGACGAGCGTGGCCGTCAGGCGCGACACGGTGGCCTTGGGAAGGCCGGTGCGTTCGATCAGTTCCTGATTGCCAAGCGTCGCGTCATCGGCCGTGAAGGCGCGCAGGATTTCCAGCCCGCGCGTCAGTGACGCGGCCGGATTGCTGGCTTCCACGACATCCGCCCCCTCGGCGGGGAGTGCCCGTTTTCTCATCTTCGTTACCCGTTCCTACTGTCTTTACCATCGTGCCACGGGAGCTGCGCGAATATTTGAAACTTAATTTCAATTATGTTGACTGCGCCGCGTCCGGTTGTCAATACTAGCGAGGAAAGCCGCAGCGCTCCATCCGCATCGGACCCCGGGAAGGACAAGGCCATGACCCGCTATATCCTGCGTCGCCTGATCGCCATGCCGTTTCTGGTGCTGGGAATCGTGACGCTGGCCTTTCTTCTGACGAGCGTGACAAAGGGCGATCCGCTGACGGCGATCGTGTCGGACCGGCAGATGAACAATCCCGAGGTGGTGGCCGCCGCGAAGGCGCGCTGGGGGTTGGATCGCAGCCTGCCCGAACGCTATGTCATCTATGTGGGCAACCTGCTGTCGGGTGACATGGGCACGTCCTTCATCACGCGGCGGCCGGTGGCGCAGGATGTGCTGTATCGGCTGCCTGCGACGATGGAACTGGTGATGGCGGCGATGGCTGTGGGGGCCACGATCGGCATCAGTCTGGGTGTGCTGGCCGCCTATTTCCGCAATACGGCGATTGACCATGCGGCGCGGCTTTTCGCGCTGTTCGGGTCTTCGATCCCGGTTTTCTGGCTGGGGCTGGCGCTGCTTTACGTCTTTTCGGTGCACTGGGGCATCC
>JAWKXK010000026.1:0-1535 GCA_041397045.1 Paracoccaceae bacterium
CGGACCTTCGATGCCCGCTTGAAGGGAGCGGCGCGCGGCCTCTCCCACGGCGGGGGGGAATTTCGGGGCGAATTCCTCGACCAGGGCCGCGATGAAGCCGGGGGTCATCTCGGGGTGGTACTGGGTGGCAAAGACCTGCGTTCCGATGCGATAGGCCGCAACCTTGCATCCCGGCCCCTCGCCGATGATTTCCGCGCCTTCGGGCAGGTCGAGGACCTGTTCCCCATGGGCGGCGGCAAGGCGGATGGCGGAGGGATCCTTAATCCAGGGTGCCGGCGCGGTGATCCGGGTTTCGGCGGCGCCAAGGACGAAGGGCCCGGAGTTGGGCCCGACGCGCCCCCCGAGGGCCTGTGCGATGGCCTGATGGCCGAAGCAGGCCCCCATGATCGGCAACCCGGCCGCATGGGTGGAACGGATCAGCGCCAATAACCGGCTGATCCAGGGCGTATCATCCAGAACCGAGGCGGGGCTGCCACCGATCAGAAGACCGTCGAATTCAAGGACAGAGGCGGGAAATTCCCCTTTCGGCAGATCGAAGGGCGTGACCTGCCAATCGGGGCGGACGGCATGGATCAGGGCTGTGAACTTCTCTGCATCCCGCGGGTGGCGCGCGGCGAAGGCTGTGTCGTCTGTATTCGTCACAAGCAGCCCGATATGCATGCATAATTTCCTTTACATATTTATAAGCCGTATCATTATGCAAAAAGAAGCGACGCGGCAAGGAGCCTTTGATGACGGTCTGGACGCCCACCGATGACGGCCATGCCGATCTGACCAGCCACGACACCTTTCTCAACGGTGCCCCGCACAACACCTTTGCGCGCCTGCGCCGCGACGATCCGATGCACTGGACCGAGTGGGATCAGGGCCAGCCGTTCTGGTCTGTCACGCGCCATGCCGATATCCATGCGCTGAACGGCAAGCCTGACCTTCTCTCCTCGGCCCGGGGCATAAGGATGGAGGATCAGAGCTATGAGGAATACCTCGCCCGGCGCACCTTTCAGGAAACCGATCCGCCCGAACACATGATGACGCGGGTCAAGGTGGCGAAGGCCTTTTCAAAGCCCGTGGTCGCGGGGTTTGAGGAGGCCATCCGTGACCTTTGCACGGACATCCTTGATCAGACGCTGGAGAAGGGCACGTTTGACGCAACGAAAGACATCGCCCGTGAATTGCCGATGCGGATGCTGGGGCGGATCGTCGGTCTGCCAGATGAAGACCTGCCCTGGCTGGTAGAAAAGGGCGATGCGCTGATCGCCAATACCGACCCGGATTTCACCGATCACGTACTGGACAAGCTGACGACGGATGAGTTCCGGATGATGCCCTTCAACTCACCCGCCGGGGCGGAGTTGTTTGTCTATGCCAAGGACATGATGGCGAAGAAGGCCGCTGCCGGCGATACATCCGGCGTGCTGCACCTGATCCTGCAGCCCGGCCCCGATGGATCGGTCCTGCCCGAGAACGAATTCCGGAACTTCTTTTGCCTGATCGTGGCGGCGGGCAATGACACCACGCGCTATTCCATCGCGGCG
>JAWKXK010000027.1:0-1531 GCA_041397045.1 Paracoccaceae bacterium
GCGGCCACGGGATGCGCGGTTCCCCGGTTGAACCCGCCGCCGTTTTCATACATTTTGCGCCGCAGTCAAACCAGATTACGAAAAGCGGGGTTTCCCATGTCCAAACCGGTTCTTGATGCATCGGTCACCTATAGCCGCGTCATGCTCAAGATTTCCGGAGAGGCCCTGATGGGGGATCAGGGCTTTGGCCTGCATCCGCCCACCGTCCAGCGCATCGCGCAGGAGGTGAAGTCGGTCCATGATCTGGGCGTCGAGATCTGCATGGTGATCGGCGGGGGCAACATCTTTCGCGGGCTGGCAGGGTCCGCGCAGGGGATGGAGCGGACGACGGCGGATTACATGGGGATGCTGGCCACGGTGATGAACGCGCTGGCGATGCAATCGGCGCTGGAGCAGCTGGGCGTCTTTACCCGGGTGATCAGCGCGATCCCGATGGATCAGGTCTGCGAGCCCTATATCCGCCGCCGCGCGGTGCGGCACCTTGAGAAGAAGCGGGTCTGCATCTTTGCGGCAGGCACCGGCAACCCCTATTTCACCACCGACACGGCGGCGACGCTGCGCGCCAACGAGATGGCCTGTCAGGCGATCTTCAAGGGCACCAAGGTGGACGGGGTCTATGACAAGGACCCCAAGAAGCATGCCGATGCCAAGCGCTATGAGACGGTGAGCTATGACGAATGTCTGGCCAAGCATCTGGGGGTGATGGATGCCTCGGCCATCGCGCTGGCGCGCGACAACAACCTGCCGATCATCGTCTTTTCGCTGGATGAACCGGGCGGGTTCCGGGGCATCCTGCGCGGCGAGGGGACCTATACGCGGGTTGCCGGGTGAGGCGCGCAGGCGGGGCGAACCCCGCCCTACACGTTCGTGAATTGCTCTGCTATAGAACGGTGGAGCGGTCCCGGAGCGGGCCGGAGAATGAAGGAAGTCCCCATGTCGTCTGACGATCTCGACATCGACCTTGATGCCATCCAGCGCCGGATGGACGGCGCGATGAATGCGCTGAAGACGGAATTCGCCTCGCTGCGCACGGGGCGGGCCTCGGCCCAGATCCTCGATCCCATCCAGGTGGAGGCTTACGGCCAGATGACGCCCATCAACCAGCTTGGCACGGTGAACGTGCCCGAGCCGCGGATGGTGGTGATCAATGTCTGGGACAAGGGCATGATCGGCAAGGTCGAGAAGGCGATCCGCGAAAGCGGGCTGGGGATCAACCCGGTGACGGACGGGCCGCTGATCCGGCTGCCGATCCCGGAACTCAACGAGCAGCGCCGCAAGGAGCTTGCCAAGGTCGCCGCGCAATATGCCGAAAGCGCCAAGGTGGCGATCCGCAATGTGCGCCGTGACGGGATGGACCAGATCAAGAAGGCCAAGGCGGCGGGCATGTCGGAGGACGACCAGAAGATGTGGTCGGACGAGGTGCAGGAGCTGACCGACAAGGCGATCGCGGCTGTGGACAAGCAGCTGGAACAGAAGCAGGCGGAAATCATGCAGGTCTGATACGGGGCGGGGCGGCCCCCGGGCCGCCTGC